>CAVUOR010000005.1:0-239384 GCA_963743145.1 uncultured Actinomycetota bacterium | reverse complement strand
ATGCGCCCAGTGGGTTGAAGTTGGTCGCCATAATTCGTCCTGTGAGCACGACCGCTCGGATTGGGTGACGCGTCGGGGGGCTTTCGCTTGATCGTGGTCAGTCGGTGACGCGGCGGTCGGTGGTCAACAACGGTGGTGTCAGATATGCGCGGGTTGGTCACCGCAAGACGATGGTTCGGCGCGAAGGGTGGCTGCTCTTAAGGACGGGCGTCACATCGGTCATCTGTCGAATACCGTTGTGGCTCCTAGCTGTAACGCAGATCCAGTGCGCCTACCTGGTCCCCGACCGGCTGGCTCCGATCAAGCCGTTGGGGCGGCGGTCAGTTCGATGTGGCCAGTGACCAGCACCAGCCGGCCAGCTCGCGGGCGACCGCGACGTTGGCCACGACGTGGTTCTTTTTGCGTTCGTTGAATCACTGCCACTGGTGGTGCAGGCGTCGGTTACCGGCATGCCTACGCGCCTTGAGTGTTGGGTCGACCTTGGCCAGCGGGCCCACGTCGTCGGCCGGGATTGCGGTAACCGCTCGGTGGCGCCAGGCCGCCTCGATGAATGACCGAGCGCCATAGATAGCGTCTTGGCAGGCTACTCGGCGGCGACGGCTGCTTGCGCCTGCAGCCGCCACGAATGCTGGACGGCTGGATTTTTGCAAACTGCGCGGGTCGGATCTGACCCAAACACGAGACTGCTCAGCGGACCTATGCGATCTACAGTCACGCAGCAACGTCCCTGATGCACAACCTTTTTCATGAGTCCAATAGCGTAGGCAACTAACCAGATTCTTATCTTTTTGGCATTTCCGCCATTTCGATGTCACGAAGATGAGAAATCCGCCATGTTGGATGAGAACCTACAACCATCGATTACTCCTACCTTCAACTACTGTAGGTGCTCAAGCTCCGTTTCCACTCGCGAGGGCTTGAGAGCTGCTGCTCCGACGACGTGGCCGAGAGCGCCAGCTTTAATACCCGCGCACGAAGAAGCTAACGCGCCAGTCTGTCGTTGCCGCCGGTGCCAAGGACCCGATCAGTGCCCTTGGGACCCCAGAGCGGCCAAAGCAGTGAACGATGAAATAGTCGGTCGCATCGAGGATCGGTGAGTTGTCGTTTCCGGCGCTGTCATCCGTCTCACTTCGATGTCCAATTGGACATCGAGTGGACGTTCCATTTGAGAATTGGGCACGGGATTTGAGAACCTACACTCCCTACCGCGCCATGTTGGCGAAGCGCGACAGATGCAGCTGGTGAGCGACAGTGACGGTCTTAGTCGGGCCGTTGCGATGCTTGGCTAAAATCAAATCTGCCTCGCCGCCACGCGGATCATCGCGCTCGAACGCGTCCGGGCGGTGCAGCAAAATCACCAAATCACTATCTTGTTCAATTGCACCGGATTCACGTAGGTCAGATAGCATTGGCTTCTTGTCGGTGCGCTGTTCGGGGCCGCGGTTGAGCTGGCTCATCGCGACTACCGGTACCTCGAGTTCCTTGGCCAAAAGCTTGAGGCTACGTGAGAATTCGGACACTTCCTGCTGCCGCGACTCGAACTTCTTACCAGAGGTCATCAGCTGCAGATAGTCGACCACGATCAGCCGGAGATCGGCCCGCTGCCGCAGCCGTCGCGCTTTGGCGCGGATCTCCATCATGGTCAGATTCGCTGAGTCATCGATATACAGTGGCGCCTCGCTGATTTCACTCATCCGGCGCGCCAGCCGGGTCCAGTCGTCGTCATTCATCCGGCCCGAACGCATATCGGCCAGCTTGATTTTGGCCTCGGCGGACAGTAACCGCATCACGATTTCGGACTTGCTCATCTCCAGCGAGAAGATGACGCTGGCCATCCGATTCTTGATCGAGCACGACCGCAGGAAATCCAGTCCGAGCGTCGAGTTGTGCGTCGGGATCATGCCGCGGCCGGCCAGGTACAGATGCGCGGCATTGTCCACCTGCACGCAGCGCACCGGAACACTGCGGACCCGCCGCACGGATTCCAGCTGCAGCACCGGGGCCATCAACGTCGTAGCGCCGGTGCGCTCCCCGTAACGCGCGATGGACCCGGCCGCGGCGATGGTGTCCAGGCCACAACGCAATTGAGTCGTTGTGCGGATGCCATAGCCCGTCGGCCACTGATGCAGGGCGTCGGCGACAATGACTGTGCCGTCGGAGAATTCGACCTGGTAGCACGGTCTGCCCAGCATGACTTCCGTCACGGCCACCACCCGCGTGGGCTGCCCATCGGCGGCCAGCAGCTCATCACCGACGGCGACGTCGCCCATCGTCGTCCAGCCGTTCGGCGTCGGCAGCGGCGTATCAAGCGCCAGCGCCTTGCCCACACCGGGCCGTGCCGCGACGACGATCATCTGACCCGGATGCAGGCCATTCGTCACCTCGTCGAGCTCGGCGAAACCGGTCGGCACCCCGCGGGCCAGCCCGCCGGCAGAGGCGATCGCGTCGATCTCGTCCATCGTCGGCTGCAGCAGGTCCTCCAGCGGGACGAAGTCCTCGGAAAGCCGCCGATCGGTGACGTCGTAGATCTCGGCCTGCGCGCGGTCGACGACCTCGGCGACATCGGAGCCCTCGGCACCCGCGTAGCCGTACTGCACCACCCGGGTACCGGCTTCCACCAGCCGGCGCAGCAGCGCCTTCTCGGCGACGATGCCCGCGTAGTAGCCGGCGTTGGCTGCTGTTGGGACTGTTGAGATCAACGTGTGCAGGTAGGGCGCGCCACCGATGCGGCGCAGCAGGCCGCGGCGGTCCAACTCGGCGGCCACCGTCACCGCGTCGGCCGGCTCCCCGCGGCCGTAGAGATCCAGGATGGCGTCATAGACGTTTTGGTGCGCTGGGCGGTAAAAGTCGCTGGGCCGCAGCTTTTCCAGCACGTCGGCGATGGCGTCCTTGCTCAGCAGCATCCCGCCGAGCACCGACTGCTCAGCGGCGAGATCCTGCGGCGGCTGACGGCCGTAGTCCTCGCTGGGCGTGTCCGTGCCGGGGTGACCGAGATCGTCTAAGACCGCCATCGCCTCCCCACCTCCTCCGGCACGACACTCGAACGTACATTCGACATTGGTGTCTCAACGCTAAGCCACACCACTGACACTGCGCGAGTCAGGAGATTGGCATCACCCCACGCCGGTCGACGCTAAAGGTTGCTGGCACGGAGTCCAAACGGTGTTGTTCATGAATCTGTGCATCGTGTGTGCATATCCGTCTGCACCCGTGTTAAGGGGTTGTGGAGAACTTGTGGAGCAATATGCGCCATTGCAACATCACTGCAGATAAGCGGACCACACGGCTGCCCACTTTGTGTGGATGGGAATCTCTTCGGCGTGTCGGGCCGGGTTGCCGCTTCGGGCGTGTTGCGTTTCAGAGAGGATTTCCCGACGTTAACGCACGGTTACGTTCGCTAAAGATTGTTGGTTGGTGGGAGTTCGCTACGGATGACAGCAACGCCCCGGCGGCAGCCCGATGCGGCCGCCACCGTGGTCAGCGACGCTGGTTCCTAACCCTCCGCAACGACGTCGAGCGCAAGCTCGACGTCGACGTCCGGGTGCAGTTGCACGGTGATCGGATGGCTGCCCACTGCTTTGATGTGTCCCCTGGGCAGCCGGACGACCCGCTTGTCGAGGTTGGGTCCGCCGGCCTTCCTGATCGCCGTGACGATGGCGCCGGGGGTCACCGAACCGAACAGCTTGCCCGAGTCGCCAGCGGTCTTCACCGCCAGCGCTACCGGGCCCAGGGCCTGAATCGCCGTCTTGATTTCGTTGGCGTGCTCGAGGTCTCGCACCTGCTTGGAATCGCGGGCACGACGGATGTCGTCAACCTGCCTCTGCGCGCCACGCGAAGCAACGATCGCCAGGCCCCGCGGCAGCAAGAAGTTGCGGCCGTAGCCGTCCTTAACCTCGACGGTGTCGCCGACGGAGCCGAGGTGGTCGACGTCGGCGGTCAAAATGAGCTTCATTGTCTCGCTAATTCCGTTCTGCGTCGGGCGGTTACCGCGCCGAGGAGGTGAAGGGCAGTAGCGCCACCTCGCGGGCGTTCTTGACCGCGATCGCAATGTCGCGCTGATGCTGGACGCAGTTACCCGTCACGCGGCGCGCGCGGATCTTGCCGCGCTCGCTGATGTAGGTACGCAGTAGCTGGGTGTCCTTGTAGTCGATCTCTTGGCCCTTTTTGGAGCAGAACACACATTTGCGTGTCTTGACCGGCTTCTCCGGCGCCGGGCGCCGCTTGTTACTGGACTTGGCCATGTCTATCTCTTTCGTTCTGTCGTGGAAAAGTTAAAAGGGCGGTTCGTCGTCGCCGCCACCGAATGAACCCGAGGCCGGGGCGCTGCCCCACGGGTCGTCACCCGTGGCTGCGCCGGTCTGGGCGGGCTGGGCGGGCTGGCGAGACCCTCCGCCGCCGCCGCCGCCGAAGCCGCCGCCGCCGCCACCGCTGCGGCTGGCCTTGTTGACCTTGGCGGTGGCGTACCGCAGCGACGGGCCGATCTCGTCGACCTCGACCTCGACCACGGTGCGCTTCTCGCCCTCACGGGTCTCGAATGAACGCTGCTTCAGCCGCCCGGTCACGACCACCCGCGAGCCACGGGTCAGGCTCTCGGCTACGTTCTCGGCGGCCTCACGCCAGATGTTGCACCGCAAGAACAGCGCCTCGCCGTCCTTCCATTCCCCGCTTTGGCGGTCGTAGATCCGCGGCGTCGAAGCCACCGTGAAATTGGCCACGGCGGCACCGGACGGGGTGAACCGCAGTTCGGGGTCAGCGGTCAGGTTTCCGACGACGGTGATGTTCGTGTCACCAGCCACAGTGACCTCCTGGTCCTCGTGCTCCCGCCTGGAATCGGCGGGAGAGTGGTCGAGAGTGTCCTGTCGCAGAGCCTACGCAACGGCTACGACGGGACGTGGTCATTCGCCAACAGGCCCTACTCGATGCCTGGGCTAGTGCTTGTCGGTGCGCATCACCTTGGTGCGCAACACCGACTCGTTCAGGCTGAGCTGACGGTCAAGCTCGGACACCGTCGCGGGCGCGGCCTGCAGGTCGATCACTGCGTAGATGCCCTCGGCATGCTTCGCGATTTCGTACGCCAGGCGGCGCCGACCCCAGATGTCGACCTTGTCCACCTTTCCGCCGTCTTTGCGGATGACGTTGAGAAAGGTCTCCAACGACGGGGCAACGGTGCGCTCGTCGAGGGTGGGGTCGAGGATGACCATGATTTCGTATGGACGCATGGGGACCTCATCACCTCCTATGGTCGTGTGCGGCCACGGTCTTGTCCGTGGCAGGAGGGTCGCCTGCGTCGGCAACCGCCCCAGGCTACCGGACGCTGGCTGAGCTTGCGAAATCGGCCATCAACTCACACTCGACGTCGTTAACGCGCGACAGCCTGTCGAGCGTCAGCTTCGGCCGCAGTGGTTGCCCGTGCCAGCTGCCGCGGCCGCGCCGGACGCAGCCGCGGGGGCAGCCAGCTGGGCGGCGCATCGCCGGCCCGGTCGAATACCCCGCCGGCCGGATCGTCCACCCGTCCGCCCCAGCGCACCAGGTCTTCCTCGGGTCGGTAGATCTGGCGGACTATCAATGCGCACAAGGTCAGCACCGCGATGTCGCGTAGCAGCACCGCCGTGGTGAACCACTGCTCGGGCAATCCGCGGTTAGGCGCGCTGTAGAGGTAGTACATCCGCGGCACCCACACCAACGCGTCGATCGTCATCCACGCCAACAGGATTCGGCGGTGCGGCAACGCCAGCACCGCCAGCGGTACCAGCCACAGCGAGAACTGCGGACTCCACACCTTGCTGGTCAACAGAAACGCCGCCACCACCAAAAACGCCAGCTGGGCCACCCGTGGCCGCCGCGGAGCAGTGAGCGCGATGTAACCGATTGCCGCACAACACAACAGGAACAACACCACGACAACCGCGTTCAGCAATTCTGGCGGCTGCCAGAAACCCAGGTCAGGATCGAAACCCCGCCAGCCGGTAAACGATTTGACGATGTTGTACAGCGAATCCATGTCGTCGCCGCGGCGGGTATTCAACCGGAAGAACTCCGACCAGCCCCGGGGGTAGAGCAGCATCACCGGCAGGTTCACTGCCAGCCACGTCACCACGGTCACGACCGCGGTGCCGACCCACGCGCCCAGCCGCCCGGTCCGGATGCCCAGCACCAGCAGCGGACCCAGCAACAACGCCGGGTAGAGCTTCGCCGCAACGCCCAGCCCGATCAGCACGCCGGCCAGCACCGGTCGCCGACGAGCCCACGCCAGCAGCCCACCGACCGCCAACGCCGTTGCCAGCGCGTCGAAATTGGTGAACATCTGGAAGATCACCAGCGGGGACGCACCCACCAGCGCCGCGTCCCAAACCCGTCGGCCCGCCAGGCCCGCGGTGGCCCACAACGTCGCCAACCACGCCAACGCCAACCCGAGCGCGGCCACATCGAAGAACACCACCACCTCGGCGACCACCGGCAGCCCCAGCAACTTGCTCAAGGTGGTGTAGGTCTTGGCCAACGCCATCGACACGTACTGGTACACCCCGGTGAGCACCGGGTACTCCATGTAACGCACCGCGGGCTTGCCGTCATAGCGGGTCTGCGGTTTACCGCCGGCGTCCTTCTCGATCCAGCTGGACTTGTACGGAAACCTGCCCTGGCTCAACAACTCCGCGCCGTAGAGCGGCACGGTGTCGGAGTAACACAGCTCGTAGTAGGCGCGCTCATTCTGCCAATTGGCGACCCGTTGGTCACCGGGCCCATTCCCGGTGGTCTGCAAGCACGGCGCCTTCGTCGACCAACCCAGCGCCAGAAACACCAGCGCTATCAAAAACATCGCTCGCAGCGGGGTCAGCAAGGCCGTGCGGCCGATCACCGCATGCCGGCCGGCCGGGCCGCCGACGACGTTCGATAGCGCCGCGCCCAGAAAGTCGGTGCGGCTGGGGCAATCGCGGTCATCGGCAGAGCGCAGGTCGGCGGCCAACGGTCGCGGCGAAATGGTGGCGCGACCCGTCCCCCCTCCGCGATCACGGCGGCGACGGAGCAGGCACGGGCGCTCCCGGCGGCGGTGCAGGTGGACCGACGGGGACAGTGGTGGGCGGCCCGACCGGAATGGTGATGCCCGGTGCCACTTCAATCGTGGGCTGGATGACCGTCACTTGCGGCGGCTCGGGTGGCGGTGGCGCTGCCGGCACACCGGCGTAACCACCGATCTCCCCCGGCTTGGCGAAGGACTCGTCAGGGGTGCCCTTGAGTGCGCCGTCCATGGTGGCCTTCCAGATGTCCGACGGCAGACCCGAGCCGTAGACCGGCCCTCCCCACTTGGTGACCAGCGGAGTGTCGCCTTTGACGGTGCCTATCCAGACTGCCGTCGACAGCAACGGGGTATAGCCGACCATCCAGGCGTCCTTGTCGGCATCGGTGTCGCCCAACTGCGTGGTGCCGGTCTTGGCGGCCGACGGCCGCCCGCCGGCCAAGGCGTGACCGCGCGAATAGGCAGCGATCGGCTGCATCGCCGAGGTGACGTTGTCGGCAACATTCTTTGGGATCCGCTGTTCGCCGGCGTTATCGGAGTTGGTGGCGTCGAACAGGACCCGGCCCTCTGCGTTGACCACCTTCTGCACGAAATGCGGTCGGTGGTAGACACCAGAGTCGGCCAGCGTGGCGTATGCGGAGGCCATATCGATCACCCGGGTCTGGTACTGGCCCAGCACGATTCCGTTGTTCGGCGGGCCACCTTTACCGTCTTCAGACAACGTATGCGGGACGCCGGGGAAGCTGGGCGCAATGCCCGCTTGGTGTGCAGCGTTGGCGACGTCCTCTGGACCGTGTTTCAACTTCAGCATCAGCCGGTAGTAGGAGGTGTTCAACGAACGCTTGAGCGCCTCGGCGATGTTGCAGGTTCCGCAGCTCTCACCCTCGACATTGGTGATCTTGATGCCGTTGACCGTCAGCGGCGAGCTATCCACCTGATAGCCCAGGCCGATACCCTGTTCCAGCGCGGCGATCAGCGTGAACACCTTGAACGACGACCCGGTCTGCAGCCCGGCTTGGGCGAAGTCGAACCCGTTGGCGTCCGAGCCGCCGTAGTAAGCCTTCACCGCACCGTCATGCGGATCGATCGACACGACCGCGGTCCGCATGTCGGGGTTCTGCCCGTCGAGGTACTTCGACACCGCGTTCTCGGCGGACTTCTGTGCTTGCGTGTTCGATGGTCGTCGTGACCTGCAACCCCTGGGTATTGAGGGTCTGCTCGTCGATGTTGAACAGCTCGAGCAGTTCTCTGGCTACCTGCCGTTCGATCAGCCCGTTGGGCCCGGTGGTCTGGTTTTGCGCGCGGGCCTGATCAGGCGGCAGTGTCGGCGGAAACGTTTGAGCTGCACGGTCCTTCGGCGAGAGTGCGCCAATCTCCACCATCCCGTCGAGCACCCAGTTCCACCGTTCCGTGGCGCCCTCGAGGTCGACCGCGGGGTCCAGCGTCGACGGGCGCTGGATCAGCGCCGCCAGCAGAGCGCCGTCGGCCACGGTGAGCTGCTCGACTGGTTTGTTGAAGTAAGCCTTGGACGCCGCCGATATCCCGTAGGCGCCACGACCGAAGTAAATGATGTTCAGGTATGCCTGCAAGACGTCGTCTTTGGACCACTCGCTCGACATTTTGGTGGCGATGACGAGTTCCTTGGCCTTGCGGATCAGGCCGCCGACGCCGGCCCGCTGCGATCCCACCAACGCGTTCTTGACGTACTGCTGGGTGATCGTCGAACCGCCCTGGGTGTCGCCGCCGAAGATGTTGTTCTTTATCGCCCGCGCGAAGCCGGTGAAGGAGAAGCCGGGGTTGGAGTAGAAGTTGCGGTCCTCAGCGGCGATCACCGCCTGGCGCACGTGCACCGGCACCTGGTCGAGGTTGACGTCCTCTCGATTGCCTTCCGGTGGAACGATTTTAGCCAACTCGGAGCCATCACTGGCCAGGATCGTCGAGACCTGATTGGTGCGAATGTCGCCGGGCTTGGGAATGTCGACGATGAGGTACGCCATCGCGAAGGTGACGATCGGCAACAACAGCAGCACCGGGACAGCTACGTAGAAGCCGCGCCGGACCCACAACCAGTTGATGCGGTGCAGCCACGTCCAGTCGATTCGCTTGATCCAGTCCCAGTCCGGCAGCGGAGGCTTCCGCTGCGGCGGATGTGGTGGGCGGCCGCCGGGAGGCTGCTGGTGATGTCGCGCCGTCCTGCCGTCCAGCGCAGCTGCGGCCAACTCGAGCGGGTCGCGCCGGTCGGAGGCCCCGGTCGGCGATCGGCCGTCCATCGCGGCCTTCACCGCCTCGATCGGATCCCGCAGTGGACGCGCGGTGTCGTCTCGGACGGGCGGCAGGATTGTGGTCAACCGGTCGTCGGGCGGTACTGGGGGCCGGGGCGGCGCGCCGGGGGTCTGCCGACGACCGCCGCGGTGTCCGCCGGAGGAGCGCGCGGACCCGCCAGCGCCCGCTGCCCCGTTCGGGGTATCAGTGGCCGACCGGTCTTGCTGCCCTTCGTTATTCACTGGCCGTGCGGGCGTCGTCGCGCGCCGTACGCGTGCTGCGCGAACCCCCTGGAGGGCGGGCTGGTCGAGTCGGGCGGGCCGGGCGGGCCGCGCCGAGCAGATACGACTTGACCAGATGATTCCAACTGCAGGTCCGGCACACCTCCACGACGTGTACCGAGAACTCCGCGAAACGGGATGCCAGCAAGACCAACTCTTCGGCGGTACGCGCCGAACCGGATACCGCGCCCAGATGGTCGCCGAATACCCACGACACCAGCGTGAGCTGCTCTTTCCGGCAAATCGGGCACATCACCGGGCTGAGCTTCCCGTGAAATTTCGCCGCGCGCAGCAAGTACGGATTGGCGTCACACACCTCGGATACGCCGGTTCGCCCCGAATAAACCTCGGCCAGCAGTGAGCGGCGCCGAAGCGCATAGTCCACCACCTGTCGCTGCAATCGCACGAAGACCAGAGTACGTCCGCGTCGGCGGTGCCGAGGGATTGCCCGGCCACTCCACAGGTCACAGTTGCCGCGTCCGCCCGGACCGAATCCGGGGTCAACTTCGATCAAGCAGTACCGTGGCGGCCACGCTGAGCACCGCTGTCGCAGCCAAATAGCCGCAGGCATACCAGGGGCGACCGTGGTCGGCCGCGATCAGGCTGGTCAGGATCAGCGGCGTGAGGCCGGACGCGTAAATGCCGGACACCTGATAGATGGTGGAGAGCCCGGTATAGCGGATGCGCGTGGGATAGAGCGAGGCATACAGGGTGCCCTGCGGGGCATAGAACCAGGCGTGGATCACGCCGAACTCCACGACCATGCCCACCGCGAACCACGCGATGTCGCGGGTGTCGAACAATGCGAAAGTCGGGAATACGGTCAGCCCGAACGCCGCGACACCCGTGGCATACATCACCCGCCCGCCGAACCGATCGGTCAGGCGGCCCGCCACCGGCATCAGCAGCGCCATCACCAAAGCGGAGACGGTGACCACCCACAGCACCCGGACTTTTCCCAGACCAAGGGAGCTGGTGGCGTACGCGATGGCGAACCACACCCCAGGTGTTGAACGCGGCTCCTTCCGCCCAGCGCGATACCAGGCCGAGCAGGGTCGAGCGCAGCACCGGCGGGGCGAAAACCTCGCGCACCGGAACAGCCGAGCGCTCGGCCCGAGCCTCGATGGCCCGGAAGGCCGGTGTTTCGGCCACCCGCAGCCGCACCAGTAGTCCGAAAAACACCAACACGAAACTGATCGAGAAGGCGATGCGCCATCCGTAACTGACGAATGCCTGCGCGGGCAGCAGCAGCTGCAACAGCGCGAACACACCCGTTCCCAGCGCCAGGCCCAGTGCCAGCCCGACCTGGGGAGCACTGGCGTAAAGACCGCGGCGATCCGCCGGGCTGTGCTCGACGGCCAACAGCATCGCGCCGGCCCACTCTCCACCCAGGGCGAAGCCCTGAACGATCCGCAGGGTCAGCAGCAGCACGGGGGCCAGCGCGCCGATTTGGGCGGCCGTCGGCAACGCTCCCATCAGGCCAGTCGCGCCGCCATCAACAGCATGGTCAGGGCCAGGCTGCGTTTGCGCCCGATCCGGTCGCCGATATGGCCGAACACCAACCCTCCGACCGGGCGCATCACAAACCCGACGGCGAACGTGGCGAACGCAAGCAGAGTGCCCAGCGTCGAGTTCTGCGACGGGAAGAAAGCGTGGTTGAACACGATGGTGGCCGCCGTCGCATAGAGAAAAAAGTCGTACCACTCGATGGTGGTGCCCACCAGGCTTGCTATCAGCACCGTGCGCCGGGTCGCTCGGTCCGCTAGTGCAATCCCGTCAACGTGTGGCTCTGGTTGGGACAGCGCGGGTCCGGCGAGTACCGCCGCACCCGTCTCGCTGCTAGGAGGCACTGACGTCTCCGACGCGCGGAAGGAAGGCGGTGTGGGCCGGCCCTGTCGGCTTGGCCGGCTCTGCCTCGGCACCCAGCAGGCCTCGCCGGGCGAGTATCGGACGCACCCCCTCGCCGAAGATGTACGCCTCCTCGAGGTGCGGGTAGCCGGACAGGATGAAGTGGTCCAGGCCCAGCTCCGCGTATTGGGTGATCCGGTCGGCGACCTCCTCATGCGAACCGACTAACGCGGTGCCTGCCCCGCCGCGGACCAGACCGACGCCAGACCAGAGGTTGGGGTAGATCTCCAGCCGTCGGGCATCGATCCCCTCACCGAAATCGTCGCCGCCACTGTGTAATTGGCGCATCCGACGTTGCCCCTCAGACTCCGAACGGGCCAGCGACTCTTGCGCGTCGGCCACGGTCTCGGGGCTGAGCGCGCTCAGCAGCCGCTGCGCCTCGGACCACGCCTGTTCGCTGGTGTCGCGCGAGATGACATGCAACCGGATGCCGTAGCTCAGTTTCCGGCCTCGCGCCTTGGCCAGACCGCGAATCCAGTTGAGCTTCTCGCTGACCTGCGTCGGCGGCTCTCCCCAGGTCAGGTAAGTATCGGCGTATCTGGCCGCGACCTTGCCGGCCTCGGGTGACGATCCACCGAAAAAGACGGCGGGCAGCGGATCTGGGCGCCGTGCCAGTGATGCCTGCTCCACCCGCAGGTGTTCGCCGGTCACGTTCACCGGATCGTCGGACGTCCACAGCTTGCGGACGATGTTGAGGAACTCACCGCACCGCGCGTAACGGTCCTCCTTGGGCAGGAAGTCGCCGAACGCCCGCTGCTCGATGCTCTCGCCGCCAGTTACGACGTTCAGCAACAGCCGCCCCTGCGACTGCCACTGGAAGGTCGCCGCCATCTGCGCGGCCAGCGTCGGGCTGACCAGCCCGGGACGGAACGCCACCAGGTATTTCAGCGTCTCGGTGCTGTTGATCAGCATGGCCGTGCTGAGCCAAGCGTCCTCGCACCACAAACCGGTGGGCGTGAGCACCGCCTCGAAGCCGTTGATCTCGGCAGCCTGGGCGAGCTGGATGAGATATTTCAGATCGGCGGGCCGGTCGCCGTGCATATTGCTTCCATGGCCACCGGCGATGAGGCCGCGCGAATCCCCATAAGTGGGCAGAAACCAATGAAGATGTATTGACACGCTATTTGGTTATGCCCGCTGCAGGCTGCCGCCGACAGGCTTGCAACCACGGTGATTACAACCCGGCCGGTCAGACCGGCCTATTTCGCCCGACCGATGTGTTTCACCCGAACGGTGTCGGCGCACGACGTGGACTCCTACGATCATCGCCGTGGCTCCCACCCGGGCGAAGGACAGCGACCGAGAAGACACCTGCCGGATCCTCGACGGGGCACTGGAAGAAGGCCAGCTGTCCAATGAGGAGCACCGGGAGCGGGTCAGCGCAGCCACCTCCGCTGTCACCCTGGCCGATCTGCACGGGCTGGTCGCCGATCTGCAAACCGCCCATTCCCCGGTTCAGTTGACGCCGCTGCCATCCCGGCCGAAGTTCGGCAGCCGCGGCATCGCCGCGGCGGCGATTGTCGTCGCCGTGTTGCTCGGTATCGGACTCGGTTGGGGGCTGTACGGCCACACCGGCTCACCGCTGAGTTTCACACCGAGTCCCGCAGCCAACCCCGACGGCGTCGGAGCGGTGGTGCTGAACCCGCCCAAGCAATTGCAGTCGCTGGACGGTCTGACCGGGCTGCTCGACCAGACCCGCAAGAAGTTCGGGGACACCATGGGCCTTCGCCTGGTCGTCTACCCCGACTATGCGGTGCTGGACCGTCAAGACCCGGCCCAGCCAAGACGACAACTGAGCTACGTCTACCGCGGCGGGTGGGGCGCTCCGACCCCTTCGCCCTCGACCGGCGGCGCCACTCCGGTCGACCTGGCGCGCTTCGACGCCACCAAGGCGGTGGGCATCCTGCACGGCGCACCCAAAACGCTCGGTATCAACCCGCCGGACGTCACCAGCACGTATCTGATCGTGGAGCCCTCCGATGATCCGACCACGCCGGGGGCGGTATCGCTGTCGGCCTACGTTTCCGCTGATTACGGCAGCGGTTACATCAAGTTCGCCGGCGATGGCACCGTCGAGCGGGTCAACCCTCCGTCCTGACGCCCCGGCCAAGAATCGTTGAACGGATCACGAACACCAGCTCAAGTGGTGGCAAATATATCGGGACGATACTATGACGCGAGGCGTCGAAACATCCTAACGGTCCGAGCAAAGGAGGTGACTCGATGCTTGAGTTGGCCATCCTGGGTCTCTTGCTCGAGTCGCCTATGCATGGCTACGAACTGCGCAAGCGGTTGACTGGTCTGCTCGGGGCGTTTCGGGCGTTCTCCTACGGTTCGCTTTACCCCGCCTTGCGGCGGATGCAGGCGGACGGGCTGATCGCCGAGAACGCCGCCCCAGCGGGCACGCCAGTGCGGCGGGCCCGGCGCGTGTACGAATTGACCGACGCGGGCCGACAGCGCTTCAACGAGCTGGTGGCCGACACCGGTCCGAACAATTACACCGACGACGGCTTTGGGGTGCACCTGGCATTCTTCAACCGCACTCCAGCCGAGGCGCGGATGCGCATCCTGGAAGGCCGTCGTCGTCAGGTCGAAGAACGTCGGGAAGGCCTGCGTGAAGCAGTGGCGCGGGCCAGTAATTCGCTGGACCGCTACACCCGTCAGCTCCATCAACTCGGGTTGGAGTCCAGCGAGCGCGAAGTCAATTGGCTCAACGAGTTGATCGCGGCCGAACTATTAGCGCAACGCCGCGCTGAGCAGTCCTAGAGCCAGGCAAAGAACCATCCACGGATACGAGTTAAGGAGTACGCCCTATGAGTGACCAGAACGCGCCACAGGCGTCCACCGATGTACGAGTCGCCATCGTTGGCGTTGGGAACTGCGCGTCCTCGCTGGTCCAGGGCGTCGAGTACTACCAGCACGCCGACGGGACGTCGACGGTCCCAGGCTTGATGCACGTACGGTTCGGGCCTTACCACGTTCGCGACGTGAAGTTCGTCGCCGCATTCGACGTGGACGCCAAGAAGGTCGGCTTCGATCTGTCCGAGGCGATTTTCGCGTCCGAGAACAACACCATCAAGATCGCCGACGTGCCGCCGACCAACGTGACTGTGCAGCGCGGCCCGACGCTCGACGGCATCGGCAAGTACTACGCCGACACCATCGACTTGTCCGACGCCGAGTCGGTCGACGTGGTGAAGGTGCTGCGTGAGGCGGAAGTCGACGTGCTGGTCTCCTACCTTCCGGTGGGCTCCGAAGAGGCCGACAAGTTCTACGCCCAGTGCGCCATCGACGCAGGCGTGGCGTTCGTCAACGCGCTGCCGGTGTTCATCGCGTCCGACCCGGTATGGGCGAAGAAGTTCACCGATGCCGGTGTGCCGATCGTCGGCGACGACATCAAGAGCCAGGTCGGCGCGACCATCACGCACCGCGTGATGGCCAAGCTCTTCGAGGACCGCGGCGTGCAGCTGGACCGCACCATGCAGCTCAATGTCGGCGGCAACATGGACTTCCTCAACATGCTCGAGCGCGAGCGGCTGGAGTCGAAGAAGATCTCCAAGACGCGGGCCGTCACCTCGAATCTGCAGCGCGAGTTCAAGACCAAAGACGTGCACATCGGCCCGTCCGACCACGTCAGCTGGCTTGACGACCGCAAGTGGGCGTACGTGCGACTGGAAGGCCGTGCCTTTGGTGACGTGCCGCTGAACCTGGAGTACAAGCTCGAGGTGTGGGACTCGCCGAACTCGGCCGGCGTCATCATCGACGCGGTCCGGGCGGCCAAGATCGCCAAGGACCGCGGCATCGGCGGACCGGTCATCCCGGCGTCGGCCTACCTGATGAAGAGCCCGCCGCAGCAGCTGCCCGACGACGTCGCCCGCACCCAGCTCGAAGAGTTCATCATCGACGCCTAGTTTTCGAGCGCCACGCCAGCGTGGCGCTGTGCCCCGACCGTCACGCCAACGTGGCGTTTGGGACTTGGATCGTAAAGTCGTAAGACGTGACCGAGATTTCCGAAGACGAACTGGCCGGGCTATCGGAGTTCTCGCTGCTGGCCGAGAACGCCGAGCAGGCCGGTGTCACCGGTCCGCTGCCAGACGTGCATCGCGTCGACGCGGGCGCCATCAGCGCGCTGCAATGGGGCGAGGGCTCGCCGCGGGTGGTGTTCTTCCACGGGGGCGGGCAAAACGCGCACACCTGGGACACCGTGATCGTGGGTCTCGGCCAGCCGGCGCTGGCGGTGGACCTACCTGGCCACGGACATTCTGCCTGGCGCGACGACGGCAACTACTCTCCGCAGAACAACGCCGCCACGATCGCGCCGGCAGTGCAGGAGCTCGCGCCGAATGCTGACCTCGTGATCGGGATGTCGCTGGGCGGGCTGACCGCGATCGGGCTGGGCGCCGTCGCCCCACAGCTGGTCCGCGCACTCGTCCTCGTCGACGTCACGCCGTCGGCGTTGCGCCGGCACGCTGAGCTGACCGCCGAACAGCAAGGCACGGTGGCGCTGATGCACGGCGATCGGGAGTTCCCCAGCTTTGCGGCCATGCTGGAGCTGACCACCGCCGCCGCACCGCACCGCGATCCGAAGTCGTTGCGCCGCGGTGTCTTTCACAACTCCCGCCGGCTCGAAGACGGCCGCTGGACATGGCGCTACGACACCGTCCGGGAATTTCCGGACTTCGACAGCCTGTGGGACGACCTCGACGGGCTGACCGCACCGATCACCCTGGTACGGGGCGGCAAATCGGGCTTCGTCACCGACGAGGATGCCGACGAACTTGCGCGACGCGCAAAGCAGTTTCGTGGTGCGCACGTCGTGGAGAACTCGGGGCATTCCGTGCAAAGCGACCAGCCGCGGGTGCTGATCGAGCTGCTACGTGGAGTGCTCGACGACAGCTGAGGCTCGGCGTCCCATCACGAAGCTTCGGCGTGGACGGCGGCTTCGATCTTGTCTCCGGTTTCCTTGTCGATGTTCTTCCAGTACTCGAAGGCCCGTTCCAGTACCTGGTCGGAGACTCCCTTGAGGAGATGGCCGGCCACGTTGTGCACCAGTCGCTCTCGTTCAGCGTCGTCCATGACCTCGCGAACCAACGTTCCGGCTTGGCTCCAGTCGTCGTCGTCGGCACGCAATGCGTAGGCGGTGCGCACTAATTCGCCATCGGCATGCCAGAGCGCCTCGGCGGTGCGCGCCGGGTCGGCTTGCGGCCCGCCCTTGGAGTTGGGCGCGTAGACCGGATCGCTGACCGGGATTATCCGCATAACACCGTCTTTGGAGTAAGAGTGCACCGGTGCTTTGGGGGCATTGACCGGGATCTGGTGGTAGTTGACTCCGAGGCGCGCGCGGTGGGCGTCGGAATAGGAGAAGGTGCGGGCCAACAGCATCTTGTCCGGGCTGAATCCGGTGCCGGGGACTTGGTTGCTCGGCGCGAACGCGGCCTGCTCGATCTCGGTGTGATGATCGGTGTAATTGCGGTCGAGCACCAGCTTGCCCACCTCAATCAGCGGGTAGTCGGCGTGCGGCCACACTTTGGTCAGATCGAAGGGGTTGATCCGGTAAGTCTTGGCGTCCTCGAAGGGCATGATCTGCATCTTGAGGGTCCAGCTCGGGTAGTCGCCGCGCTTGATCGCCTCGTGCAGGTCGCGGCCGTGATGGTCGCCGTCAACGCCGACCAGCTGGTCGGCCGCTTCTTGGGTAAGGCACTCGACACCCTGATCGGAGATGAAATGGTACTTCACCCAAGAAATTTGGCCGTCAGCGTTGATCCAGCTGTAGGTGTGTGAGCTGTAGCCGTTCATGTGCCGCCAGGTGGCCGGGATGCCGCGGTCACCGAACAGCCACGCCACCTGGTGAGCGCTCTCCGGTGAGAGCGTCCAGAAGTCCCACTGCATGTCGTTGTCGCGGCAGTTGTTGTCGGCACGACGCTTCTGCGACCGAATGAAGTGCTGGAATTTAAGCCCATCGCGGATGAAGAACACCGGCGTGTTGTTGCCGACCATGTCGAAGTTGCCTTCGCTGGTGTAGAAGCGGAGCGAGAATCCTCGGGGGTCGCGCCAGGTGTCTGGCGAGCCGCGTTCGCCGGCCACCGTCGAGAATCGGATCAGGGTGTCGGTCTTGGTGCCGGGCGCAAAGACCGCCGCCCGAGTGTATTGGCTGACGTCGTGGGTGACTTGGAAATAGCCAAAAGCGCCCGACCCTTTGGCGTGTGGCTGGCGCTCCGGGATGCGTTCCCGGTTGAAATTGGCCATCTGCTCGATCAGGTAGTGATCCTGCAACAGAATTGGGCCATCGGGTCCGATGGTGAGTGAATGGTCGTCACTCGGAACGGGAATACCGGCGTCGTCGGTTGTAGGCGGGCGTTCGCTGGTCATGATTCTTCTCCTGCAGATCTCAAAGTTGTTCTGTTGGTGTGTCTTTCACCGTCGTTATTCGGGCCAGGTGTTGTTGAGAATGTTGTCGACGAAGTTGTCGCGGACAAACGAGGGGTCGAAGCGCTCGAGGACATCGGCATTGCATGTCCCGAACGTGGACTCGGGACGGTGCTTCATGCCGTCGTTGAAGGCCGCCAAGACTTGCTGCTTGAAATTGGGGCGAGGGTGCGCGGCGGTGACCGCGGCGAGAGCTTCGGCAGGCAGATCGTCACGGCCGATGCCGAGCACATCGGTTTCGACGCCCGCAGTCACCAACGCGGTCTCCGGTGCCAAAAATTCGGGCACACCCGGGGTGGTGTGTAGCGCGATACCCAGCCATACCTTGTCAACGTCGGCTTTGTCGACGCCGTGCTCCAATAGGAAGTCGCGCGCGGCATTGGCGCCGTCGACCTCGAAGCGCAGCCTGGAGGTGCGATAGGACGCGGTGAGCCCGATGTCGTGAAACATCGCTCCGGCGTACAGCAGTTCCAGGTTCGGCCGCAATCCGCGGCGACGGCCCTGTAGCGCGCCGAAAAGGAACACGCGTCGGGAATGATTGAAAAGCAGGTCATCCTCGGCATCTCGGATGTGGGCGGTAATCGCCCGCACCAGCGGAGTGTCGGGGATGACGACACCGGCGATACTGTCGGCCGCGGTACTAGACATATGCATTTCCTGACATATGCAGCTCTGCAGGAACGTCCATGGCCCCTGCGGGCTGAGCATATCGCGCGCGGCCACACGAAGGTCGCAGAAGGATCCAAAGTCGTTGCGTCCCTTGATACAAACGTCCTCAGCAATGGAATGCGCCTACTCGCGGGCATCGCTCACAGCTTCGCGGCTAGGTTGGAGGTATGAGCTCTCCTAGTCGCCCGAGTCGTCCGCTACGCATCGGTGTGCAGCTGCAGCCCCAGCACGCCTCGCACTACCGCATCATTCGTGATGCGGTCCGTCGCTGTGAGGACATCGGGGTCGACGTCGCGTTCAACTGGGATCACTTCTTCCCGCTTTACGGCGATCCGGAAGGCGCGCACTTCGAATGCTGGACCATGCTTGCCGCCTGGGCCGAGCAGACGTCGCGGCTGGAGATCGGTGCGCTGGTCAGCTGTAACTCCTACCGCAATCCGGAGCTGCTCGCCGACATGGCCCGCACCGTCGACCATATTTCCGACGGGAGACTCATCTTGGGGATTGGCTCAGGCTGGAAACGCAAGGACTACAACCAGTACGGCTACGAGTTCGGGACCGCGGGCAGCCGCCTGGACGATCTCGCCGCGGCACTGCCGCGCATTGAATCCCGGCTGGGCAAGCTCAATCCGCCGCCCACCCGCGACGTCCCACTACTGATCGGCGGCGGGGGCGAGAAGAAGACGTTGCGCCTGGTCGCTCAGCACGCCGACATCTGGCACAGCTTCGCGGATCGCGAGAGCTATCCCGCCAAATCGGCGGTGCTGGCCGACCACTGCGCCGCGGTCGGGCGTGATCCGGCCGCCATCGAGCACTCGGCCGCGGTCGGGGGCGAGACCGGGAGGTCGGGTGCCGACGCGTTGATCGCCGAGGCTGAGGCGCTGACCGATCTCGGCGTGAGCCTGCTGACCATCGGCGCCACCGGCCCGGACTACGACCTGACGGGCGCCGAGACCCTATGTCGCTGGCGTGACCGCCGTTAGGAACAAGATGCCGAAGAAATACGGGGCGAAAGAGAAAGACCAGGTCGTCGCCTACATCCTCAACCAAGTGCTGACCGGCAAGCTGCGAACCGGCGACCGTGTGGACCGCAACGAAATCGCCCGAGATCTGGGGATGAGCCGGGTCCCCATTCAAGAAGCCGTCGTCCAGCTCGAACACGATGGAGTGCTGTCCACCCGCTACCACCGAGGCGCGTTCGTCGAGCGCTTCGACGAAGACACCGTCCTCGAGCACCACGAGCTGCACGGTGTGCTGAACGGGATCGCCTCGGCGCGCGCCGCCGCTAACCCCACCCCGCGGATCCTGGATCAGCTCGACGCCATCATGCGCACGTTGCGCAGCGCGAAGGAACCACGACTATTTCAGCAGGCTGGCCGCGAATATCGACGTGCCGTCAATGACGAGTACGCCGGTCCTCGATTGCACGCGGCCATCCGCGCCTCGCAGAGCCTGATTCCGCGGGCGTTCTTGCTGAACTACCCGAACATCGTCGGCGAGATGCTGGCGTTCTACGAAGACGAGACCGCGGCCATCCGGCACCGCGACCCCGCCGCCGCCCGGGCCGCATGCAGCGCCTGCGCGGAGCTGATGGCGAAGGTGATGATCACCGAACTCGTTCGGCGCGGCGTGTTCGCCCCGACAGAAAGGCCCGAGAAGCCCGCGAAACCCGCGTTCGCGTTCTAACCCGGTCGACCGATACGTTGCCGTCATGCACGTCCACGTCGGCCCTATCGGTTCGAAGCTGTTCGCGATGGTCACAGTGATCCTGCTGGTATGCACCCTGGCATCGGCTGCCCCCGCCGCGGCCAGGCCCGATCAATGCGTGCCGTCCGGTGAGGACGGCGCGATCGCGTTGCCGCGGAAACTGGCGACCGCCAATCGCCCCCATGACGACAAGTACACGACCGCCGACGTCGAGGCGCTGAGCTCGGTCGACACCGGCGCACTGGGCCTGCACACGCCCCGAACCCTGATCGTGGGCACCCTGTCGCAGGGGCCTCCGACTACCTGCCTGAACGCGGCCGGGCGCTACACCGGCTACGACAACGAGCTGCTCCGGGCGATCGCCGCCAAGCTGGGGCTGCAGGTCGTCTTCGTCGGCACCGACTTCTCCGGGCTGCTGGCCCAGGTCGGGTCACGACGCTTCGACGTCGGCTCGGCGTCGATCATGGCCACCGAAGCACGTCGGCGCACGGTCACCTTCACCAACGGCTACGACTTCGGCTACTTATCGCTGGTCGTGCCCTCCGGTTCGCAGATCGGCGGGTTCGACGAGCTGGCTGCCGGACAGCGCATCGGCGTTGTTCAGGGCACCGTCGAAGAGGCCTACGTCGTCGACGTTCTGCACTTGCAACCGGTGAAGTTCCCCGATTTCACCACGGTGTACACCAGCCTTAAGACCCATCAGATCGACGCGTGGGTAGCGCCGGCGATGGAGGCGACCAACGTGATGCGGCCCGGCGACACCGCCGTCATCGCCGGCTACACGTTCGGCCTGGGCAATTTCGTGGCCTATGCGGTGGCCAAAGACAACCAGCCGCTGGTCGCTGCGCTGAACTCCGGGCTGGACGCCGTCATCGCTGATGGCACCTGGTCGCGGTTGTACGCCGACTGGGTTCCGCGACCGTTGCCGCCAGGATGGAAACCCGGATCGAAGTCGGCGTTGACGCCGCACCTGCCGGACTTCGCGGCGATCGCCGAGCGCCATCATCGGGGGGTCGACGAGGTCGCCCCGCCGAAATCGATCCTGGCCCAGTTGCGAGAGTCCTTTTTCGACTGGGAGCTCTACCAGCAGGCCATCCCGGTGCTGCTGAAGACCGGGCTGCCCAACACCCTGATTTTGACCGTCAGTTCCAGTGTCATCGGTTTGGCCGTCGGCATGGCGCTGGCGGTCGCCGGTATCTCGCGTGCCCGCTGGCTGCGCTGGCCGGCGCGGGTGTACACCGACATCTTCCGTGGCCTGCCTGAGGTGGTGATCATTCTGCTGATCGGGCTCGGGATCGGGCCGATCGTGGGCGGCCTGACCCACAACAATCCCTACCCCTTGGGCATCGCCGCGCTGGGCCTGACCGCCGCCGCCTACGTGGGCGAGATCTTCCGCTCCGGCATCCAAAGTGTCGAGTCCGGCCAGCTGGAGGCTTCCCGCGCGCTGGGGCTCAGCTACCGCGCGTCGATGCGTTTGGTGGTGATACCGCAGGGAATCCGCCGCGTGCTGCCCGCGCTGGTCAACCAGTTCATCGCGTTACTGAAGGCCTCCGCCCTGGTGTACTTCCTCGGGCTGATCGCTGGTCAGCGCGAGCTGTTCCAAGTCGGCCGGGACCTCAACGCGCAGACCGGCAGCCTCTCACCGCTGGTCGCTGCCGGAGTCTTCTACCTGATGTTGACCATCCCGCTGACCCATCTGGTGAACTTCGTCGACCACCGGCTGCGCCACGGCCGGTCTGCTGCCGAGCCTAAGAACGCGCTCGACCTCATCTCCACCGGCCAGGAGATGACGTGACGGGCCCCGTGCCGAAGCTGCAGTCAGTATCGTTGGCGTGCAAGGACATTCATCTGTCCTTCGGTCCAAATGCGGTGCTGCGCGGGGTCGACATCGACGCGCCCGCCGGCAGTACGGTGGCGGTGATCGGCCCGTCGGGGTCGGGCAAGTCGACGTTGCTGCGCACCTTGAACCGGTTGCATGAGCCCGACCGCGGCGACATCCTGCTGGACGGCCGGACGGTGTTGAATGACGATCCCAATCGGCTGCGGCAGCGAATTGGCATGGTGTTCCAACATTTCAACCTCTTTCCGCACCGCAGCGTGCTGGACAACGTGATGCTCGCGCCGCGCCAACTCCAGCGCCTCTCTGCCGGCGCGGCCCGCGAGCTGGCGCTTGTTCAGCTGGACCGGGTGGGCATGAAACACAAGGCCGATAGTCGACCGGGCGCGCTGTCGGGCGGACAGCAGCAACGGGTGGCGATAGCCCGCGCGCTGGCGATGGCGCCGCAGGTGATGCTTTTCGACGAGGCGACCTCGGCGCTGGATCCCGAACTGGTCAAGGGCATCCTGGCGCTGATCGCGGACTTGGGCGACGACGGCATGACGATGCTGGTCGTCACCCACGAAATGGGTTTCGCCAGGTCGACATCCGACGCCGTTGTCTTCATGGACCACGGTCAGGTGGTGGAAACCGGGCCGCCGGATCAGATCTTCGAGGCGGCAAAAACCGAGCGGCTCCAGCGCTTCTTGTCGCAGGTACTTTGACAGCAAAATTGATTTTTCGGCCTGCTGAACACCAGACAGGTTAGACTAGCGAACTATGGCCGAACGGGAAGCCACGGTGCCGGAACTCACAGAGCTGGCTGAGGGGCTTCACCGCACGCTCTCCAAACTGTTCTCCATCCTGCGCCGCGGTGACCCCAGCGCCGGCGCGGCAACAGCCGGGGACCTGACGCTGGCTCAGCTGTCGATTCTGTTCACTCTGCTCGATCAGGGTCCGATCCGGATGACCGATCTCGCTGCGCACGAGCGCGTCCGGACGCCGACAACCACCGTGGCGATCCGCAGGCTGGAGAAGATCGGCCTGGTCAAGCGTTCACGCGACCCGTCGGACCTGCGCGCCGTGCTGGTCGACATCACCCCGCGCGGGTTAGCCGTTCACCGCGAGTCGCTGACCAACCGGATCACCGCGTTGATCGCGCTGCTCAGCCAGCTCAGCGGACCCGACCTCGAGACGCTGACCAAGGCGCTCACACCCCTGGAGCGGCTGGCCGCCAGCGAGCCAGTCGGCAGCCCGGCAGCCGCCCAAGCCGGCGGCGAACACGCGTAGAACTCGTAAACCCCTGCAGCCCTTAAGCTGGCTGACATGCCGACCGCGCTTATCACCGGTGCTAGCCGCGGGATCGGCGCAGCCATCGCCTCCGCTCTGGCGCCCACACACACCCTGCTGTTAGCCGGACGGCCTTCGACGCAGCTGCAGGCCGTTGCGGAGCGGCTCGGTGCCACGACGGTGCCGCTGGATCTGCGCGATCGCCGACGCGATCCCCGCCGCCACAGCCTCCATCGGTGAACTCGATGTGCTGGTGCACAACGCCGGTGTGACCTTTCCGGGGCGGGTTGCCGAGTCCACCGTCGACCAGTGGCGCACCACGTTAGACGTTAATGTCGTTGGCGCCGTGGCCCTTACGCTGGCACTGCTGCCGGCCCTACGGCGCGCTGGGGGCCAAGTGGTGTTCATCAACTCTGGCGCAGGACGCACGGCTATGCCGGTGATGGCCTCGTATTCGGCGAGCAAGTTCGCGCTGCGGGCGTTCGCCGACTCACTGCGCGAGAGCGAGCCGACGCTGCGGGTCACCACCGTGTATCCCGGCCGCACCGACTCCGACATGCAACGAGAGCTGGTGTCCTTCGAGGGCGACGAATACGACCCCGACCGGTTCCTACATCCGGACACCGTCGCACAAGTGGTTGCCCAGGTGGTAGCCACCCCGCCCGACGGTCATGTTCACGAGGTGGTGCTTCGTCCGCGCGGCTAGTCAGACGACCAGGTTGACCAGTCGCCCGGCCACCACGATGACCTTCTTCGGTGTGGCGCCTGCTAAAAACGTCTGCACCTTCTCGTCGGCCAACGCAGCCGCTTCCACGGTGTCTGCGTCGGCACTGGCGGGCACCGTGATTCGGCCGCGCACTTTGCCGTTGACCTGCACGGGATACTCGACGGTCTCTTCGATCAGATACGCCGGGTCGGCTACCGGGAACGGTCCGTGTGCAAGCGAAGTCGATTTGCCCAGCCGCTGCCACAGCTCTTCGGCCAGGTGCGGCGCCAACGGCGCCAGCATCAGAACCAACGGCTCGACCGCTACGCGCGGGACCGAATCGCGGTGCTGCTTGGTGAGGTGGTTGGTGTACTCGATCAGTTTGGCCACCGCGGTGTTGTTGCGCAGCGCCGCATAGTCTTCGGAGACACCCGCGATAGTGCGGTGCAACAACCGCAGTGTGTCGGTGTCAAGATCCGGGTTGTCGACTACCCGGATGGCGCCGGTCTGCTCGTCAACCACCAACCGCCACACCCGCTGCAGGAAGCGGTGCGCCCCTACGACGTCCTTGGTGGCCCACGGCCGCGACGCCTCCAGCGGGCCCATCGACATCTCGTACACCCGCAGCGTGTCGGCGCCGTAGTCGTCGCACATTTCGTCGGGCGACACCGAATTCTTCAGGCTCTTACCGATCTTGCCGAATTCCTGGAAGACCTCGATCTCTCCGTCTGGACCCGGGTAGACGAACTTGCCATCGCGTTCGACCACTTCGGCGGCCGGCACGTAGGTCCCGCGGACGTCGGTGTAGGCGAAGGCTTGGATGTAGCCCTGGTTGACCAGCCGGCGGTAGGGCTCGCGGGAGCTGACGTGACCCAGGTCGTAGAGCACTTTGTGCCAGAACCGCGAATACAGCAGGTGCAACACCGCGTGTTCGGCGCCTCCCACGTACAGGTCGACGCCACCCGGATCGTCGGGGCCGTGTTCGGCCGGCCTCGGGCCCATCCAATAGGCCTCGTTTTCCTTGGCGCAGAACCGTTCTGAGTTGTGCGGGTCGGTGTAACGCAGTTCGTACCAGGAGCTGCCCGCCCATTGCGGCATGACGTTGGTGTCGCGGGTGTAGGGCTTCAGGCCGTCGCCGAGATCCAACTCGACGTGCACCCAATCGGTCGCCTTGGCCAACGGCGGCTCTGGAACGCTCTCGGCGTCGTCGGGGTCAAACAGCACCGGAGAGTAGTCCGGGACGTCGGGCAACTCGACCGGCAACGCGGCGTCATCTAGCGCGTGCGGGCGCCCGTCAACGTCGTAGACGATGGGGAATGGCTCGCCCCAATAGCGTTGCCGCGCGAAAAGCCAGTCGCGCAGCTTATATTCGATGCGCCGCCAACCACGACCGTCGGCTTCCAGACGCGCGGTGATGACCTCCTTGGCTGCCGCCACGTCCAGCCCGTTGAGGTAACCCGAGTTGACCAGGATGCCGTCTCCGCCATAAGCGGCCTGCGAAAGATCGCCGCCGGCAATAACTTCGACGATCGGCAAGCCGAACTCCCGGGCGAACTCCCAGTCCCGCTGATCGTGGCCGGGGACGGCCATGATCGCCCCAGTGCCGTACCCGGCCAGCACGTAGTCGGCGATGAAGATCGGCACCTGTGCGTCGTTGGCCGGGTTGATCGCATAACTTCCGAGGAAGACACCGGTCTTGGCCTTGTTCTCCTGACGCTCCAGGTCGGACTTCGCGGCGATGGCCTGCCGGTAGGCGGCGACGGCCGCACCCGGTGTGGCACCGTCGAAGGTCCAGTGCGGGTCCACCCCGTCCGGCCACTCGGCCGCGGCCAACCGATCGACCAGCTCGTGCTCGGGGGCCAGCACCACATAGGTCGCGCCGAAAAGGGTGTCCGGCCGGGTAGTGAACACCTCGATATCGCCTGCTGCCGTCGAGAACAGCGCGGCCGCACCAGTGGAACGGCCGATCCAGTTGCGCTGCATTGTTTTGATTTTGTCCGGCCAGTCCAGGATGTCGAGATCGTCGAGTAGCCGGTCAGAGTAGGCAGTGATTCGCATCATCCATTGCCGCAGCCGCTTCCGGAAGACGGGAAAGTTCCCCCGGTCACTGCGGCCGTCAGCGGTGACCTCTTCGTTGGCGAGCACGGTGCCCAGCCCCGGACACCAGTTCACCATCGAATCCGCGCGGTAGACCAGGCGGTGGGCGTCGATCGCATCGGCGCGCTCGCCTGCCGACAGGCTCGCCCACTCCCGGCCGTCATCTGATCGTCGGGCCCCGGAATCGAATTCGGCGATGAGGTCGCCTATCGGCCGGGCCTTGTTGGCGGCGGTGTCGAACCACGCGTTGTAGATCTGCAGGAAGATCCACTGCGTCCACTTGTAGAACTCGACGTCGGTGGTGGAGAAGCTTCGTCGGTTGTCGTGGCCGAAACCCAGCCGCCCCAACTGGCGCCGGAAGTTAACGATGTTGGCTTCGGTCCTGGTCCGCGGATGGGTACCAGTCTGCACGGCGTACTGCTCAGCGGGCAGACCAAAAGCATCAAAGCCCAACGCGTGCAGTACATTACGGCCGATCATTCTGAAGTAGCGGGCGTAGACGTCAGTGGCGATGTAGCCCAGCGGATGACCGACGTGCAGCCCCTCGCCCGAGGGATAGGGGAACATGTCTTGGACGAACATCTTGTCGTCCGGCACAGCCGAACCGTCCGTCGGGGCCAGCGACCCGACCGGGTTGGGCACGTTGAAGGTCCCCATTCGAGCCCAATTGTCCTGCCAGGTGTGTTCGATGCGGCCAGCCAGGTCCGCGGTGTATCGATACCGCGGCGCATCGGGTTCCGCATCGGCAGCACCGGGGTTGGGGCCCGCCGCGGCCATCGGGGAGTCGGTCACGTCCAACAGGTTATAAGGGCGCCGCTGCGCGACCCGCCGGCCAGGTTGGTCTCGGTTGGATTGCAGACCGATCAGCACTTTATTCCAGGTCTATTCCAGGTGTATTCCAAGCCTGGCAGCGGCCAATTCCCGCTGGTTACAGTCGGCCTCTATGACTTTTGCGGTGCTGTAGAGCAACTGGGAAGGACCGACTGTCATGATGCAGAGCGTCCGGAGCTGGCGGGTAACGGTCGCGGGTCTAGCCGTCGGCGTTGTGGGTGTACTGGGCTTTGCGAGCCCCCCCGCGTCGGCAGACCCAGGGTTTCCGCCCGGACCCAATCCCGCCCCGGTGCCCGCCCCGCCCGTGATGCCGCAGGCCGTCACGGTCGCCCCCGGGCCGGCGGGCACCACTATGCCGGGGATGATCGCCGCCGTACCCGGGGCGCCCTCTCCAGTCTCCTCCGCGCTGGCCCCGGCAAGGCCTGCCATGCCGCCCGCACCGGCGGCGGCTGCGCCACCCGCGCCACCCGCGCCACCCGCGCCACCGACGGCGCTTCCGGCCAGCTCCGGGACGTTGCGTGACTTCTTCAACGGCAAGAACGTCAAGATGGAGCCGCAGCAGGCGCAAGCGTTCAAAGCGCTCGATTTCACTTTGCCGATGCCGCCCGGCTGGACGCAGGTGCCCGACCCCAACGTGCCCGATGCGTTCGTGGTGACCGCCAACCGTCGCAGCAGCAGTCTGTACACCTCAAACGCTCAGCTGGTGGTGTATCGGCTGGTCGGTGATTTCGACCCCAAGGAGGCCATCACCCACGGCTACCTCGACAGCGCCCAACTGCCGGCCTGGCGGAGCACCAACGCCTCGCTGGCCGACTTCAACGGTTCCCCGTCGTCGATCATCGAGGGCACCTACCGCCAGAACGAGATGACGCTCAACACCTCCCATCGCCACGTCATCGTTACCTCCGGCCCAGACAAATACCTGGTGTCATTGGCGGTGACCACCGATGCCGCCCAGGCAGTCGCCGAAGCACCCGCCACCGACGCGATCGTCAACGGGTTCCGGGTGGGCCCGCCTGGGTCCAACCCGCCCGCGGCGGCGCCGCAGGCCCCAGCTGCCGCGGCCGGAGCCGCAGCTTCGCCAGCGGGTTCACCGCAAGCCGTGCCGCACCAGTAGCCGGGCGCTGCGGTGATGCTGGTGAGTGCGCGACCTGCACGCTCGCCTGCCATTGAACGCTGCGTTCTTGTTGCCGCTGACGATTTTTCACCGGCGGCGGCGCGTGCTTAGTTGCGGCTGACGTCGATCGGATGGGTGGCCAACAGCGACATCGGCAGCGGCTGGCGCCGTAGCACCCGGCCCCACAGATCCACTCGTGGCTGGACCAGGACGTCAGATGGCAAGCCCGACAATACAATCCAGTCGTCGCGTTCGATCTCACCCTCCAGCTGACCGATCGTCCAGCCGGAGTATCCCGCGAAGATTCGTACTCCCTCGACCAGCGGCGCGATCGAGTCGGGGTCGGCGTCGAGATCGACCATCGCCAGCCGGCCGGTCACGTGTCGCAGACCGGGCACGCCGTCGGGGTCGGCACCGACCCGAAGCACCGACAGGCACAGCGCCGCATCACGCTTCACCGGTCCGCCGATGAACATCGTCTTGGGTTTGGCCGCCAGCTTGGCCCACTGCGGCAACACGTTGTATACCGCGGTCTCGCTGGGTCGATTGAGCACCACGCCCAGCGTGCCCCCGTCGTTGTGCTCGACGATGTAGATCACGCTGCGACGGAATGTGGGCTCGAGCAGATCCGTGTTCGCCAAAAGCAAAGTGCCCGCTCGCACTCGATGTGCGGCGGGGGCAACATAGTCCTCCGGGTCTTCGTGTTGCGCCACGACTCCATCATGGCATCCGTGCCGGGTTGGTGTGGTCAACAATCAGGGCGCTCCGGAGATATTTGTACTGTTGTTTACAAGCTTTACCGCGGGCCCGACGCCGGGCCGCGTCGTTTCGGAATAGCCGGGCCCTACCTGGAAGTAGGTCTTGTGAATCATCCGCGCGCACCTGGTGCCGTCTGGCGCTCGGTGCGCAGTTTGCCCGACTTCTGGCGGCTGCTGGAGTTGCGTACGGCAAGCCAGTTCGCTGACGGCCTCTTCCAGGCGGGACTGGCCGGCGCCCTGTTATTCAATCCCGAGCGGGCGGCCCGCCCGCTGGCGATCGCCGGCGCCTTTGCTGTGCTGTTCTTGCCCTACTCGCTGGTCGGTCCGTTCGCCGGTGCGTTGATGGACCGTTGGGATCGTCGGCTGGTGCTGGTCGGCGCCAACCTGGCCCGGCTGGTTTCGGTGGCGCTGGTGGGATTGTGTTTGGCGTTAGGCGCCGGCAACCTGCTGGTGCTGTGCGGCGCGCTGGTGGTCAACGGCTTCTCCCGGTTTGTCTCCTGCGGTCTGTCCGCCGCCCTACCGCACGTGGTGCCTCGCGAGCAGGTCGTCACGATGAACTCGATCGCCTCGGCGACCGGCGCGGTTGCCGCATTCCTGGGCGCCAACTTCATGCTGGTGCCCCGCAGCCTGGTCGGGTCCGGCGACGGTGCGGCCGCCTCGACCATCTTCCTGGTCGCCATCCCGTTGCTGATCGCGCTGCTGCTGTCGGTGCGATTTGCCCCGCACGTGCTGGGTCCCGACGACACCCAGCGAGCGATTCACGGGTCCGTCGTCTACGCGGTGGTCACCGGTTGGCTGCACGGTCTCCGCACGGTGCTGAACCGTCCCACCGTCGCCGCCACCCTTTCCGGGTTGGCCGCGCATCGGATGGTGTTCGGCATCAATACCCTGCTGGTGCTGCTGCTGGTGCGCAGCGGCGGGGCCGCGCCCGTCGGAGCGTTGGGCAGCGCCATGTTATTCCTCGCCGCCACCGGGACCGGATCCTTTCTGGCCAATGTGGTGACTCCGCCTGCGGTGCGCCGCTGGGGCCGCTACGCCACTGCCAACGGGGCATTGCTGATCGCGGCGGCGATTCAGATTGCCGGATTCGGTCTGCAGCTTTTGGTGATGGTGGCGTGTGGGTTCCTGCTGGGCGCCGCCGGCCAGGTGGTCAAACTTTGCGCTGACACCGCGATTCAGATCGATGTCGACGATGCGCTGCGCGGACACGTGTTCGCGGTGCAGGATTCGTTGTTCTGGCTGGCGTTCATCGGCGCAATCACGGTGTCGGCGATCGTCATTCCCCGTGACGGTCACTCCCCCGCGCTGGTGTTGGCCGGCACCGTGCTCTATCTGTGCGGGCTCGCCGTTCACAGCGTCGTCGGCCGTCGCGGTCAGTTGGCGGCCAATCGTTAAGGTACAGAGATGGCTGGTCTTGCAGAGATTGTCGATGATTTGCGGGCCGAAAGCGACGAGCTAGACGGGCTGGTTGCACCGCTGGCCGCTGACCGCTGGGCAGCGCCGACGCCGGCTGTGGGCTGGACCATTGCCCACCAGATCGGACACCTGCTGTGGACCGACCGCGTCGCGCTGACATCGGTCACCGATGAGGCGGCTTTTTCCGGGCTGCTGGAGCACGCGGCGGCCGACCCGATCGGCTTCGTCGATGCTGGCGCCGAGGACGTGGCGGCGGCGCCGCCGGAAGAGTTGCTGGCCGACTGGCGGCTCACCCGCACGCGGCTGCACGACGCGCTGCTGACGGTTCCCGACGGCCGCAAACTGCCGTGGTTCGGGCCGCCGATGAGTGCCGCTTCGATGGCGACGGCTCGGTTGATGGAGACCTGGGCACACGGACTCGATGTCGCCGACACTCTGGGCGTCACTAGGCCACCCACCGCGCGGCTGCGGTCGGTCGCCCATATCGGGGTGCGCACCCGCGACTACGCCTTCGCCGTCAATGGGCTGCCCGCGCCGACCGAGCCTTTTCTCGTCGAGCTGCGTGCCCCCGACGGGACCACCTGGTCGTGGGGGCCGCCGGACGCCGCGCAGCGAGTCACCGGTGGCGCGCAGGATTTCTGCTTCCTGGTCACCCAGCGGCGGGCGCTGCGCGATCTTGACCTGACCGCCGACGGCGACGACGCGCGGCACTGGTTGCAGATCGCTCAAGCCTTCGCCGGCCCGCCGGGCATCGGTCGATGAGCGCGCAGCGCGAAGTGGGGGTACCCCCGCGTGCGGGGGCAGCCGCGCCCACTCACCGGAGCGTCGGTCGATGAGCGCGCAGCGCGAAGCCGTCGCGATCCTGCCGCGGGAGCTGGCCGAAGGGCTCACCGACGAGGTCCGCAATGTCCCGCCGCCACCCATACCGGTGCTGTCCGAACCGTATTCGCTTCGCCTCGCCGACCCGGAGGCCGACGCAGAGATGATCGCGGAATGGATGCGCCTGCCCCACCTGGCAGAGGCCTGGGAGTCCGCTTGGCCGGCGCGCCGCTGGCGCAAGTACTTACGCGCACAGCTCGACGGCAGCTACTCGCGGCCGTTCGTCGGCAGTATGCACGGCCAAGAGGGCGGCTACGTCGAGGTGTACCGCGCGGCAAAGGATTCCATCGCCACCCGGTATCGCGCCGATGCCTACGACGTCGGGTTGCACGCGGCGATCGCCGAGTTGACGGTCGTCAACAAAGGTCTCGGTCCTTTTCTGCTACCGCGCATCGTGGCCAGCGTCTTCGAGCTCGACCCGCGTTGTCGCCGAATCATGTTCGACCCCGATCATCGCAACCGCGCGGCGCGCCGGTTGTGCGAATTCGCCGGCTGCACCTTCCTCGGCGAGCACGACATGAGCAACCGTCGAATGGCGCTGTACGCGTTGCCCCGTTCACCCACCGACGTTCCGGCAGCGCAGTGACGAGCGCTTACCGCGGGCGCTCGCCGATCAATTCGGCGTATCCGTCGTAATCAGGCTTCATCGCCGCGGCCACCAATTCCCAGAGCACCTCGTCGGTGCCGCCGCCGACTCGGGCCAGCTTCATGTCGCGCCACCATCGGCCGATCGGTGTCTCATCGACCAGATAGCCGGCGCCGCCGAAGATATGCATGCACTCCGACACCACCTCTTCACCCAGCCGTGCCGCGGTGACCTTGGCCGCCGCCGCCGCCCGCAGATCGAGCCGGCCCTCGGCGGCAATTCCGTTGAGTCCGTGTCGAAGCAGATCGACCCGCGCCTGCAGATCGGCCACCCGCATCCGGAGGGCCTGGTGCTCGAACAGCGTGGCGCCGAATTGCCTGCGGTTCACCATCCGCGCGTGGGTGATGCCGAGCACCCGTTGACACCCCGAAATGACTTGCCCGGCAATCGACATGCGCTCGTGGGCAAGTCCCCACGAGATCGCGGCCAACCCGGTGCCGGGACGGGCGATGAGCGCATCCGCAGGCACCCACGTGTCGATGTGTACCGCAGCGGTGTCCAGCGGAGCGGCTCCGACTTTGCGGTAAGGCACTTGCACATCGGTCTGCGACGTCGGAACCGCGATCATCATCGCGTTGCCGTGCCGGCTGTTTTCGTCGTGATCGACGCCTCGCGCCACCACCATGATGTGATCGGCGATGGGTGATAGCGACACGAACTTTTTGACCCCGCGAACCTCGAATCCGTCCCGCGCAGAACGTACTTCGGTCTCCACGATCTGCAGGTCCGAACCGCCGGACTCCTCGGAGGCCGCTATGCACAGCACCGCCTCGCCGCGGATGGCCTGCTCGCAGATGTCCTTCAGGTAGTCGGAGCGACCGAACCGGCGCAGGATCGCGACCGCCGAGTCGTGCAGGCTGACCCCGACACCGATACCCGCCGACCCCAACCGGCCCAACGCGAACGCGAGCGCGATGAGCTTGGCCACGTCGGGGTGCGGTCCGTTGCACCACTTGTGCGCGAACACGCCGGATTGACCGAGATGCTCGATCAGCTTGCGCGGAAACCGTTCGCTGGCTTCGGCTTCCGCGGTCCATTGCACGATCTGTTGGTCGAACACGTCGTCGAGTAGTGCCCGGTAGTCGTCGATGCTCAGGTTCTCCGCGGCAGTTTCGGTCATGTCAGAGCTGCCAGGTTGCGCTTGACTTCGAGGCGCCTCAGCTTGCCCGATGAAGTGCGCGGCAGCGACCCAGGCGCCAAGAACACCACCTCGGTCGGGACGACACCGCAGGCGGACGCCACCCGAGCCACCAGCTCGCTGCGCGCGCCGGACTCGTCGGGGCCGCGGAACTCGGCGGCGATCACCAAACCCTGGCGCGCGGCCCCGTCATCGGTGCCCACCGCCACCACCGCACCCTCCCGGACACCTCGCACTTCGGCGGCGACGCCTTCGATCTCGGTGGGGAAGACATTGCGGCCCGCGATCGTGATGACCTCTTTGGCCCGCCCGCACACGACCAGGCCACCGTCGACGAAGTAGCCCAAATCGCCTGTCTTGAACCAGCTATCGGGTTGCAGCGCGGGTTCACCGACATATCCGGACATCATCGATGCGCCGCGGATCTCGATCTCCCCGACCTCGCGGTCGATGGCCTCGGCGGGTTGATCGGCGACAGAGCCGATCCGTACCTGCATGCCGGGGATCGCATCACCGAGGATCGCGTGGCGGCGCATCGCCTCGCCTGGACCGGGCGTCGCCGGCGGGACTTCGTCGTAGCGCAACCCGCTACCCGCACCGGGGGTGGTCACCGCACAGGTGGCTTCGGCCAGGCCGTAGGACGGCGCGACGGCCCGCGGGTCGAAACCGAATTTGGCGAGTTCCGTGGCGAACCGTTCCAATCCGGCGCAGTCGACCGGCTCGCCACCATTGATCGCGACGCGCAGCCGGCCCAGGTCGACGTCGGGAACCCGGCGGGCGTACTTGCCGATCAGGTTGTAGGCGGTGTTCGGAGCAGCGGTCATCGTCGCACCGCTGTCGTGCAGCCAGCTCAGCCAGCGGAACGGCGCCGCGGCGAACGCCGCGGTCGGGGCCAGCCACATCGGGCCCCCGATCAGCGCCGCGCTGAACAGAAAGGTCAGCCCCATGTCGTGGTACAGCGGCAGCCAGGTGCAGGCGACGTCGGCAGCATCGACGCTGAAGGCAGCGAGCAAACCGTTGAGGTTACTCAGCACCGCCTCCGGGGACAGCTGCGCGGTGCGCGGGGTGCCGGTGGACCCGGCGGTGCCCTGCAGGACGGCCGGGGTGTCGGCGGACCCGATGACCGGTGTCACGGTTGCCGATCGTCGGCCCTGCGCGGTCACGTCGACGTCGAGCACCGCCACCTGTGGGTCGGCGCCTCGCAGCAGGTCCATCGCCGATCCGTTGCTGAAAACTGTGCGCACGCCGATCCCGGTGAACCGGGTCAGCGTCGAGCGGGCCCAGTGCTGCGGGTCGGCGCCGCGGACCGGTCCGGGCAGGATCGACACGCTCTGGCCGACGAGCCAGGCACCGTGAATGGCGGCGACGAAGTCGGCGGTCGGTTCGCCGACCAACCCGACGGCGCCGGGTCGGTCCTCGTCGAGGATCCGCGCGGCGATGGCTTCGGCCCGTGCGTGCACCTGCGGCCAGGGGTGGGCGGTCCAGCTGTCGGTGTCCCGGTCGAAGACCATCAGGTCGTTGTCCGACGCGTTCATCCCGCGGGCCAAGGCGGCCGCCAGCGCGGTCACCGCGCGACCGCGACCTTTGCCCGGATAACCCCCTCCAAGTCGCCGACGGTGTCACAGTTCAACAGCTCTTGCTCAGAAATCACCACGTCGAGCTTGTCCTCGATCGCCACCATGCCCACCGCAAAGGCCACCGAGTCCAACCCCACGTCATCCACTAGCCGAGAAGCGCGGGTCACCCGGCTGATGTCGACGTTGAGGTCGTCGCGCAGTATCTCGATCAGGGCGTCGCTCACCGAGTCGGGCGGTGACTGCTCCAAGTCCATGGGGCGTCACAGTACCGCGCCGGCGTCGGCAACGGGGGCCTACGATTCGGGCCTCAGCGCACTGGCCGCATCGGCGACGCCGTCGCCATCGGTGTCGGTGAGCTTGACATCCCACCGCCCGTCGCCGTCGGTATCGACATAGCCCGTCACGCCGCTGTCGCCGAAACTGATTGCGCGGTCGGCTAACCCGTTACCGTCGCTGTCGAACAGCCGGTAGTCGGCCTGGCCGTCGCCGTCGAAGTCAACCAGCGACCCGCCGGTGTGCTCGACGCCATCCAACCCGAACCAGCGAAGTCCGCCGACGGGCGCACTGCCCGGTCCGGGCTGGCCTACCCGCGGCGGCCGGGCGGGTGAGTCGGTGGCCATCGCCCACGTCCCCGACCCGTCATCGGTGAAGTAGCTCTCCGCGGTGCCGTCGTTGTCCAGATCGAGCACGGCGTGGTCGGCGATGCCGTCCCCGTCGAGGTCGGCCAACGCGTCGTCAGCCAGCCCGTCGCCGTCGAAATCCAGACTGACCGCGTCCAGCCGGCCATCTCCGTCCAGGTCGAGATCCGGCCCCGCGTCCCACATCGTCGCCGTGCCGTCACCGGCGCCCAAGCAATACTCCATGTCAGTCGGACGCCTGCGGAGGGCTCCTAGTTCCCGCGGGAGCGCCACCAGGCCATCAGTTCAGCCGTGGCGTCCTCGTGCGTCAGCGGCCCGCGATCCAACCGCAGCTCCTTGAGGTAGCGCCACGCCTGCCCCACCTGGGGCCCCGGCGGGATGCCCAGCAATTCCATGATCTCGTTGCCGTCCAAGTCGGGGCGTACCCGCTGCAGGTCCTCTTTGGCGGAGAGCTCGGCGATGCGCGCCTCCAGATTGTCGTAGTTGGTCTGCAGCCGAGCAGCTCGACGCTTGTTGCGGGTGGTGCAGTCGGCGCGAACCAGCTTGTGCAGCTGCGGCAACAACGGTCCGGCGTCGGTGACATAGCGGCGCACTGCCGAGTCGGTCCACCTGCCCTCGCCATATCCGTGGAAGCGCAGGTGCAGATAGACCAGCTGCGAAATGTCGTCGACCATCTGCTTGGAATACTTCAACGCCCGCAACCTCTTTCGGGCCATTTTGGCCCCGACCACCTCATGGTGGTGAAAGCTGACTCCGCCGTCGGCCTCGTGCTTGCGGGTCGCGGGCTTGCCGACGTCATGCAGCAGCGCCGCCCAACGCAAAACCAGATCGGGCCCTTCATCTTCCAAGGTGGTTGCTTGGTGCAGCACCGTCAGCGAATGCTGGTAGACGTCTTTGTGCTGATGGTGCTCGTCGATCGCCATCCGCATTCCGCCGACCTCGGGCAGCACCACTTCGCCCATCCCCGTCTGCACCATCAGGTCGATCCCGGCGACCGGGTCGTTGCCCACCAGCAGCTTGTCCAATTCAGCCGCCACCCGCTCCGCGGTGATCCGACCGAGCTCCGGCGCCATCTCCTCGATCGCCGCCAGCACCCGCGGAGCGACCGTGAAGCCGAGTTGCGAGACGAACCGCGCGGCGCGCAGCATCCGCAGCGGATCGTCACCGAAGGAGTCCGACGGTCTGGCAGGCGTATCGAGCACGCCGGCACGCAGCGCCGCCAAACCGCCTAGGGGATCCACGAATTCACCCGCACCGGCTGCCGTGATGCGCACCGCCATCGCATTGACGGTGAAATCGCGGCGCACTAGATCGTCAGCGAGCGAGTCGCCGAACCGCACCTGCGGATTGCGTGACACCCGGTCGTAGCGGTCGGCACGGAACGTGGTGATCTCCAGTCGGTGCTCGCCTTTTTGGGCGCCGACGGTGCCGAACTCGATACCGGTGTCCCACAACGCATCCACCCACGGACGCAGCAGCTTCTGCAGCTGCTCGGGGCGGGCGTCGGTGGCGAAGTCCAAATCCGGGCTCAGCCGCCCCATCAGCGCATCCCTTACCGACCCGCCCACCAGATACAGCTCGTGGCCAGCCGCAGCGAACATCGAGCCGAGCTCGCGCAGCAGGTCCGCGCGCGTGTTCAAGGCGACCGCGGCGGCGGTCAGCAGATCGCTGTCCTGCGCAGTTTCGGGCACGGGGAGAGCCTAGTCGGGCGACGATACGGCCGGCTGCGGCCGTTGTGGGGGTCCCCCCGCTTGCGGGGGCGAGGCCGACAACTCGGCACAGTCCGGCGACGATAGGCCGCCTACGGCGAGTGCGGCCGGGAGCGTCTTCGCACGCCAGCTACTATCGCTTGGGTGTCCGACGGCGAAAAACCGCAACCACGTCGGCGCCGGGGGAGGCGCCGTGGTCGGCGCACCGCAGGTTCGCCCAACGGTCAAACCGGCGACGCCGCGACCGACGGCAGCCCAACAGCAGGCCTGGAGAAGTCCGGTCGAGCCCGTTCGACACGTCGTGGAGCGGAGCGACTGCGTACCGTGCACGAAACGTCGGCAGGCGGACTGGTTATCGACGGTATCGATGGACCGCGTGAAGACCAGGTCGCCGCGCTCATCGGTCGCGTCGACCGGCGCGGCCGGATGCTGTGGTCATTGCCCAAAGGCCACATCGAGCAAGGTGAAACCGCCGAGCAGACCGCGATCCGCGAGGTTGCCGAAGAGACCGGGATTCAGGGCAGCGTGCTGGCCTCGCTGGGCAGGATCGATTACTGGTTCGTCACCGAGGGGCGGCGGGTGCACAAGACCGTGCACCATTATCTGATGCGCTGCTCGGGTGGAGAGCTGTCCGACGAGGACGTCGAGGTTGCCGAGGTGGCGTGGGTACCGCTCCCCGAGCTGCCGTCCCGGCTGGCCTATGCCGACGAGCGTCGGCTGGCCGAGGTGGCAGACGAGCTGATCGACAAGTTGCAGACCGATGGTCCGGCCGCGCTGCCACCACTGCCGCCGACCTCACCGCGGCGCCGGCCGCAAACACACTCGCGGACCCGAAACCGTCGGCCCGACGAATCCGTGCGCGGCCGGAAGAACGGTCGCGGGCCGGGGCCTTAGGGGCCGGGTCGCCGAGACTATGCAGAGCAAAGCGATGTGGAGGTACGCGCACCACCGGCTTGCGGGACAGCGAATACCCTCCACTTGTACAAGAACCGGCACTGCGACCGCGCCGCGGCGCCGGCGGGCAACCGCGTTGCGCTTCGCCGCAATGGTCGGCATCCTGGCTGGTCTCGCGGCTGCGGTCACACTACCCATCGCAGCACCCCACGCCGCCGCGGGCGAGCCGGGCACCTCTCCGTTCGTTCTGGTCCGAATCGATCAGGTGACCCCCCAGGTCGTCACCACCACCAGCGAACCCGTCGTCACCGTCACCGGAACCGTGACCAACATCGGTGACCGCACGGTGCGTGACGTGATAGTCCGCCTCGAACATGCCGCGGCGGTGGGCACCTCGACGGGTCTGCGCACCGACCTCGACGGCGGCACCGACCAGTACGAGGGGGTCGCCGACTTCCTGACAGTGGCCAGTGAACTGCGACGGGGCCAAAAAGTCGCCTTTACCCTGTCGGCTCCGCTTCGCTCTGCGACCAAACCGTCGCTGGCCATCGAGAAACCCGGCGTCTACCCGCTGCTGGTCAACGTCAACGGAACACCCGACTACGGTGAGCCCGCGCGGCTCGACAATGCCCGATTCTTGTTGCCGGTGGTGGGAGTGCCACCGGATCCCCTGGACACTTCCGGCGACGCGTTGAGCGCCGCGGGTGCTGGGATCGCACCCGACACCTCCAAGCCGGTGCCGGTCACCATGCTGTGGCCGCTGGCCGACCGGCCCAAGCTGGCGCCCGGTGCACCGGGCGGCGCTGTCCCAGTGCGGTTGACCGACGATGATCTGGCGACATCGCTGGCCACCGGCGGCCGACTAGACATCCTGCTGTCTGCGGCGGAATTCGCCACCAGCCGCGACGTCGACCCCGACGGCGCCATCAACCGCTCGCTGTGCTTGGCCGTCGACCCCGACCTGTTGGTCACCGTCAACGCGATGACCGGAGGCTATGTTGTCTCCAACGTTGTCTCCGACGGCGCCTCCGCCTCCCCCGACGGCGCCGCCCAGCAACCGGGTACGCCGACACACCCGGGGACCGGGCAGGCCGCGGCGGCGACCTGGCTGGACCGGTTGCGGGCGCTGGCTCACCGGATGTGTGTGGCTCCGCTGCCCTACGCGACGGCCGACCTCGACGCCGTGCAACGTGTCGGCGATACCGGTCTGTCCACCATCGCCACCACGTCGGCCGGCGATGTCGTCGACAAAATTCTCGGCGTCACCGCCGTCCGCGGCGCCACCCTCATCCCCGATGGCTCGCTGACCCCCCGCATCGTGAATCTGTTGAACGCCACCGGCAATACGGTGGTGATCGCACCCGCTGACTTCGCTGCCGAAGATTCCGTCGCTACACCGGCGACCGCGGACACCGCGCCGCGGCGGCTGTCCGACCAGGTGGTCGTCGCGCCGTTCGACCCGGCCGTCGGCGCCGCTTTGGCGGCGACCGGCTCCGCTCCGGTCGCGCCGACCTACCTGTCCACCGCGCTGGCGGTTCACCTTGCGCATGACTCCGAGACCGCCCGCCGTCAGGACGCGCTCGGCTCGATGCTGTGGCGGGCCTTGCAGCCGCGCGTGGCGCCGCGCGCCCAGATTTTGCTGCCGCCGACCACGTGGCAGCTGCGATCCGACGACGCGGGCGCCCTGCTGACCACGCTGGCGACCGCGATCCGCTCGGGCCTGGCGGTGCCCCGACCGCTACCGACCCTGATCGCCGACGCCATGACCAGCCCAGCCAGGCCGGCCGCCGCCGGGACCCCGGAACCGCCCGCCGTCAACGCAGCCGAGCGCGGCCGCTTCGATGGTGTGGTCATCACCCAAATCGCCAACGAGCTAGGCCGGCTATGGGGGCTGACCGCGGCGTTGATGACCGATGCCCGCAGCGGGCTAACCGGCGTCGGCTATACCGCGCCGCTGCGCGAGGACATGCTGCGCGCGATCAGCCAGGCCGAACCGCCCAACACCCGCAACGGGCTGGCACAACGGCGGTTGGCAGTCGTCGGCACGTCGATCAACGACTTGTTCGGCGCGGTCACCATCGTCAACCCGACCGGGCCTTACACGCTGGCCACCGAACACAGCCCGTTGCCACTGGTCCTTCATAATGGGTTGGCCGTTCCGATCCGAGTCCGACTGCACGTCGACGCCCCGCCCGGGATGAACGTCACCGATCTCGGCGAACTCGAGGTGCCACCGGGATATCTGCCGCTGCGGGTGCCGATCGAAGTCAACTTCACCCAGCGGGTCGCGATCGACGTCACGTTGCGAACTCCGGATGGTGTGCCGTTGGGCGAGCCGGTGCGGCTGTCGGTGCACTCCAACGCTTACGGCAAGGTGCTGTTCGCGATCACGCTCAGCGCGGCGGCGGTGCTGGTGGCGCTGGCTGGACGACGGCTATGGCACCGTTTCCGCGGCCAACCGGACCCCGCCGATCTCGACCGGCCGGATCCGCCCGACCCGCCGCCTGCCGGAGAAGACGGCCATCCGGATCACCTCGTCGACGAAGAGCACCGCGTATGAGTTCCGCCGGCCGGCCCGTGCCGCCACCGGCACAACCACCGTTGCCGCGGCCTGCCCCGCCGCGGCATCGGCTGTCGGGCGGCCTGCTGCCACCGCCGGCACAGCCCGCCCAGGCGCGACCTGAACTCTCCGACGCCGCGCTGGTATCACGCTCGTGGGGAATGGCACTCGCGACACTGGTCAGCCGGATCACCGGCTTCGCCAAGATCGTGTTGTTGGCCACCACTTTGGGCGCCGCGCTGGCCAGCTCTTTCTCGGTGGCAAATCAGCTGCCCACCCTGATCGCCGCACTCGTGCTGGAGGCGACATTCACCGCGATCTTCGTGCCCGTGCTGATCCGTGCCGAGCAGGACGACCCCGACGGCGGCGCGGCGTTTGTGCGGCGCCTAGTCACGCTGGCGACCGCCCTGCTGCTGCTGACCACGGCGCTGTCGGTACTAGCGGCCCCGCTGCTGGTGCGGCTCATGCTGGGCCACGACCCGCGGGTCAACGACGCGCTGACCACCGCCTTCGCTTATTTGCTGCTCCCCCAGGTGCTGTTCTACGGCCTGTCCTCGGTGTTCATGGCGATCCTGAACACCCGCAATGTGTTCGGGCCGACGGCGTGGGCCCCGGTCGTCAACAACGTCGTCGCGATCACGACCGTGGGGGTGTATCTGGCCGTTCCCGGCGAGCTGTCAGTCGATCCCGTCGAGATGGGCAACACCAAGCTGCTGGTGCTCGGGATCGGCACCAACTTGGGGGTGTTCACCCAGGTCGCGGTGCTGCTGGCGGCGATCCGGCGCCAGCGCATCAGCCTGCGCCCGCTATGGGGCATCGACGAGCGGCTCAAGCGTTTCGGCACGATGGCCGGCGCGATGGTGCTCTACGTGCTGGTCAGTCAGCTCGGGCTGGTGGTCGGCAACCAGATCGCCAGCACGGCAGCAGCGTCGGGCCCGGCGATCTACTACTACACCTGGCTGGTGCTGATGCTGCCGTCCGGCATCATCGGGGTGACCGTGCTGACCGTGGTGATGCCGAGGCTGAGTCGCAACGCGGCCGCCGACGACACCCCGGCGGTACTCGCAGACCTATCGCTGGCCAGCCGATTGACGATGATCACGCTGATCCCGACGGTGGCGTTCATGACTGTCGGCGGGCCGGCGATCGGCAGTGCGCTGTTCGCCTATGGCCACTTCGGTGAGGTCGACGCCAGCTATCTGGGCGCGGCGATCGCGTTGTCAGCGTTCACGCTGATCCCCTACACGATCGTGCTGCTGCAGCTGCGGGTGTTCTATGCGCGGGAGCAACCGTGGACACCGATCGTGATCATCCTCGTCATCACCGCGGTCAAGATCGTCGCCTCGCTGATCGCGCCGCACGTCACCGACAACCCCGAACTGGTCGCCGGCTACCTGGGACTGGCCAACGGTCTGGGTTTTCTGGCCGGCGCGATCGTCGGCTACTACCTGCTGCGCAAGGCGCTGCGGCCGCCCAGCGGCCACCTGCTCGGCGTCACGGAAACACGGACGATCCTGGTCGCCATTACCGCGTCGCTGCTGGCCGGCTTGATCGCGCACGTGGCGGACCGCCTGATGGGGATGCAGCGGCTCACCGCCTACGGCGGTGGCGCCGGCTCCTTGCTACGGCTGTTCGTGCTCGCGGTGATCATGGCGCCCATCCTGGCCGCGGTTATGGTGCGTGCCCAAGTGCCGGAGGCGCTCGCGGCGGTGGCCGCATTCCGACGCTGGATGGGCGCCCGGCCCGCCGGGGAGTCCACCCGCAAGCCGGTAGCGCCCCCACCGGCTGGCCGAGGGCGTTCTGCTGTCGCGGCGCCGGCCCCTCCCGGTGCATCGATGAACGTCGCTGCCGACAAAGCCGTCGGTGCTGATCAACTGTTCCGGCCTGACGTCGTCACGTACCCTGAGCAGAGGAATTCGTCTACGCCGGCGGGATATCCGGTGCGAGAACCCATCCGGCGCGGGCCTCCGCAGCAAGTAGCCGGGGAGCGGATGGGGAAAGGACCGGGGATGACCGACGGCCCAGCGGACAGCAGTGCATCCAAGGCTGCCTCCGATGCCGCATCCTCGCCGACGGTCGACGATGGGCCGGTTCCATCCCGGGCCCCCGCACGGCCCGCATCGTCACCGGCCGTCGACGATTTCCAGCCGGACGTCCCGCCCGACCTTCAGGTCGGCACGGTCGCGGCGCCGGAGACATCGCCCCCATTCAACGGCGACCTCGCGGTCGATCCAGGCCCGATGCCCACGCATTTCGACGACGCCAGCGAAACGATCGGGTTCGACGCGCCCCATGAGCCGCCTTCGGAATCGCCCGCACGCCAAGACGAGCTGCACCTTGTTCCTGGTGCCAGTATCGCCCGCGGTCGCTACCGGCTCCTGGTATTCCACGGCGGGGCGTCGCACCTGCAGTTTTGGCAGGCACTGGACACCGCGTTGGATCGGCAGGTGGCGCTGACGTTCGTAGACCCAGATGGGGCGCTGGCCGACGACCACCTTCGCGAGATCCTTTCTCGCACCATGCGGCTGGGCCGCATCGACAAGCTGGGGATCGCCCGGATCCTTGACGTCGTTCACACCGGCACCGGTGGCATGGTCGTCGCCGAATGGGTCCGCGGTGGTTCGTTGCAGGAGGTAGCCGACACATCGCCGTCCGCGGTAGGCGCCGCCCGCGCAATGCAAACTCTGGCGGCCGCCGCCGATACCGCCCACCATTCCGGTGTCGCGCTGTCCATCGACCATCCCAGCCGGGTGCGGGTCAGCATCGAAGGTGACGTGGTGTTGGCGTTTCCAGCGACGATGCCCGAAACCACTCCCGAGGACGACATCCGTGGCATCGGCGCCGCGCTGTATGCGCTGCTGGTCAACCGGTGGCCGCTGCCGGAGTCAGGGATGCGCAGCGGGATGGCGCCCGCACCGCGGGATCCGGCCGGGCAGCCGCTCGAACCCGGTTCGATTGACCGGGACATTCCCTTCCAGATTTCCGCGGCGGCCGCTCATTCAATTCAAGGCGACGGTGGGATACGTAGTGCAGCGACACTATTGAATCTGCTGCAGCAAGCGACGGCGGTGGCTGACCGCACTGAGCTGATCGGCCCGATCCAGGACCCGCCGCCAGCGCGACCCAACGTCTCCCGTCCGGTCAGCGAGATCGATTCCAGCGAACGGGCGCGCCGGCGTCGAACCGTGACGATCGGGATCAGTGTCGGCGTCGCCATCATCGCGGTGGCGCTGCTGGTCTTGGCCTCAGTGCTGAGCCGGATGTTTGGTGACGTCACCGGCTTGGACAAGGACCAGCTGGGTCTCAACGGACCCTCGGAAAGTTCGACCTCCGCTGCCTCCGCGGCCGGCGGCCAGGTCAAGCCGGTGAGCGCCACGGTCTTCTCCCCCGGCGGCGATGCTGATAACCCCAGCCAGGCCGGCCTGGCGATCGACGGTAACCCCGCGACCGCGTGGCAGACCGACACTTACCACGACGCCGTCCCGTTCCCGGCTTTCAAAAGCGGTGTCGGCCTGTTGCTGCAGCTACCGCAACCCACCGTGGTGGGCGCGGTGACCGTCGACGTTCCCAGCACCGGAACGAAGATCCAGATCCGCTCGGCAACGACGGCGACGCCGACCAAGCTGAACGACACCACGGCGTTGACGCAACCGACGTCGGTGCATCCCGGCCACAACACCATCCCGGTCCATGCGTCGGGGCCCACGTCCCATCTGCTGGTGTGGATTTCCACTTTGGGAACCACCGACGGCCAGAGCCGCACCGCTCTGTCTGCGGTCACGGTGCAAGCCGCGTCCTGACCCATCGGTCCGGCCGGGTGAAGTGCCGGACACCCACCGATTGGTTACTGTCCGGCCGTGGGTCTCGGGCGCCAGATTCGGAAAGAACGTCAAAAAGAACCCAGCGATGCCGAACTGCTGGCCGCTCACGTCGCGGGCGACCGCTATGCCTTCGAGGAGCTGTTCTACCGTCATCACCGGCAGCTGCATCGCGTCGCCCGGCTCGCCAGCCGCAGCCCCGAGGATGCCGAGGACGCCCTCCAGGACGCCATGCTGTCGGCGCACCGCAGCGCCGGTTCCTTTCGGCATGATGCCGCGGTGAGCAGCTGGTTATATCGCATCGTGGTGAATGCCTGCCTGGATCGGTTGCGCCGCAATAAAGCTCATCCCACTACTGCGCTGGATGACGTCTATCCCATCACCGATCGGACCGCCCAGGTGGAAACCGCGATCGCGGTACAGCGGGCACTGATGCGGCTCCCGATCGAGCAGCGCGCCGCGGTGGTGGCCGTCGACATGCACGGCTATTCGGTCGCCGACACCGCCCGGATGCTCGACGTCGCCGAAGGCACTGTCAAAAGCCGATGCGCCCGCGCGCGTGCCCGGCTTGCCATGATTCTCGGCTACCTGGAAAGCGACACTGCGCACCACCGCCCGGCCGGCTAGCCGCCCGCGTCGCCATGGCATTCGGGTTGGCGATGACGGACACTGGGGCGGATGGACGGAGTTGAGCCGGCTGAGCGCGATGATGGGGGTGTCGATCCACCGCTGACGACCGAAGCCCTCGCCGATCTGCAGGCAGGTTTACTCGACGACGACGCCGCTGCCCTGCTGCGCAAGATAGTCCGGGCAAACCCGGATGGCCTGCAGACGATGGACGCGCTCAACCGGGTGCGCCGCGACATCGCAGCGCTGGGGGCCGACACGTCGTCGGCTCCGGACGTTGCGCCTGCCGCCGTCGACCGCATCGGCGCGACGCTGCGCGCCGAGCAGCCCGCCAACCGGTCAGGCCCCCGCCTGCGCGCCGCTCATACCGTCCGCCGTGGCAGTCTTCCGCGTTCAACACGGGTGGCCGTGGCCGCAGCAGGGCTGGCCGCGGTCGCCGCGGCGGTCTGGCTAGGAACCACGGCGCTGATCACCGCGCCCGCATCGACGCCGAGCAGGCCGACCACCATAGAACACATCACCGTCTCGCGCCCGCCGGCAACGATTCCGCTGTCGGATCAACAGATCCTCGCCCTGCTCAACCAGAAGCCGGACTTCGGCCCACTCGCCGACCCGCAACGTCGCGCATCATGCCTGCGGGGATTGGGGTATCCGGCAACTGCCCGGGTGTTGGCTGCCCGTCCCGTCGAGGTAGCCGGACGCCAAGCCCTCCTGCTGGTGCTGCCCGGCGACACGCCCGACGCCGTCGCGGCCTTGGCGGTGTCGCCGACCTGCAGTTCAGCCGACACCGGCCTGTTGGCTGACAGGATTATCAACCGTCCGTAGTGTTCGCGGGAACAGCACCGCCTACCCTGGCGTTCGATTGCTTTGAAGCGGCTTGAAGTATCCGAAAGGCTGGTATGAGCTCCTCCACCACTGTCCACGATGTGATCGTTATCGGGTCCGGACCGGCCGGGTACACGGCGGCGCTCTATGCCGCCCGCGCTCAACTGACGCCGGTGGTGTTCGAGGGCACCTCGTTCGGCGGGGCGTTGATGACCACGACCGAAGTGGAGAACTATCCCGGTTTCCGCGACGGGATCACCGGCCCAGAGCTGATGGATCAGATGCGCGAGCAGGCGCTGCGGTTCGGCGCGGACTTGCGCATGGAAGACGTCGAATCGGTATCGCTGGACGGCCCGGTCAAGTCGGTCACCACCGCCGACGGGCAGACGGTACAGGCGCGGGCCGTCATTCTGGCGATGGGCGCCGCGGCGCGATATCTGGGCGTGCCGGGTGAGCAGGAGTTGCTCGGTCGCGGGGTGAGTTCATGTGCCACCTGTGACGGCTTCTTCTTCCGCGATCAGGACATCGCCGTGATCGGCGGTGGGGACTCGGCGATGGAGGAGGCCACCTTCCTGACCAGGTTCGCCCGCAGCGTCACGGTCGTGCACCGCCGCGAGGAGTTCCGCGCCTCAAAGATCATGCTCAACCGGGCCCGCAGCAACGACAAGATCCGGTTCGTCACGAACAGCGTCGTGGTCGCCGTGGAAGGCGAAACCACGGTGACCGGTCTGCGCCTGCTCGACACCACCACCAGCAAAGAGTCCACCCTGGCCGTGACCGGAGTCTTCGTCGCGATCGGCCACGACCCGCGCTCGGAACTGGTGCGCGATGCGGTGGATTTGGACCCGGACGGCTACGTGCTGGTTGAAGGCAACACCACCCACACCTCGCTGGACGGGGTGTTTGCCGCCGGCGACTTGGTCGACCGCACCTACCGGCAGGCGGTCACCGCCGCCGGCACCGGTTGCGCCGCGGCGATTGACGCCGAACGCTGGCTGGCCGATCGTGAGGACTCGACACCAGAAACCCCGAATAAAACCGCCGGAACCCCGACGGCAGCAGCACTTTGATTGGAGCACCCCGATGACGAACACCGAGTCGGACGGCGCACCTGTGGAAGTCTCCGACGCTTCTTTCCAAAACGATGTGTTGGCCAGCAATAAGCCTGTGCTGGTTGACTTTTGGGCTAGCTGGTGTGGGCCGTGCAAGATGGTGGCGCCGGTATTAGCGGAAATCGCCGCCGAAACAGCCGGGCAGCTCACCGTCGCCAAACTCGACGTCGACGCAAATCCCGAGACCGCTCGTGAATTTCAAGTGGTGTCGATCCCGACATTGATCCTGTTCAAGGACGGCGAGCCGATCAAGCGCATCGTCGGGGCCAAGGGAAAGGCCGCTCTGCTGCGGGAACTTTCCGAAGCCGTTCCCGACGTCGGTTAGCGCGCCACGGATCGCCGCGATTTGCCTGGCGTTTTCCCGAAATCAGCGAGCGTCTGCGACAATACCGCCAAGCCTGTCAAAGGACGGCAGGGCTGTTCAGACCGGCCGGAGGCCTTTGAATGTCGAGTCCGCACCGCAGCGCCGGCGACCCGCTGCGCTGTGGTGACCGCAGCGCAGCGGTCACCGAGATTCGGGCTTCGCTGACCGCGCTTGGTCATCTCGACGGCTCGGATGAGAACCTGTCCACCGGAAGACATGTGGCGCTCGATGTCTTCGACGAGGAGCTCGACCACGCAGTGCGGGCGTTTCAGCAGCATCGGGGGCTGCTGGTGGACGGGATCGTCGGCGAGGCCACCTACCGCGCGCTAAAAGAGGCGTCCTACCGGCTCGGCGCCCGCACGCTGAACCATCAATTCGGTGCGCCGATGTACGGTGACGACGTCGCAACGCTGCAAGCCAGGCTGCAGGATCTGGGTTTCTACACCGGCCTGGTCGACGGATACTTCGGTTTGCAGACGCACAACGCATTGATGTCTTACCAGCGTGAGTACGGGCTTTATGCCGACGGTATTTGCGGCCCGGAAACGTTGCGCTCCTTGTACTTTCTCAGTTCACGAGTTACCGGCGGCTCACTGCACGCCATCCGCGAAGAGGAATTGGTCCGTCGATCCGGTCCAAAGCTGTCGGGCAAGCGGATCATCATCGATCCTGGCCGCGGTGGTCCCGACCACGGGCTGATCACACAGGGGTCCGCCGGACCCATCAGTGAAGCAGATATGTTGTGGGACTTGGCAAGTCGGCTCGAAGGGCGGATGACTGCCATCGGCATGGAGACATTCTTGTCCCGGCCGACCAACCGCAGCCCCTCAGACGCCGAACGGGCCGCGACGGCTAACGCCGTCGGTGCCGACCTGATGATCAGCCTGCGCTGCGCAACCCAGGCCAGTCCGTCGGCCAACGGCGTGGCGTCTTTCCACTTCGGCAACTCGCACGGTTCGGTCTCTACGATTGGCCGTAACCTGGCCGACTTCATTCAACGAGAAGTCGTCGCGCGCACCGGTTTACGCGACTGCCGCGTCCATGGTCGTACCTGGGACCTGCTGCGGCTGACCCGGATGCCTACCGTTCAGGTCGACATCGGCTATATCACCAACCCGCGCGACCGGGCGATGCTCGTCACCACGCAGACCCGCGACGCGATCGCCGAAGGGATCCTGGCCGCGGTCAAGCGGCTGTATCTGCTCGGTAAGAACGACCGGCCTACCGGCACATTCACCTTCGCCGAGCTCCTCGCCCACGAGCTGTCGGTGGAACAGGCCAGCCGGCTCAGCGGCTCGTAGCCAAAGATCCCGCGGCGACCGGTTGCCGCAACGGCGGGCTCTCCAACAACCGCTGCAAGGCCGCTTCGACCGCCGCCTTCCAGCCGAGACCCTCTTCCAGCTCGAGGCGCAAGCGTGGAAAATACCGATGCGGCGCCACCACGACGAACCCCGCGTCGCGCAGGAAGTCGGCCCCGATCACGCAATGCTCGACCGAGCAGTCACCCAGCGTATCTAGCACGGGTCGGAGATCGGGGTCGACGGTCTGTGCGTTGGCCAGCTCCGCGACGTCGTCCGTGCGACCGAACGCCTCCAATGCACGGACACCGCGGCGGACCAATTCGTCGACCACCCGAGCGAGGAGGCTGTAGGGCAGCTCATCGGCGGCTGGCCCCGGCTCCACTCGCATCGACGTCAGTAGCACGGCATCAGCAGAGACCGGCGCGGTGGGAAACCGGTGCGCCCGGGGCACGGTGCGTGGCGGCGCATAGAACGCATATCCCAGGCACGCCGGCTCGGGCTGATCACCCTCGGCCGGGGTTGCCGTGGCGACTTGGCCGCATGAACCCCACTCCAGCATGACCATCGACAGCCACGCTTCCTTCTCGAATTCGGGGTCGGCGAGGTGGTCTTCGTTGCCGAGGGTCGCGGGGTCCACTTCCCAGAAGACACAACGGCGCGCATGTTTGGGAAGCTGGTCGAAGGCTTCGAGTCGCAGCGGTGTGATTCGAGCAGACACTAGACTCCTAGGCCTCCGTGGGACGCGAGCGGCACCAGAGCCAGTGACCCGCATTCCTCGCGAGCGGGTGGTGCCCCCATCCCCCAGCCGAGCGTACTCCCAGGATGCTCTCGGCGGCGATACTCCCGCGACCCGGCATTACGGGCGTGATCCGGCGGGTGGCTCGTGGTCCGCCGTCGGCATGGCGCCCAGTGCCCGACTCCGCTTTTCACCGAATGAGCTCCCCGGGCGAAATAATCTGGTGCACAAACGGATTCAGTCGCTTGCAGCATGTGACGACGAGTTTTGTGGCCGGATTGTCACAGTGACGTAATCGGTGCGTGTCCGTGGTCAGGCGTTCGACGAGTCCATCAGGCCGACGATGCGCTGCAGGTCGTCTACCGAACCGAACTCGATCACGATCTTGCCCTTACGCTTGCCCAGGCTGACCGTGACGCGAGTGTCGAAGGCGCCGGAAAGCCGTTCGGCAACATCCTGGAGCCCGGGCATCTGGATGGGCTTGCGCCGCGGCGCGGCCGGCGGGTTGGTGTCGCTGCGATTCGCGAGAGTGACCGCTTCCTCGGTGGCCCGGACGGACAGTCCCTCGGCGACGATCCGCGCAGCGAGCGTCTCTTGCGCTTCCGGGCCGCCTTCGAGGGACAGCAGAGCCCGCGCGTGGCCGGCGGACAACACCCCCGCGGCGACCCGGCGCTGAACGGGAATCGGCAGTCGAAGCAGTCGGATCATGTTGGTGATGAGCGGGCGCGAGCGACCGATCCGCGCGGCCAGTTCGTCGTGGGTGACGTCGAATTCGTCGAGCAGTTGCTGGTACGCCGCCGCCTCTTCCAATGGATTTAGCTGCACGCGGTGGATGTTTTCCAGCAATGCATCGCGCAGCAGGTTGTCCTCAGCGGTCTCCCGCACGATCGCCGGAATAGCGGTCATACCCGCCTCTTGGGCCGCGCGCCACCGCCGCTCCCCCATCACGAGTTGATAGCGCGGTCCGCTGGGCGCTCCTGCGGGTCGCTGGGATCCATCCAGGGCGCGAACCACGATCGGCTGCATGAGGCCAAATTCGCGGATCGAGTGCACGAGTTCGGCTAACGCCTCTTCGTCGAAGACCTGCCGGGGTTGCCGCGGATTCCGCTCGATTTGGGCCGGATCGATTTCGCGGTACACCGCACCGATACCGCCTGGGGCCGCCGCCGTCGGACCTCCCAGCACGACATCGGCCGCCGCGTCGCCCATCCGCGGCCCGAGTCCCGACGCGCCGGAGCCCTCTGCGGGTCCGGTGGGAATCAGCGAAGCCAGTCCGCGACCGAGGCCGCCCTTCCGGCGCGTCGGCTGGGTCATGGTTGTCCCCCCTCTATGGGTGCTGTGCGATCGCGCTCGGCGAGCTCGCGACTGGCGTCGAGGTAGCTCATCGCTCCTCGCGAACCGGGATCGTAATCGATGATGGTCATGCTGTATCCGGGTGCCTCGGAGACCTTGACGCTGCGCGGGATCACCGTGCGCAGCACCTTGGCGCCGAAGTAGCGGCGGACTTCCGCGGCGACCTGATCGGCGAGCTTGGTCCGGCCGTCGTACATGGTGAGGACCACGGTGCTGACGTCCAGGCCGGGATTGAGGTGCGCTTTCACCATCTCGATGTTGTTCATCAACTGGGAAACCCCTTCCAGCGCGTAGTACTCGCACTGGATGGGGATCAACACCTCGGGAGCGGCGACCAGAGCGTTGATGGTCAGCAGGCCCAACGACGGTGGACAATCGATGAAGATGTAATCGAAGTCGGTGCTGTCGAGGTCCGCCAGGGCGGTGCGTAAGCGATTCTCCCGCGCGACCATGCTCACCAATTCGATCTCGGCGCCGGCCAGGTCGATGGTGGCCGGCACACAGAATAGGCGCTCGCTGTGCGGGCTGCGCCGCAGCGCGGCGTGTAGCGATATCTCGCCGAGCAGCACCTCGTACGACGACGGCGTGCCGGAATGGCGGTCGGTGATGCCTAGCGCGGTACTTGCGTTGCCCTGTGGATCCAGATCGATGACGAGCGTCTTGATTCCCTGGATCGCCAGCGCCGCTGCGAGGTTCACCGCGGTGGTGGTTTTACCGACGCCACCCTTTTGATTGGCGATGGTGAACAGTCGCCGTTGGCGCGGCCGACGCAACGGCTCGATGGGCGGTGTGCAGCACCTGCATCGCGCGCTCGGCGGCGGCGCCGATCGGGGTGTCGATTTCGGATGTTTCACGTGAAACATGTGCGCCTGGATCCGGCGGGGCTCCGTCCTCGGAGCCGTACGGGCTGTGCGGCGCAGTCATAGGCTCTCCCCGTTGGACCTTCGGCGCGGCAGGCCCCGGGCCCGCGGCAGGACCCGGGCCGGAGTCGTCTTGCCGCGCCGTGCCACCACCACCGTCGTCGGTGGAGACAAGTAGTTCACGCCACATTCCACCACCCTGGCATCTACGGCTCCCAGCGAGGTCATCACACGCCGGTGTTCGCGGACTTCGTCCGAGGCCCGCTCGCCCTTGATCGCCAGCATCCGGCCACCCGGCCGTAGCAGTGCGAAACTCCATCGGGTCACCTTGTCCAGCGGGGCCACCGCGCGCGACACCACCGCGTCGCGCGCGCCAACGCTCTGCCGGACTGCCGGGTCCTCCGCGCGTCCCCGCACCACCTCAACGTCCAGTCCGAGTTCGCTGACTGCCATGCGCAGGAACTCGGCTCGACGGAGCATCGACTCGATGAGAACGACGTGAACTTCCGGCTTGGCGATCGCCAGGGGCAGCCCGGGCAGCCCGGCGCCGCTGCCGATATCAGCGACTCGCTCGCCCGGCTGCAGCAACTCGGCGACGGCTCCGCAATTCAGTAGATGTCGCTCCCAGATGCGGTCGATCTCATGTGGGCCGAGGATTCCCCGTTCGGCGGCAACGTCGGCGAGCAAATCGGCGTACTGCTGGGCGAGTTCCAGACGGGCCCCGAAGACAATCCGCGCAACGTCAGGTGGCGGGGGAAATGGTGGCGGCATCGGCTTGCCGGGAACGACATGTTTCACGTGAAACATTCCTCCCGTCTGTGGCCGACCGGGCCCCGACGAACTACACCTGTGTAACTTTGATCCGGATTCAATCGATCAGTACAACAACCCGCCGTGACGGCTCCACGCCTTCGCTCTCGCTGCGGACCCCGCCGATCGCCGCGACCGCGTCGTGGACGATCTTGCGCTCAAAAGGCGTCATTGGGGCGAGTTCTTCGCGTTCGCCACTTTCCAACACCCTCCTGGCTACCTTGTCGCCAAGCGCCGCCAACTCGTCGCGCCGACGGCGGCGCCAACTCGCGATGTCGAGCATCAGCCGACTGCGCACCCCCGTCTTCTGGTGCACCGCCAGCCGGGTCAGTTCCTGTAGTGCGTCGAGAACCTCGCCCTTGCGACCCACCAACTTGGTCAGATCGTCGCTCCCGTCGATGCTCACAATCGCGCGGCTGCCTTCGACGTCCAGATCGATGTCGCCGTCGAAATCCAGCAGGTCCAATAGCTCCTCGAGATAATCGCCCGCGATCTCTCCCTCGGCGACCAACCGCTCCTCCAAATCGGCTTCGGGGGCGGTGGCGTCCTCCGCTGCTTCTTCCGTTCCGTCTTCCGCTCGACCTTCGGTACCGTCTTCCAACACCTCTTGCGTGAGAGCTTCCGCTGTGTCGTGTCCGGTTGTCTCAGCGTTCGTCATGTCTGTCTGTCTCCCTTCCCGTCTTCCGGGTCTAAGCCCGGTAAGTCAGCTGCCGCCTCCGCCGGCGGTATCCCCTTCGTTGCCGGCTGGGGTTGATCGTCGGTTTAACGTCTGCGCTTTTTCGGCTTTGCACCCGGGCGCGGAGTGCGGCCGGCCGGATTGCTATTGCTCGATGCCTGACCGGTCTTGCCGGTGCCGGCCTGCGAGGGTTCCGGGGATGCCGCATCATCGTCGGCGCCGTCGGGCAGAGCCGACGAGCCGTTACCGTCCAACGGTGCGTTCTTGGCCGCTCGTTTTGGTTTGGCACCTGGCGCCGGTGCGTTGGCCGCGCGCCGCTCGATCGCTTCGCGCTTCTTTTCGTCTTCCTCTTTTTCGATCATCCCGAACACGTAGTGCTGCTGACCGAACGTCCAGATGTTGTTGGCGAACCAATAGAAAATAATCAGCAACGGGAAGAACGGCCCACCGACCACAACGCCGAGCGGGAAGACATACAGCGCCAGCTTGTTCATCATCGCGGTCTGCGGACTGGCCGCAGCCTCGGGGCTCTGACGAGCCACCGACGCCCGGCTGTTGAAGTAGGTGGCGATGCCGGCCAGGATCATCACCGGCATCCCGATGGCCGCGACGGCCAGGCGACTGAATTCGAGGGAACGCGGCGAGGCTGGCTCCGTGCTGCGTCATGCTGGCGCTCAGCGGTGCGCCGAACAGGTTGGCGTCCAGGAAGTGCCCCACATCCGTGGCGCTGAACACGTAGTTCCCCAGCTCCCGGTTGCGCTCAGCCGAGAGTCCCAGCTGCCCGATGCCGGTGCTGGTTCGGTTGAAACACCGCAAGACGTGATACAGCCCCAGGAACACGGGGAGCTGCGCCAGCATCGGCAAGCAGCCCAGGATGGGATTGAATCCGTGTTCGCGCTGCAGCTTCTGCATCTCCAGCGCCATCCGCTGACGGTCCTTGCCGTACTTCTTCTGCAAGGCCTTGATCTGCGGCTGCAACTCCTGCATCTGCCGGGTCGTGCGGATCTGGCGGACGAACGGCTTGTACAGGAGCGCACGCAGCGTGAACACCAGGAACATCACCGACAGCGTCCACGCGAAGAAGTTCGACGGACCTAGCAGGAAGGCGAACGCCTTGTACCAGAGCCACATGATCGCCGAGACTGGGTAGTAGACGTAGTCGAGGCTGAACGGGTCAAACGACAACGGAATGCTCCCCTCGCTTCGCTGGGGTGCCCCGAACTTCGGCCCGGCAAGTGTGGCGCTCCGGCACTGGGTCCCATCCTCCCCGATGCCACGGACCGCATTTCGCCAACCGGACGGCTGCTAGCCCACTCCCCCGCACCAACCCGTATTCGGTCAAGGCATCCACGGCGTACTGGCTACAGGTCGGGGTAAACCGACACGTCGGCAATCGCAGCGGCGACACCATGTGCCGGTACAGCTGAATCACGAAGATCACGCTTCGGGCCAGTGCCGTTTCGGCACCCCGCAGCCATCGCACGCACTTTGACGTTATGTCATTCACCGGTGGGATCCCGTCGCCTGGATTCGCCTGAGGCCGGCCCGCAATTGCTCGGCCAACCGAACCGAAGCACTGCCCCGACTGCTTGGCAGAGCACGGATCACGACGTGCTCGTCGTGCTCAAGCCCTTGCACGAGGTCGCGCGCGACGTGTCGCAACCGGCGGGCCAGCTGGTGTCGTTGCACGGCTGAACCAACCGACCGGGCGACGATCAGTCCGATTTTCGGCGGGCCGGCTGCACTGGATGCACCGTCGCTGGCCCGTCGCGCGTAGATGACGAGGTCGGGTTGCACAGCTCGAGTCCCATGCTTCACCGTCGTATCGAAGTCAATGGACCGAGTCATGCGGTTCCGCGCGGAAAGCACCGCTGTGACACCAGGCTTCGGATCAGGCAGTCACCGAGCGGCGTCCCTTACGACGCCGACTCGACACTATCGCCCGCCCCGCCCGGGTGCGCATCCGCAGCCGGAAGCCGTGCACGCGGGCACGGCGCCGGTTATTCGGCTGGAAGGTCCGCTTGCCCTTTGCCACGACTCTCTCCTCGGTGCATCTGGCATCGCGCTCCGGCGGGTACCCATTGCCGGTGTGACACGATTGCCCTCACGAAGCCTCGGCAGGCTCTGTGTCTCGCTGGTAGCCGACGCGGGCCCCGGGCATGTCGCTCGGATCGCAGCCGTATCGCCGACTTTCGGGCGACTGTTCGAGGGTACTGACGAGCGTTCGTCGGGTCAAACCTGGCCCCCTCGACCGCCGATCTCACGCCGATCGTTGACTAATGTCACAGCCGCCTCGGCGGTAGGCGAGCAATCTTCTGAAAGCTCGTCCCAATGTTGCAGAACGGTTGGCGCGCGAACGGAAAACTTGTTAGCTTCGGGCAATGCCGTTTCTGACCGGAACGGCGCCCGACAACGAAGCGAGGATGGCGGATCGGCTTCCTGGCCCAGTGACCTTTGCTGGCTGTATCGAGCGCCGATCCCGCGTGCCGTCTGCAGTAAGTTGCGGCGCAATGCAGGTCGTCCTGTCCACACTTGTGGATAACTATGTGGACAGCTCGTTGGCGCAGCTAGAGGTTGTGCCTTGACGTCATACCAGGGGGACCCGTCATTGATGACCGAGGACCCCGGATCAAGTTTCGCGACGGTATGGAACGCGGTCGTTTCTGAACTCAACGGCGAGCTCTCCACCGACGACGGCCTCGCCGGCAACGGCGAACCCTACGGCTCTCCGCTTACTCCGCAGCAACGAGCGTGGCTGAACCTCGTACAACCGCTGACGATCGCCGAAGGATTTGCTCTGCTGTCGGTACCGAGCAGCTTCGTGCAGAACGAGATCGAACGTCACCTGCGCACCCAGATCACCGAGGCTCTCAGCCGCAGGCTCGGCCAACAGATCGAACTCGGCGTCCGGATCGCTCCACTGGCCACCGATGAAGCCGAGGACACCCTGGTGTTCGACGAGTCGCTCGCCGACACCGACGAGGTTGACGAAGACCGCGAAGCGCTCGCCAGCGCACACCAGAACTGGCCGACCTACTTCACCGAACGTCCGCAGACCGCCGACCCGGAAGCCTCCGGTGGCACCAGCCTCAACCGCCGCTACACCTTTGACACCTTCGTCATCGGTGCCTCGAATCGATTCGCGCACGCTGCCGCGCTGGCGATCGCCGAAGCGCCAGCCCGCGCGTACAACCCGCTATTCATCTGGGGCGAGTCCGGCCTGGGCAAGACACACCTGTTGCATGCCGCCGGCAACTACGCGCAACGCCTGTTCCCCGGCATGCGGGTCAAATACGTCTCCACCGAAGAGTTCACCAACGACTTCATCAACTCCCTGCGAGACGACCGCAAGGTCGCCTTCAAGCGCAGCTACCGCGATGTCGACGTGCTACTCGTCGATGACATTCAGTTCATCGAGGGCAAAGAAGGTATTCAGGAAGAGTTCTTCCACACCTTCAACACGCTGCACAACGCGAATAAGCAGATCGTCATCTCCTCCGACCGGCCACCCAAACAGCTCGCCACGCTGGAAGACCGGCTGCGGACTCGCTTCGAGTGGGGGCTGATCACCGATGTGCAACCACCGGAGCTAGAAACCCGAATCGCCATTCTGCGCAAGAAAGCACAGATGGAGCGCCTCGCCGTCCCCGACGATGTACTCGAGCTGATCGCCAGCAGCATCGAGCGCAACATCCGTGAACTCGAGGGCGCGTTGATCCGGGTCACCGCGTTCGCGTCGCTCAACAAAACGCCGATCGACAAGGCACTGGCCGAAATCGTGTTGCGCGATCTCATTGCCGACGCCAGCACCATGCAAATCAGTGCGGCGACCATCATGGCGGCCACCGCGGAGTACTTCGATACCACGGTCGAGGAGCTCCGCGGCCCCGGTAAGACTCGAGCCCTGGCTCAGTCCCGGCAGATCGCGATGTACCTATGCCGCGAACTCACTGATCTGTCACTGCCGAAGATCGGCCAAGCATTTGGTCGCGACCACACCACGGTGATGTACGCGCAACGCAAGATCCTCTCCGAGATGGCCGAACGACGCGAAGTCTTCGACCATGTCAAAGAACTCACCACCCGCATCCGGCAGCGCTCAAAGCGCTGAATCTGCGCCTGGGCGCCAAAAACTTTGGACCCGCCCACACCACCAGTCACACCGCCGGATTGTGGATAGTCTGTGCGCAACTTGCTGGCACTCCTCCCCCACTGTCCACGTCGGGTGCACAACCGAGGGTGATCCCCAACCGCTACACAAAAATCACACAGCTGCTGGCTTGTCATCCACAACCCGGTCGGCTCCCCCAAGCAGGACCGACGTGGACCTGTCCCCAACATGCACAGGCCTTAATACTGTTACTGGTATCTCTTCGTAGTTTCTTCTTTCTAAAAGACACCTGGGGACGGCCCGTCCACACCCCCGCGTCGACCCGAGAATGGCCCGGGTGTCGGTGATTCCGATTAGCTTTCAAGATGGCGTCCGAAGCTCTACGGTTGTGGTTCGACTGCCGGTTCGGTCGTCGAAGCGGGTTACAGGCACGGGCGTCCATCAGCAGGGTGTAGCTGCTGGAGTTGACCTTGTTGCTTGAGCAGATGAAGGGACGCAATGGAGGTGGCGACGACCACAGTCGGCTTGACCGACTTGAAGTTTCGCTTAACGCGGGAGGGTTTCGCTGACGCGGTGGCGTGGGTGGCCCGGACCCTGCCAACCAGGCCGACTGTGCCGGTGCTGGCCGGGGTGCTGTTGACCGGCTCGGACGACGGGTTGACGATTTCCGGGTTCGACTACGAGGTTTCTGCCGAGGTACGATTGGCAGCCGAAATCGCTTCTCCGGGAACAGTTTTGGTATCGGGACGCCTGTTGTCGGATATCACCCGGGCGTTGCCGGACAAGCCGGTCGACGTCCATGTGGATGGCACCAGGGTGGCTTTGACCTGCGGAAGTGCCAGATTTTCGTTGCCGACGATGGCGGTCGAGGACTACCCCACGCTGCCTGCGTTGCCCGCGGAGACCGGAGCCCTGTCAGCGGACGTATTCGCCGAAGCGATCAGTCAGGTCGCCGTCGCGGCCGGTCGCGACGACACGTTGCCGATGTTGACCGGTATCCGGGTTGAGATTTCCGGTGAGGCGGTGGTGTTAGCCGCTACTGACCGTTTTCGGCTGGCCGTTCGTGAGCTGACCTGGTCGGCCGCGGGACCCGATGTCGAGGCTGCCGTGCTGGTGCCGGCTAAGACGCTCGCCGAAGCAGCGAAGACCGGGACCGATGGCGCCGAGGTGCATTTGTCATTAGGGGCCGGACCGGCGGTGGGCAAGGACGGGTTGCTTGGCATTAGTGGGAACGGCAAGCGCAGCACGACCCGGTTACTGGATGCGGAGTTTCCGAAGTTTCGCCAACTGTTGCCCACCGAGCACACTGCGGTGGCCACTATCGGTGTGGCCGAGTTGACCGAGGCGATCAAGCGAGTCGCACTGGTCGCCGATCGCGGTGCACAGGTTCGGATGGAATTCTCCGACGATGTGCTGCGACTGTCGGCCGGTGCCGACGACGTCGGGCGCGCCGAAGAGGACGTCCCTGTCGAATTCGCGGGTGAACCTCTCACGATCGCCTTCAACCCGACGTATCTGACCGACGGGCTGGGGTCGCTGCACTCTGAGCGGGTGTCGTTTGGTTTCACCACGCCAAGCCGGCCCGCGGTGTTGCGCCCGGCCGGCGACGACGATCCACAGCCCACCGACAGCGGACCATTCCCGGCACTTTCGACCGATTACGTTTATCTGTTGATGCCGGTCCGTCTTCCTGGTTAGCGATTAGGTGTACGTCCGTCATCTCGGCTTGCGAGATTTCCGGTCGTGGGCCCACGCCGATCTGGAATTGGCGGCGGGGCGGACAGTGTTCGTCGGACCCAATGGTTACGGAAAGACGAATCTGGTTGAAGCACTTTGGTATTCGTCTACTTTGAGTTCGCACCGGGTCGCTACCGACGCACCCCTTGTACGGGTGGGGTCACCGCGGGCCGTGGTATCCACCATCATGGTCAACGATGGCCGTGAGTGCGCGGTTGACCTGGAAATCTCGGTCGGCCGGGCTAACAAAGCACGGTTGAACCGGTCGCCGGTACGCAGCCCGCGTGAGGTGGTGGGCGTGCTGCAGGCGGTGTTATTTGCGCCAGAAGACCTGGCGTTGGTTCGAGGAGATCCGGCGGATCGACGCCGCTACCTCGACGATCTGGCGACGGTGCGTCGACCGCGGGTGGCCGCGGTGCGAGCCGATTACGAAAAAGTTCTGCGCCAACGCACGGCGCTGCTCAAGTCCGCATCTGGGGCGCGGTTTCGGGGTGATCGTGGCGCTCTGGACACCCTGGATGTCTGGGATGGGCACCTGGCTAGCCACGGCGCAGAGTTGATGGCCGCACGAATAGACCTGGTAAATGATCTGGCACCCGAAGTGCAGAAGAGTTATCAGTCGTTGGCGGCAGATTCGCGGCCGGCAGCGATCGGCTATCGCAGCAGTGTCGACGTCGAGCCGGAGCGTGCCGACGTGGACCTGCTGCGGACGGCTCTGCTGGCACAGATGGCCCAGCGCCGCGACGCCGAGCTGGCGCGTGGTGTGTGTCTGGTCGGTCCGCACCGCGACGATCTTGAGCTACGGCTGGGTGAGCAACCCGCGAAAGGTTTTGCCAGCCACGGTGAATCGTGGTCGATGGCGTTGGCATTGCGGTTGGCGTCCTACGAGCTGTTGCGCGCCGACGGAAGCGATCCGGTGTTATTGCTTGATGACGTGTTCGCCGAACTCGACACGGCCCGACGCGAGGCGTTGGCGGCAGCCGCGGCCTCGGCAGAACAGGTACTCGTGACCGCGGCCGTCCTCGACGACGTTCCCGGTGACTGGGATGCCACCCAAGTGACGATCGGGCTGGACGACAGCGACCACGGACCGGTTTCGGCGGTGCGAACGTGACCGACGACAACATGCCAGATTCCGGCCCGCCCGAGCACTTGAGCGGGTTGTCCGGGATGGACCTGGTGCGGCGAGTGTTGGAAGAGGCGCGCGGCGCGGCCCGCACACAAGGCAAGGACGTCGGGCGTGGGCGCCGGCTACCACCCACCCGCCGCGTGGCCGGCGCCGGAGGCCGGCGCCGGTGGTCTGGTCCCGGACCGGACAGCCGCGACCCGCAACCGCTGGGCAACGTCGCGCGCGACGTGGCGAAGAAGCACGGCTGGTCGTCGCGAGTGGCCGAAGGAGCGGTGTTCGGGCAGTGGCCGTCGGTGGTCGGGCAACATATCGCTGACCACGCCACCCCGACCGGACTGCGTGAGGGGGTGTTGACCGTTTCGGCGGAATCGACGGCCTGGGCGACCCAGTTGCGGATCATCCAGGCCCAAGTGTTGGCCAAGATCGCCACCGCGGTCGGCGACGGCGTGGTGACGGCGCTGAAGATCACCGGACCGGTGGCCCCGTCGTGGCGAAAGGGACCGTTGCACATCGCCGGGAGAGGCCCTCGTGACACCTATGGTTGACGCGCCGAATGATCCGCTGAGGGCCGTCAGAAGGGCGCGACTCGGCTTGCCAAGCGTCAGGACGCAGCCTAGAGCAAAAAATTCCGCACACGGCGCGGATAGCTGTGTAGAAACACCCTCGCAGAATCGGTGCCACGGCCTCTTGTAGGTAGACTGGCGGAAAACCAGCGCATAGTCATTGGACTACCGGCGCGCAACCCCAAGGAGTGCTTTCCGACCGTGGCTGCCCAGAAGAAGGCCCGCAACTCATACGACGCCGGAGACATCCAGGTTCTTGAAGGGTTGGAAGCAGTTCGCAAACGACCGGGCATGTACATCGGGTCGACCGGCGAGCGCGGCTTGCACCATCTGGTGTGGGAGGTCGTCGACAACGCGGTGGATGAGGCGATGGCCGGGTACGCCAGCAAAGTCGACGTCAAGATCCTCGAAGACGGGAGCGTCCAGGTCACCGACGACGGTCGCGGCATCCCGGTGGCGATGCACGCTACCGGGATACCCACCGTCGACGTCGTCATGACCCAGCTGCACGCGGGCGGCAAGTTCGGCGGCGACGACGGTGCCTACGCGGTGTCGGGTGGCTTGCACGGGGTGGGCGTGTCGGTGGTCAACGCATTGTCGACACGGCTCGAGGTGGAGATTTCCCGTGACGGTTACGAGTGGTCGCAGTTCTACGACCATTCGGTGCCCGGCACCCTCAAGCAGGGTGAGAAAACCAAGAAGACCGGCACCACGGTGCGATTCTGGGCCGACCCGAACATCTTCGAGACCACCGAATACGACTTCGAGACGGTGGCCCGCCGGCTACAGGAGATGGCCTTCCTCAACAAAGGGTTGACCATCGACCTGGTCGACGAGCGCGTCGCCGCCGAGGAAGTAGTCGACGAGGTCGTCAGCGACACCGCCGAGGCGCCGAAGTCGGCCGAGGAAAAGGCCGAGGAACGCAACAAACCGCAGAAGGTCAAGCACCGCACCTTTCACTACCCCGGCGGCCTGGTCGATTTCGTCAAACACATCAACCGCACCAAGAATGCGATCCACAGCAGCATCGTCGATTTCTCCGGCAAGGGCCCCGGTCACGAGGTCGAGATTGCGATGCAATGGAACGCCGGCTATTCCGAGTCGGTGCACACCTTCGCCAACACCATCAACACGCACGAGGGCGGTACCCACGAGGAGGGCTTCCGCGCCGCCTTGACATCGGTGGTGAACAAGTACGCCAAAGACAAGAAGCTGCTGAAAGACAAGGATCCCAATCTCACCGGCGACGACATCCGCGAGGGCCTAGCAGCAGTGATCTCGGTCAAGGTCAGCGAGCCGCAGTTCGAGGGCCAAACCAAGACCAAACTGGGCAACACCGAAGTCAAGTCATTCGTGCAGAAGGTCTGCAACGAGCAGCTGACCCACTGGTTCGAAGCTAATCCCAGTGACGCCAAAACCGTGGTGAACAAGGCAGTGTCGTCGGCGCAAGCTCGGGTCGCCGCCCGAAAGGCCCGAGAGTTGGTGCGGCGCAAGAGCGCGACCGATCTGGGCGGGTTACCCGGAAAGCTGGCAGACTGCCGCTCCACCGATCCCCGCAAGTCGGAATTGTATGTGGTGGAGGGTGATTCGGCTGGGGGCTCGGCCAAAAGTGGGCGCGACTCGATGTTCCAGGCGATCCTCCCGTTGCGGGGCAAGATCATCAATGTCGAGAAGGCCCGCATCGACCGGGTGCTGAAAAACACTGAAGTGCAAGCGATCATTACCGCACTGGGAACCGGAATCCACGACGAGTTCGACCTCACCAAGCTGCGTTACCACAAGATCGTGCTGATGGCCGACGCCGACGTCGACGGCCAGCACATCTCGACGCTGCTGCTCACCCTGCTGTTTCGGTTCATGCGACCGCTCATCGAGAACGGCCACGTGTTCTTGGCGCAACCGCCGCTGTACAAGCTGAAGTGGCAGCGCAGCGATCCCGAGTTCGCCTACTCCGATCGGGAGCGCGACGGGCTGTTGGAGGCTGGACTCAAGGCCGGCAAGAAGATCAACAAGGACGACGGCATCCAGCGCTACAAAGGTCTGGGCGAGATGGACGCCAAGGAGCTCTGGGAAACCACCATGGACCCCTCGGTTCGGGTGCTGCGCCAGGTCACCCTCGATGACGCCGCCGCGGCCGACGAGCTGTTCTCCATTCTGATGGGCGAAGACGTCGACGCACGCCGAAGCTTCATCACCCGCAACGCGAAAGACGTTCGCTTCTTAGATGTTTAGCGACGTCTGACGATGTCGGACCACTCCCCCATATCCACTATTCGCACGTCGAACGAGGAATAGATGACAGACACCACGCTGCCACCGGGCGGCGACGCCGCCGACCGCATCGAACCGGTCGACATCCAGCAGGAGATGCAGCGCAGCTACATCGACTACGCGATGAGCGTCATCGTGGGCCGCGCGTTGCCCGAAGTGCGCGACGGCCTCAAGCCGGTGCACCGCCGGGTGCTCTACGCGATGTTCGACTCGGGATTCCGACCGGACCGCAGCCACGCCAAGTCAGCGCGGTCGGTCGCCGAGACAATGGGCAACTACCATCCGCACGGCGACGCATCGATCTACGACACCCTGGTGCGGATGGCACAGCCGTGGTCGCTGCGCTATCCGCTGGTCGACGGTCAGGGCAACTTCGGCTCACCAGGCAACGATCCACCAGCCGCGATGCGTTACACCGAAGCGCGGCTGACTCCGCTGGCAATGGAGATGCTGCGCGAAATCGACGAGGAGACAGTCGATTTCATACCCAACTATGACGGCCGGGTACAAGAACCGACGGTGCTGCCGAGCCGGTTCCCCAACCTGCTGGCCAACGGTTCTGGCGGCATCGCGGTCGGCATGGCCACCAACATCCCGCCGCACAACCTGCGCGAGCTCGCCGAAGCCGTCTACTGGTGCCTGGACAACCACGAGGCCGACGAAGAAGCCACCCTCGCCGCGGTCTGCGAGCGGGTCAAGGGCCCGGACTTCCCGACCCACGGTCTGATCGTTGGATCCCAAGGGATCCACGACGCCTACACCACCGGCCGCGGTTCCGTCCGGATGCGCGGAGTCGTTGAGGTAGAAGAAGATTCGCGCGGCCGCACGTCGCTCGTCATCACCGAGTTGCCGTACCAGGTCAACCACGACAACTTCATCACCTCGATCGCCGAGCAGGTCCGCGACGGCAGGCTGTCCGGCATCGCCAACATCGAAGACCAGAGCAGCGACCGGGTCGGCCTGCGCATCGTCGTGGAGATCAAGCGCGATGCCGTCGCCAAGGTGGTGCTGAACAACCTCTACAAGCACACCCAGCTACAGACCAGCTTCGGCGCCAACATGCTGTCCATCGTCGACGGGGTGCCACGCACTCTGCGGCTGGACCAGATGATCCGCTACTACGTCGAACACCAACTCGACGTGATCATCCGGCGCACCACCTACCGGTTGCGCAAGGCCAACGAGCGGGCTCACATTCTGCGCGGTCTGGTGAAAGCCCTTGACGCCCTGGACGAAGTCATCGCATTGATCCGCGCGTCGGAGACCGTCGACATCGCCAGGGCCGGCCTGATCGAACTGCTCGACGTCGACGAGATCCAGGCCCAGGCCATCCTGGACATGCAGCTGCGGCGCCTGGCCGCGTTGGAGCGCCAGCGCATCGTCGACGACCTGGCCAAGATCGAAGCCGAGATCGCCGACCTAGAAGACATCCTGGCCAAGCCGGAGCGGCAGCGCGGAATCGTGCACGACGAGCTCGCCGAGATCGTCGACAAGCACGGTGACGACCGTCGCACCCGGATCATCGCCGCCGACGGCGACGTGAACGACGAGGACTTGATCGCCCGCGAAGACGTCGTCGTCACCATCACCGAAACCGGCTACGCCAAGCGCACCAAGACCGACCTGTACCGCAGCCAGAAGCGCGGCGGCAAGGGCGTGCAGGGCGCCGGGCTCAAGCAGGACGACATCGTGCGGCACTTTTTTGTGTGCTCGACCCACGACTGGATCCTGTTCTTCACCACCCAGGGCCGGGTGTATCGAGCCAAGGCCTACGACCTGCCCGAGGCGTCGAGGACGGCGCGCGGCCAGCACGTCGCCAACCTGCTGGCTTTCCAGCCCGAGGAGCGCATCGCGCAGGTCATCCAGATCAAGAGCTACGAAGACGCGCCGTACCTGGTGCTGGCCACCCGCAACGGCCTGGTCAAGAAGACCAAGCTGACCGACTTCGACTCGAACCGGTCGGGCGGCATCGTGGCGATCAACCTGCGCGATAGCGACGAGCTGGTCGGGGCGGTGCTGTGCTCCTCCGACGACGACCTGCTGCTCGTCTCGGCCAACGGCCAGTCGATCCGGTTCTCCGCGACCGACGATGCGCTGCGGCCGATGGGCCGGGCGACCTCGGGCGTGCAGGGCATGCGGTTCAACGCCGATGACTACCTGCTGTCGCTCAACGTGGTCCGCGAAGGCACGTACTTGCTGGTCGCGACATCCGGTGGGTATGCCAAGCGCACGGCAATAGAGGAGTACACCGCGCAGGGCCGCGGCGGCAAGGGCATCTTGACGATCCAGTACGACACCCGTCGTGGCAAGCTCGTAGGTGCGCTGATCGTCGACGACGACAGCGAGGTGTACGCGATCACCTCCGGCGGCGGGGTGATCCGGACGGCTGCTCGGCAGGTCCGGAAAGCCGGAAGGCAGACTAAAGGCGTTCGGTTGATGAACTTGGGCGAGGGCGACACACTGTTAGCCATCGCACGTAACGCCGAAGAAGCTGCCGTTACCGACGACGATTCGGATACCGAATCCGACGCGTAAGCGATCGCCGACCGGCCCGGCGGCCGGATGCACAGTGAGGAGCCGTGGGTGACATCACCGAACGAGCCGGGATACCCCGGACCGGGCGACAGCCCGAACGGGAGTGGCTCGATCGACCGGGGAGGCCCACAGCCGCCGGCGCACGCGTCCGATGCCGTGGAGGGAGCCCCGCGGCCGCGCGCTAGCGCCCGACCCTCCCCCGCACCACAGCGCCCGCCGTCAGAAACGTCCAAACCACGCGAGCCCCGGCCGGCGGGCCGTGCCTCCACCGGCGCCGAGGCCCGGTTGAGTCGTTTCATCTCGGGCACCGCGGCGCCGGGCGCCGCCAGGACACCGTCGCACGACGCCGAGGCGGCGGCTGCGCGCGATGAAAGCCGGCACAGCGAGGCCTACGCCAGTGAGTTGCCCGATCTGTCCGGTCCGATACCGAAGGGCGGGCAGCGAAAACCGGCCGTCGACCGCGCACCGGACACGTCGACGACCCCGGTGCGATCGGAACGCCGGGTCCAGGTCGCCGCGCGAGCCCAAGGTCCGGTGCGCGCCAGCATGCAGATCCGGCGCATCGACCCGTGGAGCACGTTGAAGGTGTCGTTGGTGCTCTCGGTAGCGTTGTTCTTTGTCTGGATGATCGCCGTGGCGTTCCTATATCTGGTGCTCGGCGGCATGGGCGTGTGGAGCAAGCTCAACAGCAATGTCGGGGATCTGCTGAACAACACCAGCGGCAGCAGCGCCGACCTGGTGTCTAGCGGCACGATTTTCGGCGGCGCCGTGCTGATCGGGTTGGTCAACATTGTGTTGCTCACCGCGATGGCTACCATCGGCGCGTTTATCTACAACCTGACGACCGACCTGATCGGAGGCGTCGAGGTGACGTTGGCGGACCGGGACTAGCGGTTTGGGGGCGGACGCTCCGGTGGGGTAATCTCGTCGCTCGGCCGTACGCACGTGCGGGCCTATAGCTCAGGCGGTTAGAGCGCTTCGCTGATAACGAAGAGGTCGGAGGTTCGAGTCCTCCTAGGCCCACAACCATGTGTTCGCCAAGACGTTTCGTGAGACTGGTGTTGCCGCTGGCAGCGATCGCCGTGCTGACGGCGGTGGTTCGGTCTCGACGCGGTGTCGAGGTCTGGCACATGGCCGCCGACCAGGCCGGTGGTCGGGGCGAGGGGCCTTAGCTCAGTTGGTAGAGCGCTGCCTTTGCAAGGCAGAAGTCAGGGGTTCGAATCCCCTAGGCTCCACAGATCTAAAACTGACGGACATCGTTGACAGTCCGGGTCTTCTAGCACTAGGAGACCTGCATGAGCGAACCGCAGCTGCCACGAGAGGTCCGTCGCCGGTTGGCGATCATCCAGCACGCCGAGGAAGTGACCGGCAACGTGGCCATGACGTGCCGCTACTACGGGATCAGCCGGCAGGTCTACTACCGGTGGCTACGGCGCTACCAAGAGCAAGGAATCGACGGGCTGCGCGACCTATCGCGACGACCGCACCATAGCCCCAACGCCACCCACGTCGACGTGGTCGGCAAGATTCTCTACCTGCGGCAGAACTATCACTTCGGTCCGGGCAAGATCGCGATGTACCTCAAGCGCTACCACGACGTGGAGGTGTCCCAGTCCGGCGTCTGGCGCATCCTCAAGCGCCTAGACCTCAACCGGCTCCCGGCCTCCCAGCGCTACAAACGGCTCGACAAACGGTGGAAACGCTACGAAAAGCAGCTGCCCGGCCACCAAGTCCAGATCGACGTCAAATTCGTTGAGCCACTCAAGACCGCGGCCCGACCCGTCGTCGGCCGGCGCACCAAGTACTACCAGTTCACCGCCATCGACGACTGCACCCGACTGCGGGTGCTGCGTATCTATCCGCGCTGCGATCAGAAAACCGCGATCCAGTTCGTCGACTACGTCCTTGAGCGACTGCCCTTCCCGGTGCAGATCATCCAGACAGACAACGGCGCCGAATTCCAATCAGCCTTCCACTACCACGTCCTGGACAAAGGGATAGGCCACCGCTACATCAAACCCCGGACCCCGCGGCTCAACGGCAAAGTGGAGCGATCCCACCGCATCGACGCCGAAGAGTTCTACGCCCTACTCGACGGCCTGGTCATCGACGACGCCCAGATCTTCAACAACAAACTCAAAGAATGGGAGGACTACTACAACTACCATCGCCCACACGGCGGCCTCGCCGGCCAGACACCCTACGAACGACTACGCCAAATAACCGCGACCCCGGCCGTAACCGATGAACGTCAGTCACACACCCTAGGCTCCACAGATGAAACCGCAGCTCAGATGCTCCGTTTGCAATGTGGGGTATCGCTCGGGCGCTCTTGCTGACCACATTTTGACCACAATCGCGAGTTAAAAGAGCGTTGATGGCCACCCCGACGGCCTCGACATCCGACCCGTACAGGTGGCCGTAGCGGTCCAGTGTCAGCCCCGCGGACTCGTGTCCAAGCATGTTCTGCAGTGCCTTGATGTTCGCGCCCGCCTGGATTGCCAGCGACGCCGCAGTGTGCCGCAGCTCGTGAAGCTTGAAGTCGTACACCACCGTTCGCTCCCCAGCCGCGTTCGTAATCCACCTCGGGAACAACTGCGCCGAGGTGACGGCCCGCGACCACCACCGGCGACGGACGTTGGTACCGCGCATGTAACCGCCCGCCGAGTCGGGGAACGCCAGGGCGTCCAGATCCCCGGGCATCAGAAGATCGCCGACGAAGGCCGGCAGCGACACGGTCCGTGCCTTCCCATTCTTGGGTGATCCCACTACGAACCGACCGTCGACCAACGTCACCGACCGGGAGATCCGCAACCGCAGCTTACCCGGGTCGATATCGCGCCAGCGCAGCTCCGCCACCTCCTCGAACCGCAACCCACACGTCCCGAGTACGTACACCAGCGGGCGGTGGGCACCTGCGGCGTCCGCCAGGGCATGTAACTGTTCGAGCGTCAGGAAACGCTGCTCCAGTGCAGTCACCGATGGTAGCTCCACACCATTGGCCGGGTTCAACACCAGGCGGTTGTCGGCCACCGCCATCGCGAGCACCTGCCGCAGAACGCCGACAGTTTTGTGTACCGACGCCGGTGCCAGATCGGCGCGGAGTCGCTGACCCACTCCCGAATGAACTGACGGCTGATGTCCCGTACCGCCATGTCCGCGTATTTCGCCAGCGCGGTGTCCAGCACGACCTGATACCGGGCCCGTGTTGATGGTTTCAGTTGATGCTTCGAATCCAGCCACGCCTGGGCGTACTCACCGAGCTTTACCCGGCCGGCGGCCGGCGCAACATAGGCACCGCGGCGCTTGTCCACCTCGAGCTGATCCGCCCACGCCTGAGCATCTCGCTTGGTTCCGAAGCCTCTCTTGGTCGTCTGACGGTGATCCGGCGTCGGGCCCCGGTCGATGCCCCGACTGCGGCTGGCATGTCGAGAGCCAAGGCCATGCAGAAGACTGCGCCCCAGCAAACAAGGGGACGGCATGATCGGCTACAACCAGCGCCGCCGCGCTCGCACCCTAGGCGCCATCGTCACATCGAACGGCGCCGTCCGTTGCGGGAGCCCGGCCGGAAGTGGCGGCCCGTTGGCCCTACATACAAGCCGCATGCCGCTGCCGCAGCGGCTACATGTGCCCGTTCTGCCGCCGCTACCTATGAAAGGAGAAAACCCGTGATCAAACCCAACCTCATTCCCGCCGTCGCACGCCTCGAACCCGCACGCAAGCAACGGCGCATGCAACGCATCACGCAGCAACGCCTAGTCAAGGCGTGGAAGCGCCAGGCTGAGCGAGGCCAGAAGTGACAGTTCGCATTGCTACGCCCACAACACGCCAGGGGTTCCACCACCACCACGGACACACTCCAGCAAACACCGACCAGCTCTCAGCAAACTGCCGGTGCTAGCGAGTAACACTCGGGCCATATCTCGCCACACGGGGAAGGCTCACCGGATGGTCACCGCGCAAGCATGGTCAACCCCATAACCGCAGCTCAGAGCCATACCTTACCGGGGGGTGGAAAATCTCTGCCGACTTCAAGATCAGGCGACCCAGCCAGTGGTTTGTGTGCGCGGCCAGAAAATACGCTTTTTTGAAAATGGCAAACATCGAAGCATCTTCAGCAAACGAGAGGAAGCAGCAACGTGGGTAGTCGAAGCAGCGGCCGGAGGCCACGTCCGAATCATTTGAAGGCGCTTGAGGGTGTGAGGGAAAGCCGGTTGAACCGCGACGAGCCGATCCCCACGGAGGCTGCGGTAGTGCCGCCGGTGGAGTTGGAGCCCGCGGCCCAGGCGGTGTGGGATCGCTTGGCCCCGGGGCTGATTGCGGCCCGCGTTCTCACTGCTTGGGACGTCGATATGTTCGCGGTCTACTGCCGCAGCCAGGCGCTGTTCAACCGTGCAGTGGGTGAAGTGGAGGCCGAGGGCGCCTCGACGGAGCGCAAGTATCAGGGGCTGGTGCTGTCGCCGGCTTTTCGCGTCATGGTCGCGATGCAGAAGACGGTGACCGCTATCGGCTCGAAGTTCGGTTTGTCGCCGGCAGATCGAGCGATGCTCAGGATTGAGGACAGCGGCCCGCGAACCGGCGCCGCAAGGCTCCTCGACTCGTACATCACATGAACAACGAGACGCTCAAGCCCAGTGAAACGTCTCGCGTGCCAGCGTTTTCAGGGCTCAGCCAACCTGGGCAGTGGATCTCTGTAGCCACGCCCGAGTTAGCGGGGCTCCGGCGTTCAGGGTGGGGGCGGTACCGTCGCCGTCGCGCCCTGGCCGCCTTTGGGTCCTCCGCCCCCGGTGTGCGGAGCGACGCCGCCCCCTGCCGTAGGTGCCGTCGGTTCTTGGACATGCGCCCCGCCCGGAGCCGGATGGATGGTTGGGGACGGGGGGTTCGGCATCGGGGCGGCGTTGACTGGCCCTACCCCGAACGAAAGTGTTGTTATGGCGATGCCCGCAGCGATAGCCAACGCACTGGCGGCGCGCTGAAGATTCTTTGTCATAACCTTGGATTCGAGACGGCGGACTGTTTGGACGGGTGTCGGTGATGTAGCGGTGCGAGCGGCCGGCGCGACGGCCGAAGACCAGCAGCGACAACTGAATGCCGCCGCTGCTACCCTTCGACCCAGATCGATACCGCGCCGATGTCCCGGATCCGGCAGTGCGGGCCGGGCTGCGGCGCGTAGATCGGTTTGCCGCACCAGCAACGCCACGCCACGTGCCGGTCGTTGCATGTGCACCACACCGAGGTGACCGACCAGCCCGCCTCGTTGTAGGCGTGACCGTCCGGGCAGTACGTGGGCGGCAACACAACCCAGCCTGCAGCGGTCTCGACAATATCGCCGACGAAGTTGTTGGGGAACTCGTCGCGCGGCGTGGCAACCGCGATGTTGTACCCCGAACCACCGACAGGGCCGCGGGAGCCACCGGCACCGGACCTCTCACTCGTTGGACAGCTCGTCGCGTCATGGGCTTCCTTCCCTCGGGCCACCGCAACGGGTTAGTCGATGAGGGCACCTCGGGTGCCGCTGATGGGTAGGTCAATCGGCGTGATAACGCCCGGCGGAGCGTCACACACATGAGGGATCGCGTTTACCGCGGCCATGGCCGTGCCGACCATGAGAAGGCTCATCACGTCCTGATCGGCCGAGAGGTCTGAATTGTGTGGTGGGCCGAACCTGATCACGGCATCCACCCGCGGTTCGCCCTCGATTTCCACCTTGAAGCCCTTCGGATCGGTCCACTGTGGGTCCAGAGCGTCGTCACTCATGGTCCAGCAGATCGCCAGTTCAACGACGACGCGTCCATTGCGGTAGCCGCGGTAAGTACGACGTTGTCCGGCCACAGTGCCCTCACCGAACGTGATCCAACCCAGATCCAGGTCCCGCGTGGCCAGGGCATGTTCGACGAGACCCTGCTTCGACTCCAACTCGATGCCGAGCATGTCGGCGACAAGGTCCAGCGTCTCGAAATATCCAAGGCCGTATCGGGCGGTGAACGGGTCGAGTTCGACCAGCCGATCCGTGGCCGGCTTGGCGAACCCGAGCACCGTCCAGGCCTCCCGCACCGGGTATTGGGTGCAGTCCAGCGTCTCGACCAGTTTCACGCTGTGCACGCGCCGGCATGCACCGGACAGAAAGCCCGCCGCGACGTTGACGAACCCAGGTTCGAAACCAGTGCCGAGGAACGTCACACCCCCGTGCTGGGCAGCAGCCGTGAGAGCCGCCCACTCCTGCAGATGGTGAGTGCCCGTGAGGAAGTCGCCCGTGGTCACCACGTTGATGCCGGCGCGAAGCATCCGGCCCACCAGCGCGTAGTCGATAACACGCGGGGTGTAGATCACGCAGTCGGGTGCTTCACCGATCAGCGCGTCGACGTCGTCGGTGGCCAGGATCCCCACTGGCGCGATCCCGGCCAGTGGGCCGGCGTCGTGGCCGACCTTGTCGGGCGAGAACGCATGTACCCCGACGAGCTCGAACACATCATCACGGTCGAGGACGGCCCGAAGTGCGCGCTGACCGACGTTGCCCGTCGCCCACTGCACCACGCGATACCGCCCCATGAGAACTTCTGTCCTATTGTCGTTTCGCGCGTTCGAGGCTGATCGGAAGTGATTCGTAAACAGTCATGTTCGAGGTGATGCTCGGGTGCTGGATCGTCGGTTCACCCAGTCCGATATCGGTGGTGTTGAGCAGAATTTCGTCCAACGCGGCGCGGATCTCGGCTCGCGCGAGCATGGCACCAAGGCAGTGGTGTGCACCGCCGCCGCCGAACGTCACGTGTGGATTGTGTTGGCGCGCGACGTCGAAGTCGAAGGCGTTGTCAAAGACGTCTTCGTCACGATTGGCCGAGCGAAGCATCGTGACGACGCGAGAACCCTTCTTGATCGGCGTATCACCCAACACGACATCGCGGCGAGCGCCGCGAACCCAGAAGATGATTGGCGTAGACCACCGCAGTACTTCCTCCACTGCACGCGCACGGACGTCGGGATCCCTGCGATATCGGTTAGCCTCTGCGGGGTTCGCGACCAAGGCGCGGATGCCGTCGCATAACGCGTTACGCGTAGTGTCGCTCCCGGCCAGTGCGAGGATGAAGAAGAAGATCTCCAGCTCGTTCTCCGGCAACAAGAACTTCCCGCCGGACTCGTCGTCGATCTCGGCCGTGCACAACGCGCTCCAGATGTCGTCGACGGGATGCTCCCGCTTCTGTGCGGTCAATTCGCTTGCGTACTGGAACAACTCGATGAAGGGTCCGAGGGCGTCACCCTCCGGCGTCGAGATGCCGACGCCGGCCAGCTTCAGCACCTGGTCGATCAGTTCGAACACCCTTGGTCGGTCCTCTTCGGGGATGCCCACGATGTCGCCGATAACCGAAATGGGCAGCCCCGCAGCGAGTTCGACGAACTCACCGCCGCCCTCATCGAGAAGCGATTGCGCCATGACTTGCGCGCGGGTCCGGATGCCCTCTTCGAGCTTGGCCACGGCGCGGGGGGTGAACGCCTTCGCGATGATTCTGCGCCGCTTGGTATGGTCGGGCGGATCGAGGTTGACGATCGCGGGATAGGCCGAAAAGAGGCCGACTTCCTGGATCAATGGGCCATCTGTCGCGGTGAACGCATCGTGATCACGATGCACCTGGGTCACCTCGGCGTGCTTCGTACACACCCAGAATTCCCGGCCGACAGATTTATCGACGATCGCGGTGCGTGACTGGTAGTACACAGGTGTGCGCCGGCGCAAGTCCACGAATACGTCGTCGGGGAAGCCGTCAGCCCATAGGGACAGGTCGGCGAGATCGAGCGTGGCTTCAGGCATGGTCTTCCCTCATCGTTCGTCGGCGTGGCGCAGGCCGGTCAGAATGATCTGCAGTCCGTCGCGGAACGTCGCTTCGGCCCTTGCGGTCCCGGGCTTGGCTTGCCCGCCGCGATTGTGCTCGAGTTCCACGGAACCCAGCAGGTGGACATAGAGCAGGGCGTACGCGGCGGTGAAAGCTCGCTTGGACAAGCCTGATTCGTGCAGGATGGAACGCGTGGCTCGGTCCATGTTCGCGGCGGCGGTAGTGTGTGGGCGTTGCTGAAGCAAGCCTGCGATACCCCGGACCGTAACCAGGACGCGCCATGCGTTGGTGTACAGCGCGACGACGCGATCCTGCCACTCGCCTTCGGTGGGAACCTCGATGCTGTTCACAACGGCTTCGATCAGCAGATCGAGCAGTTCAGCCTTGCCGGCGACGTGGTAGTAGACCGACGATGCCGACGTGCCTGCCTCGACAGCGAGGCCGCGCATCGTCACCTTCTCGACCCCGACCCGCTGTGCGAGTTCAAGGAGGTGCTTGGTCAGGTGGTCCCGATCCAGCATCCCGTAGCCAAGCGATCGCGCGGATAGCTCGCTGCCCATTCTCACCTTTCGAACAGTGTTCTAAATCGAACAGCGTTCAGATTGCCAAACCGCGGGGTTGCCGTCAAGCCCTTCCTGAGACCTTCCAAAGGCTTGCTCGATGGGCCTGAAACAAGCCCTAGTTCAAAGAGAAATTGCCCGCTCTGTTCTGACGTCGTGTACAGATGTCAGGTATGCGAGGTTCTGCCAGAGTGTTCATGTCAGCGCCTCCGGCGGCGATCTGGGACCTCGTCTCTGACGTGACCAACACAGGAAGATTCTCGCCGGAGACGTTCGACGCCGAGTGGTTAGACGGAGCGAGCGGACCCGCCTTGGGAGCGAGGTTTCGTGGGCATGTGAAGCGAAATGAGATCGGACCCGTGTACTGGACTACATGCCGGGTCACCGCGTGCGAGCGAGGCCATGAGTTTGGCTTCGAGGTTCTTGTGGGGTCTGCTGCGGTGAACAATTGGCACTATCGATTCGTCCCGCAAGATGATGGGACAGAGGTGACGGAATCATTTTGGACTCCGGAACCGGTGCTAATGCGTCCGTTCGCTTTCGTGGGTGAACCTCGGCGTCGGCGCAACGTCCGCGACATGGCCACGACGCTCGAACGCATCAAGGCCGAGGTTGAAGGGCGCTAGCCGAAAAGAATTTGCAAGGGTCTGTCGCCGACTCAGTCGGTCCGTTCTGGCTGCTCTGAGATCGCGCGATAGACAGTCGCACGGCTGACCCCGAGTGTGGTTGCGATGGTGCTCGCGGACTCACCGCTGGCATACATCCGCCGCGCCAGAGCGGATTTCGACTTGTCGAGAGCCTTTGGGCGACCGATTCACCTGACCCCTGCCCCACGTGCCTCCCGTGTGGTTGTATGGCCTCTTCGTCCCGAACGACACCACCTGGGCGTTTGCGGCCGAGGGCGGTGCTGGAAATGCTTAAAACCGCAGGCTATAGCGTTGAAGTTGTTTGCGTTGAACTGGGCGGGCGTGAAATATTGCGGACTGTCTGCGAACTGCGAAGGATTGCCGCAGACCGCTCGCTTACATGGCACCTAAGTAGGGGTCCCCATGCGTTCGCAGAGGTCTGCTTCGGCGGTCATCCACGTCAACGGCGGCCAGTGGATGTTCGGATAGCGGGCCCCTCGAACCCGAGGAAAGTAGTCATGTCACACCATCTGGATTCACCGTTGGCTCGGGCTGACGTGCGGCTCGACATCACCGATCTCTACGTGTTCGCCGGCGAGTCCGGCACCGTCTTCGTCATGAACGTCTGCACCTCACTCGCCGGTGACATTCCCACCACCGGCTTTCACCCCGAAGCGCTCTACGAGTTCAAGATCGACATCGACGGCGACGCTGTGGAGGACCTGACCCTGAGGTTCCACTTCGATGATCGCGACAGCGCTGGCCTGCAGCGCTACACGCTGACCCGCCTGCAGGGTGCCGACGCCGCCGATCCGCACGCGCCAGGCACGACCGTCGCCACCGGCGTGACCGAAACAGCACTGACCACCGACGCCGGTGTGCGTGTGTGGATCGGCATGGCCGGTGACCCTTTCTGGATCGAACCCGACGTGCTGCAGGCCGTCGAGCATGCCCTTCAAGACGGCACGGTCGTCGACCTCACCACCTGGGACCCAGCCACAGCACACAACCAGTTCGCCGGCCACACGGTGTATTCCATTGTGCTGGAAGTTCCCGCCGCCGAACTGCCTACCCGTGCCGATCACCAACACCGCATCGGCGTGTGGGCCCTGTCCACGCTGGCCACCGACGCTGGCGGATTGCGCAGCATCAATCGGGCGGGCCTGCCGATGATCCACCCGTTGTTCACCCCATTCAACGAAGACCTGGCCGATCGCCTCAACGACGGATCACCGGCCACCGACGTCGACACCTTCGCAGACACAGTCATATCCGCCGTCGCCGCGGCCGTCGCGGCGACCGGCACTGCAAGCGATCCCACGGCGTACGCCCAAGCTGTCGCTGACCGCGTGTTGCCAAATGTGTTGCCCTACAAGGTGGGAACATCCGCCGTGTTCGGGTTCGCATCGTGGAACGGTCGCAGCCTGATCGACAACGCACCCGATGTGATGTGCAGCCTCGCCACCAACACCCCGGTGAGTCTGGGCATCGGCAAAGAGACGGTATCCCCACGACCGTCGACGGTATTTCCCTACGTCCCACTGCTGCCACCGCGGGCATGATGGCCGACCAGTCTTGCGCCTGGCGCGGTGTGCTGCCTACGTCGCCATAGCGTCGTCGCCGCCCAGCGCCCGATAGACGGTGGCGCGGCTGACGCCGAGAGTTTCGGCGATTGTGCCCGCGGACTCACCGCTCGCGTGCATCCGCTGCGCCAGAGCGGCTTTGGAAGCAGTAGGAGCTTCCGGACAAAGCGTTGGTTTTCTATGACCTACTCGATGCGAACGAGTCAACTTGGGCGTTTACATCCGTTGAGGCTGTTGGCTGGGTTAAGTATGTGCTGTTCAGAGAGTTGGCGGCGTTGGCTCTTGTAGCCCGCTGATGAAGCTACTGCGGACGGACTGCGGACGCTGCTCGCATGCCATCGTCGGAGAGAGAAGGCGCTGGGCTGTTCAAGGCCGACGCTGCGCGCCCATGGGGTCACCCCCCACCCCCGTCTGCTGCGAGTGATCTCGCGTGCGGGTGTTAGAACTTCACCGCTAAGTCCTGGCGAGTCAACCTACGGACGCCCCAGAAGTAGGTGACGAAGGGCATGGTGCACCACAGGAGGTTCAGGACTACGAACTTGATCCACATCTCGACAGGACTAGTGATGCTTTGCAGGTTGTTGGCGATCTCTACTCCGAAGTAGACCGCTGGCAGCGTGACCTCAACGATCATCCCGCCCATGATGAAGGAGAGTTGAGTGCTGGTGAACCGCTTACCGTTCCGGAAGAACTGCACCATCGCATACGCCTCGAAGAGTCCGATGAAGAAGGCGATCCATTCAAGGACGACGATGAGCGGGTCGCCGTTGAGGTAGCGGGCGTCGCCGCCGAGCAAGATAGGCGACCACATGTAGGTCCAGAGTGCACCGTGTTGGACGCCGGCTTTGATCTGGTCGAAAAGCAAAAGCCACGGTAGTTCCCAGATGAACCGTGGGATGAGGGCGATGAAGACCCAGACAATGACCATCGCACTTAGTCGTTCTGACTTGGTCCGATCGCGCTGGTCAGGAAGCGGAAGCCACGGCAGCGCAAGTGCTGTCAAGAAACAGCCGACGACGAACACGACCAACGTGGTGGACGCGACGACGTGCGACACCCCGGCATGAAATTCCAGATACCAAAACACGATATGGATGACAAAGAAGAACGCCAGGACACCGAACAGCGACTTTTGCAGTGCTGAAAGACCCGGCCTCTCCGGTGACATTCGTTTGTCGCCAACGTCGATTGTTTCTGTCATGATCCGGTCCTTCGGCGAACGGGTAGCTGCTTGCCCGAAGCATGGCACATGCCATGTTTTAGTGGCAAGGGTGTTGCCTTAGGGTGTCGTGGATGAGGCAACGCGGTGAGCACGGCGGACTGCGGAGATGACTGGGCGCAAACGCACCGCGCCTCGTCGTCCGAGCACCGGGCGGCAGGATCGGGGAGACCGGACACGCGACTTACTCATCGACGAGACCGTTCGGTGCATTCGCGAGGAAGGCTTCTCAGCGGCCAGCGCGCGGCACATCATTGAACGCGCAGGCGTGAGTTGGGGCGTCATCCAACATCACTTCGGCGACCGCGATGGTCTGCTGACTGCGGTGATCGAAGATGCAGTCGAGCGTCTTAGCTCATCACTTGAAGTGTTGTCCGATCCGGCGCAGGTCACCGACACAGAAGGCTTGGTGCGGGGGACGTGGGAGGCATTCGCCAATCCAAGAGCAATGGCGGGACTCGAGATTCTCATCTCGACCAAGCAGCTGCGCAGTGGGCTTGATGGGCGGCACATCGAACGTCTCGGCGCGGCATTGGCGAACTTAATGGCCCGTTTGAACCATGCAACCAATGGTGAACATGGCGTCGCGTTGGGCATGCTGCTGTGGACCACACCGGTAGCGATGATGATCGCCGAGATGTTCGCCACGCCTCCGCTCGCCACCGAGGATGCACAGAAGGCCGTTGCCACCCTGATTGATGCGCATCGCTGACTTGTCTCGACGGCTAGCCGTTGTTGCGCGTCGTCGGCACGGCTCTTACGACTGCTCGGATTCGGGCGACTCTGCCAGCACCCGATAGACGGTGGCACGACTAACGCTCAGCGCCGAGGCGATGCTGCCAGCCGACTCACCGCTCGCGTGCATCCGTTGCGCCAGAGCCACCTTCGACCGATCCAGCACTTTCGGGCGACCGATGGACTGTCCCCGCGCTCTCCGCGCATCCCGCGCTGCCATGCGGCGTTCCTTGCCTAGCTCTAGTTCAAGCTCGGCAAGGCTGGCGAGAACGCCGGCCACCATGCGACCCGATGCGTTAGAGGTGTCGATCCCCTCGCGCAGGGAGCGCAGGACGATTCCCCGCTCGCCAAGATCGCGGATCGTCGTCATCACCTCCGCTGCATTGCGCCCGAGACGGTCGATGCCAACTACGACGACGGCGTCGCCCCCACGCTGTCCTGACTAGGCGGGTGCCGGGGCCGCTACCGCGTCACGTCGCCGGACGCTGACGCCTGCCCACGGCGGGGGTTAGCCGCGAGGCCGCCTAATGGCCCGCGCTGCGGGCCAGATCGATCTGGCCACCGTTGCGAGCCAGATCGACCGCGAACTGATTCACGAAGGTGCCCGCCGGCGGATCACCTTTGTTGCATGTTCCGTCGGATTCACCGGGACGTTTGATCCACAAGTAGGCGTCGGTGTGTGCGCCCCCGGTAGCTGCGGTAGGCGCGGTGCCCAGTGCTCGGCCGCTGGGGTTGCACCAGTCGAGCGCGGAGGCAGGCGCTGGTCCGGCGCCGTTGCGCGACGTGTCGATCACGTAGTGCGACCCGTTGGTGAGCCCGGAAATCGCCTCGCCATAACCGATTTCATCCTCGGTGGTGAAGAAGTTCGCAACGTTGAGGCTGAAACCGCGCGCGTGGCCGGCACCGGCCGCATTCAGCCGGGCGGCCATGTCCTCGGGGCTATGCCAGCGCACGTGACCAGCGTCGACATACACGGCCGTGGCTGGATTGCGCGTCAGTGTGTCGACGGCGTAGCGAATCAAGTCGTAGCGTTCTTGGCGCTGGCCAGCCGACAAGCAGTCGGCCATCGCAAGTGCATCGGGTTCGACGATGATCGCCGCCCGCGAAGCGCCCACTTGGGATGCGATGCCGTCGATCCAGGCGCGGTAGTCGTCGGCCGTCGCTAAGCCACCCGCAGCGAAGCTGCCACAGTCGCGGTGGGGGATTCCATAAAGCGTCAGAACCGGGAGGGCGCCGGCAGCCTGCGCGTCACTGGTGTACTTCGCGACCGTAGCTGCAGAAGAGCCCGGGACGATCCAGTACGCCTGCGGGGTGTTGGCGATGGCGGTCAGCTCGGGATTCGGCGGATCGGCATGCTGCGCGGCGCGCATTGCCGCCGAGGTGGGATTGACGTAGAAGGGCGTGCCCGCCAACGGGTTGGCCTCATCGGCCAACCGCATCGCCGGGGCGGCACCGATCTGCACCGGGTCGGCAAGGAAACCCATGCTGGCAACGGCCGCAGCCGTGAGGAAGGGGGCGATCCACCGCGCGACTGCACCAGCAGCTGAGAACATCACCCCAGGAAAATACCTTGAGCGTCAATCGCCGACGCAGGTGATGGCTCGATCGGTGTCGTCCGGGGCAGCGCCCGCGCCTTTTGAGTTCGATGCAGCCCGTCCGGCGGCCCGCACCATCGTGGCGAGAACGTATTAAGCCCAACATATTTCGACGAATAACGCCGTCGGCGTGTGACCAGGGACAGCTAGGGACGGGGCTCCACGTCGACGCTCGGCGGCCGCGGCGACGGCTCCTCACGCGATGAGCGACGGACGATCGAGAACGCGGCCGCGCCGCCGGCCAGGGCAACCGCGGCGACTGCGGCGATCACCCACGGACGCTTGCCACGCCGCCGGGATCGGCGGGCCTGCTGAAGCGCTTGCGGCAGGCCGGTAACGACATCCTGCGCGGCCGCCAGTTCTTGGGCGAGGGTCTCTTGGGCGGTTTGCAGATCCCGGGCAAGTCGGCCCTCCCGGTAACGACGGCGACAGATTCGACGCGCCCGCCTGAGCGGAGTGCACACTCAGCGCGACCACGCCGCGGGTGACGTCGACCGGGCCGACCGCGGTGTAGGTCAGACCGCGGCTCAGCCGCTGCCGCGGGGTCAACCGGGTGTCGTTCCGCACGCTCATCTCTTGCCTTTCCCGCCTTTTCGCTCGACCGTGATCCGATACTTTCAGATCGCCAGCGCTGGCGCGCCGGTGGGCCTGACGAGTTCAACTAAGGGCACCGGTTGCCCGGCGGCCTACGTCGTGATGGCAGACTGTGGTGCCGTGACTACCAGCCCGATTCAGACTGCCACTGCCACACTGCACACCAACTGCGGCGACATCAAGATCGCGCTGTTCGGAAACCATGCCCCCAAGACCGTCGCCAACTTTGTCGGGTTGGCCCAGGGCACCAAGGAATACTCGACTGAAAACGCCTCCGGCGGAAGCTCCGGCCCGTTCTACGACGGCGCAGTCTTCCATCGGGTGATCGGCGGGTTCATGATCCAGGGCGGCGACCCGACCGGGACCGGTCGCGGCGGGCCCGGCTACAAGTTCGCCGACGAATTCCACCCGGAGCTGCAGTTCGACAAGCCGTACCTGTTGGCGATGGCCAATGCGGGCCCGGGAACCAACGGCTCACAATTTTTCATCACGGTTGGTCAGACGCCGCACCTGAACCGACGCCACACGATCTTCGGCGAGGTCGTCGATCCGGATTCGCAGAAGGTCGTCGACACCATCGGCACCACCGCCACCGACCACAGCGACCGGCCGACCGAGCCCGTCGTCATCGAGTCGATCACGATCTCCTGAATCCGCGCCCCGGCGCGAATCAGGCCCCCGCGTAACCCTTCGCGGTCAACGCGTCGAGCACCTCAAGCGGGTCGGTGCCGAGGTCCCAACGCGAGAAGATCAGCAGCCGGCCGTCCTCGGCATCGACCTCCAGCAACCGGATTTTCCGTCCTATCCGCCGGAATTCGGTGATCCGGATGATCTTGATATCGGCCTGTCGCAAAAGCTGCGTTCGCCACCATCCGCGCACCACCAGACCCGCGGAGGTGATTGCCAGCTTGGGGCGTGCGCGCCACGTGGCGCTTGCAAACAAGATCAGACCCACCGCGGCAATCCCGATCAACAGCCGTCCAGGGGCATCTGTGACCAGAGTCACACATCCGATAGCCATCACTACACCGGCGATGCCGCAAGCTGCGATTCCGGCTGAAGACGGTCCCCACTGTGTTTGCTGCATGGTATCTCTAAGCGGTCCTACCACTGCCGATGCGGTTATCCACAGGCGCTATCAACAATGGGGATGAATCACACGCGTGTGATCCGCTAGGTCGAAGGTTGCCGGCCCAGTAACCACGCGGAGCCAAAATGAATTCATCTCAGCTGCAGCAGGGTCTACCGCCACCGCATTGTGAGCAACAAACCGCTGATCATGAAGGCAAACGCGACCGCGTAGTTCCACGGGCCCAGCTCTGCCATCCAGTTGAGCGCTGACGGTGCATCGGGCCCGTTGGCCGCCAGCTGAAATACCATCAGCCAGACCAGGCCAATCAGCATCAGGCCGATGAACAACGCGACGAACCACACACTGGACGGCCCGGCCTTGACCTTGACCGGTGTGCGGCTCACCGCGCTGACGGTGAAATCGCTCTTCTTACGGACCTTGGACTTGGGCATTTCTACCTCGGGGATACCTCGGAGCTACGGTGTTCAGGGCGGCATGTTCAGGACGAGCGTAACGCACCAGCCAGCAGCGAACGGAGAGTCGATGGCCAGACTCATCGCCCGGCTGTTCCCCACACGCAGGGATGGTCGCACGGAGGGCTCGCGTCCGTCCCCGTGGCGGGTCGGTGTCCCGGTGGTCTGTCTGCTGGCCGGCTTGCTACTTGGCGCTACGCATGGGGTGTCCCGTGGCGGCGAGATCCGCCGCAGCGACGCGCCACGGCTGGTGGACCTGGTGCGTGGTGAGCAGGCCGACGTCAACGGGCTGAACACCGAACGGGATCGACTGGCCAACACGATCGACTCGACGCATGGCCGGTCCTCCGACACCGCGCTCGCGGCGATGCTGCGGCGCTCCGCCGAGCTGGCCGGCGACGCTGGTCTGGACGCTGTGCACGGCCCGGGGCTGATCGTCACGCTTAACGACGCGCAGCGCGACGCCAACGGGCGCTTCCCCGGGGATGCATCCCCGGACGACCTCGTCGTACACCAGCAGGACATCTCGGCCGTCCTCAACGCGATGTGGAGCGTCGGCGCCGAGGCGATCCAAATGCAGGACCAGCGCATCATCGCCACTTCGGCGCCCCGCTGCGTCGGGAACACGCTGCTGCTCAACGGCCGGACCTATAGTCCGCCCTACAGAGTCACCGCCATCGGTAGCGCCGCGGCCATGCAGGCGGCTTTGGCTGCCGCTCCCCTGGTGACCCTCTACAAGCAATATGTCGTGCGGTTCGGGCTCGGCTACACCGAGCAAGTCACGCCGGATGTCCGGATTGCCGGGTACGGCGAGCCGGTGCGAATGCACTTCGCCCGGCCGGCCGGGCCGATCAGTTACTGAGCGCGAGCCGGGCAATTGGGCAGCCCGGTAACCTGACACGATGCGGATCTTGGTCGTCGATAACTACGACAGTTTCGTCTTCAACCTGGTGCAGTACCTCGGACAGCTGGGCGTGGAGGCAGAGGTGTGGCGCAACGACGACGCCCGGTTGTCCGACCATGCCGCGATCGCCACGCAGGTCGACGGAATCCTGCTCAGCCCCGGGCCGGGTACGCCCGAGCGCGCCGGCGCGTCGATTGACCTGGTGCGTGCCTGCGCGGCAGCCGCCACTCCCCTACTCGGAGTCTGCCTGGGCCACCAGGCCATCGGTGTCGCATTCGGCGCCACGGTGGATCGGGCGCCTGAGTTGTTGCACGGTAAAACCAGCAGCGTCTTTCACACGAACACCGGTGTGCTGCAAGGGCTTCCAGATCCGTTCACCGCGACCCGGTATCACTCGCTAACCATCCTGCCGGAAACCTTGCCGGTTGAGTTGGAGGTGACTGCCCGCACCCGCAGCGGCGTGATCATGGGTGTGCGGCACACCGAGCTGCCGATCCACGGGGTCCAGTTTCACCCCGAGTCGATCCTCACGGAAGGCGGCCATCGGATGTTGGCCAACTGGCTGGCCGATTGCGGTCAGGACCGAGACGACGCATTGGTGCGGCGGCTGGAACGCGAGGTCGTCGACAGCTTGGCCCCGGTGCGGCGCCACGACGAGGGTGTGGCCTCGTCCGAGCGGGCGCTGGCGGCTATTGACCGAACTTCAGCGTGATGGGGCCGTCCTTGTTCACACCTTGACCCGGGGACGGGCTCTGATACACCACGCGGGCTTTCTGAGAGCTGCCGGCGTCGACGTCGGCGCCCTTGATCAGCACCCCGGTCCAACCGAGCGCCCGCAGCTGCGGGTCGGCTTCTGTCCAGAACAAACCCGACAAATCCGGCATCAAGAACTGATTGCCTTTAGACACCTGCAGCTCGATCACCGAATCGACCGGGGCGGTGGCTCCTGCAGGCGGATTGGTCGCGATGACTTCGCCGGCCGGACGCGGGCTGTCGACATCAGCCTGGCTGAATTTAGTAAACCCGTAGACAGTGAGGTTCTTCTGGGCGATGTCGACCGTCTGCCCTGCGACGTCGGGAATCTGCTTGGTCGACGGACCCGAGCCGACGATGACCGCGATTTCGTTGGTGATCGCATACGTCTGGTTGGCCGGCGGATTGGTCCCGATGACCTTGTCTTTCATTTCCGGCGAGGACGGCGAGAGGACCTCTTTGGACCGGGTGAACCCGGCCGATTTCAGTTTCTTCACCGCGGCGGAATAACTCAGCGACGACACGTCCGGGACCTCACGCTGCTCGGGGCCGGTGGACACGTTGATCGTGATCTGGTCCCCGGCACCTACTTTGGAGTTGGCGGCCGGATCGGTGCCGATGACGTGGTCGGGTAGGACGGTTGAATCGGGTTTCTGCTGGGTGCGCGTCTTGAAGCCGCGATTCTGCAACGTGGCGATGGCGTCGGCGGACGCGTCGCCCCGCACGTCGGGCACTTGGACGTTGCGCGTGCCGCCGCCGAAGGTATTGATCGCGATCGTGACGACCACGGTTAGCACTGCCAGCGCCGCGGCCGCGATGACCCAGCGGCTCAGTGAGCCGCCACCGCGGTCGCCGGTGAAGTCGAGCTGCTGGCGGGGCAGCGGGTCGGTTTGCGGTCCGCCCGAGTTGCTGGGATGCGGCGCAGCCATCAGCGATGAGCGCTCGGCTTCGGTGAGCACCTTGGGCGCCTCGGGGGTCTCGCCGTTGTGCACCCGAACCAGGTCGGTGCGCATCTCCGCGGCAGTCTGATAGCGGTTCTCGGGGTTTTTGGCCAACGCCTTGAGCACCACCGCGTCGAGGTCGCCGGAGATGCCCTCATGCCGCAGGGACGGCGGAACCGGGTCCTCCCGCACGTGCTGATAGGCCACTGCGACCGGAGAGTCGCCGACGAAAGGCGGTTCGCCGGTAAGCATTTCGTAGAGCACGCAGCCCAGCGAGTAGACATCAGAGCGGGCATCCACCGAATCCCCGCGGGCCTGCTCGGGGGATAAGTATTGCGCGGTACCGATCACCGCCGCGGTCTGGGTGACGCTGTTTCCGCCATCGGCCAGAGCGCGGGCGATACCGAAGTCCATCACCTTCACCGCGTTGGTTGTGCTGATCATGATGTTCGCGGGCTTGACGTCGCGGTGGATGATGCCGTGCTGGTGGGAGAAGTTCAGCGCCTGGCAGGCGTCGGCGATGATCTCGATGGCCCGCGTGGGCGGCAGCGGTCCATCGGTGTGGACGATGTCGCGCAGCGTGACACCGTTGACGTACTCCATCACGATGTAGGGCAGCGGGCCGGCCGCCGTTTCCGCCTCGCCGGTGTCGTAGACCGCGACGATCGCCGGATGGTTCAGCGCGGCGGCGTTTTGCGCCTCACGTCGAAACCGAAGGTAGAAGCTGGGGTCGCGGGCCAGGTCGGCACGCAACACCTTGACCGCCACGTCGCGGTGTAACCGGACATCCCGGGCCAAGTGGACCTCGGACATGCCGCCGAAGCCCAGGATCTCACCCAGTTCGTAGCGGTCGGACAGGTGTTGCGGGGTCGTCATTGCGGCGTTTCGTGTCGGGGCGGCATCGCGCGGTGGTCGGTCAGCATCGCCACTCGGCTATGCCATAGCGGCTGGCTTTGTCGTCCAGGATTACCCGTTGCGCCCCGATTCGTCCAATAAGTCGGATGTGCAGGAGCCGAGCTCGGCTTGCTGGGCGGTTGCCCAGTGTCGGTGACCGTCGGCGCCTGCTGTTGCTGGTTGGAGGTGTTGTCGTGCGAGTTCATGACAATCAGTACCGCGATGATGATCGCCAATGCGCCCAGCACCCCGGCGGCCCACAGCAGCGCACGTTGACCGGACGAGAAGGTGCGGCGCGGTGGCTGGCTGCGCTGACCGCCAGTGGTCGGGCGTGAGCGCCGGGCGGCGGGCGCCCGGCCGGTGGGGCTGACCGCGGCCCGTGCTTGCGTGCCTGACGGAATGGCGGCCGGGGTGGCCCGGCCAGCGGGCGCACCCGGGGCGGGCCGGGGCGGCCGGCGGCCGGCCCGGACGGCGGCCACGGCGTCAGCGAATGGTCCCCCACTGCGGTAGCGCATACCCGGGTTCTTGACCAGGGTGATCTCGATCAGCTCGCGGACATTGGGCGGCAGGTCGGAAGGCAGCGGCGGCGGCGCCTCTTTGATGTGCTTCATCGCCACCGTCAACGCACCGTCGCCGGTGAACGGTCGCTTACCCGAAACCGCCTCGTAGCCAACCACTCCCAGCGAATAAACGTCGCTAGCCGGCGATGCGTCATGACCCAGGGCCTGCTCGGGCGCAATGTATTGGGCGGTGCCCATCACCATGCCGGTCTGGGTCACCGGAGCGGCGTCGACGGCCTTGGCGATGCCGAAGTCGGTGATCTTCACCTGTCCGGTCGGGGTGATCAAAATGTTGCCGGGCTTGACATCGCGATGCACCAGGCCGGCGGCGTGGGCGACTTGCAGTGCGCGCCCGGTCTGCTCGAGCATGTCCAGCGTGTGCCGCAGCGAGAGCCGGCCGGTGCGCTTGAGCACCGAGTTGAGCGGCTCACCGTTGACTAACTCCATCACCAGGTAGGCGGTGCGGCCTTCGCCGTTCATTTGGGTCTCGCCGTAGTCGTGCACGCTGGCGATCCCGGGGTGATTGAGCATCGCGGTGGTGCGGGCCTCGAAGCGGAACCGCTCGATGAACTCCGGATCCTGGGAGAACTCCTGCTTAAGGACCTTGACAGCGACGCGCCGGCCGAGCCGGCTGTCCACCGCCTCCCACACCTGGCCCATGCCGCCGGTGGCGATGAGGCGCTGCAGGCGATACCGGCCAGACAGCGTCACACCTACTCGCGGGCTCATGGTCCTCCCTGCAGCGCGGCCTCGATCACCGCCCGCCCGATCGGTGCGGCGAGCGCCCCGCCGGTCGCGGATAATCGGTCAGCGCCGTCCTCGACCAGCACCGCGACAGCCACCTTCGGCGTCTGTGCAGGCGCGAAGGCGATGTACCACGCGTGTGGTGGAGTGTTGCGCGGGTCAGTGCCGTGCTCAGCGGTACCGGTCTTGGATGCGATCTGCACGCCGGGAATCGCCCCCTTCTGCTGTGTGACATTCTCGGCGCCGACCATCAACTCCGTTAGCTTAGCTGCGACCTCTGGCGAGACTGCACGGCGCTGCTGGTGCGGCACCGTGGTGCTGATGTTAGCCAGGTCGGGTCCTTGCAGGCTGTTGACCAGATAGGGCTGCATGGTTACGCCGGCATTGGCGATGGTAGCGGCAACCAATGCATTTTCCAGTGGCGTCAACGCGACGTCTTTCTGGCCGATACTCGACATCCCCAGCGCAGCGGCGTCCGGGATCGGCCCGACGGTGGATTCGGCGACCTGCAGCGGGATCTGCGCGGGGGCAGTGTCCAGGCCGAAGGCCTGCGCGGTGCTGCGCAGGGCGTCGGCGCCAGTGAGCAGGCCCAGTTGGACGAAAGCGGTGTTGCACGACCGTGCGAACGCCTCGCGCAGCGACACCGTCTCTGCGTCGACGCAGGGCGTGCCGCCGTAGTTTTCCAGGCTGGCGGTGCTGCCCGGCAGCGGAATCGTCGCCGCAGCGGTGAGCTCCTCGTCCTCGGTAGCCCCGTTCTGCAGGGCGGCCGCGGTGGTGATGACTTTGAATGTTGAGCCCGGCGGATAGGTTTCGGAGATGGCCCGGTTGGTCAGCGGCGAGCCCGGATCGTCCCGCAGTTGCTGCCAGGCTTGCGCCTGCTGGTCCGGGTCATGGGAGGCGAGCAGGTTGGGGTCATAAGACGGCGAGGACACCAGCGCCAGGATCTTGCCGGTGGACGGTTCCAGCGCAACGACCGCGCCCCGGCAGGGCCCGTTGCAGCCCTGCTGCATCGCATCCCAACCCGCCTGCTGGATGCGCGGGTTGATCGTGGTGTCCACGTTGCCGCCGCGCGGGTCGCGCCCGGTGAAGAAGTCGGCCAGCCGACGACCGAACAGCCGCTGGTCGGACCCGTTCAGCAGCGGGTCTTCGGCGCGTTCCAGACCGGTGCTGGAATAGCGCAACGAATAAAAGCCGGTGACTGGGGCATAGACCGCAGCGTTGGGATACACCCGCAGGAATCGGAACCTGCTGTCGGTAGCGACCGAATAGGCCAGCAGCTGGCCGTTCGCGGTGATCTGCCCTCGCTGGCGCGAGTACTCGTCGAGCAGCACGCGTTGGTTGCGCGGATCGGCGCGCAGCCCGTCGGCGGTAAACACCTGAGTAAATGTGGCGTCGAACAGCAATAGCATGATCAACGCCATCACTGTCACCGAGATCCGTCGCAGGGAGGCGTTCATACCCGCTCAATCACCGCGGTGTTGGTCGCCGCGATCGAGCCGGTGTCGCGCGTCTTGGTGCGCAGCGGGCGACGTGCTGCATGCGAGATGCGCACCAAAATGGCCAGCAGCACATAGTTGGCCAATAGCGACGAACCGCCGTAGGACATCCAGGGTGTGGTGAGTCCGGTCAGCGGGATGAGGTTGGTCACGCCACCGACAACGATGAACAACTGAATGGCCAGCGTGCAAGCCAGGCCCGCGGCCAGCAGCTTGCCGAAGCTGTCACGCACCGCGATCGCGGTTCGCATGCCGCGGATGATGACGATGGTGTAGAGCATGAGCAGGCCAGCCAACCCGACCAGACCGAGTTCTTCGCCGAACGCGGCGACGATGAAATCGGTCGAAGCGGCGGGCACGGTGTCCGGTTGCCCGTTGCCGAGCCCGGTGCCAAAGATGCCGCCGGTAGCAAAGCTGAACAGCGACTGCACGATTTGATAACCGGCACCGTCCGGGTCGGCGAACGGGTCCAGCCAGGTCTGCACGCGAACCCGGACGTGATTAAAACTGAAATACGCTGCAACGCTTCCCAATGCGAACAACGCCAAGCCGATGACGACCCAACTGAACCGCTGGGTGGCGAGGTAGACGACGACCAAGAACGAGGCATACAGCAGCAGCGAAGTCCCCAGGTCCTTTTCGAAGACCATGACGCCGACCGACGCCACCCAGGCCGCCAGCAGTGGCGCGAGGTCGCGCGGACGAGGTAGGTCCATGCCCAGGACATGCTTGCCGGCACTGGTGAACAAACTGCGTTTGGCAACCAGCACCGCTGAAAAGAAAATGAGCAGCAGTATTTTGGAAAATTCGGCAGGCTGAATCGAGAAGCCCGGCAAGCGAATCCAGATCTTGGCACCGTTCTGCTCGGAGAGCGATGGTGGCAGGACTGCCGGGATCGCCAGGAAAACCAGCCCGGCCACTCCGCATAGATAGCCGTAGCGGGCGAGTTGTCGATGATCCTTCAGTGCGATGAGCACAAACGCGAAAGCGCTCACCCCGAGCAACGTCCAGAGCACCTGAAGGTTTGCGCTCGGCCGCGCGGTGCCCCCGCCCAGGCTGTCGTCGAGGTGCAGCCGGTGAATCATCACCAGTCCCAGACCGTTTAGCAGCGCCACTACCGGAAGCAGCAACGGGTCCGCATAGGGCGCATAGCGTCTGATGGCCAGGTGCGCCCCCGCGAATAATGCGAAAAACCCTGTGGCGTAATTAATCAGCTGCCAGCTGATGTCGCGCTCCTGATCGGCCTGTACAAGCGCGAAGGCGGCCGCGGTGATCACGGTGGCGAAGCCCAACAGCAGCAGTTCGGCGTTGCGCCGATTCGGCAGCGGAGGGGTCACCGCCACCGGCGGCTGCGGCTGTGTGGACATGCCCGTCATCCCGAAGCCCGGCAGTCTGTGCCCGGCTGCGGTGGGGGTGGGGAAAGCGTTGTGAGAGTTGGTGCGGCCGTCGGCTGAGTCGGTGAGGGCCCCCCCGAAGGCTCTTCGGGCACTGAGGTGCCCGCGCCCGGCTCCGGTGTTTTGTTGGTATTCGGCGGGATCGGCGCTTTCGAGGGGGGTGGCGATTGGGCTCGCGCGGGCGGGCAGGGCGGCAGCAGCGACTCGGTCGACAATCTGCGTAGCTGCGCGTCAGCCTGATCGAGCGTGCCAACCGGAAGTCCGGCAGCCACTTGTGCGCGAGCCGACTCGGCCAGATCTGACATCTTCATCGGCTGGCAGCCGCGGGTACCGGCCTGCCCGTAGCGGATCACCGACAACTGGCTGCGGCTGTTGAGACAGCCCTGCGCGTAGGGCTGATGGAGCGGCACGCCGAGGATGGACACCTGAATGCCCTGCAGGATCGACACCGTGCCGTTGTAGTCGGCGACGTAGTAGTAACTGCGGATGACCGTCCGTCCGATGGCGAGTGCTGCGAGCACCAGCAAGACCAGCAGCACGGCACCGATCGCTATTCGTCGCCGCGACCGCGGCGGTTTTGTGAGCGTATCGACCTGTGGCAGAACACGTTTGACGACGCTTTTGCGGGGAGCAATCGCCGACGCCCGGCCGGCGGCGGTGTTGGGTCGGGTCAGTTGGTCATGCTCATCGGAGTCACCTGACACCGCGCCCGCGATGATCGGCTGTGTCGGGCCGTAGTCGTAGTCGACGACGTCGGCGACCACCACCGTCACGTTGTCAGGGCCGCCGCCGCGCAGCGCGAGCTCGATGAGGCGGTCGGCGCTCTCGGTGACATCCGGAATCTTCATGGCCTCGAGGATGGTCTCGTCGCTGACCGGGTCGGAAAGGCCATCCGAGCACAGCAGATAGCGGTCGCCGGTGCGCGCTTCCCGCATCGTCAGCGTCGGCTCGACCTCATGCCCGGTCAACGCCCGCATGATCAACGATCGCTGCGGATGGCTGTGCGCCTCTTCCCGAGTGATCCGCCCTTCGTCAACCAATGTTTGGACGAACGTGTCGTCTTTGGTGATCTGGGTCAGCTCGCCGTCACGCAGCAGGTAGCCGCGCGAGTCGCCGATGTGTACCAACCCAAGACGGTTGCCCGCGAACAAGATTGCGGTAAGAGTGGTGCCCATCCCCTCGAGGTCGGGCTCCATCTCGACCTGGGCGGCGATGGCCGAATTCCCCGAGCGAACCGCGGAGTCGAGCTTGGCGAGTAGGTCGCCACCGGGTTCGTCGTCGTCGAGGTGGGCTAATGCGGCAATTACCAACTGGGAAGCGACTTCTCCGGCGGCGTGACCGCCCATCCCGTCGGCCAGGGCCAGCAGCCGCGCGCCGGCGTACACCGAGTCTTCGTTGTTGGATCGCACCAAGCCGACATCGCTGCGCGCCGCATAACGCAAGACCAAAGTCACGGGCGCAACTCGATTACCGTTTTGCCGATACGAACCGGCGTGCCAATGGGGACTCGTACCGCGGTCGTCACCTTCGCCCTGTCAAGGTATGTGCCGTTGGTCGATCCTAGATCCTCGACGTACCATTCCGTGCCTCGCTGGGAAAGCCGCGCGTGGCGCGTCGAGGCGTAGTCGTCGGTCAACACCAGAGTGGAGTCGTCGGCGCGCCCGATCAGCACCGGTTGGCCGCTGAGCGTGATACGGGCACCGACCAATGCACCTTCGGTTACGACGAGGTAGCGGGCGGTATCTCGACGCTGCCGCGACGGTAGTAGCGTGCCCCGCAACACCAAGCCGCGGCGCACCATCACCGCGCCGGTCGGAGCGTATATATCGGTCCGCAGGATTCTCAGCACCGACCAGATGAACAACCACAGCAGCATCAAGAAGCCGGCGCGCGTCAGCTGCAGAACTATTCCCTGCATCTGGCGTCCTCTCCGTCCTGGCGCTGCACGGCTCGCGTGCCCGCAGATAGCAACGTCACGATACTTGGACGGCGGTCGACTCGGGCTGAAGCTGAATAGCTTCGCGCCCTACGGGATCAATGGATGTGGACGACGATCTCAGAATGGCCCAGCCGGATCACGTCGCCGTCGGCCAACTGCCACTCCTGCACAGGCGCATTGTTGACGGTGGTGCCGTTGGTGGAGTTGAGGTCCGACAGCAGCGCGACGTGTCCGTCCCAACGGATCTCCAGGTGACGGCGTGACACACCGGTGTCCGGCAACCGGAACTGGGCGTCCTGGCCGCGGCCAATGATGTTGGGACCTTCACGCAACTGGTAGGTGCGCCCGCTGCCGTCGTCGAGTTGCAAGGTAACCGCAGCGCCGGAGGACGAGTAGCCGCCTTGCCCGTAGCCGCCGTAGCCGCCGGCCTCCGCGGGCTGGCCATAGTCGTAGTCGCGCCCCGCAGGCTCGGGGTACCCGCCGCTGGGGCCGCCGTACGTCGGGCCGGGAGGATCGCCGTACCGCCCGTAATCGGGCTGTTGGCCGTAGTCCTGCCGACCGTATGCCGGCCCACCCGCGTAGCCCGGGTCGTAGCCGCCCTGCTCGGGGTAGCTCGACCGCTGGTCGGGCGCGGCGTAGCCACTCTCGTCGTGGCGGGCCGGTCCGCGTCCGTAGTCGGGGTATTCGCCGTAGCCCTGGCCGCCAGGTTGCGCGTATCCGCTGCCCTGGCCCTGGCGAGATCCCGCGTCGTACCCTTGGCCGCCGCCGTAGCCGGGTCCCGGCCGCTGCTCATACTGCGGGTAGCCGCCTTGATCGGCCGGCGGGGCTGAATACCCACGTTGGTCAGGGTAGCCGCGCTGGTCGGGGTAGCCGCCTTGATCGGCCGGCGGCGGCGGATACCCGCGCTGGTCGGGGTAGCCGCCTTGATCGGCCGGCGGCGGCGGATAACCGCGCTGGTCGGGGTAGCCGCCTTGATCGGCCGGCGGCGGCGGATACCCGCGCTGGTCGGGGTAGCCGCCTTGATCGGCCGGCGGCGGCGGATACCCGCGCTGGTCGGGGTAGCCGCCTTGATCGGCCGGCGGCGGCGGATACCCGCGCTGGTCGGGGTAGCCGCCTTGATCGGCCGGCGGCGGCGGATACCCACCGCGAGGATCTCGACCAGCGTGCGGGTCGTCGGGCTGATGACCGCCATAGGGGTCGTCGTAGTAGTCATCGCCGCCGGGCCGCCCTTGCCCCTGGCCGCCGGGGTAGCTCGAATTCTCAGTCATCGGGGGTACTCCTGGTTCTGCGCTGAACGCGTGGTCTGATTGTGGCGGGCGGAGCTCGCTGGCCGTCGAGCGGGGTTCGACATCGGGGTTGACCGAACCGCGGGCGCGCAACTGGCCGGTGTGGAAGTGCGACGACTGCTCGAACCGGACGACCACGTCACCATATGTTTGCCACCCCTGTTCGCTGATGTATCCAGCCAAATGCTTAGCGAAAGCCTCCGAAGTGAGGTCCGGGTCGGCGCCCACTTTCTGGAAGTCGTGCATACCGAGGGTAATGATGTATTCGTTGGGAGCCAAAAAGTGATTGCCCGCAACCGGCTGCACTCCCTCGGCCGCCTCCCGTCGCAGCATGGCTTCGACTTCTGGCGGGACGATCGATCCGCCGAACACTCGGGCGAAAGCATCGCCGACGCTGTCCTCGAGCCTGCGCTCGATGCGTTGAACTAGCCCCCTCTGGCTGCCCATGTCCAGCGCCCGCCTCAGACTTTCTTTTCGTTGCTGCACGGCGGACGATCCTCCGGCGTGTCGCATCACGCGTGTCGTACTACAGCATGCTATCGGGCCAGCGCAGCGCAGCGGCACTTGCAGAACTCTGAGAATCGCATCGAACCAGGTCAAACCCGGGTTCGGCGTCAGCGATCGCCGTCTTCAGGCCGTCGGCGTGGTTGGGGACGGCGGCGATTACAGTGGTAGGCTCCACCGGTTGTTTAGGGCGAGTGGCGGAATGGCAGACGCGCTGGCTTCAGGTGCCAGTGTCCTTCGGGACGTGGGGGTTCAAGTCCCCCTTCGCCCACAAATGTGATGAGTCGCGTCATCGGTTACCGGTTCCCCGGCCATCGGCCGGGGTTTTGTTTTGGTTGCGCCACTAGTTGCGTTCGGGGTCGATGTGGTGGCTGCTGAAATCGCCACGGCGCCACCCAACTGAAGGGCACCGCAGCCTAGGTCGAGGCCGCGGGCACCAATGCGCTAATGTCCTCGCCTTGCAGAAGCTTGACCGTCAGAGACACGTCGAAATAGTCAGTCCAGCGAGTGATCTTCCCGCTCTCATCGAGCACAAAAGTCCCCATGACGGGAACGGCGGGCTTCGTGCCGTCAGGGGCTTGGATGTAGTCAAGCCGTTCGGTCAGAACCACGGAGCCTTCGCTGGCGATGTTCAAGATCTCAAACGCGTAGGCATCCGGAAATATCGAAAACTGCGCCCCCATATTCTCCAAGATCGCCTCAACACCTGTAAACGCCGGCATCCCGACGTTCTGGTAGACCGCGCCGCTAGCGAGGAACGGACGCAGCGCCTCGGGATCACGCTGCTCCATCAGTGCGCAGAACCGGCGAACAACTTCGACGACAGGGTCAGGCATCAAGGAACCTCCGTTAGTCCATGGATGTGAATGAAATTGGTTACCACTTGCTCGGACTTCCATTCCAGGTGTTGCTCGGAGGCCCGAAAATTTGGATCTAAGGTTCGTACCCGCGCGCTCACCCATTGCTGCCCGGCGCGCAACGTTGGCTCACGGATCCGAGTTGCACGGTCGGACGCCCGTTGGGCTGGCCGCTCATCCAGGTGGACATGATTCCGACGGAATACGGGCCCTTTTGGCCGTTCTTCTCGTAAAAGCCCTGAGGATCAAAGACCTTGGCGTCCGGATACGGCCAGGGGCAAGCAACTGACGTTGCTGCCTTCGACCACTTGATGGCCGTGAACGCGGCGCCGTACATCAAGTACGCCACGTTAATGATGGCGAGCATGACCAGAAACGAGCCCAGTGCCGGCCGGCTGCCGAAGATGCGAGCCCGCTGGGCCAATTTCTCAGAAACCGTGCGGCCGGTGTCGTCGCGATAGACCAGAATCCCCGCCGGAATCATCACCACCGTGACCAATACCGATTCCCACAGCAACGGAAACTGGTGCGGTGTGCCGACGAAGATTGAACCGAACGGGATCACCTGCGCGTAGATGTACATACCAGTGCGCACCAGCGTGACCTCAAGAATCATGTCGATGATGAATCCGAAGACCAATATCAGTAAGCCAAGACTGCTCAGCGGATGGCGCCACACGAACGCATCAACGGGCCGACGAGCCTGGATTTTTCGCAGTACCCAGGCTGCCGGAAAGTACGGGCCGAACTGGAACATCACATAGCCGACGACGACGAACGGTTCGATCGTGGGCGAGAGCGACACCAGCGGCCAGGACTCCGGCCAGTGCCACAGTCGGGGGTTGTAAACCGCGTATGGCGCCCAATTCATGATCGGGTCCTGCCAGACGATGATGGTGGTCACCAGACCCATGAGCAGGTAAGGGTGGGGGCCATAACGATGCCAACCCCACACGAAAGCCGCGATGAGGCCGATGACCGCGATGATCGTAAAGACTTGCAGCATCCCGAGCCAATGGGTGTAACCGAAAAGTGGCTCCACCGGACGAGGCGCCCCGGTCACGTTCGGATTTCCGATCCGCGCGTCGGGGTAGTCGCGTGCATTCCATGCGATAGCCACGACGGCGCTGATACCGAGGACAGCGAAAAGCCAAGCCCATATCGCGCCCGCCGATGAGCGGTTCGGCGCCGCGTCCGGGCGTCGGGTCGCCGCTGCGGTTTGTTCAGTGGTCACTGATCACTCCTCACAAATGATTCGTTCCTCGTCGGCGACGTGGAGGTAGTTGGGACGGGCGCGGTCGCTCACGATCACGCATCGGCCTCAGCACACGTTTGGGTGGCACCAGGCGCGAACGATGTCAGTCCGCTTCCTTTGTAGTGGGCGACGATTCGCTCGTACTCACACCCATTGCGCGCCAACGGCGTGTCGGCGAGTCGCCGGGGTAACCAACGGTAAGCAATGCGAAGCACCCTGGTCAGCACGGCGAACTCCAAGGCATGTCGGCGCGTCCAGCGCATCGGGACCAACGACCGCACACGGGGGTGCATGATGCCGAAACCCAAGACCGCCACAATGTGTCCGCCGATCGGTCCCAGCAGCCTCCACAACGGCGCCGTGACAACAGGCATGTACTCAGGCCGTCGCGGCCGGAGCGTGGCGTCCATGACGATGTCAAGGCTCGCGGTGTGTTTGAGTTTCTCGACCGCAATCTTTTCGTAGTACGCGCACAGTTCCTCGTAGCTAGCCGGGAGTTGTCGTGCGCGGCCGGGCATCTGCAAGTCTTTAGTCAGCGCACGAAAGCGGTCCCAGATCGCCTGGTTGCCCGCGACGCTGAGGTCTTCGCCGCTGAGAGCGATGAAAGCACCACGATGCATGAAGAAGATACTGATCAAGTTCCAGTTCCAAGGCTCGGGGGTTAGTGCGCTATAGCGAACCCCGTCGGGTCCAACGCCTTTGATGTCGCGGTGCAGCTGCACCAGCCGCTGCATCTCCTCGCGGCGGTCCTCGTGCTTGGCCATAAACGTGAGTTGATCGGATGCAGCCGTGCGCCGCGCGCGTCCGAGGGGGTCGTTCTTTATCCGGGCCGTATCAACCAGTGCCGCCGACACCGCTGGCAGCATCATCTCGTCGAAGAGGGCAGGCGCGAACAGAACGAGGAACCGCGATCCCATCACGCGCTCAAATCGGTCTGCGACAGATTCGACTGAAGTGCATATGGATTCGGCCGGGTTGATCGACCTGTCCAGGAATTGGACCGACATGGTGATCCTTCTGCCAGATAATTCTGGTGCATGGCTGCACCAGAAGCTATTGTGGTGTCAGACTGCACCAGAAATCTCGAATGGTCAAGGGGATGTCAGGCACAATGCCGTTGATGGCAATTGCGACGCGCTCCTACGGTGGCGTGACGGCCGACGAACGTCGCGCCACCCGCCGAGTCGCACTGATCGAGGCAGCTCTCGATTTATTCGCCGAGGACGGTGCACGAGCAGTGTCGAAACGCGCGGTGTGCGCGCGGGCCCGGCTCAATGACCGCTACTTTTACGAGCATTTCACCGATTCGGATGCATTGATCGAAGCGATCGTGCGTGACCTTACCGCCGAGGGGTTGCAGGCGGTTAAGGCTGCGACGACTAGTGCGGCGCCCGACATACGCGCGCAAGTTCGCGCCACCGCCGATGCGGCACTTGAATTCCTCACCGCTGACCCGCGTCGTGGCCAGTTGCTCCTGCGCTCCCACACCTCCGAGGTTTTGCAGCACGCCCGCGCGGACAGCACACGCGCGATATCCAACGCCATGGCAGCGATGATCAGGGATCCACTCGGTCCTGCCGCAGCCAGCCACCTCGACACCGACCTCGCTGCGTTTGCCCTGGTCAGCGGTGCTATGGAGGTTATCGCGGGCTGGCTACGTGGCGACTTCGACACTACCCGTGAGCACCTCGCTGACATTGTCGCTGGGCTGCTGTTGGCCGTTGCCGACATTTCCACCGCACTCCCCGGAAAGGCGGGGCGGTCTTAGCCGCGTGGATTGGCTGTACCAAACCTCGCCGCGTTGGGACCCACGGCCGACCCGATCAGCTTCGAGTCCCGTCCGCAGTCAGGCCGCAGTAGTTTGGACGGACCGCCCTAACTGCTCAACTGCTTCAACGCTGTGACCAGTGCATTTTCGACCCCGCCAACGCTCTCGGCCCGCTCAAACGCCCATGTTGACTCGTTCGCATCGAGTAGGTCGAGATGTTCGAGGTCTAGTGGCGTTGCCGTCTTTCGCCGATGCAGGGATCGATGACGTGGTGGTGATCGCGACGATCGCGAGGAACGCGGACGCCTCGCTAGCCCAGGCGTCGAAGTCATTGCTCCGCCGACGACGGTGGTGAAGCTTTCCCGCGCACCTCCAGCACAAATGCGCTTAGTTCGCGACCTTAGTTCCAGGTGCGTCGCGATCCGGAATCGCCGGCCTGACGTGCTTAGCTGACGCGGTGCGGATTCCGTCTATCCTGCGGCAGAGCCAGTCGAGAACGCTGCACATCGGAATCGCAGCGATCGTCGGCGTGGCTGCTGCCACCGTGGTCGGAATGACGGCGGGATGGCGGTATGCCCCGGCGGCCGGATGGATCGCGACCGCGGCCGTCTATATGATCTGGACCTGGGCGAGTGTCGCCAAACTGAGCCCCACGGCGATCGAAGTTGTTGTGCAGCAGCGGCATCCGACGCGCGGGCCAGCCGACACGATCGTGCTGGTAGCCAGCATCGCCAGTCTCGGCGGCGTCGCCTACCTGCTGGTGGCTAGCAAGGTCGAAGGGCCTGACAGCGCTATTGCTGCCGCCGTCGGGTTTTTGAGCGTGATCGCCTCCTGGTTGGCAGTGCATGTCGTCTACACGCTGCGCTACGCGGTGCAGTACTACACCGAACCGGTGGGCGGGATCGACTTCAATCAAGACGACAAGCCGACCTTTGCCGACTTCGCCTACCTGGCGTTCACCATCGCCGTGACCTATGGCGTGACGGACACGGCTTTGCAGAAGCGCCCGATCAGGGTCTCGGCGTTGCAGCAGGCGATGATCTCGTATCTGTTCGGCACGGTGATTCTGGCGGTCACCGTCCAGGTGATCGGCACCTTGAGCGGTCTGTAGGTCCGATTAATTGGCGGCGTTGGGCTGGCCACCAATCAGTCGAACTGCAGTCAGGCCGAAGGCACTCTCATGCTTCGTACGTGACGTGGTACCAGTGTCGGACCGGCTTATGGCTTTTGTCAGCTTGTCCCGTGTCCGTCGCGCTGAGGACGTTGACATCGGTCACGTTGGGATTGTGGGCCTCGATGTAGCGTTCCAACTCCTGTAAAAGCGCGCGATGCGGCTGAGCGGGGTTGGCGAGCGCTTTGGCTGTGTGTGTTTGTGGCACCCAAGTGATTATGCCGACCAGCGCTCCCGGCCGATAAGTCGTGCCGAGCATGGCTACAGCGTCTGCGCCCACTCCAGGATTTCCGGAGTAACCGGGTCGGTGATGTCGCTGAACTCAGGGTGTTTCCTGATGAACGCGGCCACCATCGGGCAGACAGCGACAGCGCGTTTGCCGTCGGCACGGGTTGCCTCGAGAGCTTCTGCGACCAGGATGCTGGCCAGGCCGCGTCCTTCGAACTTGTCGTCGACCTCGGTGTGATAGAAAACCCGCTGGTTCCCCCGATCAGCGACGGCGGCGAGCCCGACGGTCTGGCCGTCGACGGCGATGGTGTACTTCCCGTCCTCGGTGCGTACGGCGGTCTGGGCGCCGGTCTTATCCGCGGTCATCTGTGTTCCTTATCTACTTGGTCTACCGGGGCAGCGGGCGCGGCCGCAGTGGGGTGGTCGGTAGTGGCGGGGCGGGCAGGCGCGCCGGAGTTCCCCGATAGCCCTGCACGGCGCCGAAACGCTCGTCGGCGTCTTCCCACAGCTGGCGAAAGGCAACGATCTCGTCATGACTGCGTCCGACGAAGTTCCACCACATCACCAGCTGCTCGTGCAAGGGCGTACCGCCGAGCAGCAGGACGCGGCCAGGCTGATCGCCGGCGTTGTGTAGCACCAGCTCGGAGTTGCCCGGACCTTGGTAGCCCAGGTCACCCACGTCCAGCGGGACGCCGTGCATGGCCATCGTGCCGTGGTCGCAAAGCACGCCGTGTTCGAACGCCGGGTCGAGTTCCAGCGTCGCGCGGGCGCCGGCTTCCATGTCGAGCTGGGCGCCCAGCAGCGGGCTAAAGGTGTGCACCGGCGATCGGGCACCGGCCAGTTGCCCGAGGAAGATCCGTGCGACGGCGCCGGGCAGCGAGATCGGCTCGGGTGCATAGTGTTCGAAGTGGCGCCCGGTGTTGCGGTCGGAATCGGGTAACGCCGCCCACAACTGCACACCGTGCAGCACGGCCGTCGCGCCGCGATCGGCTGCCGTCGACACCTCCGAGTGACAGATTCCGGCGCCGGCTGTCATCAGGTTGAGCTCACCTGGGCGCACGATTGCGTGGACGCCCGCGCTGTCACGGTCTTCCACCTCGCCGCTGAACAGCCAGCTGATCGTTTGCAGCCCAGTGTGCGGATGCGGGGCCACATCCATCCCGGTCGAGCGCCGAAGATCGTGTGGGCCGTAGTGATCGGCAAAGCACCAGGCGCCGATCAGCGACCGTTGTCGCTGGGGGAGTGTGCGCCGGACCTGAATCGCACGCGGGCCGCCCAGCGGGACCTCCCGTGGCCGCAGCACCTCCAGCGCCTCGAGTTGTGAAGCGGTGCAGGCGACTTCGGCAGGCGCGGTCTCGAGGTTGCTCATCGTCTACCCTTCGTCAGGGGCGCGATACGGCGTCGATACCGCAACACTACGCGGCGGCTGCAGAGCTAGCGGCTCACTTGCGCGGAGGCCGCAGCACCTGCATGGCGACGCGCATCAGCGGCTCGGGAACCCGGTCCTTCGCCGACAGCGCGGCACTGGCCACCCGACCCCGCAGCAAGGTGCCACGGCCGAACACCCGGTTCAACGGGCCACCGGACGGCTCCAGCTCGATGTGCAGCGGCGGAGTGCCCTCCGATGCGCCAAGAGCATGGGATATCACAATCCGCTGAATCTCGCTGGTGCCCTCGAAGATGGTGTACAGCTTGGCATCTCGATACCACTTTTCCACCGGGTGGTCGGTGATGTAGCCCCAGCCGCCCATGGTCTGAATGGCCCGTTCGGTTGCCCTGACCGCGACCTCGCTGGCGGCCATCTTCGACATCGAGCCTTCGCCGCGCTCGAACGCGATCCCCTTGGCGGCCATCCACGACGCCCGCCAGGTCAACAGCCGCGCCGCGTCGATCTGAGTGGCCAACTCGGCCAGCGGAAACGCGATGCCCTGGTTGTCGATGATCGGTCCGCCGAACGCCTCTCGCTGGGTGGCGTAGGTGGTGGCGTATTCCAGCGCGGCTCGCGCAATGCCGATTGCCTGCGCGGCGACCATCGGGCGAGTCTGCTCGAAAGTGCCCAACGTGGCCGAGCCGGAGCGTTGCCCGCCAGCGACGACCTCTCGTGCCTTTGCGAGTTTGTGCTCGAGCTTTTCTTGCCCGCCGAGCAGGTTGCCTTCCGGAACCCGGACGCCAGAGAAGCGCAACTCGGCGGTATGCGACGCCCGGCAGCCCAGTTTGTCCAGTTTGCGTACCAGCTCCAGACCCGGTGTGCCACCTGGGATGATGAACAACGCCTGGCCGCGGTGACCAAGCTCTTCGTCGACGACCGCGTTGACCACGTGCACGTCGGCGATGCCGCCGTTGCCGATCCACATCTTGTGACCGTCGATTACCCAGTCGCTGCCGTCGCGGCGCGCGGTGGTCCGCAGATTGCGTACGTCGCTGCCGCCTTCGGGTTCAGAGATTGCCAGGGCCGCGAGTTTGAGGTCGCCGGGCTCTCCGAAACATTGCGGCGCCCACTCCAGCATCTGCTCAGGCGACGCGGCCTGCCCGATCGCGGAGAGCGCCAAAGCCGGCATCACGATCGCCAAACCGATTCCGGCACAACCCCAAAACAGCTCCTCCATGAACATCGGCAAGGAAATGCCAGTCGGGTCGCCGATGAGGTCGCGGTAGAACAGCGGGCTGTAGAAGCCGCGCTGTGCGGCTTCTTCGAGCACCGGCCAGGGAAACTCCTGCCGTTGGTCGTACTCAAGGGCGACAGGACGTATGACGGACTCGGCGAACTCGTGGGTGCGCTTGGCCAGGTCGTGTTGCGCCGCCGTCGGCGTCAGGTCAAAGGTCATCTACGCCACCCCACGATCCCGGCTGTGGGGGCTGCATTGTCGTCGCCTGTCAGCGACACCCCCGTCTCGGTTGCCCTTTGCTATTACCCCCTGTCGACCGATCCAACCCACCGCTGCGGCAGAAACGTGCCTAGTCAGGCTGCCGGCCGCGGCCCGACCTGGTGGAAGGGCATATGAAACACCGTGGCGGCGACGGGAACGGCGTCGCCCTCGCGTCGTGCCAGCAAGGCGGCGTTGTCGGGCAACTGCCGCGAGTTGATCTCACCGGCAGCGATCTGGCGCAAGACGGCGTGCGCCGCAGCCAGCTGTTCGCGCTTGCGGTATTGGCCGCCGGGCAGTTTGACGCCTGCCCAGACACCGTATTCTTCGCTGTTTTCCACCGCGTAGCTTGCGCATAATCGCTGTTGTGCCAGTGCACACCGCCGCAGGCACAACAGCCGCGCCTCGGTTGCTGACTGTTCATAGGCGCGCGCCTTGGCGGCACCATCGCCGCCGTCGTCATCGGCGTAGCCGAACCATAGTTCCGGGTTGACCGAACACGGGTGCCCCATCTGTCCGCCTCCTTCACGTCAAAACGTATGCGGAATCGTATACACAGAGATACAGGATAGGCAAGGAAAACGCGATAAGAACGTATATATACACAGGCCTAGCCAGGTGCCTGTGTAATATCCGGATATGGCCGGAGCGCAACGGTGAGTCGCGAATCGGCCGGGGCGGCGATCCGGGAACTGCGCGAGTCGCGTGACTGGTCGCTAGCCGACTTCGCCTCGGCAACCGGTGTGAGCGTCATGGGTCTCAGCTATCTGGAGCGCGGGGTCCGCAAGCCGCATAAAAGCACAGTTCAAAAGGTAGAGAACGGACTTGGCTTGCCGCCGGGTACCTACTCGCGGCTCGTGGTGGCCGCTGATCCAGCCGCCGAACTCGAGCGCTTGATCGCGGTCACGCCGGCCGAACCTACGCCTGCGCGACCGGCCGGGCCGATCGTCGTTGACCGGCACACCGACACCGAAGTGCTCGAGGGATACGCCGAAGCGCAGCTCGATGCCCTCAACTCGGTGATCGAGCGACTGCCTGAGACGACATCAAACGAATATGAGTCGTATATTCTCTCTGTGATCGGACAGTGCGTGAAGGCTGAGATGCTGGCCGCCAGCTCCTGGCGGGTGGCGGTGAACGCTGACGCAGCTTCGGCAGGACGGCTCATGCGACATCTGCAGGCGTTGGAGGCAACGCGCAGCGCGCTGCTGGAGCGCATGCCGATGAGCCTTGGCGCGCGGTTCGATCACGCGTGCACTCAGTCGTCACTGCCCGAGCCGGTGATCGCGGCGCTGCTCGGTGTCACCGCCGCCGAAATGTGGGACATCCGAAATCGGGGCGCGGTCCCGCCGGGAGCCCTCCCGCGGGTGCGCGCCTTCGCCGACGCGGCCACCCACGAGGTAGCTGATGAGGACACCAGCGTCGGGGAAGGACAGTGAGCGGAAGCGAACTGGCGACATTGAGCCGTGCGCACGGATTGTTCGTCGGTGCTACTCGGGAAGCAACGCTGGACGCAGGCTCGGCGCAGTATGACCGATTGTTGGACCGGGCAACGGGTGTGAATACCGGTGGGGGACACCAGTTCTACCAGTCAGCAGTAGGGCGGAGCCGCGACGCCCTACGGTCGGCCGCAACGACTGACGCTGCGGCGGCCGCTACCGTGGCGCAAGCCCACCGGGATCACGCACACGCTCGCTCCCTGACCAAGAGTGTTCTCGACGAGGCCCGCGCCGACACCGCGATAACAGACAATCCGATGGCACAGCGCGAGGCGATCCGCCGTCGGGTGGCGCGGCTGCGTGCTCAACGAGCACATGTGTTGTCGGCCCGCCAGCAGGCGCGACGGCATCGCGCGGCGCTACGCGCCTTGCGTTACCGAGTCTCACGCCACCGCACTGACCGAAGCGCCCCGAGCGGACTACGACTGCCGCCGCCGAACGGCCGCGCCGGTGTCGCGGTGCGGGCGGCGATGTCACGATTGGGCAGACCATATGTCTGGGGCGCGACAGGGCCCGACCGTTTCGACTGTTCAGGGTTGACCCAGTGGTCCTACGCACGGGCCGGAATCCATCTGGACCGCACCACCTATCAGCAGATACACGATGGAATCGCCGTCCCGCGCTCCCAGATCCGTCCGGGCGACCTCGTCTTCCCCAGCGCGGAGCACGTGCAGATGGCCATCGGCAACAATCTGGTTGTCGAAGCACCCCATCCCGGCGCTACGGTCCGGATCAGCCCGCTCGGCGCCAATGTGCAGATTCGGCGCCCACTGGGCTAACGGCGATGGGTTGTTGAGCGCCGAGCCCGTGAGTACGGTCGTGCCATGGCAGAGCAGGCCGGGCTTTCGATCGGTGGCATCCGGGAAAAGCAAGCCGCGCTATCCAGGCAGCTAGAGGCAGCTGCAGATGCCGATCGCACCCTCGTGGACGTGCTCTCCAGCGCGCATGCGGCAACGCTCGACGGGCTCAGGCGGCTCGACGCGATCGCCGTCGAAATCGACCGCGCCGTTGAGAATCAGGCCGCCATTCGACTCGACACCACGATGGGTGCACGCGAGTTCCAAAAGTTCTTGGTTGCCAAGCAACGCGAAATCTTGGCGGTCGTGTCAGCTGCCCGCGAGCTCGACGCAGCGAAAGCGGCCGTGTTGCAGAAGTTGCGGCAGCACTACAGCACCCCGCCGGCCAGCCGCTGAGGCAGGCCCGCGCCGGCCCGCCGCTGTGCACACAAGTGAATTGTCGACAATGACTGGCCTGGCTACTGTCGCCAGCATGTTGGGGCCGCACAATAGTTCGGCGTCGCGCGCACTGGCGCTCGGCTGAGCGATGGCGACGCCTAACGACGTACTCGCGGCGATCGAGCACGTCACGGAATGCACCGGCGACCAGCAATCGTGGCTGGCCGGTCTGACACCGCAAGACGTCGCAGATGCGGCGACGATATTCGCTACAAGCCCGCGGCGACTCGACGGACTGATCGCCAGGATCCGCCAACAGCATCCCGATCTGTTCAACCCGACGACCGGGGAGATGATCTTTCCCGCGCCGACGGGACCAGCGGGCCGCAGGCCGGCGAATGCGCCGCCCGACGGACCTGCCCCCGATCATCAAGAGGGCGATGCCGCCGACGCCATCAGGAATGCGGAAGCGGCCCTAGCGCATCAGAACTCGGCAACCGCGCAGCTCGACCTGCAAGTGATCACGGCAATTCTCAATGCGCACCAAAAGACCACCGAGGGCACGGGGGCCCTGGACAGACTGCAGAACGACATCGAGGCGGCGGTGCGAACACGATCCGATTTAGATACCCCGGCGGGAGCGCGTGACTTCCAGCGATTCCTGATCGGCAAGCTCAGGGATATCCGGGCCGTGGTAGCGAACGCGAACCTCGACGATACGTCGAACTCAGCGCTGATGGCCGCCTGGACATCTCTGTACAACTCCTCCAAGTCTGGCGCGGCTGATGCCACGGATAACACTGAAAACACTGAACGCCCGAGCTCAACAGCCGGGCCTGACGTTTTGCCAGCGGAAACCGCCGCCCCTAGTCGGCCAGCAGCGCTGGACGCCGCCACAGATCCCTACCTAGATTCGCTGCTTGCTGATGATCGCGGTTCACCACCCAACGACAGCCCTGCGCCAATCCCGACGCCACCTGCGCCGATGACCCCGGCCATGCCGGGCATTCCGTCGTTTGGTGGCGGGGCGATCCCGGGCGGGGGAGCGATGCCCGGTTGGGCTATGCCAGGCGGATTTGGGCTGCCCGAGTCACTGCAGGGCGGCGACGAACGCTCGCCGGGGGACCTCGACGACGTGCTGCCCGAATCCAACGGCGGGCAGGACCAGTTGTCGTCTGACCCGTCCGACAAAGACCAGGCGGATCATGAAAATGCCGACGCTAGGGTCGGTGAGCCGCCGACGTCCGGCCCGACGATCGTCACATTGCCCGATGGCCAAACGCTGACCGCTGCCAGCCCGCAACTCGCCGCGGCGATCAAGGCGGCGGTGGATGGCACGCCGATCCCAGATGCGTTCCGCGAGCAGGGAATTACCATCCCGCCGCCCGGGACGGCGGTCGCCGCCCCACTGGACCCCACGCGACTCGCGCCCGGAGACATCGGTATGTTCACTACTCGCCATGCTCTTGCTCTCGGCCAAAGCAAGGCCCTCCTCGACGGGCAGATCCAGCACATTTCCACCGTGAACGGGCCCAGCTTCCTAGGCTGGGAGCATCCTCCTGAGCCGGTCCCGGCAGTCGCACCGGCCAGGACCGACCCACCGGTGCCGACCAGGCCGGCTACCGCCGCCAGCCCGTAGCAAAAATCCGGCGCCCGCCAGCACATCACGAGGAGACAGCGGATGGCAGATCGAATCCATGTGGTCCCTGCGGACTTACGTGAAGCTGCTGGCCACCACCAGGAGACATCCGAGTATCTGCGGACCATCCCGTCGTCGCACCAAGCGATCCAAGAGAGCCTGGACTCACTGGGCCCGATCTTCGGTGAGCTCCGGGAAGCGGGACGCGAACTCCTCGAGCAGCGGCGGCTGTGCTACGAGCAGCAGGCCGATCACCACGCAGAGATCGCAGCCAACCTGGCCCGAACGGCCTCCATGTGGGAAGAGCACGAATCAGAGGCCGCCCGCAAATTCGAACACATCGCTGACGACCCTCAATGACAGAGGCCGATCCCGCGTTCGACACCGTGCATCCAAGCGGGCATATCCTGGTCCGCTCTTGCCGCGGCGGATACATGCATAGCGTCACGCTAAGCGAGGCGGCGATGAACACCGACGCGGAAAGCCTGGCGCAGGGCATCGTGCTGACCGCCGACGTCTCCTACCTCAAGGCGGTGATGGAAGTCCGCGGCGAGATCGTGGCGGCCGGCTACACCCCCTCCGTCGAAGTTCCGACTGAGCACGATCTCGACGTGGCGATCGAGAAGTTGGTGGCGCACGAATTACATCGCCGAGAAGCGAGCGAGAAATGACGAGCGTGCAGGCTAGCGGATCCAGATCTTGACGGCGTCTTGATCGGGAGCGACATCGGTGGGCGGCTCGACCGGATTCACGCCGAACAACTCCCGCGCCCGGCCAAGTAGTGCGCGCACTTCGTTCAACTGTTGCTGAAGCCCGGAATCAGCCACAGGCTTACGTTACCCAGACCAGGTTATTCTCACAATTCACCGGAATGTTTATCAACGGGCCTGGGCATTTGCCCGCCTTTTCCCGGTGCACGCACCCCGTGTGAAGCCTTTGTGAAGCCGACCAAACAGCGGAGTTGTCGATTCACAGATGACGGTAGGCTTGGCCGGTGGCGATCTTCGGGCGAAATACGGCGCGACAGCGCCTCCGCAGGGCTACCCGAGACTCGCTCAAGATTCCGGCCTTCAGCTCACCGGTCGACTGCACCCCCTGGGTGACGGGAGGGTTGTGGCCTGCCGAGCTGTCGACCGTTACTCCTGAAACCGCGCCACTCGTTAAATACCTAAGAGCGGACTTGCAGCGGATAGTCAATTCGGCAAACGAAGAACTCATGAGCATCAGGCGATCGGGATTGGCCGAGCCGAAGCGACAGGCCGAGGAGGCTCGAGTCATCGATGATGCCCGCGCCTTCGCCGTTCGACGAGTCGAGTCGACAGTTCGACATCTTCGTAAGGTGACATCGGAATTGCGGGCCGAATACCGGCCACTGAATGGTGCCGGTAGTCTGATGTCCTGGTGTCGAGGACACCGAAAAGACACGACGCTTTAGGGTGCTCCCCAAAATGCCAGCGGAGGTGGACGAACCCACCGACAGCTCCGCACCCAGTTCCGCCCCGAAGCCCCCGGAATTCTTGGAGCAAGATCGCCGCCCGCCGACGGTGGTTGAGCAGCATGACAGCCCGACAGAATTGATCGAAGCGGTTCAGCAACCAGCGCCTACCGTCGAGCCGGAAGCCGTCGAACCGGCGCCTGCCGTCGAACCGGAGGTCGCCGAACCGGAAACCGTCGAGATCCAAATCGTCGAGCCGGAAGCCGCCGAACCGGAAACCGTCGAGATCCAATTCGTCGAACCGGAAGCCGCCCAACCGGCGCCTACCGTCGAACCGGAAATCGCCGAACCACAAGAGTTGGCGCCGTTGTACCCGTCCGACGCGGATGACACCGAGGTACTCGAGGAGATTGCGACGGTGCTTCAGGAGATCGCGACTCTCGCGGAAACCCCGTTCGAGCAACTGACCGATCGACCCGCCACCGAGCCTGTCGCAGACCTGTCGGTCGATGAGCAGCCGAGCCAACCGCCCGCCGCTGCCGCCGTGGACGTGCCGGTCGACGACGCTGTGACCGGGGGCTACCCCGACCCAGAGCCGCTTCTCGAATCTGAGTGGGAGCACAAGCGGCTGGAAAGGCTTCTCAAGTTCGTGGCTCGTCAGGAGCCGGGGTTGCGCTGGGCCATCGGCGACCGTGCGGATGGCACCACGATATTGGTGACGGATCTCGCCCACGGCTGGATACCGCCTGGAATCACGCTGCCCGCCGACGTCCGGCTGCTCGAGCCGGACCGACGCACAGGCAACGCGGCGGCATTGCTCAGCGAGACAAAGATATCGGTGACCTATGCTCCCGGCGACGCATTGGGCTGGGCGGCGGACTATGAGGTGGCGGACACTTCGGCGCAACCACGTGAGCTACCGGCGGTTGACGACTTGGGCTGGTTGCTCACCGACGCAACGCACTGGCGCGACGGTCTGCCGCGGATGATTCACACGTTGGCCAAGGCGGGCGCCGGGGGCACCGGCATCGTCGATGAAGAAATCGACCTGTTGCGGGTATACCTCGATACGTCGCGATACCAGCTTTTGGCCCACTACCCGGACGTCGACCCTGAGCTGCTGCTCAATTGCCTGCTGCTGGCCGCCACCGAGGGCATTGCTACGCGAAACCTGGTGAGCGCGAATTACCACTTTGCATGGTTCCAAATGCTCAGTGCGCCACCGGCCAGCGGATGGGCAGCGAGCCGGTGATGCTCTTGATATTTCGCAGCTTGCAGACGTGATAGGGCATAGTGCCCAAAGCGTTCAGAGAATGAATTGACGCTGTTCGGAGGGGTCGAGATACTGTCATGGTGGCTGAGGCGGGCAGTCGCGCGCAGCAAAGCGACAAGGATCTCGTTGAATCAGTTCTGCGTGAACTCAGCGAGGCCGCCGACAAATGGGAGGCGTTCGTCGGTCAGGCTGAGACGATCACCTACAGCGTCGACCTCGGCGATATCTGTGCGGCGGTGAATTCTGACGGGAAGTTGGTCGAATTGACTCTGCATCCATCAGTGGTGTCCGGCTACACCCACGGCGAGCTAGCCGACCGGTTGAATCTCGCGATCGCAGCGTTGCGCGAAGAGGCCGAACTCGAGAACCAGGCGCGCTACGGCGGAGCTTTGCAGTGACGGCAGATCCGTTGTCGCGCGAGGCGATCGAGCTGCTGACTCGCGGACACAACCTTTATGGCAGCGACCATTTCGGTGTCGAGCTGGCGGACTCGCCCGAGCAACTTCTGCAGCGCGCGGAACGGCTGACCAAGGTCGACACTGGTGATGGGATGGGCGCGGCGGGCCCGACTAGCCTGCGCATGACAACTGGATTACGTCGCACCGCCGCCGCGGACAGCGGACTGACCTCCGCGCTGGCAGATGCTGATGCCGATTACATGGTGGGACGGCACGGCACCCGACGTGTCCTCGACGATGCGCGCAGCGACTCCATCCCGGCAGCGGAAACCCCGCTGGGACGGCAGGAAGCGTTGCGGCGCATGGCGACTCGCCTGCGGCAGCAGGGCAGCTACCTGCAGCGATCGCAGCACCACTCGCACCTGCTCGCGCAACGCTTGAGACGGCTGGGCTACCCGCGCCGGCGACACCGGTCGGTCAGCCACGCACCGCGGGTGGGTGCGCTTCCGCTGGGTGCTGTTCGGTACGAAAAAGGCTTTGCGACCGGCCATGTCAGAGAACGTATCGCTGCGGCGCTGGATTGCATGGGCATCAACGACCCGGCCGCGCGGCGCAATTGGATTGGTGGATACGAGACGTTGATTGCCCGAGAATCAGGCGGTCAAGCCGACCGCCGCGGCGTGGGCTCCGCCTACGGCATCGCTCAGACGATTCCGGCGACTTTCGCGCGCTACCACCAACCAGGCACCTCGACAAACATCTACGACCCGGTCGCCAACATCTGCGCTTCGATGAACTACGTGATCCATCGCTACGGCGTCAGCCTAACCGGCGATAACCTCGCCGCGGCGGTGCAACAGGCGGATGCACGACGACCGCCGAAAGGATACTGACCGTGCCACTCAATCTGTCCAACCGAGATCAGAATTCGGGACATCTGTTCTACAACCGCAGGCTGAAAGCCGCAATCACACGGTTCTCGGTGCGGATGAAGCACGACGATCGCAAACAACAGGCGGCGGTGGCGCTCTCGATCGTGTTCGTCCTGATCGGCATCGGATGGATGGCCCTGCTACACGTCATGAAACCCGCCGGTCTGGTAGGCCAGTCGTCAATCATCGGAAACCGCGACACCGGGGCCATCTACGCGAAAATCAATGGGCGCCTGTACCCCGCGCTCAACCTCACGTCCGCGCGGCTCGCCGTCGGCAACGACGCCACGCCCACGTGGGTCAAGGCATCCGAGATCGCCAAGTATCCGACCGGTCCGATGATCGGCATTCCCGGTATCCCAGACAGCCTTACCGTCACGCCGAGTGCGGTCTCGGCGTGGTCGGTATGCGACACCGCGCCCGTGCGGGGTAGCGGGGCGCCACCCTTGGTGACCTCGATCGCCGGAGAGCTTTCGACGGCGGGCCGGGCAGCTCCCATGGAGGCTTCGCAGGCCATTCTGGTAACCCATAAGACCGCCACCTATGTGATCTGGGGCGGGCAGCGCTCGCAGATCGACCCAGCCGACCGATCGGTCACTTTCAATCTGGGTCTCGATCCGGGTGTAACGTATCCGATCGAGATTTCGAACGCACTTTTCGACGCCTTGCCGTCGACGGAACCACTTGTGGTACCGGCGATCCCGGATTTCGGTGTCCCGTCGACGTGGCTGCCGGGTTCGGCGGTGGGCAGCGTGCTGGAAACTCGAGATGCTAACGGTGCCGTGACCGGGTTTTATGTGCTGCTACCCAACGGCGTGCAGAAGATCACCAGCTTTGTCGCTGACCTGCTGCGCACCGCGACCGCGCAGGCGTCCGCGACACCGATATTGATCTCGCCGGACAAGCTGATCCACATCCCGGTCGTCGACGTACTCAATGTCGGCTACTACCCCAAGGGCAAGCTGACTTTCACCGATACCTCGGCTAATCCGGTGACATGCGTCGCGTGGCAGAAGCAGGCTACCGACCCGCAGGCGACGATCACCGTCTTTAACGGCCGGGGGTTGCCGGTGCCTATCGGCATGGATGGCCGCCTGGTCCATTTGGTCCGCGACGACCGCAATCCGGATTCCGTCGAGGCCGACCTGGCATTGATATTGCCGGGATCGGCGAACTTCGTCGCGGCGACGAGCGGAGTAGCAACGTCGGAGAGCCGCGAAACGCTGTATTGGCTTTCCCCGCAGGGCGTTCGGTACGGCATCCAATGGGATAACCGGACTCTGCAGTCGCTCGATCTGGATCCACGCAGCGCCGTCCAGGCGCCGTGGCCGATCGTGCGTACCTTTGCGGCCGGCCCGGCGATCAGCCGCGACAGCGCGTTGCTGGCGCACGACACCATCAATGGCGGCGGCGCGGTGGCGCCCATCCAGGAAGCCAACCAGGCAGGAGGTTAGGCATGTCCAAACGCGGTTTCGTACGAGGGTCACGTACGCCTGCGCCGACCGTTCCGCCGGTGCGAGTCGCAGTGGCTCCGCCGCTGGCACTCCCGGAACGCGAGCCACGCAACATCCTACTGATGATCGCGCTTCCGGCACTGCTGGTCGGGATCATCGGCACTCTTGTGGTGATGTACACCTCGGGGGTGCGGTCCCTGCAGTCGGGATTTTTCCCGATGATGGGACTGTTCGGGTTCGGCGCGTTGATGTTCAGCGGACGCTTCGGCCGTGGGCGGCGGATCTCGTGGGGCGAGCAGGAAAAGCAGCGGCGTGTCTATCTGCGGCAGCTCGACGAGGACCGCGACGAAGTGCAAAACGCGGCCCAGGACCAGCGCCGCAGCCAGCTGTTCGTGCATGGCGATCCGCAGAAACTGGACACCGTCATCGGTGGTCCGCGGATGTGGGAGCGTCGCCCCAGGGACGCAGACTTCCTGGATGTCCGCCTGGGGATCGGCGTGCAGCAAGCCAGCGACTCGGCGGTGTCCCTGCAGTGGCCTGAGGTTCCCACTGGCGAGGAGCTGGAGCCGGTAACTGGCGGCGCGCTACGGGATTTCGTTCTCGAACAAAGCAAGATCCGCGGGATCGGGAAGGTTTTGAGTCTACGGTCCAAGCCCGGGTTCAGCTTCGTCGGAGGCGATCCGGCCGAACTACACAATCTGGCGCGGTCCATCCTGTGCTCGCTGGCGGTCTACCACAGTTCTAACGACCTGAAGATCATGGTGGTTACCCGCCATCCAGAACTATGGTCCTGGTTGGTGTGGCTGCCCCATAACCAGCATGACGAGATGTTCGATGCCTGTGGCCTGCGCCGGTTGGTGTTCGCCTCGCCCACTGAGTTGGAGGAAGCGCTCGACGACGAGCTGCATCGCAAGGGCCGCGGACCATGGTCGCCACCGGTCGGGACCAGCCCGACGTCGATGCCTTCAGCGATGGAAATGGGTTTGGCCCTGGGTCCGCAGTGGGTCATCGTCGACGACAGCGTTGGAACGCCCGAGCAGTGGGAGGGCGTCACCGGACAGAAGGGCATGGCGGGGATTACGGTGCTGCGCTTGGCGACCCGACCCGGTATCGGGGTCGGCTTTGCCGACGAGGACCAGTGCTTCGAGTTGCGCGAAGGCAGGCTGTATCACCGCGACGCGTTCTACGCGGTCGCCGATATGCTCGCCGAGAGCACCGCAAATCGGTATGCACGGGCGCTCGCGCGCTGGTCGCCGATGACCGCTGGGGCGATGTCCGAAACTGAAAGCCCGGCCGGCGAATTGCTACGCGCGCTGGGTGTGAACGATCCGCGCCAACTCGACGTCGATCGGTTGTGGGCCGACAGTCGCGGCCGGGGTGACGCGAAGTGGGCGATGGTGCCGGTCGGCGTGAAACCAGGTGGCGAGTTACAGTACGTCATCTTTCGCGCAAAAGACTTCGGCGGCTATGGTTTTCACTCCGTCGTGATCGGAACATCGGGGTCCGGCAAGTCGGAGTTCTTCTTGTCGCTGTGCAATGGGATCGCACTGACGCATTCGCCCGAGACGTTCATCGTCATCTTCGTCGACATGAAGTTCGAATCGGCCGCCCAGGACCTCGAAGGCCTGCCGCACGTCGCAGGTTCGCTGTCCAACCTGGGTAAGGACGACCGCCACCTGGCCGAGCGGATGCGTCGGGCAATCGATGGTGAAATCGCCAGGAGATACCGGCTTTTCAAAGAAGCCGGCGCGCGTGACGCGAACGAGTACGAAGAAATGCGGCTGGCGGGTCGGGATCTAGAACCGGTGCCGATCTTGCTGGTCATCATCGACGAGTACCTGGAGCTCTTCCATCATCACCAAGAGTGGATCCAGCTGGTCATCCACATCGGGCAAGAGGGCCGCGGCTGCAACGTGTTCTTCACCCTGGGTGGTCAGCGGCTCGATTTGTCGTCGCTGAGCAAGGCCAAAAGCAATATCGCTTTCCGGGTCGCACTGCGGGCGGAGACCGCGGAGGATTCTCGTGAAGTGATCGGCAGCGACGCCGCATTGCACCTGCCGTCGAAGGAGAACGGCTACGGCTTGCTCAAGGTTGGTCCGAGGGACCTAGAGCCGTTCCGCTGCTTCTACTTGTCGGCACCGTTCGTGGTGCCAAAGAAGGCCGTGAACGTCAGCAAAACGGTTGACGTGAGTTTCTCCAAGCCTCGTCCGCTCACCTGGGAGTACCAGCCGCTCAGCGTCGAAGACACTGCAGCTCTGGCGGTAGCTGACGAACCCGTGACACCCGACGAATTCCTGCTGCATTCCGACGGATTCAAGAAGAAGAAGATACTCGACGTCATCCGCGAGTCGCTGGTTTCGCATCCTGCTCGATTGCCACATCAAATCTGGCTGCCGCCACTGGAAGTCAGCGAACCGGTCGATGCTCTGGTGGCGTATTGGCGCCGGAAGCCCTGGCATGTCGACTACGGTCAGAGCCAAGGATTGGTCTTCCCAATCGGCATGGTCGACATTCCCGACGAGCACACGCAACGAGTGCACGTCATTGACGCCGAGATGGACAACATCATGGTGGTCGGCACCGCACAGCGCGGCAAGTCCACCACCTTGATGACATTGATGACGTCCGCTGCGCTGATGTACCGCCCCGAGCGGGTGACGTTCTTCTGCATTGGTGCGGCGCTGTACCCGGTGGAAAACCTTCCGCACGTGGCGGGCGTCGTCAGCTTGAACGATGCTGAAGGCGTGTCGCGGACGATCGCGACGATCGAGGGTGTGATTCGCGCACGTGAAACGGCGTTCAAGCACTACCAGATCGACATCGCCGAGTTTCGGGAACGGCGGTTTGGGGCGGCTGGCGGTGGGGGAACCGACCCTGCGGACAAATTCGGCGACGTCTTCTTGGTCGTCGACAACTACGGCGACCTCTACGAAAAGGACGCGGGGACTGGCGATCGCGCGATCGCCATTGCTCGCCAGGGTCTGTCCTACGGCGTGCACGTGATGACCACCGCCACAGCGTGGTTGGTCGGCCAGAAGCAGGGTCTACTCAACGTGTCGAACGCACGAATCCAACTGCGGCTGAGCAACCCCGACGAGTCGGTGATGGGCAATACTGTGGAGCTGCGGAGAGCTGCTCGGAACACGTTGGACCGACCAGGATTTGGGCTCACCCGCGACGGGTACGAGCTGCTGGTAGGCGTCCCCGAGATCGTCGGCAGGCGGGGCGAGCGGATTGGGCCGCGCGACGTCGGTGCGCTCATCGAGGACGTGACGGGGGCGGGCAAGGTGGAACGCCTGTCCCGGCTGCCCGAGCGGGTACCGCTGAGCCAGATCATCGAGGCCTACCCACTAACCGCCGAGGGCGCCGACCCGTTGGACATCCCCTTCGCGATCGGCGAGAGCGCACTGCAGCCAGTAGTGCTGGCGGCCCGGAGGATTCCCAACATGCTGGTGGTCGGTCGCCAGCTATGCGGGAAGACGACCACACTGGCAGCGTTTGGTCAGGCAATCATCGACCGGCTGACGCCCGAGCAGGCACAGATCACCATCATCGATCCGAAGACCACGCTGATCGGCCAGATCCGTGGTCCGCACGTTCGGGCCTACGCCTACACGGCCGACGACGTCGACGCGGCGATCGGCGAACTAGCCGCCTTGCTGCAAGACCGCCTCCCGCCGCCCGGCCTGACTCAAGAGGAACTGATGAACCGCGAGTCGTGGGAAGGCCCGCACCATTTCCTCTTGATCGACGACGAGCACGAGCTGCGGCAGCACGGCCAGGTCACCAAGCAGGCGGCGACAGCGCCGTTATGGCGGCTGATCGAACGCAGCCGTGAGATCGGTCTGCACGTCATCGCCACCCGACTGCCCGGTAACTGGGCTGCACAGGTGGTGATGAATCCGTTCGTGCAGAAGCTGACGGGGTCCCGCTCGCCGACCTTGTTCATGGATAACGACCCGACAAACGTTAAGGTCTTCGGCAGGACCAATGCTCAGCAGTTGCCACCCGGACGTGGGCTGCTGGTGACGACCGACGGTGACATCGAGGGCGTGTTGGTGGGTTCTGCGTCGGAGTAGGAACTGGCGAAATCAGCGGTGTCAGGCACGGTTGAGCGACGGCGTTGGTGCCGTTTCGGCGCTGATGCGTGCCGCGCCCACAGAACCGCCATGCAGGAGAAACAGTGGGCGACCCGATGCCACAGTTAAGGCTGGTGCACGTGTGGGCATGTGTTGAATTGCTGAATAGACAACCCTCGCGACGCGCTTAGACTGTCTGCTACGTCCCATTGGGAGCACGAGAAGAGGGGAAGCAATGGCACTACAGGTGACACCAGACATGATGCGCCAAACGCAACAGGCCATCCAGACCGCTCTAGAGCACGCCACGGTCGTCGCCAACCAGTATCTGAGCAACCATGAAAGCATGGGCGTCGCCTGGCAGGGCGATGGCTACCAGTCTTCGATGACGACGGCGGCCAAGATTCAAAAAGATCTAGCGCAAGCCACCACGTGGGGTACCAAGCTTGCTGAAGGACTCGGCAAGGTCGCCGTCTTGATGGAGCAGCACGAGATGGATGCGGCGCATAGCTTTGCCGGATTTATCGGCGACAACGCATAACACCTATTCCATTCACCCAATCAGTCATCGAATTCTTGATCAGTTAGGACTCAGCAACATGGTAGGTATAGGCAACATCCAATACGACCACGGCGTCGTCGACGACTTGGCATCTGGCGTCGGAAACCACGCGGCAATCCTGATGGACCACCACGACGACATCAAACACCGGACTGACCAAATCGCCGGTTTCTTCCAAGGCCAGGCGCACGCATCGTTCTACGAGGCACAAATACAGATGCTTCGCGGGTTCGAAAGCCTCATCGAAACCGTCGCGCAACACGGCCAAACGATCCACACGGTGAACGCCTCGGCGCACGCGACAGACTTGAGTGCCACAAACTTCTTCGTCTGACGCGTCGGTGAATGCTGAGCTGGGGCGCACGCGAACGTGCGCCCCAGCGGCTTGGCTAGACCTGCAATGTTGACGACCACTCTCGACGGCCTGTGGGTGCTTCAGGTGCTCGCCGGCATCGAGGTGCTCGCTCCAGAGCTCGGACTGCGGCCGATTCTGCCCAGCCTCGAGACTGCGCAGTTGGCGCTGGACCATCCCATCGCAGCGGAATTGCAAAATGCAGGCGTGATCGACGAAGCCGGCACTATCGATCCCATTATCGTCGAATGGCTGACCGTGCTCGGCCGTCGTGACATTGCGTTGCTGTTCGACGTTCGCACGCCTGAGACCCGTGGGGCGCCTGCCGGAGCGATTCTGGCGCGGTTCGCCCAATGGTGGGTGGTTCTAGAGCGGTCCGAAGAAATAATCCGCATCGGCGGGGCCGGAACCGCCAGCGTCGAAGGGGCCGCCAACGCGGTTCTGACCGCACAGATCGAGCGACTCTGCGGCAAGAAACCGCCGGGTGACCTGCGTCCGGTCACGCTGGACGCCGATGCGCTACTCGCTGATGTGAAAAACCAGGAAACCCTACGAAAGTTCTTGCAGGAGCAGCGACTAGAGTCCGATCAGCAGCACATGCTGTTGTTGGCTACGGATCCGAAACGCTCGAGTCAGTCGTCGATTGTCGCAGTGCAGTCCGGGATAGAGGCTGCCGGGCCCACCCGCACCCACGTCGAACAGAGTGTGGTGACCATCATCGACACCCCAGAGGGGCGACTAGTTGCCGAGCACGTGCTGTCTGCAGGCAAGAAATGGATGGTCATTGCTCCGGGGACCGCGACCAACATCGCCAACGCGGTCAACGAGATGGTGCGGCGTCTGCCCGCCAATGAAGAATGGCATTCGTACCGAAAGGTCGTGTAAGCAAGGGGTATGACGCGCATGTTAGCATCGGCATCGTGACAAATCCGTGGAAAGCGCCCGGGAATTCGACGGAGCAAGGTCGGCAGCAGCCGCGACAACCGGATGCGTCGGGCCCTCAACACCGGGAATCTGTGTCGGAGACATTGCGTATCTCCGACATGGTCGCACCGCGCAAAATTCCGCCCGGTTCGGGTTGGCGCAAATTTTTATTTAACGCTTCTTTTCGCACCTTAAATCTCGGCGAATCGCCGGCCGAACGGCATTACCGCGAACTACAGGGCCGGATACGTCGGCACATCCGCAAGCAGTACGTCGTCGGGGTGGTTTCCGGAAAGGGTGGCGTCGGCAAGACCACGCTGACGGCGTGCATTGGGGCGGTGTTCCGGGAGTGCCGCCCGGAAAACGTGGTCGCCATCGACGCGGCGCCCGGTTTTGGAACGCTGGCCGGCCGGATCGACGAGTCCCCGCCGGGCGATTACTCCGCCGTCTTGAACGACACCGATGTCCAAGGCTACGCGGACATCCGGGAACACTTGGGGCAGAACAGCTTAGGGCTGGATGTGCTGGCCGGAAACCGGGCATCCGATCAGCCCCGACCGCTGGTCCCGTCGATGTTCACCGGGGTGCTGTCGCGGCTCCGTCGCACCCACAACGTCATCGTGGTGGACACGTCCGACGACCTGGAACACCCGGTGATGAAGGCCGTGTTCGACGCCTGCGACACCCTGGTTTTCGTGTCGGGCCTGACCGCCGATACCTCGCTGCCCGTGACGCGTTCGATCGATTTGCTGCGGTCGATGGGTTATCACGAATTGGTGTCGCGCAGCATGGTCATCCTGAATGACAGCAAGAACAAATTCGATTCCGACGCGCGGGCCTATCTTACTGAGCGTTTCGGGCAATCAGGTGCGACCGTCGAATTCATGCCTTATGACCAGCATTTGGCCAAGGGCGGGATCATCGATACACAACACGAATTGCAGAAGAAAACGCGCCTCCGGCTATTTGAGATCGTCGCCGCATTGGCCGACAAATATGTTCCGGACGCCGATAGGCCGCGCTAATGGCGAAAGTCGCATTTCCGGCGCGCTGCGCAGTTGCGGTGGTATGTGGCGAACACCTCGTCTCTCAGGTGTACCCAGCGTCGGTGCCGGTGGAGGTCTACATCGACAACATCGTCGAGTTGCTCAATGACGAACTCAAGCGCCGAGGCCTGAGTGGGCTCGAATCCGGAGTCGGCTACGAACTTCACAAGGCCAACGGGGTGCGGCTCGACGTCACCAAGACCCTTGACGAACTGGGCGTCGAAGATGGCGCCACCTTGGTGTTGACTCCGGTAGTCGAGGGCGATTCGTTTGAGCCGCAATACGAGTCGCTATCCACCGGGCTAGCGCGAATCGGTAAGAGGCTATTCGAACCGGTCACCGCCGTGACCGCGACGCATGCGGCGCTGGCCATCTTGGCGATGATCTTCGCGGTGTTGCTGGGGTTGGCCCTGCGTAACCGGATTGCCGGCGACTCGCTGGCGCCCAGCATTGTGACGGGCCTGGCCGGCCTGCTGGCCATCGGTGCCGCGGGCGCGGTGTCGCGGGGGTGGCCGCATCGCAGCGACCTGTTCGACGGGTTCGCGTGGCTCGCGGTGCCGCTGCTTGCGGTGAGTCTCGGTGCGGGCGCTCCGGGCAAAGTCGGGTCCGCGCATGTGTTCATCACGGCTCTCGGTTTCGGTGTGCTGACCTGCGGAATAGCCGTGCTGACCCGGCGTCACCTCAATGTGGCGGCGACGATTGTCACGCTGTGCGGACTGGGCGGGGTGATCGCCGCGGCCCGGATGTGGCGGCCGATTCCCAGCCAGTGGCTCGGCATGCTCACCCTGGTCATTTTGCTGTTCCTGCTGACCCTGGCGCCGACCATCGCGCTGTGGGCCGCACGGATCCGGCCGCCGTACTTCGGGTCGATCACGGGACGCGATCTCTTCCGTCGCAGTGACGGTCTACCGGTCGACGCGGTGTCGCCCGCCGACGAGGCCGGCGAAGCGGACGAGGAGCTGAATCCGGATACCACCCCACGCGGGGCGCAGATCGCTGCCGGCGCGCTCCGCGCGAACAACGTGTTGACCGGAATCTGCGTAGGTGCGGGGGTTACGCTGCCCGCTGCGGTATGGGCCACGCTGATGCCGGGCCACAGCCGGGCCGGGGCCGCCGCCGTGCTGGCCGGTCTGTTCGTCCTCATCTTCGTGAGCCGCGGCCGCGCGTTCGCCGACAAGAGGCAGGCCATTGCCCTGGTGTTTGGGGCCACCGCCGCGGTCTGCGCCGGTGTCATCAAGTACGTCGTGCATCAGCCCGCGGCATCGTCTGAGTCGCTGCTCTGGGGAGCGCTGATACTGGGCGGCTTCGGCGCTGCCGGTCTGACGGCAGCGCTGTTGGTGCCGATCACTCAGGTTCACCCCGCTGGTGCGGATGATCGCGGAATGGCTGGAAATCGTCGCGATCATCGCGGCACTACCGCTGGCCGCCTGGATCGGTGGTCTGTTCACCTGGGTGCGCATGCGATGACCCGTTGGGATATGCATGCGTCGGTGCCGCGGCGAATCTCCGCTGTGTTGCTCTCCGGCCTACTCGTGGGACTATCGACGGCTCTTCCTGCGGCGCAGGCGATTCTGCCGCCGAGCGTTGACCCCGGGCGAGTACCCGCGGACGGCAAGCCGGCGCCGGATGAGCCGATGCGGCAAAGCAACGTCTGCGCGCGGACCATCACCGTCGCTGATCCGAACGTGACTGTGATGGCGCCCGGTTTCACGCTGCTCAACATCAGTAAGGCTTGGCAGTACTCGACTGGTAACGGAGTGCCGGTCGCGGTCATCGACACCGGTGTCAACCCCAGCCACCGGCTGCCGGTAGTTCCCGGCGGCGACTACATCATGGGCGGCGACGGATTGATGGACTGCGACGCGCACGGCACCGTGGTGGCGTCGCTGATCGCCGCTGCGCCCCAGGGCTTGCCGATGCCGGCCCCGATGCCGGCCGCGCCGGCGTTCCCGCCGCCGGCGGGCCCACCGGCTACTGACGCCGCACCACCACCGCCTGGCGGCCCGCCGCCACCGATCGCCCCGCCACCACCGCCTGCGCCGGTGACGGTCACGCAGACCCAACCGCCACCGCCGCCACCGCCGCCGCCGCCGGAGCCGCCGCCGGAGGACCAACCGTCGAACGGGCCCGGTGATCCCGTCGCCGGCCAGCCGGATGACCCCGAGGTGCCGCCACCTCCGCCCGGAGCACCGGACGGAGTCGCCGGGGTCGCACCGCATGCGGTGATCATCTCGATCCGCCAGTCCTCGCGGGCGTTCGAACCGGACAAACCCGGAGGCGGTGACATGGAGGCCCGCAAGAAGGCCGGCACCGTTGCGACCCTGGCCAGCGCGATCGTGCACGCGGCCAACATGGGCGCCAAGGTGATCAATGTCAGCGTCACCTCGTGTGTATCGGCGGACGACCCGCTGGACCAAAGCGCTATCGGAGCCGCCGTCTGGTATGCAGCCACCGTGAAGGACGCAGTGATCGTCGCGGCAGCCGGCAATGAAGGCGAAAACGAGTGCGCCCAGAACCCCGTCTTTGATCCGTTGGCGACCGCCGACCCGCGCGACTGGCATGAAGTCAAGACAGTGTCTTCGCCGTCGTGGTTCTCTGATTACGTGCTGTCGGTGGGCGCGGTGGATAACACCGGCGCCCCGATCACCAAAAGCCTTGCCGGACCCTGGGTTGCCGCCGCCGCTCCCGGCCTCGGAATCATGGGCTTATCGCCCCAAACCGGTGGACCGGTGAACGCTTATCCGCCGATCCGGCCGGGCGAGAAGAACATGCCGTTCTGGGGGACGAGTTTTTCGGCCGCCTACGTCAGTGGGGTAGCCGCGTTGGTGCGCGCCAAGTATCCGGGGTTGACTGCCCATCAGGTCATCAACCGAATTCTCCAGACGGCGCACAACCCGCCACGCGGTGTGGACAACCAGGTCGGCTACGGGGTGGTGGACCCGGTCGCCGCGTTGACGTTCAACGTGCCGCCGGGGGACCGGCTTGCACCCGGCGCGCAGAGCCGACTGATCGTGCCGGCACCACCGCCGCCACCGCCCGATCACCGCGCCCGCAATGTGGCGTTGGCGTTCGCCGGTTTGGTGCTGGCCGCGGTGGTGATCGCGTCGCTTGTCGCGCGGGCTCGGCGGGAGCAATGAGTGCCGCGACGAGGCTGGCGGTCATCGTCGGTGTCCTGGCCGCCGGGCTGGTCGGATGGATTTTCGGCGGATACCCCGGCGCCGCAGCGGGTTTGGTGCTCGGGGTGGCGGCTGGCGTGGTCCGCTGGCGCCGTCAGCCGCTGTGGGCGTGGTTGATCCTGTGGTGGCGGCGTCGTCGGGCGATTGCCTGGAATGAACCCATCACGGTGGCCAATGACCGGGCCGGGGGTGGAGTTCGGTATCAGGACGGCGTCGCGGTGGTCGCCGTGCAAGTTCTCGGCAAGGCGCACAGGCCAACGATGTTCACCGGCTCGACGGCCGTGTTCACCGAAAACACCATCGACGTCGCTGACCTGCTTCCGCTGCTGCACCAGAGCCTGGGGTTGGCGATCGAATCGCTGAGCGTGGTCAGCGTGGGGGCCCGGCGGCGTAGCACCGGTGACTACCCGCGTGTCTACGACACGCTGATCGGTACGCCACCTTATGCCGGACAGCGAGAGACCTGGCTGATCGCGCGGATCGGGTCGTTGCCCAATGCCGAGGCGTTGGAGTGGCGTACGTCGGTCGGCACCGCGACGCTGGCGGCCGCGCAGCGGATCAGTGCAGCGTTGCGGCAGCAGGGTATTCGAGCCAAGGTCGCAACGGCCACCGACATCGTCGAGTTGGACCGCCGCCTGGGCAGCTCCGCGTTGAATGCTCAGCACCAGCGGTGGCGCACAGTGCGGGGCGAGGGCGGCTGGCTGACGACGTATTGGTACCGGCCGCGCGACGTCACGGCGGAGAACTTGGAGCACGCCTGGTCGCTGCGCGCCGACGGGATCATCCAGAACATCACGCTATTCAACGACGGCAGCATGACAGCGACGGTGACCGTGCGCAGTGCACAGCCGCCGACAGCTCCGCCGAGCGTCATGCTGCAGACATTGCCGGGGGAGCAGGCGCTGGCGCTGGCGGCCAATCTGTGTGGCCCGATGCCCATGCTGCGCGGGCTGCGTCGCGCCGTTCTGACCGAACCACTGGTCATCCCGATCGGGCCCTCCGGTGTCCTGCTGGGCAAGATCGATGCCGGGAACCGGCTGATGCTGCCCCTTGACGACCCGGGAGAATTCAGCCGAGTGCACATCGCTGCTCAGGACGCGTTGGCCAAACGAATCGTCGTGCGGCTGGCCGGGGCTGGCGAGCGGATAACCGTGCACACTCGCGATCCGCAGCGCTGGGTCAGCGTGCGAATGCCCGACATCGCCGTGGGCAGCCAGGCCAGGCCGATGCCGGGCACCACCGTCAGCGTCGTGGACGGCACAGTCACCCCCGCACCTCGGCCGAACACTCTCATCTCGATCGGGGAGCCGGGTACGCCCTACCGGGGATCCGCCGATGTCCTGATCACCCAAATCGGACCGGCGACCGTGGACGTGACGGCCGGCGGACAACTGCATACGGTAGAGGTCGAGTTGTTCCGCGCCGAGAATCGTTACATATCCTCGGAACCGACGACCCTGAGGACAACAGAGCTCGAACCGGTGGAATAAACCATGACTAGCAGCACTACCACGGTCGCCGCGCGCAAGCGGTTCGATCAAGCCATGGCGTTGTTCGAGACCGACACTCCCAGCGCGCAGGCGCGGTTTCGCGAGGCCACCGAACTCGACCCGTCGATGGCCGACGCGTGGCTGGGTCGGATCGCCGCCGGCGACGACGAGCTGTCGACACTGCAGGAGCTCTACGCTTACGGCGCGCGGCTGCACCGGGAGACTAATCGGCTCGGTGTTCAGCTTGCAGCCGCGATCAAGGCCGGGCCGTATCTATCCATCTCGGTGACCGAGTCGTCGCATGCGGGGCTGGCGCTGTCAAGCGCGCTTATCGACGACGGCCAGTACGAGAAAGCCCAAGCGCTACTGGCAGATCCGGCTCTGTTGGACAGCTGGGAGAATCACCAGTGGCAGCAGTATGTGCGGGCATATCTGATGTTCGCGACGCAGCGCTGGCCGGATGTGATTTCGGTAGCAGCCACCATCCTGCCGCCGCAGGCGATCATCATGTCAGCGGTCACCGCAGCCACCAATGCGCTGGCCGCTCACGCGGCCGCCCACCTTGGACAAGGACATGTCGCGCTGGAGTGGGCCGACCGCGTCGATCTGCGTGCAGGACTCGAAGGCTCGACGGAGGCGCGCCGCCACCAGCTGACCGACACTGTGGTGGCCGCGATCGACCCAAACCAGTTCCCTTTGATCGCAGCAGATCTCGCATACGTGCGGGGCATGGCCCACCGCCAGCTGGACGAGGAGGACAAGGCCCAGGTCTGGCTGTCGAAGGCGACGATCAACGGTGCGCTCATCGAACAGGCCAAAGAAGCGCTGGCCGATCCGCGGCAAAGGCTGGCCGTCACCGACGAGGAAACTATCAACACCCGAACCAACAAGTGGGACGTCAGCACCGAGCGCTCCGAGCAGCAGCGCCGCGACGAAAAAACGGAAAAGCGGCGGGAGGAGCTGCTGGAGGAGGGCCGTGCCCTGCTCAACAACCAGGTTGGGTTGAGTGACGTCAAACGGGCCGTCGCCGAAATCGAGGACCAGATCGAGGTCCGGGCGCTGCGGCTGGCGGCCGGCTTGCCGGTGGCCAATCAGACCAATCACATGCTTCTGGTGGGAGCGCCCGGCACGGGTAAGACGACCACGGCCGAGGCGTTGGGAAAAATCTATGCCGGACTGGGCATTGTGCGGCATCCGGAGATCATCGAGGTCAAGCGGTCGGACTTCACCGCCGAGCACATCGGGGCGTCCGGCCCCAAGACGAACGAGCTGATCAACCGGTCGCTGGGCCGCATCCTGTTCATGGACGAGTTCTACTCATTGGTGGAGCGCCACCACGACGGCCGCCCGGACATGATTGGCATGGAGGCGGTCAACCAGTTGCTTGTTGCCCTCGAGGTGCATCGGTTCGACTTCTGTTTCATCGGTGCGGGATACGAGAAAGAAGTCGACGAATTCCTCACTGTCAACCCCGGTTTGGCGGGCCGGTTCAACCGCAAGCTGCGGTTCGAGTCCTACGCCCCAGACGAATTGGTCGAGATCGCGGTCCGATACGGCGCACCGCGCGCGACTGTCATCGAGCCGGCCGCCCAGGAAGCGCTGAACATGGCCTGTAAGACGTTGCGGGCCTACCTGGCGCCTGACGGCATGCACGGTATCGATGTGATGCACAACGGGCGCTTTGCGCGCAACGTCGTCGAGCGGGCCGAGCGGTTGCGGGACTCTCGGGTAGCCGCCCAGCATCGCACCGACAGGGGCTCGGTGACGCTTGAGGATCTGGAGACATTGCGCACCCAGGACGTCATTGCGGCCGTCGTCGACGCGTGCGCGGAAAAGCATGTGCCGATTCAGTTTTGACCGGGTCGAACCGGAAGACCGCGATCCGGCCGGCCAATGCCTCGAATTCGTCTGGGGTGCCGGCACCCACCATTCCGGAACGTTTGGCGAACGCCACACCGACGGGTACCTCGACCGGGAACACCCGAAGGACCGGGCGGGCTTGCTCGGCGGTCAATTCGACGATCCTGACCTGTCGCAATCGTCGCCCTTTACTGAGGGTTCCGGTGCCGGCGGCTCGCGCATTGGCGGCCCAGTCCGCACCGGGATAGCCGGCCACCACGTAGAGACCGCCGTCGAATTCAAAAGGCGTCATCGGGGTGCTGTGCGGCTTACCCGACTTGCGGCCCGGCACCGTCAACACCATGGCGGGGCCGGTCGGGATGCCGAGCTTCTGCACCGCGATCATCACCCTGTTCATCGGCTTGAGGTAACGCGGCGGACGTGGATCAGACATGTTGTCTCCTCGGTTATTTCGTGAACAGATCGCGGTGCTGCGAAACCCACTGCGCGAACCTGGTCGCCGGATGGCCGGTGATTTTCTCCACTTCGCGAGTGACCAGCGCCGGCTTGTCGAGCGTCTCGGCCAGCATCGCCGTGTACGCGTCGGCGAACGGGGCACCCAAACCCAAATCAATGAACCGTTGTCGTACCAGGTCGGTCGGCGCCTCGACATATGTCAGCGAACGACCGAGCACGGTGCCGATCAGCTCCACCAGCTCGCGGTTGGTGAACGCTTGCGGCCCGGTCAGCGGGATCTGCTGGTCGACAAGGTCATCGGTGAGCAGTGCCCGGGCGGCCACCGCTGCGATGTCGGCTTCGGCGATCGGCGCGCTGGAGGCCTCGGCGTACGGCCCGCCGACCACGTCGCCGCCTTGAATTTGCGCCGACCACATGCCGACGAAGTTCGATGCGAACACTGCGGGCCGCAGGCTCACCCAGGCCAGGCCGGAGTCGACAGAGAGCTGCTCGACTTCCTTGTTGCGGTCACCGCGGAACCGCGACGGTTGCCGGGCGAAGTCGTCATCGGCGTTGATGGCCGATAGCGCGACCAGCTTGGTGACCCCGCTGCGCTTCGCTGCGGCCACCACGTCAGCAAGGCCGCTGAGATCGGGGCCCAGCGCGCGGGAATTGAGAAACACCGCCGACGCTCCCGGCAGCGCGTCGACAGCCGAATTCACTGCCTCGACGCCGGCGGGAAGCTGGGCGTCGTGAGGTGAGCGGGTGACTGCTCGCACCCGCGCACCGGCGGCGGCGAGTTGGGCAACAAGCGGCCGGCCGACATTGCCGGTCGCACCGGTCACGACGATGGTCATGGTGGCCTCCTTCATCAATGGGCTTTTAATCAAGGACGACCCGGAAGGTGGGAAAGTTACCGCGCGGCCGTGTAACTTTTTCCGGGACAGGATCGTCGTGAATGAATGAGCCAACCGCAGTCGGCAAGTGACCTGATCACCAAGGCCTGGCGTCGGCATCGTCCGCACCTGGTCAATCTGGCGTACCAGATGTTGGGGGACGTCGGCGACGCCGAAGACGTTGCGCAGGAGGCTTTTTTGCGGCTTTCCCGCACTGACCTCGACGAGATCGAGGACATCCGGGCGTGGCTGACGGTGGTGACCGGCCGGCTCTGCCTCGACCAGGTGCGGTCGGCCCGCGCCCGCTACGAGCGGCCCGGCGAATTCGGCTCAGGAGTAGCGGCGCTCAATCAGTCCCGTCGACTGGACCCAGCCGATCGGGTCACCCTGGACGACGAGGTCCGCACGGCACTGCTGGAGGTGCTGCGTCGGCTCAGTCCGGGTGAGCGAGTGTCGTTTGTGCTGCACGACGTCTTCGGGGTGCCGTTCGACGCGATCGCCGAAACGGTGGGCCGCCCAGTCGGCACCTGTCGGCAGCTGGCGCGCCGCGCGCGGGCGAAATTCGCTATGGCCCAGCCAAAGCCAGGTGAGGTGTCGGTGGCGGAGCATCAGCTTGTCACCGAAAAATTCATCACCGCATGTGCCAACGGCGACTTGCAGGCCTTGGCCGCCGTGTTGGATCCGACGGTGTGGGGTGTCGGGACAGTGCTGGCCGACCCCGCCCCGCCACCGCAGATCAACCATGGCCCGCAGGATGTCGCCGTCAATCTGCTGCGTTACCTGGGGCCGGGCGTGACGGTGGTCAGCGGTCCGGCCGGCCAACCGGTGCTACTGGCCTTCGCCGACCGACGGCTTTTCGCCGTCATCGTGCTGACCATCCGCGACCACCTGGTTACCAAGATCGAAGCCACCGCAGACCCATCAGCGCGCGGGCCGCAGGCAACGAGCGGCATGCCCTAGTGCGATGATTCCGGTGGAGGTGCACCATGCGATACGTACATGAGGAAACCGTGCGCGCCCCCGCTGAACGGGTCTGGCAGCTGCTGATCGACGTAGAGGGCTGGCCCGCTTGGACCGAGTCGATGCGCCAGATCCAACGGCTGGACGACGGGCCTTTCGCGGTGGGCAGCCGCTCGCGGGTGGTGCAACCGACGGGCCGGCCGATGCAATGGACTGTCACCGAACTCGAGCCGCTGCGTAACTTCACCTGGACCGCCGGACAACCCGGCATGTCGTTCGTGGCCGCACACCGTATTCAGGACGAGGGCAGCCAGGTGCGCACGACGTTGGACTTCGGCGTGAGCGGTCCACTGGCCTGGCTTGGGGCGCTGATCGCGGGATCCCGGATTCGCCGATATCTGGAAATGGAGAGCAGCGGCCTGAAGCGGGCAGCAGAGAACGGCTGACCACCAGTCGGCGACTAGCGGCGTTCCGGAGGGCCTTCTGGCCGCGCGGCGAAGAACCCGGCAACCGCCGCGGCGATCTGCAGGAACCTACGCCGCGTCGTGCGCGCCATCTCCTCCCGCACGTCGATGACGCCGCCGGGCCGCAGGTGGGGATCGAACGGCACCTCCACCACCGTCTGTCCGCGGTCGACGAATTGTCCCGCCAGCACGGAGCGGGTGCGCTTGTCGGAGTGACCGTCGGAGTCGTTGAGCACCACCACGGTGCGGCGCAGCAGACTGTTGCGGCCATGCGCCGCCAGCCATTCCATCGTCTGGGCGGCCGCAGAGGCGCCGTCTGCCCACGGCGACGACACCACGATCAGGGCGTCCAGGTCGCTGAGTGCCTCCTGGGTGACTGGTGCGTCCATCGTGGAGCCGCAGTCGATGATCGCGATCGTGAAGTGGCGGTCGAGCCGCGACGTCGCTTCGCGATAAAGCGCCGGATCGAGTACCCGCCGCGGACCTGCCGTGGGCTCGCCGGCCAGCACGTACAGGCCGGCGGAATTGCTGCCGACGCGGGTGGTCACATCGGCGAACGACTGAAGATTCTTGTCGGCCGCAATTTCCCAATACGAGCCGCTGGTCTGCGGGTCGATCCTGCTGCCGAGCCGGCCGAAGGCGGTGTCGGCGTCGATCGCGACCACGCGGTCCTGGCGGCGAAGCTCGGCGAAGATCGACCCGACGCTGGCGGCGACAGTGGTTTTCCCGACACCGCCCTTGCCGAGGACACCCACCTTGTAGTTGCCCCGAAGCCCTGAGCCAATAGTGGTTTGATACGCAGCTTCTTGTTTTTCCTGCGCCGACGGTCCCAGGTTGATCAGCCCGAAAGTGGCCCGCAGAACGACGTACCGCCAGCCGTATTTGGGACTCGGCCCCCGGGGCTCGGTAGTAACCGACGGCGAGAAGTCGAGGTGCGCCCAGGACGGCCGGCCAGACTCACCCAGGGGTGGCGGCGGAGCGGGCCGCTGCGGCGGCACCGGTCGGGGATCGTGGCCCGGCGGGCGCGGTGGTTGCCGCGGCGGGGCGCCCTGTGGCGCGGGCCGTAACCGGTCCCGTAGGAAGTCGTCAGGTTCGCTCATGGGCTTGGCAGATCGCAGTCGGGTAGTCAGTTGTTCAGGCGCTCGGATGACCAGTACTCCTGCAGGCTGGCGATCCGATCGCCCTCGAGTTCCAGGATGGCGACTTCGCGCATCCGCTTGCGGTGTCCTTCGACCACGTCGTCGAACCGAGCTTCCCACTCCGCGATGGCGGTGCTGCCGTCAAGGTAGAGGCTGAGCAACTCGGCTTGGATATTGGCCTGTTCTTTGCCGACTTTGGTCTGCCAATACTGACGGATGCCGGCGTGGTCGCGGATTGGCTGCTGCAGCACCCGCTCGTGGTAAGTCGCGGTCGGGGTGAAGATGGTGACGATGAGATCGGGGTCCGGGGTGGTCCAGGCGCGGATGTAAACGTCGATGAGCCCGCGCACGTCCTCTTTGGCCAAGCTCATGGATTCTCCGTTAGCTGCGCGAGCGGGATCGGTTCGTCGAAGCGGTACGCCCGACTACGCCCGACAGTGGCATCGTAGAGTGTTGACGCGGCGTCAACGTCCGGTAAGCAGCGCTGCCACGCCTTTTGGAAAGCCGGATCACCCGCTTTGCGGCCTGCCCGCCAGGCAGTTCAGGTGAAAATCCGCACCCAAGCGGCACCCGGGATCGCCGGGTTATTATGGGTCAAGTTGGCATGTCAGGCGGGTTTTGTCATATCGTTTTACGACTTGTCGAAAATCGGGCAAAGGCCACCGTTCAGCGCTGCACGGATGCATCCTTAACGGGAGCATCGGCACCCGGCGACAGCATATCGACAAGACCGATGGGGCCTGCCCCGCAGCCTTCCGGGCGCGGCGCCAACGGAGCGATTTCGTGAATGCCGCAGCAGGAAGTTCTGGAGGGTTAGGTGGGAATGGCGCCCAACCGCGTCGGGCTGTACAACCCCGCATTCGAGCATGACTCATGCGGGGTGGCCATGGTTGTCGACATGCACGGCCGCCGGAGCCGCGACATCGTGGATAAGGCGATCACCGCGCTGCTCAACCTCGAGCACCGCGGCGCGCAAGGCGCCGAGCCGCACAGCGGTGACGGCGCGGGCGTCCTGATCCAGGTTCCCGATGACTTCTTGCGTGCGGTTGTTGAGTTCGAACTGCCCGAAGCGGGCAGCTATGCCACCGGCATCGCGTTCTTGCCGCAGTCGTCGAAGGAGGCCGCGGCGGCGTGTGCCGCGGTGGAAAAGATCGTCGAAGCTGAAGGCCTGCACGTACTCGGCTGGCGCGATGTACCCACCGACGAATCATCGCTGGGCGCGCTGGCCCGCGACGCGATGCCCACCTTTCGCCAGGTTGTTCATCGCCGGCGCCTCCGGAATGCAGCTGGAACGCCGCGCCTATGTGATCCGCAAGCGCGCCGAGCACGAGCTGGGCACCAAGGGCCCCGGACAGGACGGGCCGGGACGCGAAACAGTCTATTTTCCAAGCCTTTCCGGTCAGACGCTGGTTTACAAGGGCATGCTGACCACGCCGCAGCTCAAGGCGTTCTACCTCGACCTGCAAGACCAGCGGCTGACGAGTGCATTAGGCATCGTGCACTCGCGGTTCTCCACGAACACCTTCCCGTCCTGGCCGCTAGCGCATCCGTTCCGGCGCATCGCCCATAACGGCGAGATCAACACCGTCACCGGCAACGAGAACTGGATGCGCGCCCGCGAGGCGTTGATGAAGACCGACGTCTTCGGGTCTTACGACGACGTGGAGAAGCTGTTCCCGATCTGTACCCCGGGCGCCTCGGACACCGCGCGCTTCGACGAAGCGCTGGAACTGTTGCACCTGGGCGGGCGCAGCCTGGCTCACGCGGTGCTGATGATGATCCCGGAGGCGTGGGAGCGGCACCCGTCGATGGACCCGGCCCGACGGGCATTTTATGAGTATCACGCCTCGCTGATGGAGCCGTGGGACGGCCCGGCGTCGATGACGTTCACCGACGGCACCATCATCGGCGCGGTGCTTGACCGCAACGGCCTGCGCCCGTCGCGGATCTGGGTGACCGAGGACGGCCTCGTGGTGATGGCTTCCGAGGCCGGCGTGCTGGACCTCGACCCGTCGACGGTGGTGCGCCGGATGCGGTTGCAGCCCGGGCGGATGTTCCTCGTCGACACCGCGCAGGGCCGCATCGTCGCCGACGAGGAGATCAAGGCCGAGTTGGCGGCCGAGCAGCCCTATCGGGAATGGCTGGACAACGGTCTGATTCCGCTCGATGAGCTGCCGCAAGGCGACTACGTGCGGATGCCGCACCATCGGGTTGTCTTGCGCCAGCTGGTTTTCGGTCTACACCTACGAAGAGCTCAACCTGTTGGTCGCGCCGATGGTCCGGACCGGCGCCGAGCCGATCGGCTCGATGGGAACCGATACGCCGGTTGCCGTGCTCTCCCAGCGGCCGCGGATGCTGTTCGACTACTTCCAGCAGTTGTTCGCGCAGGTGACCAACCCGCCGCTGGACGCCATCCGCGAAGAGGTGGTGACCAGCCTGCAGGGCACCACCGGCGGGGAGGGCGACCTGCTCAACCCGACCGAGGATTCCTGTCGCCAGATCTCGTTGTCGCAGCCGATTCTGCGCAACCACGAACTGGCCAAGCTGATCAATCTGGACCCCGATGTCGAGGTCAATGGGCGACGGCACGGCCTGCGGTCCAAGGTGATTCGCTGTCTGTACCCGGTCGCCGAGAACGGTGCCGGTCTGAAGGCGGCGCTCGACGAGGTGCGCGCGCAGACCTCGGCGGCGATCGCGGACGGCGCCCGGATCATCATCCTGTCCGATCGGGAATCCGACGAGAAGATGGCCCCGATCCCGTCGCTGCTGGCGGTTTCCGCGGTGCACCACCACCTGGTGCGCGAACGTAGCCGTACGAAGGTCGGACTGGTGGTCGAGTCGGGCGACGCTCGCGAGGTGCACCACATGGCCACGCTGATCGGCTTCGGCGCAGCGGCGGTGAACCCGTATATGGCGTTCGAGTCGATCGAGGTCATGCTGGATCGCGGTGTGCTGCAGGGCCTCGACCGCGAGACGGCGCTGAAGAACTACATCAAGGCGGCCGGCAAGGGTGTGCTCAAGGTGATGTCCAAGATGGGCATCTCGACGTTGGCGTCCTACACCGGCGCGCAGCTGTTCCAGGCGGTCGGCGTGTCCGAGGATGTTCTCGAGGAGTACTTCACCGGATTGGCGTGCCCGACTGGAGGAATTGGGCTCGCCGACATTGCCGCCGATGTCGCGGTGCGGCATAAGCTAGCTTTCCTGGATCGGCCCAATGAGCGCGCGCACCGCGAACTCGAGGTGGGCGGGGAGTACCAGTGGCGTCGCGAAGGCGAATATCACCTGTTCAACCCGGAGACCGTCTTCAAGCTGCAGCACTCCACCCGCACCGGCCAGTACAAGATCTTCAAGGACTACAGCCGGCTGATTGACGACCAGAGCGAACGGATGGCTTCGCTGCGCGGTCTGTTGAAGTTCCGCGAGGGGGTTCGCCCTCCCGTCCCACTCGACGAGGTCGAACCGGCCAGCGAGATCGTCAAACGCTTTGCCACCGGCGCGATGAGCTACGGCTCGATCTCCGCCGAGGCGCACGAGACGCTGGCCATCGCGATGAACCGGCTGGGTGGCCGGTCGAACTGCGGCGAGGGCGGCGAGGCCGTCAGCCGTTTCGAGCGCGACCCCAACGGCGATTGGCGCCGTAGCGCCGTCAAGCAGGTCGCGTCGGCGAGGTTCGGCGTCACCTCGCACTACCTGACCAACTGCACTGACCTCCAGATCAAGATGGCGCAGGGCGCCAAACCCGGTGAGGGCGGCCAACTTCCGGGCGGCAAAGTGTATCCGTGGATCGCCGAGGTACGGCACTCCACACCGGGCGTGGGGTTGATCTCACCACCGCCGCACCACGACATCTACTCGATCGAGGATCTGGCCCAGCTGATCCACGACCTGAAGAACGCCAACCCGTCGGCGCGTATCCACGTCAAGCTGGTGTCCGAGAACGGTGTCGGCACCGTGGCCGCCGGCGTCTCGAAGGCGCACGCCGACGTGGTGTTGATCTCCGGGCACGACGGCGGTACCGGCGCCACCCCGCTGACGTCGATGAAGCATGCCGGCGCGCCCTGGGAGCTAGGGCTGGCCGAAACCCAACAGACGTTGTTGCTCAACGGGTTACGCGACCGCATCGTCGTGCAGGTCGACGGCCAACTCAAAACCGGCCGGGACGTCATGATCGCGGCGTTGCTCGGCGCCGAGGAATTCGGCTTCGCCACCGCTCCGCTGGTGGTGTCGGGCTGCGTCATGATGCGGGTGTGCCATCTGGACACCTGCCCGGTTGGGGTGGCCACCCAGAACCCCGTGCTGCGCGAGCGGTTCAACGGCAAGCCGGAATTCGTGGAGAACTTCTTCCTGTTCGTTGCCGAAGAGGTCCGCGAGTACATGGCGCAGCTCGGTTTCCGTACTCTCAACGAGGCTGTGGGCCAAGTCGGAGCGCTGGATACCACCTTGGCACGCGCGCATTGGAAGGCGCACAAACTCGACTTGTCGCCGGTGCTGCACGAGCCGGAGTCGGCATTCATGAATCAAGATTTGTACTGCAGCTCCAAACAGGACCATGGGCTGGACAAGGCGCTGGATCAGCAATTGATCGTGATGAGCCGCGAGGCACTGGACTCCGGAAAAGCGGTGAGCTTTTCCACCACGATTGCCAACGTCAACCGAACGGTCGGCACCATGCTCGGCCATGAGGTGACGAAAGCTTATGGCGGCGAGGGATTGCCGGACGGCACTATCGACATCACTTTCGACGGTTCGGCGGGCAACAGCTTTGGCGCGTTCGTACCCACTGGGATCACGTTGCGGGTGTACGGCGACGCCAACGACTACGTGGGCAAGGGACTGTCCGGAGGCCGGATCGTGGTGCGTCCGCCCGACAACGCGCCGCCGGACTACGTCGCCGAGGACAACATCATCGGCGGCAACGTCATCCTGTTCGGCGCGACCAGCGGCCAAGTGTTCCTGCGCGGCGTGGTCGGTGAGCGATTCGCCGTGCGCAACTCCGGCGCCCACGCGGTGGTCGAAGGGGTCGGCGATCACGGGTGTGAGTACATGACCGGCGGCAGGGTGGTGATCCTCGGTAATACCGGCCGCAACTTCGCGGCGGGCATGTCGGGTGGCATCGCCTATGTCTACGACCCAGAGGACGCATTGCCGGACAACCTCAACTCGGAGATGGTGGAACTGGATGCGCTCGACGATGACGACCTGTCCTGGCTGCACGGGATGATTCAGGCCCACGTCGACGCGACAGACTCCGCGGTTGGTCAGCGCATTCTGGACGACTGGACGGCCGGGCAACGGTGTTTCGCCAAGGTGATGCCGCGCGATTACAAGCGGGTGCTGGAGGCGGTCGCCGAGGCCGAGCGCAACGGCACCGATCCCGACCAAGCGATCATGGCGGCCGCCAGTGGCTGATCCGAAGGGCTTTCTGAAATACACCCATCGCGAAACGCCCAAACGCCGACCAGTGGAACTACGGCTACGCGACTGGCATGAGGTCTACGAGGACTTCCCGCATGAGACGCTGCAGCATCAGGCCACCCGCTGCATGGACTGTGGGATCCCGTTCTGCCACAACGGTTGTCCGCTGGGCAACCTGATCCCGGAATGGAATGATCTGACACGCACTGGTCGTTGGCGTGACGCGATCGAACGCTTGCATGCGACCAACAACTTTCCGGACTTCACCGGACGTCTCTGCCCGGCACCGTGCGAATCAGCTTGTGTGTTGGGAATCAACCAGGATCCGGTGACGATCAAGCAGATCGAGGTCGAGATCATCGACAACGCCTTCGATGAAGGCTGGGTGGTGCCGCTGCCGCCCGATGAGCACACCGGCAAGACGGTGGCGGTAATCGGCTCAGGCCCGGCCGGTTTGGCCGCCGCGCAGCAGCTGACCCGGGCCGGACACAGTGTGACGGTCTTCGAGCGGGACGACCGCATCGGCGGGCTGCTGCGTTACGGCATTCCCGAGTTCAAGATGGAGAAGCGCCACCTGGAGCGTCGGCTGGACCAGATGCGGGCCGAAGGCACCGAATTTCGCGCCAGCGTCAACGTCGGTGTCGACATCAGCGCCGAGCGGTTGCGCGCCGATTTCGATGCCGTCGTATTGGCCGGCGGTGCGACCGCCTCGCGCGATCTGCCGATCACCGGCCGCGATCTCGAAGGTATTTACCAGGCAATGGAATTCCTGCCCTGGGCCAACCGGGTGCAGGAAGGCGATGATGTACTCGGTCCGGACGGTGAGCCGCCGATCACTGCAAAAGGCAAGAAGGTCATCATCATTGGCGGCGGTGACACCGGCGCTGACTGCCTGGGCACCGTGCATCGTCAGGGCGCGGCCAGCGTGCATCAGTTCGAAATCATGCCGCGCCCGCCGGATTCTCGCGCCCCCACCACGCCATGGCCGACCTACGAGCTGATGTTCCGGGTGTCCTCGGCCCACGAAGAGGGTGGAGAGCGGGTGTTCTCGGTCAACACGGAGGAATTCGTCGGTCGCGATGGGCATGTCAGTGCACTCAGAGTGCATGAGGTGGCCATGGAGGACGGCAAGTTCGTCAAGACCGAAGGCAGCGATTACGAAATCGAAGCCGATTTGGTGTTGTTGGCAATGGGGTTCGTCGGCCCGGAAAAGCCGGGTCTACTTACCGACTCTGGGCGTCGAGTTCACCGACCGGGGTAATGTCGCGCGCGGCAACGACTTCGAGACCTCGGTGCCAGGTGTCTTCGTCGCCGGGGACATGGGTCGAGGCCAATCGCTGATCGTCTGGGCGATCGCCGAGGGCCGTGCGGCGGCGGCGGGTGTGGACCGATTCCTGATGGGAGAAACTGCCCTGCCAGCACCCATCGCTCCCACGGCCGCTCCGCAACGTTAGTCACTATCGTCACACCAGCAACATTTGATAAATCGCTCGGCGCGTCTTACACTGTTTGCCAGCTGAGAGGTGTCTAATATTTCGGTATGGGCGCCGCGGGGGATGTGGGGCCCGGTTGAGCTGATCGACCGCAGGAGTGAGCATGGTGCATATCAACCCGATGACCCGCTCGCGTGTCGGGCGAATTGCCTGGTCATGGTTCCGTCACCCCGTCAAGAGCCGCGAATTTCCGGCCAAGCACGAGCGCTTGGTGACCGCAGAAGATCTGCTGCGCTTCGGCGTGTAACGGTCATCGCCTGATTAACGCGAGCGTTTGCTCGACGTCATCAATTTGTTATCGAAATTTGTCTAAGCAGTGAGTCCCGAGTCGCGAATCGCCTCGGCCAGCGGTTCCAGAACTGCCGGGTCATGCGGTGGCGCGATGACCACAATGCCCAGATCAAGTCCTTCGCCGGCCAGGCCGGCCGCATCCTCGACGACCTTGCTGTAGTTGCGGTCTGGTTCCAAGCGCAGATGCGCCGACCGGGTGATCTCTTTCGGATCGCGCCCGATGTCGGCGCAGTGGGCGACCAGCACGTCGCGTTTGCGGGCGAACAACTCTGGTGGGCCGCCGACGAAGTTCCAGTGCTGTGCGTAGCGGGCGGTAATGCGCAGGGTGCGCTTCTCGCCGCTGCCGCCAATGCAGATCGGCGGGTGTGGGCGCTGCGGGCCCTTGGGCTCGTTGCGGGCGTCTTTGAGCTGGTAGTACTGGCCGTCGAAGTTGGTGGTCTGCTGGCTGAGCAGGCTAATCAGCACCTGACAGGCCTCTTCGAACCGGTCGAAGCGTTCCTTGATGCTGCCCAAGTCGATGCCGTAGGCGCCGGACTCCTCTTCATTCCACCCGGCGCCGATGCCGAGCTCCAGCCGGCCGTCGGAGATGACATCGAGCGCGGCGGCCATGTTGGCCAGTACGGCGGGGTGCCGGTAGTGGATGCCGGTCACCAGCGTGCCTAGCCGGAGCCGAGTGGTCGCCTGTGCCAGCGCGGTCAGCGTGGTCCAACCCTCCAGGCAGGGGCCGCTGGAGTTTCCGAAGATCGGGTAAAAGTGGTCGAAGGTCCAGCCGGACTCGAAGACGTCGATGTCGTCGGCTGCTTTCCAGACAGCGAGTAACTGTGCCCAGGTGGTTTCTTGCGGTGAGGTTTTGAACGCGAATCGCATCCCACCGACCTTAGTCGGCCGGGTGTTGCTCGCCGGGCGGGCACACTGGGGGCATGGATCCGGTGACCGCGCTGCGACAGATCGCCTACTACAAAGACCGGGCACGCGAGGACTCGCGCCGGGTGATGGCCTACCGGAACGCCGCCGACATCGTCGAGCGTCTTGGACGACGCGGAGCGGGAGCGCCACGGTCAGGCCAACAGCTGGCAGTCGCTGCCGGGTATCGGGCCGAAGACCGCCAAGGTGATCGACCAGGCCTGGTCTGGTCGCGAACCCGACGCGCTGGCCGAATTACGTGCTGCCGCTGAGGATCTCGGCGGCGGCGAAATCCGGGCAGCGCTGCGCGGCGATCTACATCTGCATTCGAACTGGTCGGACGGCTCGGCGCCGATCGAGGAGATGATGGCGACCGCCGCTGCGCTAGGCCACCAGTACTGCGCGTTGACCGACCACTCGCCGCGGCTGACCATCGCCAACGGGCTGTCCCCGGAGCGCCTGCGCAAACAGCTCGACGTGATCGAGGGGCTGCAGGACCAATTCGCCCCGATGCGCATCCTCACCGGCATCGAGGTGGACATCCTCGACGACGGCAGCCTGGACCAAGAGCCCGAGCTGTTGGAGCGTCTCGACATCGTGGTGGCCAGCGTGCACTCGAAGCTGTCGATGGATTCCGCGTCGATGACCCGCCGGATGGTGCGTGCCGTCAGCGACGGGCACGCCGACGTGCTCGGCCATTGCACGGGCCGACTTGTCGCCGGGAATCGGGGGATCCGGCCGGAGTCGACGTTCGACGCCGAAGCGGTGTTCACCGCCTGCCGCGATCACGGCACCGCCGTCGAGATCAACTCCCGGCCCGAACGTCGTGACCCGCCCGGCCGTCTGCTGAACCTCGCGCTGGAGATCGGATGTGAGTTCAGCATCGACACCGACGCGCATGCGCCGGGCCAGCTCGACTTCCTCGGCTACGGCGCACAACGGGCTCTGGACGCCGGCGTGCCCGCCGACCGCATCGTCAACACCTGGCCGGTCGACAAGCTGCTGGCGTGGACGGCGTCATGACCGGACATGTCACCGATGTGGGGGCCCGCAACAAGCATGGGCAGCTAGGGTTCTGTGCTAGCCAGCCAAGTAGCCACGCCTGGGGAAGGTCGGCCGATGACTGAACAACCCCAATCTCCGCCCAGCGACTATTCGCTACCGGCGCCAGGCCAGGCCAGGCGCGAATGGCGGGCGGCCCACCCGGACACGGACTATACGCTTACTCGTGGATCAGGCGTCGGTGCTCCTCGTTCATCGACCTCGTTCTGTTCGGGATCGTCGTCACGGCGTGCGAATTGACCGGCGAAGCAATCGACCGCGTGACCTGCCCAACCAATGCGAAGACCGGCGACGTGTCGTGCAGCCCGTGGGTGGACAGCCTCCTTTGGCCGATCCTCGGACTGCTGATGATTGCGTTTTTGCTCTGGAACTGGGCCTACCGTCAAGGCACCAAGGGCTCAAGCATCGGCAAGTCGGTACTGAAGTTTAAGGTGGTCAGCGAACAGACCGGCCTGCCGATCGGCTTCGGTAAGTCCGTGGTGCGCCAGATCGCTCACTTGCTGGACGTGGTGTCGCTCATTGGCTTCTACCTTCCGCTGTTCACCGCCAAGAAGCAGACGATCGCCGACATGATCATGCACACGGTCTGTGTGCCGATCGACTCGCCATGGGCCCCGACGCGGCAGCCACCACCGCCAGCACCCCCGCAGTAGGGTATTGGGTTAAGTCGCTACTCAGAACTCAATCCGGTAGATGCGGCATTTCGAGGCCGGGATCGCGGCCGAGCAACACCCCGCGGGTGAGCGCCGACTTCCCGTAGCGACGGCGCACCCGGTCGACCGCCGCGTCGACGGCTTCGCCGTTCTTGGGCTCCGAGTGCGGGGCGAACGGCAGCAGCAGCTGTTCGGCGCCGCCGCGGTCGATCGCGGAAATCCCGGTGACCGCGAACCCGACCAGCGTCAGCCCGCGCTCGGCGATCAGCGGTCCGGCGGCCGTGACCAGTCGCCGTGCGGTGACCAGAAGGGTTTGCGTCGACGAGGTGGCCCACGGCAACGTGTGCGAGCGGGTGGCGCGGCTGAAGTCGTTGAACCGCAACCGCAATGTGACCGTCCGCCCGGTGCGCCCAGCTGTGCGCATCCGTGTCGCGATCCGGTCGATCAGGTTGATCACCACCGCGTCGACCTCAGCAGGTGACATGGTGTTGCCGGCCCGGCCCAGCGCGCGCTGAGCGCCCACCGAACGTCGGCGAACGCTGGTGGAAACCCGGCGGGGATCGATATTGCGGGAGAGCGCAAACAGTTGCCTGCCCATCGCCGCGCCGACCAGCGAGGCCAGCGTCGACTCGGTTAGCTCGGTCACGTCGGACACGGTGTCGATGCCGTGCGCGTGCAGCTTGTCGGCCGTCACCGCGCCTACGCCCCACAACCTGCGTACCGGGAGCGGATGCAGAAAAGCCAGCTCCCGCCCGGGTGGGACCAGCAGCAGGCCATCGGGTTTGGCTTCCTGGCTGGCCACCTTGGCGAGGAATTTTGTGCGGGCGATGCCGACCGTGATGGGCAGCCCGACGTGGCTGCGCACCTCGCTGCGCAGCCGGGACGCGATCTGCACCGGTGTTCCCGAGACCCGGCGCAGTCCGCCCACGTCCAGGAACGCCTCGTCCACCGAAATCGCCTCCACCAGCGGTGTGGTGTCGCGGAAGACCTCGAAAACCGCCGCACTGGCCCGCGTGTAGGCGGCCATTCGGGGCGGTACTACCGCAGCGTGCGGGCACAGCCGCCGGGCCTGGGCGCCACCCATGGCGGTCCGTACGCCGTAGGCCTTGGCTTCGTAGCTGGCCGCTAGCACGACCCCGCCGCCGACGATTACCGGCCGCCCGCGCAGGACCGGGTCGTCGCGTTGTTCGACCGACGCGTAGAACGAGTCGAGATCCGCATGAAGAATGCTTGCCTCGGTCCGCACGAACATATGTTCGCATCGACCGGTGACGTCTAGCTAGATTCCCCGTAGATGCTCGCAACCCAGATGTGGGTGAGGGTATCGACGACGCGGTCCTCGTTGACCGATGGCTGTTCGGCAAACAGGGTGGCCATCATCGCGCGCTCGTTCATCTGGTTCAGCGACGTGGCCAGGTCTGCGGCCGGGATGGTCTCCGGGGCAGCGCCCCGTGCCCGTTCGGCGCTGATCATGGCTGCTGTTTGATCGATCCACTTCTGCATGAAGCTCGTCCACACGGCCCGGACCTCCGAGCTGGTGGCCAGCGCTTCCGACCCGGCGCGGACCACCGCGCGGTGCGAGCCGAATCCGGTAAAGAACGCTTTAATGCCATTGCGCCAGACCCGGCGAGGATCAGCGGGCAGTCGCTGCACCGCGCCGTCGAACTCCGCATCTGCACGGACGATCATCGGCTCGAGCAGCGACAGCAGCACTGCCTCCTTGGACTTGAAATAGAAATAGAACGTCGGCCGGGACAGTCCGGCACCCTTCGCGAGATCGTCGACGGAGATATCTGCGAAGGATCGCTCTTCGAGCAACCGCTCGGCGGTGGTCAGGATGGCGAGCTCACGGTCGTCGCCTGACGGGCGTGCCGAGCGGCGACCCCTCGAGGTGCGGCCGGCGCTGACGGTAGTCACGACCGCTACTTTACACGGTGTCGAGAAATTCGACACTGTGTTGACGTACTCAACACAGTGTTGATAGCGTGGCGCCATGACTGAACACCTCGACGTCCTCATCGTCGGCGCCGGCATCTCCGGCATCAGCGCCGCCTGGCACCTGCAGGACCGTTGCCCGTCCAAGAGCTATGCGATCTTGGAGCGCCGGGCCGACCTCGGCGGCACCTGGGACCTGTTCCGCTACCCGGGCATCCGCTCCGACTCGGACATGTTCACGCTGGGATTCCGGTTCAAGCCGTGGCGGTCGGCCACAGCGATCGCCGATGGCGCGTCGATCAAGGCCTACCTCAAGGAGGCCGCGGCGGAGAACGGCATCGACCGGCACATCCGTTACCGCCATCGGGTGGTGGCCGCTGAGTGGTCCGACGCCGAGAATCGATGGACTGTCACTGTGGACAACGACGGCGAACAGCGCGAGATCACCTGCTCGTTCCTGTTTGCCTGCAGCGGCTATTACAACTACGACGAGGGTTACTCGCCGACGTTCGAAGGCTCGGAAGACTTCGAGGGCACCATCATCCACCCGCAGCACTGGCCGGAGGACCTCGACTACGCGGGCAAGAAGATCGTCGTCATCGGCTCCGGTGCCACCGCGGTAACGCTCATCCCCGCGTTGGTGAACTCCGGTGCCGGCCAGGTGACCATGCTGCAGCGTTCGCCGAGCTATATCGGATCGCTGCCCGAGGTGGACCCGGTCGCTGAGCGGGCCAACCGGCTGCTGCCCGCCCGCGCCGCGCACGTGGTGAACCGCTGGAAGGCAATCATTTTCAGCACGGCGCAATATCAGCTTTCCCGGCGCTTCCCCAACTACATGCGCAAGACCTTGCTGACGATGGCCAAGCGGCGGCTGCCTGAGGGCTATGACGTCGACAAGCACTTCGGCCCCAGCTACAACCCCTGGGACCAGCGGTTGTGTCTGGCGCCCAACGGCGACCTGTTCCGGACCATCCGACACGGCAAAGCCGACGTCGTCACCGACACCATCGACCGCTTCACCAAAACGGGGATCAAGCTCTCCTCCGGTGAGGAGCTGCACGCCGACATCATCATCACTGCAACCGGTTTGAACCTGCAGCTGTTCGGTGGCGCCAAGATCCGACGTAACGGCATGCCCGTCGAACTCAACGACTTGATGGCCTACAAGGGCATGATGCTGACCGACATGCCGAACATGGCGTTCACCATCGGATACACCAATGCGTCCTGGACCCTCAAGGCCGACCTGGTCTCCGAATTCGTCTGCCGAGTACTCAATTACATGGATTCACACGGGTTCAAAACCGTGGTGCCACAGCATCCGGGCGACTCGGTGGACGAACGTCCGCTGATGGACTTCACGCCCGGCTATGTGCTGCGGGCCTTGGACTACCTGCCCAAGGCGGGTTCAGTCTCCCCGTGGCGGCTCAAACAGAACTACCTGCTCGACCTGCAGCTGATCCGGCGTGGCCGGGTCGATGATGAGGGGCTGCACTTCGCAAAAATGACTGCCGCCGTGGCTGTTTAATCGACAGTCGCCGCAGCGACGACGACAATGCCATCGTCGTCGCTGTAGGCAATATCGCCCGGCACGAATGCCACACCGCCGAAGCTCACCGTGACGTCTCGGTCCCCGGCACCGGTCTTGCCGCTCTTGCGGGGGTTGGTGCCGAGCGCCTTGATCCCGACGTCGAGGTTGCGCAGCGCCGCAGCGTCGCGAACGGCGCCGTGCACGACCAGGCCGGCCCAGCCGTTGGAGTGGGCCAGCTCGGCGATGACGTCGCCCACCAGCGCGGTGTGTAACGAGCCGCCGCCGTCGATCACCAGGACCCCGCCGTCGCCCGGCGTCGACAGCACCGATTTCAACAGCGCATTGTCCTCATCGCAGCGCACCGTGCTGATTGGGCCGGCGAATTGCGCTCGTGCGCCGAACTGGCGGAATTGCACGTCGCAGCTGCGTACGTCGGGCCCGATGTCGTCGACCAGATCAGCCGTGGGCCGGAATATCACGGTCACCGGGCCATGCTAGACGTCAGTCACCGCGACTCGCCCCGTCGATGGAGTTGGCGCACCAGCAGCAACGCCAGCAGACTGATCGCGATCGCCACCGCCAGCGGTACCGGAGACCGGCCTTCCGGTGTCGGGCCCGGTTGCCGGGGCACCGGATTGCTCGCGGCGTCCACGGTTGACTTCGCCTGTGCCGCAACATCTTTAGCTGCTGCAGCGAGCTGACCGTTGGAGTCGGCGAGCGGTGCCGTGGGGGCGGCGCTGGATTCGGCTTTTTTGGCGGGTGCTTTTTTGGCGGGTGCTTTCTTTGCGGGTGCTTTTTTGCCCGGTGCCTTTTTCGCGGGTGTCTTCTTCGCCGGCGGTTGCTGAGCCTTCTTTGCCGCCTTGGCGGGCTGCCTTTTTCGCAGGGGCCTTCTTGGCCGGTTCATCCGGCCCGGGTGGCGGCGACGTCTCCGCGGTGGGTGGCGGGCTGGGCGGTGCCGCGTCGGTGTGCGGGGTGGGGCCGGTGCTTGGTGGAGCGTGGGCTGCGCTGTCGGGTGTGTTGTCCGGCCGATCCTGCGGGTCTGCCATGCGGCTGCTCCTTTGCAGTTTCTTTCTCGCGTACACCGGTCAGGTACACCAGCAGTCGAATCCATCATGCCAGGGCGGTCCCGGCGGGTTGGGCCCGGCAGTCAGGACCGCTTGCGCGCCGCCCACAGTGCCGCGCCGGCGACGAGGACCACGGCGCCGACAACAAAGGGCCAGACCGGGACGTCGTCGGTCGTGGTATCCGAGCCGCCCGCCGGTGGCCCGGGTATACCGGCGCCGGGCCTGGTCAGCCGAAACGACCACGATCCGGACACCACGTGCCCGTCGGCCGACGTCACGCGGTAGTTCACCGTGTAGTTTCCGCTCGGACCTAGCGGCCGCACGCCGAGGCTGACAACCGCACCCTGCACCTGCGGTTGCCCAGACGACCACAGGTTGCCGTCCGGCCCGACCACCGTCATCGCGGCGAACGTGGTTTGCAATTGCTCGTTGAAGGTCGCGCTGACCCGGGCCGGACCGACGCTAAGGACGGCGTTCTCGGCGGGGTCGACCGACACCCGGGCGGCGTGGGCGCTGGCGGCTCCGGCGGTCAAGGTGGCGGCGATGGTGACTGCTGCCAGCAGCAGACTCATCGCAACCAGGCACGCTCGTCGGCTCACGCCCGTCGTCCGATCAGCGCGATACCGATGCCCACGGCACCGACGAGCAGGGCAACCCCACCGAGCAGCCGGGCGGTGTTGTCGGATGGTTTCGGCGGATTTTGGGTCGACGGCATCGGCGCGGCGGTCGGCGGCGGGGCTCTTGTGATGGGTGGTCGGCGGCGTCGATCCCGCAGCCAGGGTCAGCGTCGGCGCCGGATGATCCGGCTCGGCCGCGCCTGGCACCAACGGCTGATCCCATTTGACCTGTGCGCCGTCGGCGTAGGTCTGGGTAGCCGGGAAGCTGACGGTGGCGGCGTCGGGAAGCTTCACCGATATCCGGAACAGCCCGAACTGATCCGCACCGATCCCACCGTCCGGTGCCGCCGTCCAGGTCACCGAGCGGACGGTGCCCGACGCGGACTCACGGTCGACTTTGACCGTCCAACCGGGCTGCGTTTCGACCTGTACCGACGTGAGATCAGGGAGACTCACCGTGAGCCCAGTGGTGGCCGCCCCGGTGGTGGATTCATTGGGCACCTCGAAGGTGACCAGCGCCGTCTCCCCGCGCACGGCGTCGTCGCTGCTGGCGCGGACATGGGCGGACGCCGGCGCGATGCCGGCGGTTGATCCGAGGTAGAGCGTGGTGGTGGCGGCGGCCGCGATCAGGGCGTGCCGAATCAGCCTGCGGTGCCATGACATCCGATGCTATTCCTGTTGTCGAAGGGTCGGGAAAGGCCGCGTCGGCCGGCCGCCGCGGCTGCAGTGGCTTCGGTGGCGTCAGGTCAATCCGAGCCGCGCCATCAGGTCGGCGTCGATCTCATCGAGTTGTCGGGAGATCGCGGCGTGCGCGGCGCGGCGGCGCCCGGCGGGCATGTTCTCCGCAGCGGTGACGGCCGCCGCCAAGTCGGCGAGCCGCTCGGAAATGGCGGCAACGAATTGCTTGGTCTCGGCGTCCTTCGGCTTCTTCTCCTGCACCGTCCGCAGCGATTGCTCGGCGCCGGCGACGCGGGCCGACAACCGGCCGCCATGCCCGGAGAACTGACCGACCTGGGCCAACGGAACCCCGAGCTGGTCGGCGCGCCGCTGATCGATCAGCCCGCGGGCGGCAATGGCTACCCGGTAGGCCAGCGGCACCACGATCGGAGCGAGCAGCCGAGACACCGTCAGCAATCGGCGAATCCGCGTCGGTGAGAGCAGCTTGCCTTCACGCACCGCCTGCAGCTTGGTCTCGGCAACCTTCAACGCCGCGCGGTCGCTGTCGCGCTGCGCCTTCAGCTGATTCCTGAGCGCCTTGGTCTCGGCCCGCTGCGCGGCCTTGAACCGACGAGCCTCGTTCTTTGCCGACAGCTTCGCCTCGAGTTTGGCCCGGGCCTTGATCGCGCGAGCCTCGGCCCGACGTGTCGCGCGGGTTTTCCGCTTGCCGAACAGGCCCATTCCCGGCCGCCTCCCCGGAATCTCGTCGACTATCGAGGTGCGTATGCACCATCGATGGGCCAACCCTAACCGGATCAGCCGGGACACCTGTCGTCAGGACCTGCCCGCGTCGGCGTCGGGCTATGCGTCCAGGTGTTCCTTGCGGCGTAACTCGTCAACGCGCTGCGCGAGGTCCTTTTGCGCCTCCGCAGACAGCCCACTGGCGCGAAGGGCGATGCGCCGAACACCCTCGTCACGCATGGTCATCAGCCACGACAACTCTTTGTCGAGCTTTTCGTAGTAGTCGTCGTCGGTGAAGTAGGCGGGCTTGATGCGGAAGAAATTCGCCAGCGCGGCCATGGTTGCCGACGATGGGTTTGTGCGATTGCCGGAGCGTAGCTGCGACAAATAGGGAGCCGACATCGTGATGCCCTCCGCCTTAAGCGCCGCGATCACCTCAGCGGATGTATGCGGCCCCCGTCCGGGTGGATAAACCGTGTCGAACAGGCGGTTCAGGCGGGCGGAAAACGTCGTGCTCATCGATATGACCTCCACCAGGTCGGTAGACGAATAACTCCATGATGTATTTGCTGACCATCCTAGCGAGAGTTATCGCCGCATCCAAGTGCAAACTTTTGAAGCGATTGCCGGCGACGGCCGCAGCGATCGTCGGCGACGCCGCCAAAGTGCCGCGAGCTCGTCTCGCAGCGAATTCACAAGATGTCCCAAGCGAATTGTGTTGCGTGTCGTCGCCCCAGCAGGCGGCGACCGGGGTGGGTGGCTTCGTCGGCGGAGCGCATGCGATGCAGCGTGGCAACCGGCGCGTCACGACGATGCGCGAAAAACCCGATTTGCTGCCGTGAGTCACTACGTTGCCCGCGAGGGCTGTTCTGGCGGCTGGTGACCAGTCGCGACTCGGGCACCGGCCTGAACCGCACCGCCGTCAGGGTTGGCGCGGCGGACGCCGCGGACCAGAAATTCGGTGGAAAGCGCTATGCGGCAAGCAGCATCGCCAGGATCGCGGTGTCGGGATGGCTGATGGGGTCGACGCCGACTCGACTCACCATTGACGTGATCGTGCCGTCAGCTTCTGCTTCGACCCAGGCCGCCCGGTGTTCCAATCCCAGATACGGCAACCCCGGCAGCAGCACGCATCCTGATGCGGCGCCGTTGCATTCCGGCAGCGAAGGCGTGGTCTCCGATGGTGGATGCAACATCAACAGCGCAGGCGGCTGATGATCAGCGAAATAACCTGGCTGAATGGCGGATTCGCCGACCACCGGGCCCTCTGCCAGTACCAGGCCGACGGTGCCAGGCGCAGGAGCATCCGGCAGTTCCTCGCGAGCACCGAATACCGTTGTGGTGTTCAGCAATCCGGGTAGTGACGCGACCCTGACCGCAACCATCAACAGTTGAGCCCATTCTTTGGTCGAATCAGGCCAACGTCCGGAAATCACAAACCCTTTCAGGGCACCACGAGAATGGAAGGGGGCCACCTCGATGGCCCGGCCTGACCCGGTTTCCATTTCGACCTCCGCCATACTTCGGTTCTCACCCAGCGATACGCCGGTGGGTCGGTGAGCTCAGCATGAGCCAGGTTTTGAGTACCCGCAAGCTGACACGAGCAACCAATTGCAGCGGGTGAAAAAAAGAAACACAGCCGAAATAGAAAACGGGGCGCCGCGAGAATTACGCGGCGCCCCGAACAGGCGAATCCAGCTGAAGTCAGCCAGCGATCAGCCCCTTGGCCTTCGAGGTTGCGGTTGCGTAGCGGGCCTGCACATCGTCCCAGTTGACGACGTTCCAGAACGCCTTGGCAAAGTCGGCCTTGACGTTCTTGTACTGCAGGTAGAACGCATGCTCCCACATGTCGAGCACGAGCAGCGGAACGATGCCGAGCGGGAAATTGGTCTGATGGTCGTAGACCTGGAACACCAACAGTTTCTGGCCAAGGCTGTCCCAGCCGAGGGCCGCCCAGCCCGAACCTTGCACGGTGGTGGCAGCCGAGGTGAACTGAGCGCGGAACTTGTCGAACGATCCGAAGCCGTCATCAATGGCCGCCGCGAGCTCGCCGGTCGGCTTGTCACCGCCGTTGGGGGACAAGTTCTTCCACCACAGGCTGTGATTGACGTGGCCGGCCAGGTTGAACGCCAAGTTCTTCTCGTACAGCAGAATTGCCGAGAAATCTTCTTTCTCGCGTACCTCTTCGAGTTTGGCGACGGCGTCGTTGGCGCCCTTGACGTACGTGGCGTGGTGTTTGCTGTGGTGAAGCTCGTTGATCTGACCCGAAATATGCGGCTCCAATGCTCCGTAGTCCCAGTCCAGGTCGGGCAAAGTGTATTCAGCCACGGGATTCCTTCCTTCGATGATCGTTGCCGAACTACTGGTGACGCTCCACTCGCAGGCTGTTCGCGGAGTGGCGGTTTGGCACAGTCAATCTACTCAACCCAGTCAACCCTGCTCCATCACGGTGCGCACCGCAAGAACGAGCGCGATGCGTGAATACCCAGCGACGGGGCTTCAGAACCAAACGATGACTGCGAGGACCGCCAGCAAAACCAGCGCGATCAGGCCCGCGCGCAAACCGGCGAGCAGATAGGAGCGATTGCACAGCGCCGAACTCTTGTACCAGTGCGACGACGATCTTGCGGACTGCGGTCCGATCGGTTGTGTTGTCATCTCACCACTCCGACCTGCACATCCAGCTCTCCCCCAGTGAAATGAGTCACAAAATAATCTGCGTGATCGCGATCATATCTCCTTATGTACCACCGGAGAAATTGAGCCGACGGCGGCCCGCTGACCAGCATCTTGTTGCTGGCCCACGCCGGCAGTCACATGGGTGATCGGGTCTGAGCGACTCAGCGGGGTCGCTGTGACGCCTGGCCGGATACGTTGTGACGTCCCCCATACGGGGGAACGGCGTGGGCGGCGTTAGGAACGCTAAGAATTCGCTAAGCATGCGGCGGGGTTGTCGATCGCGACCCGCAATCAACCGCTGTTATCCACAACTGCTGGCCCCGCCGGTGTGTTGGCGGCACGTCAATGCAATGCAGGTGCACAGCTATCTGTGCATAAACCTGTGGAAACTGTGGATACTTGTTGGTAGCTGGACCCCGGCTTCTCCCCGGCTTCTGCACAGCGGGTGCTCGACGTGCCAAGATCAAGCCCATGGACGCTGAACCGGTGATCGCACAGGCAGACGTCGCCGAGCTGCCCGCCGAATTTGGCGGCGCGGCGGTGTTGCTAGATGTGCGCGAAGACGACGAGTGGAGACGTGGTCATGCCGCGAACGCCCAACACATCCCGATGGGCGAGGTGCCGAACCGGCTTGAGGAGATCGATCCAACGGCGACGCTGTACGTCATTTGCCACGCCGGTGGGCGCTCTGCTCGGGTGGCCCAGTATCTGGCTCGCAACGGGTATGCGCCCGTCAATGTCAGTGGCGGCATGTTGGCATGGGCCAACGCCGGACGCCTGGTAGTCACCGATGACGGCGGCCCCGGCAGTGTCTGACCCGGTCTGACCGGGTCGCGCCGCGGGCATCGTCGCCGAGCAGCCGGTTTTGACCGCTAGGCTGATGCGGTGATCCGCGCCGTCGACAACTTGATCCCGAGCTATGAGGTGGGGGTACCACCCGCTTGCGGGGGAAAGCGGCGCCGATGATCCAAGTGTGCTCCCAGTGCGGCACACGCTGGAATGTCCGTGATCGGCAGCGTGTGTGGTGTCCACGCTGCCGCGGAACGCTGCTGGCGCCGTCGACCGAAGCGCCCGCCGTCGACCCACGGTGGAGCGCCGCGGCGCATACCACGCCAGCGCCACCGCGGCTGCCACCGGGCTATCGATGGATCGCGGTGCGTCCCGGCCCGCCTCCGCCGCAACGACGTCGCCGGCGGCCGCTGGGGCCGACACCGCGATACACGGTGATACCGCGCTGGGGCCTGATGGACCGCGTCTACCAGGACGGCGCCGCGCCGGGTTCGGTGGTGCGGCAACCGCCGCCGGCGAGCCGGGTGCGTGCGGCGCTGTTCGCGGTCGCAGTGACGCTCGGGTTCGCTGCGTTGGTCCACTTGGTGCGCTATCTGTTGCTGATCATCAACCGCAACACGTTGCTGAACTGGCTGGTGGCTGACGCAGCGGCGCTGCTGAGCGTGTTGGCCAGCCTGGCCGCGATCGCGGCGGTGATCACCGCCGCTCTGCTGCTGACGCGATGGTTGATCGCCCGCCGTGCCGCGTCCTTCGCGCATCACGGCAAGGCGGAAACCCGTTCGCCGTGGGCGCTGCGGCTCGGATGTCTGCTGCCGCCGTCGGCCGCGATGGTGCTGGCCATCGGCTTCGCTGTCAGCATGGTCGGTTTCGGTCGCCCGGCCAGCTGGGCGTTGATGGCCGTCTACGTGGTGGTCAGCTGTCTGCCGCTGCTTGCCTCGGTGTGGGCGCTGGTTTACCTCGTCGAGCTGGCCAAAACGGAGGACCACTACACCCGGCTGCGCGGACTGATCTGGGGATGGTGGCTGATGTGGCTGCTCAGCATGTGTGACGTCAGTGTTCGCCTCGGTGACCAGCGGTGCGCAAGACGCCCAGGGCATCGCCAACAACACGGTGGCGATGATCGTCGCCTATCTGGTGGCGTTGGCCGCAACGATCGCGACGGCGAGGGTCTTTGAAGGCTTCGAGCGCAAACCGGTCGAACGGCCCGCCCATCGCTGGGTGGTCGTCGCTGACGATGCAACCGGCGCTTCGAAATCCGCTCCTGCTGTTGAGTTGACGGGTGAGGAACCGGCAGCATAGTGGCATGACGCGGGCCGATGAGGTGGTCTCTCGGCACCCGTTCGTTGTCGCACATCGCGGTGCCTCCGCCTCCCGGCCGGAGCACACGTTGGCCGCATACGACCTGGCCCTCAAGGGAGGGCGCCGACGGTGTGGAATGCGATGTCCGGCTCACCCGCGACGGCCACCTGGTCTGTGTGCACGACCGGCGGCTGGACCGGACGTCGTCGGGCGCCGGGCTGGTCAGCACGATGACGCTGGCCGAACTGCGCCAGCTGGAATACGGGGCGTGGCACGGCAGCTGGCGCGCCGACGGCACCCACGGCGACACCGGGCTGTTGACGCTTCGATGCCCTTGTCGCGTTGGTGCTGGACTGGAAGCGGCCGGTGAAGATCTTCGTCGAGACCAAACACCCGGTCCGGTATGGCGGGTTGGTGGAAAGCAAGGTGTTGGCGCTGCTGCATCGCTTCGGCATCGCTGCACCCGCGTCGGCGGACCGATCCCGCGCGGTGGTGATGTCGTTTTCCGCGGCCGCGCTGTGGCGGATCCGGCGGGCGGCGCCGCTACTGCCCACGGTGCTGCTCGGTAAGAGCTATCGATACCTGAGCAGCAGCGCCGCCACCACAATCGGGGCCACCGCGGTCGGGCCGTCGCTGGCGACCCTTCGGGAACACCCCGAGTTGGTCGACCGTTCGGCGGCTCGGGGCCGCGCGGTGTACTGCTGGAACGCCGACGCCTACGAGGACGTCAAGTTCTGCCGCGACGTGGGAGTGGCGTGGCTGGCCACCAACTACCCCGGCCAGGTCAAGGCCTGGCTAGACGCACCTGACCAGGGACTGACCGGCGCCCAGCGCGACTAAGGGGCGTCGCTACGGTTGTTCGCCGAGGGCGTCCGACGGTACCGGGTTGTCGGCGGCCAGCGCGTCGAACAGTTGGGTGGCCTTGTCGTGATCCCAGACCACAACCGCTCCGGAGTCGCTGCTGGTGAATTCGCCGATCGGCACGGTCAACGTGGTGACGGATCCGTGCAGCGCCCAACCCAGTCGGGCCAGGTCCCAGACATGATCGCCCTGGTCGACGGTCACGGCGCCGGCTGCCGCATGCGGCGCCGAATACCACCGCCACGGATCGAGCCACACCGCCGGGCTGGCCATCCGGTGCAACAGCGCCGACATGAACCGCCGCTGGTTGACCATGCGGTCGAGGTCGGCGCGCGGGGTGGCGCGGCTGCGCACGTAGCCGAGCGCGTCGCGGCCGTCCAGCTTCTGGCAGCCGGCCGGCAGGTCGATCCCGGCCAGCGGATCGTCGATCGCCTCGGCCGGACATAAGGTGACGCCACCGAGCGCGTCGACCACCGCGGCGAACCCGCTGAACCCGACCTCCACGTAATGATCGAGCCGCAGCCCGGTGGCTTGTTCGACCGTCTGCACCAGCAACGGCGCCCCTCCCATCGCGAACGCCGCGTTGATCTTGTCGCGCCCATATCCGGGGATCGGCACGTAGGAGTCGCGGGGGATGGACACCATCGTCGTGGGAGTGCGCGACCCGAATGCCGGCACGTGCACCAGCAAGATGGTGTCGGTCCGGCCGTTGCCGATGTCACCGCCGGTGGCCAGTGCCTGCTGCTGCTCGACGGTGAGGCCCTGACGGCTGTCCGAGCCGACCAGCAACCAGGTGGTTCCGTGCCCGGCTGCTGGCCGGCCGGGATAGTCGGCCAGCACCGGCTCGCGGTGCAGCGCTGTCTCCATCCACAGCGCGCCGCCCAGGATGCCGGCGCTGATCAGCAGCACCGCGATCACCAGGCTCAGCGAAATCAGTTGGCCCCAAGCTCTTTTGCGGCGCGGCCTGCGCGGCCTGTCCGGCCGCGGCGGTGGCGGGCCGGCCGGGCGTCGTCGCACATGACCCGCGGTTGCCGCCGGCTTGGGTGGCAGGGACGGACTCGTCGGCGGGTGGCCGGGGTGACGGCGAATCACCTGCGACGGCTCGGGTGCATGGGGTCATTCATGTGGTCGGGGGCACCGTCAGTGCAGCCATTTCAGATGGCCGGCCAGCAGGGCATATCCGACAAAGGCCACGGTGTCGATGAGCCCGTGCGCGATCACCAGCGGCCACAGCCGGCCGGTGCGCCGCCACACATAGCCGAACACCAGACCCATCGCGACGTTGCCCAGCCCGGCGCCGAAGCCCTGGTAGAGGTGATAACAGCCGCGCAGCACGCTCGACCAGGCCAGCGCGGCGCGACTGCCGACGCCCAGCTGCTCGAGCCGAGTGAGCAGATACCCGACGACGATGACTTCCTCGGCCCAGCCATTGGCGAAGGCGACCAACACCAGCATCGGCACCCGCCACCAGGTGTCGCCCAGGCTGGACGGGATGACTGAGGCATTGAGCCGCAAGGCCCGCGCCGCGAGGTAGAGCGCGAGCCCGGGAATGCCGATCAAGGCAGCCAGGCCGAGGCCGCCGAACAGGTCGGCGCGCCATCGAAAGCGCGCCAATCCGACCTGGGCCGGGCTTAATCCACTGCGCCACAACAGGTACAGGCCAAGCCCACCCCAGGCAACCAATTGCACGACGACGGTCGCATTCAGCCCTAAGTCGATCAGGTCGAAGTAGGACCGCTTCGGGTTGAGCGGGATCCGCTGGGCGCTCAGGTTGCGCAGCACCGAGTCGGCGAGCTGCAGGATCGCGGTGACGGCACTGAGACCGAACGTCACAGCCAGCACGACGGCCAGCTCGATGCGCAATGCGCGTCGCGAGACGAGCTGGGAGGCTGGCGTCGGTCACCTCGACACGGTAACCGGCACCGAAACGGCGCGCCGCTCAGTCCCGGCGGGCCCGCAAGCCGTTCACGAACGGGCAGCCCATCAGCACCCGGATGGCCCGGCTCAGACCGCTCACGTCGTCAACCGGCTCGCGGAACGGCAGCCGGACGTCGCAGTCGCCGTCAGCGCTCTCGACGCGTAGCCGGACGCCGTAGCGGTCAACACCCAGTGGTCGCACGTCGCCACGGCGCAGCCGCGCGGGCAGCCGGGCGGCAAGTCGAGCGACCACGTCTCGATGAGCGCTGTCCAGATGCCGAATCCAGCACGATTCGAACGCGCAGAACGGGTCGGGGCGCGCGGCCAGCAGGGCTGGCACGTCGACGGCCTCGGCGCCCTCGGCGTCGGTCACGACCACCGACTCGATCTCCAGCCGCGACAGCAGGTAGCGGGTGTCACCGGTGTCACTTGTGGCCATCGGCCGGGACTGGAGCGTCTGCACTTGCAGCAACGCGGGGGTTGGGTGCTCGGTGGCGATCCGGTCGAGCATCCCGGGCACCTCCGGCAGCGGCACCTGGTGCAACCGGCCGCGGATCCACACCAGCGAGCGCACCGGCTCGCGCAACGGCAGCGGCGCGTAGTCGGCCAGCTCCAGGACGGCTTGTGCCCCTCGGGCGTCGCAGTCGGCCACCTGCCCGGCCACCGCGCTGTCAACCGGAACAGCGACGGCAAAAGAACCATCGGCGAGCAGGTGATGCAGGGGGGTGGTGAGCGGTTCGGCGCCTTCGACGGCCAGCAGGGCTCCTCCGGCCCGAACGCAGGTGCTGCGGATCCGCTCGGCCGTCGTGGGCGCCGGGCAGTTGGCAAGTGTCATCGTTGACCGTCCTGGCTTGTGCCGAAACTAAGTGAGGTAAGCCTAACTTAACTAGGGATGATCGAACGGCGCAAGACGTACCCTCCGATAGGGTTTTGGTCGTGGCGAGGATCGCGTATCTGGGTCCCGAGGGGACGTTCACCGAAGCGGCGCTGCGGCAGATGATCGAGGCCGGCATGGTTCCGCAGCACAACCCGGCTACCGTGACGCCGATGCCGGTCGACAGCACGCCCGCTGCTCTTGATGCGGTTCGTGACGGCGTGGCCGAGTACGCCTGCGTGCCGATCGAGAACTCGATCGACGGTTCGGTCATGCCGACCCTGGACAGTTTGGCGATCGGACCGCCGCTGCAGGTGTTCGCCGAGCTGACGCTGGACGTGGCGTTCAGCATTGTCGTGAAGCCGGGTCGCGCGGCCGCCGACGTGCGCACGCTGGCCGCCTTCCCGGTCGCCGCGGCCCAGGTGCGGCGCTGGCTGGCCGCCCATCTGCCCGCCGCCGAGCTGCGCCCCGCGAACTCCAACGCCGACGCCGCGCAGCAAGTCGCCGACGGCCACGTCGACGCCGCGGTGAGTTCGCCGCTGGCCGGCGCCCAGCGCGGGTTGTCGACGCTGGCAGACGGCGTGGTCGATGAAGACAACGCGCGCACCCGCTTTGTTCTGGTGGGTCCGCCGGGACCACCGCCCGCGCGTACCGGTGCCGATCGGACGTCGGTGGTGCTGCGGATCGACAATGTGCCAAGTGCACTGGTGACCGCGCTGGCCGAGTTCGGGATACGCGACATCGACCTGACCCGTATCGAATCCCGGCCCACCCGAACCGAATTGGGAACCTACGTGTTCTTCCTGGACTGCGTCGGCCACATCGACGACGATGCGGTCGCTGAGGCACTCAAAGCGCTGCACCGACGTTGTACCGACGTGCGCTACCTGGGTTCCTGGCCGACACACGCGGTTGCCGGCGCGCCGCCGCCGCAGCTGGACGAGGCCTCGCGCTGGCTGACGCGACTGCGCGACGGTCCCCCGCAAGCGGGTGGTGCCCCCACGGCTGCGAAGGGCCGGGGCAATGAGCGGTCGCTTGGTGTTGCTGCGGCACGGTCAGTCCTACGGCAACGTCGATCGCCGGCTGGATACCCGCCCGCCGGGCTCCGAACTGACGCCGTTGGGCCGCGACCAGGCGCGGACGTTTGCCCGCAACGGTGTCTGCCGGCCCGGGCTGTTGCTGCATTCGGTGGCCACCCGCGCCGCGCAGACCGCCGCGGAGATCAGCGCCGAGGTCGACGTGCCGGCCGTCGAAGTCGAGGGCATCCATGAGGTGCAGGTCGGCGAGCTGGAGAACCGCAACGACGACGACGCCGTCGCTGAGTTCAACGCGATCTACCAGCGCTGGCATGAAGGGGAGCGGGAGGTGCCGATGCCGGGCGGCGAAAACGCCAACCAGGTGCTGGACCGCTATCTGCCGGTGGTCACCGATCTGCGGCTGCGCTATCTCGACGACCATGAGTGGACCAGCGACATCGTCGTGGTCAGCCACGGGGCGGCGATCCGGCTGACGGCCGCGATCCTGGCCGGCGTCGAGAGCAGCTTCGTGCTCGACCACCACCTCAAGAACACCGAGGCGGTGGTCCTAGCGCCGGTCACCGACGGACGCTGGAGTTGCTTGCGGTGGGGGACGCCAGATGTCGCCGTTCTACCCCGAGCCGGACGCCACGCCGGTGACCGACGCCGTGGAGTCGGGCGCCGACCCGATGGGCTGACCGCCCCGCTGATCGGATTCAGACCGCCACAGCCGGTGCTGCGCCGACGTCAGCGCAGGCGCAGCCGACCGCGTCGCAGTCCACGACGAAGGCGTGTGGCATCAGCTCCGGGCTGGTGCACCCTTCCTCGGTGCACTCCGACCGGTGTCGCCAATGGCGAATGATGGTGCCGTGGCAGTGATCCAAGCCTGCTTGGCAATCGCGGCAGCCTGTGCTCATGTGCCGTTCTTAGCACCCAGGGCGGACAGATCCCAGGCGCCGCGCCGCTAAACTTTCTAGGCCCAGCCCAGTTCGTGCAGCCGGTCGTCGTCGATGCCGAAGTGGTGGGCGATCTCGTGAATCACGGTGATCTTCACCTCGTCGACGACCTCGTCGTCGCAGTCGCAGGCGTCCAACAGCGCGTCGCGGTAGATCGTGATGGTGTCCGGCAACGAACCGGCGTAGTGGGAGTCGCGTTCGGTCAACGCCACGCCCTCATACAGCCCGAGCAGATCGGGGTCGTCGGGATCCCGGTCGGCGACCAGTACGACCACGTTGTCCATCACGGCGGCCAGCCGTGGCGGGACCAGATCGAGCGCGGCGGACACCAGCTCGTCGAACCGTTGCGGATCCATCCGCACGGCCACCGGGCTATGCCCCCGGCGGGGGTGGCGGCGGCGGGGCTTCCGGCGGAGGCGGAGGCGGCGGTAGGAAGAATGGCGGCGGTGCGTCGGGGGGCGGTGGTGGCGGGGCCTCCGGGGCCGGCCCGCCGGGCGCGGGCTGGCCGGAGCGGGTGACGCCGGGGCGGGTGACGCCGGGGCCGGCGCGGCCGGTTGTCCGGGAAGGTGTTGGTTGCCCTGCCGTTGGCTGGATGATCCGGACGACGATCCGGCCGACGACCCGGACGATGATCCGGCCGACGATGTGCTGCCGCCGGTGTCCGGTGGCGTCCCCGGGATCGGCGGCAGGTTGAGCCGCTCTTGCGGGATGTCCGGCGGCGGGACGGGGGGCTGACCGTTGATCCGTAGCGGGCCCTTGGCGCTGTTGAGTAACGTCGCCCAGCCGCCGTTGCCCAGGGTCGCCCCGATGCTGCAGGCGACCTGCCGGCTACCGGCCGACCAGCTGGGCAACGACAGCGTGCTGTAGATCAGCGTCAGCGTGGTGCTGCGCAGCTGAACCGGTGCGAGGTAGGCGTCCGTTAGCCGGGTGCAGGAGTCCTTGATGAAGCTGTCCTGGTCGGGCTCCGGCGGCAGCGCGTCGGGAAACTTGGCGAGCAAGTTCACCGTGCCGGTGACCTCCATCGAATGCGGCGCGGCGCAATCGACCGGAATGTCGGTGGGTTGATTGGTCGAGGTGTCGATACCCAGGCAGGTGCCATCCGGCCAGACCTTGGATTGGTCGACGTCGGCGACCTTGCCCTTGAAGGCGATCTGCTCGTTGTTCGCGCCCGGCAGCTGCAAGCCGCACAGCATCCGGCGCTCACCGGACTGCCGCCATGCTTTGTCGCCGGACCACAGCATGCTGATGACGAACTTGCTGTTGGGGTCGAATTTGGCGCCGAGGTAGCGGCGGACGGCCGACTCGCACTGCTCCTGGCTGATCTGCTCGATGCGGGTGGCCGACGGCGGCGGGGCCTCGGGCCCGTACTCCGAACCCGGGAATGTGCGCATGTCGATGGACTCGGCGACCTCGAACCGGTGGTCGTCTTTGCAGTCGACGATGTTCGCGGCTTCCGGCATCCGATCCGGCCACATCAGACAGTTACCGCTGATGGCGCGGTTGAAGGCGTCGTTACCCTTGGCACCCGTCGGAGGCACCGGGTCGATGTAGCCGGTGAGCCGCCCTTGACCATTGCCGACGGGCAAGGCGGTGACGAGACCGGCAATGAGCAAACCACCCAGGGCGGTCAGCAACAGCGCGCGCCGGGTGGCCGAGGCCTGCAACGTGCCTTGCAGGACAGTCAGCCACTCGACCCGCGGCAGCCGCCGTTCCGGCCGCTCGGCCGGTGCCTCGTCCTGCTCGGATGCGTTCGACATTGGCTCCATTCTGACAGGCTCACCGAACTACGTGACAGCTGTTGCAAATGTCATGTCATGTGGTTGTCACGGGTGGGTGTCTCCCGCGTAGGGTTCTAGGCCGTGATCGACCTGAAGCAGCTCCGCGAGAACCCGGACGCCGTCCGTCAATCCCAGACCAGCCGGGGCGAGGACCCGGGTCTGGTCGACGCGCTGCTGGCAGCCGACACCGCTCGGCGCGCCGCGATCTCGAGAGCGGACTCGTTGCGGGCCGAGCAAAAGGCCGCCAGCAAGAAGGTCGGCGCCGCCTCCGCCGAGGAGCGTCCCGCGTTGCTGCAACGAGCCAAGGAAGTTGCCGACGAGGTCAAGGCCGCCGAGGCGCAGCAGGCCGAAGCCGAGGCGCACTTCACCGCCGCCCACATGGCGATCTCAAACGTGATCATCGACGGCGTGCCCGCCGGCGGGGAGGACGACTACACCGTCCTCGACGTCGTCGGTGAGCCGGCCGCCATCGACAACCCGAAAGATCACCTGGAGCTCGGGGAGGCGCTGGGTCTGATTGACATGGAGCGCGGCGCCAAGGTGTCCGGCTCGCGGTTCTACTTCCTGACCGGCCGGGGCGCGCTATTGCAGCTGGGCCTGCTGCAGCTGGCGATGCGGTTGGCGGCAGACAACGGTTTCATCCCGGTCATTCCGCCGGTGCTGGTGCGCCCGGAGGTGATGGCAGGCACCGGGTTCCTCGGTGCGCACGCCGACGAGGTGTACCGCGTGGAGGCCGACGATCTGTACCTGGTCGGCACCTCCGAGGTGCCGCTGGCCGGCTACCACGCCGCCGAGATCCTCGACTTGTCCGCCGGGCCGCTGCGCTACGCGGGCTGGTCGTCGTGTTTCCGCCGCGAAGCCGGCAGTTACGGCAAAGACACCCGCGGCATCATCCGGGTGCACCAGTTCGACAAGGTCGAGGCATTCGTCTACTGCATGCCCTCCGACGCCGAAGCCGAACACCAGCGGCTGCTGAGCTGGCAGCGCGAAATGCTGGCCCGCATCGAAGTGCCCTATCGGGTAATCGACGTGGCCGCAGGCGATCTCGGCTCGTCCGCGGCCCGCAAGTTCGACTGCGAGGCCTGGGTGCCGACGCAGCAGACCTATCGCGAGCTGACGTCAACGTCCAACTGCACCACTTTCCAGGCGCGCCGGCTGGCCACCCGCTACCGCGATGACAGCGGCAAGCCGCAGATCGCCGCGACGCTCAACGGCACGCTGGCCACCACTCGCTGGCTGGTCGCCATCTTGGAAAACCACCAGCAGCCCGACGGCAGTGTGCGGGTTCCCGACGCGCTGGTGCCGTTTGTCGGTGCCGAGCTGCTGGCCTAGACACCAAAGGTCAGACAGGGCCAGATAAGGCGTTATCTCTGAACTATCATCTTGTGATCAACGTCCTGCATGCGTGGATGGGGCAAACGCGTCGGAGGGTGTGAGCGATGGGCTGGCTCAGGCTGTGGTGGCGACAATCCGACCACTACGACGAGCTGAGTGCGCACCTGCAGTCCCGAGGTGTGGCCACTTTTCTCCGGATGACCATCGCGGTGATCACCGCCGGTTTGGCGCTTGACGCGCTGGCGACAATTTGGACGCCCACCGGCCCGCGGGGCACTGTCCAGCTCGCCTGCACGCTGGCCGCCTCCGCCGGCGCCGCTGTCGGGGCCGTGTTATGGGCACGGTCGTGGCCTACCCGGCCGGTGGCGATTCGGTTCGCCGTGCTGTCCAACGCGAGCATTGCGCTGATCACGCTGGCCCAGAGCGATCCCATCGTGGCCATGTTGATCTGCACCACCTTCGCCACGATGGCCAGCTACATCGCGCTGTTTCACCCCGCTCCACTGTTGGCCTACAACTTTGCGATCGCCACCGTGATCGGCGGGATCGAGGCGCTGCGAATAGCGCAGCGGTTCGGCTTCCTTGGCGCGCTGTGCGGATTCTCGGTGGTGCTCCTGCTCAATCTCGCTGTGCCGTTCGGCATCCAAACGGTTGTGCACATGCTCGGCACCGATGCGGTGCGGGCCGACCGTGACCAGCTCACCGGACTGCTGAACCGGCACGCCTTTCATCGGCGCGCGAAAGCGTGCCTGGTGCGCGGGCATGACCAGCTCGCTCATTTCGTCATCACGGTGATCGACCTGGACCGCTTCAAGCAGCTCAACGACAACTATGGGCACAGCACCGGCGACGATGCGCTGACCTCGGTGGCGCGCGCGCTGCGGGACAGCACCGACGACACCGCAGTGATCGGCCGTTCGGGTGGAGAAGAGTTTGTGATCGCCGACCTCTGGCATCCCGAGGAGGTGGACCGGAAAGCACGGCAACTCTGCGATGTCATTGCCGCGCTGCCCTTCGGTATTACCGCCAGCATCGGCACGGCCGCCGTGCATCCTGCTTCCCGGCCAGACGGCGCCGACTTCGTGCTTATCGAGTTGATCGCCGCCGCCGATGCCGCGATGTATGTCGCCAAGCGACGTGGTGGAAACCAGGTCGGCCACCACAGCTGGCCGACCCCGCAGCGTCACGACGATGACGGTTTACAGGAAGACGAAACTGATTACCGCAGTGACGGAATCAGCGCCTAGGCGGGCACCTTCTCAGCGGCTTTTTCGTGGCGGCGCTGTCGTTCGATAGTGGCGAAATAGAACGCGAACGGGAAGGCGAAGCTGGTGAAAAAGCTGGACAGAAAGAACAGCCACGGGCGCCGCAGCCCCCGCCGGTAACCGTCGATGATGGTAAACACCGGCATCAGAATGACATTCGCGATCATGTAGTCCTGATTGCCGGAGCCGCACGCTGGGGTGGCGAACTGTCCCTTGATGAATTCCGGATAGCTGGCCGGCCCCGAGATGAGATTGCCCTGCCCGTGCGCGTCTAAGACGAAATGGATGTTGAACCAATAACCAAGCGCGATCGACGCGATACCAGCGGCGTAATACACGCATTCCAGTGGGGAGAGCCAGCTCCCGCCCGCCGGTTTCGCGTAGATCTTCGGATTCGACGCGATGATCCAGCCGATGCAGCCAAGGCCCAAGAGAAAGTGGACGACGATAGACACCATGGCCGCAGTCTCACTCGCACTCGGAAGTTTTGTCAATATTGACATAACAGGATCTGCGGTAATTTACAGGCATGATCCGGCCGGCCCAGACGGCGCGCAGCGAGCGGACGCGTGAGGCGCTGCGCCAGGCGGCGATGGTTCGGTTCCTCGCCCAAGGCGTCGAGGACACGTCGGCCGAGCAGATCGCGGCAGACGCCGGCGTGTCGCTGCGGACCTTCTATCGGCACTTCTCCTCCAAGCACGATCTGCTGTTTGCCGACTACACCGGACTGAACTGGTTTCGAGCGGCGCTCGGTGATAGGCCGGCCACCGAATCGATCATCGACTCGGTGCAGGCCGCTATCTTCGCTTTCCCGTATGACGTTGATGCAGTTGGGAAAATCGCCGCACTGCGCGACGACGAGATCGACCCGGGCCGCATCGTCCGGCATATCCGCGAGGTGCAAGCCGATTTCGCCGACGCGATTGCGGCCCAGCTGCAGCGCCGTAGCTGTGCGGGCGATCCGTCGCCAGATGACCGGGTGCGCTTCGCTGTCACCGCGCGCTGCATCGCCGCGGCGGTTTTCGGTGCGATGGAGGTCTGGATGCTCGGCGACCATCGATCCCTCGGCGAGCTGGCGCGGGTCTGCCATGTGGCCTTGGAGACGCTGCGAGCCGGCATCACCGATACCTGGAACGAGCAAGTTTCGTCATAATTGACAAAACTTGCCATCCGTGTCAGCCTGCGCAGATGACCGACTACGACGCGATCGTGATTGGCGCCGGACACAACGGATTGGCCGCCGCGGTGCTGCTGCAGAAGGCGGGACTGCGGACGCTGTGCCTGGAATCGAAGCTCTACGCGGGCGGCATGGCGTCCACGGTGGAGCTGTTCGACGGCTATCAGTTCGAGATCGCCGGCTCGGTGCAATTCCCCACCGCACCGGTGGTGAGGCAGGAGCTTGGCCTGGACACCCTGCCGACCATCGACCTGGACGTGATGTCGGTAGCGCTGCGCGGCGTCGGCGACGACCCGATGATCCAGTACAGCGACCCGATCAAGCTGTTCACCCATCTCAACGAGGTTCATGGGGCCGACGCCGTCAACGGCATGGTCGGGCTGATGGCCTGGGCCCAGGCGCCGACCCGGGCGCTCGGCCGATTCGAAGCGGGCACCCCGCCGAAGACAATCGACGAGATGTATGCGTGTGCGACAAATGAATTCGAGCGCTCGGCCATCGACGACATGCTATTTGGCTCGGTCACCGACGTGTTAGACCGCTACCTTCCGGACCGCGAGAAGCATGGCGCTCTGCGCGGCTCGATGACCGTCCTGGCCGTCAACACCCTCTACCGCGGGCCGGCCACGCCCGGCAGTGCGGCGGCGCTGGCCTTCGGACTGGGTGTTCCCGACGGCGACACCATGCAGATGAAGAAGTTGCGCGGCGGCATCGGCGCGCTGACGGCGCATCTGGCTGACTCGCTGGTGAGCGCCGGGGGTGAGCTTCGCTTGCGCACGAAGGTGACCGAGGTCCTGGTTGCCGACGGGCGGGTGAGCGGTGTGCGCACCGAGGCAGGTGACACGATGACCGCTCCGATCGTCGTCTCCGCACTCGCGCCGGACATGACGGTCAACGAGCTGGTCGACCCCGCAGTGCTGCCCGCGGACATCCGCGAACGCTACGCGCGGATTGACCACCGCGGCAGCTACATCCAGATGCATTTCGCGTTGGACGAGGCCCCCGAGTTCGCCGCGCCCTACCAGGCGCTCAACGACCCGAGTATGCAGGCGTCGATCGGCATCTTCAGCACACCGGAGGAGGTTCAGCAGCAGTGGGAGGACTGCCGACGCGGAATCGTGCCCGCTGACCCGACGGTCGTCTTCCAGATTCCTTCGCAGAACGATCCCGACCTCGCGCCCGAGGGCAAGCACGCCGCGTCGGCGTTCGCGCTGTGGTTCCCCATCGAGGGTGAAGTGGACTACGGCGCGGCGAAGGTCGAAATGGGCCAACGCGTGATCGACAAGATCACCCGATTGGCACCCAACTTCGAACGCAGCATCAGTCGGCACACCACCTTCACGCCCAAGCACATGGGTGTGATGTTCGGTGCTCCAGGTGGCGACTACTGCCACGGGCTTTTCCACGCCCAGCAGATCGGCCCCAACCGACCCGGACCGAAAGGCTTTATTGGGCAGCCGATTCCGGTCCACGGGCTTTACCTGGCCAGCACCGGATGTCACGGTGGGCCGGGAATCACGTTCATCCCGGGATATAACGCGGCCCATCAAGCGCTGGCCGACGCCGGGCGGTAACCGGCGTCCTGCTAACTGCGCTCGTCTAGTAGCCGGTCCAACAGGTCGGTGAACTCGCCGGGGTCCACCGGGGTGAAGGCCGGGCTCGGCCTGGTGCCCGGCACGTCGAGGGTGATCAACGTCGACCGCCACGGACGCCGCACGTCCAGCGGCAGCCAACGGCGCAGGTCTGAGCTGCCCCAGATGCGGAAGCGGTGGATAAACAGTCCCAGCGGTTCGGCCTTGTACCCACGGATCCGCTCCACCGCGATGATCTTCGATGTGCCGGACGGAAAATGGTAGCGGCGCAACGTGATCGCCTCCCGGTCCAGTTGGACCAGGCCGTCATCGTATGAGCTGTAGCCGGCCGTGCTCATCGGGGCGAGCTCCGCAGCTGGTGACCGCGCGCGGTGAGGCAGCGGCCGTTCTCCAAATTCCACTGCCACCCGTGTAGGTTGCAGGTCAGCGTGCTGCCCTCCACCACGCCGAACTTGGACAGGTCAGCCTTCAGATGCGGGCATCGGCGCTGAATCTCCCAGCCGTCCAAGGTGATCGACGCGGTGTCGTCATGCGTCTCGGCGAACCAGCCGTCGGCGTAAGCGATCCGCTCGTCGGTCAGGCATTTGAAAAACGTGTACAGGTATTCGTTGTAGCCGCCCACCCGCCACGCCTTGAACCGGGTGGACAGGAAGATCGTGTTGACCCAATCGGGCTCCTTGTCGCGCAGCACGGTGCGCACCAGTTCCGGCGGGATGGCAAAGCCGTACCGAAACTTCTCGTCCGACAATCGCTTCCCGCACAGCGCGTTTCGGGAAGTCCAGCACCACTCGCTGGGCGCCGACCACCAGCTCGACCGGATAGCCGATGCCGTCGCAGATCTCGTCGCTGGCCAGCATGATCGGCTCGAACACCGCCCGCAGCGGCTCCAGCAGCGACTCGCCGGTGGCGGGCTGCCCAGCCGGCTTTCTCCGCCGCCAGCACGGGTTGCATCCGTGCGGCGTAGTCGGCGATGTAGGCCGCCTTGCCGGTGGTGAAGATGGCCTTCGACTTCGTCGCTGGGCAGCGGATGGCGCAGCGAATTCAGTTGAGCACCGCAGAAATCCGCCGTCGACCCGGGAATCATCAGCAGGCCCCGGTCATGGCCGTGGGCGCGCAGCTGGTCGAGGAACACCATCTGGTCGGGGAAGATGTTGGCCGGGTCGCCGTGGTCGTCGTTGAGGTCGCGCAGCTCGGGATCGAGGAAACACGGCGGGCCGGCCGACGGGATCACCCACGTCGCGCCGACCTGCGCGACGTACTGACGGGCCCGGTCCATCTGGCGCTGCCGTTTCTGCATGCCGAACGTCTCCTTGGCCCGCGACGGCATGTCGTAGACCATCGGATACCAGATCGCGCCGGAGTACTGCAGCATGTGCACGTCGACGTGACCGAACTCGGACGCCAACACGTCGAGGTCGATCGGGCGGGCGTCGTTCATGTTGAAGGTCGTGGTCGACTCGCCATCGGAGACCACCAGCGCCGAATCGCCGATCGGGCCGTCGGCCGGAGCCCGCAGCGCGATGACCATGACGTCGAGGTCGCCCTTGGGCCCGCTGATCCGATGCTTGACCGAATTGGTGGTCTCGACGAACCGGTGAAACCCCAGCATCTGCAGCGCGTTTTTCAAGTCGGGCACCGGATAGTCGGGCAACAACACCACCGCGTCTTTGTTGACGTGCTCAGCCAGCAGCTCGCGCGTCGAAGTGGTCCTTGTGCAGGTGCGAGACGTACAGGTAGTCACAGTCGCCCAGGCTGTCCCAGTCCAGCCCGCTGTTGTCCGGGAAGGGGAACCACGACGCGAAGTAGGCCGGGTTGACCCAGGGATCGCACAGGATGCTGCCCGCCCGGGTCTCGATTCGAAAGCCGGCGTGGCCGATGCTCGTGACCTGCACTGATGCCCTTCAGACGCTATTTTCGCGACTCGATCTGTCGCCGATTTGCCGCCCCGAGCTTAGCGAAACGGCGGAGTCGAACGCCTCGCGCGCACATCCTGTGTGTCAGACCCGGCCCGACCGTTCAATCAGAAACACTAGGCTTGATGACCGTGGAACCGGTATACGGCACGATCATCCAACTCGTCCGTTTGGCGTGGCGTGTGCAGGGTTTGCGTTTCACGGTTATCGGTTTGGAGAACGTGCCTACCACCGGCGGCGCCGTCGTCGCCATCAACCACACCAGCTACTTCGACTTCACCCTCGCGGGGCTGCCCACCTACCAGCAGGGCCTCGGGCGCAAAGTGCGGTTCATGGCCAAGCAGGAGGTCTTCGACAACAAGTTCACCGGTCCGATCATGCGCGGTTGCCGGCACATCCCGGTGGACCGGGCCAGCGGCGCCGCGTCATACGATGCGGCCGTACAGCGGCTCAAGGACGGTGAGCTGGTCGGCGTTTATCCCGAAGCCACAATCAGTCGCAGTTTCGAAATCAAGGAGTTCAAGTCCGGCGCGGCCCGGATGGCGATCGCGGCCGACGTGCCGATCGTTCCGCACATCGTGTGGGGGGCCCAGCGGATCTGGACCAAGGACCATCCCAAGAAATTGCTGCGTCCCAAGGTGCCGATCGCGGTGGCGGTCGGCGAGCCGATCCTGCCGACGTTGCCCGCGCCCGAGCTGACCGCGTTGCTGCACTCCCGAATGCAGCATCTGCTGGAGCGGGTGCAGGACTCCTACGGCCCGCATCCAGCCGGCGAGTACTGGGTGCCGCACCGGCTGGGCGGCGGTGCGCCCACCCTGGCGGAGGCAGCCAGGTTGGACGCCGAAGAAGCCAGCCAACGCGCGGCCGCGCGGGCGGCTCGCGGCCGCGCGGATTCGGCGGGCGCGTCGGAGTAACGGCATGGAGCCGGTCTTCCGAACTCTCGAGATCGCGGCCAAGGCCCTGGTCATGGCTACCGGCACCCGAATCAGCTACCAGAACCTGGAGAACATTCCTCGCACCGGCGGCGCGGTGATGGCGATCAACCACACCAGCTACGTGGACTGGCTGCCGGCCGCGCTTGCCGTGCATTACCGAGGGCGGCGCATCCGCTACATGATCAAAGCCGAGATGCAGCAGGTGAAGATCGTCAACTTCTTGATCAAGCACACCAAGACCATCCCGGTCAACCGCGGAGCCGGGTCGCAGGCCTACGCCGAGGCCGTCCGGTTGCTGCAGGCCGGCGAGGTGGTAGGCCTGATGCCCGAGGCCACGATCAGCCGCAGCTTCGAGCTCAAGGAATTCAAGACCGGGGCGGCGCGGATGGCCCTGGAGGCAGGAGTACCGACGGTTCCGCTGATCGTGTGGGGCGCACAGCGGATTTGGACGAAAGACCACCCGAGAAATGTGGGCCGCAAAAAGATCCCGGTCATCGTCGCGGCGGGGCCGCCGTTAGCGCCGTCCGGCGACGTCGAACACCTTGACGCGGCGCTGCGCGACGAGATGACGTCGTTGTTGCACCGCGTGCAGGAGGAATATCCCCACCCGGAAGGCGCGTACTGGGTGCCCCGGCGACTGGGTGGCACCGCACCTACGGTGGCGGAGGCAAAGATCCTTGAGGAAACTGAAAGAACCGAGCGTGCCCGTAAGACGGCGGAGCACGGTCCGTGACACGGCGAGCGGCTAACGGCGCAGGCGGTCGGCGTCAGGGAGGATGAGGGCAAGAAAGCCGGGTAGGTGCGGCGCCGGGTCCCAGGAAAGGAGCAACGACGATGGCAGTGCCGTTGTACCGGTTGGGGGAGTGGATCGTGCCGCCAGTGGTCGCGATGAACGGGACCAAGTTCACCTTCCACGGCCTGGAGAACATTCCAGAGCGCGGTGGCGCGTTGCTTGCCCAAAACCACACCAGTTACCTGGATTGGCTTCCGCCACTGTTCGCTGCACGTGAGCGGGGTCGGCGGATGTACTTCATGATCAAGGCCGAGATGGCCGATGTGAAGGCGGCCAACTACGTCATCAAGCACGCCAGGCTCATTCCGGTGGACCGCACGCACGGACACGACGCTCTCGACGTCGCCGTGCAGCGGCTGCGCGAGGGCGAACTCATCGGGATGCATCCCGAGGCCACCATCAGCCGCAGTTTCGAGCTAAGGGAGTTCAAGAGCGGGGCGGCCAGGATGGCCTTGGAGGCGCAGGTTCCGATCGTCCCGCTGGTCGTGTGGGGTGCTCATCGAATTTGGCCGAAAGACCAGCCAAAGAAAGTATTTCGCAACAAAGTTCCGATCACCGTGGCCGCCGGGCGCCCGCTGCCACCGCGAGGCACGACCGAGCAACTCAACGCGGCGCTGCGTGAGGCAATGAAGGGGTTGCTCTACCAGGTGCAGGAAGAGTATCCGCACCCACCGGGCGAGTTCTGGGTGCCGCGGCGGCTCGGTGGCAGCGCGCCCAACCAGGAAGACTCCAGGGCAATCCGCTTGGCGGAGTTGCAAGCGCGGATGGAGAAATACGGCAACGACGGCGTGACGCGACCGGGGCAGAACCAAAGCGGACTGCATTGAGCAGATTAGCTAGCTGCGAAGGCAGCTCATCCCGGTGACCCTGCCTGCCCTTATCGCCTGCGATGTGGACGGCACTCTGGTCACTGCCGACGAGAAGATCACACCGCGGACCCGCAACGCCGTGCTTGCCGCGGTCCAGGCCGGGACGCAGTTCATCCTGGCCACCGGTCGTCCGCCACGCTGGGTGCAGCCGATAGTCGACGAGCTCGGCTTCGCGCCGATGGCGGTGTGCGCCAACGGCGCTGTTATCTACGACGCCTCGACCGACCGGGTGATCGCCGCCCGGACGCTGTCCGTCGACGTCCTGGGCGAGCTGGCGGTGATCGCGACACGTGCCATCCCGGGGGCCGGGCTGGCGGTTGAGCGGATCGGCGAAAGCGCGCACGACGCGGCGACGCCGCAGTTCGTCAGCTCACCGGGCTACGAACACGCTTGGCTCAATCCCGACAACACCGAGGTGTCCATCGAAGACCTGCTAAGCGCCCCAGCGGTCAAGCTGCTCGTCCGCAAGGCCGGTGCCCGCAGCGCCGATATGGCCGCCGAGCTTGCCAAGCATGTCGGCATCGAGGGGGATATCACCTATTCCACCAGCAACGGGCTGATCGAGATCATGCCGGTGGGTATCACCAAAGCCACCGGTATCGCCGAACTCGCCCGGCCGCTGGGCATCACCGACGACGAGGTGCTCGCGTTCGGGGATATGCCCAATGACGTGCCGATGCTGCTGAGCGCCGGCCACGGGGTGGCGATGGGCAACGCGCACCCCGATGCGATCGCCGCGGCCGATGAGGTGACCACCCCCAACACCGACGATGGGGTGGCGCGGGTGCTGGAACGGTGGTGGCTTTAGCCGCCCCCGCTTGCGGGGGTGGGGGTAGCACCCACTTGTGGGGGAAGCAGGGCAATCGGCTCTATCTTCGCGCTAGCCCACGGGTGGGGAGAACCGCTCGAGCTGCATCGGCGGTCCGCTTGGCGAAGGCGGCGGCAATTCCTCGGCAACGCCGTCAATCACCCGGCTGACGCGACCGCTGAGCCGGTCGAAGTCCAACGTGCCGTGCTGGAAGTTCTGTTTCACCCACTGCGGTTCCTGAAGCTCGCCGCTGGTCGGCAAGCCCAGCGCACCCCGCTCATAACCGAGCGACGCCCACGCGTCGTAGATGGCCCCGGTGAGCGGTTCGGCGCCGGTCGCCGGCGACCAGTACATCGCGCCTTTGTCGAAGGTGGCGTAGCGCGTCGAGCCCGCCCCGGTCGCCTCCGGTGACGTCGGCGCGCCCAGCGTGCTGCTCATGGCGCCCATCGTCTGCCATCGGTCGTAGATCGCGCCGCCCTGCAGCGCCATGGCCAGGTCCTGCGGTCTGGGTGGGCTGTTGAAGTGGGCGGCGATATCGCGGATTTCGTCCAGCAGCGCGTAGGCGGCATTGCCCGGGCAATCGGTGGCGCCGACGTCGCGGTGGCTGAAGATGGTCGGCAGCGTCGCGATGGCATCGGTGGGGAAGTTCGTGTTGGGGCCGCCCGCCGAGCTCAACGTGACGGTGCCCTTGGGGTCGACGCCATCGAGTCCCAGCCGCCAGCCGAGCAACCGGCCGACGGTGCGCAGCTGGATTGGCGTCGGCGGCACGTCGTCGAAGGTGCCGATCATCGCCACTCCCCAGCTCTCGCGGTTAAACCCGCCGGTGTGGTCACCTTGCACCGGCCCGGTGAGCGCGCCCGCCCTACCCTCGAACACCTGGCCGTACTTGTCGACCAGCGCGTTGTAAGCGATGTCGCACCAGCCCAACATCTGGGTGTGGTAGGCGTAGATGGATTGGACGATCGCCGCGGAGTCCTGCGGCTGGTAATCGTTGCCCTCGGCGGTGTGGTGCACCACCGCGGCGCGGATGGTTGGGGACGGCCGGTTTCCGCAACGCACCAATTCGTCGGCACCCCATTGCGCGCGGCTGATGATGTTGGGCGGCTGACCCGCCGCAATGACCGCGGTGGGCGGTGTCCACTGGGTGTCGGCCGGCGGCGCCTGCGGCGGAGAGATGAGAACAGCCGAGATGCTCTGCGCCAGCGGCTGTTCAATGGTGGCCGGAAGGTAGCCCAAGCCGGTTTTGGGCGGTGTCTTGCTGCCCGGCGGTGAGGTCAGCGGCGCGCCCGGCGGGCGGCTGACCGCGATCTGGACGGTCGTCGTTTTTCCCACGAACACCGGGTCGGTGCCATACCGGCCTGATGTTGAGCCACGGCCGCCGGAGGCCTGCAGCGTCTCGGTCTCATGTGTTTCACGCCAGGGACCCCACGACCCGTCGGCATGGCGGGCGCGGATCCGCGCGGAGGTGCCGGTCAGGTCGCCACCGGTCAACGCGACCATGAAAAACGGCGTGGGTTGGCTGACTTCGCGCACCGTGACGCCGCCACCGAGGCCGACCAACGGCTGTTGGGTGAGCTGCGCAGCGCTGGCACGGGCCGGCTGATCGCGATGCCCGCGGCCCGAGTCGACCGCCCACGGGAGCATGACGACAGTCGCCGCGATAGCGGTGAACAACGTCGTCGGTACGGGACGGCGGGGCGCCACGAGCCGATGTTACGTATGTGTCTAGTGTTACAGATGATTCGACACGCTACGTAAGTGAACTAAGTGATCGAACCCCGACACGGCACCGCAGAGTTTGGGCGGCGGCAGTCATCGCCGAACCCACTTCTGCGGTGCCGCTTCGGATGCCAGGTTCTAGCTAAGACCGGGCTTCGATCAGGCTCCAGGCACCGGCGGAGCCGGCACCGGAGCAGCTGGTACGGCAGCGCCCGGGACGCCGCCGTGCAAGGCCTGCGTGAGCTGCGGCACGAGCAGGCCCTTGAGCAGATCGATGGCCTGCCCGGCGCCCAGCTGGTTGGCTGCGCTCATCATGTCGCTAACGAGTCCGCCGCTACCACCGCTGCTGCCTCCCGGCGCAGCGCCGAGCGACGGGTCACCGAGGATCGGGTAGGTGCCGCCGGCGCCGGGGTCCAATCCGATCGGGTCGCTGATCGGGTATTCGCTCGGACTGGCGCCCAGACCCGGACTCGTCAACGCCGGGATCGAAGCCGGTCGGGCTGGTCAGACCTGGTGTCAGGCCGGCCGCCGGGCTGGTCAGTCCTGGGCTGGTCAGCGCGGGATCGGTGAGCGACGGAGCCGCCCCCGGGGTCAGCCCCGGAGTAGCGCCTGGGGTCAGGCCCGGGGTCGCGCCTGGGGTCAGGCCCGGGGTAGCGCCCGGGGTGAGGCCCGGAGTCGTCCCTGGGGTCAGCGCCGGTGAGGTCAGACCGGGCGAGGTCAGACCCGGTGAGGTCAGACCGGGTGAGGTCAGACCCGGTGAGGTCAGACCGGGCGAGGTGAGACCGGGCGAGGTGAGACCGGGGCTGGTCAGGCCCGGCGAGGTCAGGCCCGGCGAGGTCAGGCCCGGTGAGGTCAGCCCTGTGCTGGTTGAACCGGTCAGGCTCGGCACTGGCGGCAGGTTCACCCCGAATTGCGACAACCCTTGCGACAGAGCGCCGATCAATTCACCGGGCAGATCGGTCATCCCCGCGGCCTGCACGAACTCGCGGTGCTGGGGTGCGGGCTTGGTGTCTGCTGACAAGTTGCAAACGGCAATGTAAGCAAACGGACTCACGACCGCCAGAGCGGCGACTGCGCTCGTGGCTGTCGAGAGCCTGCGTCGACGTCGGTTCGGCACGGAAGTCTCCTCAATCTGGACTACGTGGTCTCGGTTTCATGCCCGCTGTCGGCGTGCACGGCGCCTGATTGGGTTGCACTCAGGCCACGTGATCGATGGTACGGACGTGATTTATGTGACTAGAGTGACGAGATCGAATTGTGAGCCAATCGCGACCTTCGTCACCGAAATGCACTCGTTTGCCAACCGTGGCGCTGGTATCCACGCCGCTGATGGACGTCCCGGGCAGAAACCCTCCGCACCACGCCGCCGCCAGGCGGGCTGAGGTCGCGCGGTCGGATACCCTAGGCAACCGATGACCACTCGTTTCGACCTCTTCGTCGTCGGCTCTGGATTCTTCGGCCTGACGGTTGCCGAGCGCGTGGCCAGCCAGCTCGACAAGCGCGTGCTCGTCGTCGACAAGCGCCCGCATATCGGCGGAAATGCCTATTCCGAGGCCGAGCCGCAGACCGGTATCGAGGTACACAAGTACGGCGCGCACCTTTTCCACACCTCCAACAAGCGAGTGTGGGATTACGTGCGGCAGTTCACCGAGTTCACCGGCTATCAACATCGCGTCTTCGCGATGCACGACGGGCAGGCATATCAATTCCCGATGGGGCTCGGGCTGGTGTCGCAGTTCTTCGGCCGCTACTTCACCCCCGACCAGGCGCGAGAGCTGATCGCCGAACAGGCCGCCGAGATCGACTCCGCCGATGCGCAAAACCTCGAGGAGAAGGCCATCTCGCTGATCGGCCGGCCGCTTTATGAGGCGTTCGTCAAGGGCTACACCGCCAAGCAGTGGCAGACCGATCCCAAGGAGTTGCCCGCGGCCAACATCACCCGGCTGCCGGTGCGCTACACCTTCGACAACCGCTACTTCAACGACACCTACGAGGGCCTACCGGTCGACGGCTACACGGCATGGCTGCAGAACATGGCCGCCGATGACCGCATCGAGGTCAGGCTGGACACCGACTGGTTCGATATCCGCGACAAATTGCGCGCCGCCAATCCGGAGGCCCCGGTCGTTTATACCGGTCCGCTGGACCGCTACTTCGACTACGCGGAGGGCCACCTCGGCTGGCGCACCTTGGATTTCGAGGTCGAAGTATTGCAGGATTGCGGTGACTTTCAAGGCACACCGGTCATGAACTACAACGACCTCGACGTGCCCTACACCCGCATCCACGAGTTCCGTCATTTCCACCCCGAGCGGGACTACCCGACCGACAAGACGGTGATCATGCGGGAGTACTCCCGGTTCGCCGACCATGATGACGAGCCCTACTATCCGATCAACACCGAGGCCGACCGTACGGTGCTGGCCGCCTATCGGGCCAGGGCCAAAGCTGAAACCGCCTCGTCGAAGGTGCTTTTCGGCGGGCGGCTGGGCACCTATCAGTATCTGGACATGCACATGGCCATCGCCAGCGCACTGAATATGTATGACAACATCCTGGCGCCGCACCTGCGCGACGGTGCTGCGCTGGACGAAAACGACAAAGGAAGCATCCGCGGATGAGCAAGACCACCGGCGACGACGTGGCCCGGACAACGGCCGGTGCGGGAGCCCCGGGCCCGCAGCAGGGTTCCGGTAAAGCCGTGAGCCTGCTGGCCCGCGTCATCCTGCCGAGACCGGGCGAGCCGCTGGACGTGCGCAAGCTCTACCTGGAGGAGTCGAAGACCAACTCGAAGCGTGCGCACGCGACCAACCGCACGACGCTGCGGATCGCCGCCGAATCCGAGGTGTCATTCGCCACCTACTTCAACGCGTTCCCGGCCAGTTACTGGCGGCGATGGACGACGTGCACGTCGGTGGTGCTGCGCGCCGAGCTGACCGGCGCCGGACGCGTCGACGTCTACCGCACCAAGGCCACCGGCGCGCGGATCTTCGTCGACGGCCGTGAATTCGCCGGTACCGAAGATAAGCCGGCGACCGTCGAGTTCACGTTGGGACTAGAGCCATTTCAAGACGGTGGGTGGATCTGGTTCGACATCACCACCGACAGGGAGGTGACGCTGCGCAGTGCCGGGTGGTACTCGGAGGAGCCCGCGCCCGGTGTGGCGAACATCGCCGTCGGCATCCCGACCTTCAACCGGCCCAATGACTGCGTCAATGCACTGCGTGATCTGACGTCAGATCCCTTGGTGGACGAGGTGATCGGTGCGGTAATCGTGCCCGACCAAGGTACTGCGAAGGTACGCGATCATCCTGACTTCGCCGCCGCCGCCGCACCACTGGGCAGCCGGCTTTCCATCCACGACCAGCCCAATCTCGGCGGCTCCGGCGGCTACAGCCGGGTGATGTACGAGGCGCTGAAAAACACCGACTGCCAGCAGATCCTGTTCATGGACGATGACATCCAACTGGAACCGGACACCGTTCTGCGGATCCTGGCGATGCACCGCTTTGCCAAGACACCCATGCTGGTGGGCGGCCAGATGCTCAACCTGCAGGAGCCGTCGCACCTGCACATCATGGGCGAGGTGGTAGACCGGCACAACTTCATGTGGACGTCCGCGCCGTACACCGAATACGACCACGACTTCGCCGAATACCCGTTAAACGACAACAACTCTCGTAGCCAACTGCTGCACCGGCGCATCGACGTCGACTACAACGGCTGGTGGACATGCATGATTCCGCGGCAGATCGCCGAGGAGCTGGGCCAGCCGCTGCCGCTGTTCATCAAATGGGACGACGCGGATTACGGGCTACGCGCCGCCGAGCATGGTTACCCCACCGCCACACTGCCCGGCGCGGCGATCTGGCACATGGCGTGGAGCGACAAGGACGATGCGATCGACTGGCAGGCCTATTTCCACCTGCGTAACCGGCTGGTGGTCGCGGCCATGCACTGGGATGGCGACGTCGCCGGATTGGTCGCCAGCCACCTCAAGGCGACGCTGAAACACCTTGCCTGCCTGGAGTATTCGACAGTAGCGATTCAGAACCAGGCGATCGACGACTTTCTCGCAGGCCCGGAGCACATCTTCTCGATACTGAAGAGCGCGCTGCCAGACGTGCATCGCATGCGCAAGGAATTTCCAGACGCGGTGGTGTTGCCGTCGTCCGACGAGTTGCCGGCGCCCTCGGAGCGGAACCGCGAGATGAAGCCGCCGGTCAACCCGCTGGTCATCGGCTACCGGCTGGCCCGCGGAACGCTGCACCAGCTCAAGCGGGAAGACCCGGCGCATCACCGGCGCCCGCAACTGAACGTGCCGACTCAAGATGCACGGTGGTTTCGGCTGTGCACGCTCGACGGCGCCACCGTCACGACCGCGGACGGCCGCGGCGCCGTATACCGGCAGCGTGACCGCGCCAAGATGTTCGGGCTGCTGTGGCAATCGCTGCGCCGCCAGCGGCAAATCGTCAGCCGCTTCGACGAGATGCGCCGCGTTTACCGCGACGCGCTGCCGGTGCTGTCCAGCAAGGAGAAGTGGGAGACGGTGCTACAACCGGCTCAGGACAACGCGTCTGGCAATGGCCGACATCGCGCCTGAATCGGCACCGCCACGCGGCGAAGTGGCTGCACTGGTAGCGATTCAATCGGCGTTGACCGACCGCCCCGGAGCCGTGGCCGCGGCGCGGGCGCTGTCATATTTCGGTGAGCACAGCATCGGCTGGTTGGCGGTCTCGGCCTGCGGTGCGCTGTTGCAGCCGGCGCGCCGCCGCGCCTGGCTGGTGGCCGGAGCCGGCGCGTTCACCGCGCATGCGGCCGCTGTGCTGATCAAGCGGATGGTGCGACGTCCGCGGCCGCACCATCCGGCGGTCGCGGTGAACGTGGGCACCCCGAGTAGCCTGAGTTTCCCGTCGGCGCATGCCACCTCGACCACGGCGGCGTCCATATTGTTGGCCCGTGCCACCGGAGTGCCGCTGCCTGTCATGCTGGTGCCGCCGATGGCGCTCTCCCGGGTGTTGCTCGGCGTGCACTATCCCAGCGACGTGGCCACCGGGGTGGCCGTCGGCGCGGCCGTTGCGGGCCTCGCCGCCTGGCTGGACGGTCGGATCACAGGTGGAGCGGGCAAATGAGTGAGGACATCGAGGAAAAAGTGCCGGTGACTGAGCCGCCGGCAAATCAAATCTGATCGTCGGCGTGATCAAGGCAATGCGGCCGCGGCAATGGGTGAAGAACGTCTTGGTGGCGGCGGCTCCGCTGGCCGCGTGGGGCACCGACGTTCACTACAACTGGGCCAGGGTCCTGGGTCAGGTCGCGGTCGCCTTCGTGGTGTTCTGCCTGGCTGCCTCATCGATCTACCTGGTCAACGATGTCCGTGATGTCGAGGCCGACCGCGAGCACCCCACCAAGCGGTTCCGCCCGATCGCCGCAGGCGTCGTGCCCGAGTGGCTGGCCTACACCCTTGCGGTGGTGCTCGGCGTGGCGTCGCTGGCCCTGTCCTGGTGGCTCAACCATAACCTCGCGTTGGTGATGGCCGTCTACATCGTGATCCAGCTGGGCTACTGCTTCGGCCTCAAACACCAAGCGGTGATTGACATTTGCATCGTGTCGTCCGGGTTTCTGATCCGGGGCATCGCGGGCGCCGCCGCTGCCAGTATCCATCTGTCGCAATGGTTCTTACTGGTGTTGGCCTTCGGGTCTTTGTTCATAGCGGCGGGCAAACGCTACGCCGAGCTGCAACTGGCCGAGCGCACCGGAGCCAAGATCCGCAGGGCCCTGGAGAACTACACCAGCACCTATCTGCGGTTCGTCTGGACGTTATCGGCCACCGCGATGGTGGTCTGCTACGGCCTGTGGGCGTTCGACCGGGAACACGGCCAGGTGGGCTGGTTCGTGGTATCGATGGTGCCGTTCACGATCGCAATCCTGCGCCTCGCGGTCGACGTCGACGGCGGTCTGGCCGGCGAGCCCGAGGACATCGCGTTGCGCGACCGGGTGCTGCAGGTGCTGTTCCTGGCCTGGATCGGAACCATAGGTGCTGCGGTTATCCTCGGCTGACGTGGCCTCGAAGATCCCGGCCCCATCTCGCAAGCCGGCTGGCCAGCCAATAACAAGAGCGGTGGGTCGGCTGTCGTTCCCATACGACGCCACGGTCCGGATCAGTCTCTGGGCGAGCGTGGTCGTGGTCGCGGTGTTGTTCGGCTGGGGTGCTTGGCAACGACGCTGGATCGCCGACGACGGGCTGATCGTGCTGCGCACGGTGCGCAACCTATTGGCCGGCAACGGCCCGGTGTTCAACGCCGGCGAGCGGATAGAAGCCAACACCTCGGTGGTGTGGACCTATCTGGTGTATGCGGCAAGCTGGCTTAGCTGGCCGATGCGCCTGGAGTATGTGGCGCTGGCTTTGGCTCTGGTACTCAGCGTGGCGGGCCTGGCGATGCTCATGTTGGGCACCGGGCGGCTGTATGCACCCAGCTTGCTGGGCCGTCGGGCGGTTGTGCTGCCGGCCGGCGCGCTGGTCTACATCGCGATCCCGCCGGCGCGTGACTTCGCCACCTCGGGCCTGGAAAGCGGCCTGGTAATGGCCTATCTCGGGCTGCTCTGGTGGATGATGGTCTGCTGGTCGCAGGCGCCGCGGGGCCGCCCGTCCGGGCGGGTGTTCATCGCCGCGCTGGCCTTCGTCGCCGGGTGCAGCGTCTTGGTACGCCCCGAACTGGCCCTGGTCGGCGGCTTGGCGCTGATCATGATGCTGATCGCGGCGCGGGGTTGGCGGCCCCGGCTGCTGATCGTGGTGGCCGGCGGGCTGTTGCCGGTGGCCTACCAGGTTTTCCGGATGGGCTACTACGCGCTGCTGGTCCCCGGCACCGCGCTGGCCAAGGATGCGGCCGGCGACAAATGGTCACAGGGCCTTATCTACCTGTCGAACTTCAACCAGCCCTACGCGCTGTGGGTGCCAGCGTTGCTCCTGACGGGGTTGGGTCTGGTGCTGTCGGTAACCGCCGGTCGCCGAAAGGGGACCCGCGCTTCGGCACCTGTTCCCGGGGCAACGGCCCGCGGGGTGCAGAGCCCGCGTGCCGTCGTGGTCTTCATGCTGGTCAGTGGGCTGCTGCAGGCGCTGTACTGGATCCGGCAAGGCGGAGATTTCATGCACGGCAGGGTCCTGCTGGCGCCGCTGCTGTGTTTGCTTGCGCCGGTGTCGGTGGTGCCCGTGGTGTTTCCCGGCGGAACCAGACTCTCCCGGGAAGCCGGCTACTGGCTGGCCGGTGCGATGAGCGCGCTGTGGATGGCGGTCGCCGGCTGGTCGTTATGGGCGGCGAATTCGCCCGGGATGGGTGACGACGCCACCCGGGTCACCTACTCGGGCATCGTCGACGAACGCCGTTTCTATGCCCAGGCGACGGGCCACGCGCATCCGCTGACCGCCGCTGACTACCTGGACTACCCGCGGATGCGTGCGGTGCTGGTGGCGCTCAACAACACCCCGGAGGGGGCGCTGTTGCTGCCGTCAGGCAACTACGACCAATGGGATCTGGTCCCACCGATCTCGCGGCCGAACGCGGGCCTACCAGGCCCGCACACAGTGTTTTTCACCAACCTGGGAATGCTGGGCATGAATGTCGGTCTGGACATCCGGGTGCTCGACCAGATCGGATTGGCCAATCCGATCGCCGGTCACACCGCCCGTTTGCAGCACGGCCGGATCGGCCACGACAAGAACCTCTTCCCGGACTGGGTGATCGCCGACGGGCCCTGGGTGAAGTGGTATCCGGGCGTTCCGGGCTACCTCGATGCGCAGTGGGTCAAGCAGGCCGAGGCGGCTCTACGGTGTCCGGCCACCGAGACGATACTCAGCTCGGTACGCGCCCCGATGAGTTTTCACCGGTTCTTATCGAACCTGCTGCACTCCTATGAGTTCACCCAGTACCGAATCGACCGCGTGCCCCGTTACGAACTCATCCGATGCGGCCTGGCCGTGCCGGAGTCGGGCGGCGTCCCCTACACCGGCTTGCCGGCCACCGGGCCCTGATTCGCAGCGATCGGCGGAGAATTTTCGCCATCTTTACGTCTGGATGCTGTGACGTTCGCGGCAGCCACCCCGGCCAGCACTCAGCAACCCGGCATATGTAGTCTTACCGGCGCACACCCGTTCACCGGCACATTCACGGCGCAGTGAACCGCAGCCGGGCGGGGTGGGTCTGGCCACGCTATCGGCCCGCTGATCGACCCGCTCCGAGGAGAGGGCAACCCCAAAGATGTGGTTGACTGGCCGGGCAGCTGCGCCGGAGAAACCAGGCGAGCGCGCATGCAGTCCGACCCAAGACAGTGGGCCCGACAAAGAATGAGGAAGCAACAATGAGGCTTGTTGACAGGTTTCGCGGCGCGGCAAAAAGGATGCCGCGCCGGCTCGTAATAGGCGCCGTCGGGGCGGTCCTGTTGCCGGGGCTGATCGGCGTCGTGGGCCAGACCACGACCGCGGGAGCGTTCTCCCGGCCGGGTCTGCCCGTCGAGTACCTGCAGGTGCCGTCGCCGTCGATGGGCCGCGACATCAAGATCCAGTTCCAAAGCGGCGGGGCCAACTCCCCGGCCGTGTACCTGCTTGACGGCCTTCGGGCTCAGGACGACTACAACGGCTGGGACATCAACACCCCGGCTTTCGAGTGGTACAACCAGTCCGGTCTGTCGGTCGTGATGCCCGTTGGTGGGCAGTCCAGCTGGTACACCGACTGGTACAGCCCGGCTTGCGGCAAGTCCGGTTGCCAGACCTACAAGTGGGAGACCTTCCTGACCAGCGAGCTGCCGCAGTACCTGCAGGCCAACAAGCAGGTCAAGCCGACGGGTAGTGCCGCGGTCGGCCTGTCGATGGCTGCGGCGTCGGCGCTGAACCTGGCGAACTACCACCCCGACCAGTTCATCTATGTCGGCGCGATGTCCGGGCTGATGGACCCGTCCCAGGGCATGGGACCGTCGCTGATCGGCCTGGCGATGGGTGACGCTGGTGGCTACAAGACCAAGGACATGTGGGGTCCCAAGGAGGACCCGGCCTGGCAGCGCAACGACCCGCTGCTGAACGTCGGTAAGACCGTCGCCAACAACACCCGCCTGTGGGTGTACTGCGGCAACGGCAAGCCGTCGGACCTCGGTGGGGACAACATGCCGGCGAAGTTCCTCGAGGGCTTTGTGCGGACCAGCAACCTGAAGTTCCAGGACGCCTACAACGCCGCCGGCGGTCACAACGCGGTGTTCAACTTCCCGGACACCGGCACGCACAGCTGGGAGTACTGGGGTGCTCAGCTCAACGCCATGAAGCCCGACCTTCAGCGGGTGCTTGGCGCGACGCCGGGTGGCGGTCCAGGCCCGGGCGCGGCTCCGGGTGCTCCGGCTGCTCCGGCAGCCTCTCCGACCGGCCAGCACACCTAAGAGTCCATAGCACGACGAACGGCGGCGACCCTGCGGGTCGTCGCCGTTCGTCGTTTCCGGCGTCCAGTTTCCCCGGGTGTGATTGACTACCTCGCGGGACGGGGGCGATCTGGGGTTGGCCGGTCGAGAGACGAGTGAGGTCATGATGAGAAGTCTGTCGATGCTGCTCCGGCTGTTGTGCGCCGCCGTGCTGGCGATCGGGATCGGAGGCTCTGTGAGCCTTGCCGCGGTCAACGGGGGATCGGCCCGTGCTGCGGGATACGAGACGCTGATGGTCCCGTCGGCATCGATGGGCCGTGACATCCCGGTGGCCTTCTTGGCCGGTGGTCCGCACGCGGTCTATCTGCTGGACGCGTTCAACGCCGCGCCGGATGTGAGCAACTGGGTGACCGCGGGTAACGCGATGAACACGCTGGCCGGCAAGGGCATTTCGGTGGCCGCACCGGCCGGTGGGGCCTTCAGCATGTACACCAACTGGGAGCAGGACGGCAGCAAGCAGTGGGACACCTTCCTGTCCAGTGAGTTGCCGGACTGGCTGGCCGCCAACAAAGGTCTGGCGCCTGGCGGCCATGGGGTAGTGGGCGCGTCGCAAGGTGGATACGCGGCGATGGCGTTGGCCGCCTTCCACCCCGACCGGTTCGGCTTCGCCGGGTCGCTGTCGGGCTTTCTGTACCCCTCGAACACCACCACGGACGGCGCGATCCTGGCCGGTCTGCAGCAGTTCGGCGGCATTGACGGCAACGGCATGTGGGGGGCTCCGCAGCTGGGCCGGTGGAAATGGCACGACCCGTGGGTGCACGCTGAGTTGTTGGCGGCGAACAACTCACGGGTGTGGGTCTACAGCCCCACCAACATGGGCGGTGATGCCGCCGCGATGATCGGCCAAGCCGGTGAGGCCATGGGCAACAGTCGGATGTTCTATCAGCAGTACCGCAACGTCGGTGGGCACAACGGCCACTTCGACTTCCCGGGGGGCGGCGACAACGGCTGGGGTTCGTGGAGTTCCCAGCTGGGCGCGATGTCCGGCGACATCGTCGGCGCGATCCGCTAGCTCGCGAATCCGCCGGCTGTCGCCGCCTTGGCGACCGGGGCCTGCGGACGGCAACCGGTACCGTGGAGAGGTGCCGCCGCTGCACCGCGTGGCGCTGCCGCGGTAATCCGCCCACCGCCGACTGTGCAATCGACCGACTCTGCTAGCAGGAGACCATGGCTGTTAACTCCCGGCGAAAGCGCCACCGCACCTTGGCGCTGATCGCCGCCGCGGCAACGGCGCTGGTCGTGGGGCTGGTCATCTTCGCTGCGGTCGTCATCCTGAAGCAGCCGAAACCCGCGCCGAGCGCGGTACCGCCCAGCATTGTGCCGCCGACCGCCACTTCGGCGTTCCCGCACAAGCCGCGGCCGGCGTATCAAGACTCCAGCTGCCCCGACGTGCAGCTGATCGCCATTCCCGGCACCTGGGAATCGTCGTTGCAAGACAACCCGCTCAACCCAGTGGATTTCCCGAAGGCGTTGTTGCTCAACGTCACTCGGCCGATCACTGACCAGTTCAACTCCAGCCGGGTCGAAACCTACACCGTGCCCTACACCGCGCAGTTCCACAATCCACTGAGCGGCGACACGCAGATGTCCTACAACGACAGCCGCGCCGAGGGAACCCGCGCGGCGGTCAAGGCGATGACCGACATGAACACCAAGTGCCCGTTGACCAGTTACGTGGTGGTCGGCTTCTCCCAGGGCGCGGTGATAGCCGGCGACCTGGCCAGCGACATCGGCAACGGTCGCGGTCCGGTGGACGACGATCTGGTGCTCGGTGTCACCTTGATCGCTGACGGCCGCCGCCAGCAGGGGGTGGGCCAGGAAATCGGACCCAATCCACCGGGCGAGGGCGCCGAGGTCACCCTGCAAGAGGTGCCGATACTGGCCAACCTCGGGTTGACCATGACCGGACCGCGGCCGGGGGGTTTCGGCGTACTCAACAGCAAGACCAACGAGATTTGCGCCGCGGGTGACCTGATCTGCGCCGCGCCGCAGGAGGCGTTCAACCTCGCCAACCTGGCCAAAACGCTCGATGTGCTGGCCGGCGGCGCTGGTCAGCCGGTACATGCGCTGTACGCCACCACGCAGTTCTGGAGTTTGAACGGCCAGCCCGCCACCGAGTGGACGCTGAATTGGGCGCACGACACGATCGAAAACGCGCCACACCCGAAACACGGCTGATTAGGCCGGCCACGACGGCCCCGCATCATCGGTAACGGTTGAGAAAAGCGGTACGTTCGGATTTGGTTCGCAGCGCACCGCCCACTAACATTAAGAGGAATTTAAGAGGTTTGCCGATCGCGACACCCCTGCGCAGGCGAAACGCGGCGTCCCATTGGCCGACCCCGCGTCGGATGTAACCGTCGATACGGCTCATAGCGGCAGCCCGACCTAGAACTGTTGCGACAGGAGAGAATGGCATGGGGTACCACAACCCGTTCATCGTGAACGGCAGGATCAGGTTCCCGGACAACACTGACCTCGTTCGTCACGTCGAAAAGTGGGCGAAGGTGCGCGGGGACCAGCTCGCCTACCGTTTCCTGGACTTCTCCACCGAACGCGATGGTGCCGCGAAGGACATCTCGTGGGCCGATTTCGGTGCCCGTAACCGTGCGGTGGGCGCCCGGCTGCAGCAGGTCACCCAGCCGGGTGACCGCGTCGCCATTCTGTGCCCGCAGAGCCTGGACTACCTGGTCGCGTTCTTCGGCACCCTGTACGCGGCCCGGATCGCGGTGCCGTTGTTCGATCCGGCCGAGCCGGGTCACGTCGGCCGGCTGCACGCGGTGCTCGACGACTGCACCCCATCGGCGATCCTGACCACCAGCGACTCCGCGGAGGGGGTCCGCAAGTTCTTCCGCAGCAGGCCGGCCAAGGACCGGCCACGCGTCATCGCCGTGGACGCGGTGCCCAACGATGTCGCAGCCACCTGGCAGCCCGTGCTGGCCAATCACGACACCGTCGCCTATCTGCAGTACACCTCCGGCTCCACCCGCACCCCGACGGGCGTCCAGATCACGCATCTGAACTTGCCCACCAACGTGGTCCAGGTGATCGATGCCCTGGAGGGCACGGAAGGCGACCGTGGTGTGAGCTGGCTGCCGTTCTTCCATGACATGGGCCTGATCACCACCTTGTTGTCGACGGTGGTCGGCTACAGCTTCACCTTCATGACGCCCGCCGCCTTCGTCCGCCGGCCCGGCCGGTGGATGCGCGAGCTCGCACGCAAGGATGGCGAAACCGGCGGGGTCTTCTCGGCCGCGCCGAACTTCGCCTTCGAACACGCGGCATTGCGTGGCGTGCCCAAAGAGGGTGAGCCACCGCTGGACCTGAGCAATGTCAAGGCGATCCTCAACGGCAGCGAGCCGGTGTCGGCGGCATCGATACGCAAGTTCAACGAGGCGTTTGCGCCGTTTGGCTTCCGGGAGACGGCGATCAAGCCGTCCTACGGCCTGGCCGAAGCCACCCTGTTCGTCTCGACCACCCCGATGGACGAGGCGCCCAGGATCATTCACGTCGACCGGGAGGCGCTGAACAACAGGCGGTTCGTCGAGGTGGCCGCCGACGCGCCGAGCGCCGTCCCGCAGGCCTCCGCAGGCAAGGTCGGTGTCGACGAGCGTGCGGCCGTCGTCGATGCCGAGACCGCCACGGAACTGCCCGACGGGCAGATCGGCGAAATCTGGTTGCATGGCAACAACATGGGTGCCGGTTACTGGAACCGAGAGGAGGAGACTTCCGAAGTCTTTAAAAACATCCTCAAGTCGCGCACCAACCCCTCACACGCCGAAGGCGCCCCCGACGACGGGACGTGGGTACGCACCGGTGACTACGGCACCTACCACAACGATCACCTCTATATCACCGGCCGGGTCAAGGATCTGGTCATCGTCGACGGACGCAATCACTATCCGCAGGACTTGGAGTACTCAGCGCAGGAAGCCAGCCGGGCCTTGCGCAGCGGCTACGTAGCCGCTTTCTCGGTGCCGGCCAACCAGTTGCCTGCCGAAGTGTTCGACAACCCGCACGCCGGTCTGAAATACGACCCGGAGGACACCTCCGAGCAACTGGTGATCGTGGGCGAGCGCGCCGCCGGTGCGCACAAGCTGGACTACCAACCCATCGTCGACGACATCCGGGCGGCGATCGCCGTCCGGCACGGGGTGACCGTGCGCGACGTGCTGCTGGTGCAGGCCGGGTCGGTTCCCCGTACGTCCAGCGGCAAGATCGGCCGCCGGGCCTGCCGCACCGCTTACATCGACGGCAGCCTGCGCAGCGGCATCGCGTCGCCGAATTCCTTCCCCGACCAAGCTGACTGACCACGAACATGACTGACACAGACACCGATTCTCAACCGTCGACCGAAGCCGCAGTGCCCCCAGGGCCCGCCGGTAAGCCGGCCCGCACCGACATGACCGTCGTCGAGGTGCGGCGGTGGCTGCGCAACTGGGTCGCCAACGCCACCGAGCGGTCGGCCGACGCGGTCGACGAAGCCACGCCGATGGTGGAACTGGGTCTGTCGTCACGTGACGCGGTGGCGATGGCCGCCGACATCGAGGACCGCACCGGGGTCACAATCTCGATCGCGGCCGCCTTCGAGCATCCCACCATCGAGGCGCTGGCCACCTGGATCGTCGAGGGCGACCCCGAAGACGACACAGCCGACACCGACGACTTCGACTGGACCCGTAGCGGACCGGTGGAACGTGTCGACATCGCCGTGGTGGGTCTGGCCACCCGGTTGCCCGGCGACATGAACAGCCCCGAGGAGACCTGGCAGGCGCTGCTGGAGGGTCGCGACGCCATCACCGACCTGCCCGAGGGCCGCTGGTCGGAGTTCATGGAGGAGCCACGGCTGGCCGAGCTGATCAGCAAGGCCCGTACTCGGGGTGGCTACCTGACAGACATCAAGGGCTTTGACTCCGAGTTCTTCGCTTTGTCGAAAACCGAAGCCGACAACATCGACCCGCAGCAGCGGATGGCACTCGAGCTGACCTGGGAAGCGCTCGAGCACGCCCGTATTCCGGCGTCCAGCTTGCGCGGTGAATCCGTCGGCGTCTTCGTTGGCACGTCCGTTATGGACTACAGCTACCTGGCGATGTCGGATCCGACCGTCGCGCACCCGTACGCGATCACCGGGACCGCGAGCTCGATTGTGGCCAACCGGGTTTCGTACTTTTTCGACTTTCACGGCCCATCGGTTGCGGTGGACACCGCTTGCTCGAGCTCGCTGGTCGCGACTCACCAGGCCGTGCAGGCACTGCGCAGCGGCGAGTGCGACGTTGCCATGGCCGGTGGTGTCAATGCGCTGATCACCCCGGCGGTGACGCTCGGTTTCGACGAGATCGGCCAGGTGCTCTCGCCCGACGGCCGGATCAAGTCGTTCTCCTCCGACGCTGACGGCTACACCCGCTCCGAGGGCGGCGGAATGCTGGTGCTCAAGCGGATCGACGACGCCCGCCGCGACGGCGACCAGATCCTGGCCGTGATCGCCGGTAGCGCGGTCAACCACGACGGTCGGTCCAACGGCTTGATCGCCCCGAACCCGGACGCGCAGGCCGACGTGCTGCGCCGGGCCTACAAGGACGCTGGCATCAACCCGCGCACCGTCGACTACATCGAGGCGCACGGCACCGGCACGGTGCTCGGCGACCCGATCGAGGCCCAGGCGCTCGGCCGGGTTATCGGTCGCGGACGGGCCGCCGACAAGCCGGCTCTGCTGGGTGCGATCAAAACCAACGTCGGGCACCTAGAGTCGGCAGCCGGTGCGGCCAGCCTGGCCAAGATGGTGCTGGCGCTGCAGCACGACAAGCTGCCGCCGTCGATCAACTACGTCGGGCCCAACCCCTACATCGACTTCGACGCAGCGCATTTGCGGTTCCTGGACACCGCCGCCGACTGGCCGCGCTACGGCGGCTATGCCGTCGCCGGCGTGTCGAGCTTCGGCTTCGGCGGCGCCAATGCGCACCTGGTGCTGCGCGAGGTGTTGCCGCGCGACGTCGTCGAGCGTGAACCCGAGCCGGAACCGGAGGCTGCGCCCGCCGCCCCCGCGGGCGACGAGCTCGTCGAGTTTGTGGGTGGGGTGCGCTTCGACGAATACGGCGAATTCATCGAGGAGAACGGCTCTTCGGCGACTTCGACGACTTCGACGTATGGGGCCGCGCTGGACGCCGAACCTGAACTGCCCGGCATCACCGAGGAAGCCTTGCGACTCAAGGAGATCGCGCTCGAAGAGCTTGCCGCGGAGGAGAATGCTCAAGGTTCGTCCAAGCCCCTGGTCCCGTTAGCGGTATCGGCATTCTTGACATCCCGCAAAAAGGCCGCCGCAGCCGAGTTGGCCGATTGGATAGAAGGCCCGGAGGGCCAAGCATCTTCGCTGGAATCGATCGGCCGGTCGCTGTCGCGGCGTAACCACGGGCGCTCCCGCGCGGTGGTGCTGGCCCACGACCACGACGAAGCCATCAAGGGCCTGCGCGCGATCGCCGAGGGCAAGGCAAAGCCGAATGTGTTCAGCACCGACGGGCCGGTGACCAGCGGCCCGGTGTGGGCAATGGCCGGTTTCGGCGCGCAGCACCGCAAGATGGGCAAGAACCTGTATCTGCGCAACGAGGTCTTCGCCGAGTGGATCGAGCGGGTCGACGCGCTGATCCAAGACGAGCGCGGTTACTCGGTGCTCGAGTTGATCCTTGACGACTCGCACGAGTACGGCATCGAAACCAGCAATGTCGTCATCTTTGCGATCCAGATCGCGCTGGGCGAGGTGCTTCGCCATCACGGGGCCAAACCCGCTGCGGTGGTGGGCCAGTCGCTGGGCGAGCCCGCGTCGGCCTACTTCTCCGGCGGGCTGTCGTTGGCCGACGCCACCCGGGTGATCTGCTCGCGCTCGCATCTGATGGGCGAGGGCGAAGCGATGCTGTTCGGCGACTACATCCGGTTAATGGCGCTGGTCGAGTACTCCGCCGACGAGCTCAAGACGGTGTTCGCCGACTTCCCCGATCTGGAGGTGTGCGTCTACGCCGCACCCAGTCAGACCGTGATCGGCGGGCCGCCCGAGCAGATCGATGCGATCGTCGCCCGCTGCGAGGCGGAGGGTCGCTTCTCCCGCAAACTTCAGACCAAAGGCGCCGGCCACACCTCGCAGATGGATCCGTTGCTCGGCGAGTTCTCCGCGGAGCTGCAGGGCATCGCGCCGATGAGCCCGGCCGTCGGAGTCTTCTCGACGGTGCACGAGGGCAACTACATCCGGCCGGGTGGCGAGCCGATCCACGATGTCGCTTACTGGATCAAGGGAATGCGGCACTCGGTCTACTTCACCCACGGCGTCCGCAATGCCGTCGACAACGGGTACACCACGTTTTTAGAGCTCGCACCCAACCCCGTGGCGCTGATGCAGATCGGTCTGACCACCGCTGCCGCGGGATTGCCTGACGCGCAACTGATCCCAACGCTGGCGCGCAAACAAGACGATGTCGATGCGATGACCTCGGCGATGGCGCAGTTGTTCGTGTACGGCCACGACCTCGACATCCGCACGCTCTTCACTCGCGCCGGTGGTCCAGAAGACTTTGCGAACATTCCGCCGACCCGATTCCGGCGCAAGCAGCACTGGCTCGACGCGCACTTCTCCGGTGACGGGTCGGTGCTGATGCCCGGCACCCATGTGGCGATGCCGGACGGTCGGCACGTGTGGGAGTACGCGCCGCGGGGCGAGACCGACCTCGCCGCATTGGTGAGAGCCGCTGCAACACAGGTACTTCCGGATGCCCAGCTTACGGCGTCTGAGCAGCGGGCTGTGCCCGGCGAGCGCGCGCGACTGGTGACGACGCTGACCCGCCATCCCGGCGGGGCAGCCGTACAGATCCATGCGCGCATCGACGAGTCCTTCACGCTGGTCTACGACGCGCTGGTGTCGCGGGCCGGTCAAGCTTCGGTGTTGCCGACCGCCGCTGCCGCGGGCGCTGGGATCACGCCCGCGATCGCGCCGACGGTCACCGCGGCGCCGGTCGAGGCGGCTGCGCCGGCCGAAGAGTCGGAGGCCGATGCCGGCACCCTGAGCGACAGCCTCACTGCACGGCAGCTGGGCAGCGCTTTGCAGCGGTGGTCACCGGATTCCGGTGAGACGGTGGGCGAGCGGCTGGCCGGCATTGTGTCGATGGCGATGGGGTATGAGCCCGAGGACCTGCCGTGGGAGGTGCCGCTGATCGAGCTCGGCCTGGACTCGATGATGGCGGTGCGGATCAAGAACCGCGTCGAGTACGACTTCGATATGCCGCCGATCCAGCTACAGGCGGTCCGCGACGCCAACCTATACGCCGTCGAGAAGCTCATCGAGTACGCGATCGAGCACCGCGACGAGGTGCAGGTTCTGCACGAACACCAGAAGACCCAGACCGCCGAGGAGATCGCCAAGGAGCAGGCGGCGTTGTTGTCCGGCGCCACACCTGCTTCGGTCGCAACGCCCGCATCGGATCCGCAAGCCGCGCCGCCGGCTTCTGACCCGTCAATCCCGCCGCCGCCGACTGATCCTTCTGGCCCTTCTGGTCCCGCCGGCCCCGTGGCTGCTAAAGGCCCGCAACCCAACCTGACGGGCGCGGCCCAGGTGCTCAACCAGCAAGCTGTCGCCGAGGCGCTCAATTCCGACATCCCTCCGCGTGACGCCGCCGAGCGGGTCACCTTCGCCACCTGGGCGATCGTCACGGGCAAGTCGCCGGGCGGCATCTTCAACACGTTGCCGAAACTCGACGACGACGCGGCTACCAAGATGGCGCAACGGCTTTCCGAACGCGCCGAGGGCCCGATCACCGCCGAGAACGTCAAGGCCGCCGAGACCATCGAGGACCTCGCGACCACGGTGCGCGAATACCTGGAGGCCGGCCAGATCGACGGTTTCGTCCGCACCATCCGGGCCAGGCCCGAAGGATCCACCAAGCCTCCGGTATTTGTGTTCCACGCCGCGGGCGGATCCACGGTGGTGTACGAGCCGTTGCTCAACCGGCTGCCGCCGGACACCCCCATGTACGGTTTCGAGCGCGTCGAGGGCACCATCGAAGAACGCGCCGCCCAATACGTGCCCAAGCTGCGCGAACTGCAAGGCGACGGGCCGTTCATCCTTGCTGGCTGGTCGCTGGGCGGCGCTTTGGCCTATGCCTGCGCGATCGGGTTGAAGCAACAGGGCTGCAACGTACCGTTCGTCGGGTTGATCGACGCGGTAATGCCCGGCGAGCCGATCCTGCAGACCAAAGAAGAGACCCGCAAGCGCTGGGATCGCTACGCGCGCTTCGCCGAGCGGACCTTCAACGTCGAGGTTCCCGAGATCCCCTACGAGCAACTCGAAGAACTCGACGACGCGGGACAGGTGCAATTCGTGCTGGAGGCCGTCAAACAAAGCGGCGTGCAGATCCCGGGCGGGATCATCGAGCATCAGCGCACGTCGTATTTGGACCAACGGGCGATCGACACCGCCGAGTACCGGCCTTACGACGGCCATGTCACGTTGTACATGGCCGACCGGTACCACGACGACGCGATCGCGTTCGAGCCCGCCTACGCCATCCGAAAGCCCGATGGCGGCTGGGGCGACTACGTCTCGGATCTGGAGGTCGTGTCGATCGGTGGCGAACACATTCAGGCCATCGACGAGCCAATCATCGCCAAGGTCGGCGCGCATATGACCCAGGCGCTCAACAAGATTGAGGCAGAAGAGAAAGCAGCCAAGTGACGACCAAGACTACCGCCGAGCTGGTTGCCGAACTACACGAGAAGCTGGAGCTGGCCAAGGAACCCGGCGGTGAGAAGGCCGCCGCCAAGCGCGACAAGAAGGGCATCGCCAGCGCCCGCGCCCGTGTCCACACGCTGCTGGATCCGGGCAGCTTCTTAGAGACCGGCGCGCTGGCCCGCACGCCGGGCGATCCCAACGCGCTCTTTGGCGACGGCGTGGTCACCGGCCGCGGCACCATCGACGGCCGGCCGGTCGGGGTGTTCTCGCACGACCAGACGGTATTCGGCGGAACGGTCGGAGAGATGTTCGGCCGCAAGGTCGCCCAGCTGATGGAGTGGTGCGCGATGGTCGCCTGCCCGATCATCGGCATCAACGACTCCGGCGGCGCCCGCATCCAGGACGCGGTGACCTCGCTGGCGTGGTATGCCGAGCTGGGCCGCCGCCACGAGGCGCTGTCCGGGTTGGTACCGCAGATCTCCATCATCCTCGGCAAATGTGCTGGGGGAGCGGTGTATTCGCCGATTCAGGACGACCTTTTGGTCGCGGTGCGCGATCAGGGCTACTTCTTCGTCACCGGCCCGGACGTGATCCAGGAAGTCACCGGCGAGGAAGTCAGCCTCGACGAGCTCGGCGGCGCCGATGCGCAGGCTCGCTACGGCAACCTGCATCAGGTCGTCGAATCCGAAGCCGCTGCGTTTCAATACGTGCGCGACTTCCTGTCGTTTCTGCCGTCCAACTGCTTCGACAAGGCGCCGACCGTCAACCCCGGGCTGGAGCCGGAGATCACCCCGCATGATCTGGAGCTCGACTCGATCGTGCCGGACTCCGACAACATGGCCTACGACATGCACGAGATCCTGCTGCGGATCTTCGACGACGGCGATTTCCTCGATGTCGCAGCACAACACGGGCCGGCCATCATCACCGGGTTCGCCCGGGTCGACGGGCGCCCGGTCGGGGTGGTCGCCAACCAGCCCATGCACCTGTCCGGTTCGATCGACAACGAGGCATCCGACAAAGCGGCCCGGTTCATCCGGTTCTGCGACGCGTTCGACGTGCCGCTGGTCTTCGTCGTCGACACCCCGGGCTTCCTACCGGGTGTCGAGCAGGAGAAGAACGGCATCATCAAGCGCGGCGGCCGGTTCCTGTACGCCGTCGTCGAGGCCGACGTGCCCAAGGTGACGATCACCGTCCGCAAGTCTTACGGCGGCGCCTACGCGGTGATGGGTTCTCGGCAGCTGACCGCGGACTTCAACTTCGCCTGGCCGACCGCCCGTATCGCCGTGATCGGCGCCGAGGGGGCCGCGCAGCTGCTGATGAAGCGGTTCCCCGACCCGACCACGCCAGAGGCGCAGGCGATCAAGAAAGACTTCATCGACGGGTACAACCTCAACATGGCGATTCCGTGGATCGCTGCCGAGCGCGGGTTCATCGACTCGGTCATCGAACCGCACGACACCCGGCTGCTGCTACGCAAGTCGATGCACCTGTTGCGCGACAAGCAGATCTACCGGCGAGTCGGCCGCAAGCACGGGCTGATCCCGATCTAGTTCACTGCTCGGCAGGCTAGACCGGCGCGACGAAGTCGGAAGCGTAGAACTCGGCCGGGTCTTGTGCAAACGGGTTTGGACGCTGGACAACCACCCATGCGCCCGTCGTGCCCGACCGGATACCGTCCTGCAGCGTGGTTGTCGCCTGGCCTGCCCCATCGCTATCGAGGCCGCCGACTGCGACGCCTGGAGCTCCGGGACCGCACGGCGATTGCGATACCCGAGGCATCTGGATCAGCCTGACGTCATAGTGGGTGGCCGGCGAACTGGGGTCTGATAAATGCAGCTCCGCCGATACTGTGCCCCCAGTAGCGCGGATCACCGAAATGACGCTGGCATCGGCGGAGCCCGCTTGGGGGGTGCTGGCAGTTGGGCTGAAATCGCACGTGTGCAGCACATTTTTGAGCGGAACCAGCGTTGTGCCGTTCGTGCCCGCTGGAGCAGCCGAGGCCGCGGCGATAGCCAACGGAAAAGCCGTCGCTGAAATCGACACGACTGCTGCGCAGCGCATGAGTGTGGACACCGGTCGTACCATTCGTCGAACTAATGCTGCTTGGCGGAGTGCTCAGACTCCTGTTCCTGGACTTGCTTGCCCGTCTTGGTGGACTCTTTGAGTTCCTGCTTTGCTTTCGCGGCCTCGTCGGCGAGCTCGTCGACGGTTTCGTCGCCTTCTTCAGCGCGCAAAATCGTTCCTTTCGTTTGGCACTACTTTCGATGCGTACCCGTCATCGGCCGTGCTGAACCTTGAATCACTTGGGGTTTTAGCGGGGTTTTAGCGCTGGCTTTGGGTTGCCCGGCGCCGCTGGCCTGGATTGGCGGCGCCGGGCATGGGACGCTACGGTGAGCCGTCAGCGCCATGCGGTTCAGACCGGACGCCGTGAGCTCTGCGAAGTCAGCCCACGAACAGCGCGTTCAAAGAAGGTGGTGCGCCATGGCCGGACGATGGCGGAAAGACCGGAAAGACCAAGCACATAGCGGTGACGGCCCCGCACCCGCGGATCGGCGTGAGGTTGCCGCTGAAATTGAGGTGGCTGTCCTCGAACCGACCACGCTGGAGTTTCAAATCGCCGTGGCCTCGTTGACAGGTCCACAAATCATCGAGAAATTAAGGTTTGCGGTCAACGGGAAACCCGTTGAACCGCAAGAGATCATCGGTGAGCTCGGTACCCGCATACACCGCTTCGAGGCCGCGAAGGGCACGGTTACCGCGTCCTATCAGGCGACGGTGATGGGGCGAGCCGAGCCGCCGCCGGTGAGAGACCTCGATCTATCGACTTACCTGCGGCAGAGTCGTTATGCCGAGGCTGACAAGTTTTTCGGTTTCGCCGCGGTCGAATTCGCGCAATACGCCGACTCCGTGACCATCCTGGAGAAGGTGTCGTCGTGGGTAGGGGCCAGGTTGAACTACGTTCCGGGTTCCAGCGATCCGATCGACGGAGCGGCGGACACGCTGCTTGCCGGCGCAGGAGTCTGTCGCGACTACGCACACCTGGTGATTGCGCTACTGCGCGCGCTGAAAGTGCCCGCGCGTTTAGTGTCGGTCTACGCACCCGGATGCGAGCCGATGGACTTTCATGCCGTTGCCGAGGCCTTCGTCGACGGCCAGTGGCGGGTCGTCGACGCGACGTGTCTGGCGCCGCGGCAGTCGATGGTCCGCATCGCTACCGGTCGCGACGCCGCCGACACCGCGTTCCTGGACAACCACAAGGGCTCAATCTCGCTGAAGCACATGCAGGTCACCGCCGTCGTGGACGGCAGTTTGCCGCACGACTCCGTAGACGCCTTGGTTTCCTTGGGCTGACGGAAAAAGCTGGGCGGGATGGTTGAAAACCATCACCGCCCAGCCTGATCCAGCGTTACTTCGCCGACTTCTGCCGAGCCTCGGCGGCTTGCTCAGCTGCTCGCGCGGCCGCTGCCTCCGCCTCCTTTTTGGCGACGTTACGCGCGGCTTCTGCCTTTTCCTGTTGTGCACGCCCCTCTTGGCGCAGACCGTCGCGGTTGGTAACGATCCCAATGATTTCCTTGGCCTTACCCTTAACGTCCTCGACGATGCCCTTGATGGCCTCTTCGGGTCCACTGCCGCTCATGGTTCTCCTCTCACTAGGGGTCGTTGGTGTCCGTACCCCGGGCGAGCCGATTTCGAACGTCTTGTGATGCCCATCAACTCAGGTTTGGGGTGTGACACTGATCACGGTGCCGCAGACCTACGGCTTGGCTCCGTCCCGCATCGTCACCGGGCTAAGGCTTGATCCGGATCGGGCCTGGTGACCACCATCCGCTGCGGGTGGCGGTGCCAAGGTCGAGTTGCGCGGGACTCGCGTCCGCGACGGTGTCGAACTTGCGCAGTGAACCCCAGTCGCGGCCCCAGTCGCGGGACAGGTACGTGGACATGACGTGGGCGCGCAGCAGCAGGTCGGTGATGCCCAGCAGGCCGCCGTTGACGCCGTCCTCCCAGGTGTCGGTGTCCTGCTTCTTGGCGTTGTAGTCCGGCGTGATGCGGAACTTCGGAATCTCGGTGACGCCGTTGGCGTGCAGCATCGGATGCTGGCACGGGAACGCCAGCCCAACCGCCCAGTCCATTAGCACCGGCTGCGACGAGCCGATGTACTCCTGCACGGAACGCAGCTCTGGCACACGCGGCGGGGTCACCGCGATCCAGTCGTCCGGCGTCAGGGAGAGATCTTCGGCCACCACCCTGACCGCGGTCACGTCCGCGGGCATCTTGTCTCGGGCGAAGCGTAGATTCCGCCACGCCCTCGGCTGTTCCCCGTTCAGGTCGTACGGCACGATCCGCCCGGCCGGCACTATGTCACCGCCGGGACCGGGCTTGCCGTATTCCAGCACCACGGTCTGCCCGTCGGTGTGCCCGTTCAACACGCTGTTGCCAGCGATCTTGCCCGCGGCCGTCACCACCAGCAGGGGATGCCCGTCGTCGGGTTTGGGCAGCTGGTACCACACCGAGGTGAGTCTGCTCTGCTGTTGAGCGCCGGTGGTGTAGCTGCCGGCCAGCGGAACCCGGCGGGGGTCGAGGCCGTAGGGCAACGGCACCAGGGATCCGTTGATACCCGGCGCCTTCAGCTTGGTCGGCGCGCGCCAGTCGTACGCGTACCAGTCGTAGTCGGTGCCGGGCTGCGGCACCACCGTCTCCTGAACCGCCTCGGCCACGGTATGGTCCGGTACGCCGTTGGGGGTGAACCCCACTGGGTTGACGCCGCCCAGCGGCCCCAACGGGCCGTAATTGCCGGGCTCTGCTGTTTTGACAGGCGCCATAAAGCCGGCGTTGCTGTCCGGCTCGACGAGCACGTCGTCGGCCAGTGCGCAGCCCCCGGCGAATTCGCGCAAGTTGGCCCAGCCATTGGAGTAGGTAGGGTACTGGCGCACGATTCCGGCGACCATCGATGCGACGAACACCAGCGCCATGAATCCGGCCGCGATCGGCACCGGCGCTGCCGTCACCAGCCGCGCCAGCAGGCCCTCGCCGTGATCCCGTGACTCGAAGTGCAACCAGATCGCCCAGAGTGCCGCGATCGCGAACAGGATGAAAAAGATTGTGCTGATGCTGATTCCGGCGAGCTTCGGCATGGCGCTGTTGAACGGGACGCCGTAACTGGAGACGTACCACCAGCCGTTGGTGGTAGCAAAACAGAGCGCCAACACAAACAACACCGCCGCCACGAACGCCATGCGGTTGCGTGACCAGCGCAGCACCTCATGCGACACCAGCACCGTGGTCAGCGCGGCCATCGCCGCACCCACCGCGGCGAACAGCCCGAAGTGGTGCACCCACTTCGTCGGCGTGAACATCAGGAAGAACATGGTGCCGAAGATGACGCCCATCAGCCGCCACGCCGGGCCGCGGGCCACACCGGGGATTCGCTTGCGCCGCAACATGATGAACACGGCGGTGAACAGGCACAGCGCGGTGATCAGAAAGCCGAAGCGGCGCGACAATGAACCGTCGACGGTGGGCAGGATGAGGTAGTAGTAGCGCAGGTTCTCGGTGTACCAGGCCTGGCTCGGCCCGATCGCGGTGCGAATCCTGGTGGCTTCCAACACCGTTGACAGGGTCTGGTCGGCGAACACCACCGTGAGGATGACAAAGCCGGCTGCCAGCATTGGGGCCACCAGCGGCCAGGTGCCGACCACGCGATGGCGGTGCACCAAAATTCGCAGGATCGGACGGCCACCGGCGACCAGGGCGGCCACCGCGATCAGGCCGGTGGGCTGCACCCCGAGGGTGAACGCGGCGGTCACCACTGCCAGCGCCGCCGGCGTCACTCGGGAGGCGCACATCGACCGCTCGATCAGCACCCAAGTGACCAGCGAACCGAGCGCGATGATCGGCTCCGGGCGCAGACCGTTGTTGAACGGCATCCATGCGGTCAGCAGTACCAAGCCCGCCGCCCAGTTCGCGGCCTTGCTGGATGTCACCGTCGGGCCCAGGCGGGGCAACACCTCACGCGACAGCAGCAGCCAGCAGACCAGCCCGGCGAACAGGTCCGGCAGTCGCATCCACAGGCTGCCGTCGCTGACGTGGGTCATCAGCGCCAGCAGGTTGTAGTACCAGCCGAACGGGTCCTCGGGGCTGCCGAACCAGCGGAAGTAGTTGGACATGTAGCCGGCGGGACCGGCGACGCGGGCCATGCCCAGGATGTAGCCGTCGTCGGACGAATTCGCGCCGATCAGGTGCCACAGCAGGAAACCGAATATCACTGTGGCATCGATCAGGGTGAACTTCCGCCAGCGCTTCGGGATCAACCGGTGCATACGGCGGCCGTCGAGCTGGTCGAGGCGCCACAGCGCGACCAGTGAGACGACGGTGGCCACGATCGCCAGCACCATCGCAACAAGTTTTAGCGCCGTGGGGGTGGTGGAGAACCGGGTGTCGATAGTCGCCGACAGCCGCAGCCCGGGCGGCGCCGGACCGGTCAGATCGGTGAATACGCCGACGATTTGGGGGCGCAGGTTGGGGTCGGGGAAGCCACCGCTCACCGGCTTACCCGCCGAATCGGTCAACCCGACAAAGGTGGCGAAGGTGCCGGCGCGGGTGGAGGTGATGTCGATGTGGTGGCACTGCGCGGACGTCGCCTGATTCCGCGGCACGCTGGCGATGACCACATTGCGGTCGGTGACGTCGACGCGCTGGCTGCTGGCGACGACCAACAACTCGTTGAGCGCGGCGTCCTTGCCCTTCTTGGGGGCCGTGCTCAGCACGACCCCGCCGGAGGGCGGCAGGCCGCGCACCACCGAGCACGGCACGGTTGCCGTCACGTCGACCGGCGTCAGCGAAATCAGCGGTGCGGTAACGCTGTTCAATTGGCCGTTTTGTGGCCAGTTCAGCGACGCGGTGGTCTGCACGACGGGCAGCAACGGCGTCGCGACCGACAGGACGAAACCGATCAGCCCGGCTATCGTCGCGACCCAGCGTGTCAACCGCACATCGCGACGGGCGTCGGGCTCCGCGGTGGCCGCTTGGCGTTCGTGGTTGATGACGCTCATGGCAGGGCCCTAATCGGTCCTTGCCGACTCCAGCCGCGCACGGTGGTCACGCCCCGTTCGACGACGGCATCCGGCGCCTGATCGGCCGACACCAACCGGTAATACTGTTCGACCGATCCCCAGTCGCGATACCAGTCGCCGCCCAGGTACGTCGAGACCGTCGAAGTGATCAGCAGCGCCTGAGTGAACAGGAACGGACCGCCGTCCTCGCCGGCCTCCCACCCGTTCGACGACGCCGCGGTCTGTTTGTGATCGGGCAGGATGCGGTATTGCGGAAGTTCGGCAACGCCAAGGTATTCGGAGAACGGCCGCTGACAAGGGAAGTTCGCGGCGGTCGCGATGTCCATCAGCACCGGTGTGCGCGATCCGATCAAGTGCTGCAGGGTCTGCAGCACTGGGACCCGCGGCGGCGTGAACGCAAACCACTGCTCGGAGCTCAGATTTGGGTCATAAGCGACGATGCGTGCCACGTTGGCCTCCCGGGGCGCCCAGGTTAGCGGGAACCGCAGATTGCGCCACGCCGGCTGCGGCCCGATGTCGATCGGCTGCACCTCCGCGAGCGGCTGGGTGGTGCCATCGGGGCGAGCGACGCCCCACTGCAATTTCAGCGACTGCCCGTAGGTGAAGGTGCCGTCCTCTTTATACGACCAGATAGCGCCTGCGGCGGAAACCACCACCAGCGGCCGGTCGCCGGTGCGGGGCGGCAACTGGTACCACGCCGAGGTCGCCGTGGCGGCCAGCGAATTTTCGCCGTAGCTGCCCATCACCGGTGTGCGGGCCGGGTCGAGGCCGAAGGGTAGTGCCGCGTGCGACCCGTTCACCCCGACCGGGCCTTTCCCGCCGGCCGTGCCCGCGGAGTCACTCATGGTGGCGTTGGGCTTGTTGGGTGACCCGGTGGAATTCACCACCCCGGGTTTGGTCACCACCGGGTTGGACCTGAGGTCGTCGCCGACGCCATTGGGAGTGAAACCGACCGGGTTGATGCCGCCGAGCGGGCCAGCGGGCCCGAATTTCTGACCTGGAACCGGTTGCAGCAGTCCGGCATTGGGGTCGGGCTCAGTGAGGACGTCGTCGGCCATAGCGCAACTGGTCGGGGAAAGGCCCGAGCTGAGCGCCGCCAGGTTGGCTTTGGCGGTGGTGTAGAGGGGGTAACGAAAAACCGCACCCTTGGCCAGCGAACCGACTTCGCCTAGGACCATGATTACCGCGACCACCAGCAGCGGTGTGGATGCCAGGACGCGGTTGCGCCGGTTGTCCTTGACCTCGGTGTGGCCGGCGTAGTCCATCCGGAAGTGGTACCAGCCGGCCAGCAACCCGGTGATAATCGACAGCGTCAGGAACATCGACGTCACCGGACGGCTGGCGATGACGGGCGGGATGTCGTACCAGGGCACCCCGTAGTTGCCGACGTAGAACCAGCCGTTGACCCCCGAGGTGGCTACCGCCAGCACGAACAACAACGCGGTGATGTACAGCGTCAGGTTGCGGCGACTGTGCAGGCCGATCCGGGCAAAGATGAACCCAGTGACTGCGCCCAACGCGCCGGCCAGCGCGGCGAACGCACCAAACTGTATGGCCCACTTGGTGGGCGTGAAATGCAGCAGCAGCAAGCCAATCGCGGTGGTGCCGATCAGCCGCCAGGCCGGGCCGGTGGCCAAGCCCGGCACCCAGCCCCGCCGAAGCAGCACCACCAGCACTCCAAACAGGCACAACAGCAGCACCAGCACCGCGAATCGCCGCGTCATCGACCCGTCAGCGTTGGACTCCACCGTCAGGAAGTAGTAGCGCAGGAAGTCCTGGTACCACGCGATCGTCGGTCCGACCTTGAACTTGATGCGGGCAGACTCGGCGACCGTGGCCAGCGTCTGGCTGCGGAACACCACCACGGTGATCAGCGACAACGACGCCGCCAGCACCGCCAGCGGTGCCAGCAACCCGTCGGTGGGCCTGCGCCGCCGGATCGCCTGGGCGATGGCCCGCGCACCGGTCAGTAGGGCGGCGACGGCGATCAGGCCCTGCGGCGCCAGGGCCGCGGTGAGCATCGCGACGATGATGGCGATCGCGGCCGAAGCCAGTCGCTGCAACGCGATCGCGCGTTCCACCAGCATCCAGGTGACCAGCACGCCGAGGGCGATCAACGGTTCGGGTCGCAAGCCGTTGTTGAACGGCAGCCAGGCGGCCAAAAACACTGCGCCGGCGGTGAACACCGCCACCCGGTTGGATGCCAGGCCGCCCCTTCCAGGTCCCAGCCGCCGCAGCACCCAATGGCTGATGATCAGCCACCCCGCGATCCCGGCCAGCGTGGCCGGTATCCGCATCCATACGCCGGCGGTGCTTACCGAGGCGAATTTGGACAGCACGCCGAGGTACCAGTCGAACGGTGCTTCCGTCGTCCCGAAGTACCGGTAGTAATTGGCCACGTAGCCGGCCTTCGGCGCCACCCGGGCGATGGTCAGGTTGTAGCCGTCATCCGATGTGGTGGCGCCGATGAGATGCCAGAGCAGCAGCGTCGCGATCACACCCGCGTCGGCGAGCCAAGTGGCGTGCCCAGGCCGCACCCAGCCCGCCCGACGACGATGCGGGCCGTTTGCCGGCCCGCTGTGGGGTCCCCGCGTAGCTGGGGAGAATCGGGCAATCAGAGGAGGCCACTTGCGCGGCACCCGCGGTCCCGACTGCCGGTCCAGGACGGCCAGCGCAATGATCGCGGTCACTACGGCGAGCCCGCCGAGAGCCATCACTGCTTTCTTCAGCATGGTTGGGGTGACGATGAACCGGGTGTCGACGTCGATGCGGGCCGATAATCCCTGCGGAGGCACTTTCAGGTCGGTGAATATCCCGCCGACCTGTGGCTTCTTTTCTGGTGCGAGCTTGCTTGCGGCACCTGGTATCCCGACGAAGTCCGCACCCGTAACGCCGGCGTCCGCCCAGATGTGCAGCACGCTGCAGCCGCCGGAGTTCACCGCCGAGCGGGGTGCCACGGCGGCAACCGAGTCCCGGAATGCGACGACGACCGTGTCTTTGTCGGCTCGGACGAACAGTCCGCTTTTGCCGGTCTGGAAGCCGTTGACCGGCAGCGTCGAGAGCACCAGGCCACCGTCGGCGGGCAAGGTGGCGATCGCCGCGCAGGGAATGGAAATGTCCAATGCCCGCGGCGCCCCGGATACCAAAGGCGCAGTGATGTCGGTCACCTGCCCGTCGCGGGTCAGGCCCTGCGGCCACAAGATTGTGGCTGTGGTCTGTTTCACCGGAAGCAGCGGAACGACAGCGCAAAGCAGCGCCCCGGCGATCCCTGCGACGATGGCGATCAGCCGCGCGAGCTGATGCGGCGATCGCTCATTTTCGTCGGGGGGCACGAGGGACGATGGTAGGCGACGGCGTCCCTTTGACCACGATGCAGGCCGCGTGGCGGGCTTGGGGGAGAGCCGGACAACCCCGATTAAGTCCGATTGTGATCTAAACGGCATGAGCCGATGACCGTGCAGGTCGTCGCGTCGTTCCCGCCGGTTCGGTGTGGCCAAGATGCCGGACGGATCTTCCAACGGGGTTCGACTCCTCCGCCGGAACATGGTTTAGTGGGCCAGCGGTGGTGCATTTAACAGAGCAGAAACAAATCACCACCGGCCACTGGCGTGAGTTGTGGAGCACCCAGTATCTGCGAACTTCAGCTGTGGTCGCCGGGGGCGTCGTGCTGTATTCCACGAACGAGTTCCTGACGATCAGCATGCTGCCGAGCACGATCAATGAGATCGGCGGCGAGCGGATCTATGCCTGGGTGACGACCTTGTACCTCGTCGGGTCGGTGGTTGCAGCGGCGACCGTAAATTCGCTGCTACACCGCATCGGGTCCTGCGTGTCCTACCTGCTGGGGTTCGCTGTGCTGGCGGTAGGCAGTCTGGTCTGCGCCGCGGCGCCCAACATGGAGGTCTTGCTGGCCGGCCGCTTCTTGCAGGGGCTGGCAGGCGGCCTGCTGTGCGGGCTGAGTTTCGCGGTGATCAACGCGGTGCTACCGCGCTACTTGTGGAGCCGCGCATCGGCCATGGCGTCGGCGACGTGGGGCGTTGGGGCCCTACTCGGACCTGCGCTGGGTGGATTCTTCGCGCAGTTCGGTGCATGGCGGTGGGCGTTCGGCGGGCTGGCCCTGCTGAGCGCGGCAATGGCCGTGCTAGTACCCGGCGTGATGTCGGTGGACGATCGCGAGCGGGACAGCGGTCAGAGTGCGCAACGGGTTCCCGTCCAGTCGGTGGTTCTGCTGGGCGCCGCGGCCCTGGTGGTCAGCGTGGCATCGCTACCGCATAACGCCTTCGCGATCGCCGGCCTGCTTGTCCTCGGCGCCGCGCTGGTCGGAGCATTCTTGATCGTTGATCGGCGGATGCCCTCGGCGGTATTGCCCGCCAGCGTCTACGGCCTCGGCCCACTGAAGTGGGTGTATTTGACGCTGGGGCTGTTGGTTGGCGCCACCAAGGTTGACCTCTACGTGCCGTTGTTCGGTCAGCGGTTGGCCCACTTGGGGCCGATGATGGCCGGGCTGTTGGGCGCGGCCTTATCAGTCGGTTGGACGATCAGCGGACTGGGCAGCGGCTCACTGAACAGAGCACGCACGATCGTTGGCGTGGTGACAGCGTCACCGTTGGTGATGGCGATCGGCCTGGCGATGGCCGGAGTCAGCCATGTCGAAGGGGCACCAGTCGGCATCGTCATCTTGTGCGCGACGGCGTTGCTGGCCGTCGGGCTCGGTATCGGCGCCGCCTACCCGCACTTGTCGGCGTGGGCAATGAGCGATGTCGACGACCCTGCCGAGGGCAGCGCAGCGGCCACCGCAATTAACTCGGTGCAGTTGATTTTCGGTGCCTTCGGCGCCGGGCTGGCCGGTGTCGTGGTCAACATGGCCGACGGCGGCGGGGCGGCGGCTGCTCGCTCAGCTTTCACCGTGTTCGCGGTGGTGGCACTCATCGCCGTTTTCACCGGTTTTCGCGCCAGCCGACGGCAATTTGCCTATTAGCTTCGCGCTACTGCCGCAGCGGCGCCGGGCTCCACAGGCCGCTGCGGGTTGCCGAACCAAGGTCGAGACGGGCCGGTTGGGCATCGGGGTAGTACGGCGTCAACTGCTGCAGCGAACCCCAGTCACGGGACCAGTCGTCTTGGAGATAGGTCGACAAGGTATCCGCCCGTACCAGCAATTCGGTGATGCCGAGCGGGCCACCGCCGTTGTTGTCCATCACCGGTGAGTTGGCCTCCGCACCGAACCGGTCGGGCAGGATGCGCCACTGGGGAACCTCGATGACGCCGTTTTGATGGCCAAACGCCCGCTGGCACGGGAAGGCCAGGCCGACCAGCCAATCCAATAGCACCGGATCGGTCGAGCCGACCACATCCTGAAGGGTGCGCAGCCGCGGGATCCGCGGCGGAGTCACCGCGATCCAGTGTTGCGGCGCCAGGTCGTCGTCGGTTGCGACCACCCGCACTTGGGTGGCGTTCTGCGGTACCGCGGACAGTGCCGCCCGCAGGTTGCGCCACGCGGGCGCCGCTCCGACGTCGGCGAAGCCAATTGTTCCGCCGGGGTGGTCGGCGGCAGCGCCGGCGTCGGTGGCCCACTGAACTGTCACTTCGCCGGAGTCGAAACGGCCCGCCGCCGATATCACTAACAGCGGCCCGGCCTGGCTTCGGGGTGGCAGCCGGTACCAGGCCGACCGCAGCCGGGCAGGTACCTGCACTCCGGATCGCCAACTGCCCAGCACCGGGGTGCGCGCCGGATCCAGGTTGTAGGGCAGCCGCGCTCGCGAGCCGTTGATGCCCGGTGCGGCGGTGGTGCCCCCTTCGGTGCCGGTCTCGCTGCTGGTGATCAGCCCGTCGTCGTTCACGAAGCTGCGGTCACCCGGACGTTCCATCACCGGATCGGCGGACACGTCGGCGGGGATGCCGTTGGGGTCGAAGCCGTCGGCGAGACCGCCACCGAGTGCGTCTTTCACCGACGCGCCGATCGGGGACAGCATGCCGGCGTTGGGGTCTTGCTCGACGAGCACGTCGTCGGCGAGCCCGCAGGTCTTGCCGGTCAGAGCTTGCAGGTTGGATCGGCCGACTGACCAAGCCGGGTATTGGTCGGTCATCCCCAGTGTCAGCGACAGGACTTCGAAGAAAACCAGCGCCCACGCCGCAATTCCCAACGGGGACTGGATGATTCGGGCGACGCGGGATTCACTGGCGGGCCCGGAGTCGTCACGGTTGTTGATGAAGTGGAACCAGGCGGTCACCAGCAGAACCAGCATGGTCAGCCCGAGCAACACGGTCGTGAAGCCGAAATGCCACTCCGGGAACGCATTTGACCACGGGACACCGAAGTTGGAAACGTACCACCAGCCGTTGACGCTGGCGAACGACAAGGCCACCACGAACAGCACCAGGGCGGCGAACAGAGTGCGGTTGCGTCGTGAGCGCATCGCCGTCGCCGTCACCGCCACGGCCGCCAGCGCTCCCAGCGAACCGGCCAGCCCGGCGAACACACCGAAGTGATGCGTCCATTTGGTTGGCGTGAACATCATCGCGATGAACGAGATGACGGTGATGCCGATAATGCGACGGGTGGGTCCCGTGGCGGTGCCCGGAATTCGGCCCTTACGCAACGCCATTGCCACCGACACCGCGAGCGCGACGAGCAAGGCCAGCAGCGCAAAGCGACGGGCCACCGACCCGTCGGGGCTGGCCATGAACAGCCGCTCGTACCGAATGTGTTCGTCGAACCAGCTCAGGCTGGGCCCGACCGCGGATTTGAGCAGGTTGGCCTGGACTTCACCGGTGAAGGTTTGGTCCCGGAAGATCAGGATCAGGGTGACCGTCGCCGCGGCCAGGATGGGCGCGAGCAACGCCAGCAGACCGAACCGTTTGGTACGGCGGTGCAAGATCGTGCGCAGCGGCCCGACCGCCACCAACAGCGCGCCGATCGAGGCGATCCCGGTTGGCCCGGAGAACAACGTCAGGCCGCCGAGGATGCAGGCGGCCGCCACCGGCAGCAGCCGACTGGTAGCCACGGCACGCTCGACCGAACACCAGGTCAGCAGGATGCCCAAGGCGATGATCGGCTCTGGCCGCAGACCGTTGTTGAGCGGTAGCCAGAACGCCAGGAACATGCCCGCTGCTGTCCATGCGGCCGCTCTGTTGGTCTTGACGGCGTGCCCGAGTCGCGGGATGACTTCCCGGCTGATCACCCACCAGCAGGCCAGCGCCATGAGCAGGGTGGGCAATCGCATCCAGATGCTGGCGGTGGTCACATGAGCCCACAGCGCCAGCAGGTCGTAATACCAGCCGAACGGCGCCTCGGGGGTGCCGAACCAGCGGTAATAGTTGGCCATGTATCCGGCGTGCTCGGACACCCGCGCCATGGTCAGGATGTATCCGTCGTCGGCGGTGTTGGCCCCGACGAAGTGCCACCACACCAGCACCAGCGTGACCAGGACATCCAGCCCGCTGATCGACCACCAGCGCGGTGGAAGGAAGCGACGGTGACGGGTGCCGTCGGAGGTATCCAGGATGTGCAGTGCGATCAGCGCGGCGATGGTCGACGCGACGCCGAGGATCATCGCGGCCATCTTTAGCGCGCTGGGTGAGCTGCTGTAGCGGGTGTCGATGGTGGCCGAGAAGGTCAGGCCCGGCGGGGCAGGTCCACTCAGATCGGTGAACACTCCGACGATCTGCGGGCGAAAGTCGTAGCCGCTGCGCTCGCCGCGCAACGCGGTGCCGGGATGCTCAGCGTTGGCACCCTGTTTGAGCCCGACGAACTCGCCGGTGACCCTGTCGGCGTGCGCGGTGAAGACCAATTTCTGACACGCACCGCTGAGCACCTGACTCAGTGGTGCGACGACTACCGGGGTGTTGCGCACCACGACCACCAGGTCGTCGTTGACCCGCTCGATCAGCAATCCGCGGTCAACGGCCTTGGGAGCCTGCTTGGGCACCGTGGACAACAACACCGTCGTGCGGGTGTTGGCGGGTCCGGCCAGACCGGCGGCGGCCTGGCACGGGACGCTGATGTTGAGATCGGTGGCCACGTAGCCGATCAGTGGGGCTTCAACGCTGCCCAGCACGCCGTTTTGTGGCCAGTTCAGTTGGGCGGTCGTCTGTTTGACCGGCAACAGCGGGGTGGCGAGCGCCAGCAGGGCCCCGAGCAGACCGGCGACGACGGCGACGACCCGGGCGGCCCGGTGGTTTGCTGCCGTGTTCGTCACGGACCTAGATGGTAATTGCTCGACATGTGCTGCTTCGGTAGCCATCAGCGCGGCAATCCCGGCTTGCGGATGGCCAACACGAACGGGCCGATGGTGGTGAGAGTGAACCGCGAGTCGGCGAACAAAGCGGCGTTCAGTTCCACTAGGTAGCGACGGACGTTGGGCTGGTTGGGGTAGACGTCTTCGGCCAGCCGCAGCGTGTAGCTGCCGGACTCGCCAGCCGAGCCACCGTGGCGCATCAAGAAGACCGTCGGCGGCGCCCAGGGCATGGTGTCCAACGCGTGGATGAACTGGTCGGAGGATTTGAGCTTGGACCAGCTCTTGATCGCGGCCGCCCGATTGTCGAACTGCGCGAGCGGGTTCGCGTAGTGCGACGTCAGCCCTTGGAAGCCCCAGTAGGGGTAGTACGACAGGAAGCTGTAGTCGGCTGTCAGCACGACGGTCGCATCACGTGGTTGGCCGGTCGTGCCGGTGATCGCCGCGTCGATCCCGGGGTAGTACTTCTCCGAGCCCGGCGGGCGGCGGTCGCCGCGCTGACCGTGGCCGTCGGTGTCGGTATAGGCGATGGTCAGGTCCGGTCGCAGCACATTCGGGATGTCCTGGCTGAACGCGATCGCCGCGGCCAGCCCGACGGCGGCCGCCACCGGCAGCACGCTGCGGCCCCAGGTGTGGTCTCGGCTCCTTTCCTGCGCCAGGGCAACCAGAGCGACGGTGACTTCGATGAAGCCGAAGACCCCGGCGGTGGCCAGCAGTACCGTCAGCGTCGGCTGCAGCCGGAACGACAGCAGCGTGATGCGCGCCAGTGTGGCGAGCATCGACAGCAGCGACCACAGATAGACGGCCAGCACGCCGATCGCCAGGCCTGCGGCTCGCACCGACGACCGGGCTCGCACCACCAGCCATAGCGTCCCGAGCATGCACAGCGCGCCGAGCAGAGTGAACTTCAGCATCGGGAAGGTCAACTCGGCGCCGTCGGCCGGCAGGTAGTGATAGGCGCTGCCGGTGTTGCTGACCGGGTCGTGCATCGCCCGCAACAGAAACGGTAGTGCGGTGGTCAACCAGATGGCAGCCGCGATGACCGCGATCACTGCCAGCCGGGCCAGCGGATCCAACGCGGCTTTGATTCCCTGACGCCAGCGGGCGACGGTCTGCAGCAAGGCCATCAGCACCATGGTGAACGCGCTGTAGGCCAGCAGCAATGTGTAGAAGGTCGCCGCGAACCCAAGGAATACCCCGGCCCCGATCACCGCGGCCCACCCGCCCTGCGCGAGTGTGCGGCCAGCCTGATGCTCGCGAGCGCGAAGACCCGACCAGGTCAGGATCAGCACCGGCGGCAGCAGCACGGTGATCATCGCCGAGTACGGCTCCGGGGAGCTGTACGCCAGCGTTACAGCGGCGGTCGCCGTGGTGACCATCAGTGCGTACTCGAAACGGATCATCCGCCACCACAAAACCAGCGCTACTGCGACCGCAATCGTGATCGAGGTGATCGCCCACGGCTTGTACATCTCCCACGCCGGAGTACCGGTCAGCGCCGCGGCGCGGCCGCCCAGCCAGAACCAGCCGGGCGGATAAAACGGCGGCAGCCCGATGTAGGTCATGTCATGCAGGGCGGCGCTGTCGGTGAGCCGGGTCAGGTATTCGGTGCGAAACTGCTGGTCGACGGAGATGCCAAATAGGTAGAGCTTGGTCGCGCCCAGCGGCATCGCCAGCGTCACCACCGCGAACGCCGACACGAACACCAGCGCCACCAGTTGAGCCAGCAGTCGACGACCCCGATGCCCTGGGCGCCACAGCCAGCCGGCGACAAGCAGCCCGACGATGCAGCCGACCTGGCCGACCGTGGTCAGCGCGTGCAGTTGGTTCGACGACGGAAAGGCGGGCCATTCGACCCGGGCAATCGCGATCAGCGAGATCATCGATACGACGACGGCGACCGCAATCGCGACCGCCATGTGGCCGACGGTGGCCAGCGCATTCCGCATCTAGATGGGCAGCTTGCGGAAGATCGGTCGAGGGATGTGCCGCAACACCATCATCACGTAGCGGAAAGCGCCGGGCGCCCAGACAAGGTCCTTGCCTTTGGCCGACGCGGTCACCGCGAGCTCGGCGACATCTTCCTTATCGACGGTGAACGGTGCTTCCTTGGCGCCCGTTGACTTCCAGTGCTCGATGGTCGTTGTGGTGCGCACCTGGCCGGGCCTGATGACGAGGACACGAACCCCGTACTCGCGCAACGCCTCCCCGAGGCCGAGATAGAAGCCGTCAAGACCGGCTTTGGTCGACCCATACACGAAATTCGACCGACGCACTCTCTCACCGGCTGCCGAGCTCATCGCAATGATGCGGCCGAAGCCCTGGTTGCGCATCTTGTCGCCGAGCAGCACGCCGACAGAAACCGCTGCGGTGTAATTGATCTGGGCGATCTGCACCGCCTTATGCTGGTTCTGCCATAGCTCTTCGGCGTTGCCGAGTAGGCCGAAAGCGACGATTGCCACATCGACGTCGCCGTTGGCGAATGCGGCGTCGATGACCTTGGGATGGCTAGCGGTCTCGACGCCGTCGAAGTCGATCCACTCGACGGATTTGGCGCCCGCCGCCTTCATTTGCGCGACGGCCTTGTCCCGCCCAGGGTGGTTAGGGAGGTCGGCCAATACAATTCGCGCGTGCGCGTTCTTCAGGTAGCGCTCGCAGATCGCCAGGCCGATCTCGGAAGTGCCGCCGAGCAGCAGGATGGTCTGGGGGTTACCCACGGCGTCGAGCACCATCTAAAGCAGCTCCAAACGTCGGGCCATGTCCGAGACGAAGACCCCTGTGGGATCGACCTTGCGGCGCAACGCGATCCATTCGTCGATGCGCGGGTACATGGCGTGGAAAGTGTCCGCGGTGGCGCGATTGTCTTTGCCGGTGTAGAGCCGGCCGCCGAACTCCAGCACTCTGCGGTCGAGTTCGTTGAGAAACTCGTTGAGCCCTGGCTTGATCTGAAAATCGACGCACACGTTCCAGCCAGGGATTGGAAAGCTCAGCGGCGCTTGGTTTCCGGGTCCGAACAGTTTGAACACGTTGAGCCACGAGTAGTGACCCGACTTTTGGATGTCGTACATGATGCCCTTGAAGGCCTCGACTGCGTCGACGGGCACCACGAACTGGTACTGGCTGAAACCCGCTGAGCCATAAGCTCGGTTCCACTCGCCGACCATATCCAGTGGGTGATAGAACTGCGTCAGGTTCTGCGCCTTGCCGCGGTAGGACCCCGACCTGCGGTACCAGAGTTCGGTCAGCGTGCCGAAGATCAGCTTGTTGCCCAATCCGTTGGGAAAGATATCGGGTGCTGTAAAAAACTGCGGTGCATCGAATTTCAGCGGATTCTTCTGTAGCTTCTTCGGCAGCTGGTCGACCGTCGCCAGCGACCCACGCGAAATAGCAGCTCGGCCCAGCTTGGGTGGCGCACTGATCGCGTCGAACCAGGCCGACGAGTAGGTGTAGTTGGCTTCGCTGCCGTCGCTGTGGAACGCGATGGTTTCGTCCAGGGTGTGGGTCACGTCGCCGTCGGCGATGAAGTACGCCGTCTCCGTCGGCGTCATCTCGACAGTCGCGCGCAGGACGATTCCGGTGAGCCCGTTGCCCCCGACGGTGGCCCAGAACAGCTCGGCCTCCTCGCCGTCCGGGGTGAGGTGACGGATCTGGCCGTCGGCCGTCAGCAGCTCCATCGAGGCGACGTGATTGCCGAAGCTGCCCGCGCTGTGATGGTTCTTGCCGTGAATATCGGAGGCGATTGCGCCACCGATGGTGACCTGTCGGGTACCGGGTAGCACCGGCACCCACAGTCCGAACGGCAGCGCGGCCCGCATCAGCTGATCGAGGTTGACTCCGGCGTCGAGGTCGGCGACGTGGGTGTCGGCGTCGATCGAATGGATCCGGTTCAGCGCGGTCATGTCGATGACCAGCCCGCCCCCGTTTTGCGCGTTGTCGCCGTAGGAGCGGCCCAGCCCGCGCGCGATCACACCACGGCCGCCGGCGTCGGCTGCCCAGGCAACCGCCTCGGCGATCACCTCAGGGTCCGATGCGGACAGCACCTGCGCCACCGATGGCGCCGTACGGCTCCACCCGGTGAGGCGCTTCGTGGTCGTGGGAAACCTAGAAGACATCGTGAAAGAGGGTACCGCCTAGGTTGGCTAGCTCAGCGCAGCCGGAAGATCACCGAGCGCTGTACGACGAAGTTGATCACCGTGGCCGTGCCCTGCGCGATCACAAAAGCGGCGGGGATCCGCCACGGCTCGTTCGCGAACTGAAGGTAGAAGAGGTAGTTGATGCCGACCTGTACGGCGTAGGTGAGCGCGTAGAGAACACAAACCGCCACGAACCGGGCCCTGCTCGGCGGCGCCTGGAAGGTCCACCGCCGGTTGATCAGGTACGCGGTCGTCGTGCCGGCGATGAAGCTGATCGATTTGGCGACATTGACCTGTAGGCCCAGCCGAAGCAGCGCGACATAAAGCCCGAAGTCGACGACCGCCGACAATCCGCCGGTGACGATGAATCGCCACACCTGCGTCTTCAGCGGCAGCGGTGTGCTCGCCGTGATCTCGGCCATCGGCGGAAGTCTACGGGGGACTACTTCGGGTATTTGAGGTCAAGCACCTCGACCTGGTTTTCGCCCTGCGGCGTCGTATAGGTGACGGTGTCGCCGGCTTTCCGTCCCGCAAGCGCCAGCCCGAGCGGGCTGCCCGCGGTCAACGCCTCGTCTTCGCCGCCGGCAGGAGCCTCTTCGATGACGGAGATCACCTGCATCTTGACGACCGACCCATCGGAAAACTTCAACGTCACCTTGGTGCCGAAGGGCAGCGTGTCGCTGCCGTTCGACGGCGACGGCCCGGTGCGCAGCAACCGGTCCAGCTCGATGATCCGCTCGTCGAGGCTGGCCAGTTCGTCGGCGCGCTGGATGGCATCGGCGGCATCGGCGTGATCGCTCACCGCGCCGCGGTCGCTCCGGACCTCGGCTTCCAAGCGATCGCGACGCTCCTTTATTCGGGCCAACTCGGCGCCGATCCGCTCCCGCGCTTCACCAGCAAGCCCAGAGGGCTCGACTTCTTCGCTCACCTGCGTTCGACCTGTCTTCCCGGGCGCGACGGCGATTGCACCGCGGAACGCCTCGAACCTTGTGGATATTGTTCGCCCATTATTCCTGCGCTGCTAATCCGGTTGGTGGTATTTCGGTGTTCGGCTGCAGGGAACTGGCGGGCAGTTTGCCCGGTTTGGCTTTGGCGGGGCGCCATGGCAACTACGATGGCCGTTGCTGAACTTAGCCCGCCTCGCGGGGGGATCCTGTTGCGGCATTTGGATGAGCGTAAATCGACCGAGGCGACGGTTGCTGACGCAGGGACGGGCGATGTGCGGTCGACAGGTTAGCTCTGGTACCCGCTCCGCTTGGGCAGTCGCTCGCATCGCCATGAGGGCGGGTCGGTGAGCGTATGTCCCGCATTTTCTTGAGCCATTCGAGTGTCAACAACGCCGAAGCTGTTGGCCTGTGCGACTGGCTCGCCACCGAAGGCTGGGACGACGTATTCCTCGATCTCGACCCCGAGCGGGGCATTGCCGGCGGCGAACGGTGGGAGCGCGCACTCAATGACGCCGCATCGCGTTGTGAGGCGGTGTTGTTTTTGCTCTCGCGCGCATGGCTTGACTCCGAATGGTGTCAAAGGGAGCTATCGCTTGCGCAGAAGCTCGATAAGCGCCTTTTCGGCGTATTGATCGATAAGACCGACCTCAGCGAGTTGCCGCCGGATCTGAGCACCTGGCAAGTCGTCGACCTGGCGTCGGGGCGCGACCACCGACAATTTCAGGTCACGCTACCGCGCACGCATCAGGAAATTCAGGTCGCCTTTTCGCAAGAGGGTCTCAAACGGCTGCGCGCCGGACTAGTCAAGGCGGGCCTTGACCCGCGGTTCTTCGATTGGCCGCCGGACACCGACCCGGACCGTCCGCCCTACCGCGGACTGAAGCCGCTGGAATCCGAAGATGCCGGCATCTTTTTTGGCCGAGATGCGCCGATCTTCGAAGCGCTCGATCGGCTGCGCGGGTTGCGCGACGAGTCACCCCCACGGCTTTTGGTGATCCTGGGCGCGTCCGGCGCCGGCAAGTCGTCGTTTTTGCGCGCCGGTCTGTTCGCACGGATGGCTCGCTACGACCGGGACTTCCTTCCGTTGCCGATCATCCGTCCGGAACGGGGGGCTGTGTCCGGTGAAAACGGTTTACTGCGCGCGCTCGAAGCCGCACTGGGCGAGGCCCAGATCGGGCTGCCGCGTAAGAAGCTACGGGCAGCCATCGACGGTGGCGCGGAGACGCTGCGCCCGGTTCTGCAAGCTCTCGTCGACAAGAAGACGCCGAAGGCTCTCGAAGGCGAAACCCCGACGCGGCCGCCGACACTAGTCATCTCGATCGACCAAGGCGAAGAACTGTTCCACATCGAAGGACAAGACGAAGCCCAGTCGCTACTTGCCCTGCTGCAGGAGTTGCTGACCGACGACTTACCCGCGCTGATCGTGGTGATCGGGATCCGCTCGGATTCGTATGCCCAGTTACAGGAAGTCAAGCCGCTCGAGGGTGTGCGAAAAGTCCCGTTCGACCTGGGCCCCATGCCCCACGGCTCTTACGCCGAGGTGATCAAAGGTCCGGCCACCCGATTGGAGGGATCGACCCGCCCGGTCAAGGTCGAAAACGCCCTTGTCGGTGTGCTGCTCCGCGAGATCGAGGCCGGCGGGGCCAAGGACTCACTGCCGTTGCTCAGTTTCACATTGGAGCGCTTATATCTGGAAAACAGGGGCTCCGGTCGCCTAACCGTTTCCAACTACCGCAACCTCGGCGGGATCAAAGGCTCGATCGAAGAAGCCGTTGAACAGGCAGTCATGGCAGACACCACCCCGCCTATCCCGAAAGACCGCGCCGCCCGCCTGGCGTTGCTGCGCCGTGGGATGATCCCGTGGCTGGCCGACATCGATCCGGACACCGGCGCACCACGGCGCCGGGTCGCCCGGGTTTCGGAGATTCCTGCCGAATGCCGGCCTTTGCTGCAAAACCTGGTCGAACAGCGCCTGCTGACAACCGACCGCGTTGCAAAGACGGGCGAGATCACCATCGAGCCCGCCCACGAAGCACTGCTTAGGCAGTGGAGTCTGCTTGAGGGCTGGCTGACCGAAGACACCGGGCTGCTGGCGGTGCTGGACGGCGTCAAGCGCGCGGCACGGGACTGGACGAAGTCCGGTGCGAGCACCGCCTGGCTCACTCACTCTGAAGATCGCCTGGTGGCCGCCGAAGCGCTGAACGAGCGGCTTGACCTCGCAGCAAATCTAGAGTCGGCCGATCGCGAGTATCTCGGAGCATGTCGGCGGGCGGAGGATAAGCGCCTGGCCGCTGAAAAGCGACAGCGCGAAGCTGAGCTCGAAGCTGCAAAAAAACTTGCAGCTGCCGAAAAAACTGCCAAGGAAAATGCCGAAAGCCGTGCGAACGAAGCCCAAGCTCACACGGCGGTCCTGCGCAAGCGCTCGCGGATCCTGCGTGCCGTGCTGGCCGTCACGGTCATCATTGCCCTGGTGGCAGTGTACGAGTTGTTCTCGGCACGGCGGGAGAAACAGGAAGCGCTGCAGAGCGCCAGCGACGCGACCGTCAAGAATCTAGTCTCAGAGGCGCAGGCGATCCTGGGCAGCGCGAGCACTGCCGGCGGCGGTGCGAACGTCGCCGGGGATGATGTGCGAGCATTCCAGGAACTTTTGGCCGCCAACAAGTTGAAGCCGAACGATAAACCTCTGCTCGAGGCGTTGCTCGACGCGCTCGTCAAGAGATCCAGCACGGACCTCATTATCAATGGCGCCGTTCCGGTGGTCGGCGTGGCGTTCGCCGAGGCCGGCCACCGCTTGGCCGTGGCTGACAGCGGCGCTCTGCGCATATGGGACACTGGTTCTCCGACGTGGCTAGAGAATCTCCGCACGAGCGCCTGTGCGACGGGCCCACAGGCAGCTAACTCCAATCAAGTGGGCTGCCGGTCATTGCCCGCGCCACGGAGCGCTAAATCCCTGAACCCCGAGCATCTCACGAATGTCGCAATCAGTGCTGACGGTCAAGTAGTCGCTGCGGGCAGCCAAGAAGGGACCGTGCAGGTCTGGGGCCTCAGCGATCAACAACCCACGCTGAAATCTGTCGATCGACCGCACCAGGGACGTGTGCTCGCCATCGCGTTGAGTCGCGATGGCCACAGTCTTGCCTCGGCTGGTGCCGACGGAGTCATCGACATCTCGAATCCAGACGGGAGCGATATGCGTTCCATCACCACCGGCGCTCCGATTCTCGCCTTGGCGTTCAACCGCGCGGCAGACAGGATCGCGGCCGGCGGAGCGGACGGATCCATCAGTATCTGGAATGTAGGCAGCGTGCCGCCCGGAGGCGGCAATGTTCCGGCCGACAGCCAGCATCTGAATGCTCACCCCGGCGGCGTCATGAGTGTGACCTTCAGCCCAGATGATCAGTTCATCGCATCAGGTGGCGCGGACGACGCGGTGCGATTTTGGGACAGCGACATGCTATCGCCCGCGGGGCAATTGCCAACGTCGCAAGGTCACACAGCGCCGGTGACCAGCGTCGCCTTCAACATAGATGGCACCCGTCTAGTGTCGGGCAGCGATGACATGACCGTGCGGCTGTGGGACTTCAAGCAGCGACAGCGCATCGGCGACCCCATGATCGGACACCGGGGTTTGGTCTTGAGTGTGGCATTTATCGCCAACGGAAACGAAAGCGAGATCGTCAGCGGCGGAAACGAACACGCGCTGCGATTCTGGAATGCCGTTGTCGGCCAACCACCTATGGAACCACTGGGGGCTGGCCATCAGGGCGCCGTGACGAGCGTGGCGATCAGTCCTGACGGCCGTCAAATCGCGTCAGGAGGTGTGGATCGCACGTTAAGGCTTTGGGACTCCTACACCGGTATCGAAAACAATCAGCAAATGCCCGGGCCTCAGCCTGCAGGTGTGATCACTCGCGTTGCGTTCACTCCGGCCGGAGACATGGTCGCCTCCGGAAGCGTGGACGGGAAGATCCGATTGTGGAACGTGACCACCAACACCGTCAGGGTGATTGACACTCGACGACCGGTAACCGCGATCGCGATAAACCCAGACGGTCATCGCTTGGCCTCCGCGGGCATCGACGGGCAGATCACCATCTGGGAGTTGACGTCGGGGCAACCAACCCCGCTACCGAACCGGGACCATGCAATTGTTTTCGATGTCGCGTTCAATCCGCAGGGCGATCGATTGGCATCGGGCGGCGTAGCCGGCCAAGTGCGCTTGTGGGACCTCACTGGCCGCCCGGTGTGGGAGGCCGACGCCGCCGCCCAACTACCGAAAACCTTCAGCGACCATTGGCATCTCGCGCCTGGATATCCCGGCGCGGTTCTCGGCGTCGCGTTCAGCCCCGACGGTCGGTCGCTGGCATCCGGAAGCACCGATTGGGCGACGGGGGATGCGAATGCGTCGGCCATCGGTGTGGTGCAGCGTTGGGATGCCAACACCGGCACGCCCCTGGGCGACCCGGCACAAATCGGTAATGCTGTTATGGGGCTGACGTTCAGCTCGCGATCGACAGACCAATTGCAGGACCGTATCGTCGCCGGAAGCTTCGATCCTTACACCGTGCAGCTGTGGAGCGCGAGTGCTACCAACGGAAGCGAGTACACCTTCACCGGTCACGAAGGTCAAGTCGTCAGCGTCGCAGTTAGCCCCGACTTCACCCGCATCGTCTCCGGTAGCTTCGATGGAACCGTCAGGATTTGGCCGAACCCATCCCCAAAACCACCTGCCGACGCGTTATGCGCCAAACTGGTCACCACCATGAGCCGAGATCACTGGACACAATGGGTCTCGCCGCAGATTCCGTATCAAGATCCGTGTCCCGGATTGCCGCCAACTTCCGCTGGAATGCCCAACTAGCGTTAGCTATTGAGGACCCGCACTTGTGTAGAGGTATACGACGGCCGCGGCTCCGCCGGTACACGTGACATAGTGTCCCGTACTGACGCAAGCAAGGTCGTACCACTTAGAAGTCACGGGACTGAAAATGCTCAACCGAACCGTCTCGGATGTGGGTGAGCTCCGTGCCGAATATTGCTTGCGCACCTGTTCAACAAACGCGCACGACGTCACCGGCGTGCCTTGTGCGCCAGCATTGAACGGACCAGGAAGGTTGGTTTCGATTGGTTGACACGCGTTTGCACCTGGCGGTAGGCCCGGAACCTGCTTAATACTGCTCGGCGTGGATTGTGGCGTTGTGTGTCGTGACGGGTGCGGCAGCAAGGCGTTGACACCGAAATAGCCGCCCACGGTGATGACGGCGAGAACCATGGCCGCAGCCACCGCGCCGGCAGGTTTCTTCCACCACGGTCGCTTTGGCGGCGCATCAGTTCCCGTCGGGGTTGTCTGTGCCGGCGGGCCAGCGATGTCGCTTCCGCCGCGCTCTGGCTCGGTCACCTTGGCTCCGTACAACCTATTTCGTGTCCAGTATCGTCGATAGCGGCTGGTGTGCGTGTTCGTTTCGCGGCAAATGGTGCTGATCCCGTTGTCATTTGTACCCGAATGTGGTTCCGCTGCAACGGCAGCCATACTGGTACCCCTTGGGGTGGTAATCAGCACTATCTGGCGTTATAAGTATTGCCTGCCTGTGACGGCCGGGGATGTGTCCCAAAGCCCCGCCGCTGGTCGCGCCCAGCCTGGCCCATCAGGGTGAGTACTGGCGCGTTTCGGCTGTCGCATGCCGTAGCGCCTGGCGCCCGGCTAGACCCAGTAGGCCACCCGGGCGCGGTATTGGCGCATCGCGAAACCTGCCAGCAGCCAGCCGACGGCTGTGAGCACCACCACCACCGCCCAGTGCCGAAGCTCTTGGTGGGAGCCCAGCAGCGGCGCGCGCACGATATCCAGATAGTGCAGCAGCGGGTTGAGTTCGACGATGCTCGACCATCGCCCGGCGCCCTGCTGCCGCAGCGTGTCGTCGTTCCAGATGATCGGTGTCATGAAGAACAGCAACTGCACGATGGAAAACAGCAGCGGGCCGATGTCGCGGTAGCGGGTCGCCAGGATGCCGAAACATAGCGACACCCACAGGCAGTTCAGCACAATCAGCCCGAGCGCCGGGATCACTGAGAGGTCGGCCCACGACCACGGCTTGGGGTAGATGATCGCGATGACGACGTAGATGACAATGTTGTGCGCGAACAAGATCATCTGCCGCCAGACCAGCCGGTAGACGTGCACGCTCAGCGGCGTCGGCAATTGTTTGATCAATCCCTCGTTGGCGACGAACACCTCGGCGCCCTCCAGGATGGAGGCGTTGATCAAGTTCCAGATGATCAGGCCCAGCGTGACGTAGGGCAGGTGCACCGACAGCTGTAGATGAAACAGCTTGGAATACAGGCCGCCCATCGCGACGGCCGTGGTGCCGGTCGCGATGGTGATCCAGAACGGCCCAAGCACCGAGCGGCGGTACCGCTGCTTGATGTCCTGCCAGCCCAGGTGCAGCCACAACTCACGTCGGCGATACCCGTCGGCCAGGTCACCCCAGGCCCGGGCCAGTGTCTTGGACTGCGCCGCGGCGTCAATGATTGTCATCTGGAGTCCTCGGGTCTGCCGAACCGTTCTCGACGCCCCAATCGGCGCAGCCGCAGCCACTCCAGCAGGCCCTTCGGGTCACGACGGGAGATCAGGAAAAACCAGCCGAACCGCAACCATTCCTGAACCAGCAGCTTGCGCAGGCCCGGCTGCGACATCAGGTAGCCGCGATTGCGGTAGGTGAAGTACCGCTTGGCGGGATCGTCGGGATATTGGGTGTGCATTCGCCCGGCAAGAATCGGCTTGAACTCCGCCGACCCGCAGGGGTGCAGATAGCCCGCGTTCAAACAGGTCCCGAACGGTAGGCCGGATCGGACCAGCCGACGATGTATCTCGACTTCGTCGCCGCGGACGAACAGCCGCAGGTCGGGGACGCCGATCGCCTCGAACGTCGAGGCGCGAAACAGTGCACCGTTGAACAGCGAGGCGATGCCCGGCAGCAGCTCCTGGTCCGCATCGGTCCGCAACTCGCTGACCCGCCTGCGCCAGACCAGGCCGCGGCGCAACGGAAACGCCAGCCGTTGCGGGTCATCGGCGTTGCACACCATCGGCGACACCTCGGCCAATCGGTGTTTTTCGGCGCAGCTCAGCAGCGTCGCCAGCACTTCGCTGTCCTGTGGGTGTCCGTCGTCGTCGGCCAGCCACACCCAATCAGCACCGGCGGCCAGCGCATGCAGAATGCCGAGCGCGAAACCGCCTGCGCCGCCGAGGTTTCGGCGTGACGGCAGATATGTGGTGGGGATGGGCTGTCCGCCTACCAGCTCACGGACACGTTCGTCGCCATCCTGATAAGCATTGTCCACGACGATGAGCTGGTCGGGCAGTCGGCTCTGGCTGGTCAATACGTCCAGCGACTTGGCCAGTTCGTCGGGGCGGCGGTGGGTTACCACGACGGCGCACACCATGTGAGGGTCAGTCATCTGCGGGTGCTTTACCGGCGAGCTGCTGGGGGGTGGCGGTCTCGGCAAGCACCTCACGCACATGCCGCGCGGCATCTTCACCCTCGTAGGCGCGCACGACGTCCTCGATGCTGCCGGTGAGCTTGATGACGCCGTGGTCAATCCACATCGCGGTCTTGCAGAGGCGCGCCAGGAATTCGTTGGAATGGCTGGCGAACACCAGGATTCCCGAGCGTTCGACCAGGCTTTGCAGCCGGGACTGAGCCTTCTTGAGGAAGTCCGCGTCGACGGCGCCGATGCCTTCGTCGAGCAACAGGATCTCCGGGTCGATGCTGGTGACCACCCCCATGGCCAGCCGCACCCGCATGCCGGTCGAATAGGTGCGCAGCGGCATCGACAGGTAGTCACCCAGCTCGGTGAACTCGGCGATCTCGTCGACCTTGGCCAGCATCTGCCGTCGCGTCTGGCCGAGGAACAGCCCCCGGATGATGATGTTCTCGTAGCCGGAGATCTCGGGGTCCATGCCGACGCCGAGATCGAACACCGGCGCCACCCGTCCGGTCACCAAGGCCGAGCCGCGGGTCGGCTCGTAGATGCCCGAAAGCAGCCGCAGCAGAGTCGATTTCCCGGCCCCGTTGTGGCCCACCAGCCCGACCCGGTCGCCCAAGTTCAACGACATGGTGATGTCCCGCAACGCCTCGATGACCACCACGTTGGAGGCGTTGCGCCCGATCGTGCCGCCCAGGACGGTCTTCTTCAGCGACCGCGATTTGGCGTCGAAGATGGGGAACTCCACCCATGCGTTGTGAGTCTCGATATGAGGACTGCGCGGACCCGTCACCGGTTCTCTGCCTAGAGGTATTGCCCGGTGCCCGGACCGCCCGGCCCTCCGGGCCTGCTGACTCCCGGCGGCAGTGCGCCCTGACGCATCTGCTCGAGCTGTGCGCGGGCGGCCATCTGCTGGGCGAACAGCGCGGTTTGGATGCCGTGAAACAGTCCTTCCAGCCAACCGACCAGCTGTGCCTGGGCGATGCGCAACTCGGCATCCGACGGGACGGAGCCTTCAGTGAACGGCAACGTGAGCCGATCGAGTTCTTCGCGCAGTTCCGGTGCCAGCCCCTCTTCCAGTTCCCGGATGCTGGTGGCGTGAATCTCGCGCAGCCGGCTGCGGCTGGCCTCGTCGAGTGGCGCGGCTCGCACCTCCTCGAGCAGCTGTTTGATCATGGTGCCGATTCGCATCACCTTGGCCGGCTGCTCGACCAGGTCGGTCAGCGACCGGTCATCGTCGTCGTCATCCTTCGCCGCGGCCATCAAACGGGGGTCGAGGCCACCGATGACCTCGATGTCGTCGTCGTCGTTGCCGGTACTCAATCTCACGTCACCTCTCCGCGTGTCCCTCTAGCTTTGGTCACGTTTGGCCAGTTGTCGGCGCGCCACGCCATTCGTAGATTCGGGCTTCACCGTTGTCGTAGATTTTCGCCCACCACTTCGATTGGTCTATTGACAGTAGTCCGTCCGGCACCTTGAACCCCCGGACCGTCGGAACGCTGGTCAGGATGTAGCGAATGTTGAGCGCCCGCATCGCCTCGGGTACCAGCGCCCGCACCGTATTGGGCACCCGCGGATTGGTGTCGGCGTCGGCGTAGGCCCAAAAAATGAAGCGGTAAGGGCCGGGACCGGGCTTCTGCGGGAAGTCGTAGTGGGTCCACAGCGGGTGGAGGTCGGCCACGGCGTACATCCACGCGGTGCCGTCGACGTTCGAGTTGCCGATCACCGTGGTGCGGGCGCCCGGCAGGGTCGCCAGGTAGGCAAAAGCGTCAAGGTCTTTCTGGTCGATGATCACCGAGTCGTATTTGTCGCCGAACAACACCAGGTGCCGGTACAAGTAGTGGCGGGCGGTGAACACGGTGGAGGCCACCAGCAGGACCGCGGTGGCCGCTGCCCAGATCGGTGCGGGTAGGCGGCCGGTTCGCCGCTCGGTAAGTCGTTTGGTCTCGGCTACCAATGCCACGACCACGGTGAACACCGCCACACCCGCCATCGGCGTCACGACCATCGTCACCACCGCCGAGAGCCGTCGCGGATCGTTGTAAAAGAACTGGCTCAACTGCTCGATGGCGGTCCCAAGCGGGTTGTGAAACGGCGCCCCCGAGTAGATCGTCGCCACCGTCAGCACCAGCCAGAGCACCGGGAGCCACCAGATTCTCTGGTACAGCAGGATCGCCATGCCGATGGCGGCCAGCACGATCAGGGCGTATTGGGTCGGGAAGTCGTTGAGGTGGCGGGTGTGCAGTAGAAGCGCATCGATGACGCCCTGCTTGACGCTCTTGAAGCTGGGGAATGCGTGCCCGGCGATGATGTCCGCCTGCTTGAGCACCCCGATGAACTGCGGCGCCAGTATCAGCGCCGTCGGCACCACCACGGCGGCAAGGGTCGACAGGTCGGCCAGTCGGCCACGCGTCGGACGCCACCACCCGTCCAACGCCCACCAGGCCACCAGGAACAGGATGACGACGAACCCGCCGGTGAGGTGTACCGAAAACTCGCCCACCAGCGCCAGCACGGCAACCGGGATGCGGTCACGGTGCCGCAGCGTGGAGGTGATCAACGCGAACGTCGGGATCGCGACGCCGTAGGCCGCCAGGGAGGGCATCGCCGCGACGCCGAACTCGACGTAGGGCACCGAGGTGAACGACGCGGACAGCACCGCCGCGGTGGCCGCCGCGCCCGCAGTGCCCCAATCACCAATGCGCGGCCGCAGCAGACGCCAGGTGAGCATCGCCGCGCTGGACGGAAACAGCCACACCGAGGCCGCCACCGAACTCAAGGTGTAGCCGGTTGTCGGCGCTGCGCCGGTGAGCTGACAGAACACCGCCGTCAGCGCATGAAACACCGACGGGTAAAACAACGGTTCGTGCGTTTCGACGTTGCGCAGCTCGCCCATGTGGGTGGACGACGCCTGCCCGGTGTCCAGGATGAAGCGGACGGTGTTGGCGTGCCAGACCGCATCCCAGGTGCTGGGGATGGACTGCCAATGCACGATCCCGCGATAGGCCGCCCACATGATCAGCAGCGCGCCCAGCAGCACGCCGGCCGCCACCGTCAGCGCCGGTCGGCCAGCGATCCCGCGGGCTTCAGCCTCGGTGTCGCGGTAGCGGGCGAGCAGCAGCTGCAAACCGGTCATTAGCAGGCACACTGCGGCCAGCGCCGCCAGCGCTGTCCAACCGTTCCAAGGGATTCCGAGCGCGCCGAACGGAATAATCGCCAACGCGACCACGCCGTAGGTCAGCGCCGGGCCAACTGCGATGGCAATCGGCCAAGTTAGCTGAGTGATTCGTCCGATGATTGCCCCCGGCCCGATCAGCAAAAACAATGCGATCAGCGTTCCGAACCACAGCCCCACTGGACTAGTATGGCTGGCCGGGTGACCTGGCTCTGGACGGCGGGGACGCATCTGGGCGCCCGCTACCGTCACGGTTTGGCTGAATCTGCGGAACTCTAAGGTGGCCGGCATGGCATACGACGTCGCCCGGGTGCGGGGATTGCATCCCTCGCTCGGGGACGGTTGGGTGCACTTGGATGCACCGTCGGGGATGCTGATTCCCGACTCAGTGGCGACCACCGTATCCACCGCATTCCGCGGATCGTTCCCGACGACGGCCAGTCCACATCCGTCGGCCAAGCGCAGCGCCGCCGTGCTGGAAGCGGCCCGCCAGGCGGCGGCAGACCTGGTCAACGCCGACCCGCGTGGCGTGGTGCTCGGTGCCGACCGCGCGATTTTGCTGTCGTTGTTAGCCGAGGCGTCCTCTTCCCGTGCCGGGTTGGGCTACGAGATGATCGTCACCCGGCTTGACGACGAGGCGAATATCGCGCCCTGGCTGCGGGCAGCAAACCGCTTCGGTGCCAAGGTGAGGTGGGCCGAGGTCGACATCGAGACCGGCGAACTGCCGACCTGGCAGTGGGAGAGCCTGGTCGGGCAGCCGACCCGCCTGGTCGCCGTGACGTCAGCGTCGGGGACCCTGGGCACGATCAACGATCTGCGTCCGGTGACCAAATTGATCCATGACGTGGGGGGGTTTGTGGTCGTCGACCATTCCGCCGCCGCGCCTTACCGGCTGATCGACATCGACGAAATCGACGCCGACGTGGTGGCCGTAAACGCCGTCGGGTGGGGCGGTCCGCCCATCGGGGCGTTGGTGTTTCGCGACCCGGCGATGATCAACAGCTTTGGTTCGGTGTCGACCAACCCGTACGCCACCGGGCCCGCGCGTCTGGAGGTCGGCGCGCACCAGTTCGGCCTGCTGGCCGGGTTCGTCGCCAGTATCGAGTACCTTGCCTCGCTCGATGAGTCAGCTCGCGGAACACGACACGAAAGACTCGCCACCTCAATGCAATCGGCCATGGCCTACATGGACCGGATATTCGATTACCTGATGAGCTCACTGCGGTCGCTGCCGTTGGTCATGGTGATCGCGCGGCCCGAGTCCCGGATACCCGTCGTCAGTTTCGCGGTCCACGAGGTGCCGGCCGAGCGGGTGGTGCAACGGTTGGCGGACAACGGAATTCTGGCGATCTCCAACGCCAGCTCACGAGTGCTTGATGTGATCGGTGTCAACGACGTCGGCGGCGCAGTCACCGTCGGGCTCGCGCACTACTCGACGATGGCCGAGGTTGACCAATTGGTGCGCGCGTTGGCGTCGTTGGGCTGACAGTGAACGGCGGCGCCCGCGTTACCCGTCGACCGTCAGCACGATTTTGCCGGTCACCCGCCCCGATGAGAGCAGCTGATGGGCCTCAGCGGCCTGCTGAATCGGCATGTGCGCCCCGATGACCGGCCGGACGCGTCCGCTAGCAATCATCGGCCAGACTGAGGTCGTAACCGCCTCGACGATGGCGCTCTTGCCGCTGGGGCCGGTCACCGGTCGGCCCCGCAGGGCGGTCCCGATCACCCGCGCCCGTTTGCCGATCAGCTTACCGAAGTTGAGTTCGCCTTTGATGCCGCCCTGCATCCCGATGACAATCAGCTGGCCGTCGCTGGCCAGTGCATCGAGGTTGCGGTCGAGATACGCGGCCCCCATGATGTCCAGGATCAGGTCGGCACCCGCGCCGTCCGTCGCGTCGTGCACTCGCGCGACGAAATCCTCATCCCGGTAGGCGATGGTGATGTCGGCGCCCAATTCGCGGCACAATTCCAGCTTGGCCGACGACCCTGCAGTGATCGCCACCCGAGCACCCAATTCGCGGGCCACCTGGATGGCGTGGGTTCCCACGCCACTGGCCCCGCCGTGGATCAGAACCAGCTGACCCTGGCTCAGGTGAGCTGTCAGCACCAGATTCGACCACACCGTGCACGCCACCTCCGGAAGGCCTGCTGCGTCCTGCAGATCGACACCGCCCGGGATGGGCAGAATCTGCCCAGCGGGAACAACGACATATTCGGCGTATCCGCCGCCGGCCAGCAAAGCGCAGACTTCTTGCCCGGCCGACCAGTCACTGGCATCGTCGCCAGCCGCCGCGACGACGCCGGAGACCTCCATACCGAGCAGCTCGCTGGCACCCGGCGGTGGCGGGTAGTGACCGGCGGCCTGCAGGATGTCGGCCCGGTTGACGCCGGCGGCAGCGACTTTGATCAGCACCTCGCCGCGGCCCGGCGTGACATCGGGCACTTCCTGCCAGAGCAGTTGATCAGCGGATTCGACGACGATGGCGTGCATGTCCGTCACGCTACTACCTGCGGATTCCGACTGTCCCAAAGGCTTTTTAAGAGCCAAAGCGTCGCATAGCATGACTTAATGGCCGCACTGATCGCCGGCCGGACAGCCAGTGAGATGCCCGGGCTGGATATCGCCGAGCAGAAGTCGTGGCAGAATTTCCTCGATTCCACTCTGCGCTTGTATTCGACCCTCAACCGCCGCCTAACCGATGTGCACCAGTTGTCGCTGTTCGATGTCCGGGTGTTGGAGATGCTGGACAGTGCACCCGCCGGGCGTGCCCGGATGGGCGATCTGGCCGAGGCGCTGTCGTCGCTGCCGAGCCGGCTGACCCGGCAGATCCGTCGGCTGGAGAGCCAAGGGCTGGTGCGCCGCGAGGCCAGCCGGGATGACGGCCGCGGGGTCGTCGCCGCCATCACCGACGACGGCCGGACCGCGGCACGACAGGCCATGGTCACCTACGCCCAAGGTGTACGGACCTATTTCCTCGGCCAGTTGTCACGCTCGCAGATCGCCGCGATGGGGGAGAATTGCCGCCGGATCAGCGCCGCGCTGAAGGTGTCCGGCCGGTCGAAGACCGGCGGGCAGGTCGGCCGGGCCTGACACCGCTACCCTTATCGGCGGTGGCGTGGCAGAGCGGCCTAATGCACTCGCCTTGAAAGCGAGAGACGGCTAAAACCGTCCGGGGGTTCAAATCCCTCCGCCACCGCCGTCTAAAACTGACGGACATCGTTGACAGTCCGGGTCTCCGAGCACTAGGAGACCTGCATGAGCGAACCGCAGCTGCCACGAGAGGTCCGTCGCCGGTTGGCGATCATCCAGCACGCCGAGGAAGTGACCGGCAACGTGGCCATGACGTGCCGCTACTACGGGATCAGCCGGCAGGTCTACTACCGGTGGCTACGGCGCTACCAGGAGCAAGGCATCGACGGGCTGCGCGACCTATCGCGACGACCGCACCACAGCCCCAACGCCACCCATGTCGACGTGGTCGGCAAGATCCTCTACCTGCGGCAGAACTACCACTTCGGTCCGGGCAAGATCGCGATGTACCTCAAGCGCTACCACGACGTGGAGGTGTCCCAGTCCGGCGTCTGGCGGATCCTCAAGCGCCTAGACCTCAACCGGCTCCCGGCCTCCCAGCGCTACAAACGGCTCGACAAACGGTGGAAACGCTACGAAAAGCAGCTGCCCGGACATCAAGTCCAAATCGACGTCAAATTCGTTGAGCCACTGAAGACTGCGGCCCGACCCGCCGTCGGCCGGCGCACCAAGTACTACCAGTTCACCGCGATCGACGACTGCACCCGACTGCGGGTGCTGCGTATCTATCCACGCTGCGACCAGAAAACCGCGATCCAGTTCGTCGACTACGTCCTTGAGCGACTGCCCTTCCCGGTGCAGATCATCCAGACAGACAACGGCGCCGAATTCCAATCAGCCTTCCACTACCACGTCCTGGACAAAGGGGTCGGCCACCGCTACATCAAACCCCGAACCCCGCGGCTCAACGGCAAAGTGGAGCGATCCCACCGCATCGACGCCGAAGAGTTCTACGCCCTACTCGACGGCCTGGTCATCGACGACGCCAAGATCTTCAACAACAAACTCAGAGAATGGGAGGACTACTACAACTACCATCGCCCACACGGCGGCCTCGGCGGCCAGACACCCTACGAACGACTACGCCAGATAACCCCGACCCGGCCGTAACCGATGAACGTCAGTCACACACCTCCGCCACCGCCGCACGAATATTGCGGGTAGGCGCCCCGCGTCAAAGCGACGCTAGGATCGCCCGGCCCTCGTCTTGACAGCCGGCGATGAAGTCCGACGGGGAGTCCCCGCTGACGATCTTCCCGGTGGCGAGGATCCAGCTCATGGACTACATCGTAGGTTTTCGCTCGCGGGCCGATTGCCCACAAACTCCTAGAAGGTCCACGAGCCGGCGGGTTGAAGCACAAACCCGCGATTGAGGACGGTCGATAAGCGCCAGCCGTCTGGCGTCGCGAAATTCGATGTTCGCGGCGGTGATTTTTTGGCCAACTTGAGCACCTGTGAGGTAAGAACCGGGCACCCAGTGCCCTTCTCGGCGGCCTGCTCAGCAGGGAGGTACCCGGCGGGATCTCGGCCGCGATGCGGTCCATGAGGGCGGTGTAGCGCTTGACTTCGGGATCTCTGCCCGGCTTGCCGCTGCTCACCACGCCCGCCGCCAGTCCACGCTCAGGATCGGCCCAGATTGCGATATTGACTAACCCGAGGTGGCCGAACGCCGCCGGCGCATTTCGGCCGAACGGCCCGAATCGGTCGGTGCCCAGCTGGAAACCCGTGCCCCAGCGGGCGGGAGCCAGTCCGGTAGCGAAATCCGGTCGCAGCCGGCGGCTTTGGCGCACCGCGCCGCGCAGTGTTTCCGGGCGCATCACCTGGACACCGTCGAGTTCGCCGCCGCGGCGCCAGATTTCGGCAAACCGCGACATCTCGTCGGCGTTCGAGATGGTGTTCGACGACGGGACGACGGTGGTGAGGAACATCGGTGTGTTGGTGAGCGGGATGGTCTGGTACAGAGTGCCGCCGATCGCTTTGCGGAACGCGGCCGCGATCGGGGCCGGTAGTTGCTTGCCGGTGGCGTGGCTGGGCGCGACCAGCGGGATATCCTCCTCTGCGACGCCGAAGTTGGTCCAGCGGAACCCCAGCGGGTCGAGGATCTCGGTGGCCAGAATCTCGCGGATGTCCTTGCCGGTGGCCGCGTACACGATCTCGCGCATCAGCGGGCCCCAGGTGAGCGCGTGGTAGATGTGCACCAGCCCCGGCCGGTACAGCGGCCGCAGCTTTCCGAGCTGGTCCTGCGCGTACTCGTGGTCATCCGCCCGTTTGAGGTCCGGCTTAGGCCCGGTGGGGAACGGAACGCCCGCGCTGTGGGTCATCACGTGTCGGATCGTGGTGCGGTCCTTGCCGTGACTGGTGTAGGTGGGCAGGTAATCGCAGACGCGATCGTCGAGAGAGAACTGGCCTCGTTCGACCAGCATGTGCACGATGGTCGCGGTGATCGCCTTGGCCGACGAGTACACACAAAACGGCGTATCCGTCTGGACCGGTATTTTCTCGGCGTCGGGCGGGTCGGTCGGGGCGTTGCCCCAGCCGTGCCCGATCGCCCGGTTGAGCACGACTTTGCCGTTGTGCCGCAGGCAGAGCTGGATCGCCGGGTGCATCCCCGCCTGATACCAGTGCCGGGCGGCCTGCCAGATCCGTTCGATGGCCGCGGCGTCGATGCCGGAGTGGTCTTCGTCGCCGATCGCGGTGACGTCCTCAAGATCTGCCGGGACGCGGATCGTGCCCTGCAAGTCATCCTGGCCGACCATGCGTCCGAGGGTACGTGGCGGTCATATGCGCAAAGCCCTCGGTGAGTTATCCACAGTTGAGCCTTTATCCACAGGTGCTGATTCTCAGCCGTACTTTCGTCTTTCGTCGTCGATAGAATTCGCACATGCGTTCGAGTAGTCGGGAAGAGATCGTCGCAGCTTTCGACGCGCTGCACACCGCGGTATCCGACGTGCTCGAGCTGTCCTTCGACCCTCTGACCACCCCGGAACGCCTGAGGTTGCTGCAACGCCTCGAACGCCAAACCCGCCGCCTGCCCGCCGTCGACCACCACCTGATCAACCAGCTGGCCCGGCAAGCCAGCGAAACCGAGCTAGGCGGCACACTGCCCGCGGCGCTGGCCAACCGGCTGCGCATCACCCGCGCCGAGGCCTGCCGACGCATCCACGAGGCCGCCGACTTGGGCGAGCGCACGGCCCTCACCGGCGAACCCTTAAAACCGGTGCTGCCGGCCACCGCCGCCGCCCAACGCGCCGGACACCTCGGGCCTGCCCACGTCGCGGTGATCCGCGGATTCTGGCACCGACTGCCTGAGTTCGTCGACATTGAAACCCGCGAGCTGGCCGAAACCCAACTCGCCCGCCTAGGCACCGAGCACCGCCCCGACGAACTGGCCAAGCTCGCCGACCGACTCAGCGACTGTCTGAACCCCGACGGCACCTTCACCGATCAGGATCGCGCCCGCCGACGCTGCATCACCATCGGCAACCAAGACCTCGACGGCATGAGCCCCATCAGCGGCTACCTCACCCCCGGGGCCCGCGCCACCTTCGACGCCGTCCTCGCCAAACTCGCCGCACCCGGCATGTGCCACCCCGAGGATCTAACGCCGTGCGTGGACGGCACCCCGTCGCAGGAAGCTACCCAAGCCGACACCCGCAGCGCTGTCCAACGCAACCACGACGCCCTGGACGCCGCAATGCGTGCCCTGCTGGCTAGCGGAAAGCTCGGTCAACACCACGGGCTACCGGCCTCCATCATCGTCACCACCACACTGAAAGAACTCGAAGCCGGCGCCGGGCGAGCACTCACCGGCGGCGGCACCCTGCTACCCATGTCCGACGTGATCCGGATGGCCGCCCACGCTCACCACTACCTGGCCATCTTCGACAACGGCCGCGCCCTGGCCCTCTACCACACCAAACGCCTAGCCTCACCAGCCCAACGCATCATGCTCTACGCCAAGGATCGTGGCTGCACGCGGCCGGGCTGCGACGTGCCGGGGTACTGGTGCGAAGCACATCATGTCGATGAGTGGGCAACGTCGCACTGCACCGACATCAACAAGCTGGCCCTAGCCTGTGGATCTGACCACCCTCTGGTTGAACCAGGCGGCTGGACCACCCGAAAGCGCAAAGACGGTCTCACCGAATGGGTCCCACCACCGCACCTCGATGGTGGTCAGCCCCGAGTGAACACGTTCCATCACCCCGAGAAGCTCCTAGCAGACGAAGAAGACGACGAGCACGATGGGGCGGCCTAGCTTGCTGTGTGACTGACGACCTGACCGCTTCGCAGAGCGAAGCGAAACCGTCGTCGTCCAATCGGCGGGCACAGCCTTCTACAGCCTTTGAGTGAGAAGTATGTTACGGGCCAGCAGTTTGTCAGGATGCGGCCATGTGAGAGGAGCGGCAACAGAAATGGCAGACGACACCAGCTCGATGAGCTTCCGCAGACAACACCCCCCTTGGTGGTTCGTGATAGGTCTGGCTGGCGCTGCTGCCTCGGTGTGGGGGAGGCGCCTAGGCGAGGACCGCCCGCTTCGGGGTTATATCGTTTTCGTCCTCGGCTTGGTGCTTATCGCGATCGGTCACGGCTGGGCCATCAACTGGGCGTATGTTCGTCTTGCCCAGCGCAGAGGTACTGCTGACCGTTGAAGAAGGTACGCGTAGCCCCTGGCGTCGTCGGCGCAGAGGATTGACGGCTGCCGCGATGATGCTATTTTCCGGTACCCGAACGCAGTAAAATGCTCAGCAGCATGCTCAACCTCGGAGGCGTGAATGCCCTCTACATATAAACTTCTGCAACTCGCACTCGCCGTATTTGGCGTCGTCATGCTCCTTATTTATCCCCTCGCGCTGGTCTGGCCGGCGGGGTGGGCATGGCATCACGGCGCGCCCCACGAGTCTGACTACTTCATGATGATTGTGGGTGTCTACGCGACTTTAGGCGTCTTCCTCATCAACGCGGCGCGCAACCCCGGCGCAAACCTCAGCTTGATCTGGTTCACGGTGTGGTCCAGTGTCGTGCACGGCGCGATCATGGCGATGCAATCCTTCAGTGGCGACCATATGGGACATTTGTGGGGAGATGTCCTGGCGCTCTTCCTGGTAGCCATCGTCCTGTCGATCCTCGTGGTGTCGTCCGGTCTGAAGGGGCCTACTGACCAGACGGGCACTTCAGCGGAGCGCGGTGGCGCTAAGTCGGGCCGTCGCGGCTAAACCGGTTTCAAACTCTCCGGCGGGCACCTACGTTCGCCAAGGGTGCATTACCTCAACGGTCACGCCAAAGACCGCGGCTGCACCGTGCCCGGCTATCTCTGCGAAGCCCACCACAACAACCCCTACGCCACCACCCCGTCACTGACATCAACGACCTCACCCTTACCTGTGGCCCCAACCACAAACTCGCCGACCAAGGTTGGACCACCCGCAGAAATCGGCGCGGTGACACCGAATGGATTCCACCAGCCCACCTCGACCACGGCTGACCCCGCACCAACACCTACCACCACCCCGAAAAACTCCTACAGAACGACGACGAAGACGGGGATGTGCCGTAAGCGTCTAGTGCAGTGTCGGCGCGTACCGCAGCACTGCACCGACACCGCCAGCCGGGGAGATCCGTTCATCGGTGCGGACCAGCGAGGCGCCGACCGATATCGCGAACATCGGCAGCGCTTCGTCGGCTCGCAGCGTTCGGGACGCCGCCGCGCCCTGCTCGGAGAGCACCTCGGCGTTGGGTGCGACGGTCGTCAACTCGTCGTCGGCGACCACGGTCTCCTCGCCGATCTCGCCGATGATCAGGGTGTCGACCGCGCCCTGACGCAGCCCTGAGCACACCGGCCCGAGCCCCTCGGCGGCTAACCCGGATTGCCGGCCGACCTCGGCGGTAAACCGTTGCGCCGTATCGTCGATCACGGCAAGTCGCCGCTTAAGCAACGCGGCTTCGATCGCGTGTTGCACCTCGTCGAAGTCATGTCCGCTGTGTCGGGCTCCGACCCGCAGCTCGACCACGAGGGCTTCGACCCGATCAGGCATCGTCGCAAGAAGATCCGAGCGTGACCGCACCTCACCGACCACGAAAACCGCGTCGGTGGCTCCCGCGTCGACCAGCTCGCCGACACGGTCGGCAACCGCACGCATGTTCTTCCGCGCGGCTTCTTCGGTGCGCAACTGCGGATCCCGGTCGGCGGCTTCAACACTCTCCGTGTGCAGCTTGCCGTCGATGTGGTGCGTGATGTCGGCCCCAGTGTGATCGACGGCGACCAGTACGTAGTTGAGATCCTGGAAGCCATGCTCGACGATTGGGATGACGTAGGGCAGCTTCGATACTCGAACGATCGGCCTGGCGGGGGGACGTAGCAGGTGCTCGTTGAGCACCACGCCGTCGGCGCCGGCGACGACCGCGCGGCCACTGCGGCCGACGGGCGGGCGCAAATCCATGACAGCGCGTTCGATAGCGGTGGTCACCGACTCGTCGACGCCCAGCTCTACGAGCTGTTCGCGGAGGTCGCGCCATCTAAGCTCAAGTTGGGCGTCTGCGTCTTCGGTGTCGTGCGAGTCCTCGAAATAGACCGATGTGAACGGTCCGGGAGCGGTCAGTAAGGGTCGAAGGCGTCCGGAATCCATGAACCTCTGGGTTGCCCGCCAGCGCGCCAGACAAACGTGCCCCGGCTAGGCCCGGTGGCCTTCTGAGTGCCGAATGGTGCTATTCGCCGCTGAACTGCGGCGAGCGTTTGGCGAAGGTCGCCGAGATGCCCTCCGTCAGGTCCTTGGACGGCAGGAACGCCGCGTTCCACGCCGCCACATAACGGAGACTCGCCGACACCGCCGAAATCCGTTGCTGGTCAAGCACATCCTTGATACCGCGGACAGTCAGCGGCGGGTTGGCGGCGATCTCGGCGGCGGTGGCGTGCGCGCCGGCCAAGGCGGCCTCTGCGTCGGCGAAGACATCGTTGACCAGGCCGATCTTCTCTGCGCGGGCGGCGTCGATGTCCTTGCCGGTCAGCGCGAGTTCCCGCAGGTGCCCGTCGGAAAGGATCAACGGCAGCCGGGCCAGGCTGCCGACGTCGGCGACGATCGCCAGCTTGACCTCGCGGACCGAGAACTTGGCGTCGGCACTGGCATAGCGGATGTCCACCGCCGAGATCAAGTCGACGCCACCGCCGACACACCAGCCATGCACCGACGCGATCGTCGGGGTGCGGCAGTCGGCGACGGCGCTGATCGTGCTTTGCATCCGCAGCACCTCGGCGTGGAAATCGGTGCGGGGCCCCGCCAACGCGCCATCGGCCAGGACCGGGGCCATCGTCCCACCCATCGCCGGCAGGTCCAGGCCATAGCTGAAGTTGCGGCCCGACCCGGTGATGACGATGGCCCGCACGTCAGGGTCAGCGTCCAGGGCGGCGAACACCTCCGGCAGCTCCGACCAGAATGCCGGCCCCATTGCATTGCCTTTGCCTGGTCCGATCAACGTCACCTGTGCGACGTGTTCTTTGGTCTCGATGGTGACCGATTCGTACGGCTGACCCATGTCGAGACCGTACCGTGGACGGCATGTCTTCCGACCTGCGGCCCGGGCCCGACTCACCTCCCACCGACGAACTGGCCAGCGCAGAAGCCGCGCTGGGAGCGCTGCAACACGTTCTGCATCCGATCGCGCGTGACGAGCTGTCCAAATCCACACCGTGCTCGGAATATGACGTGGTGCAGCTGACCGACCACCTGCTGAAATCGATCACCCTGCTCGGTGGCGCGGCCGGCGCGGAGCTGCCGGAGCGAGACACCGACGACTCGGTGGAGCGCCAGGTTATCGGCGCCGCCCGGCCGGCATTGGACGCATGGCACCGGCGCGGCATGAACGAGACGGTGACCTTGGGTCCCAATGAGATACCCGGCGCCTTCGCGGTCAGCATCCTGTCGATTGAGTTCCTGGTCCACGGCTGGGATTACGCGGCCGCGACCAAACACCCGATAAACGTCGCCGAGTCGCTGGCCGACTACGTGCTGGGGCTCGCCAAGAATGTCATTACGCCGGAAGGGCGGGCGACGGTTGGGTTCGCCGACCCCGTCGCGGTAGCCGATGATGCGCCCGCTCTCGACCGGCTGATCGCGTTCACTGGCCGCGATCCGGCGGCCGTCCTGGCCTAGAGGCGTTCCAGGTAAAAATAGAAGTATCGGCCGTTATCCACGACGCCCTTGCCGTTCATGATCCCCATCAGCGCGTTGTCGTCGATCGCCTTGAAGTGATCGTGCACGGGTTGACCGTCGTAGACCATGGTGGCGGTGACTTCGCCGCGAAACTCCTCCAGCCAGAGGCTGGCTTCGCCCTTGCCCATCTTGACGTTGGAGAACCGGTTCCCGTCCTCGTCGATACACACCAGCGGCTGCACGTCAGTGGGTGAGTTGAACGTCTTGCCGAACCACCGGGCCTTCTCCAGTTGGCCGTTCATCCGATGGCCGGTGACGAACTCGCCACCCTTCCACTCGCCGAGCATGCCGTCGACGGTCGCCGGCGCAAGACTCGTCCAGTAGTCGTCGAGCTCGGCATCGCTGATGGCACCGGTGCGCTCCTTGAACTCGGCGAACTTCTTGCGGGCCAGCGCTTCACTCATCGCGGCGGTCTCCTTTGATCCGATTAAATCCAGCCCGTGGCGAATTTCAACAAGGCGTCGTTTTCCGCCGGCGCACCGATGGTGATCCGGACGCCGTCGCTGCCGTACGGGCGGACCACGATGCGCGCGTCGGCAGCCTGCTCCACGAAGTCCAGTGTGCGCATGCCCAGCGGCAGCCACACGAAATTCGCTTGCGACGGTGGCAACGTGAAGCCTGCGGCGCGCAGCGTATCGCTCACTCGGGCGCGTTCGCCGACCACTGCGTCGGTGCGGGCCAGCAGCTCGTCGGCGGCGTCCAGCGAGGCGATCGCGGCGGCCTGCGAAACATTGGTCGTGGTGAACGGAACCGAGACCTTGTTCAGGGCGGTGATCACCTGCGGGTCGCCGACCGCATAGCCGACGCGGAGACCGGCCAGCCCGTAGGCCTTCGAAAATGTCCGTAGCACAACGACATTGCTGTACGAGCGGACCAGCCCCAGGCTGTCGGGCTGCATGCCGTCGCGGATGTACTCGACATAGGCCTCATCGATCGCGATCAGGATGTGCGACGGCACCGCCTCGACGAACGAGGCCAGCGCCTGCGGGTCGACGACAGTGGATGTCGGGTTGTTCGGGTTGCACACGAAGATCAGCCGGGTGCGGTCGGTGACCGCCGCGAGCATCGCGTCGAGGTCGAACGCTTCGTCGAGTAGCGGGACCTGGACCGGGGCGGCGCCGGCGACGCGCACTTGCAACGGGTACATCTCGAAGCTGCGCCAGCCGTAGAGCACCTCGTCACCGACTGAGGCGGTGGCTTGGACAAGCCGCTGGCACAGATTCACCGAACCACCGCCGACAGCGATGTGTTCGGGGGCGAAGCTCGCGGCTTGGTCGATGTCCAAGTCGGCGTTCAGGTGCTGCGCCAGCCGTGCTTTCAGCTCGGCGTTGTGGTTGTCGGGGTAGCGGTTGACCGTGCCGACAGCCTGGTCGATGGCCGCGCGCACACTGGGCAGCGGTCCGTGCACCGTCTCGTTGCTGGCCAGCTTGATCGCACCCGTAACCGTCTTGCCCTCGACGTAGGTTGGCAGCTCAGCCAATTCGGGGCGCAGGCGAGCGGTCATTTCGACAGCATATGTCCGGGCTGTGTACGCTGTGCTCCGCGGCGGTTCCGGGAGTCCGGTCGGGGTCCGGTACCCTCGGGAAATCCAAGGAGGCGTGCCAGAGCGGCCGAATGGGACTCACTGCTAATGAGTTGTCCTCTTACCGGGGACCGGAGGTTCAAATCCTCTCGCCTCCGCCAGCGTGAAAAACTGAACACATGCGCCCGTAGCTCAACGGATAGAGCATCTGACTACGGATCAGAAGGTTGGGAGTTCGAATCTCTTCGGGCGCGCTCTCAAGGTGTGTGACCTCGGCTGATGCTTGACGTTTTGGTTTCTGGTGATGCCTGACAGTGTTTCGGCTGATGGTTGACAGTTACTTCCGCTGATCCTTGACACTGCCTCGATGAGGGAGTCGAGCGTGGCTGAGCAGCGGTATCAGGCCCTGCTCGTGGGCAACCACAACTATTACGCTAATGGTCTACGGAAGTTGGAAACCGGGAGTCGGAAGCTGCTGACGGTAGGCTGCGCCGGTGCAGTTCGCCGTCGCGGTTGTGACACCTCAGGGCTTTGTGCACAGCCAGGCGTTTCGCGAGATTGCAGAGGGGCTTGCACCACGCTCTCCTAGCACTCGGCCACGACTCGTTATGACGACTCGTCTCGACTACGACGAGCGCCACACCATCGTGTTCGGCTCGAACCTCCTCGCCTTGCACCGGTGGGAGCCGCCAAAGAATCCGATCTTGTACAACCTCGAGCAGTTTTATGACGGCTCACCCTGGATGACGCCGGCGCTTCTCACTCTTTTCAGGCGCCACCCGGTATGGGATTACAGTCAAGCCAACATCGAGCGGCTCGTCGCCTGGCACGTACCCCGGCTCACGCACGTTCCGATCGGATCCAGATTTTCTCCGCCCGCAGCCAGTCCGCGATCCTGCGCGACGTTCTGTCGTCCAGCCTCGACTGAGCAGTGGACATCACGGGTTCTCGGTATCGGTTGCTCTTGCCCTTGCTGCAGTTTGAGGAGTGCGGTCAACAAATCGTCGCTGCCTGACTGTTCACGGCCAGCGCGGGCGTAATCGGAGCCTCTGTGGCTGTCTGCCGCCGCTGGCGTCGGCAGCAGCGGTATGGAGTCGTTATCGAGCTGCGCAGCCATGTCCTCTCGTCCTCGGGATTGTTGCCAGCCCGTCGACGCATCCAGCGTGGACAGCGAGTTGTGCGTCGGAGTCGACCGCGCCGTTGGCAGAAAAGATAGCCCGAGGTCCAGGCGTAGGCGACTAGACAGTTCGCCTGGTCGGCGAGTGCTTACGGCCCGTACTGCGCGTACCACCGGCTGGTCTCGCCGTATTTGACGAGGAGCCGGGGCATGTTGGTGCAGCCGGCGCTGATCCCCGGCGTCACGGACTGATGAGCATGGCGGCGTCGGTCGAGAGTGTCAACCCGGTTTCGGGGTCTCCCGGCGTCGCCATCCCCCAACCCCTTTCGGGCGCGCGGGTGAACGTCGCAAAACTCGAGTAGTCAACTACTCGCGTCAGTTGCGTGTCTTACCGCTGACCATTGAACGGTAACCAGCGGCCCCAAAATTCGACGGGACCGTTGAAAATTCAAGACCGAGTTATCGAATCGAAGGAGTAGCGATATGTCCGACCCTCCCGGGATGCTTGTAGCTGCGATCGCAACAGCCGATGGCATCGAGTTCACCCTGTCCAACGAGACCGACCAAGATATCACTGTGAGCCTGTTCGTGACGCCTGTGACGTCGGAGTGCGTCAACGTGTTTGCGCCCCAACTTACTGTCGCGCCTACTCCATGGTCCGAGAGCCCATATAGCCTGCAGTACCTCTATGACGAGCCGCCAGGCGTGTACTCCGCGTTTGTCCAACCGATCACCGGACCTCCCTACAAGGTGGGCACCAACCTCGTCGTTACCGCTGGGAGCAGCGTAGGCGGGGGACCCCGCGCGACCCATCACAACCTTTCGGATATTCGCGACGACGTCAGGGTCTGAACCTCAAGGGCCACCAGGGGAATTCGTGGTGGATCCGGATTACCTCAATCAAGAGAACGTGGAGCTGGTGGATAGCGAACCGGTGGGGTTACCGGCTGAGAGCCCTTAGGGGGGCTCAGTACGTACGGATGCGAGCGAGATAGCCAGGCTGGGGCCGGTCACCGCTAGCAGGTCGCGGGTTATTACCCAGAAGCGCTGGCGATCCGGGTGCCCTGCCCAGCGCCCTTCGCCGCGCCCGCCTGGCTCACGTAGCAACGGGGTTGGCCCGCCTGCTCGGGGTCGAGGCGAGCCCACCCGAAGTTACCGGCAGCAATCGACCCAATGTCGGCGGCGCGTTTCAGCTCGGGTGTCCGAGTTCTGTTCGGGCCTGGTCGATTTGGTCGTATGCGTAGGTTGCCATGGCGGTGGTGGTCATCTTTTCGCCCTCGCGGGCGAGCGATTCGTAGGTCTGGCCGCCGAGGACGTCGCGTAGGTGGGCGATGGTGGTGTTGCGCTCGGGAAGGCGGTCCGCATTTCGCCGGCACCTCTGCCAGGCCGCGTCCTCTCAGCCGAGGACGGCTACCGCTTCGTGCCCCGAAACCCGCGCCTGACATCTGCTACGACTACGCGGGCACTCCAACAGTTGCATTGCGCGAGTGCGTGATTCGCCTGACAACCGAGTCCACGGCGGATCGCAGGCCGGGCACGAACGCCTTCCACTGCATCGTGCAGCCGGCATGTCCCGCATCGACGGTCACGGTATGCGCGTCGGGAATCTGTTCAGCTACCCAACGCTGGTGCCTCGGCGGGATGACCCGGTCACGCAGCGGTATGAGCACTGAGGTCGGTACATCGATGTCAGCGATCCAGCGCGTGGAATCAAACCGGGCAATTTCGGCCAGCGCCCGCATCATCGCCCCATAGCTGGTCGCCCGGAATTGCCCAAGCGCCCAAAGCCGGTCATTCATCACGATGTCGTCGACGACGGACAGCCGCGCCGGGTCGGGCCGCCCGGGCTGCGGGCCGAAAGCCTCTATCAGCGCGACGAAGACACCGGTCGCGAGCCGCTCATGACTGGCACGGCCGAATGTCGCTGCCGCAGCGCAAAGCACCAATGCATCGACCCTGTCTCGGTGGCGCTGCCACACATGCTGCGCCACCAATGATCCCATCGAAAAGCCCACCGGGATGAATGTTTCTATGCCGAGCTCGTCGGCCAACGCGGCGACGTCGTCGGCGCAGTCCTCAAGCTGGAAACGTGGCGAGGTGATACCCGAGCCGTGCCAGCGCTGGTCGAACACCACCACACGACCGAAGCGACGCATCATCTCCAATGACGGATACCACGTCAACAGCCCGGTGCACGCCAGCGAATGGAGCAATACAAACGTCGGGCCACCGGCAGTTGGGCCGGAATCCACAACATAAGTGCTGCCACGATTGGGAAGCTCTACCACGCGGCCGCGCGGAAGGCGGCCAACGGGGGCGACATCGGGCAGCGTGAACGACGGGAGCGGCGACGTCAGTCTCAGCGGACCAAGAAGCGCGTCGATCACGCGGTATGGATTGGGGAAACCTGACGCGGCCGCTGAAGGACCGCAAATGGTCTCATGGGAATCGAGGTGAGACACGCTGCTGCGCAACATGCTTGGACGCAAAATACCCGCTGCGGCCAGTCGCCGTGGAAATGCGCGTAAGGCGAGCTGCCGAACGTTATCGCGCATCTTAGGTGCCCCGCAGTCTGTGGGTCGTACGCTGCTTCAACGCGGCACGACGGCGGTCGGTTGGCACGCCCTCGCGGACGAGGCACGATCCTTTGACCCAACCTCCCTGGGCGGAAGGTCTTCCACTCCTCAGCGCGTGAACCGCCTGCGCGTAACTATGGGTCAAGAACACTCGGGACATGGGGGCTATGTTCATCACGAGAGCAGCCGCGCACCAGAGTAGGTGGATACTCGATTCTCCTGGATCCTCTACCCGGAGCACCGAGGCACCGCGCCCGTGTTCCTGTGTCGGCCGCGGTGTGACACCAACAACCTCGCGCTGAGCAGAGGTATCAGGCTGTGTTGGCGGTGATCAGCGATGGGTTATCGGTGTCGCAGGTTGCTGAGAAGGTGGAGGTGTCGCGGCAGACGCTGCGCTCCTGGTTAGCCCGCTATGACGTGTCAGGCTTTGGGGGGTTGGTGGATCGGTCGCATCGGCCGGTCTCGTGTCCGCACCAAATGCCGGCGGCGGTGGAAGCGGCGTTCGGTCGTCCCTAAGGTGCGGGCACCAGCCCTGTGCGGACCAAGCTTCCCGCCGTGGACAACAACGCTTCGTCGATCGGTCGCGGAGTAAATCCGAGGACGGCCTTAGCCTTTCGGTTACAGGGTCTAAGTATTTCACCCAGGATGGGCGACCTGATACTCGATTCGACGCCGGTCCACTCGCGCAGGATGCGGGCGGCATCGTCCATCGTGATCGGGCTCCCGTCGCAGCAGGCGATGAAGCGTTGATGGGCCGCCCCGGGATGCGTCATTGCCCGCACGTGGATATCGGCGATGTCGCGCACATCAGCGACAGAAAAGCTGATGTTCGCCATTTGCGCGGCACCGGCGGTGAGCAGAGTCAGTATGGGGATCAGCGAGGCGGAGATGTCATTACTCAAGGTGGGTCCGAAGGTGGCAGTCGGATTGATGACACTGAGTTCCGTCTGACCGCCTTCGTTCTTAATGAAGTCCCATGCCGCACGTTCGGCGAGCACCTTCGATTTGACGTAGGCCGTGACGTCGGGGCCGTCGATGTCGGTCCAGTCGTCCTCGGTGAACTCGCGTTCCGGCATGCCGTGGCCACGGCAGATTGCGACGAATGACGATGTGAGGACCACCCTTTTAACGCCTGCATCCCGGGCAGCGCGGAGCACCCGAATCGTCCCGTCGCGGGCTGGCACGATGACCTCATCTTCATCGTTGGGTTCATCCGGTGGATAGGGCGAGGCGACATGAAGCACAAAGTCGCTGCCGTCGACTGCCTCGGCCCATTCATCGTCGGACGCGAGGTCGGCGATGGTGAAAGTTAGTGTGTCCGAGGCGTTGGCACCGGCACGCGCCACCATGTGTCGCAAATCGGCCTCGCGTTCGGGCGATCTCACAGTCGCGCGGACTCCGTAACCCGCGTTCAACAATGCGACAACGCAATGCGAGCCGATGAAGCCAGAACCACCCGTAACCAGAACATTTGTGTCAGCCATGATTCGCAATCCCGTCCAACTATGCTCATTATCCGGAGCGCCCGGCCCCTGGGCAACCACCGTTGAATACCCTTTCCGCACATCGGTACACCGAAAACCTCTGGACGCCATGCGACGCGTTGACACTTACGGCCCGGGGAACCATCAACCTGTCCCGCAAGGTCAACTTGAACGCGACGTGCTCGTACTGCCAGGCTCAGGCGCGGCCCGGTGAGCCCCGTCAAGCTAGTCCTGCGATGAAACGCGCCTCGACCGATTGATCAGGAGGCAATGGATGAGCCATCCAATAGGAATCCCGCTGTTCGAACGCTTCTTTCGCTCGGCCGCGGGCATCAAAATCCATAAGAACGACCTGCGACGGTTCCGAGAATTCATCGACGAGCAGATCGATAGCATCGCCATCGCCGGACGCGACGTGGCCAAGTGGAACGGCCGCGACGTCATCGTGCCCCAAGACCTCCCGATCACCAAAGGCGTTCAGGAACGGATGCGCGAGTTCGACAAGCTCGATGAGGCTGAGGAGATCCGGGACCTATTGCGCCAGGTGGTGCGACGTCCACCGGCGGACGTGACTTTCAGCGAGGACACCGAACGGATGTTGCCCGAGCTCTTCGGCGGGTTGAGCGTCGCCCTGGCGCGGTCGTTCCGCCTGATAGATCCGACTTCAGAAAACCTGTCGACACAGCACTGGGACCGGGCCTGCGCCTTCTTCAGGCTGATCTTCTGAGGTCTCTCGGTCATGAGCGAGTGCAGCCGATGAAGGCGGTGCTGCCAACGCCTGGAAACGAAATCGTCTGCCACAAAAGAAGATTTCGATGCGGCCGATGGCTTAATTGCTGCTCGATTCCGACACCTCGATCTTGCTGTGCTTGCTGGTTTGCGCCTTCGGAACATGCACAGTCAACACACCATGTGCAAGAGAAGCCGCGACGTCATCGGCCTTAAGGTCACCAGGCAGGGTCACGCGATACTCGAAATCTCCGATGCGACGGGTGCGACGACGCAGCAGCCCCTCACGCTTCCTCTCCTTGACTTCACCAGTCACCACAAGTTCGTTGCCGTCCAGTTCCACGTCGACGTCCTCACGGCGCACACCTGGCAGCTCGATCTCGACGACGTAGGCAGCGTCAGTCTCTGACACATCAGCGGCGGGCAACCATGCCCCGTCGCTGCCAGCACCACCGACGAGCGACTGAACGAGCCGATCGAACTCCGAATAGATATCCTCGAACCCACGGAATGGGCGCCACATTGTCGGGGTAGCGCTGGCACGTCGTACAGGCAGAGTCATACCTGAACCTCCTCACTCGTATTGCTTGCGGTTCCAGAGTGCGCTGCCGACACCGGTGAGCGCGTCGTACTGTCAAGCCGATTCCGGCTCCGTGATTTCGCACTCCGGGGCCGAGCATTTTTCGTGGCCGAAGCATGCCTCGCACCGATTGGCTGTGACCCGACCGAACTAGATCAATGGCAGCTGGCTGAGCAGCTGCTGACGCGAGCGCACCACACCAGGACTTCCAGCATGCTGGCCACGCCGTGCGCCTGTGCCTACGGATCAGAAGGTTGGGAGTTCGAATCTCTTCGGGCGCGCTCTCAAGGTGTATTACGTCGGCTGTCCTACCCAGCTCCCGGTGTGATTATTGGAAAGTCGATGAGTGGCGATTGCTGCGCCGGTTGCGGAGGCGGCGGGGCCTGCGTGATCGGTTGCCCCATGTGCTGGGGGCAGTAAGCGCTCGCCGCGATCATGGCGAATTGGGCGGCGCCATCGACGGTAAATCCCGGATTGCTCGACGACACGCTCTTGATGACGTCGGCTTGGGAATTGCCCTGGTCCATCAGTTCGCACGCCTTTTTGCCGACCGCGATGGCGGCAGTTGGGTCCTGGTAGGTGATGCCGGCCTTGGTGAGCGCCGCCAAAAAGCTCGCGTCGGGCCCCGAATTGCCCGTGTCGGCCTGTGCCGGCGTGGCCACCCCGAGCACGGCGGCGAAGCCCGCAACCATGACAAGCAATCGCATGGCTTCATCCTTGTACAGATAGGCGCCATTGTCTCGT
>CAVUOR010000004.1:0-479723 GCA_963743145.1 uncultured Actinomycetota bacterium | reverse complement strand
AGCAGGATAACCTCTGATCCCGTTGCTTTTCAAAACCTTCTCAAGAGACGGTGAGGCCGCCGTCGACCACCAACGTCGTGCCGGTGATGTAGGCCGCGGCAGCGCTCGCAAGGAACACCAGCGCGGCGGCAAGCTCCGCCGGATCTCCCGGCCGCCCGGCGGGCACACGCGGCAGTTGGCTGTCGATGTAACCGTCAGGGAACTGATCAGTCATTTCAGATGGGAAGAAGCCCGGAGCCAGAGCATTGACGCGAATACCCTTGCGACCGGTCCACTGCACGGCCAGGTCCCGGGTCAGGCCTGTCAGCCCGGCCTTGCTGGCCGAGTAGGCCGCCTGGGGCAGCCCGCCGCTGGTCAGCGCGACCACGCTGGCGACGTTGATGATCGAGCTGCCCGGTTTCATCACACGACCACATGCCTGGGCCATCCAATAAGAACCATTGAGGTTGATGTCGATTACCTCGCGAAACTGGTCTGGCGTCTCGCGTGTGGCCGGTACGGCGGTGCCCTTGCCGGCGTTGTTCACGAGCACGTCGACGTGCCCGAATTCGGTCATCGCCGCGTCGACCACCGCTTGTGCGTCCTCGGGAACCGCGACGTCCGCGGTCACCGTTAGCGCGCGCCGGCCCCGCTCCTCAACCAAGGCACGAGTCCGCTCGAGGCGATCGGTGCGCCGCGCAGTCAGTACGACGTCAGCGCCCGCTTCGGCAAGCGCCTCGGCGAACGCGATACCCAGCCCGGACGAGGCCCCGGTGACAATTGCCACCTTCCCGTCGAGCCGGAAGCGGTCGAGCACTGTCGTCATCTTGTTGTCCTTTCAGGAAGCGGAGTCGTCTTTCGAATCCTAGTTGCAAATTACTACTAGAGGTGTACCGTGTGAAGCCATCCCCGTAGCTGCCGCAGGAGGCCAGTGTTGACCCAGACGCTGAGCACGAGCCGACAATCGTGCCTAGCCGCTCGCCAGGTGGGCAGGGTTCGCAAATCTGATTTCGAGCTTGTTGAGGTCCCGGTTCCCGAGCCGGACTCGTGCTCGAACTTCAGCAATAGCACTGCGCACTACGAGCTTTTTAGGATGTGGATGTGACATGAAACTCAATGACACCGCGCGTCAAATCATCGGTTCCGATCCCGCAACGCTGGTCACCGTGAACCGCGACGGCAGTCCGCAAGTCAGCGTGGTTTGGATGATGGTGGAACGCACGGCTGACGGCAACGATGAACTCGTCACCGCTCATCTGCAGGAGCATCTGAAGATCCGCAACATCCGGCGTGATCCCCGCGTGGCGATGACGTTTGTCTCTATCGACCGCAGCGCACCATTCATGCCCTACTTGTCGATCAAAGGCACCGCGCGCGTCGAGGAGGGTGGCGCCCCTGAACTCCTCGACGAGCTCGTCGCGGAGAAGTTCGGCGCCGGCACCGGTTTCCCGCCACCCAACGCACCGCCCGGCTATCTGACTCGGATCACGATCGAGCATGTCGGGGGCATCGGACCCTGGACAGTTTGACGGCTCGTCAAGGTTTGGACGGCTAAGCCACGCTCTAGACGATAGATCGGACCGAAGGGAGTACCGGTGTGGCGAAATCTGAGCTGACTTACGAACCTGATCTGACGGGGCTGCTTATCGTCGATCCCTACAACGACTTTCTGTCGGAGGGGGGCAAGCTCTACGAAATCAGCCGCTCGACGCTCGAGGCGAACAATGTTGTCGAGCACATGCGACAGGTCCTCGCTGCGGCTCGAGCAGCTCGCGTCCAGGTCTTCATCGCCCCGCACCATCGTTGGCGCGAAAGCGATCCCTATGAACATTGGAAGACGATGCCGCCCGTCCAGGCCTCCGCCGCGGCGGGACATGTTTTCGCTGACGGGACCTGGGGCGGAAGTTTCCACCCCGATTTCGAGCCGCTTTCCGGCGAGGTCGTCGCGCAGGAGCATTGGCTCTCAAGTGGATTCGCCAACACGGACCTCGACCTGCAGCTCAAGAAGCACGGCTTGCGCAGTGTCATTGTGATCGGCATGCGCGCCAACACCTGCATCGAGTCGACCGTGCGCTTCGCAGCCGAGCTCGGCTACGAGGTCACGCTGGTGAAGGATGCTATCGGCAGCTTCGGGCAGGCCGAAATGGACGCCTCTCTGCAGTTCAATATGCCGGCTTACGCGAGCGCCGTCGTCTCCACTGACGAGATCGTCGCGACGCTTTGAGTCTGACAACCCGGAGGTCGACAAATGACTGATGACGTCATCGCCAAATCAGTGGCCGAAGCCACCATTCACGCGCCACTAGCAGCGATCGATCTGACCAAATGGGTGTTCACCCTGACCGACAGCGAATATCAGGCCTGCTCGAAGAATCACATCGCAGCGGCCGTGACGCTAGCGCCCGAAGGCCAACGCATGTCCGTCAATTTTGAGCAGGTCGGCAACCTGATGGTGCATCACTATGTCGAAGACGTCGCCGAACGGAGCCGTTGTCGCCTACGGTCGCTATCAGACTCGATTGGTCCGGAGATTGGTAGCGGCGTCAAGGTCGTCGTGATCTGGATGTTCGTCGCCGGCGAAATCGATTCGGGGACAACGCAGTTTACCAACAGCGTCGAAGTCCGCTCAGCGCCTGGCTATCTCGGAGCGCTGGAGAAACGCGGCGTCCCCTTCGCCAGGTCGAGCGAAGCAGCGCAGCAGGCGTTGAGCGCCCACAATGCCGAGGAAACACCGCTATTCGCCAAGGACATTGAGCATAAGGCCCTTGCCAACCGGTGGGGAGTGAGCTAGACCATGAAGCGCATCTACGCCGACTCTCACCCTCCGTTACTGAATCCGCGCGACATCGACTTCTTGCTCTACGAATGGCTCGACGTGGGAGCACTGTGTGACCGGCCGCGTTACAGCGAGCACTCGATAGAGTCCTTCGACTCGGTGCTGGATCTGGCCGCCGATATCGCGATCAAACGCTTTGCCCCGCACTTTAAGACGGCCGACACTCAGGAACCGTTCGTCAACCCCGACGGCACCGTGACCACGCTGCCCGAGATGAAAGAGGCGCTGTCGGCGGTAGGCGCCGCCGGATTGCTGGCCGGCGACTTCGACCACGACATTGACGGATACCAACTCCCGTACGTGGTGTCGAGGGCAGCATTCGCCTGGCTGCAGGCCGCCAACGTCAGCACCGCCGCCTATCTGGGCCTGACCGTCGCCAACGCCCACCTGCTCGCAGCGCATGGCAACAAGGAACAAATCGACACCTGGGTGCGCCCGATGCTCGACGGCCGCTATCTGGGAACGATGTGCCTGTCCGAACCGCACGCGGGCTCATCACTCGCCAACATCACGACCCGAGCGGTCCGGCAGGACGACGGAACATATCGCATCACCGGCACCAAGATGTGGATCAGCGGCGGTGACCACGAAATGTCGGACAACATCGTTCATCTCGTCCTTGCCAAGACACCCGGAAGTCCGCCGGGTGTCAAAGGACTCTCACTTTTCATCGTTCCCAAACATCTCGTCGATGACGGCGGACACCCGGCTACGCGCAACTCGGTGGTGCTGGTCGGCCTCAACCATAAGATGGGTAATCACGGAACGACCAACGCGCTACTGAATTTCGGCGACGAGTCGATCACCCCGGGTGGGCGCGACGGCGCGGTCGGCTATCTCGTCGGCCAAGAGTTCGACGGGCTGCGCCAGATGTTCCACATGATGAATGAAGCCAGGGTCAGCGTCGGCTTGGCGGCCACCGCTCAGGGCTACACCGCCTATCTACAGGCGCTGGGCTATGCCCGCACCCGGCTGCAGGGTAGACCCGTGTCGCGTGCCCGTGACTCCGTCGACGAGATTCCGATCATCTCCCATCCCGATGTACGCCGAATGCTGCTGGCCCAAAAAAGCTACGTCGAAGGCGCATTGGGGCTCGGCCTGTATTGCGGCCGCCTCATCGACGAAACACTGTCCGCGCCAACCGATACCGAACGCGACGATGCCAGGCTTCTGCTTGAGGTGTTGACTCCTATCACCAAGAGCTGGCCCTCGCAGTGGTGCGTCGAGGCCAACAGCCTGGCCATCCAAGTCCACGGTGGGTACGGATACACCCGCGACTACAACGTCGAACAGCTCTACCGGGACAACCGGCTCAACTCCATCCACGAGGGAACCCACGGCATTCATGCCCTCGACCTGCTCGGCCGCAAGGTGCTCATCGACAACGGACGTGGCCTGCGCCTGCTGCTCGACAAAATCCTGCACACGACAGACCAAGCGTCGGCGCTGGGAGATCCTGTGGCTGGGTGGGCAACGGCGCTGGCATCGGCGGCGCGCCGGGTCGAGCGCACCACGGGAGTGCTGTGGGCGGATGGTGATCCCGCCAGCGCCCTGGCGAACGCCACGATCTACCTCGAAGCCGTCGGCCACGTGGTTCTGGCCTGGATCTGGCTGCAGCAGGCTGTGGCCGCTAACGGCAAGGCCGGAAACTTTTATGACGGCAAGCGCCTCGCCGCGCGGTACTTCTTCCACCACGAACTCCCCAAAACGACCGCGCAGTTCGACCTCCTCGATAGCGGCGACCGAACCACTATCGATTTGGACGAAAACTGGTTCTAACGTGATGGATGCTGTATCTGGTCACAATGTCTCAGGGACTTAAATCGAGTTTCCCCCATGGAGGTGCCATGCAGCAGCTGACCGGTTTAGATGCCGCATTTTTGACGCTCGACTCGCCGACGGCATACGGGCACGTGGGCAGCGTGTCCGTCCTCGATCCGCCGGCGGGCGGCGAGGCCCTGACGCTTGAGCGGCTGACCGAGCTCATCGAGTCCCGCTTGCACCTAGTCCCGCCATTTCGCCGCCGCTTGGTGGAGGTGCCTTTTGGGCTGGATCAGCCGTACTGGATCGAGGACCCCGATTTCGACATCGAGTTTCATGTCCGCGAACTCGCGTTGCCCGCCCCAGGGGATGATCGGCAGCTGGCGGTCCAAGCAGCCCGCCTGCACGCACGGCCGTTGGACCGCCGCCGCCCGCTCTGGGAGACCTACCTCATCCACGGCCTGCAGGGCGGCCGGCAAGCCCTTTACGCGAAGGTGCACCACGCGGCCATCGACGGGGTGTCCGGCAACGACCTGCTGGCAGCGCTGATGGACACCTCGCCGGAGCCGCGCGACACGGGCGAGCCAGACTCGTGGCGTCCGGAAACCCAGCCCGGTGCCGCGAAGCTGCTGGTACGCAGCGCTGCGTCGCTGGCAACCAATCCGGTTCGGGCCGTGCGGTTCTCGGCGGGAATCGTGCGTTCATTGCCTGCCCTTGTTGCAAGTCCCGCGCGGCCCTGGTTGCCACTCATCGACCGGTATGTGTTGCGCCGTGACCGCGGCGTCGTCCTGTCGGCACCGCCGTTGATAGCGCCCGCAACGCCGTTCAACAAGAACATCGGCCCGCATCGGCGCTGGGCCTTCACCAGCCTCCCGCTTGCGCAGGTCAAGGAGATCAAAAACGCCGCCGGCGTCACAGTCAACGACGTCGTGATGGCGCTGTGCGCCGGCGCACTGCGCGTCTGGCTACAAAAACACGATGCCCTGCCCGACGGACCGCTGCTGACCGCCGTTCCGGTATCCATTCGCACCGAAGAGCAAAAGGGCGCCCACGGCAACCGGGTCTCGTCCGTCATCGCGGCGCTACCCACCAATTTGGCGGACCCGGCCGGGCGGCTGGCAGCCGTGCACGAGGCAATGCGCGCGGCCAAGGAGCAGCACAACGCGCTGCCCGCCGAGCTGCTCACCGACATCGCCCAGTTCTCCATGCCGGCGTTGGCGAATCAGGCCAACCGGCTGGCCACCCGACTGCGGCTCCTGGAGCGGGTCCCGCCCTTCAACCTGATCATTTCCAATGTTCCCGGGCCGAACGTGGATCTCTACCTGTGCGGGGCGCGGCTCGACGGCATCTACCCGCTCTCGGCGATCGCCGACGGACAGGGGCTCAATCTGACCGTCTTGGGGTCCAAAGGCAAACTCAACTTCGGAGCACTGGCCGACCGCGACCTGGTGCCCGATGTCGAGATGATCATCGACGCGCTCAAAGACGAACTCGTCGCACTGTCCGACGCGGTCGGGGCCGGCTGATGTCGAGTCCGACGCCGCGGCCGCACATGCCTACCGACCCTGCCGGGGTGGGCGCTCCCCCGTCGTGGCTCTACCTGACAGACGCGGCCCGTGCGGCGGCCGAATACGGGTGGCTGATCGCCGCGCTGCCGCTGCGGCAACTGCTGCCGGTCGGCGACCGGCAGCCGGTTCTGGTGTTGCCGGGCCTGCTGGCCGACGACCGTTCCACCTGGACACTGCGACGCATCCTCCGCGACCTGGGCTACCGGGTGCACGGCTGGCGGCTGGGTCGCAACCTCGGTCCGACGGCTGCGACGGTCACCGGGCTACAGAACCGCCTGCTCGACCTGCGGTCGCGATACGACTCTGCAGTGAGTGTGATCGGCTGGAGCCTTGGCGGCATCTTCGCCCGAACCCTCGCCCGCGACACTCCGGCTGCGGTGCGCCAGGTCATCACGCTGGGCAGCCCGATTCGCCTCGCACACGAAAGCCAATCCCGCGCCGGCCATGCCTACGACCGCTACGCCCATTTACACGTCGTGCCAAGAGATCTGCCGCTGGAGTCCGGCCTCGAGGCGCTGCCGGTGCCGGCCACCTCGATCTACTCCCGATACGACGGCATCGTCGCCTGGCAAGCTTGCCTCGACCCGCCGTCCGCACGGGCCGAGAACATCGCCGTGGTCTCCAGCCATTTGGGGTTCGGTCACCACCCGGCGGTGCTCTGGGCCATCGCCGACCGGCTGGCTCAGCCGCTCGGCGAGTGGGCGCCGTTCCGGGCGCCCGCCGCGCTGCGGCCGCTATACCCCCCAACCGACTCACCGCCCCAGCGGCCTTGGCGATTCCCCTACAGAAACGCCCAGTGAGCTTTCATCAGCCGAACTGCGAGTGTGCCGATAAGAACAAAGCTCACGCGATCTGTTCGCCGCCATCGGTTTCGGCGGCCGTCTCGTAGCGTGGATAGTCGGTGTATCCATGCGGACCGGGTGTGTAGTGCAATGCGCGGTCGGATCGGATGATTGGCGCCACGGCGTCAAACCGCTGCGGTAGGTCGGGGTTGGCGATGAACATTTCGGCGAATGCGACGAGATCGACCAGACCGTCACCGATGAGTTGATTTCCGCGTTCGCGCGTCATCCCGACGTTGGCGATAATGGTGCCGCGGTAGCGGGGCCGGAAATGCTTGAACATACCGTCGCCCTGCAGATCCGAGAGCGGACCACCGCTAAGATCAGCCATCGCGCCCATCAACAGCAAGTGCGCCAAAGAATATTCGTTCAGCCGCTCGATCACGTACTCGCTGGTCTCCAAAGTGTCGGCCGTCGAGACGAACTCGCCGCGTTCACCCCAGGCCGGCCCGGCCTTGACCCCCACCTTGCTGATATCGATGCGTGCGCCGACGGCGTCGAGTACGTCGAACAAAAAGCGTGCCCGATTTTCGATCGAACCTCCGTAGTCGTCGGTGCGGACATTTGTGCGTGGGTTGAGGAACTGGCTAATCAGATAGTTGAACCCTGCCTGAAGTTGCACACCATCGAACCCGGCCCGTACGGCGTTCGCTGCAGCCGTTGCGAAGTCGTTGATCGTCCTGCGAATGTCGTCTTGCGTCATCGCTCTGGGCGTCACCGTCGGCTGGTTGCCCGACGAGGTTGGCGAGTGCAGCCTAGGGTTAACCGCCGACGGGGCCAACGGTGATGTGCCGGAAAAGAAATCGGGATGTGATAACGAGCCGGTGTGCCAGAGCTGCGCGAAGATGACACCACCCTCACGGTGCACGGCCTCGGTCACTGCGGACCAGCCGCGGACCTGGGCATCGGTGAACAATCCGGGAACGTCGTGCCAGCCAACGGCGTCGCGACTGACCCACGTGCCCTCGGTGATGATCAGCCCGGCCGACGCGCGCTGGGCGTAGTACTGCACGTGCAGCTCCGTTGGCACCAAGTCTGCATTGGTTGCGCGGCTACGTGTCATAGGCGCCATGACGACCCGATTGGCGAGCGGGTAGCCGCCCGCGCGGTAGGGCCACAACAATGGCTGTGCCCCGTTGTGCGCTAGCGGCGTGCTCAAGAGGCTGTCTCCTCTAAGGTGTCGCTGCGGGCGTGCAGTCTCAAGAAGCCCGCGAGATCTTCAATCGCGAGCGCCGACTCCGGTATTCCCGCCGATATGAAGACCGGCCATACGTGAAGTCCATGCGCCCACGGCTGAAAGGTCGTGTCGACGCCGGCCGCCACGGCTGTGTCGCGGATGCGTGTCGCGTCGTCGAACAGGATCTCGTTTTCGCCCACCTGGATCAGCAGCGGCGGGAGATCGTGTAGATCGGCAAACACAGACGAGCAGCGAGGGTCTGCCGGGTCGGCACCGTCGAGGTAGTCGTGTGCCATCGATTCCAGTGTTTCGCGAGTTACGTAGGGGTCGATTTCCTTGCGTAGTTCCAATGAGGGTCCGGAGAAGGTCAAGTCGGCGAACGGCGAGATCACCGCAACACAGGAAGGGAGCGGCAGGTTCTCGTCACGGGCGGCCGTGGTGACGGCTAAGGCTAGGTTGCCGCCGGCGGAATCCCCGAGCACGGCGAGTGTCTCGGGATTTTCTCCGCCATCGCGGACGGTCCACCGGTAGGCCGCCAGGCAATCGTCAAAGGCGGCGGGAAAGCGATGGTCGGGGGCCAAGCGGTAGTCGACCACATGCACTCTGGCCTGTGCGGCGAGCGTCACGGCGCCGGCCAGCGGTAGGTATCGATCCGGTGGCGAGCCGCTGATGTAGCCACCCCCGTGGTAATAGACGACAATGCGCTTGGGCTCGCCGACCAGTGGTTCCAGGGTGATGGTAGGAACGCCGCCCAAGCTACCGGAGTAGCCGGAAATCCCTTCCAGCGCTTGGCCCTCATTGAAGCTCCGAATGCTCTCGGTGTCGTCGTCGGCGGGCCTGTTGCGCAGGTAGCGGGTGAACGCCTGCAGCAGCAGCGAAGGCTCTGCCGACGGGTCGATCCCTGCTGACGTTGCTGGCTGCACCGCGGGGAAAGCGTCACCGAACATTGGCAGGCCACTGGCCGATTGCGTTCGGTCGACCTCGTCTTGGATGACGTCCCAATGCTCGGCCAGTTTGCCATCGGCGAGGCGCACGACGTCGGCCACCACCCAGGCGGCCGGTCGTCCATGGCCGGAGAAGCGGCCATGCAGGATGACGTGGTCGCCATAGGCGACGACGAGTTGATGTTCGTAACGCAATTCTGCGGGCAGTGACTTGACGAGCTCGAACAGACCGGTGCGGCCGGGTGGGATGTGAGCGCTGTGCTGGATGTAGTCCGGCGACCAGAACTCTTCGGCGCGGGCGTAGTCACGCCTGTTGAACAGGGCATCGAAAGCCTCGATCACCAGTGCCCTATTGGCGTCCTCAACTGCGGTCATGGTGTCTCTCCAGTAGTGCGTCGGCCGTGACCACCATGACATGCCGTGCGCTGGCGGGAAGTCACCTATTCGGGTGAGTGATCGCCGGATGCGTGGCATGAGATGGTGGCCTGGTCGGGCCCCTGGCCCATCTCCCTGATTGATCAGTTGCCCTCAAAGGAACGCCGACATGACCACCACGACAGAACTCAGCTATAGCACAGCTCCCAATCAGGTCATTCACGCCGAGAACGGCATCGCCTACGCCTACCGTGAAATCGGTACCGGGACAGTGCCGTTGGTGTTGTTGCAACACTTTCGCGGCAATTTGGATAATTGGGATCCCCGACTCGTCGACGCTCTGGCCTCCCTGCGGCGCGTCGTCGCGTTCGACAACGTGGGCGTGGGGGCCACGACCGGAACAACTCCCAACACGATCAAGCAGATGGCGCGCGACGCCATTTCCTTCATCGCCGCATTGGATGTCCCACGCGTCGATATCCTCGGTTTCTCGATCGGCAGCTTCGTTGCACAGGAGATCGCACTCATCCGTCCCGACCTGGTGCACCGAATTGTGCTGGCCTCCTCCGCGCCACGAGGTGGGGCCGGAATGCATGGCTGGGCCCCCGAGGTAATCAGCGCAGTGGGCAAGCCCGAGCCAGACCCGAACGGTTATCTCGACGTCTTTTTCACCTCGTCGCCTGCGAGTCGACAAGCAGGGCAGGCGATACTGGGACGCATATTCGGACGCACCAGCGATGTCGATGAACCGACCACCTGGGCGACCAGACAGGCACAGTATGACGCGGTATGCGACTGGGGCATCCCGAATCACGCAGCGCTGCAGCGAGTCAGCGCGATCAGTCATCCGGTGTTCATCGCCGCGGGTGACAGCGACCCGATGATCCTGCCGCACTTTTCTTATCTGCTGGCCGGTCTCATCCCCCAAGCCCGGGTGAAAATCTACCCCGACGCTGCGCACGGATTCCTGTTTCAGCACGCCAGCGAATTCGGAGCTGACGTCACAGAATTCCTCGCCGGCAACGGCTCGGACTGAATCATCGGTAAAGCGCGGCGGCCCCCAGCCAGAGCGCTCCGGGATTCAGCCGGTCAGGGAAGCGTTCGACCATAGCATCGAAAAAGCCCAACGCTGTGGTGTGCTGCGAGAGCAACTCGTCGGCGCCGTCGAGATAGTCCCGAGTCTGCGAAATAGTACGAGCGGCGCTGTCGTCGAGATCTTTATTCTTGTGCCCAGCCACAATCCATCGCGGCGCGAGGTTCTCGACGATGTCGATGGCCGACCGCCATTTGTCGCGGCCACCATCGGCCGATTCGGACAAGTACAAGTGCACACCGTTGTAGACCGTGTCGCCGGCGACGACGAGATCCAAATCCGGCACGTGCAGGACGCTGGTCGCATCGGTGTCGGTATGGCCCACCTCGACAATGTCAAGTGGCCGGCCTTCCAACTCAATTCGATTGTTCTTCGCTGGCACGGCCGTGACGGTGGTCTCGGGAATTTGGCCCGGGAACAGCTTGTCCCACACGGCCTCGCGCATCGCCACATTGCGATGCATCTGTTCGATCGTGCCAGCGGTGGCGACGATTTGGGCGCCGAATTTGTCGACGAGCATGCCTGCGGTAAACCAATGGTCGCCGTGTCCATGGGTAACGAAGATGTGCGTGAGCTTCTTGTTGCTGGCCTGGGCCCAGTCGATTACGGCATGCGCCTGCTCACGGGTGAACGGCGGATCGACCAGAACGGCGTCAGTGCGACCGTGAATCAGCGTGGTCGACAGTGGCGACCACACGGGACGGTCCCCGTTGGGGAGCAGCTGGTTGTTTTGCGGGATGGATCCGGAGACGAAGATGTCATAGCCGAGATCGGTCGACATGTCGGTTCTGCCCTTTCAGTTTTCGCCTTTCGAGGTCGTTGCGCGGTGAGCCAACAAGATGCCCGAAACCGACCCTCGCATGTCGCAACGTGGCGGTCGATCACCTATTCAAGTGAGCCGCTCGCTGAGCTTCCGAACACGACTGCCGGTGGCTGTCCGTCGCGCACTCAACTGAATAGGTGACGGGATCGGCGTCAGGAAGCGAAGTCGATCAGATACTTGACGAGGTCTCGATCGAGTATGCCGGGGACTTTTGAGCCTCTGAGTTCCGGGAACTGACTGAAGAAGGCCGTAGGTTCATCGAGATCAATGCGAACCTGTTCGCCCTCGTTCTGCGAAATACAGACACGCACTGGCGCTCCCAGTCCGGCGGTCGCCCCGTACCGGAAAATCCCGTTGACGATGACGGCATTACCGATCAAATAGAATCTGCAATCAATCGGAATACCAGCCAGCCTCTGCGTTGATCCCTGGTCGAGTTTGAAGAAGATCGAAAACTCGTGGTCCCCGGAGAGTTCTTCGAAGTACGCGTGGATGCCAGCTTGGTCACCCACCGCAGTCATGTCAGCCAACCTTTGCAGATCAACCATCTTGAAGAGGCTTTCCAGTGCGTCCGTGACTTCGGCAAACGACTTTTTGGAGCGGATCGTGATGAGCTTGCACGTAAATTCGGTCTCCGCCACTTGCGGTTGCAACTTGGCTCCCTTCATCAGGCCTAGAGGTATCAACGTCGGCCTCAGCAGCCGCGCTCAGTACGAGCTGATGCTGGCGATCTCTTCGGCGATCTGGGTTTTCGCAGCTTTGGTCAGCAGTCCTCGCGGGGGGTAGCACTGGCAGATGGGCAAGAGTTCCTATCGTTATTGGTGTGAACGCCGTTGGGTGGGCGGCTTCTGCTGCTTGTAGGCCATGGTCCAGACCGCCTCGACGTTGGGCTGATATTCGTTGCCCTCCCACGGATCTCCGCAGATGTGCAGATGCGCGTACGGCGTTCCGGCGAACATGATCATGGTCCCCGCGTCACGCATCACGGTCGACAGACCGGTGTGTTCGGCTGTGAAGGGCCACATGAGCATCCAGTGCGGACCAATCGGAATCAACGGGCTGGTCCGATCGAAGGGGTCGGTGTAGCTGTGTTGCACGGCGCCGTTGAGCATATAGATCAGTCCAGGAGACGTATTGGTAGGCCTCGGCTTCAAAGCCATGACGTCCATCATCCATTGCATGCCCATCTCGTCGGCGCACATGTCGGCCGATGCAGTCTCGACGCCGGGCACGCACGTCCAGCCGTTGGTGCCCTCGCGGAGCACGGTCAATGTGCCGTCGGCGCCCATCTCAACGACTTTCGCGCCGTCACGGATCGCAGGCGGCCCCGACTTCAGCGCGCGTGCGATGCGGTATTCGGTGATGGCATCAGACATGAGAGGTCCTTTCGCTGGTGGAGTCTGGCTGTGTGCAGTTTATGGAGCGGCCTCGGCCGATTGCGCCAAACACGGTTGAGTGGCCGGACCGCTGCCCGTGAGCGAGGTGACGCCCTTCTTGAGTGTCATGGAACAGGACGTTGACGAGCGACGCGGGGGCGCCCCGATGCCGGCTAATGAACGCGCCCGCCGCCTACGACGCACCGCAGCGAGTCAGCGGCCGGCGAACGTCGCGTGCCCGGGACCCGACGTCAAGAAGCTGCGGATCCCGCCGCGAGCGTCCTCGGTGTCGAACAGGCCTACCGCGGCATCGGCCAGCAGCGCGTCGGCGCCTGCGACGCCACCTGCGGTATAGGAGCGGGTGAGTTCCTTGACCACCGCGAACGCACGCGTCGGTCCGCCTGCCAGCCTGCTAGCGAATTCCAGCCCAGCGCTGTGTAATTCATCGGCAGCGAGCACGCGATCGATCACTCCCCACGCCGCGAACTCCTCGGCGGTATGCAACTCCCCGCCCAGCGCCACCGAGCGCGCGCGTCCAAGGCCGGCACGCGTGGCGATCCGCTCGATGCCGCCGGCCAGCGGAACAATGCCCAGTCGGGTCTCGGGCAGCCCCAGCATGGTGCCTTCGGCCGCCCAGATCAGGTCGCAGAACAGGGCCAGCTCAAAGCCGCCCGCCATGCACGTTCCATGGACTGCGGCCAGCGTCGGAAACGGGAGCCGCTCGATGCGATGCCCCAGATCCAAGAATGAGCCGATCAGCGGACGCAGCTGGTGTGCAGTCATCCCCGCAAAGAGGGCGACATCTGCTCCGGCGCTGAAGACCTTGCCCTCGCCGCGCAGCACCAACGCCCGCAATCCCTCCGCGGCTTCAACCTGATCGAGCGCGGCAAGCAGATCGGAGATCAGCTGCTGACCAATGAAATTCAGTGGCGGGCTGGCCAGCGTCACCGTCCCCAGCGGGCCGTCGCGGGTGAATCGGACCTTAGGCTCCGCGCTATTCACTCGTCATTCCTTCCCGCCCGAGGCGGATTGCACAGTCTGAGCCATCTCACGCCGGGCCGCTGCCACCAGCTCGGCGTTGGTGTGCGCGTGCCCCCACAGCCCCCAACCGCCGTCGTTCGCCTCGGTCAGCAGCACCCAGATCCGCTCGGGTGCGGGTGGATTACCGGGCGCGCCGGCGATCAGCTCGGTGAAGCGGGCCACCACGGCGATCTGCTTGTCGCGATCCAACCCGCCGGCGTTGGTCAGCACCTGCACGCGCACGTAATCCGAGCCGCCGTCCACGTTGGCGATGGCGTCGGCGGGAAGCTCGTGAATGAACGCAGCGGTGTTCTGACGGAACATCGCAATATCGGGCACGCCCTCGATCACCATCAGCGCACCCGCCAGGCAGCGCGCCAAGAGGTGCTTGTCCTCGAACGCACCCGCGGGCGCGTACACGTCGATCATCGGCATTTCGTCGCTCCTCCTCATGCCCGGCGCGCGCTACTACCGCGCCAATCAGCCAGAACCCGAGTATCGGTCGGTGGCGCTTGGCGCACACTCACCCGAAAAGGTGATCCTCGAGACGCACAGGCGCTCGGCGTTGTTCACCAAAATGTCGACTTTGCCGAAGGCACGCGTGGTGGCGTCGACGAGCTGATCACAGTCGTCGGGGCTGGCCACGTCGGTTCGCAGGGTGATGGTCGCCCGGCTTCCTCGACAAGTTTGCGGTCCTCTCGACGCGCGCCGGCTCCCGCGTCGGCCAGCGCGGCGGCAAAAGCGACGCCTAACCCGCTTGATGCGCCAGTGACGATCGCGACCCGATCGTCGATGCGGAAGCGGTCGAGGATTGCCATCGCTTAGTTCGTCGATGCCGCGCTGGTTGGCTTGGACGGCCGGTTTTCCCGGATCCAGCGCTTTTCCTCCTCTGACCCCGAGTCAGGCGGACGCATGCCCTGAATGGTCCACTGATCTCGGGGTGTGTCGTCGATATGAATCTCCCAATCAAGGCCGCGGTCACGGACAAACGGGTGAATCGTCTTGTTGATGAATTTCAGCAGCAGCTCTCTGAGTTCAACCGGCATCGCGTAGGCGATGTGGTCAATGGAAAACCGCACGAAGTCGTTTCGCGGCACGCCGCCGATGAACAGAGAATCCTTTGGCACGTCGTGAAAGACGACTGCCACATAGAAACGCGGCATCGCCATCTCGGGAAGTCCGCCCTCTTGGCCGGCGTAGATGTCGGTGATCGCGTTGGCGAAGGCGCGCTTGTCCTCGTTCGAATAGGTGCCTTCGGTGCAATAGATGTTCCACAGCGGCATGTGTTCTCCTAACTCTTTGTGCCGACAGATTCACTGACGGGTTCCGGGCCGCCTGGCGCCCGCCGGTTTGGCGACCCCAGATGCTCGACGAACCAATCGCGAGCGGGGTGAGCGGTCTCCTCAAAAAACGTTGAGTAGGCATCGAAGTGGCCGCCGTCGTAGGTGACCAGCTTTTTCGGTCCCGAAGCGGTCTCGTACACCTCTCGCTGAACCTCGGTGAAGGTGGTTCGATCGTCTTCGGCGAGGATCATCAGCAGCGGCTTTGGCGCCACATAGGGGAGCCAGCCGGCGGGCTCGAACTCGATGAAATTCTCCAGTGAACGAAGCGTTGTCTGGTTGTTCCAGATGCCGGATTCGATTGCTTCGCGGTACTCCTCGGGAAACTCCCGTGGGAATGCACAAAGTTCTTCGGGGTCTTCGGAAAGCATCGGCACCGTCATCGGGGGCTCGCCGGCCAGGCGAGCGACCCGGTCGGTTGCGGCTCGGCGGCGGATCTCCCGTAGCTGTTCGGCGGTAAACAGCTTGACCGCGTTGCGGTGACCACTGACGTTCGGGATCTGCGCGACCACGCACCGGACGCGCGAGTCATTGGCTGCGGTGACGATCGCCAGTCCCCCCGAGAAACTCGACCCCCAAACGCCGAAGCCCTGTTCGGAGTCGAATTCCGGCTGTGATTCGGCGAATGTGATGGCGTCGCGCAGATCGGTGATCTGTTTGAACACGTTCAGTTCCTGCCGCGGTTCGCCCTCGGATGTGCCCCAACCGCGATTATCGAAATTGAGCACGGCAAAACCCGCTTCGGCAAACAAGGCAGCGTAAGGGTCGATCAGCTGTTTGACTCCCCCGAAGCCGGGACACATGACGATCCCGGGATGAGCGCCCGGGCCCGGTGAGTGCAGGTAGGCCCGAAGGGTCGTGCCGTCTTCGGTCTGAATCTTGGCTCGCCGCATAGTCACGCCTGCTTTCTTGAGAACCAGGACTGTGCTGAGAAGTGCAATGTCCAGCGGTTGCCGAAGTCGGGGTATTTCGACTTCATCAGCTGGACCAATTCGTCGGCACTGTCGAGCCGCTTGGCTCCCTCAGCGAAATCGCTGATGTAGGAGCGTGTTTCGTCCAGCATCCGGTTCGCCTCGTAGTCGGAGGACTCGGGTTTCCGGTGGCCGGCAACGATCATCCGGGCAGACAGCTTCTCAATGGCATCCAGGCTCTTGAGCCAGCGCTCCCAGCCACTGGGACCGCTCAATCCCAGCATCGCGTGGATCTGGTTGTAGACCACGTCACCGGCAACAACTGCGTCGAGGTCGGGGATGTGGAGGACTGTGCTGGGCCGGATGTCGCCCTGGCCGACTTCGACGATCCGCAGCTCGTGTCCTTCGAGCTCGATTGTCAAGCCGTCGAGGGTCTCTGGCACGGCGGTTGGCTTGGCAACCCGGTCTCCGAACATCGCCGCCCACTGCTGTGCTTCAGTCTCCGCCGCTTGATTGATGTACTCCACAACCGGGGCGGTCGCTACAACGCGCGCCTCGGGGAATGTGGCCAACAAATCGCCGGCGCCATACCAGTGGTCGGCGTGGCCGTGGGTCACGTAGATAGTCGTCAGCCGTTTACCCGTACGTCCGATGAACTCTGCCAGCGCGGCCACATCCGTGCGAATGTGCTGCGCATCGATTAGCACGGCCTCTGACGGGCCGGACACCAGCGTGGACGTTGTTGCCGCGAACGTTCCCCCACCCTGCTCGAAGGGCAGAAACGGGCCGATGAACACGTCCGCCTGTAGATCGGCGCCGGGGGCCGATGAGGAAATTGCCATAACCTACCTCGCAGAGTGCGTCTGTTTATGTTTGCTTCTGTGCCGTAGCCACTTGCGCCTCCGCACTCGGCAGGCTTGCTGGTGAAGAGAACGCCTGATATCGAAAGTGGCACCCCGCGCCGGCGCGATCCTTCACCTATTCAGGTGAGGTCAGTTACGGCCGCAGATTCAGCAAGCCTTCGACAAAAGTGATTGACCCGGCTACCGAAGCCCATCACCCGAGCACGTGACCCGTATGCGCGCAGGCGCCTCACCCAAATGGATGACGGACCGCCAGCTGCGGCCATGCCATGTTGGGTGACGAACCGCGAGGTCCGCTTACCACTCGGGGACACTGATCATGACCACATCAACGACACCGACGATCGTTCTGGTGCATGGCGCATTTGCCGACGCGTCCGGGTTCGCCGGCGTGATCCGCGAGCTACAAAGCGCCGGCCACGTCGTCATAGCGGCGCCTAATCCCCTGCGCAGCCTCGCCTGCGACGCCGCAGCGCTATCGGCAACCGTGAGCGCGATCGACGGTCCGGTGGTCCTCGTCGGGCATTCCTATGGCGGTGCTGTCATCACGCAGGCCTCAGCCGGGCTGGACAACGTCACCGCGCTGGTCTACCTGGCCGCATTCGGGCTCGACGAGGGTGAAAGCTGCGCCAGCGTGCAACAACCCTTCCCGCCGTCCCTGCTGGCAAGCACTTCCTATCCCACCGGTTACGACGCGCCGGGCGCACCGCAGGGCCCCGACCTCTACATCGCCAAGGAGCGTTTCCGCGAGACCTTCTGCGCAGACGTACCCGTCGATATCGTCGAGGTCATGTTCGCCACTCAGCGGCCGCTCTCGCTGGCTGCCCTCACCGAAAACGCCACCGCCGCCGGCTGGAAAGCCAAGCCATCGTGGTATCTGGTTTCCGAGCACGACAATGCCATCCCGCCCGACGCCGAGCGGTTCATGGCCGAACGCATGGGCGCCACCACCAAGTCCATCGCCGGCTCGCACACCGCCTTCATCGCCCAACCGGTGGCGGTGGCCGGCTTTCATCGCCGACGCCCTTCATGTCGTCAAACACGCTAATCTCAACGCATATCGAAGGTCCGTCATGGATAAACTGCAAATCACCGCAATCGGCGAACCTGCCGAGGTTCTTGAACTCGTCGAATTCCCGGCGCCCGCACCAGGTCCCGGCCAGGTGCTCGTCGAGGTTGAGGCCGCCACCATCAACGCCTCGGACTTCCTCTACATCAGCGGCCAGTACTTCATCACCCCGCAGGTCCCATCCGACGTCGGCGCCGAAGGCGTCGGCCGGGTCTTGGCCGTCGGCCCCGGCGAGAACGAGTCGCTGGTCGGTGCGCGGGTGCTGCTCATACCGACCTACCGGCACGGCACTTGGGCCACCCATTTGATCGCTGACACGACCGATATCGTTGTCGTGCCCGACGATATCGATATCGTTCAGCTGGCGATGGTGGGGATCAACCCGATGACCGCCCTGCTGCTGCTGCGTAACTACGGCAATCCCTCGATGCCCGACCGCTGGATAGGCCAGACGGCGGGCAACTCGGCGGTCGGCGAGTACCTGATCAAGCTGGCGCAGCGCTTCGGGTGGAAAACCGTGAGCGTGGTCCGCCGCGAGGCCGCCGCCGAGCTGGTCCGCAGCTGGGGTGGGGATCGCGTCGTCATCGACGATGAGAATTTGGAATCCAACCTGGCCCAGTCACTGAGCAATGCCGAGCTCGACATCGTCGTCGACTCCGTCGGCGGCGGCGCGGCGCGGCAACTCGCCCACCACCTGCGCTTCGGGGGCACATTGGTGTCGTATGCGGCTTTGTCGGGGCAAAGCGCATCGGTGTCCGTGCTCGAGCTGATTGGCCGCCAGGTGAACTGGACGGGATTCTGGGAAATCAACTGGCTACGCCGCACCGACACCGAGGTGGTGCACAAGACCTATCGCGAGCTGGTGGCACTGGTCGCCGACGGCACGCTGAGCGCACGAGTCGCGCGCACCGTGCGGCTGGACGACTGGAAAGACGCGGTAAGCCTCGCCCAAGGCGACGGCGGTCGGGAGGGCAAGGTCGTGTTCGTGTTCGACGAACAACAAAGGACATAGCCCATGACGGACAACCTGCTTGAGCTGGCCATCGCCACCACCGGTGGACGCGAACTATGGAAAACACTGCGCGGCTTAAGGATTGACATTTCCATTGGCGGGCCGATCTGGGCGATGAAGGGCTGGCCGCCGGAGAAAACCAGCCTGCTGTTCGCCAGCTACGACAACCCCGACATCGCCGCCGTTGGACAAGAGCTCGATGCGCTGCTAGTAGGGCTGATCGAACTACTTGGCGGCGAAGTTCCCAACCAACTAGGCAACCACGTGGACTGAAGGGAGTCCGTCATGAGCCGCGCTGGAATCGCCGGAATGCGCTCGGCTGCAGGTGATCTCGCCGATATCGGACGAGTCCTCGACAATACCGAGTGGCAGACACCAAGCGCCGCAGCAGGATGGTCGGTGCGCGACGTCATCAGTCACATCGGATGTTTGCTCGAACTGCTGCAGGCCGCGGTCCGTGGTGAGGCCATGCCGGACAGCAGGATTGAACCCCTCAACGATGCGATGGTGGCCGAGCGTCGGAGCTGGGACAACACCCGCATCCTGGAGAACGTTCAAAAGCAGCTCGAGCAAGCCATTGCGACGTTAATCCCATTGCAAGACGAACCCAACGCCTCCGTCGAGGCGCCGATGCTCGATTTGGGAACCTACCCCCTGCACGCCATTGCCGACATGTTTACCTTTGACATGACGACCCACCTGCGCTACGACATTGTCGCCCCTCGGGGTCCCATCACCCGGCAGCTTCCCCCATTGGACGAGGTTCGCCTGGGTCCGTCAATTTCCTGGCTGCTTGGCGGCATCCCAAAAATGCAGGCGGACCTCGCCAGCCACCTCATCGCGCCACTGGCGTTGCGGCTCACCGGTCCCGCCGCCGCCAACGTCCTTATCAGTATTGAGCTCGGCATCATCACCGTCAACCCACTACGGTCATCCGACAAACCGGCCGCGACTTTGACCTCTACCACCGCAGACTTTCTCGCATGGTCGACCACGCGCTTACCGTGGCGGGCCCTGGTTGCTGTCGCCGGCGACCACAAGGTGGCCGGCGAGTTCCTCGACGCCATCAACCTCATCTAGACAGGCGGCATCGCAAAGAAGGGCGATCATGAACACCCTTATGGCACAAATATATTCGCAGACGCCAACTGAGGTAATCAGAACCGCAGACGGTGTCGACTTTGCCTATAGACGCATAGGTTCCGGCGGCGATGTTCCGCTGGTGCTCGGCGGCTACTTCGCGTCCAACATGGATGACTGGGATCCGCTGATCATTGATGGCCTCGCTGCAGATCGGGAACTGATTACATTCGACTATCCAGGGATCGGAGGCTCCAACGGTATCACCCCGGCGACTGTGGGTGAACTCACCACTAGTTGCCTCGATTTCCTTGGCGCCCTGGACCTGACAACTGTTGATTTCCTTGGCTTTTCATTGGGCGGCATGATTGCGCAGCAGATGGCGTCCGATCAACCCGAGATGATTCGCCGCATGATTCTATGCGGCGCCGGCCCCCGCGGTGGCGAAGGAATGACATTCACTGAACTATCCATAGACGAGTTAGAGGACCCCGTAGGGTTGATTCTGAAATCGTTCTTCACCCCAAGCGAACCGGGCCAGCGCGCGGCGAACGCTTACCTCGGGCGCCTCAGCCTGCGCACGACCGAGCGCGTTTCACCGGTCACTTTCACCTCGGCCGATGCACAGCTGCGCGCGATCCGTGAGTGGGGCACGATTCCAGCGGAAAACCGGTACGCGATGCTCGAGGCCATCACTCAACCAGCGTTGATCGTTCACGGCAACAAGGACATCGTCGTCGACCCAATCAACGCCTTCATCCTTGAAGAGCACCTCCGCTACGCCACACTTCTAGTACTTCCCGACGCCGGCCACGGCGCACAGTCGCAACATGCAGAAGTCTTCCTCGCCAATGCGCGCCTGTTCCTCAACAACTGAACAAGGGCTCTGAGAGGACGCACACGTGGGATTGCTGGATGGTAAGACCGCCGTCATCACCGGCGGCACAACGGGTATCGGCCTGGCCACCGCTGCGCGGTTCATCGACGAAGGTGCACGGGTATTCATCACCGGGCGTCGGCAACCCCAACTCGATGAGGCGCTAGGCCAATTGGGTGAGCGGGCCAACGGAGTGCGCGGCGATGTCGGGGTGGGCGCCGATTTAGATCGGTTGTACGCCGCGGTGGCCGAAGCTGGCCGCGGCCTGGACATCGTGGTGGCCAACGCCGGCGTCACCGCCGTGGCCCGCATCGGTGACATCACCGAAGACCACCTGGACACGCTGCTGTCGACCAACATCAAGGGTGTCGTGTTCACCGTGCAAAAAGCACTTCCGCTGCTGAACGACGGAGCCTCGATCATCATCACCGGGTCCACCACCGCCGAGCGGGGCCGCGAAGGCCTCGGAGTCTATGCCGCCACCAAAGCCGCCGTCCGTTCATTCGCCCGCACCTGGGCCAACGAGCTGAAAGGGCGCGGGATCCGAGTCAACGTGATCGTCGCCGGTTCCACAGCAACACCCGGTAGCGACAATCTGGCCGACCAGACCAGTCCGGGCGAATCGATAACTCAGTTCCGCGCCAATCGCATTGCCGGGATACCGCTGGGCAGGTTCGGCGAACCTGACGAAATCGCTAATGCGGCATTGTTTCTGGCCAGCGATCTGGCAAGCTTCACAACTGGCTCCACCGTCACCGCCGACGGCGGAGCCAACCAAATCTGACCGATATACGAGCACGAGGCGGCGGTTATGACTCGCACTCCCGGTTACCTGATCACCGGCGCCGGCGGCGGTGTCGGCGGGGTCAGCCGGCTAGTCGTGGAACAGCTTCTCAGCCATGGCGCGTCGGTGCGGGCGATGGTGCACCGCGACGACTCGCGCGCCGACGCGCTGCGCGCACTCGGAGCTGAAGTGATCGTGGGAGATCTGACCAACCCGGTGGATGTCAGTGCGGCCATGTTTGGCATCGGCCGGATGTTTTTCAACATGAGCGTCTCGGCAGACTACTTGGAAGCCACCGCCGTGGTGTGCGCGGCCGCCGAGGACGGTGACGGCCTCGAAGTGCTGGTCAACATGTCGCAAATGACGGTCTCGCAGATGACCGCAACGAGCACCGAGGAATCCCGCCAACAACGCCTGCACTGGCTGGCCGAGCATGTCATCGGCTGGTCGGGCTTGCCGGCCGTGCAGATCAGGCCGACCGTCTTCCTCGACAATCCGCTGTTCACCGTGCTCGCAGCTCGCTCAATCCGCGAGAACGGGCAGTTGGCATTGCCGTTCGGAAGCGGCCGTACCTCCCCTGTCGCTGCCACGGATGTGGCCGCCGTCGTCGCCACTGTGCTCCGCGCACCCGAAGATCGTCTCGGTGCGGTCTACGAATTGACCGGCCCGGCCGCACTGGACGTCGATGGGTTGGCTGAGCAGTACGCGAAAGCTCTTGACCGGGATATCACCGCGGTTCGGCTGCCCTACGACAAATGGCTTGAGCATCTCACCCGCGCAGGCCTGGACCCACACACCCAACAGCACATCGCCACCATGGCCAGGTTGCACCGCGAAGGCCGCTACAACCGGCTAACCCATGATGTCGAAGACCTCATCGGCCGCCCACCGCAATCGGTGCAGGAATACATCCAACAGCGACGGGAACTGTTCACGTAAACGGGACGCGCAAAGCGGCCCACGGCTAGATGGCGTCTGCGCCGCGCTCGCCGGTTCGGACACGCACCACTGACTGCAGCGCGGTAACCCAGACCTTGCCGTCACCGATCTTGCCGGTGCGGGCGGCGTTGACGATGCCCTCGACGACACGGTCCACGGATTCGTCGTTGACCAGAATCTCGACCTTCATCCTGGGGATGAAGTCGACCTGGTATTCGGCGCCTCGATAGACCTCGGTGTGGCCCTTTTGCCGACCGTAGCCTTGCACCTCGCTGACGGTCAGGCCGAGCACTCCCGCCGCTTCGACAGCGGATTTGATGTCTTCGATCGCGAAGGGTTTGACGATTGCAGTTACCAGCTTCATCGCAAAGTCAGCTCTCCGCGGGCTCGGCGGGTTTTGGCGCACCGCGCGGGGCGGAATCCGCGTCCGCGTAGGTCTGATCGATGCGGCCGCCGAAGATAGCCTCGTCTGGGTAGGCCTCTTCCTGGTGCACCCCGACATCACCGAGCTCCAAGACCTCATCCGGTGCGCGCAGCTTCATGAAGAGGCCCAGGATTCGCAGGATGGCGAACGTGATGAAGGCGTCCCAAACAATGATGGTGAGCGCGGCGCCGAGCTGGATCAGGATTTGTATGGGGTGATGGCCCCACAGCCAGCCCGCGGCCGTGACGTCGGCGACATCCTTGCCGTTGCCTTGGTAGAAGATGATATGCGGGTCGGCCAGGACGCCGACCAGCAGACCGCCGGCCAAGCCGGCCACCCCGTGGGTGTGCACGACACCGAGGGTGTCGTCGACCTTCTGGAAGAGCCGGGTACGCCCGAGCCAGTTCCATGACATCCACACCAGCGAGGACGCCACCACGCCGATGATCAGGGCGCCGAAGCTGTTGACGAAGCCCGCCGCCGGGGTGATCGCCACCAGCCCCGCGATCATGCCGTTGATTGCACCCAAGAAGGTGGGTTTGCGGTCGCGACCGGCGAACATGTCCCAGAGCACCCAGGTCAACAGCGCCACGGCGGTAGCCAGGTTGGTGTTGAGCACCGCCAGCGAGGCGTTGGCGCCGGCGAAGTAGGGGTCGCCTCCGTTGAACCCGTTCCAGCCAAGCCACAGGATGCCCGCCCCGATCGCGGCCAGCGGCAGGTTGTTGGGCACCGCGCGTTGACGGTCGCGGGCCAGTCGGGGCCCGATCACAGCGGCCGCGACAAAGCCGCTGGTGCCGGCCGCCAGATGAATGACATATCCACCGGAAAAGTCCAGCGCGCCAGTGGTCCACGCCTTGATGGCGCCGGCGTGCGGCTGTGCCCAAAAGCCCCCACCCCAGACCAGGAAGGCATTGACCGCGTAGGCAAATGTCGACCACAGCGGAACGAAGAGCAGCCACACCTTGAAGTTCATCCGTCCGACCACGCTGCCCAGGAACAGCAGCGGGGTAATGGCGGCGAATACGAACTGGAAGTAGGCCAGAGTGGTCTCGGAGAATCGGAACTTGGGCATGCCCGCGGCTAGCAGCGGAATGCTTGCCTGCTGCTGATTGTCGGCACCCAAGATCGGCCCCGGCTTACCTACCGCGGACTGCAGGATGCCCGGCCCAAGTTTCAAAGGCTCTCCGAAACCCATTTTGAATTCGTAGAGCACCCAAACCACCAGGACCAGCGAGAACCCGGTGAAGGCCATCAACATCGTGTTGACCGCCCACTTCTTTTGGACGAGAGCCCCGTAGAGCACCGCAATGCCGGGGATGCTCATCAGCCCGACCAGAGTCGCGGCCATTAGCTGCCAGGCGTTATCCCCGGAGCTGAGCCAGTCGGGATAAGGGTTCATGTCGTCATCCCTCGCGATCGGTTACCGCGTCGGCTTCACAGAGCGGTCAAACTATCGCATTGGGCGGTTTCTGCCAGATGACTGATTGTTAATTTTTAATTTCCGCTGCCGGACCGATCCGGAGCCTAGGGGCGAATTCCCGCGACTCGACACTGCGCCTGAACTGCCACAGCATGCGCGTCGCGCTGGCCGTCGACGGCGTGGCACCAGTCGTGCGCGGCCACGCCGCACGCGTGCTCGAGTCCACCACCCATGCTGCTTGGGAACGTGACCGTGACGCAGCCATCGCCGGACCGGTCATATGTCGACGAGTGGCCCGTCAGCCACCAGGCAAGCGCGGATGCCAGAACGAGGGCAGCGATAACGCCGGTCACTATCAGCGCGGCGCGGCGTTCGCCCGACGTGAGCGGGTCCCGTGGTGGGGTCTTACCTGTGTTGACCGTCGGAAACTCCTTCGCCTGGCGAAGATCCGACCACAATATAGACATCTTTCCCGGTCAAAGCCGACCCCATTGACGCTAATCGCGAGGAGGGTGACCCATTGAAAGCACGCGCCGCGGTGCTGATCACCGCTGAGGAGTTGGCTGATCGTCTTCACGCGGGTGATCCGGTGACGATTCTCGACGTGCGCTGGCGGCTTGACCAGCCCGATGGGTATGCGGCATACCTGCAGGGTCACCTACCGGGTGCGGTGTACGTATCCCTGGAAGACGAACTCAGCGACCACACCGTCACCGGGCACGGACGCCATCCGCTGCCGTCGGGACGAAGCGTCGAGGCCTCGGCCCGGCGCTGGGGCATCCGAGCGGGCGTGCCCACTGTCGTCTACGACGACTGGAATCGAGTGGGTTCGGCGCGGGCGTGGTGGGTCTTGACCGCGGCCGGGCTCACCGATGTTCGCATCTTGGACGGCGGCCTGTCGGCCTGGCGGTCGGTCGGCGGCAGTGAGGCGACCGGCCCGGTCACCCCGTCGCCGGGCAATGCGACGGCGCTGCACGACGATCTGTACGCCGGAGCGCTGCCGACGTTGACAGCCGGGCAAGCCACTTTCGACGTTGCCGAGGTGACACTGCTCGACGCGCGGGCGCCGGAACGGTTTCGCGGTGACGTCGAGCCGGTCGATCCCGTTGCCGGGCACATCCCCGGTGCCAAGAACCTTCCTAGCACCGATGTGCTGGCAAGCGACGGCACGTTCCTCGCTGACGGCCCGCTCCGCCGGCTGCTCTTCGATCACGGCATCGAACGAGACGGGCGCCTCGGCGCCTACTGCGGCTCCGGTGTGAGCGCCACCGTGCTCCTCGCGGCGCTCGCCTCGACGGGATCGGCGGCAGCATTGTTTCCGGGGTCGTGGTCGGAATGGAGTTCGGATGCCGCCCGGGCCGTCGCCCGCGGATCCGAGTAGCCGCCGAGGTTTGGCGAACGCGCCCGACGGTAATGCGCCTGGGACAGGCGGGCGCGTTGGTCGACCGGCGCGTTCGCCCAGGTCTCGTCGGTTCAGCCGAGAGCCGACGGGGCCGTCTCCTCTTTTGCCTCCCTCGCCATCCGGTAATCCAGTACTGGCGTCCGTTCAATCGGACCCGTGTCACTCTGTTAGTTGTAGTAACGTGCCAACTATGGACAACGACGTCTGGATTCTGGGCGGCTGCCAGAGCGACTTTGCGCGCAACTTCACCAAAGAAGGCCGCGACTTCGCGGATTTGACCCGCGAGATCGTCGACGCCACGCTGGTGGCGGCCAAGGTGGACGTCGCCGACGTAGCCGCCACGGGCGTCGTCCACGTCGCGAACGCATTCGGCGAGATGTTCGCCGAACAGGGCCACCTCGGCGCCATGCCGGCTACGGTGTGCGACGGCCTGTGGGAAACTCCGGCGTCCCGCCACGAAGCCGCCTGCGCGTCCGGGAGTGTGGCGACGCTGGCGGCGATGGCCGATCTGCGTTCGGGCAACTACGACGCCGCGCTGGTCGTCGGGGTCGAACTCGAGAAGACCGTGCCGGGCGACACGGCGGCCCGCCATCTCGGTGCCGCGGCGTGGACCGGGCATGAAGGGGCTCGACGCGAAGTTCCTTTGGCCATCGATGTTCGCTCAGGTCGCCGACGAGTACGACCGCCGCTACGGGCTGGACGAAACCCACCTGCGATCGATCGCGCAACTCAACTTCACCAATGCGCGGCGAAACCCTAACGCGCAAACCCGGGACTGGACCGTGCCCGACCCGATCAGCGACGACGACGCAACCAACCCCGTCATCGAAGGCCGGTTGCGGCGATTCGACTGCAGCCAGATGACCGACGGCGGCGCAGGAGTCGTCTTGGTCACCGACAAATATCTGCGCGATCATCCCGATGCGCGCCCGATCGCCCGGATCGCCGGCTGGGGGCATCGCACCGTCGGGCTGGGCTTACGACAGAAATTGGACCGCGCGGTCACTGGTGAGTCGGCTGTGTACGTGCTGCCGCATGTGCGGGCGGCCGTACTCGACGCGTTCGGCCGCGCGCACATCTCGCTCGATGATCTCGACGGTATCGAGGTCCACGACTGTTTCACGCCCAGCGAGTACCTGGCGATCGACCACATTGGGCTGACCGGGCCGGGTGAGTCGTGGAAGGCCATCGAGAACGGTGAGATCGAGATCGGCGGGCGGCTGCCGGTCAACCCCAGCGGCGGGCTGATCGGCGGCGGACACCCGGTCGGCGCTTCGGGAGTACGGATGCTTCTCGACGCGGCCAAGCAGGTCAGCGGACTAGCCGGCGACTATCAAGTCGAGAACGCGAAAACCTTTGGCACATTGAACTTCGGCGGCAGCACCGCGACCACGGTGAGTTTCGTCGTCAGTGCAGCGCAGGGCTGACCGGTGGACTTTCAGACGGACGTGGCGGTCGTCGGCAAGTTCCTGTCGACCCTGCCCGAAGACGACGACCACCCTTACCGGACCGGTCCGTGGCGACCGCAGACCACCGAGTGGGACGCCGATGATCTCAGCGCAGTGGCGGGAGAAATTCCCCGCGACCTCGACGGCGTCTACCTGCGCAACACCGAAAACCCGCTGCATCCGGCGTTAAAGACCTATCACCCGTTCGACGGCGACGGCATGTTGCACGTGGTCGGCTTCCGCGACGGAAAAGCCTTTTACCGCAACCGCTTTATCCGTACGGACGGCTTCCAGGAGGAGAACGAAGCCGGCGAGCCGCTATGGCCGGGGTTGGCCGAGCCAGTGCAATTGGCCAAGCGCGAGCGGGGCTGGGGCGCTCGTACCCGGATGAAGGACGCGTCGAGCACCGACGTCATCGTGCACCGCGGTATTGCGCTGACCAGCTTCTACCAGTGCGGTGATCTGTACCGAGTCGACCCGTACTCGGCCACCACCCTCGGCAAGGAAACGTGGGGTGGGCATTTCCCCGTCGAGTGGGGAGTGTCGGCGCATCCGAAGGTCGACAGCAAAACCGGCGAATTGCTGTTCTTCAACTACAGCAAGCAGGCCCCGTATATGCACTACGGCGTCGTCGACGAAAGCAACGAGCTGGCTCACTACGTCGATATCCCGCTGCCCGGACCACGGCTCCCACACGACATGGCTTTCACCGAAAACTATGTGATCCTCAACGATTTCCCGTTGTTCTGGGATCCGCGGTTGCTCGAACACGATGTGCATCTGCCTCGTTTCTATCCGGAGATTCCGTCGCGCTTCGCCGTGCTCCCACGCCGCGGCAAGACCGAGAACATCCGGTGGTTCGATGCGGATCCGACGTTTGTGTTGCACTTCGTCAACGCCTACGAAGACGGGGACGAGATCGTGCTCGACGGTTTTTTCGAGGGTGCACCCCAGCCCCTCGACACCGGCGGAACGAAATGGGAGAAGCTCTTTCGCTTCCTGGCGCTGGACCGGCTGGAAGCACGGCTGCACCGGTGGCGGTTCAACATGGTCACCGGCGCGGTGAAAGAAGAGCAACTGTCCGAGTCGATCACCGAATTCGGCACGATCAATCCCGGCTACGCGGCCGGCCGCTACCGCTACACCTACGCCGCCACCGGCAAGCCGGGCTGGTTTCTATTCGACGGGCTGGTCAAGCACGATCTGCACACCGGGGGCGAAGAGCGCTACCGGTTCGGCGACGGCGTCTACGGCAGCGAGACCGTGATGGCGCCGCGGGTGGGCGCCGCCGGCGAGGACGACGGCTACCTGATCACGCTGACCACCGACATGAACAGCGATGCCTCCTATTGTCTGGTGTTCGATGCCGCGCGAGTCGGTGACGGTCCCGTGTGCAAACTTCAGCTGCCCGAACGGATTTCCAGTGGCACACATGCCACTTGGGCGCCGGGTGCGCAGCTGCGCCGCTGGCATACCGTCGACTCGCCTGCCGACGCGATCGGGCTGTAGGTGTCGCTGTCCTCCGACACTGCGACGCCGACCACGTTGAGCCCCGGTGGCACCAATGCCGTGGGCCGGATTTTGGGACTGCTCGGCGACGAGTGGACGCTGCTGATCATCCAGCAGGCGCTGTTGGGCGCAACGCGCTACGGCGACTTTATGCGACGGTTGCCGATCTCGAATTCGGTGCTGACCAACCGGTTACGAGCATTAACCGAGAACGGACTGCTGGTTCGCGAAACCTACTCGACCCGGCCGGTTCGCGCAGAGTATCTGATCAGCCAACGCGGACGGGCCTTTTGGCCGGTGCTGTTGTCGATCTGGGAATGGGAACGACAGTGGGTGTCCCAACATGTCCATCGGCTTCCGGGAATGCATCACACGCTGTGCGACAGCGACTTCGCGCCAATGGTGACCTGCCGGTCGTGTGCGGACGTCGTGACCGAGAAACAGGTCGCGGCACGATGGGGTCCAAGCGGTTCGTGGCCACGCTCGGTGCCCCAAGGGGTCACCCGGCGCAGGGCGGCGGCCGAGGGCAACCACCATCAGGCGGGGCTGTTCCCCGACACGATGAGCGTTTTCGGAAACCGTTGGGCGGCTGCGCTGTTGGTCTGCGCATTTCTGGGCACCAGCCGCTTCACCGATTTCCAGACGCAGCTCGGCGCGCCCCCGACGCTGCTCGCCGACCGGCTGCAGACCTTTTGCGCCAATGGTGTGCTTTCCGCGTCACGCCAAACCGGGCCCGCACGCGTCCGCTATCAACTCACCGAGAAGGGACGAGCGTTATTCCCGGTGCTCGTCACCGCGCTGCAGTGCGGTCAGCAGTGGTTTCATGCGCCCGAAGGCCCGGCGGTGATCATCACCCATCTCAGCTGCGGCAAGCCGTTCACCGCCGAACTGACCTGCGATCAGTGCGCGCAGCCGCTGAAGGGCTCGCAAGTCAGCGTGCACTAGCGGGATCGACCGCCGCGTAACGAGGCGACCACCGCCCACACGGAGCACACCACCGCAGCAGCCGCGGCGCCCCCACCAACGTAAAGTCCGTAGGCGGCCGACACCGGGGGCTTGACGTTGACGTTGTAATACCAGCCGGTCAGCGCCACCACGAGCAGCGAGATCACCAGCCCGGCAACCGATGCCGGCTTTGTCGACAAGCCCCTGCCGACCATCGCGCCCGCCACCAGCAGCGCGGAGGACAGCAACATGATCAGCTGGCCCGGACCGAAATGCGGCGGAAGGTGCATATTGCCTATGCTGCCGCCAACGGCGTTGGCCCAGCCGCCGCCGTTGCTACCGGTTGTGAGCCAGGGCAGCCACGCGCTGACCGACACCGTCACAGCGAACAGCGCAACCAACCACCCGGGGCGCACGTGGGTCATGGTGCGAGATTAGCGCGTCGGGGGTAACCAAGGTCCATCGATGGAATTCGACAGTGAGGCGGTAGATGCGATGACGGAGCTTCCCGAGTGGGCGAGTCAGCTGGACCTGGTGCCCAACCCCGAGGGCGGCTGGTTCAAGGAAATGTGGCGCAGCAATCTGACCGTGAGCCAGTCCGCGTTGCCATCCGACTACACCGGTCCGCGCAGCGCCGGCTCGTCGATACTGGTGCTGCTGATGCCGGGCCAGCAGTCGGCGTGGCATACCGTCCGCAGCGCCGAGTTGTGGCTGCACCATCGGGGTAGCCCGCTGCTGATCGATATCGGAAGCGAACGAGACAGCGCCACAACGCATGTGCTGGGTAGCGACATCATCGCCGGTGAGCAACCGCAGGTGTTGGTGCCGCCCCGGTACTGGCAGCGGGCCCGTCCCCGCGATGACGAGCCCACCTTGGTCAGTTGTGTGGTGGTGCCTGGTTTCGACTACGCCGACTTCGGCCTGGGCGCCGGCGATTAGCGCTGCACCGATCGGTGTCGATCAGGTCGGTGTGAATACCGTAACGAAGTTGTTCAACGATTCGCGGATATCGCTTCGCAATGCGGCGGCAACGATCATTCCAATCGGACCGAACAGCGCTGGGCCGCCGAGATGCACATCGAAGCTCACAACCGAGTCATCATTGTCGGGACCCTTGGGCTTGACTTTAGCGATCAGCTTGACTTTGACGCCGCCGACGCCATCCCCGCTGAGCGTCATGGCCTCTGGCGGCTTGTAATGCACGATCGTCCATGTGATTCGGTTGGGCATGCCCTTGACTTCGACGATCGACTCGATGACGGCGCCCTTCGCCAGCTGCTCGGGCAGTTTGCTTCGCCACACCCGGTGAATGGTCAGCCACTCTTTAAAGCGGGAGAGGTTGGACGCGTTCTCCCAGGCCTTTTCGGGCGGCAGAGGTACGTCGATGGATCCAGAAAGCTTCGCCATGAGTCAGCTCTGCCGGTTATCCTTCTGCCCGTCGGCCCCGTCATCCAACGCCTTTTTCGCCGCTTCCTGCACCTTGGTGACCGTGTCCTTGTACTTGCCCTCGGTCCTGGAGTCGACGAACTCGCCCGCCTTGTCGATCGCAGCGTCGACTTTGTCGGCGTTCTGCGCCAACAGGTCCTTGGCCTTATCCAGAAATCCCATGTTGCGTCCTTCCTAACTGCGTTGTTGTTCTTGGTGATCCGCCGGTCGCCACCACGGCTCGACTCGTGTAGTCGCCGCGGGATCCACCCGCTGGCCAGGCTTGGGCACTGCCACGTCGACACGGGCGGCGTCGGCGGCGGCTAGCACCCGCTCGATGGGTTCGGCCCAGGGATGCGGCGCCAGCCGGAACGTGCACCAGTGGATCGGCACCAGCAGTCGGCCGTTGACGTCCAGATGCGCCTGCACGGCCTCCTCGGGATTCATGTGAATATCCGGCCACGTCAGGTTGTAGGCGCCAACCGGCATCAGCGTCACATCGAACGGGCCGTGCTCGGTGCCGATCTCGGCAAAGCTCTTGGTGTAGCCGGTGTCTCCGCCGAAGTACGCCCGATGCGCAGGTCCGATGACTACCCACGACGCCCACAGTGTGTTGTTACGGCTCAGGAACCGACCGGAGAAGTGCCGGGCCGGGGTGCAGATCAGCGTGAGTTCATCGACCTGGGCGCGCTCATTCCAGTCGAGTTCGATGATCCGCTCGTCGGGCAGGCCCCATTCGCGTAGGTGAGCGCCGACACCGAGTGGGACGACGAACGGCGCCCACTGGCTGCGAGCCAGCGCGATGATCGTGTCGATGTCGAGGTGGTCGTAATGGTCGTGGCTGATCACGATCGCGTCCAAGGCCGGGAGCGCTTCCAGCGGCACCGGCGGCGGATGCATCCGCCCGGGCCCAACGACGTCTGAAGGCGAGCAGCGCTCACTCCATATCGGATCGGTCAGAACGCGGTACCCGTCAATCTCCAGCAGCGCCGTCGAGTGACCGAACCAGCTGACTGCGATCTGACCGGCCGGCGCCTCGAAGGCTCGAGGCTCGGGCGTGGCTACCGGGATCGCCGCCGCGGGCCGCGTGGCGTTGCGACGCCCGACGACCTCCCACAACATCAGCCGCTGTTCCTCGCGGTCGATGCTGAACTGGGACGCCGGTTCCAGGTTGACGAATACCCCGTCGCGGAAATTCGGTGAGCGCTCGGCCACCGCACGGATTCCCGACGGTTGGGCTCCGAGCGCGGCCGGCGCACCATGCAGCGCTCGCAACACCCAACCGCCGGTCGCCAGCGTGACTGTGCCCGCTGCCATTCGCAGTGCGCCGCGCAACATCCGATCAAGCTCCTTGGAAGTTCGGTGGCCTTTTCTCCACGCGGGCCACCTGCGCTTCGATCACATCTTGGCTGCCCCACGCCTTATCGAAGAGTTCCTTGTGCACCGTCGACCCCTCTTCAATGGAGCCATCGTCGTTCAGCACCCGCTTGGCGTGCTGCAGTGCCAGCGGAGCCAGGCCGGCAATCTCAGCGGCCCAGGCCTGAGCATCGGCCAGCGTCCCGATCCGGTTGGCCATCCCGGTCTGCAGCGCCGTCTCGGCGGTCAGCTTCTCCGCGGAGAGCAGCATGGCCCGCGCCCGGCCGTGGCCGGCCAGCCAGGACAGTCGCCGGATGCTCCAGTTATCCAGCGCCAGGCCATACTTCGACGTCGGAAACTGGAAGAACGCATCCGGCGCAACGACCCGCAGGTCACACTGCATCGCCAGTTGCAGACCCGCGCCGATGGCGGGCCCGTTGATCGCGCCGATCACCGGGATCGGCGCCGCGTCCATGGCCTTGTGCAACTCGATCAGCCGGTCGGGATAGTCGGCGGCGAAGGCGTCGCCACTCAGGTCGGCGCCGGCGCAGAATACCGTTCCCTGCCCGGTCAGCACGATGGCGCGGACGTTCTCGCCCGCGGCCTTTTCCACGGCCTCCCGCAGCTCCTCGACGAGTTCGGAGTTCAGCGCGTTGCGGCGTTCCGGACGCTGCAACTCAATGGTCAAGACGTCCTCGACGCGGGTAACACCAATCATGGCGCCCAGCCTAGTTAGCCTCATCGAGTGAGCCGGATCGGGACCGATGAACTGCGCGACGCGGTGCTCGACGAGGGTTCTTTCATCAGCTGGGACACCGCGCCGCTGACGGTGCCGACGACGGCGGCGTACGCCCGCGAGCTGGTGGCTGCCCGAGCCGTCAGCGGTCGTGACGAATCGGTGCTGACCGGCGAGGGCCGGGTGTTCGGCCGGCGGGTGGCGGTGGTGGTCTGCGAGTTCGATTTCCTCGGCGGCTCGATCGGGGTCGCCGCGGCCGAGCGCATCACCGCCGCCGTGCAACGCGCCACCGCCGAGCGGCTGCCGCTGCTGGCGTCGCCGAGCTCCGGGGGCACCCGGATGCAGGAGGGCACGGTCGCGTTTCTGCAAATGGTCAAGATCGCCGCCGCCGTCACCCTGCACAAACAGGCACACCTGCCCTACCTGGTGTACCTGCGCCACCCAACCACCGGTGGGGTGTTTGCGTCGTGGGGTTCGCTTGGCCACGTCACCATCGCCCAGCCGGGCGCCCTGATCGGGTTCCTGGGGCCGCGGGTGTATGAGCAGCTCTACTCCGAACCGTTTCCGTCGGGCATCCAGACCGCGGAGAACCTGCAGCGGCATGGCGTGATCGACGCCGTCGTGCCGCTCGAGGAGCTGCGCGACATGCTCGATCGCGCGCTGAAGGTCGTCGCCGACGACGCGGCAGCGCCGCCGCCTGCTGCGCTGCCCGAGCCGCTGCCGGATGTCCCGGCCTGGGACTCGGTGGTAGCGTCCCGGCGGCCGGACCGCCCCGGGGTCAAGCACCTGTTGCGATTCGGCTGCACCGAGCAGGTGCTGCTGTCCGGCACTGGTGAGGGCGAAGCGGCGACCACGCTGCTGGCGCTGGCTCGATTCGCCGGTCAACCGGCGGTAGTCCTCGGTCAGCAGCGCGTCGTCGGGGGAACAGTAGGGCCCGCGGCGCTGCGGGAGGCCCGCCGCGGCATGACGCTGGCCGCCGGTCTGCGACTACCGCTGGTGCTCGTCATCGACACCGCCGGCCCGGCGCTGTCCGCCGAGGCCGAAGAGGGTGGGCTGGCCGGCGAGATCGCCCGCTGCCTGTCCGAGCTGGTCACGCTGGATACCCCCACGGTGTCGGTGCTGCTGGGTCAGGGCAGCGGCGGGCCGGCCCTGGCGATGGTGCCCGCCGACCGGGTGCTGGCCGCGCTGCACGGCTGGCTGGCACCGCTGCCGCCGGAGGGCGCCAGCGCGATCGTGTTCCGCGACACCGCCCATGCCGCCGAACTGTCGGCCGCACAGGGCATTCGATCGGTCGATTTGCTGACCTCGGGCATCGTCGACGTCGTCGTGCCGGAGCACCCCGACGCGGCCGACGAGCCAAAAGAGTTCTGCACGCGGTTGTCCGAGGCGATCGCCGCCGAGCTGCACGCGCTACGCGGTATCCCCGATGCCGAACGTACGGCGGCGCGCCTGCGGCGCTACCGCGACCTCGGGCTGCCCTAGCTGTCCGCCAGCCCGAGGTCGGCCGCCCATTGCTGCGCCCAGGTCTGGAGCGGCTCAAGAGCCACCATGAGCGAGCGGCCATGCTCAGTAAGGAAATAACCCACGTGTCCGTGATCCACGATGCACAACTGCCGCAGCTCCTTCAGCCGGGTATTGAGCGAGCCGGGGTTTGTGTCGCAGGCCGTTTGCAGCGCCCGGAAAGTCAGCGGCCCGTTGCGCAGCTCCCAGAGCAGGCGTAGAGCCCCGCGGCGACCGAGCGCGTCGAGCGCCACCATGATCGGCCGCCCCGAGCGCGACCCGCGGGCCGACGAACCGATGCGTGGCGAATTCATGCTTTACATTTTGTAGCACGAGGGCTACTTTCGTCACCATGACACGCTATAAAAACGATAGCGCTCGCATTGCGCCGGCCACCGAGCCGTTGCCCGACGACATCCAGCACTCCATCGACGCGATCATGCGCGGCCGCCCGCCACTTGTGTTGTTCACCACGTTGGCGCGCGATCGCCGGCTGTTCTTCAAGTTCTTCAACTCCGGACTGCTCGACCGGGGGAATCTGACCATCCGGCAACGCGAGATCGTCATCGACCGGGTGACGGCGTCCTGCGGCGCAGAGTACGAGTGGGGTGTGCATGTCAGCGTCTTCGCCGCCAAAGCCGGTCTGACAGAAGCACAAATCACGTCATTGACGGTTGGCGCACCCGACGACACGTGCTGGACCGACGCCGATCGGCTATTGATCCGGTTGTGCGACAGCCTGCACAACAACAGCACGGTCGACGACGCGCTTTGGGCGGAGCTGACCAGACACCATTCGGACGAGGCACTGCTGGAACTGCTCATGCTCGCGGGCGCCTACCGCACCGTCAGTTATCTGGTGAATTCCCTGCGGTTGCCGCTAGAGCCCGGCGTCGGCCGATTCCCGCAATCGCGCGCGAATTAACACGGGTGCGCCCAGCGGGTGTTCCCACAGCTAAGGGCGACAATCAGGCATCATTGGCTGCATGGACGCTGGTGTGGCTTCACCTCGGGTTTTGGTTGTCGACGACGACTCCGACGTACTTGCCTCGTTGGAGCGTGGATTGCGGTTGTCCGGCTTCGAGGTGTCGACCGCGGTTGACGGCGCCGAGGCACTGCGCAGTGCAACCGAAACCAGGCCGGATGCCATCGTGCTCGACATCAACATGCCGGTGCTTGACGGCGTCAGCGTGGTCACCGCGCTGCGCGCCATGGACAACGACGTCCCGGTGTGCGTGCTGTCCGCGCGCAGTTCGGTCGACGACCGGGTGGCCGGTCTGGAGGCCGGCGCCGATGACTACCTGGTCAAACCGTTCGTGCTGGCCGAGTTGGTGGCGCGGGTGCGGGCGCTACTGCGTCGCCGCGGGTCGACGGCGACCTCGTCTTCGGAAACCATCACGGTCGGGCCACTGGAAGTCGACATCCCCGGCCGGCGGGCCCGGGTCAACGGAGTCGACGTCGACCTGACCAAGCGTGAGTTCGACCTGCTGGCAGTGCTGGCCGAGCACAAGACCGCGGTGCTCTCCCGCGCCCAGCTGCTGGAGCTGGTGTGGGGATATGATTTCGCCGCCGACACCAACGTCGTCGATGTGTTCATCGGGTACCTGCGCCGCAAGTTGGAGGCCGGGGGTGGCCCTCGGCTGCTGCACACCGTCCGCGGAGTGGGATTCGTGCTTCGCATGCAGTGACTGGATTAAGCATGAACTTCTTGTCGCGGATTTTCACCCGCACGCCGTCGCTGCGTGCTCGGGTGGTGGTGGCGACCGCCATCGGCGCGGCGATTCCGGTGTTGATCGTCGGCGTCGTCGTCTGGGTCGGCATCACCAATGACCGCAAGGAAAGGCTGGACCGCCGGCTGGACGAGGCGGCCGGTTTCGCGATCCCGTTCCTGCCCCGCGGACTCGGCGTAATCCCGAAATCCCCGAATGACCAGGATGCGATCATCACCGTGCGCCGTGGCCGTGAGTTGACGTCCAACTCGAAGGTCACATTGCCGCAGCTGCCAGCCGGCTACGCCGACACCTACGTCGACGGGGTGCGCTACCGGGTCCGCACCGTCGACATCCCGCCACCGCACCCGATGATGGTGGCGGTCGGCGCCACCTACGACGCCACCATCGCCGACACCAACAACCTGCACCGTCGGGTGATCTTGATCTGTGGATTTTCGATCGTCGCCGCTGCGGTGTTCGCCTGGCTGCTGGCCACGTTCGCGGTGCGGCCGTTCAAACGGCTGGCCCAACAAACCAGGGCGATCGACGCCGGCGACGAAAGACCGCAGGTGCAAGTGCGCGGCGCCAGCGAGGCAGTGGAGATCGCCGAGGCCATGCGAGGCATGCTGCAACGGATCTGGAACGAGCAGAACCGGACCAAGGAGGCGCTGGAATCGGCCCGGGACTTCGCGGCGGTATCCTCGCACGAACTGCGCACGCCGCTAACCGCGATGCGCACCAACCTCGAAGTGCTGGCCACCCTCGACCTTCCCGACGAGCAGCGCAAAGAAGTGCTCAACGACGTGATTCGAACCCAATCCCGCATCGAGGCCACGCTGTCCGCGCTGGAGCGGCTGGCTCAGGGTGAGTTGTCGACGTCGGAGGATCACGTGCCGGTCGACATCACCGAACTGCTCGACCGCGCGGCGCACGACGCCATGCGCATCTACCCGGATCTCAACGTGTCGCTGGCGCCATCGCCGACGTGCATCATCGTCGGCCTGCCCGCCGGTCTACGCCTTGCTGTGGACAACGCCATCGCGAACGCTGTCAAACACGGCGGCGCCACTCGCGTTCAGCTGTCCGCGGTCAGCTCGCGGGCCGGTGTGGAAATCGCCGTCGACGACAACGGCGGCGGAATACCCGAGGAAGAGCGCCAGGTGGTATTCGAACGCTTCTCACGCGGATCAACCGCGTCGCATTCGGGCTCCGGCCTGGGACTGGCGTTGGTAGCCCAGCAGGCGCAGCTGCACCGAGGTACGGCGTCGCTAGAAAACAGCCCGCTAGGCGGAGTGCGGCTTTTGCTGCGTTTGCCGGGCCCGAGCTGACTTTCGCCGCCACCGGCGTTGCGCTACTCCTCTTTGTCGTTCTCCGGCTTTTCGTTGGACTCTGCGGCCGCGGCACCGGCCGAAGAGCTCACCGGCACTTCACGTGTGACGCGACGAATCGTCAACGCGAACGTCAGCAACAGCCCAAGCAGGAAGGCCACCCCGACCAGCCAGTAGTTCAGCTGGCCCATCACCGCGCTCCGATCTCACGCGCCCCGGGCATCTCCGCCAGGGCTTGCTGTTCATTGTCGTTCCTGATCGCTATGCCGGCAAGTATCAAGGCAACCGCCGAGCCGACCGCGAAGGCCACCAGATAGCACAACCACTGGATAACGAAGTCCATGCCGATTCTCCTTAGCTGACTTTACGAGACCACGATCTCGACGCGGCGATTCTTGGCTTGACCGTCCGGGCTGCCGTTGTCGGCGACCGGGTCGGCAGAACCGAACCCTTTCGCTGTCAGGTGATCACGCGTGACGCCTCGTGCAATCAGGTAATCGGCGACAGCATCCGCCCGGTTGGAGCTCAACGAAATATTGGTGGCGTCGCTGCCGATGTTGTCGGTGTAGCCATTGATGGCCACCTTTACGCCCGCGCAAGCTTTTAGCTTGTCGGCCACCTGATTCAGGGTCTGTTCGTCGGCCTGCGTCAACGTGACTCCGTCACCGGGGAAAGTGATCGGGCCCAAAGCTTTGATGTCGGATCGCAGGTTGGCGCAGGCACTGCCACCGCTGGGAGCGGGGGCCGGATGCGGGGCTGCGCCCGACGTGATCGGACCGTTGACCTCAATCGTGTCAACGATATTCAAATTGGGCCAGGCCGCGTCGGCGGCTTGCTCGATGGCCTCTTGCTGAGCTCCCGACCCCGCGGTCCCGCTCAAGGTGACGGTGTCACCCTTGACGGCGAGGCCGAAATCAAGAATCGAGGACGCTGCCTTGAAAATCGTTGCCGCGTTGGAGAAGTCGAGGGACGTGACATCCGGGTTTATGCCCAAGTGGTCGATGATATTGACAGTCGGCCCGAAAGACGCCTTCAGCGCGTCGAGCAGCGACGCCTTGGCCTCAGCACTGGGAAAGTCACCAAAGAGCTTGATGTCGTTGCCGCTGCGGATGATTGACACCGGTGTCAGCGACACCGCCGGAATCCTCGGCGTCTTTGGCACGCCGCCATGTGGCGTGGGCGCGTTCAGTGTCGGTAACGGACCGCTCGGCCCGGTGGCCTCCGAGCGGGACCGGTCCAGTCCGCCGTAGCCGATCACCGCCAACAGCAAGGGAATAACGATTAAGCTGATCAACCACGGACGGCCCGGAAATCGCCGATAGAACTTCGAGGTTGGCCGCCACTGGGTGGCTTCGGGTGTTTCGTCGGAAACCCCCATGGGTCCTCCCTAACATCGATGAACAGGGCTGCGCAGGCTACCGGGTGCCGAGCAGGTCGATCACGAAGATCAGTGTCTTGCCGGATAGCTGATGCCCTGCGCCGGCCGGCCCGTAAGCCTGCGCAGGTGGGATGACGAGCTGACGCCGACCGCCGACCCGCATTCCGGGAATACCGTCCTGCCATCCCTGAATCAGCCCGCGCAGCGGAAATTCGATCGGCTGGCCCAACCCTTCTGCGGAACCCCACGAGCTGTCGAATTCTTCGCCGGTCTCGTATTCGACGCCGACGTAGTGGACCTCGACGGTGCTACCCGGCACGGCTTCGGGTCCCTCGCCGACCACCAGGTCTTCGATGACGAGTTGTGCGGGCGCTGGGCCGCCCGGAAATTCGATCTCTGGTTTGTTTGGCACGGATGAGACCCTAGTCGGGCACACTTGACTCGTGGAAGAGGACCGAAACCCGACCGACAGTACCGACAGTGATGCCCTGTCACGTATCCACGACCTGGTCGCCGAGGAGAAGGCACTTCGGGATCAGGTACAGCACGGCGAAATCAGCGCATCGGAGGAACACGAGCGGCTGCGCCGGGTCGAAATCGAACTCGATCAGTGCTGGGACCTGCTGCGGCAGCGTCGCGCGCTGCGCGAAACCGGTGGCGAGCCCAGCGGGGCGACAGTGCGTCCGCCCGACCAAGTCGAGGGCTACCTGGGCTGATCAATGGCTGCCGACCCGCATCACGTGGACGTGGTGATCGTGGGTGGCGGGCACAACGGCCTGGTCGCGGCGGCCTATCTGGCTCGGGCGGGCTTGCGAGTACGGCTGCTGGAGCGGCTGCGACAGGTCGGCGGCGCCGCGGTGTCCGCGCAGGTCTTCGATGGTGTCGACGCCCGGCTGTCGCAATATGCGTACCTGGTGAGCCTGCTGCCGGCGCGCATCCTCGACGACCTGCGCGCGCCGGTGCGATTGGCCCGGCGGCCGTATTCGTCGTACACCCCGGATCCGGCCACGGCGGGACGCACCGGCCTGCTGGTCGGTCCGCATTGCACATTCGGCGCCATCGGCGCGACCGGTGACGAGCAGGCCTTCGCCGCGTTCTACCGGCGCTGCCGAGTGGTGACGCGGCGGCTATGGCCGACGACGCTGGAGCCGCTGCGCACCCGCGCGCAGGCCCGGCGGCTGGTTGTCGACGGCGGCGATCCCGCGGCGGCCGAGGCCTGGCGGGCCATGATCGAGCGACCGATCGGCCACGCTATCGCCGACGCGATCAGTAACGACCTGGTGCGAGGGGTGGTCGCGACCGATGCGTTGATTGGGACCTTCGCCCAGGTCGACGAGCCGTCGCTGCAGCAGAACGTTTGTTTCCTGTATCACCTCCTCGGCGGCGGCGACGGGGAATGGCAGGTCCCAGTCGGGGGCATGGGTTCGGTGAGCGCGGCACTGGCCGCCGCGGCTGTCGGCAGTGGCGCCGAAATCGTCACCGAAGCAGAGGTTTACGCAGTCGACCCGAGCGGCCGAGTGCGCTACCGGCACTATGACGACGAACACGTGGTGCACGGCCGATTCGTGTTGGCCGGCGTCACACCGGCGGTGCTGGCGAGCCTGCTCGGCGAGCCTGCGCCAACGCCGGCTCAAGGTGCTCAGGTCAAAGTGAACATGCTGCTGAAGCGGCTGCCGCGGTTGCGCGACGACAGCGTGACGCCACAGCAGGCGTTCGGCGGGACGTTGCACGTCAACGAGACCTGGACCCAGCTGGACACGGCATATGCGCAGGCAGCCAATGGGGCGCTAGCAGATCCGCTGCCGTGCGAGATCTACTGCCATTCGCTGACCGATCCAAGCATCTTGTCCCCCGCCCTGCGCGAATCGGGCGCGCAGACCTTGACGGTGTTCGGCTTGCACACCCCGCATTCGTTGTGCACCGGAGTAGACGCCGACCTGATCCGCGACCGGCTCACCCGGGCGGTGCTTGAGTCACTGAATTCCGTTCTGGCTGAACCTATTCAGGATGTTCTGCGGACCGACGGGAACGGCCTGCCGTGTGTGCAGACAAAGACCACCCTGGACCTGCAGCAAGCGCTGGGGATGAGCGCGGGCAACATTTTCCACGGCGCATTGGGCTGGCCGTTCGCCGCCGACGACGACCCGCTGGACACGCCGGCACGGCAATGGGGTGTGGACACTGACCACGAGCGAATTCTGTTGTGCGGCTCGGGTGCCCGGCGCGGCGGCGCGGTGTCGGGCATTGCCGGGCACAACGCCGCGATGGCGGTACTGGCAGATCGGAGCGGCTGAGTCGCCGCTACCGCGAGTCGATGGTGGTGTAGTTGCGCTCGGTGTAGCCGGTGTAGATCTGGCGCGGACGGCCGATCTTGCTGTCACCCTCGTCGTGCATCTCACGCCAATGGGCGATCCAGCCGGGCAGCCGCCCGATTGCAAACAGCACGGTGAACATCCGGGTCGGGAAACCGAGCGCCCGGTAGATCAGCCCGGTGTAGAAGTCGACGTTCGGGTAGAGCTTGCGTTCGATGAAGTAGTCATCGGTCAGCGCTGCCTCTTCGAGCTCCTTGGCGATGCTGAGCAGGTCGTCGTCCCCGCCCAGCTTGCCCAGGATCTTGTCGGCCTGCTCTTTGACGATCCGGGCCCGCGGGTCGTAGTTCTTGTAGACGCGGTGCCCGAAGCCCATCAGCTTCACGCCGGCCTCACGGTTCTTCACCTTCCGGACAAACTCACTGACGTCGTCATCGCTCTTGCGGATCTTCTCGAGCATCTCCAGCACGGCCTGGTTGGCGCCGCCGTGCAGCGGGCCCCACAAAGCATTGATGCCGCCGGAGATCGAGGTGAACAGGTTGGCCTGGGACGACCCCACCAGCCGCACCGTCGATGTCGAACAGTTCTGCTCGTGGTCGGCGTGCAAGATGAGCAGCATGTCCAGCGCTCGCACGATCTCCGAGTCGACGTCGTAGGGTTCAGCCGGCAGCCCGAAGGTCATCCGCAGGAAGTTCTCCACCAGCGTCAGGGAGTTGTCCGGGTAGAGGAACGGTTGGCCCACCGACTTCTTGAACGCGTAGGCGGCGATGGTGGGCAGCTTGGCCAGCAACCGTATGGTGGACAGCTCGACCTGCTCGGCGTCGGCGGGATCCAGCGAATCCGGGTAGTACGCCGAGAGCGCGTTGACGGCGCTGGACAACACCGGCATCGGGTGGGCGTTGCGCGGGAAACCGTCGAAGAACCGCTTGAGGTCCTCGTGCAGCATGGTGTGCAGCTGGATCTGCCGGGTGAACTTGTCCAGCTGTTCCTTGGTCGGCAGCTCGCCGTAGATCAGCAGGTAGCTGACTTCGATGAAGGTCGACTTCTCGGCGAGTTGCTCGATCGGGATGCCGCGGTAGCGCAGGATGCCGGCGTCACCGTCGATGTAGGTGATAGAACTCTTGCACGAGGCGGTATTGACAAAGCCGTTGTCGAACGTCGTGTACCCGCTTTTGGCGAGCAGCGAGCCGAGCGCAATGCCGTCGGCCCCCTCGGTGGCGTGGACGATGTCCAGGTCCAACTCACCACCTGGGTACTTCAGAGTGGCGGTGTCGTCGCTTGCGGCCACAGGAACCCCTTTGCGCTCATCGGTTGATGCTGGCCCTACACGGTTGCGTATAGCTGAAGGTAGTCGTTATGAAGACGGCGCGCCTGCGCGGGGGCGGCATCCGGGTGTGACGGTCGCCCTACCGTGCGTTAGGTGAACAATGGGTGTCGCCGAGAACCTCAACGATGGGTCAGGGCTGCAGGCGTTCGACACGACCGCCTGCAACGCGAATCCGGTTGTGCAGCCGGTCTTCTCGGCCTTGCCAGAACTCGACGACTTGCGGCGCAATACGGTACCCACCCCAGTTCGGCGGAACCGGGATCTGCTCGGTGTCGGCGAAGCGGGCCGTCACCTCGGCGAGCTGGTCGACCAGCGCCGCGCGGGACACGATCGGCCGGGACTGATGCGACGCCCACGCGCCCAGCTGCGAACCGCGCGGCCGCTTCGACCAGTAGTCGTAGGTAGCTTGCGGATTGACCTTGGTCACCGGACCGCGGATATGGACCTGTCTGTTCAGCAAATACCAGGGAAAGGTCGCCGACGCGTAGGGCGTCGCGGCGAGCTCGTCGCCCTTGGCCGAATCGTAGTTGGTGAAGAAAGTGATTCCGCCCTCGTCGACGCCCTTGCACAACACCGACCGACTGACCGGTCTTCCCGAGTTCACCGTGGCCACAACCATCGCGTTGGGTTCGGCGATCCCCGCGCGCTCGGCATCGCCAATCCACTTGCGCAGCAAAGCCAGCCAACCATCGTCGAGCCAGTCGACGTCGAGGTCGGGGCTACCATCTTTCTCGACGGAGCCGTACTCCACCCGCATCCCGGCCAGGTGCTCGTTGTCTGGTCCTGCCATCGCGTCAACGGTACTCCCGGACGGCCGCTGTTAGTTACCGACCGGTAGCGACCGCCGTGGACCGGCGTGGGAGAATCCAGACATGACTGTCGTCCCGGAAAAGATCCCGGAGAATTTCGTCTCGGGCCTCGACGGCGTGGTGGCATTCACCACCGAGATTGCCGAGCCCGACAAGGATGGCGGAGCCCTGCGCTACCGCGGCGTCGACATCGAGGACCTGGTGGGCCAGCGGGTCACATTCGGCGATGTCTGGGCTTTGCTGGTAGACGGAAAATTCGGCCACGGGCTGCCGCCGGCCGAGCCGTTCCCGCTGCCGATCCATAGCGGGGATGTGCGGGTCGACGTCCAGGCCGGCCTGGCGATGCTGGCGCCGATCTGGGGATATCAGCCGCTGCTCGACATCGATGATGCCACCGCCCGCGACCAGCTCGCCCGGGCATCAGTGATGGCGCTCTCCTATGTTGCCCAGTCCGCGCGCGGTATCTACCAGCCCGCGGTTCCCCAGCGGATTATCGACGAATGTCCAACCGTCACAGCGCGCTTCATGACCCGGTGGCAGGGCGAACCGGATCCGCGGCACGTTGAGGCCGTCGACGCCTACTGGGTTTCGGCCGCCGAGCATGGGCTGAACGCCTCGACGTTTACCGCGCGGGTGATCGCATCGACAGGCGCCGACGTGGCGGCAGCGCTGTCTGGCGCGATCGGGGCGATGAGCGGGCCGCTGCACGGCGGTGCACCGGCACGGGTGTTGCCGATGCTCGAAGAGGTCGAGCGCACCGGTGACGCACGCGGTCTGGTCCAGGGGATTCTGGACCGCCACGAGAAGCTGATGGGCTTCGGGCACCGTGTCTACCGTGCGGAAGACCCACGCGCACGCGTTTTGCGGGCGACCGCCAAGCGGTTGGGCGCGCCGCGCTACGACGTCGCGGCGGCTGTCGAGCAGGCAGCCCTCGCCGAGCTGCGTGAGCGCCGTCCGGACCGAGCGATCGAGACCAATGTCGAGTTCTGGGCCGCGGTGATCCTGGACTTCGCGCGGGTGCCGGCCCAGATGATGCCGGCGATGTTCACCTGCGGTCGTACCGCGGGGTGGTGCGCCCACATCCTCGAGCAGAAGAGGCTCGGCAAGCTGGTCCGTCCGTCGGCCATTTACGTCGGCCCCGACCCGCGCAGCCCGGAATCCGTCGAAGGCTGGGAGCAGGTTCTCAAGGTCTGACACACGCGCGGCGTCGGTGTCGGTGGCCCGTGATGAAATCTCATCGCGGTCGCGGTCAATACTCATAGGCCCGGCCGGGTCACTAACGACACCGAGGAGACCATCATGGCAATCGCCGTCCAACCCGCAATGTCCCCGCACCTTGTCGTCGACAACGCCGCCGCGGCCATCGACTTCTACGTCAAGGCTTTTGACGCGAAAGAAATCGGCCGCGTGCCTGGTCCCGCCGGCAAGCTCATTCACGCTGCGCTGCAGATCAACGGCTTCACGGTGATGCTCAACGACGACTTCCCGGAGATGTCCGGCGGAAAGTCGATGACCCCGACCTCACTTGGCGGAACACCAGTCACCATCCATCTGACAGTCACCGACGTCGAGGCCAAGTTCCAACGGGCGCTCGACGCCGGCGCCAGCGTGGTCGCCCCGCTTGAAGACCAATTCTGGGGCGACCGCTACGGCATAGTCGCCGATCCGTTCGGTCACCACTGGTCGCTGGGTCAGCCGGTACGTGAGGTCAGCCCGGACGAAATCGCGGCCTTTCTCGGCCAGCCGGCGGGTTAGGCCGGCTCAGTCAATTGGCGTAGCCGATCGGCCAGCCGTCGGCGCAGCGGCGGATCGGGCGCGGTGGCCGCGACTTCCAGCATCTCGGCGATCGAGGTGATCTTGCTTCGCGGCCGATCGCGCAGGCCGCCTCGGGACACCTCGGCGGCGTCGATGGCCTGCCAACCTGCGGCGTCAACGACGGCGGGCTGACGCGACCGGACGAGCTCATCCAACGCCGACGATTTGTCGATCGGGTCAGACAGCAGTCCAGCGTTGAAATCGTCGACCAGCCGCTGCACGGTTTGCAGTGCGCACGACTTGTTGGTGCCGATGAATCCGGTCGGCCCGCGCTTGATCCAGCCCGCCACGTACGCGCCAGGCACCGGTTGCCCGGAATCCGACTCGATCACCCGGCCGCCGTCGTTCGGCACGACTCCTACCGTGTCGTCGAACGGCAAATCCCGAATAGCCTTGCCGTGGTAGCCGATCGAGCTCAGCACCAGGCCAGCGTCGAGCTGACACACCTCGTCGGAGCCGGTAACCGAGAATTCCAGGCCGCTGGCCCGCTGCTGGCCCAGGACCCGCTGGGGAGTCAGTCGATAGGCCAGCCGAATCCGTGGCCGTGACGCCGGGCTGGACGCGTCGCCGAGCTTGTTCAGGATCTCCAGCTTCTGCTTCGTCACGGCGTCGGAGACCGTGGCAAGATCGCGCAGCACCAGCTCATGGTCGGCGGCGGCGAGCACGACGTCTGCGCTGGTCGTCAGCCCGATCAGTTCGGGCAGGGTGAACGCCGAGTGCGCCGGTCCGCGCCGAGCGGCGATCACGACCTCGTGTACCCGTGAGGCGCGCAACACCGGCAAAGCGTGGTCGGCGATGTCGGTGCGGGCCAGCTGGTCGGGGTCGGCGGTGAGCACGCGGGCCACATCGAGGGCGACGTTCCCGTTGCCGACGACGATGACCCGCTCGTGACCGAGATCGACTGGCAGGTCGGCGAAGTCGGGGTGCCCGTTGATCCAGGCCACCATCTCGGTGGCGGTGCCGGTTCCCGGAATGCCCATGCCGTCGATGTCCAGCCGACGGTCGTTGGGCGCGCCGACGGCGTAGAGGACCGCGTGGTGGTGAGCCAGCAGATCGTCATGGCTCAGGTGCTTTCCGACCTCGACGTTAAGGAAGAACCGGAATTCGCGGCGACGGGCAATCCGGTCGAAGAGCTTGGTGACCTGCTTGGTGGTCTGGTGGTCGGGCGCCACCCCGGCGCGCACCAGCCCGTAGGGGGTCGGCAGCTTCTCGAAGACGTTGACCCGTACACCGCGTTGGGTGAGCAGTTCGTCGGCGGCATACATCGCGGCCGGGCCGGATCCCACGATCGCCACGGTCAGCGGACCCCGGTGGCCCCCGCGCACCTGTGGTGCGGGGATCACCGGCGCCAGTTTCGATGTCGGCGGCAGTTTCTGGTCGGCCGGGCGGTCCGGGTAGAACGACGCGTTCAGTGCGACGAACGGTTGCTGTTCGGGCGTCAGCCGGGCATCGGGTGCTATGGCTCCGACCGGACAGGCGCTCACGCAGGCGCCGCAGTCCACGCAGGCCACCGGATCGATGTAGAGCATCTCGGCGGTGGCGAAGCCCGGCTCGTCCGGAGAGGGATGGATGCAGTTCACCGGACAGGCGTAAACACAGGACCCGTCGCTACAGCACGACTGGGTTATTACGTGCGGCATAAAGAACTAGTCTGCTACGCGGCCGGAGCGACGAACAGGTGCTCGCGCTGCGGTTCGCTGCGGTAGCGCGACGGCTTGCCGTTGATCTTGCAGATCCGCCACATCAGCCTGGCAAGCGGGTTTATCAAACCGGTGTCGTGGCAGAGCATCCGGACGTCACCGAACATGTCACGCAGCATCTGGCGCGACTCGGGCGAACGGAAGAAGGCCTCTTTACGGACCTGCCGCGGGATGTCGAACTCCCGCCAGAAGGCCTTCGGCGGAACCACGATCGCTGAACACAGGATCCGCATCGTGAGCGGCACGTACAGCGACAGCCAGAATCGCTTGCGTCGCGGCAGCACTGGGACTCGCTTGCGCAGGTACTCGTGCGCGAACGAAATGTGGCGTGCCTCCTCGGCGACGTGGATGGCCATCACCCGCTCCATGATCGGGTGCAGCTCCTTGCCCTCGCGCAGCACATTCTTCTGGGTGTGGTCGATGGGCTCTTCGCCAGCCAGGATGCCGAACCAGAACGGGATCGGCAGCGGGCCGGCCACCAGCGGAATGAGCGGTTGGATCCATTTCAGTAGCCGCGGCATGCCGGGCACGTCGACGCCGATGTGGTTCACCATCTCTTGGAACATCATGGTGTGGTTGCATTCTTCGACCGCTTCGTGCAGGCAGTACCGGTACTCCGGTGAGCCGTTGGGCACCCAGAACGCGTACTCCATCAGGCCGCGGATCAGGATGGACTCAAAGTGCAAACCGACCTTGGCGACATTCGCCTGACGCCACATGCCGATCTGGATCTGGCGCTCTTCAGACTGAGCCTGGTACCAGGGGTGCCGACCAAGCGGATCGGTCGTCGGCAACTTCCAGCGCGGGTCGTTGTCGGTCACCTCAAACTCGGGCGAATTCCAGTCGATGTCGGTGTACGGGTTGAAATTGCGCCGCACCGACCCCTCGGACAATGTGGTCAGCAGCTCCACGTACCTGGCGTCGTCCTGGACATCCATGTTGCGACGCCAACGTCGCACCATCTTGGTCCGAGCCCTTTTCTGGGCCGTCTCGGTCGTCTGGGCCATTCCCAGCCTCCTGACGCGGTTTACATTTGGATGCGTTGTGTCCAATGACAGTACCGCAGGTATCGGCAACTTTCTAGACCCTTGATAGCCACTGTGGTCCACCCGTGAACATGTGTACACTGTGATCTACATCACATCCAGCCGCGTGTGACCAACATCGCCGACCGCGTGATCGTCCGGCTCGGCTCAATCACTAACCTGGTGATCATGGCTGACCAGCTCACCCCTTCCCTTGACATTCCCGACGCCATCAAGCCCGGTGACGGCCGCTTCGGTTCCGGCCCGTCGAAGGTCCGACCCGAGCAGCTGAAAGCACTCTCCACCAGCGCCGCCGCGCTTTTCGGCACCTCGCATCGACAAGCGCCGGTGAAGGACCTGGTCGGCCGGGTGCGCGACGGATTGCGCGACTACTTCTCAGTGCCCGACGGCTACGAAGTGGTGCTGGGCAACGGCGGGGCGACCGCGTTCTGGGACGCCGCGGCGTTCGGCCTGATCGACAAGCGCTCATTGCACCTGAGTTACGGCGAGTTCAGCTCGAAATTCGCCTCGGCGGTGACCAAGAATCCATTCGTCGGCGAGCCGATCATCATCAAATCGGACCCCGGCAGCGCACCCGAGCCACAGAGTGACCCCTCGGTCGACGTAATCGCGTGGGCACACAACGAGACCTCGACAGGGGTCGCGGTGCCGGTGACGCGGCCCAAAGGCTCCGGCGATGCGCTGATCGTCATCGACGCCACCTCCGGCGCCGGTGGCCTGCCGGTCGACATCAGCCGACACCGATGCCTACTACTTCGCGCCGCAGAAGAACTTCGCCAGCGACGGCGGCCTGTGGCTGGCGATTCTGAGCCCCGCGGCGTTGGGCCGGATCGAGGCCATCGCCGACTCCGGGCGATGGGTGCCTGACTTTTTGTCGCTGCCGATCGCCGTGGAGAACAGCCTCAAAAACCAGACCTACAACACTCCGGCCATCGGGACGCTGGTGCTGCTGGCCGAGCAGATCGAATGGCTGCTGGGCAACGGCGGGCTGGAGTGGGCGGTCAAGCGGACCGCGGACTCGTCGCAGCGCTTGTACACCTGGGCGCAGGACCGGTCCTACACGACGCCGTTCGTTGCCGAGCAGCGGCTGCGTTCTGCGGTGGTGGGCACGATCGACTTCAACGACGACGTCGATGCTGCGGCGGTGGCCAAGGTGCTGCGGGCCAACGGCATCGTCGACACCGAGCCGTACCGCAAACTCGGCCGCAACCAGTTGCGAGTCGCAATGTTCCCCGCCGTCGAGCCCGACGACGTCAGTGCGCTGACCGAGTGCATCGACTGGGTGGTCGAGCGGCTCTAACCCATCCAACCCACCCACGGCCAGCTCCGGCAAATAAGCCCAGGTGTTAGGGCGTGTCAGCGCGGCTGCAGTCGCCGGCTGCACTAAAGTGCGCAGCTAGACGGGCCTGGCTCGCTGGTCTGCGAGCGGCCTGCGAGGAGAGACCATGCGGGAACTCAAGATCGTCGGACTCGATGTCGATGGCAAACACGTCATCTGTGAGAGTTATCACCAGAACGGGGATCCGGCCGAGAAGTTCAAGATACGAATCGACGACCGGCTGCGCGCGGCAGTGCGCGGCGACGGGGCCCGGGTGGGTCAAACCCATATCGACATCGAGGTCACCAGCATGCTGCGTCCCAAGGAAATTCAAGCTCGCATCCGCGCAGGCGCTTCTGTCGAGCAGGTGGCGGCGGCCGCCGGTGTCGACATCGAGCGGGTGGAAAGATTCGCCCACCCGGTGCTGCTGGAGCGCTCGCGCGCTGCCGAGCTGGCAACGGCCGCACACCCCGTTCTCGCCGACGGCCCGGCGGTGCTGACGCTGCTGGAAACCGTCACGTCCTCCCTAGTGGCGCGTGGCCTCAACCCTGACAGCGTGATGTGGGACGCCTGGCGTAACGAGGACGGCCGCTGGACGGTCCAGCTGCACTGGAAGGCGGGTCGTTCCGACAACCTCGCGCATTTCCGCTTCTGCCCGGGCGCGCACGGAGGCACCGTCACCGCTGTCGATGATGTGGCCAAAGAGCTGGTCGACCCCGACTTTGACCGTCCGCTGCGCCCGGTCGCCCCGGTCGCCCAACTCGACTTCGACGAGCCTGCACCCGCACCGGCCGAAACTCCGACGGCCGAGCCCAAGAGTGAGCCGACCCGCAGCCGCCGCGGCAAGCCACCGGTGCCGGCGTGGGAAGACGTGCTGCTGGGTGTCCGGTCCGGAGGCCAACGCTGACGTTGCGCGCGGGTCCGGCTACCTGAAGAGCGTCATCGAGACCAAGGCCAGCCAGGCCGCTGTCACACCCACTCCGACGCCCAGCACCAGCCAGCGCAACACCGACGTGTGCCGCCACCCCCACAGCGTCGGCGCCAACCCTCCGGCCGCCACGACGTTGAGCCCGAGGGCCAACATCGGATGCACCCGGATCAACCCCAGGCTCAGCACCACAACAGCGACCGCAGTGACCGCGGCGACGAATCCGGCCACGGTCAAACCCGTTGCCCACGGCGTGGATTCGTCGGTCACCGACCGAGCCTAACGCGCTCGTAGCGACATGGTGTTATTGCTGTCGTAGCGAGCCGATCAGACGTCGTCACTCCGGTTTGCGGGCTTCGATCAGCACCCGTGAGCTGTGGGTGATGAAACTTCCCTCGGCGTGGATCTGCTGGTGCAGTCCGTGCAGCTTGTCCAGGTATTTGGTAACGGTGAAGTCCGGAACGACCCAAGTCAATTTGCGCAGGAAATAGATCACGGCGCCGATATCGAAAAACTCAAGGCGGATGCGCTCATGGCGCAAGTCGACGACATCTAATCCCGCGCCGGCCAGCTCCTTGCCTGCGGTATCGAAGTCCAACTGCCCACGAATCCGCTGTTGTCGTTGGGGTCCGAGAAAATGTTCGATCAGTGTGCGGAGGTAAATGACGCCGACGTGCTGGGCAAAGTAGGCACCGCCCGGTTTGAGCACCCGGGCGATCTCGTCCCACCACAGGGTCGAGGGGTGGCGACTGGTGACCAGATCGAACGCCTCCTGGGCGAACGGTAGCGGCGGTGTTTCACCAGTGACGATCACGACCGCGCCCAGCGGATGCAGTAGCTGGGTAGCCGGGCCGACGTTGGGTGGCCACGGTTCCGTGGCGGCCATTGTCGGCGGAAAAGGGCGAGCGCCTGCTAAGACCTCACCGCCGCCGGTGTAGAGGTCGAGCGCAGACTGCACCTGCGCCAAGCGGCCACGCAGCAGTCGTTGGTATCCCCATGAGGGTCGCTCCTCGGTGGCCCTGCCATCTAGCCAGGAGAAGTCCCAGCCCGTGACCGATACTGAATTTGCCTCGGCAACCAACTCGTCGAATGGGCGCTCCATACCGCTGATCATCACATGAACCCGAACAGCCCGGCGACAGATCCGGGCCACCGTCAAATCCGTTGCTCACAAACGGATTCGTCAGTTACCGGCCGAGCCTAACGCGCTCGTAGAACGCCAGCGCCGCCGCGGTGGCGACGTTGAGCGAGTCGGTGCCGCGTGACATCGGGATGCGTACCCGCAGATCGCTCGCCTGCATCGCAACACGGCTCAGGCCTGGTCCCTCGGCGCCGACCAGCACCGCGACTCGTTCGTCCTGCACCTCCGCCATCGCCGCCGACAACGAGGCTGCATCGGGATTGGGCGTCATCGCCAACAGACGAAACCCCATTTGGCGCAGAGCATTCAGCTCGGTCGGCCAGTGGGTCGCCCGCGCATAGGGCACCAGCAGCGCGTGACCCATGGAGACGCGCACCGCACGCCGGTAGAGCGGATCGGCGCAGCCGCTGCCGAAGACCACCGCATCGACGTCGAGCCCCGCCGCGTTGCGGAAAACGGCGCCGAGGTTCTCGTGGTCGTTGACTCCCTCGAGCACCGCAACGGTCCGGGCACCATCGACCACCTGCGCGACGCTGCGCTCCGGCGCCCGACGGGCGGCGGCCAGCACCCCGCGGTTGAGATGAAAGCCGACCACCTGGGCCATCACTTCTGCGGACACTCGAAAGTAAGGCGCGCGGTTACCCGCCAGATCTGCCTTGAGCTCTTCTAGCCTGCGGTCAGTGCCGAGGAAAGCCAACGGCGCGAACGGCGATGCCAGCATGCGCTGCACCACCAGCACACCCTCGGCGATCACCAGCCCCTTCCCGGTCGGCAGATCGGGCCGACGGTCGATGCTGTTCAAGTCCCGGAAATAGTCGAGGCGCGCGTCGTCGGGGTCGGTGATATCGCAGACGACGACATCGTCCGCGCTACCAATTCCGTCAAAACCGCGAGCGGTCAAGGGCTTTCGTCAACGAGAGCCAAGATCAGGTCGGCGGCGTCGCGCAGCGTATCGCGTTCCCGGCCCGCCAGCGTCTCAAGCCGCTGCGCGAGCCATTCCTGGCTGGCTCGGCGTTCGGCTTCCAGCAGTTCGGTCCCGGCTTCCGACACCGAGACCAGGACCTGTCGACCGTCGTCGGGGTGCGCGACGCGGTCCACGAAACCCAAATCGGCCAACGAGGCGATTACCCGCGTCATGGACGGCGGGCGAACCCGTTCCCTGATGGCCAGAGCGCCGGGCGTCATCGGGCCGTAATTGGCCAGTGTCGCCAGCGCCGACAGCTGCGACAACGACACCGGAGACTGTGGGCGCCGAAACCGCAGCTGGCGGGAGAGCCGCATTACCGCCAACGACAGGTCGCTGGCCAATCGGCTATCACCCTCCATCACAGCGCGAAGGTTACGACAGAACATCCTTTCGTCAACAACGAATGACCGATTGCCTGGCTCGCCCCTGCAAACCGGTGGTGCCCCCGCAGCGCGCGTCCCCCACCTCGCTCCGCTTCGCGGAGCGCATCGTCGCCGGGCTATGTTGATCTCGATGTCCGTCGAGCCTGGCGAGAACCCTCCGCCCACGCCGTTGCCTGCCGCTTTTTTGGCGGTGTGGCCCGTCATCGGCGCTGGGGCGGTGGCCTGGCTGATTGCCGCCGTAGCCGCGTTCGCCGTCCCCGCCCTTCAGACGTGGCGACCGGTAACAGTGGCCGGGTTGGGGGTCGGATTGCTGGGCACCACGATCTTTTTGTGGCAGCGTGACGCCTCGCGCCGGGGCGCGCGTGGCGCGCAAATCGGGCTGGAGTCCCAGCGCGATCGCAACCAAGAATGAACTCCACCGATATTGATCGCCCCGAGCTAGGAGGTACGCGTTCAATGGCAGCGCCGCTATTGCAGGCCCACGTTGATATCAGCGCACCCGTGTCGAAAGTCTGGGCGCTGGTCAGTGATTTCCGCCGGATGCCCGAGTGGAGCCCTCAGTGTCGATGGATGCGGCCACTCGGTCCGCTCCGCCATGGCACCCGCACCCTCAACCTCAACCGCCGCGACAATCTGTTCTGGCCGACGACGTGCACCATCACCGAAGTCATCCCAGACCAGAAGGTCGCCTTTCGGGTCAACGCCAACAACACGATCTGGAGTTACGAACTGCAGCCGATCGCCGAGGGCACCCGAGTGATCGAGAGTCGGCACGCCGAGAACGGGGTCAAGCCGGTGTCCAGCATGGCTGTGAACACGCTGCTCGGCGGGACCACCAGCTTCGAGCGGGAACTCATCGCCGGAATGAACTCCTCACTGGCCAATATCAAGGCCGCGGCTGAGAACAGCTAGCTGGGCTCTGCGGGTTTCTCGCTGATGTCGAGCACCCCGTCGTCGTAGGGGTCGTACATCGGCGAGCCACTACCCGCCGCAGCCGGGGTGTCGGAGTGCGCACCGCAGCCATATTCGGAGTCGACGACGTGCCCGTCAGCGGACAACTCGTTGCCGCATACCCCGAACATCGGGCCCAACGACCCGGCCAGCGGCAGGAAGAAACCGCACTCGCGGCATACCCGTTTAGTCGACTGGGCCATCTGCGAAGCAGGACCGTAGTCGCCGTCGTGCCAGCGCTGGGCGGCTTCCGATCGGCCCCAGGCGCTCATCACCTGGCGCCGTCCCAGGCCGATTTCTGCGGCGGTCTCATCGACCTGCGGGTCACCGGAGGCCATGAAGCCGGGCACCAATCGCGCATCGTCCGGTAGCGGCGCGAGCAGGTCTCCGGGGCTCAGGTCGCCGGGCCGGATCCGCTGATCCCAGGGCACCCATTGCGGCGCCAACAACGCCGTCGGCCCCGGTACCAAGACCACCTCGCTGATCGTTGCGTGGTCGGCATCGGGATAAGCGGCCACGACGACGGCCCACTGCCAGCCCTGATAGCCGGGTAGGTGGGCCAGGAAACGATGGGTGGCGCTGGTCGGATCCTCGTGGCCGGCGCCGAGGTAGTCGCCCACCGTGTCGGCGCCGCTGAATTCGACGATGGCCGTCCGGGCCTGCTCGACCGTGTCCGGTGAGCAGCGCCGCCAATTCGGGCGACCACTGCGTGGTCGCGCGCCGATTCCCCGGTCGATCCGGTCACGTTGTCCGCAGTTTCCATACGACCTCAATCTTGCCGCACAGCCATGACGCTCTGCCACACCGGTTGCCTGCGCGCTACATCATCCAGCATGGGTCAGAATTGATACGTGTCTGGACGGCGACGTGATCACCCGGATGCGGGCCCAGCATCCACTCCCGGGCGCCGCACGCGCACCGACCGGGCCGAGCACCCCGGCATGGCCAACTACCCGGCCGATGATCCGAACTACCGCAGGCCGCGCCGCCCGCCGCCGATGCCCAGTGCCAACCGGTATCTGCCACCGCTACACCACGAGCCCGAACCCGAGTACCGCACCGAGCCGCCGCGTACCGCCACAGGCAGCGAGCGGATCACCGTCACCCGCGCCGCCGCGCAGCGCAGTCGCGAGATGGGCTCGCGGATGTACGACTTGGTCCAGCGAGCCGCCACCGCCGACGGCGCCGACAAGTCCGGCCTGACGGCGCTGACCTGGCCGGTGGTGGCCAATACCGCGACCGATGCCGCGATGGCCGTCGCGCTGGCCAACACGCTGTTCTTCGCCGCGGCCACTGCGGAAAGCAAGGACCGGGTCGCTCTCTACCTGCTGATCACGATCGCGCCGTTCACGTTGGTGGCGCCGCTGATCGGTCCGGCGTTGGACCGGCTACAGCACGGCCGGCGGATAGCGCTGGCGGCATCGTTTCTGCTCCGCACCGGGTTAGCGGTGCTGCTCATCACCAACTACGACGGCGCCACCAAAACCTTTCCGCCCTGGGTGCTCTACCCGTGCGCGCTGGCCATGATGGTGTTCTCGAAGTCGTTCAGCGTTCTGCGCAGCGCGGTGACACCGCGGGTGATGCCACCGACCATCGACCTGGTGCGAGTGAATTCCCGGCTGACCATGTTCGGTCTGATCGGGGGCACAATGATCGGCGGCGCGATTGCTGGTGGATTCGAGTTAGCCTTCACCCACTTGTTCCACTGGCCCGGGGCGCTGTTTGTCGTCGTCGCGGTCACGGTGGCCGGCGCGTGGCTCTCGATGCGAATTCCACGCTGGGTCGAAGTGACCGAGGGTGAGGTACCCGCCACGCTGAGCTATCGCAACTGGCCCGAAGAGGTTCGCCGGGCAAGCGGTGCGCTTCGACGACCGTTGGGCCGCAACATCATCACGTCGTTGTGGGGCAACTGCACCATCAAGGTCATGGTCGGATTCCTGTTCTTGTACCCGGCGTTCGTCGCCAAGGCGCGTGACGCCAGTGGCTGGGTGCAGCTTGGCATGTTGGGGCTGATCGGCGCCGCCGCCGCCATCGGCAACTTCGCCGGCAACTTCGCCAGCGCGCGGCTGCGGCTGGGCAGGCCCTCCGTGCTGGCGGTGCGCTGCACGCTGGCGGTCACCGCGGCGGCGCTGGCGGCGGCGGTGGCCGGCAATCTGGTGGCGGCGGCCATCGTCACCTTGATCACGTCAGGGTCCAGCGCGATCGCGAAGGCCGCACTGGACGCGTCGTTGCAGGACGACCTGCCCGAGGAGTCGCGGGCGTCGGCGTTCGGACGTTCAGAGTCGACGCTGCAGCTGGCCTGGGTCCTCGGCGGCGCGCTCGGCGTGTTGGTCTACACCAACCTGTGGATCGGCTTGAGCGTCGTCGCGGCTTTGCTGATACCAGGTTTGGCGCAGACGGTGGTCAGCTTCCGCGGCCACTCGTTGATCCCCGGCTTGGGCGGCAACCGGCCGGTGATGGTCGAGCAGGAAGGTGGCCCCGGCGGCCGCGACGCCGCGGCGGTGTCGCGGGAGTGAAGCCGACGGCGAAGTTCGGTAACGCCGTGCTGCTCGCGGTTGTGGTGGTACTGGTATCGGTGGCGGGGGTCGGTGCCTGGGTGTTGGCCCGCGGGCACGGTTCGGCGCACCCCGAGATCAGCGCATACTCACACGGCCAGCTGACCCGGGTGGGGCCCTACCGGTACTGCAACGTGCTCGACCCCAACAACTGTCAAACCCCGGAGACGCAGGGTGAGTTGCGGGTGAATTCGCGCGATCCAGTACAGCTTTCGGTGCCACCGGCGATCGGGCAGGCACCCTGGTGGCTGCTGCGGGTGTATGAGGATGCGGCCAACCCCACGACGACTTTCTTTCGGCCCGGCAGCCGGCTGGCGGTCACCATCCCCACCGTTGACCCACACCAAGGACGGTTGACCGGAATAGCCGTCCAACTCATGACGCTGGTCGTCGACCGGTCCGGCGAATTGCACGGTGTCCCGCATGCGGAATGGTCGGTCCGCACCGTCTGGGGCTAGCAGCCGTGCAGAAATCGGGCGGAGCGAAATACTGGGCTGTTGGCGGTCTGCGCTGGCACGGTTGTGCGTTGTGCGGGTGTGGCTGAGCGGCTAGGCAGCGGCCTGCAAAGCCGTATACACGGGTTCGAATCCCGTCACTCGCTCAACGAAAGCCGAACAGCAAGTCGGCATTTGTAGCGATACCAGGTCTTGCATCGATGGACGGCGACGGAACTGGACCCGTGAACCCGCTTAGGACGGCCCGTGGCCTAGCGGCACGCGCTCACTCTCGAAAGGCGGTCCGGGCGCTGTGCCATCTCCGAAGGGCCTGCCGCCCAATGCTTCCCGGCCGTGCGGTGTCAGCCAGTTCGCCAGCTCCGGGCCCTTCGGCACGATACGGGTCGGGTTGATGTCGGCGTGCACGATGTAGTAGTGCTGCTTGATCTGGACGAAGTCGACGGTATCGCCGAAACCTGGTGTCTGAAACAGGTCGCGGGCGTAAGCCCACAGCACCGGCATCTCGGATAGCTTGCTTCGATTGCACTTGAAGTGCCCGTGATAGACCGGGTCGAAGCGCGCCAACGTCGTGAACAGCCGGACGTCGGCTTCGGTGATTGTCTCCCCGACCAGGTAGCGCTGGCTTTTCAGTCGATCGCTCACCCAATCCAGCGCGCTGAACAACCGGTCGTATGCCGCGTCGTAGGCCTGCTGCGAGCCGGCGAAACCACAGCGGTAAACACCGTTGTTGATTTCGGTGTAGACCCGTTTGTTGACCTCGTCGATTTCGTCGCGCAGCGCTTCGGGGTAAAGCTGCGGGGCGCCGTCGCGGTGGTAGGCAGTCCATTGCGTCGACAGGTCCAACGTCAGCTGCGCGAAATCGTTGGTGACCACAGCGCCTGTCGGCACGTCGACGATCGCGGGGACGGTGATGCCTTTCGGGTAGTCGGGAAAGCGTTTGAAATAGGCGTCCTGCAGCCGCGGGATTTTCAACACCGGGTCCACGCCACCGGGATCGAGGTCGAAAGTCCAGCTACGCTTGTCGTGGGTAGGACCGCAAAACCCAATGGAGATAACGCTTTCCAGTCCCAGCAATCGCCGGACAATGATCGCCCGGTTGGCCCACGGACAAGCGCGAGCAACGATGAGCCGGTATCGACCCGGTTCCACCGGATAGCCGTCGCGGCCGTCGGTGGTGATGCGGGTCGCGATGTAGTTGGTGTCGCGAGTGAACTCGCCGACCTCGGCGACGTAGGAACCCATCGTTGCGCCAGTCAGGACTCGGCAAGGGTCAGGAACCGCCGAGCCAAATCGGTCTCGGTGGACGCCGCAGCTTCCCAGTGCGCAATCCACGGTCCGGTGCCCTCGGACTGATCGACGATCCCGTCTTCGAGCCAGGTGTAGCGACCTTTCAGCACGTTGCGCGCCAGCGCAGCGTCAGTGCTGTCGGTGTTCGTCCACAAGGCGTCGAACAACGCCTCGACCCGCAAGGTGGCCTGCTGACAAAAAGCTTCGGCCAACTCGTAGGACTGCTGACCGCGGGCCGGATCGGCAACTCGCTGAGCCTCGGCCCGCACACACGTCGCCGCCATGGCGAACAGTTCCGCGCCGATATCCACTACCCGCCCGAGGAATCCTTGCTTTTGCTCCATCGCGGCTTGCCAACGTGCCATTCCGTAGAAGGTGTTGCGGGCCAGCTTGCGCGCGGAGCGCTCGACGAATCGCAGATACGTGGCCAAGTTGCCGAATTCGCGATAGGCCGTCGGCCGTTGGCCCTCACCGAACACCAACTGCGGCAACCACTTTGCGTAGAACCCGCTCGCACCGACCGCCGCCTTGGCCTTCTGCCGAACATCGGCTTTCGGATTCGCCAGATCACCGGCCGCGCTCAGGTGGGCGTCGACGGCCTCACGGGCGATGAGCAGCCGCATGATCTCGCTGGAGCCCTCGAATATGCGGTTGATCCTCAGGTCGCGGACCACCTGCTCCACCGGCACCGCACGCTCCCCGCGCGCGGCCAGCGACTCGGCGGTCTCATAGCCTCGGCCACCGCGGATTTGCAGCAGCTCGTCGGCGATCACGCAGGCCATCTCACTTGACCACAGCTTGGCCAGCGCCGCTTCGATCCGGATGTCGTTGCGGCCTTCGTCGGCCATCTGGCCGGACAACTCCAACACCGACTCGAGGGCATAGGTAGTTGCGGCCATGAACGAAATCTTTTCTGCGACAGCCCCGTGTTCGCCGACCGGTTTACCCCACTGCACCCGTTCGCACGACCACTCCCGAGCGATTTTCACCGACCACTTGGCCGAGCCGGCCGCGATCGCGGGTATCGAAAGCCGGCCGGCGTTCAGGGTGGTCAGCGCGATCTTCAGACCGTCGCCCTCCCGGCCGATCAGGTTTTCCGCAGGGACTCGGACGCGGTGCAGCCTGGTGAGGCCGTTTTCGATACCGCGCAATCCCATGAACTTATTGCGGCGCTCCACAGTGATGCCCGGTGAATCGGCCTCGACGACGAACGCGCTGATCCCGCCTCGGTGCCCGTCGCTCTTGGGCACGGTGGCCATCACCACCAGCAGATCCGCGACGACGCCGTTGGTCGTCCACAACTTCACACCGTCGAGTTCGTAGGCGGCTCCGTCATCGACCGGAGTCGCTGTCGACGCCAGCCGCGCCGGGTCGGAACCCACATCCGGTTCGGTGAGCAAAAACGCCGATATCGCCCCTGCGGCACACCGCGGTAAAAACTTTCGCTTCTGGTCCTCGGTTCCGGCCAGCTTGAGCGGTTCCGGCACGCCGATCGACTGATGAGCGGACAGCAGCGCCCCGAGGCTGGCATGCACGGTCGACACCAGCATCAACGCCCGGTTGTAGGCGACTTGCGACATGTTCAGACCGCCGTATTCCGACGGAATCTTCATCCCGAAGCAACCCAGTTCGGCGAGGCCTTTTACATATTCGTCGGGGATCTGTGCGTCACGCTCGATGACGCTGCCGTCGACTGTGTCGAGGAATTCCCGCAGCTGGGTCAAGAACTTCTCGGTGCGAGCGGCCTCTTCGTCAGAAGGTCTGGGGAACGGGTGAATAAGCTCAAGCGGAAACCGGCCGAGGAAAAGCTCTTTGGCCAAGGATGGTTTATCCCAACCACTTTCGCGAGATTCCTCGGCTACGGCTCTCGCTTGCTCTTCGCTGACCTGTGCCTGCTGCGCCATCGGACTTCCCTCACTCGAATCGACTCCTGCGGAGATTCGGTTCCAGTGTTCCCCGGAGGGCCTTCCGGTACACGCGTTTGTGCAATTACCGCACAATCGCCGGCCGCGGCGAGCAACTCAAACTCGAGTTAGGCGTCCAGTTCCCGGGCCACGGCTTTGACCACCTCGGAGACTCTGCGGGCGGTTTTGCGGTCCGGGTAGCGACCCTTGCGCAGCTCGGGCTGCACCGTGCTTTCGAGCAAGGTGATCATGTCCTCGACCATCCCGTGCAGTTCATCTGGGCTGTGCTTGTGCTCAGCAGGGCCCTCCCGGCGGGGGCGCGACAAGGTTGGCGGCGGGTCAATCAATTTCAGACTCAGTGCCTGCGGTCCGCGGCGTCCGGAGGCAACGCCGAATTCGACGCGCTGCCCCGCCTTGAGGCCTTCGACGCCCGCGGGCAACGCCGAGGACCGGACGTAGACGTCCTCGCCGTCCTCCTGGGATAAGAAACCGAATCCCTTCTCAGCGTCGTACCACTTCACCTTGCCAGTCGGCACCGGTCTCACCTGCTTGTCTGACGGATAACTAAGTTGAGCAAAATAATGACGCGTCCCGCCTGCGCAGGACGCGATGACTGCTGATCCTACTCGGAACGCTCGCGGCCGAGCACCGGAGTTTCTCGGTACGCTGGCACTACCGCTGGAGGAGACAATGCGCCTGATCCTGAACGTTATCTGGTTGATTTTCGGCGGCCTTTGGTTGGCCCTTGGCTATCTGCTGGCTGCGGTTGTCTGCTTCCTGCTCATCGTCACCATCCCCTTCGGATTCGCTGCGCTGCGCATCGCATCCTATGCGCTGTGGCCGTTCGGGCGGACGATCATCGACAAGCCCGGCGCCGGAACCGGGTCGCTCATCGGGAACGTTATCTGGCTGCTTCTTTTCGGAGTCGGACTTGCGATCGCGCACCTGGTGAGCGCGGTGCTGATGGCGGCGACGATCATCGGTATTCCGCTGGCGCTGGCCAATCTCAAGCTGATCCCGGTGTCGCTGGTGCCGCTGGGCAAAGAGATCGTTCCGGTAGCTACCCGAACGCAATCGGTTAGACCCGGATCGTTGCGGGTATGACATTCGACAACCGCTCGGCGCTATCGGTGTGGGAAGACAATCGGCGTGTTACCGCGTTCACGGGCCGCCGATCGATGTGAGTTCGGTCACATAACGGATTGATCACAGCACGGCAACGGCCGGATTGCGGCCGCATTGACCTGCGACGACACCGAGCTTTCCTGGCGTTTTTCGTGTCGACCGCAGACGAAACGCTGAATTCGCCAAAAAATGACTCCGCCGCTAACTCGCGCTAGCGTCGTGCGCGGGCTTGCCGAGTCTTCCTGAGCGACGGGCCTTCTCGCCTATAGCGCCGAGCTCCATCCGATAGGCGGGACCACACCAACCCGTGGATGGAGACGGGGGACCCATTGGTCCGCCGAAATCGGACCAGGAGCCGTCCGCGGTTCCTTGGGGTGAAGCCATCGCCGTTCCTGTGGGATCCGGCCTGGCCGGGCGACCTCTTCCGCCCGAACCCGACAGCTGACCTCGTGGGCGCATCAAGAGAGGACGTCTTCGGCGTATGAGCGGTCGGCATCGTAAGCCCACTACTTCCAACATCAGCGTCGCCAAACTCGCATTCACCGGTGCTGTGATCGGTGGCGGTGGCATCGCACTGGCGGGCCACGCGTCCGCGGCCACCGACGGCGAATGGGATCGCGTCGCTGGCTGTGAGTCGGGCGGCAACTGGGCCATCAACACCGGCAACGGGTATCACGGCGGACTGCAGTTCTCGCAGGGCACCTGGGCCGCCCACGGCGGCGGCGAGTTCGCCGCATCCGCGAACCAGGCCACCAGGGAACAGCAGATCGCGGTCGCCGAGCGCGTTCTGGCCACCCAAGGCCGCGGCGCATGGCCCGTGTGCGGCCATGGACTCTCGGCCGCGACACCGCGCAACGTCGTCGCCGACGCACCCGCACCGGACAGGCCGCCGCCACCGCCTCAACTGGCAGCATTCGACGCGCCTCCGCCGGACGCCCCTCCACCGCCTCCACCACCTCCGCCGGCCGACCCCGCGCCGCCCGCCGAGCCGGCCGCAGCCGAACCGGCCCCGGCCGACGCACCTCCACCACCTCCACCACCTCCGCCGGCCGACCCCGCGCCGCCCGCCGAGCCGGCCGCAGCCGAACCGGCGCCAGCGGACGCACCTCCACCGCCCCACCACCTCCGCCGGCCGACCCGGCACCACCGGTCGAGACCGGCGCAGCCGAACCGGCGCCAGCGGACGCCCCTCCACCGCCCCCGCCGGCCGACCCGGCACCGCCAGTCGAGACCGTCGCAGCCGATGCCCCTGCACCGCCAGCCGAGGAACCCGGGCCGGGGGTCGAGTCGCAGGCCATCCACGTGTCGATAGAGCCGCCCGCTCCCGCCGATACTCCGTCGGACGTCCAGCAGGCCAGCACCGTGGCGCACTGGACCTTCGCTCCCGCTCCGGCCGACCCGGCGCCAGTCCCGGCGAACCTGCCCACCGACGGGCTGCCGGCCACGGCGCCGCAGAACGTGGACCCGAGCTACGTCAACAACCTGCTGAAAGCCATCCAGTCGCAGGGCGTCAGCGGTAACCCGGCGCTGTCCTCGCTCGCTTAATCGGCGCAGCGCCAGACCATTGGCTGCTTAGCGGTTGACCACCGTCACGGGGTGTACGTAGGGCAACTCGTCGGCAGGCAACGGGAAGATCACGTCACCGTAGGGGGACAGCGCGCCCACCCGATCGGTTGCCAGTTCGCTCACCGCGTGGTCGTCCGGGTTGGTTGTCGGCCAGCCCCTGTCGACATAGCGGGTCTTCTCGCTCTTCTGCGCCTTTTTGCCAGCGTTGTCAGCCACGTCGTTCATTCTGACAGGTCCCCGGCAACGTTGCCGGTTCGGCTCTACCATCCGCATCGGCATCATCTGCTCGCCATCGCTTGGGCGGGCGCACTGGCTGCGCTGCTTTAGGCTGGTCAGCAATGACCGAACACACCCCGGGCATCCCGCTGGGGTCCTGGCTGGCCGACTTGCCCGACGAGCGGCTCATCCGCTTGCTGGAGTTGCGGCCCGACCTTGCCCAGCCACCGCCCGGCAGCATCGCCGCGCTTGCCGCCCGCGCCCAGGCCCGTCAATCGGTCACGGCTGCCACCGACGAACTCAACTTTCTGCGGCTGGCAATCATCGACGCGCTGCTGGTACTGCACGCCGACACGGCGCCGGTGCCGATTGCCAAGTTGCTCGCGTTGATTGGCGATCGCGCGCCTGAACCCGACCTCCTCGATGCGCTCGACGATCTCAAAGGTCGCGCCCTCATCTGGGGTGACACCGAGCTGAGGGTGGCCGCCGATGCCGGTGCCGGACTGCCGTGGCACCCGGGGCAGGTGACCCTTGAAGTCGCCTCCGGAAGCACCGAGCAGATCGCGGAACTGATCGACGCCCTCGATGACCCGCAACGGGAGCTGCTGGACAGGCTGCTGGAAGGGTCGCCGCTGGGACGCACCCGTGACGCCGCACCCGGCGCCCCCGCGGATCGCCCGGTGCCACAGCTGCTCGCCAAGGGATTACTGCGACGCATCGACGCGGAGACAGTGATTCTTCCTCGCCACGTCGGGCAGGTGTTGCGCGGCGAGGAACCCGGTCCGGCCCAGCTGGCGGTGCCGGACCCGGTAGTCACCACCACTACGTCCGCCGACACCGACGCTGCGGCCGCCGGCTCAGCCATCGACCTGCTGCGCGAACTCGACGTGTTACTCGAAACGCTAGGCGCCGCACCGATTTCCGAACTACGCAGTGGCGGGTTAGGGGTACGGGAGGTCAGGCGGCTGGCAAAGGTAACCGGCATCGACGAGGCCCGTCTGGGTTTGATTCTCGAGCTGGCCGCTGCGGCGGGACTGATCGCCAGCGGCATCCCCGATCCCCAGCCCGCCAGCGGCGAGGCGCCCTACTGGGCGCCGACGGTGGCAGCCGACCGATTCGCCGAGGCGTCCCCCGCCGACCGCTGGCATCTGCTGGCCAGCACCTGGCTTGACCTACCGGCCCGGCCGGCTTTGATCGGGACTCGCGGTCCCGATGCCAAACCATATGCCGCGCTGTCGGATTCGCTGTACTCAACAGCGGCCCCGTTGGACCGCCGGCTGCTGCTGAGCATGCTGGCAGAACTGCCATCCGGCGCTGGGGTGGACAAGAGCACAGCCTCGGCAGCGCTGATCTGGCAGCGACCGCGATGGTCCAAGCGGCTACAACCGGCGCCAGTCGCCGACCTGCTGGAGGAGGCGCACCTGCTGGGACTGGCCGGCCGCGGCGCCATCAGCACGCCCGGCCGCGCTTTGGTTGACGACGGCTTAAATGACGGAGAGGCCAGAGCCGTCGACGCGATGGCAGCTGCCCTACCCGCGCCGATCGATCACTTCCTGGTGCAGGCCGACCTGACCGTCGTGGTTCCCGGGCCGCTCGAGCGTCAGTTGGGCGACGAATTGGCGGCGGTGGCCACCGTTGAGTCCGCGGGCGCGGCGATGGTATACCGCGTCAGCGAACAGTCGATCCGGCATGCCCTGGATATCGGAAAAACCGCCGACGCATTGCACTCGCTGTTCGAGAAGCACTCCAAAACGCCTGTACCGCAAGGACTCACCTACCTGATCGACGACGTCGCACGCCGGCACGGGCAACTGCGGATCGGGATGGCCGCGTCGTTCGTCCGGTGCGAAGACCCGACGCTCCTCGCCCAGGCAGTGGCGGCGACCGAACACCTGGGTCTGCGTGTGTTGGCGCCAACGGTCGCGATATCCCAAGCGCCGATCAGCGAAGTGCTCGCGGCGTTGCGGGATGCCGGTTTCGCCCCGGCCGCTGAGGACTCCAGCGGCACCATTGTCGACATCCGGGCTCGCCGGGCGCGGGTGCCCGCACCGCAGCGCCGCCGGCCACACCGGTCGATGCCCCAGCCGAGCAGCGACACGCTCAGCGCGGTTGTCGCGGTGCTACGCAAAGTAGCCACAGCACCGTTTGGCAGTGTCCGAGTCGACCCGGCGGTCGCCATGTCACTCCTGCAACGGGCCGCCCACCAGCAGGACACCGTGGTCATCGGTTATGTCGATGCCGCCGGCGTGGCCACCCAGCGTGTGGTGTCACCAGTGGCAGTGGTCGGCGGCCAGCTGGTGGCGTTCGATTCCGCGTCGGGGCGAGCGCGTGAGTTCGCCATCCACCGCATCACCTCGGTGGTAGGTGCCGACGACGATGCAGTGGGGGACCCCACCCGCTCCGCGGGACGAAGCGATGGTGAGGAGCGGCGCAGATGATGTCGGCCGACGACCAATAATGGATCGTATGACCGACGGCCCATTGATCGTCCAGTCCGACAAGACGGTGCTGCTCGAAGTTGACCATGAGCTGGCCGGTTCGGCCCGGGCGGCGATCGCTCCATTCGCCGAGCTGGAGCGCGCACCCGAGCATGTGCACACCTATCGCATCACCCCGCTGGCGCTGTGGAATGCCCGCGCCGCGGGCCACGACGCCGAGCAGGTGGTCGACGCGCTGGTCAGCTACTCCCGCTACGCGGTTCCGCAGCCACTGCTGGTCGACATCGTCGACACCATGGCCCGCTACGGGCGGCTGCAGCTGGTTAAGCACCCTGCCCACGGCCTGACCCTGGTCAGCCTGGACCGCGCGGTGCTCGAGGAAGTGTTGCGCCACAAGAAGATCGCACCGATGCTGGGCGCGCGGATCGACGACGACACCGTCATCGTGCACCCCAGCGAGCGAGGCCGAGTCAAGCAAATGCTGCTGAAAATCGGCTGGCCCGCCGAGGATCTGGCCGGATACGTCGACGGCGAGGCACATGCGATCAGCTTGCGGCAGGACGACTGGCATTTGCGCGACTACCAGGAGATGGCCACCGAGTCGTTCTGGGCGGGCGGCTCGGGCGTAGTGGTGCTGCCGTGTGGGGCAGGCAAGACACTTGTCGGCGCTGCGGCCATGGCGAAAGCCAGCGCGACGACGCTGATTCTGGTCACCAATACCGTCGCCGGCCGACAGTGGAAGCGTGAACTGATCGCCCGCACCTCGCTGACCGACGAGGAGATCGGCGAATATTCCGGGGAGCGCAAGGAAATCCGGCCGGTCACTATCGCCACCTATCAAGTGATCACCCGTCGCACCAAGGGTGAATACCGCCACCTAGAGCTGTTCGACAGCCGCGACTGGGGATTGATCATCTACGACGAGGTGCACCTGTTGCCGGCACCGGTGTTCCGGATGACCGCTGATCTGCAGTCGCGCCGGCGGCTGGGGTTGACGGCGACGCTGATCCGCGAGGACGGCCGGGAAGGCGATGTGTTCTCGTTGATAGGTCCGAAACGTTATGACGCGCCCTGGAAAGATATTGAGGCACAAGGCTGGATCGCGCCGGCCGAGTGCGTTGAGGTGCGGGTCACGCTCACCGACAGCGAACGGATGATGTACGCCACCGCCGAAGCCGACGAGCGCTATCGGGTCTGCTCGACGGCCCACTCGAAGATCGCGGTGGTCAAGTCGATCCTGAGCCGCCACCCCGGTGAGCCAACGTTGGTGATCGGCGCCTATCTAGATCAGCTCGACGAGCTCGGAACCGTGCTGGACGCGCCGGTGATTCAGGGTTCCACCAAGACCGCTGAGCGCGAGGCACTATTCGATGCATTCCGCCGCGGCGAGGTCAACACGCTGGTGGTGTCCAAAGTCGCGAACTTCTCCATCGATTTGCCAGAAGCCGCTGTGGCGGTGCAGGTTTCGGGTACGTTCGGCTCGCGCCAAGAGGAGGCCCAGCGGCTGGGTCGGTTGCTGCGACCCAAGGCAGACGGCGGCGGCGCGGTGTTTTATTCAGTCGTGGCCCGCGACAGCCAAGACGCCGAGTACGCCGCACACCGACAGCGGTTTCTCGCCGAGCAGGGCTATGGCTACGTCATCCGGGACGCGGACGATCTGCTGGGCCCCGCGATTTAGAGCGACACGATGGTCGCCGACGCAGTGCCGGGTGCGCCGTACACCTGCGCAAGGCCGACGCGCGGGTTGCCGGGCACCTGACGGTCACCCGCTTCCCCGCGCAGCTGACGCACCAGCTCGTGCATCTGCCGCAGGCCCGACGCGCCGATCGGTTCGCCGTTGGCGATCAGCCCGCCATCGGTGTTGACCGGAATAGAGCCATGGATCTCAGTGGCGCCGTCGGCGACCAGCTTCTCCTGCTCGCCGTCGGCGCACAGACCCGTCTCAGCCATGTGGATCACCTCGGCGCCCGCGTCGGTGTCCTGCAGCTGGGCAACGTCGACGTCCTCAGGTCCGATGCCGGCGGCTTCGTAGGCGGCCTTGGATGCGTACACCGTCGGCGACACATCCCCGTCTACCGGAGCGAACGTCGCGTGCACTTCGTAAGCGCCGTAACGGCGGGTGCGGATTTCACAGGCCCGTACGTAGACCGGCTTGTCGGTGAACTTGTGCGCTATGTCGGCGCGGCACATCACCACGGCCGCCGCCCCCTCGTCGGGTGCGCAGAACATATATTGCGTCAGCGGGTAGTTGAGCACCGTCGAGTTCAGGATCTGGTCCTCGGGAATCGGCTTGCGACGAAACGCATTCGGATTTAGCGCACCGTTGCGGAAATTCTTGGCAGCCACCTTTGCCAGCGTCGCCTGAGAGATGTTGTTGTCGTGCAGGTACTTGTTGGCCTTCATTCCGAAGAATTTGGTGGTGACGAATTGCCCATTTTCGGCGTACCACTGCGGCAGCGCCAGCTTGGCCGGGTCGTCGGTGAAGGCGCCGCGCGGGTGCTTGTCCAAACCGATGGCGATGCCGATGTCGTACTTGCCCAACCGAATGGTGTCGGCGGTCTGCTGGATGGCGCTGGCCGCGGTGGCGCAGGCGTTGAAAACATTGGTGAATGTGATGCCGGTCAGCCCGACCAGGCGGGTCACCGCGTCGGGGTTGGACACTTCGTGGCTGCCCCCGAAGCCGAACTGGATGTCCTTCCACTCGCACCCGGCGTCGGACAGCGCGGATTGGATGGCTTCGGCGCCCATCTGCATCGCGGTCTTCTCAAACCTGCCGAATGGATGCAATCCCACGCCAATGATGGCGACTTGGTTACTCATGTCACTCATGTCGATGGCTCCTCTTGGGTAGATGGTGGCGACCCGCTTCACCCGGCTCCGCCGCGCTCGCGATCGCCACTAAACCGGCTGGAACGCGAACGTGACGACCTCGTTGCCCTCATCGTCGGCGGCGAACGGGACCATAGTGAGCTCTACCTCTTGGCCGAACTCGAGCTTGGCCGGGTCGTTTTCGGTCAGCCGGCCCTCAACTCGGATCACGTCACCGAGTTGGACCAGGCCCACACCGAACGGCACGAAATCTTCGCCGGTCGGACCGGCATAGGGAGGCCCGGGCGGGAAGCCCTGGGTGGTCCAGGCCACCAGCGTTCCCCGGCGCGGCAGTAACAGCTCGGTCATCGTCGAGCCGCTGCACCGCGGGCACAGCTGCTGCACCGGGAAGGTTGTGGCGCCGCAGTCGCCGCACCGGCTGCCGATCAGCTGAGGGTTGTCATCAGGCCAGGTAGAGATGTCGGGCGCGAGTGCCTTTTGCATCGAGCGATCCTCCAGAGTCCGCCAATCAGACTAATGCGCTCACTGAAAGGTACAACAGCATTCCATAAAAACGGAAATCCCATTCTCGCCACATGCGCGCGGCGACCCTGCATTAGGTTGGCGACTATGGCCGTCACGGTATTACTCGAGCTCAGGTTCAAGCCCGACGAGGTCGCCGCGGGGCGCGAACTCATGGGCCGGACGTTGCAAGACACCCGGGCATTCGAGGGGAATCTGCAAACCGACGTGCTTGTCGACGAGGACGACGAAGCGCACTGGATCATCTACGAAGTTTGGGCTTCGGTCGAGCACGACGAGGCCTACCGCGCGTTTCGCGCCGGGGAAGGCAAGGTCACGCAACTGCCCCCGCTGCTGGCCGCACCTCCGGTCAAGACCAGGTACACCATCACCGACGTCTAGCTCAGCGCGGGAATCACTTCGCGTTCGAACAGCTCGATGCCGGAACGGTCGTAAGCGGCCTCCGGGAAGTAACAGATCACGTACTCGCAGCCCAGGCCGCGCAGATTTTGCAGCCGCTCGATCACCTGTTCCGTGGTGCCGGTGGCTGAATCCGGACCGCTGCCGCTGGCGATCATCGCATCGGCCGCCGCTTCCGGGACATAGCCGATCATCCGGTCCCGGATGCGCTGCAGGCGGTCTTTGACATCGGCCTCCGAGGTGCCGAGGGTGGCGTTGATGTTGACCGAGCGCACGATCGCGTCGAAGTCGGTACCCACGTCGTGGCAGTGCCCGGCAAGCACTTCGGACTTGTGCGCAAAGCCCTCAGATTCGCCAGTGAAGTTGGTGTACTGCGCGTATTTCGCTGCGATGCGCAACGTCACCTTCTCGCCTCCGCCGGCAATCCACAGCGGAATTCCGCCGTCCTGCAAAGGTTTCGGGGCAACGATCGCGCCGTCGACCTGGTAATGCTTGCCGTCAAGGCTGACCTTGCCGTCGCGCCAGGCGTGGCGCATGATCTGCACGCCTTCGTCTAACCGGCCCAACCGCGTCCCCGCCGACGGGAACCCGTATCCGTAAGCGCGCCATTCGTGTTCGTACCAGCCGCCGCCGATGCCCATCTGGATGCGGCCACCCGAGATGATGTCGGCGGTGGCCGCGACTTTGGCCAGGTACACCGGATTGCGGTAACTCATCGCCGTGCACATCTGACCGAGCTTGATCCGTGACGTGGTCGCCGCGTATGCCGACATCAGCGACCACGCCTCATGGGTGGCTTCGGCGGTCGGCATCGGCACGGTGTGGAAGTGGTCGTAGACCCACAACGAGTCCCACGCGCTGTCGTCGGCGTGGGCCGCCAGGCCCCGCATCACCGCCCAGTGCTCAGCCGGGTCAATCCCGACCAGATCCATACGCCAACCCTGCGGAATGAAGAGTCCGAATTGCATAGCCTCGGACTCTAGCGCGGTGACGATTGGTCAATTCCAAGGGCGGCCAGCGCTCCGTCGACGGTGGCGCGCCGCAGTTTCTCGTAGGGCGTGTCCGGGAATTGCAGACAGCAGTCCTGCAAGCCGCCGAAGGCGATCACCGCGCGGGTTGACTGCTCAAGGGTGGGACGCCGACCGAATACCAGCTTCCCCAGCCGGTCGCGCCAGGCGAGCAGTTGATCGATCAGCCCGAGATCGGCGAGGGTGGTCAACTCGGCAACCACCAACACCAGATCGCCGCGGTGGGCGAAGTGATAGTCGAAGTAGCCCTCGAGCAATTCACGTGGAGTCGCATCGCGTGCGCGTTCGTGCTTGGCGATGAAACGCTCCCCCTCGTCGATCAGCGGTTGCACGATGCTGCGGACCAGGTCCTCCCGGGACGAGAAGTGGTAGTACAGCGCCGGCTTGGTGATTCCGAGCCGGTCGGCGATGTCCTGCAGGCTGGTGCGCTGCACACCTTGGCTCGCGAATAATTCACGCGCAACGTCCTGAATGCGCTCGCGGGTGTCCGAGCGGGGCCTGCTCACTTCCCGAGTTTATCTGACTTACCGATAGGTAAGCTGCCGGTGCTAAGCTTACTGATCGTTAAGTAAGCAGGAGGTGCAGCATGCGGATCCTTATCTCCGGTGCCAGCATCGCCGGGCCGGTGCTGGCGTATTGGCTGACCCGGTACGGCTTCGAGGTCGCCGTCGTCGAGCGCGCGCCGCAACTGCGGAAGACCGGCGGCCACGCCGTCGACTTGTTCCGGCCGTCCATGGAGATCTCGGAGAAGATGGGCGTGCTGCCGACAATTGAGGCACTGACTACCGGCACCGATGCGATGACGTTGTACCGGGAGGGCAGCCGGCGGCCGGCTCACGTCGATCTCAGCAGGCTCGTCAACGTCGCATCCGACCGCCACGTGGAAATCATGCGCGACGATCTCAGCGAGGCCTACTACGACGCTGGACGCGACGATGTCGAGTATCTGTTCGGCGATTCGATCACCGCGATCTCTCCCGACGGCGAGGTGGCATTCGAACGCGCAGCACCACGCAGGTTCGACATCGTGGTCGGCGCCGACGGACTGCACTCGAATGTTCGGCGACTGGTCTTCGGCGAGGACGCGGGCCGAACTCAGTTCCTCGGCGGTTACCTGGCAGTGTTATCGGTGCCGAAAACGATTGCGGCCGAAGGAGAGATGGTCGTCCACGTCGGCGCCGGTCGTCTTGCGGGGATCTATACAGCCCAGCCGTTGGACGATGCACGGGCATTGTTCATGTTCCGCAGCAAGCAAGAACTCGAGTACCACTATCGAGATGCCGTGCGGCAGAAGGAGTTACTTCGCGCGGCGTTTGCCGGGATGCATGCAACCGTGGACAGCTGGCTCGATGAGCTAGACCGCACACCTGCGTTCTACTTTGACTCGATCACCCAACTGCAGATGGACGCCTGGTCGCGCGGGCGAGTCACGCTCGTCGGCGACGCCGGATACTGCCCCGGCCCAGCGGTGGGCGGCAGTACCAGCCTCGCGGTGCTCGGCGCCTACGTGCTTGCAGGCGAACTTGCCCAGGCCCGCGGAGATCATGTGCGTGCGTTCGCCGCGTACGAGCACGAGCTAGGCGAAACCGTACGTCGCAGCCGGGCCTTTGCCCGCGGTGCCGCCAAGACGCTCCTTCCCGGCTCCCGTGCCGCGCTTTGGGCAACTACCCGGGGCCTCCAGTTGGTCTCGTTGCTGCCTTCGTCGCTCACCACGGCGATCGCGAAGTTGAACACCAAGGGTGTGCGCATGCATGACTCGATGCGGCTGAAGGACTACCCCGCGGCGGTGTCATAACGCAAGGAATACCGTGGAGACATGGCTTCTAGACACGCACTGTTTCGGGTCTTCTACGCGATCGGGTTTACTCCCTGGGACGGTCATCCGCTCACGCCGGCACTGCGGGAACACGTCGAGGGAACCGATGCGCTGCCACCAGGCGCAGCACTCGACGTGGGATGCGGCACCGGAGACTCGTCGATCTATCTGGCCGAGCACGGATGGCAAGTCACCGGAGTTGACTTCACGCCCAAGGCGCTAGAGAAGGCGCGCGCGAAGGCCCGCGCCGCAGACACCAAGGTCAACTTCGTCCACGCTGACGCCACCCACTTGCGTAATGCGGGTATCAATGGGCCATTCAACGTGATCGTGGACAACGGCTGCTTCCATGGCATGAGCGCCCACGATCGTGATCTTTACGCCCACGAGATCAGCGCGGCGGCTGCCTCGGGCGCACGGCTGTTGATGATCGCCTTCAAACCCGGTCGCTTCGGACCGGCGGGAGTCGAGCAATCAGAGATCGAGCGCCGATTCAGCCCTGCTTGGGCGCTGCTGTCGGCTAAAGACGAACCGCGGTGGACTGGCGCAAACAGGTTCGCATCGCGATTCACCGCGCGCAGCTACGTGCTCCAGCGCAACGGCTAGCGGGCCCCTCGTCGCTAGGCGGACTCACCGGTGACGCGCCTATGCACTTCCTTTGTGAGGATATGGATTTGGCGGGTCAGCTCGAGGTTGGTCTTGAGCTCAAGTTCCTCAAGTTCAAAGTCGTGGTCGGCTTTGGCCTGTTGGAACGCCGCTTGGCGGTTTTGGCCGATCATGACGAACGTCGACAGGAAGATCGCTTCAAGTGAAACCACCAGAGTCAGGTTCGGCCACGGGGTCTTCTCCAGAAGCACCATCCACGCGGTGAAAAGGGCCACGTGAATCCAGACGAACTGCATCGAGCCGGCGAATGCGGTGATTCGATCGGCCAGCCGCAGCTGCATTCTCTCGCTTCGTCTCAGGGCATCCTCCAGCACGGCTGGATGGTGGCGTTGATTGTTACGCAGCAAATGGTGCGGAATGAGCTGCGGAATTCGTCGACCACTTTTAGCGCGTGGCGTTGTCATGTTCAGTCCTCCCGGTCGATTGAAGACCATTCTGGCCGTCTTCACCGCGTCGGGAGAGCTTTTGTCGCAGGCGGTGAAAAACCCCAGGGAGATACCCGAGACGAACGGGTCTGTCGCACAGCGGCTTCGAAGGGCTGACGTAGGAGCTTTTGCGTCTCCCCGCGCCGCCTAGGTCAGCGAGTCCGGCGGCAGGAAGCGGTCGCCGTACTTGGCCGCCAGCTCGCGAGCCCGCGCGACGAAAGCTTCCTTGCCCGTGCCGTGCGCGCCCTCATAGCCGACGATGTACTGGGCACTGCCACCGGTCCACGGCGGGAACCCGATGCCCATGATCGATCCGATGTTGGCGTCGGCGGTGGACGTCAGCACGTTCTCGTCAAGGCACTTCTGGGTTTCCAGCGCCTCGGCGAACAGCATCCGGTCGATCATGTCCTGCAACGGCGGCTCCGACGCGCCGGACTTGAACGTCTCCCGTAGGCCCGGCCACAACCCGGTGCGCTTGCCGTCGACGTATTCGTAGAACCCGGCACCCTTCAGCCGGCTGGGCCGGCCGATCTCGATCATCTTCTCCACGACGGCTTCCGCCGGGTGCGGCTCGTACCTGCCGCCGGCATCCTCGACACCCTTGCGGCTGGCGACGGCGATCTTGTGCATCAGCTCCAGGTTAAGCTCGTCGGACAGCTGCAGCGGCGGCGCCGGGTAGCCGGCCTGCGAACCGGCGTGCTCGATGCTGGCGGGCTCCACGCCCTCGCCCAGCATCGCCAGCGCCTCGTTCACGAAGGTGCCGATGACGCGGCTGGTGAAGAAGCCGCGGCTGTCGTTGACCACGATTGGGGTCTTGCCGATGGCCAGCGTGTAGTCGAACACGCGGGCCAGCGCCTCGTCAGAAGTCTTCTCGCCCTTGATGATTTCGACCAGCGGCATCTTGTCGACCGGTGAGAAGAAGTGGATCCCGATGAAGTCCTCCTGCCGCTTCACGCCGGTCGCCAGACCAGTGATCGGCAGGGTCGAGGTGTTCGAGCCGAGCAGCGCGTTGGGTTCGACGACGTCCTCGATCTCCTGGAACACCTTGTGCTTGAGGTCCTGGTTCTCGAACACCGCCTCGATCACGAAGTCGACACCCTTGAAGTCGGCGGGGTCAGCGGACGGCGTGATGCGGTCCAGCAGCGCCTTGCTCTTCTCCTCGGTGGTCTTGCCACGCTGAAGTGCCTTGGCCTCAAGCTTTTCCGAGTAGTTCTTGCCCTTTTCCGCGGCCTCGATGCTGACATCCTTGAGCACCACGTCGTATCCGGCCTTCGCCGAGACGTAGGCGATGCCGGCGCCCATCATGCCCGCGCCGAGCACACCGATCTTGTTGATCTTGACCGGAGCGATACCGTCGGGTCGCGAGCCGCCGCCGTTGATGTGCTGCAGGTCGAAGAAGAACGCCTGAATCATGTTCTTGGCGACCTGGCCGGTGACCAGAGAAGTGAAGTAGCGGCTCTCGATGCGGCTGGCCGTATCGAAGTCGACCTGCGCACCCTCCACGGCCGCGTCCAAAATGGCCCGCGGCGCAGGCATCGGCGCACCCTTGAGCTGCTTTTTCAGCAGCGCCGGGAACGACGGCAGGACCCCGGCCAGCGCCGGGCTGGCCGGGGTGCCGCCGGGCATCTTGTAGCCCTTGGCATCCCACGGCTGAGTGTGCGAGTCGGGGTTGGCCTTGATCCACGCCTTGGCGGCGGGCACCAGTTCGTCGATCGAGCCGACCAGCTCATCGACCAGCCCGATCTCCTTGGCTTTGTCTGGCTTGAATCGGGTGCCCTGCGAAAGAATGTTCATGAATGCGTTCTGGATGCCGAACATCCGCACGGTGCGCGTCACGCCGCCGCCACCCGGCAGCAGGCCCAGCGTCACCTCGGGCAGACCGACGACCAGGCCCTTGACGTCGGCGGCGATCCGGTGGTGACACGCGAGCGCGATCTCCAGGCCGCCGCCGAGTGCGGCACCGTTGATTGCGGCCACCGCCGGCTTGCCGAGTGTCTCCAGCGCCCGCAGGTCACGCTTGACCGCCTCGACGGTGTCGAATGCCTCGCCGGCGTTCTCGGGGCCGAGTTTGATCATGCCCTTGAGGTCGCCGCCGGCGAAGAAGGTCTTCTTCGCGCTGGTGATGACCACGCCGGTGATCGAATCCTTCTCCGCGACAAGGCGTTCGACGGCCTTGCGCATGGACTCGGCGTAATGCTCGTTCATCACGTTGGCCGACCCGGTCGGGTCGTCCATCGTCAGCGTGACGATGCCGTCGGCGTCCTTATCCCACTGAATCGTGTTCTCGGTCATGGTCTTAAACCCTCTCGATGATGGTGGCGACACCCATGCCGCCGCCGATGCACAGCGTGACCAGCGCGCGTCGCGCATTGCGGCGCTCGAGTTCGTCGACCATGGTGCCGGTGATCATGGCGCCGGTGGCGCCCAGCGGGTGGCCCATCGCGATGGCGCCACCGTTGACGTTGAGCTTCTCGTCCGGGATGTTGAGGTCCTTCTGGAACTTCAGCACCACCGACGCGAACGCCTCGTTCAGCTCGAACAGGTCGATGTCGTCGACCGTCAGGCCCGCGCGGTCGAGCACCTTGCGGGTGGCGGGAGTCGGGCCGGTGAGCATGATGACCGGGTCCGCGCCGCTGGTGGCGGTGGCCACGATGCGGGCCCGCGGCGTCAGTCCCTGCGACTTGCCCGCCGCTTCCGTACCGACCAGCACCAGCGCGGCGCCGTCGACGATGCCGGAGCTGTTGCCGCCGGTGTGCACGTGGTTGATCTTTTCGACCCAGTGGTACTTCTGCAGCGCCACGTCGTCGAAGCCGCCCATCTCACCGATGCCGTCGAATGCGGTCTTCAGCTTGCCCAGGCCTTCCGGCGTGGTGTCGGGCCGCATGTGCTCGTCGTGGTCGAGGATGACCAGACCGTTCTGGTCACGCACCGGCACGACCGACTTCGCGAAGTAGCCGCCCGACCAGGCCTCGGCGGCCTTCTGCTGGCTGCGCAGCGCGTAGGCGTCGACGTCCTCGCGGGAGAAGCCTTCGATGGTGGCGATCAGGTCGGCGCCGATGCCCTGCGGCACGAAGCCGATCTGGTAGTTGGTCTCCGGATCCGTAGCCCAGGCGCCGCCGTCCGAGCCCATCGGGACACGGCTCATCGACTCGACACCGCCGGCCAGCACCAGGTCGTCCCAGCCGGAGCGCACCTTCTGCGCGGCGGTGTTGACCGCTTCCAGACCCGAGGCGCAGAACCGGTTCAGCTGGACACCACCGGTGGTCTCAGGCAGCCCGGCTGCCAGCACCGCGGTCCGGGCGATGTCGCCGCCCTGGTCGCCGACCGGGGAAACCACGCCGAGGATCATGTCGCTGATCAGCGTCTCGTCGAGGTCGGGGAAGCGCCTGCGGAGCTCGTCGACCAGACCGACGACCAGGTTCAGCGGCTTGACCTCGTTCAAGGACCCGTTGCGCTGCTTGCCGCGCGGCGTGCGGATGGCCTCGTAGATGAAGGCTTCTTCGGACATGGGTGATTCTCTTTCCACTGAGTTCAACACCGGGGTTTTTGGATCTGTCCTTGGGACGCTAGTCCTCTGTCGTCCACCCTAACAGGGCGCCCGATCAACCTGTTGGTTGGGCCACTGTCGCGTGCCGACCGTCACGCTGGAGTGACGTTGGCTGCCGACCGTCACGCTGGCGTGTCCCCCGCAAGCGGGGGTGCCCCCAGCTCGACGAGGCCGACGCATACCCTCGACACCCATGACGGTGTCGCGACTGCAGCCGTATGCGACCACGGTGTTCGCCGAGATGTCGGCGCTGGCAGCCCGGGTTGGCGCGGTGAATCTCGGCCAGGGTTTCCCCGACGAAGACGGGCCGCCGGCCATGCTCAAGGCCGCCCAAGACGCCATCGCCGAGGGCGTCAACCAATATCCACCGGGAATCGGTATCGCGCCGCTGCGCGAGGCCGTCGCAGCACAGCGCAAGAGGCACTTCGGCATCGAGTACGACCCGGACACCGAGGTGCTGGTGACGGTCGGGGCCACCGAGGGCATCGCGGCGGCGGTGCTCGGGGTGATCGAGCCCAGCTCCGAGGTGATCTTGATCCAGCCGTTCTACGACTCCTACTCCCCGGTGGTCGCGATGGCCGGTGCCCGGCGGGTCATCGTGCCGCTGGTGCCCGACGGACGCGGCTTTGCGCTCGACACCGACGCGCTGCGGCGTGCGGTGACACCGCGCACCGAGGCGTTGATCGTCAACTCGCCGCACAACCCCACCGGCACGGTGCTCCGCGAGACCGAGCTGGCGACCATCGCACAGGTCGCGGTGGCCGCCGACTTGCTGGTCATTGCCGACGAGGTCTACGAGCATCTGGTGTTTGACGGCCGCCGACACCTACCGCTGGCCAGCTTCGACGGGATGGCCGAGCGCACCATCACCATCTCGAGCGCGGCGAAGATGTTCAACTGCACCGGCTGGAAGATCGGCTGGGCTTGCGGGCCAGCCGAACTCATTTTCGGCGTGCGGGCGGCCAAACAGTACCTGAGTTACGTCGGTGGTGCGCCGTTTCAGCCGGCGGTGGCGGATGCGCTGAACACCGAGGAAGCCTGGGTGGCCGCGCTGCGAACTTCGTTGCAGGACAGGCGCGATCGGCTGGCACGTGGATTGACCGAGGTCGGCTTTCGGGTGCATGGCAGCTCGGGCACCTACTTCCTGTGCGCCGATCCGCGTCCGTTGGGTTACGACGACAGCACCGCCTTCTGCGCCGCGCTACCGGAACGGGTCGGGGTGGCCGCGATCCCGATGACGGCGTTCTGTGATCCCGCTGCCGCGGACTACAAGGAGTGGAATCACTTGGTGCGGTTCACCTTCTGCAAGCGCGACGACACGCTCGACGAGGCGATACGGCGACTGGCGCGACTGCCAGACGGGTCGGCTATCTCGGCCGATCCGAACCGACAGCAGCCATGACCCGCCGTCGCAACCCCTCGGTCGCGGCATAGAGGACCTTCTTGCGGGCCCGGTTGACCAGGAACTCCGGCAGCGGCGCCGACGGCTCGAGGGTGATCTCGAATCGCACCCGCGTCGTGTCTTCCGTTTCGCGCTGCAGGGTGTACTCGACGTGCTGGGCGTGCTGCTGCAGAGTCTTGTCGGCATCCCACACCAGCCAGTCCGGCCCCCAGTGGTATTCGAGCACCTCGGTGTCGACGATGCCGACAATCCGGACCGTGACCTTCACATGGTGCGGGCGACCGTCGGGATAGCTGTCGATGACTTCGGCCCGTTTGTGTACCGGGGACCACGATGGCACCGAGCCGACATCGGCCAGCGCCTCCAGAATCGCCTCCGGCGGCGCGTCGATGACAACCTCTCGCGATGCTTGTACGGCCACTACTAGCAAGTTAGCAGACGCGGCGGCCTTCGCGGACCAGGTTGAGCGGCTGCGGACTACCCTGGGGTCTGTGCAGCAGCTGAGTTGGACCGATGACATGATGCTGCGCGCGGAGAGACCAGCGACGCCATTACAGATTCAGATGCTGCTGATCTATGACCCGTCGACCGCCCCGGGCGGCAAGGTGACCTTCAAGGGGATTCTTGACGAGCTCGACGCCCGGCTGCATCTCGCGGACGTCTTTCGGCGGCGGTTGACCGAGCTGCCGGGCGGTTTCCATAGGCCCTACTGGGTAGATGACCCCAGCTTCGATCTTGAGTATCACGTCCGTCATATCGGGTTGCCGCAGCCTGGTGACTGGCGGCAGCTCTGTATCCAGGTTGCGCGACTTCACGCCCGACAGATCGACCTGCGACGTCCGCCGTGGGAGATCACTGTCATCGAGGGACTGAATTCCGTGCCGGGAGTACCGAGAGGCTCGTTCGCGATGGCGTTGAAGTTGCACCATTGTGCGGTCGACGGCATGGCGAGCGTTGCGATGATCGCGGCAATGCACGACCTTGCCGCTGATAGCCCGCGCCCCGCTGGGCCCGATAGTCCCTGGCGACCCGCCCCTCTTCCAACGGCCGCAAACTTACTCTCGCGCACGGCGATTAACGCGGCGCTCCATCCTTTGCGGGTGGGCGCAGTGCTCGCGTCGAGCACTCCCAAGGCAGTCCGCGGTTTAGCCGGCCTGCCGGGGAAGCTGGTCAGCCGTGTCGTGTCCAGGGTTGCCGAGGGTGCAGGTATCGGGCCGTTGTTTCCACCGAAGACCCGTTTCAACCAATCGGTGTCACCGCACCGGGTCTTCGAGGCCCGGTTTCACGATCTCGCCGATTTCAAGCGGATCAAGGCGAGCGTGCCCGGCTCGACCGTCAACGATGTTGCGCTCGCCTACGTGGGAGGCGCCCTTCGCGAGTATCTGGATGGCCACGGAGAACTTCCCGACGAATCGCTCGTCGCGGCCTGCCCAATGTCACTGCGCGAGAAGGGCGACCAGACCAGCCGGGGAAACGCGTTGTTCGGCCGGTTGCAAAGCCTCGGTACCGACATCGCCGATCCGCTCGAACGGCTTGCCTCGATCGCTGCGTCGACTGCGGGAAGCCGTTCGGGGTCGGATAAGTCGACCGGGACTCAGCTGCTCGATCTGATTGGAACAGTGCCAACCTCACTGCTCGGAATCACTGCAAAGGCCGCGAGCGTGCTTCCGTTCTCTGGCCCGACCGTCGCCAACACCACCGTGACCAACGTGCCTGGTCCAACCGAACCGATCTTCTTCAGCGGTGCGCGACTCGTACGCGCCGCCGGCCTCGGGCCGCTGATAGGCGGCTTGAACCTTATCCATGTCGTTGCAAGCTACAACGGAACTTTGTCGATCAGCGCGACTGCGGATCGCGACGCCCTGCCGGACCCGGCGACGTATGCCGAATGCATGGAGCACGCCTTTCAGGAGTTGCTCGCAGGCGCGAGCTGAGCTGGTTGAGCCTGACACCAGCTATTTCGGCTGATCCGAACCAACGATGCCCGTGACTTGGTTGCGCAATCCCTTGGTCGCGGCATCCAACACGATCTCGCTGGCCCGCTTGACGACGAAGGCGGGAACCGGACCCGACGGTTCGACGGTGATGTCGAAACGCACCCGCGTCTTATCGACGCCCACCCGCTGCAGGTTGTACTCCACGTGCTGCCCGCGCTGCTGGAAGGTGTCGTCGGCATCCCAGACCACCCAATTGGGTCCCCAGTGATATTCCAGGATCTCGTTGTCGACGAGCCCGAAGATCTTGATGGTGGCCTTCACATGATGGGGCCGACCGTCGGCGTACCAGTCGAGCACCTCGATCCGTTTGTGCACCGGTGACCACGACGACAACGACCCGACGTCGGCAAGCGCCTCCAGGATCACCTCCGGCGGCGCGTCGATGAGGATCTCTCGCGATGCTCGTACGGCCACTACAACCAAGCTAGCAACGTGGCCCGGCCCGCGGAGGATCTTCGCCGGCAAATCGATTACCAGCCGATCTCGTCCAGCGGCGTGGTTGCCGGCGGCGGCGGCCCAACCGGTCCGGCCGGTGTGCGGGAGAACCGCGGCGCGGGCGCGGCCTGGTCGACACCGTTGGCGTTGATCACGGTCGCGCGTGCGGACAGATGCGGGTCGTCGGCGGCCTCACTCCACGTCAACACCGGGGTGACGCACGCATCGGTGCCAGCGAATGTCGTCGCCCACTCGTCGCGGGTCTTACTGGCGAACCGCGCGGTGAAAATCTCGAGCATCCGCGGATACGCACCGATATCGAGTTGAGACGGCACCTCCTCGGCGGACAACCCCAGGCCGGCGAGCAATTCCGCGAAGAACTGCGGCTCGATTGCGCCCACGGCCACGTACTTGCCGTCGGCGGTCTCATAGCAGCGATAGAACGGGGCGCCGCCGTCGAGCAAAAATGATTCGCGCTCGTCCCGCAACGCGCCGGTCGACTTCATCGTCCACATCATCTGGGCGAACACGCTGACGCCGTCGACCATCGCGGCGTCCACGACCTGACCGACCCCCGATCGCTCCCGCTCGTAGAGTGCGGCCACGATGCCCAGCAGCACGAACATCGAACCGCCGCCGAAGTCGGCGACCAGGTTCAGCGGCGGCATCGGCGGCCGGTCGCGATAGCCCAACGCCGACAGCGCCCCGGTCGCAGACAGGTAGTTGATGTCGTGGCCCGCTGTGCTAGCCCGCGGGCCATCCTGTCCCCATCCGGTGATGCGCGCGAAGATCAGCCGCGGATTGACCGCCGCACAGTCGTCGGGGCCGACGCCGAGCCGCTCGCAGGTGCCGGGCCGAAAGCAGTCCAGCAACACGTCCGCCTTGGCGACCAACTCCAGCAGTGTCTGCGGATGTGTCTTGACATCTAAGTCGACGATCCGCTTTCCGCGGTGCAGCAGGTCGCGGTCCTCGGCCGGCATCACCCACCCGCCGGGGCGACGCACTCGCACCACATCGGCGCCCAGATCGGCGAGCACCATCCCGGTGTGCGGGCCCGGTCCGATGCCGCCGAGTTCGATGACCCGCACGCCGGCCAGCGGCCCGGTCAAGCCTTGCCCTTCTTCACCTTCAGCACCCGGTTGCGCAGCTCCTTGGTCGCGGAATCGATAGTCCCCTTGATTGCGCGCTTGAGCACGAAGCCGGGGAGTGGAACGTTGGGATTGACGCTAATCTCCATCTTGACCAAGGTGGCTTCTCCTTTGGCGCCGCCCTGCGGCACCAGGGTGTACTTGCCGTCCTGCGACTTCTGCTGGCCGGAGCTCACCAGCGTCCAGGTCACCTCGTTGCCGCTCCACGTGTAGGCCACCACCTGTTCGTCGGTGATGCCCGCGGTCCTAACCTTCATCTTGACTTTGCTGGGCCGCCCGTCGTCTCCGGTTTCGAGGATTTCCGCGCTCTGATGGGGTTCTGACCATTCCGGCATCGCTTCGAAGTCAGCGATGACGTCCAGGATTTCCTCGGGGCTTGCTTCGATGACGATGTCGCGGGATTCCTTGATTGCCATGTCCGGACGATAGCGAGGCAGTGCCGCGGGCAAGGCGTTTTCGACCGCAGACGCGTACCGTCATGCTCGTGACTGTCGCGCCTGAGTCCGCGTACACCGTCGGTGACTACCTGCTCCACCGCCTGGTCGAACTCGGCGTTTCCGAAGTCTTCGGTGTTCCCGGCGACTACAACCTCGAATTTCTCGATCACATCGTCGCCCACCCCGACATCCGGTGGGTGGGCAACGCCAACGAGCTCAACGCCGGCTATGCCGCCGACGGATACGGTCGTCTGCGTGGAATGTCGGCCGTGGTAACCACATTCGGCGTCGGCGAGCTTTCAGCGGCCAACGCGATCGCGGGTAGTTACGCCGAGCATGTGCCGGTGGTGCACATCGTCGGCGGCCCATCGAAAGACGCGCAGGGCACCCGACGGGCGTTGCATCATTCCCTGGGCGACGGCGACTTCGAGCACTTTCTTCGGATAAGCAGGGAAATCACCTGCGCCCAAGCCAATCTGATGCCGGCGACGGCGACCAGGGAAATCGACCGGGTGCTCAGCGAGGTACGGGAACAGCGGCGGCCGGGGTATCTGCTGCTGCCCACCGATGTGGCGCGCTTCGAAACCGAGCCGCCTACTGCACCGTTGGCACGCTACACCGGCGGTACCAGCCCACGGGCGCTTGCACTGTTTATCGAAGCCGCAACCGAGCTCGTCGCCGACCATCAGTTGACCGTGCTGGCCGACTTGTTGGTCCATCGCCTGAATGTCGTCGACAAGCTCGAGGCGCTGCTGGCGGCAGACGTGGTACCGCATGCCACGCTGATGTGGGGCAAAAGCCTGGTTGACGAGAGCACCCCGGAATTCCTGGGCATCTATGCCGGGGCTGCCAGCGCCGAACCGGTGCGACGAGCGATCGAAGAGGCGCCGGTGCTGGTGACCGCAGGAGTCGTGTTCACCGACATGGTCAGCGGCTTCTTCAGCCAGCGTATCGATCCAGCCAGAACGATCGACGTCGGAACACAGCAGAGCACGGTCGGCAATCAAGTGTTCGCGCCGCTGGAGATGGAGGCAGCGCTGGATGCGCTCACCTCGATTCTCACTCGACGCGGCGTCACCTCCCCGCCGGTCGCGTCGACGTCGGACGATTTGCCCTCGGGTACCCCCAGCCGTGAAGAGCCGCTCAGCCAAAAAGTGTTGTGGGACAGGTTCTGTGACGCGCTCACACCCGGCAATGTGGTGCTCGCCGATCAGGGCACTTCGTTCTACGGCATGGCCACTCACCGGCTTCCCCGCGGTGTGACCTTCATCGGGCAACCGCTATGGGGCTCGATCGGCTACACCCTGCCCGCCACGCTTGGGGCCGGGCTAGCGCACCGCGACCGCAGGCCGGTGCTGCTGATCGGCGACGGCGCCGCACAGCTGACCGTCCAGGAGCTGGGTACCTTCTCGCGGGAGGGACTGTCACCGGTCGTCGTGGTGGTCAACAACGACGGCTACACGGTCGAACGGATGATTCACGGAAAGACCGCGCCCTACAACGACATTGTGGCCTGGAACTGGGCTGAGATTCCCAACGCGCTAGGCGTGACCAACCATCTGACGTTTCGGGCGCAAACCTACGGCGAACTTGACGACGCCTTCGTCGCGGCAGCCGACAACCGTGATCGGATGGTGCTCATCGAGGCGGTCGTGCCGCCCCTCGACGTCCCGGACCTGCTGGAAGATCTAGCCAGACCCACCTCGCCGGATGGCAGCCCCCGCCGATGAGCCGACGGTAGCTCAGGTGCGCACGCCGCTCCGATTCTCGTTCGCCGCGCCGAGCAGCGAGCGCAGCGTGCGCCGGCAGCGGCCGCATTCGGCACCCGCCCCGCACGCCGCGGCGATCTCCTTGGTCGTCGACGCCCCGTTGGCGATGACGTCGGTAACCACCTGACTGGTGATGCCGTTACACAGACAGACGAACATCGAGTGGTCCGTTCACCCGTCGATCCGCATCATGTCGAAGAACTTGCCCACAAAGACCGGCGGGTAAGCACCCACCCCGGCCCCGGTGATCCACGGGGCAGCGGCATCGGGATGTTCGATCCATTCCCGTGCCCGGTCCTCGTCGTCGAGCTCCTGCAGGATCATCACTTCCTGCCCGTCGTCGAATGCCCGGAAAATCCACGTCTTTCGCACGCCTGCCGCGGTGAATCTGTTCATCCCCGCGTGTACTTCCTCAAGCAACACCGACACGTCGTCGACTGACGCCATGGCTGCCACGACCACGCCGGGCGCCTCGGGATCTGACGGTGGTGACGGCTCGAACCGCTTGACGATCTCGCCGGCAAAGACGGCCGGGATGTCCTCGACGCCGACCGCGTCGAACCAATCGAAGAAAACCCGCGACCGCAGCAGTTCCCTGATCGGCTCCCGGCTACGCACGACGATGGTCACCAACACCCGGCCATAGTCGTGTGTCGAGGTGTAAACCAGTACGCTCTGCGCGCCGATGGCGGCGAGTTCGTTTTTGCGGCGTTGAAGCAGCGGCCACACCCGTTCGGGGTTGGGCACGCGATAGTCCGAGGTGATCACCGTCGAATGCGAACGAGGCTCTGTGGTGCTCACCGGAGTTGATCCTTCATCACCTTCCCGGTGGCGTTCAGCGGCAACTGATCGAGAAAGGCGATGTACCGCGGAGCCTTGAACCCGGCCATCCGCTGACGGCACCAGGCGATCAAATCATCTTCGGATATCGGGGTTTTCGGCACCACAAACGCCTTGCCCACCTGGCCGAGCCGCTCGTCGGGCACGCCGATCACCGCGACCTGAGCGACCGCAGGATGTTCTAGCATAAAGCCCTCGATCTCAGCCGGGTAGGCGTTGAACCCGCCGACGATGAACATATCCTTCTTACGCCCGTCGATCCTCAGTCGGCCGGATTCCTCGAATTTCCCCAAATCTCCGGTATGCAGCCACCCGTCGTTGTCGATCGCCTGCGCGGTCGCCTCCGGCTCGTCCAGGTAGCCCTGCATAACGCCGTAGCCGCGGACCAACACCTCGCCGCCGTCGGCGATGCGCACCTCGACATCTTCGCAGGGCAAGCCGGCAGTGGTGGCCACATCCTCGAAGGAATCGCCGGGACGGGACAAAGTGACGTTGCCCGCCTCGGTCAGCCCGTAACCGGTCATCAACGTCTGGAATGGCAGTTCGCTGTGTATCCGACGAACCAGTTCGACGGGGATGTCGGCCGCGCCGGTCACACCCGCCCGCAGCGTCGACAACTTGTCCTTGCTGTCGACTGCCAACAGCGAATGGTAGAGCGTCGGCGGCCCGGGCAGCATCGTGATGCGTTCGCGTTCAATGAGATTTACCACCGCATCGGCGTCGAAAACCGCGACCGGCAGCATCGTCGCGCCGCGCAAAAAGGAGGTGATCAGTCCCGCTTTCAAGCCGAAGGTGTGGAAATACGGGTTGATCATCAAATAGCGGTCACCGTGGCGCAGATCAGCTAGCGTCGCCCATTCTTCGTACATACGCAGCGTCTGGCGATGGTTCATCATCGCCCCCTTGGGGCGGCCGGTCGTGCCCGAGGTGAAGATGATGTCCGAAATATCGGTGCCGCTCACCGCCCGCTCGAACGGCGAACCGTGCGAGAGAAAGTCGGACTTCAGATCGATCACCGGTATTCCCGCGGGCGCGGCGTAGTCCTGATCGAGAAACCCCTTCTGGACCAGGACGGCCTTCGCGCCGCTTCGGGTGATGACGTCGCCCGCTTCTTCCGCCTTGAACCGCGTGTTGACCGGCACCAGGACGCCACCCGCGGTGAGCAGCCCGAACGCCGCGATGATCCACTCAGCCGAGTTGGGCGCCCAGATCGCCACCCGCTCGCCCTTACCAACCCCGAGCTCAGCGAACGCGCCTGCGGCACAACGGATTCGCTCGACCGTTTCGGCGAACGTCAAGCGCAACGGACCGTCAACGATCGCTTCCGCGTCGCCGAAGCGATCCGCCGCGCTGCAGACCATCTCCGGGATGGTCCGCCAGCTCATGTCGTGACGAGCCGACCGAGGTTGCCGCCCATGATCTTTGCCTGGGCGTCGACGGACAGGTGCGACAGCGCGTTGACGTAGAACGTCGGCTCCGCAAGCCCTTCGGGGTGCGGCCAGTCCGAGCCGTACAGCACCTGATCCACACCGACGAGGTTGACTAGATCGTCGATGCCGTCCTCGAAGAACGGGCTGACGTGGATTCGGTTCTTGACCATCTCGACGGGGTCGCTGGGGAAAGCTTCCGGAGCCTTGCGGTAGACCTCGGCCAGGCCGTCGAGCAGCGGCAGCATCCACTTCGAACCGGCCTCGACGATCGCGACCTTCAGCTTGGGATGGCGGTAGAGCGCGCCGTGGATCACCCACGAGCCCACCGAGTCCTGGATCGGCCGCCACTCGTTGAGGATGCCCATCGCATTGGTTTGGAACGGCAGCATCTCCTGCTCGGCACCATCCCATTCGGAGGTGTACCGGGAATAGCCACTGTCGCTGGAGTGCATGCCGACCAGCAGGTCGTGCTCGACGACCCGTTCCCAGAACGGGTCGAACTCGGGCACCGCGAACGACCGCGGGCCGCGGAACCCGGGGACCGGAGCCGGACGGACCAGGATGCAACGCGCACCACGCTTGACCGCCCACTCCAGCTCCTCGATCGCCTTCTCGACGATCGGCAGGGTGATGACCGGGGTGGTGAAGATCCGGTTCTGGTAGTTGAAGCCCCACACCTCGTCGAGCCACTCGTTCAGCGCATGGATCAAGACGTGGACGGCGACCGGGTCGTCGCGCAGCCGCTCCTCGAGCAGGCTGGCCAGCGTCGGGAACATCAGCGTGCGGTCCAGGCCCAGCTCGTTCATCTTTTCCAGACGCGGGCCGGGCTCGAAGAACGCCGGGATCGCGCGCATGGGCTCACCGAACAGCTCGCGCTTGGTTTTGCCGTCCGGATTGCCGTACTTGAAGTACTCCTCCCAGGCACCCGGCCGTGCAACGACCTCGAACGTCGGGTTGGGAATGTAGTTGCTGATCTGGCCACGGATCGCGATCTTGGTGCGACCGTTGATCTGCACGTACTGGATGAAGTCCTTGTACTCCTTGGGCAGGAACTTGGTCAGCGCTTCCGGGGGCTCGTAGAGATGGTTATCCGCGTCAAAGATTGGGAACGGGACGTCTTCGCGATGCGACAGCTGGCCCATGAAATCCTCCTTCGCAATTCATGAGAATACTATTCTCACGGTCAGCCTAGCGCAACGCTCTCACGCACTAGCCGCTTCTGCACCTTGCCGCTTGGCGTTCGCGGATAGGATGTGCGCCAATTCCTTGCGGCCGTAGAAGTGCACGATCGGCACCAGCACCGCGCCCAAGAACGCCGAAGCCCAGAACGTCGCCGCGGCCTCCACCCAGTTCGGCAGCTGAAAAGCCACCACGTCACCGGCACCGACCCCGCGGGCGCGCAACCCGGCCGCCAGCCGACGGGCCATCTGCTCGACATCGCGGAACGTCCCTGCCCATGGCCGCACCGCCGAATGCACCTGAAACTGCGCGTCCGGAGCGGCTCGCAGTCCGCCGGCCAACACCTGCCCGAGAGTCTCGCGGGTCCACCAGCCCGCTTCCTCATATCGGGCGACCAGTTCAGCGGGAATATTGCGCATTGACTCAAGGCCCCAGCCGGCAAACGTTAGGGTCCTGGAAAGGGTCTAGAAAAGGCTTTCGATTCAACCGGCGATGATATTCTCCGCTGAGGAGAATGCCAATATCGCGCGATGGGAAGCAGCGCATGGTGGACGTGGAGTTCGACGAGTTCGCCCGCGGGCTTGCGGTACTGACCATCGACCGTCCGCACGCGCGCAACGCCATATCGCTGGACACTATGGATCAGTTGGAAAAGGCCCTCGACGCCGCCGAAGGGGCCAGCGCGCTTGCGATCACTGGCGCCGGAGACCGGGCTTTCGTCTCCGGCGGAGACCTCAAAGAGCTCAGTGCAATCAGAACCGAGGAAGACGCGGCGGCGATGGCGTGGCGGATGCGATCGATTTGCGACCGGTTGGCGAGCTTTCCCGCGCCGGTAATCGCTGCGCTGAACGGGCATGCTCTCGGCGGTGGCGCCGAGGTTGCGGTGGCTGCCGACATCCGGTTGGCGGCCGACGACATCAAGATCGGCTTCAATCAGGTGGCGCTGGAGATCATGCCCGCCTGGGGCGGCGCCGAACGACTGGCCGCATTGGTTGGCAAGAGCAGGGCTTTGCTGCTGGCTGGAACCGGTGAGGTGCTGGACGCGCAACGGGCCGAAAATCTCGGCCTCATCGATCAAGTATTCCCGCGGTCCACCTTCGAGGAGGACTGGCGACTCGTGGCGCGGGCGCTTTCGGCCCGTCCCGCGGGTGAGATCAAGCGTGTCATCGACGGTGTTTCTGCCGACGAAGCCGTTAGCGCGTTTGCGCGGCTGTGGGTCGGCGATGCCCACTGGCACGCCGCGGATCGGGTGATGAACCGCGCCGCGAATTCCCGGGTCGGAGGTACGAAGTGACAACCATCAAAAAAACCATGCTGGGCGCTGCGTTGGCAGTGCTGGCGGTGACGGCATTCCCCGCGTTATCACGCGCCGACGATCCCGTCATGCACCATGTGACGTACATCGTCTCGGCGGCCAGTCCGATCTACACCGACATTTATTACATGGATCAGCAGCCAGACAAATTTTCTGACTACAGCCACAATCCCTACCAGTTCACTCCCAATGTCCAGGCCGATATCGCGCCGGGCCATCCGTGGGTCTCTGATGTGATGCTGTCGAATCCCGATCAATACGCTATGGTTTCGGCCAGCACAGGCACCGAACCGGGCACACCGTACTTGCACTGCGATCTCGCGGTGGACGGGAAAGTCGTCGTGTCCACGGACGGCCCCAAGGGCGTGCTGTGTTCGCTGCGTAGCTGGTGAGCCGGCTAGGCTTCCGGGTCGCCCTCCAGTCGGTGGAGGTAGCGCTCGACGAACTCGACGGTCTCGGCATGCCCCGCGGACATGCCGAGGGCCCGCTCGATTACCAGGACTCGGGAAATACTGGTCATCAGCACCGACCACACCAGCGGGGGCACCTCGGCGGGGTCCCCGAGATCCTCGCCGTAGCGCTGCAGAACCGTCGACAGCGCCTTTTGTTGCTCTTCGCGGAAACGCTCCGCGTAGTAGGCAATTTCAGCTTTCAGCGCCTTGCGGTGATTGGCCAACGCGATGAATTCCATCGTTATCGCGGTTGCCGCCGGATCGGTGCTGAACCGCCACAGCGCCCACAATGGTTGGGGCGCCTGCAATACCTGCGCTTGCAACTCAAGGCCTTTTTCGGCGCGGCGGCGGAACGCGGCCAAGAACAGATCGTCCATCGTGCGGAAGTAGTAGTGCACAAGTTGCGGCTTCAGCGCCGCCTTCTCCGCGACACGACGCGAAGTGACTGCCGCATAACCCTCTTCGAGCATCAGCTGTTCGGCGGCGTCGAGCAGCAAGCCACGGTTCTTGGCGTCGGGTGCTCCGATCCTGCGCGCCGAAGTCATCTGGGGCTTCGCACTTTCTGTCGATCACTTGCTGAACATGCCGATCGTAGCGTCGCGCGACGCCGTGACCTTGACCACGACATTAGCGCCATGCTAAGCAGGTGCTCAGCACTTTGTCGATCTTGCACCCGGGCGGCGCTACATCGCGCCGCCGGCGAAATCACGGGTAAATCCAGCTTCGGAAGGCGCGCATAGATGAGCAACTACGACTCGATCGACTTCTTCACTGACCCGTCTCTGGTTCCCGATCCGCACCCCTTCTTCGACTACCTGCGCAGCCAAAACCCGGTGTTGCGGCTACCTCACTACAACGTCGTCGCGGTGACCGGGTACGACGAGGCGACCGCGGTGTATAAGGACCCCGACACGTTTTCCAATTGTGTCGCGCTCGGGGGGCCGTTCCCGCCGCTGCCGTTCCAGCCCGACGGCTCGGACGATGAGGATCTCACGCCCCTGATCGACCAGCACCGCAGCCAGTTTCCGATGAACGAGCACATGGTCACCATGGACCCGCCCGACCACACTCGCGCACGGTCGCTGCTGAGCCGACTGCTGACACCGAGCCGGCTCAAGGAAAACGAGGAATTCATGTGGCGACTCGCCGACCGCCAACTCGAGGAGTTCCTCGGCAACGGTGAATGTGAATTCATCGCCGAATATTCCAAGCCCTTCGCCACTCTGGTCATCGCCGACCTGCTCGGCGTTCCTGAGGAAGACCACAAGCAGTTCCGCACGGTCCTGGGTGCTGATCGTCCCGGTGCGCGAGTGGGGGCACTCGACCACGAGTCGGTCGGCATCAATCCGCTGGAGTGGCTCGACGACAAGTTCTGCGCCTACATCGAGGACCGGCGACGCGGACCGCGCGACGACGTGCTGACCGCGTTGGCGACGGCGAATTACCCGGACGGAGCCACACCCGAGGTCATCGAGGTCGTCCGGTCGGCCACGTTCCTATTCGCCGCAGGCCAGGAAACCACCGCCAAGCTGCTCTCCGCGGCGCTGCAGGCGCTCGGCGACCGGCCGGACATTCAACAACAGCTGCGTGATGACCGCAGCCTGATTCCTGGCTTCATCGAGGAATCGCTGCGGATGGAAAGCCCGGTCAAGAGCGACTCCCGACTGGCCCGCAGGCGCACCCGAATCGGCGACGTCGACATCCCCGCCGGCACGATCGTGATGGTGTTGCCCGGAGCGGTGAATCGCGACCCGCGCCGGTTCGAGAATCCACATGAGTTGCGTCTCGACCGCAAGAACGTCCGCGAGCACATGGCGTTCGCCCGCGGCGTGCATTCCTGCCCCGGCGGGCCGCTCGCCCGAGTCGAAGGTCGCGTCTCAATCGAGCGCATCCTGGACCGGATGTCCGAAATCACCATCAGCGAAATCAAACACGGCCCGGCCGACGGGCGTCGTTACACCTACGAGCCCACCTACATCTTGCGTGGCCTCAGCGAATTGCACCTGACCTTCACACCCCGACCCGCACTGGCGCAGACGCACTAGCTTTCGCACCTCATCGAGTGAAGACGGGTAACCGCGCCCACCCGCGCACGCTTGCGGTGTGCGCCCGTTCGGCGTTGGCGTAGTCGACTTCCCAGTCGGGCCAGCGTTTGAGCACCTCTTCGAAGGCCACTCGGGCTTCCATCCGGGCCAACGCCGAGCCGAGGCAGAAGTGCAGACCTTGCCCGAAGCTGAGATGGCTGCCTTGACGGTGGATGTCGAACCGGTCCGGATCGGGGTAGTGACGGTGGTCTCGGTTCGCGGAACCGTTGAGCAGCAACATGAATGACCCTTCCGGTACGACGCGACCGTAGTGCTCGGCGTCGCGGGCGACGTAGCGCGCCTGCACTGGCGACGGCGGCTCGTAGCGCAGCGACTCCTCGATTGCGCCGGGGATCAAGGACGGCTCGGCGACCAGCTCGCGCCGTTGATCAGGGTGGTCCGAGAGCAGTTGTGCCATGAAACCGATGAGCCGGGCGGTGGTTTCGTTCCCGGCACCGGCGATCATCGCGGTATAGGACAGCACCTCGGTTCGTGACAGCTGTCTACGGGTGCCGTCGGGCTCGTCGATCTCGGCCTGTAGCAGCTCGGTCATCAGGTCATCGGAGGGATGACTGGCCCGGTATTCGATGAACTCGGAGAACATCACGATGGTGTCCTCGAACAGTTTCGGATTGACCTCGCCAGGCTGATGCTTTTCCGACATCTCAATGAAGGCCCCGTTGCGATCGCGGATGTTCGCTTGATGCTCTTCGGGAATGCCCAACAAATAACCGATGGTCCGCATCGGCAGCATGGCTCCGAGATCAGCGATGAAATCGAAGCCGTCGGCACCGATGAACGGCTCCAGCTCGCAGGTACAGAATTCACGGACCAAAGACTCCACCGCCAGCATGCGCCGGGGCGTGAAGACACGGGACAGCAGGCGGCGGTGCAGATCGTGCAGCGGCGGATCTTCGAACAGCAGAATGCCCGGTGGCACTTCGATGTTGTTGAACAAGATGTCGGCGGTAGTCCCGCGACCGGATCGGTAGGTCTCCCAGTTCGGCAGTTCGCGTGCCACGTCGTCGTACCGACTCAGCGCATAGAAGTTGTATTTCTCGTTGTAGTACAGCGGCGCTTCTTCGCGCATGCGCTTCCACACCGGGTATGGGTCGTCGTCGATGTCAGAGTCGTATGGGTCGTAGTACAACTCGACCGCGCTGAAGCCTGTCAATGTGATTGCCTTCGATAGGACGCTGGTTGCTCAGTCGTTTCGTTGCAGGAAGCCGTTGAGTGCGCTGGCAGGTCCGGGTGGTCCGACCGCATCCGCGTAAGTTCATGCCCTCGGCGCTGATCCGGCCGAGCACCGCGGCGCCGGAAGGGCAGTTGTTCCCAGGAGTACCGAACCAACCCCCGTAGGTCCTCAATCAAAAACATACCGCGGCAAGGTTGTTGGGATATCCAACGAGCTCAGCAGGCCAGGAGGCGCGTCGATGACATAGGGGATCGCGTTGACGACCCGCATGGCAGTAGATGCCATGGCTGCCCGGCCTGCGCCGTGCCCCTCAGCCTCCCCGAGGGTCATTTCGCAGTGGATGTCCGGATCGCCCACGATGTCGACCCGGTAGGTGGCGTCGAATTCCGAATGCGGCCAGCCGGGGGCGACGTCGCGCGCCATCCGGATCACGTGCTCGATCACGATGGCTTCCCGGCCGTTAACCACGCCGGCGGCGCGGGTGCGTACGGCACCGCAGGTACCCGCCGCGATGGTGCCAAATGCCACCTCGATGTCACGATCGGCCAATTGCCGATCGAGCGAACCCCGCACCTCCTCCACCTCGACGCCGAGACCCTTTGCTATCAGGTAAATCGGTGCCTTCCAAGCCATCTCGATAAACCCCGGTGTCTTCAGCATCGGTTCGAAGTCGAGCGGCCGACCGAAGCCCATTCCGTCCATCATCACGTCCGCGACCGGGTAGTGGTCGTTCAGCGCGACCTCGGTGGCCGTGATACTGCGGATGTTCTTCGACTGCGTGGTCATCAGCAGCGCGAGCTGATCGGATGCGAAACCGGGAAAGATGCCTGACACGTACAACGACGCACGGCCGGCGTTGGCGGCCGCCTCGAGCTGGTCTCGCCAATCCGGGGCGAAGTACGACGGCGGGTAAACCAGGCTTGTCGACGAGGTCGACACGACGTTGATGCCGGCCGCCAAGAGCCGCAGGTAGTCGGGTACAGCCGCACCGTCACGCTCGGGACCACTGGCGGCATAGACCACACAATCGGGTGCGAGCGCGATCAAGGCTTCGGCGTCGTTGGTGGCCGTCACACCGATTGGCCCGCCACCGGCCAGCTCACCCGCGTCCTTGCCGACCTTTTCATGTGAATGCACCCATACGCCAACGAGTTTCAGATCCGGGCGACGGCTGATCGCCTCAATTGCCATCGCGCCGACTCCGCCCGTGGACCATACGACGGTGCGGGCGGGTGCGGGCCCAGCAGACATAGACACTCCCTTATTCGGGCCGCGCCCGCGCGGCAGCGACTCCGGCAAGCTCCAGGTGGGGCCAGGCCACATCTGGCGGGATGCCACCGCACAGCGGGTGCAGGAGTAGTGGCCGCCCGCTGCGGATGAAATCGGTCGCCTCGTCCAGTGTGAATATGCGGTACGGGCCGTCCGCTTCCCGCAACGCGGTCACGCTGTCGGCGCGGGTGATGCTGGCCACCGAGTCGTCGTGCGCCCGATACGACGCCGCTGTCACAGCGTCGTGCAGCAAGTGCGGTCCCAGCACCTCCCATGCCTCATCGACATCGTCGGCGACGAAAACTGCCGTCGGAGCGCCGGGCTCCGCAGACGTCATGGCTCCGGGTTCGCGGCCGGCGGCACGGCATTGCGATTCGTAGAAGTCCTTGAGCTCCGGCGAGTTGGTCTGCGCGATGAACCCGAGACCGTGAGTGGCAGCGCGCCGCGCGGCTGCCCTGCTGCCGCCGGCGATCATCATCGGCGGTCCGCTCGCGGAGGCGCAGGGCGGAGTGACCCGAACCCGGCGGCCCTGATACTCGACCGCTTCGCCGCGCACCAAGGGGCCGAGCACGGCAATGATCTCGTCGGCCACCCGGCCGCGCGTGGCCATGCTCAATCCGAAATGGTCGTACTCCTCACTGCGATGACCGATGCCAAAGGCATACAGCACGCGTCCCCTACTGATCAGATCCAAGACGCTCATCTCTTCGGCAAGCCGCACCGGATCCCACAGCGGAATCGTCACCGCGGCAAGCAATATCGGTAACTGCTTCGTCCTGGCGGCGATCGCCGAGGCTAAGATCAGCGGCGTCGGCAGATGGCCGTCGTCGGCGCCGTGGTGCTCGGATAGCACGGCGACGATCGCGCCGCGGGTCTCTGCCCAAGCGCACATGTCGATAGCTGCCTCATAGAGGTCGGCGGCCGGCGCGGCCCAATCGGGAGCCCGCATATCGAACCTGAGCGTGAACATCAGGAATCAACCTAACATTTGTTCGCATGCGATTTTTTAGGCTTCTAGCTCGCGCAGGGATGGTTACGCGCATCTGAGCAGTTCGGTGTGAACTCTACCTTGACCGTTTAACCAACTGCTGCCAGCTTCCGGATCAAATATTAGGTGCTCATGTGCGCAGAAAAAGGCCGTGTGGTGGTCTGGGCGACGGGTGGTATCGGATCGATCGCCATCCGCGCCATCCAGCGACGCCCCGACATCGAGCTCGTCGGCGTGTGGGTGCACGCGCAAGAGAAGGTGGGAAAGGACGCCGGCGAGCTCGCCAACGGGGTAACCGCTTACACGTCAGGGCAGCCCGCGGCGGACGCGGATGGAACTATATCTCCACGCAGTGGCGGCGGGCGGGACCAGACGGGGCGCTAATAACGCACCAGCGAAAACGGGTAGTTTACGGTCCCGCCCGGCGCTCCTCCGCAGCCGGCGTCGAACGTCGAGTCCACCGAACCGGCCAGCGTCACCGCATCCCACGAGTACGTATCGTGCGAAGGCAGGAAGTACACGGTGCAGCGCACACCATCGGGAACGTCGACGGCCATCGTGTAACGACCGTTCGCGAGGTTTGCGTCTGTGTTCCAGGGCGCCGCCTGGCCGTTGGGTCTTGGTAGGGCGTCCACATGGACACAGTCGGAGGTTGGCACGGCCGAGTCGGCGGCGCACGGCCTGACCGACCAGATCCAGGAGTGGCCCGGATCCCGCGGGGTCTGCAGTAGGTAGTTACCAAGGGTCATCCTGGCTGCGGCGGTCGGCGCGAGGACTAGTGCGGCTGAGGCGAGCGCGACACTGACTGCTACGGTCTTCGGGGTCTTCACGGTCTTCCTCCGTTCTTCGTCGCCCGCGGGCTTCCCGCCGACTATAAGGTGTTGACGGCATAGACTTTTGCGGAATGCGCCGGAATCGGCCCTGCGGCGTGCACACGATCGGAGCCCTGAGTCTGCCCCATGGTCGACCAGGACGGTGACAACTGAGATGGCAATAGCACTCAAGGCCTACGTGTCGCCGCGCACCCAACTCGTAACACCGTCATGGGCTATGCAGACCAGGAACAGACCGTCGGGAGCCTGCGCCACGTAGTTCTGCCACCGCGTGCAGTCGGCGCCCTCGTCCTTGATTCCGGCCATCGGAGGTGACCGGAACCATCGGGGCTGATATCTCCTTGGCGAGCCGCAGAACATCAGCCGTCCGGGCTGGGAGGCGAACGAGACGTATCCGTCAGCGACCCCAAACGGGTAGTAAGTGGTGTTGTCACAGGGTGCGCCAAGGACCTGATGCGCGGCGATCCCCGGGGTGCAGTCGGGATAGTCGCAAACAGTCGGACCGGCGGCAGCAGTCGGCGGCATCAACACGCCGACTCCGATCAGCGCGGCAACCATCGCCACGATGAAACGCACCAAAACAGCTTGGCACAGCCGATAAGAAAATTCTCTTCTTTGGAGAAGGTCCCGCATGGAAAGTCTGGCACGTTCCCGCAGGGCGTACATCCCGCGCTGATTGCAACGATGCGTGCGCAGGTAAGTGGTGAGGCCGGGGCCAAAGTGACGGCTTCAAGGCTCTGGCGAGGGTGATAATGTGATTCTCCGTGCGTGGTTGGGAGCCAAGCGGGGGCCAGGAGGCGGTCGCGCAAGCGATAGCCCGGGGCAAGTGACCGATTCCGACGCGGACCCGGCGCCTGCCGAGTCTCTAACCTCGATAGCCGAAGCGGAGGACGAGGTCTCTCGCGCGGAAGCGCGCGCCGAGGCGGCCCGTGCCCGCGCGGCGCAACTGCGCCGGCAGGCCGATGCCGAATCCAGCGACCAGTCCGACACGGTCGAAGACGCAAAAGCAAAGCACAGCGAGGCCGCGATCGCCGAAGGCGACGCCGACGAGACGGAACCGGACCCCGCAAAGTCAAGACGTTGGAAGCCGCGGTGGGTCCGCCGCCCTGCACGCAAAACCGTGGGTGTCGGCGTCGGGATCCTGCTCGCCTGCGCGTCGCTCACCGCGAGCGGCTACATGATGTGGCAGGACCGCACCATCGTGCACAAACGGCAGCTCGCCCCGGAGTTCGCTGCGGCGGCCCGCCAAGGGGTCACGACGTTGATGTCGATCGACCCGAACCACGCCGAGGAGGACATTCGCCGCAGCATCAACGCTTCCACAGGCGACCTCAAGACCCAACTGGAAGCGCGATCAGCCCTCATGGCTCAACGGGCCGAGGAATCGAAGGTGATCAGCAGAGTGACGGTGGAAGCCGTCGGTGTCGAGTCAGTGACCGACAATTCGGGAGTCGCACTTGTCTCGGCGAAATCCGATGTCACCAATCCTGACAACTCGAAACGGCCCCCGATGTTGTGGCGGATCAGCGTCAAGATCGTGCGGGACGGTGGTCAGCTCAAGATGTCCGGAGTTGATTTCCTCCAATGAGTGTCGAGCAAGAGTCGTCGCCAGACAGCAAGGAAACTCCGCCCATCGGCGAGGCGGAGCAAGGATCCGCTGGCGAGGGATCGGTGCGCGCCAGCGGACCGTCAGCCATCGGGCGCCTCACCCGCCGATATCTGGCGAGGTGGCGTCCAATTTTTGCCACGGCGTTGGTTACCGCCACGATCGCGGTTGCTGCCGGTTTGTTCTTCTATCAGTACCGTCCGGCTCAGCGGATCGGGGACGCGGCAACACAACAGGCAGTCCAGGCGGCTTCGGACGGTGCCGTAGCGGTGCTGTCGTATTCCTACACCAAATTGGACAGCGATTTCGCAAAGGCGAAGTCGCACCTGACCGGCGAATTTCTGGCCTACTACGGCAAGTTCAGCCAAGATTTCATCGCGCCGGCAGCGCGACAGGGGCAACTTACCGCGACCGCCAAAGTGCTGCGGGCCGCCGTCTCAGAGTTACATCCGGATTCGGCCGTGGTGTTGATATTTATCAACCAGAACACCGCAAGCAAGGTAAAGCCGGAACCGCTGACGACAGCCAGCAGCGTCCTGGTAACGCTGACAAAGGTCAAGGGATCCTGGCTGATAGCAAAGTTAGACCCGCTGTGATGGCCTCGGCAGTCCCTGCTGCGAATCGGCACCCCCGCAATGGAGTAGGTGTTAGTCTTAACGGTTAAGGTCTAGGAGGACGCGATGCGTTCAACGGGAGTGATCGCCCGCGCAATGATGGTGACTGCCAGTGTAATTGGCGCCTTCAGCCCCGCCTCACCGGCCGGGGCGACAACCAAGGAGGATGTCGCCCTCAACGGGACGTATCAAGTCACGTCCAACGGCAATCTGGCCAAGATCAACCGCCAGTTCAACCAAGAGGCGGTCGTCACCACTACGTGGACGATCAGCTCAACCTGCACCACCTTCGAGGAGTGCACCGGTACGGTGCACAGCGCGCAGGGATGGACTGAACGGCTAGCTTTGCATGACGGTCTCCAGTGGTATGTCACGCACAACGTGCCCGACTGGGAAAGGTGCCAGGACGGTACCGCATTCACCGGACGCCAGGAATTCTTCTTCTTTCCCGTCGACCCGAACGGAAGCGGTGCGGTGCAGATCGGGTCACCGGTACTGGCCGGCAAGGATAAGACAATCGGTCCAAGCGGCGCGTGCGGTCAAAACCAATGGCTCACCGTCGAAATGCCATTACGGCTGGACAAGATCGGCTGATCGGGCGGCCTTGTTCCACCTCAGGTGGGCAGCATGTCCTGCCATTTCTTGGGCGCTGTCGACGTCGCGAGATTCGATTGCTGGTACAACTTTCCGTCCGGACTGACATATCGACCGGTACGCGGATCGTAGTGTGCCGTCGCGACCGGCGGTACGGGTTTAACTGCCTTGGGCGCGAATGAGCTGGGAGCTGCCCGCGGCTGATCATCATTGACCTTGTCGGCTGGTGAGGGAACCGAGGCTGGCGCGGGCACGGTCGCGGGTTGCGAAACTTCGCCCGGCGCAGGAACATCCAGCGGCGCTATCGGCGGAAAATCGGCCGACTGTGTCGACATGCTGGCCGATGACGGCACCGGTGGTGCAGCGTATCCGGGCCCCGGCGGTCCGTACGTTCCTCGCGGCCCCGGCGCCGTGCCACGCGGGACCGCCCCCGGCGGCAACGGTGTCCCCTCGACTGGCCCGAAGATTCTCTTGTCCGGGGAGACCCGGTCATCGGGCGGAATACCCTGCGACAGCAGGTTCGGGTCCAGCGGAGAGGGGCCCAGAACATGTTGGCGCATCGCCAGCGGCATGTATGGCTTGTCGCTCTTGCAAATTTCGACGGTAGGTGCACGCTTGCCGGGCTTATCCATGCACGGATAGTTACGAGCGCCGCGCACCGAAAGCGGTGAGTCCTGCGGCAATTTGCAATACAGCCCGTCCGGAGTGTCGATGTCACTCTCGTCGTCCGGCGAACGCCACTGGCTCTGCGGCAGGAAGCCGACCGTGCAAATCGGCGGATCGTCGACCGTGAGTGCGAAGTCGCCATGGGCCAAACCGTCCGACCAGTTTATGCCGTTGGCCGTTTGCTCGACGGCGACCAGCGGCGGCAGCAACACCAGCAGTTGCTCCAGTCCGGGGTGGTAGGTAACGGCGATCTGGCCGATGGTGGTGAGATTGGCCAGCAGGACCGGCAGCGTCGGTTTGACCTGCTCGAGAAGCCGGGACGTCTCGTTGGCTGCCTCGGGACCGTTCTGCAGCAACGTGCGAACGCGTGAGTCGTCGTTGACCAGCACATCCGAGATACCGGCGAAGCTGCGTCCCCACGTTCTGATCGAATCGGTGGTCTGCGCCTGTGAGTCCAGGAGCGGTCCGCTGTCCTCGATCAGGGTTCGGGTGCGGTCGACAATAGCGTTGGAGTAATCGGCAATTCTGGAGGCCGAGTCCGAGAGCGACCCAACGTCGTAACCAGAACCGTTAAATGCCTGGAACGACTCGTCGAGTAATTGGCCGAGCTTTTGCTTCGGGATGCTGTTGACCAGCGCACTGACCTGATCGAGCATAGGCCCGACCGCCTGCGGAATTGTGGCGTTGCGCATGGCGATTACCGAGCCGTTGCGCAGGTAGGGGCCCGAGTCGGTTCGTGGCCGCAAGTCCACGTACTGCTCGCCGACCGCCGAGACGCTGCGCACCTCGGCTCGCAGGTCTGCCGGGATCTTGGGCGAAGTGCCTAAAGACAGCATCGCTTTCGCGCCGTTGGACGTCAGGCTCACCGCGGTCACCTTGCCGACTTGCACTCCGCGGTACGTCACGTTGGAAAACCGGTAGAGGCCGCCGGTAGCCGGTAGCTGCAGCGTGACGGTCATCCGACCGATACCCAGCAGGGTCGGCGCTTGGATGTAGAAGAGAACCATTGCCATCACACCGATGGCCCCGACGACGGCGAAGATCGCCAGTTGTATCCGGACGAAGCGCGACAGCATCTATCCGCCACCCCCTGTCGGCGGAATGCCCGGCGGCGGCGCAGCATTCGGCACAGGCGGTGCGGCCGCGGGTCCTGGCAAGGGACCGAATCCGGGCGGCGGAGCCGCGGGTTCCGGCGGTGCGGCAGCCGGTCCCGGTAGCGGACCGCTGAACTGGAGCGACGGCTGAGCCGGTCCAGGTGGTGGCACAGCAGGTGGGGCAGCCTGTGGCGCAGGGCCGGGTGGCGGCGCAGCCACGCCGGAGTGCAGGGGATCGCGTGTGTAATTCAGGTAAGGCGCGTCGCCAGGCGCCGCTGGTACGCCGGCACCCAGCTGTCCCCAGTGGGTCCCCAAGAAAAATCCTTGCTTGAGCCGCGGAATCGTGATGTCGAGTTCCGGAAAAACGTTGAAGTAGTCACCGCGAACCGCTCGATCGACGAAGTTCTGGCTGAACGGGAAGACCGTCGCATTCGCGAGAGCCGCGTCGAGATCCGGTCCGACGTCGGCAAGCGCACGGATCGTCGGCTCCAGGTTTTTCAGATTTTTGACCAGGTCAGCCTGGCTGTCATTGACCAGCTTGGTAGCCGTATCGCTGAAAACCCGAAGTTTGTCCAGGGCTTCGGTCAGGCGCGGCCGCTCTTTGATCAGCACCTCCAAAGCCGGGGGGATCTCGCGCAGCGCCGCAGTGATGACGTCGTGCTGTCCGGCGAAGCTGTCGGCAAGCCGGTTCAGCGCCTGGATGGACGTGACGATGTTGTCGCGCTGTTGGTCGAGCGTGCCCACGAACTTGTCCAGGCGGGTGAGCAGATCCCGGACGGCACCCGCCCGCCCGGACAGGGCGGCGTTGAAATTGTGGATGATCTCACCGAACTGCCCCAGCCCGCCGCCGTTGACGACCACCGACAGCGACGAAAGGGTTTGCTCTGTCGACGGATACGTCGACGCCCGGTTCAGTGGGATCGTGGCGCCCGGTTGCAAACGCCCGACCCCCTGCTGACCAAGCGGAGGATTGAGCTCCACGTGCATCGACCCGAGCAGGCTCGTCTGACCGACACTTGCTACCGCGTTGGCGGGGATAACGACATCGCGCTTTACCGAGATCTCGACGTCGGCGTGCCATCCCTTCACCGTCATCGGGCCGACACTGCCCACAATGACGTCGTCGATCAGCACCGGCGAATTCGACTCCAGCGTACCGACGTTCGCGATCTCGACGTGGTAGGTGTCGGCTCCCGGGCCACGCCCCACCGCGCCAGGCAACGGTAGTGAGTTCAAGCCGTGGAAGGCGCATCCTGTCGCGGTCAGCATCACGCAACACCCAACGGCGAGCACTCGCCGAACGCCAACCCGGGCGGGGCTTGATTGCCCGACTCGCCCCCGCAAGCGGGAGGTGCCCCCACCTCGGACCGCGAGCGGTCCGCATCGTCGCCGGGCGGTCATCGCTGTGGACCTTCGGCCGGCAGGAGTCCTGGCGGGGGCGGTGGTGGTGGCGGTGGCGACTCGTTCGGCACGGTGGGCGCCGGCGGCTCCGGCATCGCCGCTCCCGGGATCCGCGGGAGCGGTACCGACGGGGCCGGGCCGGGCACAACCGAGTCACCGTTGAGGCCGGTATACGCCGACACCGCCGGCGGGATCTCGGGCGGTCCGGGCTTCGGGCCTTCACCACCGGGCGCCAGGCGCGGCTCGGCGTAGATGATGTTTGCCGGATTCGCCGACGGCATCAGGAATGGGTTGATGGGGATCGGCGACTCGTTGTAGTTCAGCACCCGCAATCCGGGGCCGAGAAACAGGGCGCACAACTTGCCGCTTTCGACCGCGGTGATAGTCTCGACGGCTGCCGTCATCGAGCAGCCGGGAACCGGCAACGGAATAATCGCACCCGACGCCGTAGAATTCGCGAAGGGTACGATTCCGAACCCGCCGTCGATGGTTCCGGTGTCGGGGTTGTAGTCGTTCATGAAGTTAGCGATCGCCGTCGGCGCTAGGTGCAGAATGTTTTCCAGCGCCATGTGTTTGTCGACGAGCGGTTGGGTGGCGTCGGCCAATCGCGTGATCTGCTCGCTGGTCGGGTCACGGGTTTCCGCGATGAACCGCTGCACCTCGCCGACCGCTGTGGACAGGTTGGTCACCGCCGCGTCCAGATCGGATTTGCTGTCATTTACCACGCTGGTGAGTGTGGCCAGCCGGTCGTTGAACTGCACCAGTTGGACGTGGCTGTCGCGTAGTGCCGTGATGAATGTCTGCAGATTCTTGATGATGTCGACGATGTTGCCGCTGCCGTCGGCCAGGATCCGGCCCACCCCGGATAGTTGGGCCAGCGTCTGATGTAGTTTCTCGCCGTTGCCGTTTCCCAGTGCGTTGGCGGCGCTGTCGATGAACCGGCCTACCGACGTGTCCGAAACGCCGCTTTTGGGCCCCAGATCCGTTGCCAGCCGCATCAATTGGGTTTTGACCTCGTCCCACTCGACCGGTACCGCGGTACGTCCGACCGGTATTGTCGCGCCGTCGGCCATGACGGGTCCGCTGTCCCGGTAGGCAGGTGTGAGCTGGACGTAGCGCGCAGCGACCAGGTTCTGCGCGACGATCACCGCTTTTGCGTCCGCTGGAATCGGCACGTCATGGTCGAGGTGCAGGGTCATCTTGGCCCGCGTCCCCTCGGGTTGGATGGAGTTGATCGTACCGACCTTCACGCCGGAGACGCGCACCTCGTCCCCCGGATAGATCGCGGTGGTGGTCGTGAAGTACGCGGTGATGGTCTTCGGACCAAAGAACGTGTTGCGGACGAGCACAGCCGCGCCGGCAACGACGAGCCCCGCCAGGGCGATTGCGAGCCAAACCGACAGCCGGTTGCGGCGGATCATTGTGTCCCCCCGATCCGTCCGCCCAACGTACAACCACCGCACTCTGGAATCCCGTTGTACGGGAAGGGGACCAGCGACCGCGGTACGGTCGACGGGAAGCCAGGACCGCGGGCTGTGTCGAAGGTGCGGAATCCCCACAAATATTCGAGGAACGGCCCGAAGATTTGGGGGACAGCGAGGTTCGGCACGAACGCCGAGTAGGAAAACATGCTGGAAACGGCCTCGCCCAGCGTGATCTGAAATTTCGCCAGACCCGGCAGCGCTTTGGTGATGTTGTCGCGGTTCTTCTCCAGCACCGCGGTCACTGAATTCAGCTTCTCGAGCGTCGGCGCCAACTTGCTCTCGTTGTCGTGTACCAATCCCGACAGCTGTTGGGCCAACGCCGACGTGCTGGCCAGCAACTCGACGATCTCCTGCCGGCGGGCGACCAGGACTTGGAGCAGGTCGTCGGAGTTGAGGATCAACTTGTTCACTTGCTGGCTGCGTTCGGAGAGGATCCCGGTGACATCGGCGGCACTTTTGAGCAGCTGGCCCAGTGATTGGTTGCGGCCGTTGAGGGTTCGTGACAGCCGGCTCAGCCCGTCAAAGGCCGGACCCAGTTGCGGCGCGATCTGGTTGAGCGTCGCGGACAACGTGTCCAGCGACTGATTCAACGATTGGGTGCTGGTCGCGGCGGTGTTGGTGGTGAGCTCGCTGACCGCGTCGGTCAACGAGTACGGCGACGACGTGCGCGACACCGGGATGACATCCATCGGATGCATGCTGCCGCTGCCGGCCGACTCCAAGGTCAGCATCCGCGCGCCGAGCAGCGTACCGGTCCTGATGTGTGCGGTGGTGTCGGTACCGAGCGGGATGTTCCCCTTCAGCGTGAACGTCACCAGTGCATCGCCATGGCGCAGAACGACCTTCGACACCGAACCGACCTTGATGCCGGACACCGTCACGTCGTTGCCCGGCGCCAGGCCGCCGGCTTCGGAAAACAGCGCCTGGTACCTAACGGCCGTCGCCAACGACACCAGCCGGTCGGGCGACAAGCCAACCAGGATGACAAGCACGATCAAGACGGCGCCGATGAATCCGGCCTTGATCAGCCCACCTCCGCGGTACTTATGCATTGGGTTCCTTGCACCTTCCCGCTTCTGACCTAAACAGTGGCGCTACTACGGTCTTGCCCTGTAGATCCGTGCCCCGGATCGTCAAAAGGCAGAAGTAGTATGGGATAGTGGCGCCCATGACGCCCAGTCGTACTAGCTTGCGGTAGTTCCTCGGCGCCAGCTGAATTGCGGCGTCGATGCGGTCCTTGTCCTGATCGAGCAGTGGCGCCAGCCGACTCAGCTGGTCCACCGTGCCGGCCAGCGGGCGCCGGGTATTGGACAGCAGATCCGCGAGCGACGCGGTTCCGTTGCTCAACGAGTCGATCGCCGCACCGATGGTGTCGCGGTCTCCCGACAATCCGGTGACCAGCCGCTCGAGGCGATCGATCGCGCCGGAGAATTTGTCGCCGTCCTTTGCGAGGGTGGCCACCACCGTGTTCAGGTTGTCAATCAGTTGCTGAACCGTTTGGTCATTGTCGGCCAAGGCATCTGAGAACGATGTCGTCTTCGAGAACAGCGACTGCAAGTTGCCGCCTTCGCCCTGAAAAACTTGGATGAGCGATGAGGTCAGCGCGTTCACGTCTTGCGGATTGAAGCCCTGGATCACGGGTTTCAGCCCGCCGAGGAGCAGATCGAGATCAAGCGCCGGCGACGTGCGTTCCACCGGAATCTGCCCCCCCGCCGGCAGCCGTTTGGTCGACCCCGGGCCGTCGACGAGGTCCAGATAGCGATCACCGACCAGGTTGAGGTAGCGAACCGCTGCTCTGGTGCCCTCGGTGAGCACGATGTCGCGGTCGGCGTCGAACTTCACCACAACTTTTTTGTCGGCACGCAGCGAGACGCCGTTGACCGTGCCCACGCGGATCCCGGCGACCCGCACCGACTGCCCGGTTTTCAGACGCGAGGCGTCGGTGAACACCGCTGAATACCCGGTGGTCGAACCGGTGCGGTACTGGCCGAAGACGAAGAAAAGGAAGGCGGTCAGTACCGCCATCACGATCCCGAAGACCGCGAACTTGACCAGCGTCGCGCGTAATGAGCCTCTCATCCGCTGTTGTCCGACCTGAGCGGGGTTGCGCGGCGGCCCGGCTATCGGCCCGTAGAGCAACTGCTTGAGTCCGTCGAAATTCAGCAGCAGCTGCTGGGTTCCCGTACTTCCAGGGGTTGGCGCCGGTATCGGCGACGACATACTTCGCATGGCGTGTTGAAGGGCAGCTTCGGAAGATCCGAGCACTGCGGGCCACCCGTCGCCGCAACCTTGGGCAAGTCCGTCGGGTACCGATAACGTTCAGCGCCGATCAGCAAAGTGGCCGATAGGTGAATGCCCGGTTCGAACAGCGGCGGAGAATGTGACATAACGCCGAGTCCGGCGAAACCGCAGTTGAGGGCCTTGTTGTAGGCATTGGTGAGATCGGTGGTCGGCACCAGCAGGTGCAACACATCCGTCAGCGGCTTGCGGTTGGTGCCGATGACATCGTTGCCGATATCGGCCAAACCGATCGCGCTGATCAACAGTGCGTCCAGATTGCGCTGCTCGTCGACGATCGTCTTGCTGATCGTCGTCGCATTGGTGGCGGTTTTGACGAGGTCCGGCGCCGCGTCGGCGTAGGCGTTGGCCACGGCGGGAAAAACCGCGATGTCGTTGCTGAGCGCGGTCAGGCTTGGATCCAGCTTCGCCAGAAACGAATCCAGATCGCTGAGCGCCTGACCGATCTTTTCGCCCCGGCCGCTGAACGCCGTCGCCAAAGCCCCGAGGGTCTCGTTGAGTTTGGCCGGGTCGAGCCTGTCCAGTACCGACGTGAGTCGCTGGAAAACCGTGTTGATCTCGACAGTGACATGCTGGCTGTCGAGCACCTGACCGGCGTGCAGGGACTGCGCTGACGGTTGCGCGCGGCGGTACCAGCTCGACGAACTTAGCGCCGAATACCGTTGGCGAGGTGATGTCGACGAGCACATTGGCCGGAATCAGGTGCATCTCCGAGGGATGCATAGCTAGGTGCAGCACGGCTTGACCGTTCGGTCGCGACTCGATCGAGGCGACCCTGCCCACGGTCACGCCGCGCATCTCCACCTTGGCGTCCGGGTTCATCACCAGGCCGGCCCGCGGCGAAAGCACGGTAACCGGCGCGCTTTCGGTGAAGCTGCCCTGGAACAAGCCGACGGCGACGGCGACGATCGCGGCGATCACGGCCACGGTCGCCAGTCCCGTCAGTGCGCGTATCCCACCGTGCTGCATCGAATCCTTTCCTTTATCCCGAGAGATTGAAGTTTCCGTTGGAGCCGTAGATGGAAAGCGAAACCAGCAGCGTTACCGATATCACGACGATGAGCGAAGTACGGACCGCATTGCCCGTTGCGACGCCCGACACCCTCCGGTCCGCCCGATGCGAAATACCCGTAGTACGTATGCAGTAACAGAACGGCGAGCGCCATCAGGACGGCCTGCAGGAACGACCACAACAAGTCGATCGGGTTCAGGAATGTGTCGAAGTAGTGGTTGTAAAGCCCACCCGATTGGCCGAACAGCACCACAGTGGTGAATTGGCTGGCGAGGAACGACAGAATGACGGCGATGCTGTACAGCGGGGTGATCGCGAGCATGCCCGCCACGATCCTGGTGCTGACCAGGTAGGAGATCGGCCGAATCGCCATGGCTTCCAACGCATCGATTTCTTCGCTGATCCGCATGGCGCCCAGTTGCGCAGTAACGCCGGCGCCGAAGGTGGCTGCCAAGCCGATCCCGGCGACCACCGGTGCCGCGATGCGGACATTGATGAATGCCGCCAGGAATCCGGTCAGCGCTTCAATGCCGATATTGCCCAGCGAGCTGTACCCCTGCACCGCCAGCGTCCCACCGGCAGCCAGCGTCAGGAAACCGACGATTACGACCGTTCCACCGATCATCGCCAATGTTCCTGCGCCCATGCTGATTTCGGCGACCAGACGTATCACTTCGCGGCGGTAGTGAACCGTCGCGAAAGGTATGCCGGCAATCGCTCTGCCGTAGAACAAGGTGTGGTCACCGATCGAGCCCAAAACGGCGACTGGTTTGCGCCCTCGGTCGAGCACCCGGAACATCCGGGGGTAGGTGGCTCGCAGTGTCTTTGTCGTCACGGCATGTCTCCGGTCACTTGCTCGTGAATCGGATGCCGACCGCGGTAACGACCACGTTGATGACGAAGAGCGCCATGAACGCATACACGACGGTTTCGTTGACGGCGTTGCCCACCGCCTTGGCTCCCCCGCCAGAGATCGTCAGTCCGCGGTAACACGCCACCAGGCCGGCGATGAGGCCGAACAGCGCCGCCTTGACGCAGGAGATGATCACCTCGGGCACTCCGGTCAGCAACGTGATCCCTGCGGCGAACGCACCCGGGTTGACGTGTTGAACGAACACCGAGAACACGTAGCCGCCGACGATCCCGATGATTACGACCAGGCTGTTGAGCAACAGCGCGACCAGACCGGCCGCCAGCATTCGTGGGCGTCACCAACCGCTGGACGGGATTGATGCCCAGCACCTCCATCGCGTCGATCTCTTCGCGGATGGTGCGCGAGCCGAGGTCCGCGCACATCGCCGTCGCACCGGCCCCGGCCACAATCAACACCGTCACCAGCGGGCCGACCTGGGTGACTGCGCCGAACGCAGCACCCGCGCCACTGAGATCCGCAGCGCCCAATTCGCGCAGCAGGATGTTGAGAATGAAGCTGACCAGAACCGTGAACGGTATGGCCACCAACAACGTCGGAGCTAGTGAAACCCGCGCGACGAACCAGGACTGTTCCAAAAACTCTCGCCACTGAAATGGCCTGCGAAACGTGAACCTGATCGCGTCCGCCGACATCGCGAACAGCCCTCCAACGGCCTGCATTGCCCCCGACAAGCCGCTTGGCATGCTGATCCCCGAGGACCAGCGCTCCGCCCCCTTACTCGCCATTGGACCCCGCTCCTCCTGTCACGACCAGCGCCGCTGTCGAACGATCGACATTGCGCGCCAATGCAACCGCGGCGTCGACGAAGGGAAACTCCCCCATGGCGCACCCTCCTTGCTTGGCGTTGGCGTCAGGACTCGCCGATGAAGGAGCCCCGCGCCTTCGTCACGTGTTCCGCGATTATGGCCCACACCGTGGCCTTTTCGGGGGGGAACGGACAACAGTAAATCCGAAACCTTGGACGGTACGGCTTCAAGGCGATTGGCCCGTCCAACACCCATCAGCCGGTGATGGCGGCTACCCCAGCACAGCGGCTGGGTGTCAATCGAAGCAACGTTTGACAATCGAGGGACCTCCGAATTAAGTGACGGCACCGACAGTTTTGAGCTCGATGATGCGGTCCCAGTCCAGTCCGAGCTCCATCAGGATTTCGTCAGTCTGCTCGGCGAAACCGGGGGCTGGCCGCGACTCGGGTGCGGCCACGTCGAATTGCACCGGGTTGGCGACCAATTCGAGTTCGCCCGCCTGCACCACATATTGGTTCGCCCGGATCTGAGCATCGTTGGCCGCCTGCAAGGTGTCCTGCACCGGTGCCCACGGTCCGGCGAGCGTCGCGAAGCGCTCACTCCATTCGGCGAGGCTGCGTTCGGCGATCGCCTTGCTGAGGATCTCCACCGCCACCGCGGTGTTGGCGGCGATCTTTTCATCGGTGTCGAACCGCGGGTCATCTGCCAGTTCGGGTTGGTCGACGTGCCGGCATACGTCGGCCCAGAACTTGCTAGCTTGCATCATCACAAAGGAGATGTAGCGACCGTCGGATGTTGCATAAAGGCCCACCAGCGGATTGATCGGCGAGCCGTGCACCCCCGGCGGGAACGCCTCCATCCGCTGACCGAGATGCACGGTCAGTGCCACTGTGTGTCCCAGCGACCAAAGTCCGCTGCCCAGCAAAGAGACGTCGACAATGGACGGTTCGCCGGTGCGCTCCCGTTTGAGCAACGCGGCCGCGATACCGCCGGCGAGGTTGGTGCCAGAGATAGTGTCGCCGTAGGCGGGTCCCGGTGGACCGACCATCCCTTCCGTCCCAGGCGGGGTAATGGTTGCGGCGGTGCCGGCCCGACACCAGAACGCCGTCATGTCGTAGCCGCCTTTTTCTGACTCCGCGCCGCGTGGGCCTAACGCGCTGCCGCGCGCGTAGATGATCTTCGGGTTAACCGCGCGGATGTCGTCGACGTCGATGCCGAACTTTTTCCGGTGTCCTGGCAGGAAGCTGGTCAAAAAGACATCCGAGCGGCGAGCCAGCTCGTAGAGCACTTCCTTGCCGTCTGGCACCGACATATCCAGGCCGAGGCTGCGTTTGCACCGGTTGGCGTGCTCGATGTTCGGGTTGGGGTCGCCCTCGACGCGCAACAAGCCGGTCTGTCGCAGGCCGCGCTGCGGGTCACCGGTCACCGCGTGCTCGACCTTGACCACGTCGGCACCCCACTCGGCGAGCACCGCACCCGCCGACGGAACGAACCCGTACATGGCGACCTCGAGAACGCGGATGCCCTCCAACGGCTTCATCAGGCCGCTCCCGTGCAGGCAGCCGCGGGTCGGCGTGCGGCTCGGGCTCGCCGGCCGCCGCCCGGCTATCACCCACGGTGGTGGTGGCGGGCCCTGCGATGGCATACCGGTCTCCTCAACACGTGGATAATTTGATTCTCATCCTGGGCGAATCTTACATTCCGCGTACGAGAATTCAACCAAACGGAAGAAACGAGACTGCCATCCTCGTAGACGATGACGGTTCCTAGAATTCGCAGTGTCTTCGCAGGAAGAATGCGGTTTATGGGCCGCCTTGCGAGTGACTGCAACGTGAGAGTAAGGTTCTCATAATTGGAAGGGAGATTCTTTGTGCCCGAGGCGCTCTCTGACGAGGTAGCCCTGTGACAACGGCTGTCGTCACCGGCGGCGGTTCCGGAATCGGCCTGGCCATCGCCGAGCGGCTCCGCAGAGACGGCTACCAAGTCGCGACCGTCGACCTCAAACCGTCCGAGACACACCTTCGCGTTCACCGCCGACGTGACCGACCGGTCGCAAGTGGACGCGGCGCTCTCGGCCATCCGCGATCAGCTCGGCCCGGTCACCGTTCTGGTCAACGCTGCCGGCCTGGACGGGTTCAAGCGGTTCACCCACATCGACTTCGAGGATTGGCAGCGGCTGATCGACGTCAACCTCAACGGGGTCTTCCATATGATCCAGGCGGTGCTGCCCGACATGCTGGACAGCCGGCTGGGGCCGCATCGTCAACATCTCCTCGTCGAGCACCCACTCGGGCGCTCCGTACATGGCGCACTACGTGGCGGCCAAATCCGCCGTCAACGGACTCACCAAGTCGCTGGCCCTCGAGTACGGGCCGAACGGCATCACGGTCAACGCCGTCCCGCCGGGTTTCATCGACACCCCGATGTTGCGGAGCGCCGAGGAACGCGGCCACCTCGGCGACATCGAGAAGACCATCGCGGCAACCCCGGTGCGCCGGATGGGTAAGCCGGAGGACATCGCCGCGGCCTGTGCCTTTCTGGTGTCCGAGGAAGCCGGTTACATCACCGGTCAGATCTTGGGCGTCAACGGCGGCCGAAACACCTGAGAGGACAGCCTGTTGGGACGCGTTGAGGGAAAGGTCGCATTCGTCACGGGTGCGGCGCGCGGCCAGGGCCGCTCTCACGCCGTGCGGTTGGCCGACGAAGGCGCCGACATCATCGCCGTCGACCTGTGCCGTGACATCGACACCGTTGGCTACCCGATGGCCACGCCGGAGGACCTCGACGAGACCGCCCGGCTCGTCGAGAAGACCGGGCAACGAGTAGTGATCGCGCAGGCCGACGTTCGTGATGCCGCACAATTGCGAACCGGCATTAGAGGAGGGCCTCGCCGAGTTCGGCAAGCTCGACATCGTGGTGGCTCAGGCCGGCATCGCCGGCATGAAGGGCCAGCCGCCGCTGCAGGCCTGGTGCGACGTGATCAATACCAATCTGATCGGGACGATCAACGCAATTCAGGTTGCACTGCCGCACCTTGGCGAGGGCGCGTCGATCATCGCCACCGGCTCCACCGCCGCACTGATGGACACCGCCAAGAAAGACAACCCCGGCGGCGACCCGGGCGGGATGGCCTATCTGCACTCCAAACGGGCACTGTCGAACTACGTGCACGATCTAGCCACCGAGCTCTCGGCTGTCGGGATCCGGGCCAACGTCGTTCACCCAACGAACACCAATACCGACATGCTGCAGAGCGAGCCGATGTACCGTTCGTTCCGGCCCGATCTGGAGAACCCGACTCGGGCCGATGCCGAGCCGGTTTTCGGTGTGCAGCAGGCGATGAAGGTTCCTTACGTCGAACCGGAGGACATCAGCAATGCCGTGCTGTGGCTGGCCTCGGACGAGGCCAGGTATGTGACAGGTATGCAGCTGCGCGTCGATGCCGGCGGATACCTCAAGTGGTACGACTACCGCACGTAAGGGAAAGTTGTGAAAGTTCGGGTTGATCCAGACCGCTGCCAGGGGCACACGCTGTGCTCGATGATCGCGCCGGATTCTTTTGTGCTTGACGATATCGAAGGTCATTCGTCGGCAGTGTCGGAAGACGTTCCGCCCGACCAGGAAGACGTCGTCCGCGAAGCTGCGCATTCCTGCCCGGAACAAGCCATTCTGATTACGGAGAGCACACCTTGAGCGTCGACGACATCGTGAGCGACGAGGATCGCAAGAAGAACCGGTATCACTTCGATCGGCACACGCCGGAATACCGGGGCCAGTTCGAGAAGATCACCGAAGAAATGCACGAGAAGTGCCCGGTCGCCTGGACCGACACTTACGAGGGCCACTGGGTCGTCGGCGGGAGCCAAGCGGTGTTCGAGCTGGCCCGCTGCCCGGCCGTCTCCAACGATCACGACATCAATGGCGAGCGGCAAGGTTACCAAGGCATTTCGATCCCCAAAGCCAAACGGGCGAGTGGCGTGCGCGGCGGCATCCTGGAAATGGACGACCCTGAGCACCGCACCTACCGCACCGTGCTCAACCCGTATCTGTCACCGGCGGCGGTGAAGCGATGGGAACCCTTCATCGACGACGTGACGCGTGCGTGCCTCGACGAGAAGATCGAGGAAGGCCGCATCGACTTCGTCGACGATCTCGCCAACATCGTGCCGGCGGTACTGACGCTGGCGATGCTGGGCATCCCACTGAAGAACTGGGCTATCTACAGCGAGCCGGTCCACGCCTCGGTGTACACCCCGGAGCACTCTCCGGACATCGACAAAATTGTCGCCATGCATCGGCAGATGGGCCTGGATCTGCTGAACAACATGATCGAGATCCGCGAAAACCCGCGGCCGGGGATCGTGAACGGGCTCATTCAGATGCGAATCGACGGTGAGCCCGCACCCGATCTCGAGATCATGGGCAACCTTGGACTGGTCATCGGCGGTGGATTCGACACCACCACCGCCCTGACCGCCCACTCGATGGAATGGCTTTCTCAGCACCCCGATCAGCGCGAGCGGCTTAGTCGCGAGCGTGCCACTCTGCTTGACTCCGCGACTGAGGAATTCCTGCGCTTCTTCACCCCCGCTCCCGGCGATGGACGCACCTTCTCCGACGACGTGGAAATCGAAGGAACTCACTTCAAAGAGGGCGAGCGGCTGTGGATTTCCTGGGCGATGGCCAACCGCGACCCGTCGGTGTTCCACGAACCGAACAACATCATCATGGACCGTAAAGGTAACCGCCACTTCAGCTTCGGCCTTGGCGTGCACCGCTGCATCGGCTCCAACGTGGCGCGCACCGTGTTCAAGTCCATGCTCACCGCGGTCCTCGACAGGATGCCGGACTATCAGTGTGACCCCGAGGGCACCGTGCACTACGAAACTATTGGGGTCATCCAGGGCATGCGAAACCTACCGGCTACCTTCACCCCGGGCCGCCGGCTTGGCGCGGGTCTGGACGAAACCCTCGCCAAGCTGCAACGCATCTGCGACGAGCAAGAACTGGCCAGGCCCATCACCGAACGCAAGGAAGCCGCCAAGATCGATTGACTACCCGTCGAGCACATCGGCGCCCAGCGTCACGCTAGCGTGACAGTGGGCACCGAGCGTCGCGCCAGCGTGACGCTCGGCAAGAAGCTCAGCCAGTGGGTAGTCCGAGCACCCGCTGCGCGATGATGTTGCGCTGGATCTCGGAGGTGCCGCCCGCGATCGTGCCCGAGAAGCTGCGGGCATAGCGCTCGAACCAGCTGCCGAAGTAGTGGTCCAGGTTCATCGGTTCGTAGCGGCCCGTCAGTGCGGGGTGCGCCAAGCCGTCGGATCCTGCGGCGTGCAGGGCGTGTTCGCAGGCTTGCCGTTCGGCTTCTGAACCGAGCAACTTGAGCACCGATAGGGCCGGGACATCCTCCTCGCCGCGGGCGGCGCGGGCCAGGGCGACCGACCCGAGCAGGCGCAGTGCCTGGTAGTCCATCAGCGTTGTGGCGTACTGGTCCCGTTCGAGTACGTTCGCGGGATCGAAGTCGGCAAGGACATTGTCCAGCCGATCGGCGAAGCCCAGCCACATCATCGTGCGTTCGTGGCCAAGCGATCCATTCGCGACGCGCCAGCCCTGGTTCAACGGCCCGACCAGATTTTCGGCAGGCACGCGCACGTCGGTGAAAAATACTTCGTTGAAGTCCAGGTCATCCTGGCCGCAGATGGACGGGAACGGCCGACGCGCCACACCTGGGGTGTCGGTCGGAATCAGTAATACGCTGATGCCCTTGTGCTTTGGCGCGTCCGGGTCGGTGCGCACGAACGTCAGCAGCACGTCGGCATCATGCGCCCCCGATGTCCACACCTTCTGGCCGTTGACGACGAAATCGTCTCCGTCGCGCACCGCCTTGGTTCGCAACGACGCCAGATCTGAGCCGGCGCTAGGCTCGCTCATTCCCAACGACGCAGTGATCTCAGCCCGCAGGATGGGTACCGCCCAACGCTGTTTCTGCTCGTCAGAGCCAAACGAAATCAGTGACGCCGCAATGATGTTCACGCCCTGCGGGTTGAAGCTGTGGTAGATCCTCCGCTTGCACAGCTCCTCCAGGTAGACGTACTGCTGCAAGACGGTGGCGTTGCGGCCGCCGAACTCCGGCGGCTGCGTGGGCAGCAGCCAGCCGTTGTCGAACAACAGCCGTTGCCAGCGGCGTGCCCACGACGGCATGTGCGACACCGACCGCGGACGTTCCAACGCTTCCGCGGCTGTGGCCGGCGTGTGCTCGTCGAGGAAGGCGACGAACTCCGCGCGGAATGCCTCGACGTCGGGATCAAAGGTGAGCTGCACGGTACTCCTCGGTGATCATCGCCCGGTGTTCCGCGGCCCCGCCGAGCAGGAGCTCGCCGGCCTTGGCCCGCTTGAGTGCGAATTGCACATCGTTCTCCCAGGTGAAGCCCATCGCGCCGAACAGCTGCAGGCCGTGTCGAAATACCAGCGATTGGCATTCGCCCGCAGCTGCTTTCGCCATCGCGGCGGCCAGCCGCCGGCGCGGGTCGTCCTCGGCGATGGTCAATGCCGCGTAATAACCCAGCGCCCGGGCACGCTCCACCGCGACGTGCATGTCGGCGGCCTTGTGCTGGACGGCCTGAAACGATCCGATCGGCACCCCGAATTGGTGGCGGCTGCGCACATGGTCGAGAACCAAGTCCAGGATGCGTTGGCAGGCACCGACCATCGTCATCGCCATACCCATCAGCGCGATGTGACGCGCCCGCTCGGTATCGACACCGACCCGGGCGGTGTCGGGCACCCGAACGCCGTCAAACGTCAGGTCGGAGATATGCAACACCGGGTCGAACACCGAGCTGCGTCGCCTGGATAGCTGCCCCGGCCACCTCGTCGGCGCTGATGATGAACACCGCGGCGTCGGTCACCACCGCCAACCGCTGGGCGCGGTCACCGTCCAGCACATGCCGGGCGGTACCGTCCAGCACCCACTCCTCGCCATCACGGTGTGCCGTCACCCCGGTGTAGGCGGCGGTTCCGGAGGCCTGCGGGTCGAATCGATCCGCGGCCAACGGAGCGAACTGGCTCATCGTCGCCAAAAACGGGGTGGGATCGGTCGCGCGGCCCAGCTCTTCCAGCACGATGGCCAGCTCGACGGCGGTCTCCGGCTCGTTCATCTCGGTCCAGCCGTGCTCCACGTAGGCCTGCCAGACCGAGGTCGGGTCCACTCCGTCTTCGGCAACACTTCGGACCAGCGCCGGCGGGCACTGTTTGCCCACCGCGTCGCGCACCGTTTCCTGCCATAGCCGCTGATCGGCGTCGAATTCCAACAGCATCCCGGCCAGCTCCTTAGATCAGTTAACGTGCTGTGAGAATACTATTCTCTAAATAGCACAGTGACAATCTCGTGAGGGGCTTTCCCGGCGCCACGACGGGCAAGATCAGCGAGGGCTAGGCGGTCGGAGTGGACATCGGGTTTATCGGTCTGGGCCACATGGGGTTTCCGATGGCGCGGCGCCTCATCGAAGCGAATCACCGCGTTGTCGCATTCGACAACCGCGAGGAAGCGCTAGACAGGGCCGTCGCACTCGGGGCGCGGGCCGCAGCGTCGCCGAAAGAGGTCGCCGACCACGCCGAGACCGTCATGGCCAGCCTGCCGTCGCCGCAGGCGACACTTGACGTCGCGACCGGTGCCGGCGGTGTGATCGAGGGCACCCGGGTCAAGCGTTACGTCGATCTGTCAACAGTCGGCAGCCAAACGGCCGTCGAGATTCACGACCGTCTCGCCGGACGCAATATCGCAGCGATCGACAGCCCGGTCAGCGGCGGCGTCGGCGGAGCCGAAAACGGGACACTTGCCATGATGGTGTCTGGGCCTCGCGCCGAGTTCGACTTCCTCATGCAGGCGTTCGAGGTAATCGGCAGACCGCTTTACATCGGACCGAAGCCTGGCAGCGCGCAGACGATGAAGCTGGCCAACAACCTTCTTGCCGCGACCGTCCTGGTTGCGACGTCGGAAGTCGTCGTGATGGGTGTCAAGGCTGGCCTGGACCCCGCGGTGATGATCGACGCGCTCAACGCAGGCTCCGGCGCGACGAGCGCGAGCCGCGACAAGTTCCCGCGGGCGATCCTGCCGCGCACGTTTGACTACGGCTTTGCCACCGGGCTGATGGTCAAAGACGTACGACTGTATCTCAATGAAGCGAAAGCGCTCGGGGTGCCCGTCGAGGTCGCCGAGGCGGTCAGACGACTCTGGGAGGCCACCCTGCGCGACGAGGGCGCCGCCTCGGATTTCACGTCGGCGATCAGGCCGATCGAACGGGCTGCCGGGGTCACTGTGGGGCCGGTGGCGAGGAGTCCTAAACCCGGAGAATGATATTATCGGTAAACAAGAACAACACTTACGCATACTGCCCCCAATTGTGACCACTACCAGGTGCGATGATTAATCGAAATGCTTACGGGAAACCCGTTGAATAGCGGCGAACAGGGATGTTAGATTGTCTAGCAGATGACCGGTGGGCTGGGCGCGGTCGGCCGAGTCGCGAAGGGTGGTTTAGGTGATTGAACACCCGGACGGGACGCGCACGCCGCTGATCGATGCCAGCGTGCACATCTTCTTCTCGTCCAACAAAGAACTGCGCTCGGTTTTGCGCGAACCGTTCAAGAGTCGTGGTTTCCCCGACTACGAGATGGATTGGTACGGGGCGCCGGGCGGCGAGTACGCGCCCAACACTCAGGGGCCGGACCGCCAGTACCCAGGCTCGGATCCGGAACTTCGTCGCCAACGAACTGTTTTCGAAGCGCGGAGTCGACGTGGCGGTGCTGCACCCGATGGCGCGCGGCATCATGCCGGACCGGCATCTGGGCAGCGCCCTGCACGCCGCCCACAACGAGATGCTGGTGTCGAAGTGGCTGGAGTCCAGCCAGTTCGGGGACCGGTTCCGCGGCACGATCCGGGTGAACCCCGACGACATCGCCGGTGCCCTGAAAGAGATCGAGAAGTGGCGCGCGCACCCTCGCGTGGTCCAGATCGGCGTCCCGCTGCAGTCCCGCGAGCTCTACGGCAAGCCGCAGTTCTGGCCGCTGTGGGAAGCGGCGGTCGATGCGGGCCTCCCGTTGCCGCGCACATCGAGGTCGGCTCGGGCATCGCCAATCCGCCGACCCCGTCCGGCAACACCCTCACCTACGAGCAGTACGTCAGCTTCATGGCGCTGAACTACCTGTACCACCAGATGAACATGATCGCCGAGGGGGTGTTCGAACGCTTTCCCGGCCTCAAGTTCGTCTGGGGCGACGGCGCGGCGGACTTCATCACGCCGTTCATCTGGCGGATGGACACCTTCGGCCGGCCACACCTCGAGCAAACCCCATGGGCCCCCCGGATCCCCAGCGACTACCTGCCAGGACACGTGTACTTCGTCCAGGGCAGCCTCGACGGCCCCGGCGACACCGAGTTCGCCGGCGAGTGGTTCGGCTTCACCGGCAAGGACGACATGGTGATGTTCGGCTCGAGCTACCCGCACTGGCAGTGCGGCGACATCCACAAATTGCCCAAGGCGCTGTCCGCCGAGCAACGCGAGAAGCTGTGCTGGCGCAACGCGGCCGACCTGTACGGGATCGACGTTTCGGTCGACTCGGTCGACTGTGCGACCGGCTAGTCGCAGAATAGAAGGAACAAGGGAGAGCGAGGAGATCGACATGACGCTGACCCACTCACAAGAACGCGTTCCCGCCGCCGAGCGCATTGCCGTCCGGTGCGTCGACTCGGATGTCCACCCAGCGCCCAGGCGCGGCGAGCTCGTCCAGTACATCCCCGAGCCGTGGCGCAGCAAGTACTTCCTCACCCGCAATGTGGGCGAGCAGATCTACTACGACGCCCCCGACTACGCGCACAGCTACGCGATGCGCACCGACGCCTTCCCCCCCGACGGCGAGTTCGCCTGCAGCGACCCGGACATGGCGTTCCGTCAGCTGATCATGGAAGCGGGCTCCGACATCGCGATCCTGGAACCGGGCGCCTACCCGGCCCGTATACCCGAAGCGCAGCACGCGATGTCGGCCGCGTTGAACGACTGGCAGGCCAATCACTGGCTCGACAGCCACAACAACTGGCACGAGCGGTGGCGCGGTTCGATCTGTGCCGCCATCGAGGAGCCCGAGGAGTCCGTTCGCGAGATCGAGAGCTGGGCCGGACACCCGTTCATGGCGCAGATTTTGATCAAGGCCGAGCCGCGGCCGTCGTGGGGCCACCCGAAGTACGACCCGATCTGGGCCGCAGCCACCAAGCACGACATCCCGTGAGCTGCCACCTGTCGCGCAGCCAGTTCGACGAGCTGCCGGCCCCGCCGGTGGGATACCCCAGCTACAACCACGACTTCATGGTCACCTACTCGCTGCTGGCCGCCAACCAGGTGATGAGCCTGATCTTCGACGGTGTCTTCGACCGCTTCCCGACGCTGCGCATCGTCTTCGTCGAGCACGCATTCAGCTGGATCCTGCCGCTGATGTGGCGCATGGACGCGATCTACGAGGCCCGTAAGTCGTGGGTCGACATCAAGCGCAAGCCGTCGGAGTACGTCAAGAACCACATCAAGTTCACCACGCAGCCGCTGGACTACCCCGAGGACAAGACCGAGCTGAGGCGCGCACTGGAGTGGATGGAGTGCGAGAAGATCCTGCTCTTCTCGTCGGACTACCCGCACTGGACATTCGACGACCCGCGGTGGCTGGTCAAGCACCTGCCCAAGCACGCCCGCGACGCGGTGATGTACAAAAACGGCATCGCGACCTATCACCTTCCGGAGACGGTTCCCGTCCTCGAGGGTCAAGTCCGGGTGTTCTGAATTGCCGGAAGACACCAAGCGGCCCGAGCCCCGTCTCGCCCAGGGCCGAGAGCACGTTGTTGCCGCAGTTGACGAGATCCCGCCGGGCAAGCACAAGTTGGTGCCCGATCGGACGGCACGGTGTCGGTGTCTACAACGTCAACGGCACCTTCTATGCCATCGCGAATTATTGCCCACACCAAGGTGGTCCGCTGTGCTCGGGGCGTATCCGGGGACGTACCATCGTCGACGAAACCGCTCCCGGGGATGCGGTCATGGTGCGGGACAAGGAATACATCTACTGCCCCTGGCACCAATGGGGTTTCGAGCTGGCGACCGGGACGACCACGGTCAAGCCGGAATGGAGCATCCGCACCTACCCGGTGCGAATCGTCGGCAACGACGTCCTGGTGATGGCCTGACCTACAGGAGAATCTGTGTCTTCTATCGAGGTGAACGGTGGCAACGTCGTCTACGAAATCCTCGGTGAGTCGGGCGATCTCATAGCCCTGACACCGGGCGGCCGTTTCAGCAAGGAAATCCCCGGTCTACGTCCCCTGGCCGAGGCTCTGGCTGCCGGGGGTTATCGGGTGTTGTTGTGGGATCGGCCCAATTGCGGTGCTTCCGACGTGCAGTTCTACGGGCAAAGCGAGTCGCACATGCGCGCCGAGACCTTGCACGGTCTGCTGGGCGCGCTCGGCATCAAGCGGTGCATCCTCGCCGGCGGCTCCGGTGGGGCAAGGGATTCCATGCTGACCACGATGCTTTACCCCGAACTCGTGGAGAAGCTCGTGGTGTGGAACATCGTCGGCGGTATTTACGGCACGTTCGTGCTCGGTTCCTTCTACATCGTCCCAAGCATTCTCGCGGTGCGCGGCACCGGAATGGACGGCGTGGTGAAGGTGCAGGAATGGCGCGACCGGATCGAGGAAAACCCGGCCAACAAGCAGCGGTTCCTCGACTTCGACTCCGACGAGTTCCTCAAAGTCATGCTGCGCTGGCTCAACGCGTTCGTTTCCAAGCCGGGACAGACGATTCCGGGTGTCGAGGACGAGATGTTCGATCGAATCCAAGTCCCCACGTTGATCATTCGTGGCGGCGAGAACGACATGGATCACCCCAAGCGGACGTCGCTGGAAGTCAGCTGTCTGATCAAGGGATCGAAGCTGATCGACCCGCCCTGGCCGGAGGATGCGTGGGAGCGCGCGTCCGAAGACCGCGCCGCCGGACGAGTGCAGCATTTCAACATGTTTGATACCTGGGTGCAGGCCGCCCCCGCGATCCTGGAATTCCTGGGATCGTGATGTCTCACAATGCACTAGATAGTGCGAATGTGGACCTCGCAGTTCAGCGACGCCTCCAACGCCGTATGGATCCGGCTTTCCGGAATGCGCTCGAGGTCGGCTTCACGCAACGTCACGTGGACGATGTCGAAGCCGTCATCGCCAGGTGTCCGGATAATTTCGCCGGTGAGTCCGAACCCGGACAGCACACCGTGCGCGTCGTCATCGGTTCCCCTGCTGATAAAGGTGACCACGCCGGGCACCGGGGTGGTCTTAAAAGCTTTCGCGCACAGGTCAATCGCGGCTTGCTTGGCCGCGTCGACATCGTCACAGGCGATCAACAGATCTACCTCGCGGCGACCGGCAGGCATGGCACGCGAGATCCTTAACGATGACATCTTCGACACTGCCACCCACGTCGCCCACAAGCCCGAGGAGCACCGCCATGCCCTCCGCTAGTCGTGCAGGCGCTAGCGCATTTTCCGGGTCGACGTTGACGCGCACGACTGCAGTCCGCATGTGTGCAAGCCTAACTGTGACACTGGGGGGCAGCTGATGGAGACCAGCGCGGCGCTGGCTATCACACTCGCCTCCTCGCCCGGTTTCACGCCCAGGCTGCTGGGCGACCAGGGTGGCCAGGCCCGAGAAGACATCGCCGCATACCGGGGACTCGGCGGATACCAGCCTCTCGCCGGAGCTGACGAATTACTCGGTGAGGTCGAATCCGCAGGACTGCTCGGACGTGGCGGTGCCGGATTTCCGCTCGCGGTCAAGGTGCGCGCGGTGCGCGACAGCGGGCCAGCTGCCGGTGACACCGTCGTCATCGCGAACGGCGAAGAGGGCGAACCCGCTTCGATCAAAGATCGGTGGCTGCTGCGACACCGGCCACATCTGATCCTTGACGGACTGCGGCTTGCGGCTGCGATGGTGTCCGCGAAGCGCGGCTACGTCTACCTGTCCGACCCGGAGTCTGCGCGCAGTGTAGAAACCGCGCTGTCCGAGGTCGAACCAGACGCATTGGGCGGCATCGCGGTTGAGGTGTGGAATGTCGAACCGGGCTATATCGCCGGTGAGGAAACCGCTGCCATCCGCGCGATCAACGGCGGGCCGGTGAAACCGACGGACAAGCCGCCACGACCTTTCCAGAGTGGTGTCGGCGAGCTCCCCACGCTAGTGAGCAATGTCGAAACCCTGGCCAACCTGCCCTACCTGCAACGCCACGGCTCAGCGGCGTTCCGCTCGCTGGGCACGTCACTGTCTCCCGGCACCTTTTTGGTAACCCTCACTGGTGCCGGCCGACCGCCCGGCCTCTACGAGATCCCGCACGGTTTACCGTTTACCGAACTGCTTGCCCTGCACGGTATTTCGCCCGATCAAGTACGAGGTGCGCTGTTCGGCGGCTATTTCGCCGGCTTGCTCGATCGCTCAGTGCTTGATGCCACGTTGGACCACGAGACCCTGCGCGGCCTCGGTAGTGGCCTGGGTAATGGCGCGATAGCAGTGCTCACCGATGATTGCCCGGTCGCCGTCGCCGCCTCCGTGCTGGCGTACTTCGACCGCGAAAACGCCGGACAGTGTGGCTCGTGTTTCAACGGGACCGCGGCGATGGCCGCCGTGGCCGGCGCGTTGCGCGACGGTGTCGCCACCGACGAGGATCTGGCAAGGTTACGCCGATGGTCGGTGGTGCTCCGCGGACGCGGCGCATGCGCGACGTTGGACGCCGCGACCAACATCGCCGCGAGTCTGCTCGGCCAGTTCTCGGATGACGTACAGCGCCATCTCGACAATGGTTGTCAGACATGCCAACTCGGTGCTTTCAAAGCCGATCGTCCCTACGAGGTGGAGGCGGTGAAGGCATGAGAATCCGGCTTGACCGCACGGTGTGTGACGGCTTCGGCGTGTGCGCCAAGCACGCGCCCGGCTACTTCTCGCTTGACGACTGGGGCTACGCGTCGCTGGAAGGCAACGGCGACGTCGCCGAAGGTGACCGCGACGACGTGATGCGGGCGCTATGGGATTGCCCGGTGCACGCGATTACCGAGTGGGGCGAGCACCGCGACGCCCAGCCGCATCCGAGGTCGGGCGGTGCCGAAGATGCTGCCGAGCACCTGAAAACCGAAGCGAACGAAGCCGAATGGGGGTTCACCCGTTGACCGGTCGCCCGCCGCCCGTGGTCACCGAGGAGACCGAATTCTTTTGGACCTCAGGCGTCGACGGAACGCTGCGGCTGCAGGAATGCGCTGACTGCACTGCGCTCATCCATCCGCCCGCACCGGTATGCCGGTACTGCCGCTCACATAACTTGGCAGTGCGCGCAGTATCCGGTCGAGCGACGCTCGCCGGATTCACCGTCAATCACCGGTTCAGCCTGCCCGGCCTGCCTGCCCCGTACGTGGTCGCCCAAGTCGCGATAGCAGAAGATCCGCGGGTCCGACTGACGACCAACATCGTGGACTGCGACCCCGAGCAACTACAGTTGGGACAGCCCGTCGAAGTCGTCTTCGAGCAGGTCGAGGACTTTTGGCTACCGCTGTTCCGTCCCACCCGTGGCGACACTGAGCCGGCGACGCTACCAATCGACGAAATCGCGCCGGAACGCTTTGGTGAATACGTCCGCCCGATGCTGACGCCGGAGAAATTCGAAGACAAGGTGGCGCTCACCGGGATCGGCATGTCCGAGATCGGGCGCCGGTTGATGGTGCCGCCGCTGTCGCTGACGGTGGCGGCCTGCGAAGCGGCGATTGCCGACGCCGGCCTGACATTTGACGACATCGACGGGTTGTCGACCTACCCGGGCGGCGGGCAACCTCGGCGGGTTCGGCGAAGGCGGGGTCACCGCGCTGGAGGCTGCCCTCGGTATCCGGCCGACGTGGCATAACGGCGGCATCGAGACCTTCGGTCCGGGCGGCTCGGTCATCGCCGCGATGCTGGCGATCGCCGGCGGGTTGGCGCGTCACGTGCTGTGCTTCCGGACGCTGTGGGAGGCCACCTTCAACGAGCTGATGAAGCAGGGCAAGATCGTCCCGCCCTTCGGCGGTAGGGCCGACTGGCTGATGCCTTTCGGCGCCGTCTCGGCAGCCCACACGTTGGCGCAGAATGCGCAACGCCATTTCCACCGATACGGGACGACGAAGGAGACGCTGGGCTGGATCGCGTTGAACCAACGCGCCAACGCCGAGCTCAACCCGTCGGCGGTCTACCGGTCCCCGATGACAATGGACGACTACCTCAACGCACGCCCCATCACCACACCATTCGGGCTTTACGACTGTGACGTGCCCTGCGACGGGGCGGTCGCCGTCATCGTCTCGGCCGTCGACGCAGCTCGTGACACCGCCAAGCCGCCGGTGTTGGTAGAGGCAGTCGGCACGCAGATCATCGAGCGGATCGATTGGGATCAAAGCACATTGACCCACGAGCCTCAGGTACTCGGCCAGTCCGCACACCTGTGGTCGCGCACTTCGCTGCGCCCCGAGGACGTCGATGTCGCCGAGCTCTACGACGGGTTCACGATGAACTGCCTGTCCTGGATCGAAGCGCTGGGGTTCTGCCGGATCGGTGAGGCCAAGGAATTCCTGGACGGCGGTAAGAACATCGCCCGCGACGGGCAGCTGCCGCTCAACACGCACGGTGGTCAGCTGTCGCACGGCCGGACGCATGGCATGGGTCTGCTGCACGAAGCCGTCACCCAGCTCCGCGGTGAAGCCGGTCAGCGGCAGGTCGCCGACGCACGTGTCGGCGTGGTCAGCAGCGGAGGCCTGACGCCCAGCGGCGTGCTGCTGCTCCGGGCGGACACATGAATCCGCCCCGTCCCAGGGTGGTCATCGTCGATGGTGTGCCGATGTCGGCATTGGTCACCGAGGCTGAAAACCCCAAGGCCGTTATTGTGGCCATCCACGGGGGTGGCACCACCGCAATCTATTTTGACTGTCCGGGCCACCCCTCTTTTTCGCTGCTGCGGAGCGGCGCCGCGGCCGGATTCACAGTGGTGGCTCTCGATCGGCCCGGGTACGGCAGCTCGGCTCCCTATCCCGAGGCGGTGTCCCGGCCCGAGCAGCGCACCGATCTCGCCTACGGGGCGATTGAGCGCATCCTCGGGCAATCACCACGCGGCGCCGGGCTGTTCTTGATGGGCCATTCGGGTGGATGCGAACTGACGATGCGGATGGTCGCCGATGGACGCGGCGGCGATCTGCTGGGCGTCGAATTAGCCGGCACCGGAAGGCATTATCACCCAGCTGCGCGCGAAATGCTCAAAACCGCAACGCGAGAACGCCGTCCGTCGGGTCTGCGTGAACTGCTGTGGCACCCAGAACGACTTTATCCACCTGAGGTACTCACCGGGGCCACGGTCTATCCCGGAGCTCCACCCTATGAGGACCTGATGGTGTCCAACTGGGCAAGTCAAGACTTCCCCGCGCTGGCTCCTGCGGTGCGTGTTCCGGTGCACTTCACCATAGCCGAGCATGAGAAGGTTTGGGAGACTGACACTTCGGCGGTCACCGAGCTCGCCGCCATGTTCTCCGGCGCCCCGCGGTTCATCGTCCATCGCCAATCTGACGCGGGCCACAACATCAGCCTCGGTTACGCCGCCCCGGTCTACCACGCGACGGTTTTCTCGTTCGCCGAGCAATGCACCGTCGCGCGTACAAGTCCCGATTTGGAGGCCGGTTGATGCAGGTCGGATTCATTGGGTTGGGCAGTCAGGGTGGCCCGATGGCCGAGCGGATCATCGACGCCGGCTTTCCGACGACGCTATGGGCACGTAGACCGGCGTCGCTCGAGCCGTTCGCCGACACCGCTGCCAAAGTCGCGGGCTCACCGGCAGAACTCGCGGCTGCTAGCGATCTCGTGTGCCTGTGCGTGGTCGGTGACGCCGACATCGAACAGGTCACCGGCGGCGAGAACGGGGTGCTGACCGGGCTCAAGCCGGGCGGTGTGATCGCCGTGCACAGCACCGTGCATCCCAAGACATGCCATGAGTTGGCGAAGAAGGCTGGTGCACAGGGACTCTCGGTGATCGATGCGCCGGTAAGCGGTGGTGCGCCCGCGGCCGCAGAAGGTCGGCTGCTGGTGATGGTCGGCGGTGACCCCGACGTCGTGGAACGTTGCCGCCCGGTGTTCGAGACCTACGCCGACCCGATCGTGCACTTGGGCGATCTGGGCTCCGGACAAACCACCAAGCTGCTGAACAACCTGCTGTTCACCGCCAACCTAGGTACCGCGGCCGCAGTCCTGACTCTAGGCAAAGCTCTTGGCGTCCTGCCGGACCGCCTCACCGATGTCATCTCGCGCGGCAGCGGGAACAGTTTCGCGCTCAACGCTCTTGGCGGCGACACCGGAGGTTTGGACCGGCTTGCCGGCCTCGCTGGAGCGCTGCTGCAGAAGGATGTCCGCTTGGTCGCCGACCTCGCCGATGCCGCCGCCGTCGCCGGTGGGGCTGTGCTCGACGCCGCCGACACCACGCTGGCCCTGATGGAACACCCGCGGTGAGAATCGGATTCATCGGTGCAGGACGGATGGGACGCCCCATGGTGGCCCGTCTCATCGACGCCGGGCACGACGTCACAGTGCTGGGCCGATCCGCCGAGAAGCGTGCTGCTATAACTCAATTGGGCGCCAACGCGGTCGCCGACACCGGTGAGGTGAGCGCGGACGCAGACGCCGTGGCGGTCTGCGTGTTCACCGACGAACAAGTGCAGCAGGTCTTTCTGAACCCTTCTGACAGCGGCCTGCTCGAGTCCATGCCGGCCGGCTCGACCCTGGTGGTGCACACCACCGGAAGTCCGCGCACCGTCGAGACCATCGCCGAGCAGGTTGCACCGCGGGATGTCGAGGTGCTGGATGCCCCGGTAAGCGGAGGGCCGCACAACGCCGCGGCCGGCACGCTGACGCTGTTTGTCGGCGGCGCAGACGATGCCGTGGCCCGAATGCGGCCGGCATTGAGCTGCTACGGCGACCCGGTCCTGCACGTCGGCCCGCTTGGCGCCGGGCAGAAGGTGAAGCTGGTCAACAACGCATTGTTCGCGGCGCATATCGGGTTGCTGTCCGGCTCTGTCGATCTGGGCCGGCAGCTCGGTGTGCCGGAGTCGACGCTGCTCGCCGCGATCCCGCATGGCAGCGCGGCGAGTCGGGTGCTGGATATCGTCGCTGCGGGTGGATCCGTTTCGTCCTTCATCGACGTGGCCGGTGAATTCGTCGGCAAAGACGTAGCCGTGGTCAGGAACATCGCCGCCGAGCTTGGTGGTGACCTGGGCGTGCTCGACGACGTCATCGATACCGCGATAGCGCGGGTGAGATGAGGTCTTTTCGGCCCGCGACGAACCGTCTACCGTTAGCGTTACAGTCACGCATTCCGTCGTAAAGGTGTAGGGCGCTTACTGGGCGCGCAGGAGGGTGCAATGACCAAGCCGAAGGTCGTCTTTGATCCGTTCTCCGAGGAGTACTTCACCAATCCGTTCGATATCTATCGACGAATGCGTGAAGATGCACCGCTCTACTACGACGAGAAAGAGGACTTCTACGCGCTGACCCGCCACGCGGACGTGGCCGCCGCGCTCAAGGACTTCGAGACCTTTTCCTCAAGCCGTGGTTGCGACCTGGCGATGGTGCGCAGAGGCATATCACCTGAGCAGAAGTCCATCATTTTCATGGATCCGCCGGAACACCGTCACATGCGCAGCCTGCTCAATAAGGCCTTCACGCCGCGGGCCATTGAATCGCAGCACGACACAGTCGTCGACCTCGTCGACAAATACCTGAACGCTGCCGATCCCGACCAGTTCGACGTCGTGCAGGACTTCTCCGGGCCGTTCCCCGTCGAAGTCATCACCACAATGGCCGGAGTGCCGGAGGAATACCGCCAAACGCTGCGGCATTGGATCGACACCAGCCTGCACCGGGAAGCGGGACAGATCGAAATCAGCGAAGCCGGCATGCAGGCCAACATCGACACCGCTATGTATTACTACGGCTTGGTGCAGGAGCGGCGCGAAAACCCGCAGGACGACATGATCAGCAAGCTGATCGCCGCCGAAATCCCCGGGGAGGATGGTCAGACTCGCAAGCTCGACGATATTGAAATATGCGGGTTTGCCACGCTGCTAGGCGGGGCCGGCGCCGAGACCGTCACCAAGTTGATCGGCAGCGCGGCCGTGCTGTTCGCCCGCAACCCGGACCAGTGGGAGAAGCTGGAACGAGACCGCAGCAAGCTTCCGGGTGCCGTCGAAGAGTTGTTGCGCTACGAGGGACCAGTGCAGTACAACGTCCGCTGGACCTTGAAAGAGGCACACACCAGTGGTGGCACTATTCCCGCTGGCAAGCCGGTGTTCTTGATGAAGGCCGCGGCTAACCGAGACCCCGATGCCTTCACCGACGCGGACACGTTCGATATCGAGCGCGACCATACCGAGGCACAGCACCTCGGCCTGGGGTACGGGATACACAGTTGCCTGGGCGCAGCGTTGGCTCGGATGGAAAGCAGGATCGCACTGGAGAAGCTGCTCGACTTCATGCCCCGTTACGAGGTGGATTGGGACGGTTGCAAGCGGGTCACCATGCAGAATGTCGCGGGCTGGCTGAATGTACCGGTGAAGGTGTTGCGGTGAGAGGGCTTGAATGACCAAGAAGATCGAAGTCGACTGGGGGCTGTGCGAAAGCAACGGGGTGTGCATGGGCATCATCCCGGAGGTCTTTCAGCTCGAGGATGACGACACGCTGACCGTGCTGCAAGAGGACGTCACGCCGGAAAACGAAGAGCAGGTCCGCGACGCGGTCCGGCAATGCCCGCGGCAGGCCATTTCCATCGTCGAATAACGGCCGGCGGATTCGTTCACCTTTCTTGTCGGCCTGTTGCCTCACGTCAAGATGCGCGCGAAGGGGGATTCGTTGCCTCACGTAAACGTGCGCGCTTGTTGATTGGAACTGTGGCGCCGGGTGCGGCTTTGCTGGTGGTGAGGGTGAACAGCTGGGCGGTGAGGGCTTGGATCTGACGTTGGGTGGCGGCGGGGTTGATCAGCGAGTAGGTCCGGGTTAGCGCCACGATGCGTTCCACGGTCATGGTGGGGTGATCGATCGCGCGATGAAATGGGGTGGTGGCGGTGTCGTGTTTTTTGGACACTTTGGCCCCTGCGCGGACCTTGGAGATCAGTTTCTGCTGCGGGTAGAAGTAGTTGGTCAGCCTGGACTGCAACTGCCAGATCTCGTTGAGTAGCAATAGTTCTGCAGCGGTGTCGTAGCGGTGGTAGCCGACAACGGTGCGCACCACCGCCCAGTTCTTCTGCTCGACGTGACAACCGTCGTTCTTATTGCCCGGTCGGCCCGGGTGAAGGTGATCTGGCGGCCTTGGCACCATCCCAGCAGGTGGTCGTTGATGAATTCTGATCCGTTGTCGGAGTCCACACCCAGGATCGGGAACGGCAACTTGCGGGCGATGTCATTAAGTGCTGCCAGTACGCATTTGGCGGTCTTGTCCGGCACTGAGCGATTCTCGGTCCAGCCGGTGGCGATGTCGGTAACCGTCAAGGTAAATGCATGGCCTGCCACCCCGGTTGCCGCCGTCATGCCAGACCAGGTCGATCTCGACGAACCCCGGTCGAGCGTCGTCCCACTCGGCCCAGGTGCGCACCGGGATCTGGCTTTTGAGCAGCGATCCCGGCTTTGTCCCCACCCGTCCCCGGAGCCGGTATTTAGCTCGCTGATCAGCCAGGCGGCGATCGATGGTGGCTGCCGACATCGACGCCAGCAGCTCGGCGGTGCCCTCGTCGATGGACAGCTCTCCGAAATGACGCAGCACTGCCACCAGTTCGCCCAGCATGGGCGCGAGCCGTTTGCCGGCCGGCATTCCGAGCACTGCCCAGCAGACCGTCAGCGCCGCGATGACATCGGGCCCGTACTTCACCGGCCGCGGACTGCGCGGGGCAACGATCTTGGGCTGCAGCGCCGCTGCCAGCGCCTTACGCGCGTGGTTTCGATGCCACCCCGTATTGGCGCACAACTCGTCAAGAATCCGACTCTTACCGCGCTTGCTCGCCAGCTGGTAGCGGATCGCAGCCGCCCCGGTGATTGCTCTGCGCTCTGCCAACGTCAACACCATCCACTGGGCGTACGCGCGCATTTTCAATGAGGCAACGAATCACCCTTTCGCGCGCATTTCTGACGAGTCAACGCGGTCGGACCCCTCTGCAACACTCGAATGGATGTTCGAATCACCGAGTGGGCGGGCGCCCAACGGTCAAAGCCAACCACCACACCGCCGCGACAGCACCAACACGACCCGGTTGCTAACTGCTCGTTACCTGCGCCGCGATTCTTCGAGGCGGACGTGACAGTCCTGTAGGAAAAGCCGTCAGATCTGCCCCGACGCGCCGAACGGCAGTTGGTTCATGAAGCGAACTTCCTCGGCACCCTGAGCACTGCTCCATGTGAACACGGTGCCATTTGCGGTTTTATGCTCGCGCGTCTCCCACGACTTCTCCGGATCGTGCCCAGAATCGAGGACGCATGGAGTGCCGTCCGCCATCTTGAGACCGCATGGTTTGGGTTCGCCCTTCTTCCACATCGGTCATCTCCCTTCTTGCCGCTGGGCTTTCTTGCGCACCCCTGAACGACCTTCCCTAGAAAGAGCCATTTATGAGTCCTTTCTCACGAATGTGCTCCATCATGCTCCGAGGTCGGTCGTGGTGGCCGACAATGCGTAAGGCACCACAGGATTCTTGAAAGATTCTTGGCGATTTCTCGCGGTGGGCGGCCCGCGGCTAAGGGGTACTTCGGGTAATCGCTACCACCATTTGATCAAAACCTTCTGGGGCTGGGGTGACCAACAACTGCCCGACGGCACCCTGATCTGGACCGCACCCTCACAACACACCTACGTGACCACCCCGGGCAGCGCGCTGCTGTTTCCCGCCCTATGCGCACCGACCGGCGAACTGGCCCCGCCCAGCCCCCATCCGCAGGCGCACCCTGCGCTGACCGCACCGCCGCCAAACGCAAACAAAACCGGGAAGGACGGCGCGAAAAACAGCGAATCATCGCTAACGATGAGCCGCCGCCCTTCTAGGAATGCCGCTGCGGCTCAGCCAAACCCGGAGAGGATCACGGCGTTACAGTCGGCCGCGGCTTGGCGCAGTTTTGCCGCCTTCTGGTAGGCCTCGGACTCGTACCACGCGCGGGCCGCATCCACCGACTCGAATTCCAGCACAACGGTCTGGCTGCCATGCCAGCTGCCTTCGACGACCTTGGGTGCGGTATCCACCGCGAGAACGTTGACACCGCCCATCGCTGCCCCGGCAGCCTGAGCGTAGGCCTTCATGCCCTCCGGATCCTTGATGGCCTCGGTGAGGATGACATAACCCTTAGGCATAGTGCACGATCTCCTCTGGTCAGCTTTCGGCGATGGCTTGCTCGGGGCAGCAGTCGATGGCTTCGCGGGTGGCCGCCTCGAATTCTGTTGGAACGTCAGACGGTATCGCTTCTGCATAGCCATCATCGGTCAGCTTGAACACATCTGGGCACAGCGTCACACACACGCCATGACCGCGACAGCGCTGGTCGTCGACCCAGACTTTCATGCCGGCGTGAACTCCAAATGCAGCTCGGTCAGGCCGCGCAGGATGTAGGTCGGAACATACTGGTAGCGACGGTCATTCGCTGGTCCGTGAACGCGCTCATTAATCCGGATGTCCGACGTGCGGTCCAGCAGCCGCTCGATGGCCACCCGTGTTTCAGCGCGCGCCAGAGGCGCGCCGGGGCAGCTGTGGATGCCTCGCCCAAACGAGATGTGCTGGCGAGCATTCTTTCTCGCCGGATCGAATGTGGTGGGGTCTTCGAAACGGCGTGGATCGCGGTTCGCGGCGGCCTGCACAACCATCACCGTTGTGCCTGCGGGCAAGTCGACTCCGCCGACATTGACAGGCACCCGGTTCATCCGGAAGTCGCCCTTGACCGGGCTCTCGTGGCGCAGCGACTCTTCGATGAAGTTGGGGACCAGGCTGCGGTCTTTGCGTAACTCCGCTTGGATGTCGGGACGCTCCCCCATCGTCTGCAGTGCGGCGCCCAGCAGCCGCACGGTGGTTTCCTGACCCGCCGAGAAGACGTTGCTTGCGACGCGGGCCACGTCTTCGACCTCGGGTGTTGAGCCGTCGGGGTAGGTGGCGGTCGCCAGGCCAGTCAGCACGTCGTCGCGGGGTTCGCGCCGGCGGTCCCGGACGTAGTCAGAGAAAAGACCGTAGAGGAATTCCAGCGGGCTGTGGGCCAGCGATTCCTTGCCGGTTCCGCCGACGCCGCCCCCCGAGTGGTCGCGGATGCCTTTGACGAACTTGTCGCGATCCTCCACGGGCACGCCCAGCAGGTCAGCGATAACCAGCAGCGTGAACGGGCTCGCGAAGCCCTTGATGAACTCGCCGTGCCCTGGCGCCAGGAACCCGTCAAGCGCCTCGTCGGCAAGCACCCACATGGCGTCCTCGTTCTCCTTGAGGCGCTTCGGGGTGATCAGCCGCATCAGCAGGGAGCGGTGGTTGGTGTGAGTGGGTGGATCGAGCGTGGGTAGCTGGTCGCTGAAGGGCAGCTCGTCACGATGCTGCTCGATCAGCTCGGTGATGTCGTCGCCCTCGAGCGGGACCGGGAAGCCTGGGAACGGGCCCGTCACCGAGATGCACGAGGACCACGTCTCGGCGTCGTTCAAGACGGCGCAGGCTTCGTCCCAGCCGGTCACCATAGTGACGTCGTGGTGGTTTTCCCGGGTGACAGGGCACTGCTGCCGCAGGGCCTCGTAGTAGGGGTAGGGGTCCGCGATGAGCTCGCTGCCGCGGAAGAAATCCATTTCGGTGAAGTCGTTCACCATCTGCTGCTCCGTTCGGCAAACTCCGCTATGAGAACGTCCCTCTCAGCTTTGAGTATTAGATTTCCATAGAGCATGCCGCGACGTCAACGCAGCATGAACGTGCGGGGGTTCGAGCGGGCCGGCCGCGAGTTAGCTGGCCGGAATCAGGTCGGCCTCGACCGCCGGGCAGGCCATCACCCGGCTGCGGAACATCTCGACCAGCCCGATCGAATCCAACGGCATCGCGGCGGCCGCCAGGGCCTGGGCTTTGAACGCCTGGGCCGCGGCACTCAGCCGGTGTTGGACCAGGCCGACGCTGTCTTCCAGTTCGGCCGGCCACGTCTTACCCCACAACGTGACTTCGGTGGCACCTTGGTCAAGAGCCTGCACGACGCCCTGGCGGACGCGGGAATCACAGCCGAAGAGGTCGGCTGCAGCCGCCAGGGTCTGAGGCGGCGGCCGATCCCCGGCTGTCGCCAATGCGTATTCCAGGTCGACGATCTGGGCGCCAAGGATCTGCAGCGGTCTTTCGTCAGGATGGTCGGCGACCAGCACGGTGACATCCCAGCCTGCCATCGCCCGGTCGAACAGCCAACCGCCGGCGAACTTCACCACATCGGCGACGTCAGCGGCGACCACGTCGAGCCGGTATCTCATACCGAGCTCGGCGGTGCCATGTCCCGGGCCAACGACTCCGAGTACTCCTTGAACACCTCGGCCAGTGGTATCGATGGATCGAGCAACCATGTGGTCTCCATTCCGGTGATGAAGGCGATAATTTGGACCGCTTTGACGGCGACATCCATATCCATTCGAAATTGGCCGGCCCGCTGGCCTCGGCGGATGAGCTCGGCGATGATGTCGGCCGCACTCTGGTATCTGCCGACGAGGCGATTGTGTAGCGGAGCGTCGGGGTCGATGTTCTCCGCCAGCAGCACGGCGTAGGTGCCAATGAGTTCCGGCGACCGGTGGAACCGCTCGGCGACCGCGGCGATTTCTGAGATCAGATCGCCGGCCCGGTCCGCGTGCGCGTCGTCATCGGCGTCACGGACGTCGAGCACCGCGTGCAGCAGCTGTTCCTTGGATTCGAAGTGATGCAGCAGGCCGGCTGGGCTGACGCCGGCCTCGCCGGCGATCTGGGCCAGCGTGGTAGTACGCCACCCGTTGCGGGTCAGCAGCCGCTGCGCAACGGCCAGGATCCGCTGTTTGCGGTCCTCGCCCTTGGCCCGCAGAGATTCGTACGGCCGTGTCTCGGGCACCGGACTCCTTCGTCCAACCAACCAACTGAACACACAGTAGGTTGGTTGGACGACTGTGACAAGGGTCTCAACGACGTTTTTTTCTACGCCCGTCACAAACCCAGTGACTTGGCGATGATCACCTTCATCACCATCCTGGGCGTTGGTACCCGAAAACTGTGTTGGCTATTCGATAAACCCCCTGCTCAGACTGTTGGGTGCGTTGATCGCCGGAAGATGCCCGAAATTCTGCTGCGGACGATCTGCGGACGGTCCGGGGCGACGGCGCGGACCCGGCCGCCGATACCGTCCGATGGTCATGGCCGACACCGACAACGACGCGGGCGGTTTCGCCTCAGGAAATCATCGAGGTCTTCTGCTTGGACGAAGGAGCGGCGGCCGATCTTAACGAGCGACAATTCGCCTCCCTTGACCAGCGCGTAGAACGTGGTGGGACTGATGCCGCCGAGCTGGTGCCGGGCTTCGGTGATCGGCATGAGGTGCCGCATGTGCTTCTTGTCGCGGAGACGGTGGCGATGTCGTAATCGCCGTCGAAAGCGTAGGCGTCCGTGTTGGTACCGGTCGCAGTGGCCAAGTCATTGCTGCCAGCTATGGCCTGGGCGTAGCTGTTAGCGCCATCCACGGTAGCCGCGTTAAGGTGGCCGCCGCCAGCGCTGGCACGCTCAAGTCAGAACATAATCAACATTCGCCCGCAACGGCGGTTGCCGACCGAGCAACCCACTCGCGCAGATTCGCGACCGCTTCACTGATTTCCCGTTGGAACCGCACGTTCTGCTGCCAGTTGATTGCACGGATTGCGTCGTCAAGTTCGTCACAGATGCCACGCAGCCGGCGTGCGACCGGTGCCTGGAGCTCCGCTACCTCTGGCAATTCGTTGTTCTGCCGGCATTCGAGCGGCATCGGCAACGGAGGAAGCGGCCATTCCGGCGGCGCTTCGGGCGGTGCTTCCAGTGGCGGCGGCTGCGGTCTACCCGAATCGCCCCAGAACTTGGCGGCGGCGGCATTATCGACCTGGAAGCGGTAGTTCGTCGTCATCCACCCGGCATAACGACACCACCGCATCCACGCCCGCCGGGAGGCCCTGCAACGCTGTGACATCCGCCAGCCAGACTCCGTCATCATGTGGATGCTTGACCGGCGTCATCCAGTAGCGGTCGTTGGTGAAGGGTTTATCCGCCTTGACGATCTTGGCGGCAAGTGCGATCAAGTCTCGGGTTCGAAGCCCGGGCCAGCCGTGCAGCACTCGACGCCACTCGGCGGGAACCGCCGATGCAGGGACAGAGCATCGAGCCCTCCTCCTGGCGCAAGTCGGCCCCTACAGCTGCCACCTCGGCGATGGCGATAGCCATGCTGGTGTCGTCAGTCCATTCACCGGGCTCCCAGCCGAAGCTCCCACCACCGACCATGGCAACTTCCAGCTCGGGTCCGCGTGGTGCGCCGAACTCGTAAGGGGCACCGAGAGCGTCACCGGCTGCAGTACCCAGCAGAACTCCGAGAGCGCGGTCAAGTTGAGCAGTAGTCAACGTCATGGTTGGCCTCCTTCGTTGCCCGTACAGGCATAGCCAAGCTGAGTGAAGATTGCAGTGGGGATTGACATTTCGGCGCTGTGGCGGTCGAGATGCTCTGATCAGACGAATCCCTGATCGACCATCACCGAACCCTCGGGCGTGACCAGGTGAGCCTGGCCTGACCCTTCGACGAGGCCACACCAGCTCTTGACCTCAAGGGCTCCTCGTTGCAGCTCGATGAGGAACCCATACTTGGCGGGCAGCGGGAACCACACCCGCTGACCGGGCAGCTCGTGCAGGATTTCAACAGGCGGGTACCGGAGCGCCGTGCGCAAGTTGCCGCTAAAAAGCCGTCCCTGAATGCGTCCGTCGATGAGCTCGGCGAGCCGTGCGTCGAGGGCCAAATTCTGGTGTCAGCGGCGAGCGTGGCGGCTGCAGCAGCTCCAGCAACGCGGATGACCCGTTGCGCTCGACTGCCACGTCGAAAGCCCTACGCCCCTTCGAGTCGCGAAGGCACCGCAGCGCACCCGCTCGATTAGCTCTGCAACGACTTCACGGGGTGCGCCGTGCCAGGCGGCCTGGTGCAAGGCGGTAAACCATGCCGTGCCGCCCGGACGCCATTGGTTGATGACCAGCCACTTCCACTCTTGGTCAAGCACCTCCATCACCGCTGGCCAGTTTCCGGCTTTCGCGGTATCGGCGAGCCGGTGACTGGCGCGGACCAAATCATCGACCATGACCGACGTGTCCAACACCCCCTGCCAGGGGCAAGCACCCCTGACAATCTCGTCGTACGACATCATGCGGACCTCCCGTATTTCAAGCCTCCCGGCGGAGGCGCTCTTGCCGATTAGGGTTGGTATGGGTGGCTTTCTTCGCCGCCCGGGCGGACGACGCCGAAACCGTCTGTCCCCCAGCGGGGGATAAGCCCCGTCTGTATCCCCGCTGGGGGACGCCCTGCGCTCGTCGGGGGGTGAAGGAGCGAACCATTACCCCCGTTGGGGGTGAAGGAGCGAACCGATACCCCCGTCGGGTCAAGCTGCATAGTCGGCCAGATAGCGATACAGCGTCGCCCGGCTGACGCCGAGATATTTGGCGACGTCACGCACCGTGTGGCCTTCCGTCTTCATCTGTTTCGCCGTCACGATGTGACTAGGGTCGGGGACCTTCTTGGGTCGTCCGAATCTGGTGCCTTTGGCCCGGGACGCCACTCGCTTCAGGGCAGTGCGTTCTTTCACCAACTCCCGCTCGAACTCGGCCATGCTCGCGAGGACACCGATCACCATGCGGCCAGCCGCAGTTGACGAATCGATGCCATCGGTGGTGGAGATCAACGTAACGCCGCGATCCGTCAGCGCCTTGACTGTCTCCAGAATGTGGAGGGTGTTGCGCCCGAGCCGGTCGAGCTTCCACACCACCACGGTGTCGCCCTCACGTATGTAATCGAGGAGCGCAGCTAGGCCTGGGCGGTCATCGCGCGCTCCAGAGATGGTGTCCGAGAACGTCTTGGTGACTCCCGCAGCGGTTAGGGCCGCGTTCTGCTGTTCCAGGGTCTGCGCAATCGTGCTCACCCGCGTGTACCCCACGCACGTCCCAGCGGTAGGGACTGCAGCCATATCCGAATCACCCTGTCTCACAAGGTCTTAAACAATCCGGACGAGACAATTATTCCCGAGGCGACTTTCTATTCGAGACCGCGTTCAGTTCTGTTCGGGCCTGGTCGATTTGGTCGTAGGCGTAGGTCGCCATGGCGGCGGTGGTCATCGTCTCGCCCTTGCGGGCGAGCGATTCGTAGGTCGCCTCGCCGAGCACATCGCGGAGGTGGGTGATCGCGGTGGTGATTTCGGGGACCGCCGATGCAGAGAGAGGACTGAGCGCGAACCCGGCGATGGTGGCCGCCGGTTCGTAGCGTCCGAGCCGGTCGAAAAGAGCGGCGAGGACGGTCAGCGGGACGCGGATCGTCGTGGTGTCGCCCGCATTGTGGAATCCGCGGATCGCCAGAGTGAGGTGATCGAACGCGGCCAGCGTGTCGCCGTGTTCGGCCTCAAGTCGTGCCAGATTCAGCGCCAGGAGTGACGCGGAAGTGCGGTTGCTGCTGTCTTGAGCGATCACCAGACCCCGGCCCAGGGCGTTAAGCGCCCCGACGGGATCTGCGTCACGGAAAGCCACACCGTAGGCACTGAGCGCCAACGCGAGCAAGTACGGGTTGCCTGTTGCCTCCGCAGCCTCGATGAGGCCATCGGCGGAATCCATCGCCTCCCCACCGGAACCGGCCACTGCAAGGGCGGCAACCAGCCATGCCCGGATGGCGACGTGGGTGTCGCGGCGGCGTGCGAGCTGGGCGCGGCACAACTCGGCCATCCGCCTGGGCTGCCCGATGACTAGGTATACAGATCCAAGCCAGGCTTCGATGCCGTACGGCAGCGCATCGCGGCTCCTGCCGAGAACGATCTGCCCGGCGTCGCTGTGGCCGACAGCCGCCTCGATCCGTCCGGTCGTGAAGCACCGCGACGCAATCACATACAGGAACGCCAGCCGGGGGTGGTCGGCGACGCGGGCTGGCTCGATCAGCTCTTCAGCCCAGGCGATCGGCTCAATGGTTTGGACCCCAGCGCCGAGCCACCCCACATAGGCGGCGATGGTGGCGGCGGTGTCCAGATCGCCGTGGTCGGCGGCCCACCGAAACGCGGTGCGCAAATTGGCGAGTTCGATGGTGAACCAGTCGTAGGCCTCACGCTGGCGGGGGCTGTCCCACAGGGCCAGGATGTCGGCTTCCCGACCGGCGAAGTAGCGGGCATGGGCGGCCCGAATCTCGGATGCTTCGCCACCGAGCCACGAGTTGCTCGTCGGCGAACTGGCGGATCGTCTCCAGCATCGAAAACCGGGTCCGCCCCGAAGACCAGTCGGCGACCAGCAGCGACTTGCGCGCCACGGCATCGAGCAGATCCAGGACAGCGAAGTCATCATCGGAACCTATGACGGCGCAGGCACTTTGGAGGTCGAATCCTCCGGCGAACACCGAACACCGATCGAGCAGCGCCTTTTCGGTGTCGTCGAGCAGGTCGTAGGACCACGCGACGGCGTGGCGCAGGGTGTGGTGACGCTCCAGGCCGCGGCGTGATCCGACCAGCAGCCGCAACCGCTGATCGAGACGATCACGCACCTCGCTGGCGGTCATGGCCGCCATCCGCGAGGCCGCCAGCTCGATGGCTAACGGGATCCCATCGAGTCTGCGGCAGATTTCTACTACAGCGTCCGCCTCGCCGGGCTGGGCCACCGTGAAGCGCGGCGACACGTGTTGCGCCCGTTCGACGAACAAGGCCGCCGCCGCTGAGTCGACGCCTGCGCCGACGTCCAGCGAGGGCACCGGCCACAGCCGCTCGTCGGCGATTCCGAGTCCTTCGCGGCTGGTGGCCACAATCTTGGTCGTTGCCGAGGCCGCCAGAATGGCCTCGATCAGATCGGCTGCGGCGTCCAGCACGTGTTCGCAGTTGTCAAACATCAGCACCCGCACCCTGCCCTCGAGGGCGGCGGCCACGCTCTGGGCCACGGTCTTGCCGGGTTGTTGGGTGATGCCCAGCACCGCAGCCACCGCGTCGGGCACCGCCGCCGGATCGGTGACCGCGGCCAGCTCGAAAAACCACACCCCGTCCGGGAATTCATCGGCCAGCCGCACGGCCACTTCGGTTGCCAGGCGGGTCTTGCCGACCCCGCCCACCCCGGTCAGCGTGACCAGCCGGTGAGCCTTCACCGCGGCTTGCACCTCGCCGGCCTCGGACTCATGCCCGATGAAACTCGTGGGCGCAGCTCGTAGGTTCCCCGGACTCACATCCAGCGCCCGCAACGCAGGAAAGTCCGCCTGCAGGCCCTCCGCTTGGACCTGGAACGCCCCGATTGGGGTGGGCAGATCCCGCAACCGGCGCGGCCCCAGATCCACCAGATCAACGCCGCTGAGTAGACCCGCGGTCGAGTCGGCCAACAGGATCTGACCGCCGTGACCGGCGGCCATCACGCGTGCTGCGCGGTTGAGCACCGCACCGAAGTAGTCGCCCTCTCGCAGCTCGGCTTCGCCGGTCGCCAGCCCCATCCGCATCGGCAACTCCAGCTGCAGCTGCGCGGCCACCGCGGCATCGACAGCAGATCTGGGTGAGGCGAAGGCGGCGCACACGCCGTCGCCGGTGTGCTTGAACAGCCAGCCCCCGTGCGCCTCGATTGCCGAACGCAACACCTCGTCATGGGCGGCGAGGGCCTTACGCATTCCCTCGGCGTCGCTCTCCCACCGACGGGTCGAACCCTCGACATCGGTGAACAAGAACGTCACCACCCCCGAAGGGGCAGCCGCCGCAGGAGCGGACACCCCTGCAGAATCTCACACCAGACGCACTCCTACCTCGCCCATCGGCGGAATCCGGCCCAGACCCCGCCGCGAGGCGCGGCCTAGCGCGCTACCCGGTGGCCGGCTCGCGGCGGCGATATGGCACATGCTGGCTGGCCAGCGGTGACACGATAGTGACGTGGAACGACAGTGGGCTGGCCGCGTGAGATGACAGCGTCGGAGCTGTTGTGCGGATCGTGCGGCACGGAACTGAGTGAGAAGGCCAAGTTCTGTAGCGAGTGCGGTGCGGCAGTCACGTCGGCCGCAAAGTATGCGGAGTACAAACAGGTCACGGTGCTGTTCGCCGATGTTGTTCACTCCATGGACATCGCAGCGGCCGTCGGTGCCGAGCGGCTACGTGAGATCATGACCGACCTGATCGACCGTGCTTCGGCAGTAGTACAGCATTACGGCGGCACGGTAGACAAGTTCACCGGCGACGGGATCATGACGGTGTTCGGTGCGCCGGTGGCGTTGGAGGATCATGCTTTTCGTGCTTGTCTGGCGGCCTTGGGCGTTCAAGAGGAGGCGAGGCGGTTCGCCGTCGACGTCCAAGGCCGCGACGGTGTCGGCCTCCAATTGCGCGTGGGACTTAATTCCGGTGAGGTGATCGCCGGTGAGATCGGTTCGGGTGCTTTCGGTTACACCGCCGTTGGTGAGCAAGTCGGGATGGCACAGCGGATGGAATCGGTGGCCCCGCCAGGTGGGGTGATGCTCAGCGCCTCGACGGCGCGACTGGTGGAGGGCGCGGCGAGTCTGGGTGAGTTGGAGTTGGTTCGGATCAAGGGTGCCGAGGAACCGGTGCCCGCCCGTCGGCTGCTGGGCATGGGCGACGGGCATCGCACTGGCGGGCGCGTTGAGTCAAACCTGGTCGGGCGGCGGTGGGAAATGTCTGCGGTCGAGGGCTTGTTGGATCGCGCTGTTGACGGGCACGGCGCGGTGGTCGACGTGGTGGGGCCACCTGGCATCGGGAAGAGCCGTCTGGTGCGCGAGGTGGCTGCGATCGCAGGTCGTCGTGGCGTGGAGGTGTTCACCACCTTCTGCGAGTCACACACCAGCCAGGTCCCCTTCCATGCCGTTGCACGGCTGCTGCGCGCGGCCACCGGCGTCGAGGGTCTTGACGGGCAGACGGCTCGCGATCGAGTGCGCGACCGCGTTCGCGACGCAGACCCCGAGGACGTGCTGCTGCTTGATGACCTACTGGGCATCGCCGACCCGAATGCTCCGTTACCGGCAATCGATCCCGATGCCCGTCGGCGACGGTTGACGGCGCTGCTGAATGCCGCTTCCTTGGCTCGGGAAACGCCCGCGGTCTACGTCATTGAGGACGCCCATTGGATCGACGAAGTCAGCGAGTCGATGATCGCCGACTTCCTCACCGTTATCCCACAGACGCCCTCGCTGGTGCTGGCCACTTACCGACCGGAGTACGAGGGGGCGTTGGCTCGGGTGCACGGTGCTCAAACCATCGCCCTTGCGCCGCTGAGTGATTCAGAAACCGTGGCACTGATCTCGGAGCTGCTCGGCCCGGACCCCTCGAATGGTGCAGCTGGGCCAGAAGATCGCCCAGAGGGCCGCCGGTAATCCGTTCTTCGCTGAGGAGATCGTGCGCGAACTGGCCGAGCGCGGCGTGCTGCAGGGGCAGACCGGGCGCATACGTGTCGACCGCAGATGTCAGTGAGGCCAAGGTGCCTGCCACCTTGCAGGCGACCATCGCCGCGCGCATCGACCGACTCGACCCGAAAGCCAAGCGCACGCTGAGCGCGGCGGCGGTGATTGGCTCGCGGTTCAGCCGGGACCTGCTGGAAACGCTGGGCATTGATCCCACCCTGGAGGACCTGCTGGGGGGTGAGCTGATCGATCAGATCAGGTTCACCGACAACCCGAGTATGTGTTTCACCATCCGCTGATCCGCACGGTGGCCTACGAATCACAGCTCAAATCCGATCGCGCCGAGCTGCACCGGCGCGTCGCGGCCGCGATCGAATCGCGTGACCCGGCAGCGGCCGAGGAGAACGCGGCGCTGATCGCCGAGCATCTGGAGGCCGCCGGTGATCTGCACGCCGCCTACGGCTGGCACATGCGCGCCGCAACGTGGGCGACCAACCGCGACATCGGCGCGGCGCGACTGAGCTGGGAGCACGCCACCAGCATCGCCGACGCACTACCCGCCGATGACCCAGCCAGGGCAGCCATGCGCATTGCCCCTCGCACCATGTTGTGCGGGATCGCGTGGCGCGTCCATCTGAACGTGGCAGGCGCCCGCTTTGATGAACTGCGGCAGTTGTGCACCGCCGCCGGGGACAAGGCGTCACTGGCCATCGCAATGGTGGGGCTGGTGATGGATCACGCGTTGCAGGATCGGCTACGCGAGGCGTCGCAGCTGGCATCGGAATCCATAGGCGCTCATCGAGTCGGTCGGCGATCCGACCTTGACGGTGGGGCTGTCCTTCGCGCCGATCTACGCCAAGATGGAGAGCGCCGAGTGGTCTGACGTGCTGCGGTGGTCACAGCGGGTCATCGACCTGGCCGACGGTGATCCGTCTAAAGGCGACTTCATTTTCGGGTCTCCGTTAGCACTCGCCTTGTTGTCGCGGGCTATTGCCCGGTATTGCCTGGGTCGTCCTGGATGGCGCGACGACCTGCGGCGCGGCCTGGCAATGGCCCGCAGCGCCGACCCCCTGTCCTACGCCACGGTTGTCGCCTACGCCTACTTCGTGGGGATACCGTATGGCGTGCTGAGGCCCGACGATCGCGCGCTGCGCGAGATCGAGGAGGCCCTCCGGATTGCCGAACGATCCGGTGATGACCTCGCGTTGGCCTTCACCCGGATGACGCTGGGCCTTGCGCTGGTGCACCGCCACACGGATGCGGAGCGTGACCGCGGACACAAGCTGATGGCCGAGGTCAGCGACGAGCTCCTGCGCCGGGGATATGCCCTGGGCGAATTACCGCTCGCCAACGCGTACTTGGCGCGTGAGAGGGCTCGACGTGGAGATCGCGACGATGCCATACCGCTCATGCGCGCCGCCGCCGACCATCTGTTCCGCGAGGGACGGCTGCTGGGGTGGTGGGGTATTCCTGCGACGGGTGTTCTGGTGGAGACACTGCTCGACCGCGGCACCGACGGTGACATGGTCGAAGCCGAGGCCGCGATCAGCAGGTTGGCGGACGCGCCAGCCGATGACGGTTTGGTGATACGCGAGATCTGGCTGCTGCGACTCCGCGCTCTACTGGCGCGGGCTCACGGCGATGCCGCGACTTACGCGCACTTGAGGGATCGCTACCGGGACATGGCGAAAACGCTTGGCTACGAGGGGCATATCGCCTGGGGCGAGGAAATGCAATGACAGCGACAGCGTCTCATTACTATTCAACGGCGCAAGACGAGACAGGTTGTTGTGAGACGAACATTTGAGACACCGCGACCTGGGACGAATGCACCGTCGGACGGCGCGCAGAAAAGGTCTCATATGTGCTCTTGCGCTCAACCGGTCAATGCATCGGTTGGATCAGGTTAGCCGGTCGTTAGCCCCAGAAGATGGGGTCGGCTCGTTCGTCGAGGTAGTCGAGCAGGTCTTGGACTTGTGGGCTGGGGTCGAGCGGGTGGTAGCGGTGGTATTTCAGGTTCCGGTCGCGCCAATACAGCGTCCATAGTCGGGTGGTCTTGGTGTAATGCAGCCGTGCGATCGGGAATCGGGTCCAGTCGGGGCCAAGGTCCTCGCGCCAGGGTGGTCGACATTCGCAAATGGTCAGATGTCTTGGGGCGACATCGCATTCGACGCGGATCTCGTCGCGAACGTGCTCGGGGACCTGGCCGGCGCACCAGCGTTCTACGCGGGCGACGTCGAGCTCGGGAAGTCCGCCAGCGGCCACCAAGTCATGATCGCAGCCGAGAAACCCCAGCGGCTAGACAGGCGCAAGCAGCATCGGTTTCGGCTCGGCAACGCCGAACGCCTCGGCCGGAGTGGCCCAGCCAAGTACTCGACGTGGGCGGTGGTTGAGTTTCGCAGCGACGGCGTTGAGCTCGTCCTGAGTGAACGTGGCCAGATCAGCGTTCCTGCGCAGGTATTGGCGCAGCAGTCGGTTTGTGTTCTCGTTGGTGCCGCGCTGCCATGGGTGGTGCGGGTCGCAGAAGAACACCGGCAGTGCCAGCGCCGCAGTGATGGCCGAATGCTGCGCCATCTCGCCGCCGCGGTCCCAGGTCAACGACCGCCGCAGGTGTGGCGGCAGCTGGCCCAGGTGGTCGATCAGTGCGCGAGCCACCGCGTCGGCCTTGTTGCCCTCGGGCAGCGCCACAACCATCGCGTAGCGGGTGGCGCGGTCAACGAGGGTGGCGACCGCCGATGGGCGCGCTCCGAACACGAGATCGCCCTCCGTAAGACTGTGCCTGGCTCAGGAGGGCCGGGTGTGGCTGAGATCGCCTTGCGCTTTGGTCGCTAACTGGGAATGTCCGCCTGGCTCTCCGGGGCGCCCTGGCCGCTGATTGAGATCTGCGCTCGGTCGCTGTTTACGGATGCGTCGGCGGGGTGTTCCACGGGCCACTGTCAATACCTGTGAGATCGAGGGACGGAGACGCGCACGTGGCGGCACAACGAGACATGGCCTGGGTCGGCATCGATGTCGGCAAGACGCATCATTGGGTGTGCGTGGTCGACGCCGATGGGAGGGTGCTGCTGTCGGTCAAGATCGCCAACGACGAGGCCGAGATCGTCGCGTTGCTCGCCGAAGTGGCCTGCTTGGCGGCGCGGTTGATCTGGGCGGTCGACATCATCGGCGCGCCGTCGGCAATGCTGCTCGCGCTGCTGGTCCGGGCGGGCCAATCGGTGCGCTACGCGTCGGGACGGGTGGTCTCCGCGATGAGTACCGCCTATGCCGGAGAGGGCAAGACCGACGCCAAGGATGCCTACGTGATCGCCGAGACCGCCCGCCTACGTCGGGATTTGGCAGTGATCGACGCCGACACGGATCTTGTGCGCAACCTCGCGGTGCTGACTGGGCATCGAGCGGATCTGATCGCCGATCGGGTGCGGATGATCAACCGACTTCGAGACCTGATGACCAGTGTGTTTCCCAGCCTCGAGCGGGCCTTCGACTACTCATCGCACAAGGGCGCGTTGGTGCTGCTCACTGGATACTCCAGTCCGGACCGGATTCGCCGTGTGGGCCAAACACGGCTGGCCAGCTGGCTGCGGAATCGAAACGTCCGTGGGTCCGCCGACGTGGCTTCACGCGCCGTCGGCGCGGCCAAAGCCCAGTCGGTTGTACTGCCAGGCCAAGAGCTGACGGCGAGCATCATCGCCGAGCTGGCCGGCGGCATCCTCGCCCTCGACGAACGATTGAAAGTCCTCGATGCCCAGATCCAGGAGGCGTTCGCCGAACATCCTCAAGCCGAGATCATCCAGTCCATGCCCGGCTTCGGTCCCTTCCTCGGCGCCTCGTTGCTGGTCGGCGCTGGTGACCTGCGCGCCTTCCCCAGCGCCGGTCACCTTGCTGCCGCGGCCGGACTGGTGCCCGTCCCGAATGACTCCGGCCGGCGCACTGGCAACCTGCACCGCCCGCTGCGCTACAGCCGCCCGCTGCGGCATGTCTTCTATCTCTCCGCACAGACGAGCATGATGCGCCCCGGTCCCAACCGCGACTATTACCTCAAGAAACGCGGCTGCGGCGCCACACACACCCAGGCCGTCATCGCTCTCGCTCGCCGCCGCATCGACGTTCTGTGGGCACTATTGCGCGAGAACCGAACTTGGACAGCAACACCGCCGCTCCTCGCTCAGGCAGCTTGACAACACCATTGAGATTCTCAATGGCCGGCCACCTGCCGGGTATCAGCCTCGGTCGGTCGCTCGCGGATGGAGACTATGTGCCGGATCTGGCCGCGACCGTGTGAGCGCTTCTTTCCGCGTGGCCGTCGGATCGAACGCTTGCTTCGTAGAAGATGGAACATGCTGGCGTCAAATACTTTCCGCGACGGCATATACAGGTCACGATAGATCGATTCGTGGGATATCCGCATCGCCGCGTCACTGCGAAACTCCCGCCGTAGCCACTGGGCGATCTGCTGGGGTGACCAATCGTCGTCGAGCTTGGCGGCAACCACACCCCGTAGCCCCGGGTTGGCGGCCAGCTTGCTCGATTTCGGGCGCCGGGCCCGCTTGAACGCGGCCGCGTCGGCGACCAATGCCCGGTACGCACCGCGGCCACCATTGCGGGCGATCTCCCGCGATACCGTCGACGACGGTCGATCGATGCCCTCAGCGATCGTCCGCCCCGACAGCCCAGCCGCGATCCCGCGTGAGATCTCCTCACGCTCGTCCAGAGACAGATGACCGACTCTGCGCCGTCGCGGGGATCGGCGGGATCCCACCCGATTCCCGCAAGTACCGCCGGATCCGCGGCAACGTCTCACCCAGCGTGCGCTCCATCTCGCGAATCGCATCGCCCCGCCGCCACATCGCCCAAATCAGCGCTTGCTGCTCGACGTCAAACCCAACCGGACCCACACCCACCCCGACCTCCACCAGCACATCATCATCGGCCTGCAGTGATGCGCTGACTGGTTGAGCTCAAGCTCTGTTTTGAGACACGCACACGCGCCGGATCGGATCTGAGGCCATGGCTGACCGCCTGGCTTCAGCTCACCGATTCCGCCGTCGGCGTTTCTACCCACTCCCTGATTGCGGGCGCGAGCCAGCGGCGAAGGTAGCCCCGCAGTTCATCGGGTTCTCGTGGCGGATCGCTGGGATTGGACATGAACGACTGCACCGCGCGAAGCGTCCATTCGATCAGTTCGTCGAGCGTTTCTGACGTGAGCGGCGTTCGGTCCCAGTCGATTGCGGTGCTCTCCAATAGGACGGTCTGCCCGATGCGGCGGGCAGTTTCCGAAGTGACGCTCCGAAGCAACGTGTGGGATGGCTCGTCGAGCAGAAGCTGTAGGTACGGTTCGTCGGGCACTGCGCTCACGACCTGGACGACGCCTTCGATGACGGCTTCCGAGACGTCGTCGAACGAGCTAATGCTGTCGGCGAGGCGTTCCAAGAATCGGCGTGTTCCCTCGGTGGCGGCGGCGCGTAGCAGTGCGGTCGTACTCGGAAAGTATCGATAGACCGTCGCTCTGCTGACGCCGAGTTCGGTCGCGACGTCGGCGATGGTGGTCTGGCCTCCACGTTGCTGGACACACCGATCAGCCGCCGCCACGATCCGTGCGACCGCTTCGTCATCGCTGCTTGGCGGCTCGCCCAGCCATCCATGAGTCCGCATCTAAGCAATCTAACGCCCCGTCGGTGAGCGGGGCGGCGTACCTAGACAGCGGCGATACATCACTGGTATGACTGTATCGTCATCACATCGGTAAGGGCCGCAGTAAGGACGACGACCGACAACGGTGCCATCTAGCGAGAGTGCCGAGGTAGCAGGCGATGAGCAGTCAATGCAGCGACGACATCGAACGCATCGCCAATCGACTTGGTTTTAGTTGCGAGCACGCCGCGCCCGTCGTGCACCTCCGCAATCCGTTCGACCTGGCGAACTGGACGTTGCCGGTCCTCGAACTGACGGTCATTGCGGGCGCTGTCCTGGCGCTGTGGTGGGCGATCCGGCGGCTGCGGCGCGACGGCGACCCGGTCAATCTCGTGATCTGGTTCTCCACGGTCATCTATCTGCTGATCGTCGAACCGCCGCTGTACTTCCCGACCGTGTTCGGCGTCGACGACACCATCGGCGCGGTCTTCGCCCACAACGTCTTCACCGTGGAGTTCATGTACGACCGGCTACCGCTCTACATCGTCGCCCTGTACCCGGCGATGATGATGCTGGCCTACGAAATCGTGCGGAGCCTCGGTGTCTTCCGCGACCGAGGAGCGGTCATCGGTGCGGTGTGTGTGGGATTCGTCCACCACTGCTTCTACGAGATCTTCGACCAACTCGGCCCGCAACTGCGGTGGTGGGCGTGGAACACCGACAACGCGATCAACCGCCCGATGCTCGCCTCGGTGCCGATGAGCAGCGTATTGCTGTTCGCGACAGTGGGACCGGCATTGGTCGCACTGTTCACGCAGCTTCTGGTAGCTCGACCGCACACCCGAGGACAAGCGATGAGTCCAACGGCACTGGTGCTGCGCACGTTTGGCGTCGCCGCGCTGATCCCCGTAGGACTGATCATCGCCAATGCTCCGATCCTCTTGGCCGGTGCACACCATCCAGACGGACCACTGCGGTGGGGTGTCTACGTCGTGTTCCTCGCGCTTTTCACCGTGGTGGCCCTGCCGGTTCTGCTTCGTCAGTGGCGCACCGCAGCGCCACTGCCGGACATACCGAACCCGTTCGTCCGGGCATTCGGTCCGATGTTCTTGGTGGTGATCGGCGCACTGTGGCTCACGGCTCTGCCGGCCACCCTCAACGCCTCCCACGGCATCACCGCCGACGGCACGCCGACCGGCAACGCGGCCTACGCCGCAGCGTGCTTCTTACTAGCGGCGGCAATGACGATGTCGGTGTCGATCCGCGCCCGCACGACCGCAGAACCCGCCGAAGTCTCAGAGGGCGGTAGTCAGAACAAGCAGACCGAGGTAACAGCATGACCGACTTGGAAATTCGACGTATCCACTTCGACCTCGACGGAGACGTGCCATTCAACTGGAACGCAGGCAACCCTGCCTTCTCGACCTACATGAACATGGTCTCGATCATGGCGATCTGCTTCGAGAAGATGCTCGTCGCGGCGGTGAAAGAGGCCATGCCCCTTATCACCGACACCGCCGTAGCCGAGGAGGCCGACGCCTTCCTACGCCAGGAAGCACAACACGCCAGCGCCCACCGCCAACACCTCCGCGCACTGATCAGACGTCATCCCGGCCTCCAGGAAACCCTTGACGAAGCGGTGGCATCCTACGACCACCTCACCGCCACAACGCCGCTCAACTACCGGCTGGCCTACATCGCCGACCTCGAAGCCACCTTCACGCCGTTCTTCAAGATGCTGCTCGACAACGAGGCAACCTTGTTCCGGCCCGGCGACGAACGAGTGGCGTCACTCCTGATGTGGCACTTCGTCGAAGAGGTCGAACACCGAAGCTCCGCACTGATCATCTTCGACGCCGTCGTCGATGACAAGGTGTACCGAATGCGTGCCCTGCCGCGCGTCATCAAGCATCTGATGACGGTGTCCAACGGTGTGTTCGAAGGCATCAACGCTCACGTTCCGCAGTCGGAACGCGGTATCGACGCCCGCGACTTCGTACCGCTGGGCGGCGTGCTCGCCGCAATACGTCACCCCACGACCGCACGCGACCGTGCGACGCCGCGCACCCGACCCGCGCTGCACACCGTTCCGTGGAAGCAGAAGCTGACCACCGCTGCGCGAGTGTTGATGAGCCAGACGCCCTTCCACGACCCCGCCAAGGAACCGCTTCCGGAGTTCGCCCACCACTGGTTCGAACGGTACAACCGAGGTGACGACATCTGCCACTGGTACTCGACCGAATCAACAACGCAGCCGAATCGATGGGATTTGTGACTCTCGAATCTCGTCTATTTCGAGAGGGGTTAGCTTTCCAGTTCGACCGCCGTCATGTCATCGCCTTGGCCCACGCGATGCCTCCTTAAGCCAAGGGATTCGCCATGTCGCGGTAGCGATCCCGCAATTGCGCATAAGTCGCGCACAGTCCGACCTCCGGTTTCTGGCATTTCGACTTTCGAAATGTTCGGTGTCGGTGTCCACTTGCAGCCGGAGGACTTCACCGCCGCGCGGCAAGCAGAAGCCCTACGTCGCATCCACGGAGCAGGTATGGGCGCTGCACGACGTCATGCCGGAGCACCTGCAGGCTGCAGTTCTGCTCGGCGCGTTCGCCGGACTGAGGATCAGCGAGGCGTGCGGTCTGCGTGTCGACGACGTCGATTTCACCCGTGGCGTTGTCCATCCACACCAGCAGTACGGCGGAGCGCTGCTGAAGACCACCCGGAGCGAGGCGCCGATCCCGATCCCTCGCGAGCTGACGCTGCTACTGGCGGCATCGGTGCAGCGTTACCCGTCCGAGTGGATGGTGACCGACGGTGCCGGAGGGTCGTGTCCACCACGTGCGATCGAGCGCGCGGTCGTCCGCGCCCGCGCGAAGGTCGACGGCCTGCCGGCGGGCTTCACCTTTCACGACCTGCGCCACTACCTGGCGTCGCTATTGATCGCCTCCGGGGCAGACATCAAGACGGTCCAGGCGCGGCTGCGGCACGCCAGCGCGTCGACCACGCTGGACACTTACGGGCACCTGTGGCCGGATGCTGACGAGTCCACTAGGGCGGCTGTCGGGGTGGCGATCCGCGCCCGGATCGAAACTACTGCGGACGCCCTGCGGACGAATTGACCTCTCAGCGGTGCTGCATTGCAGGTCAAGGTCACAAACCCAGCGACTTGGCGATGATCACCTTCATCACTTCGCTGGTCCCGGCGTAAATGCGCGCCACCCGCGCATCGGTGTACAGCCGGGCGATCGGGTATTCCATCATGTAGCCGTAACCGCCGAACAGCTGCAGGCAGCGGTCGATCACGCGGGCCTGCATCTCGGTGCAGAAGAGCTTGACGCGCGCGGCGTCGGGGGCCGACAGCTCCCCCGCGACATGTAGCACCACCGCACGATCCAGCATCGCCTGGCCGGCCTCCACCTCCGTCGAGCACGCGGCCAGCTCGAACTTGGTGTTCTGGAACGAGGCCACCGGAGTCCCGAAAGCCTTGCGGTCCTTGGTGTAATCGATCGCCGCGGCTATCGCCGAGCGCGCCTGCGCCACCGATCCGACCGCCACCGTCAGACGTTCCTGCGGCAGGTTGTGGCCCAGGTAGCCGAACGCCTCACCCTCCTCGCCGAGAACGTTCTCAACGGGGACACGGACGTCGGCGAACGACAGTTCGGCGGTGTCTTGGACCTTGCAGCCCATCTTCTCCAGTTCGCGGCCGCGGGTGAAACCCTCCATCCCGTCCTCGACGACGAGCAGCGTCAGGCCCTTGCGTCGGTTGTCGGGGTCGGTGAAAGTGCGGGCGACGACGATCACGAGGTCGGCCTGAATGCCGCCGGTGATGAATGTCTTGGCGCCGTTGACGATCCAGTGGTCGCCGTCCCGCACCGCCGTCGTGCGCATACCCGCGAGGTCTGACCCGGTTCCCGGTTCGGTCATCGCGACGGCGGTGAGCATCGTCCCGTCGGCCAAGCCGGGGAACCAGCGCTCGCGTTGTTCGTCGTTCGCGTAGTGCAGGAAGTACGGCAGGATCACCTCGAGCTGGGTGCGGACCGTCGACAGCGTCACCAGCGCCCGCGCCGCCTCCTCCTGCAGCACGACGTTGTAGCGGTAGTCGGGCATGCCGGCGCCGCCGTACTCCTCGGGAATCGCCATCCCGAGCATCCCGAGCGCACCCATCTGCTTGAAGACGTCGCGCGGCATCCGCCCGGCCTTCTCCCACTCTGGGTAGGCGGGCACGACCTCCTTGTCGATGAAGTCGCGCGCGAGCGCGCGGAACGCCTCGTGGTCGTCGGTGAACAGGTCTCGCTGCATGGATTCCTCCGTCAGGCAACAAGTTCTACGAGCGTGGCGTTGGCGGTGCCGCCGCCCTCACACATGGTCTGCAGTCCGTAGCGAATCCCGTTGGCGCGCATGTGATGTGCCATCCGAGTCATCAGCACCGCACCGGATGCGCCGAGCGGGTGACCGAGGGCGATGGCTCCGCCCAGGGGATTCGTCAGCTCTGGGTCGGCCCCGGTCTCGGCAAGCCATGCCAGCGGAACCGGGGCGAAGGCTTCGTTCACCTCGAACACACCGATGTCCGAGATCGAAACGCCGGCCTTGGCCAGCACCTTTTCGGTAGCGGGAATCGGACCGGTGAGCATCAGCACCGGGTCCGCCCCGGTCACCGCGCCGGCCCGATAGCGCAGCAGCGGGGTCAACCCGAGCTCCAACGCGGTTTGCGACGTCGTCACCAACAACGCCGCAGCACCATCGGAGATCTGCGAGGAATTGCCGGCGTGGATGACGCCGTCGTCGACGAAACCGGGCTTGAGTGCGGCCAATTTCTCGACGGTTGTCCCGCGCCGCACGCCCTCGTCCGCGACGACTGTCGTTTCCTCTGTTCCGTCGCTCACGAACACGGGGACGATCTGCTCGTCAAAGGCCCCGTTATCCTGTGCCGCGGCGGCCCGCTGGTGCGACAGCGCGGAGTACTCGTCGAGCTGCGTCCGGGAAAACCCCCACTTCTTCGAGATCATCTCGGCCGAAAGCCCTTGGTTGAAAGAGAAATCATCGTAGCGGGCAAGCACTTTGGGCCCGTAGGGCATTCCGATCGCCCTGGCCGAACCCAACGGCACCCGGCTCATCACCTCGACACCGCCGGCCACCACGACATCCTGCTGGCCGGACATCACCGCCTGCACTGCGAAGTCGAGAGCCTGCTGGCTAGAACCGCACGCCCGATTGATCGTCGTGCCCGGGATACTTTCGGGCCAGCCTGCGGCCAATACCGCGTAACGACCGATGTTGCTCGATTGATCCCCGACCTGCGAGACGCATCCCCACACGACGTCATCGATGACTTCCGGACCAACACCGGTGCGCTGCAGCAGCTCGTTGAGCACCAGCGCCGACAAGTCGGCTGCGTGCATGCTCGACAGGCCCCCGTTGCGTTTACCGACCGGCGTCCGCACTGCTTCGACGATGACTGTTTCACGCATTTTTCTGCTCCGATCTCGATACCGCCCATCGACCCGTAAACGACGGCTGCCGCCGCTCGGCGAAGGCCGCATAAGCCTCAAGCGAATCGGCGGTGGCGAAATTGACTGCCTGCGCACGGGCTTCGTTGGCTAGCGCATCCCGCAGGGTCCGGTCGGCGCCTTCGTTGAGCAGCGCCTTGCTTTGGGCCAGCGCAATCGCCGGACCGGCCGCGAGCCGGTCGGCCAGATCGTCGACGAAGGCATCGATCTCCGCGCCGGCCACCACCCAGGTGACCAAGTTCAGCGCCAGAGCTTCCTCGGCGTCAATGGTCTCGGCCAACAACGTGAGCCGCTTGGCCTGTTGCAGTCCAACGATTTTCGGCAGCAACCAGGAGCCGCCGAGATCCAGTGACAGACCCCGCTTGGCGAAAATCTGACAGAACGTCGACTCGGGAGTCGCCACCACCAAATCGCAACCCAGCGCCAAATTCCATCCCGCACCGACCGCCAAACCGGCGACTTTGGCGATCGTGGGCACCGCTAACTGGTGAAGCGCCAGCGCCACATCGGTCAGCCGTTGCAATTTGTGCACCGGATGACTGTCGTCGGGCGTCGAGATGTCCGCGCCCGAACAAAACGCGCCACCGGCGCCGGTGATCACGACCGCACGGACATCACGGTCCTTGCCCGCAGCGGTAAGTGCCTCGGCCAACCCGATCCACAACTCGCGATTGATCGCGTTTTTACGACGCGGTCGGTTCAGGGTCAGCGTCCGCACACCGCCGCGGTCGCTGCACAGCAGCATGGACTCCTCCGACATCACGGGTAAGCCGGTCCAATGACGCCTTGCGTTCGCAACGTGGTGATCTCGTCGGCCGCAATGCCGAGCTCGGCGAGCAACGAGTCGGTGTGCTGCCCGAGCCCGGGCACCGCACCCATCGCGGGCTGGTAGCCGGAGATCACCGGCGGGGGCAGCAAGGCCGGAATCGGGCCCGTCGGCGTCTCGACCTGCCGCCACCGATCCCGAGCCGTCAACTGCGGGTGCACCAGGACCTCGCTTGGCAGGTTGTAGCGCGCATTGCCGATCCCCGCGGCATCCGCCGTCTTCTGTACATGTTCCAAGTCGTGCGCCGCGCACCAGGCGCCGATGGCGTCGTCGAGGATGTCGCGGTGTGCGCAGCGACCGGCGTTGCCGGCGAACCTCGGGTCATCGGCAAGGTCGTCACGCTCTAAGATCTGACGCGAAAGTCGTTGCCATTCAGCGTCGTTCGTGGTGCCCAACACGACGGTCTGGTCGTCGGCGGTACGGTAGGCGCCGTAGGGCGCCACCGCCGGTGAGCTCATCCCCAACGGCTGCTGATCGACGCCGGAATGTTGGGTATAGGTCAGCGGGTAACCCATCAGATCGGTCATGGTGTCAAACAGGCTCACCGCCACCGCGTTGCCGTGCTGAGCCGGGGTCGACTGGGCGTCGCGGGAGTAGAGCAGCGCCAGAATCGACAGCGCCGAATACAGTCCGGTGCTGATGTCTGCCATCGGTGGGCCGGGTTTGGCCGGCGCGTTAGGACCACCGGTCACTGCGCAGGCTCCGGCTTCCGCCTGGGCAAGCAGGTCGTAGGCACGTTTGTGGGACAGCGGTCCGCCGGGACCGTAGCCGTCGATCTCGACGGCGATCACGTTCGGGTGACGCTCGGCAAGATCGGCCGCCGCGACGCCTAGCCGTGCGGTGGACCCCGGGGCAAGGTTGGAAACCAGCACGTCGGCTCGGTCGAGCAGCCGATGCAGAATATCCAGCCCGGCTTCGGTTTTCAGATCGAGCGTTACCGACTCCTTACCCCGGTTAGCCCAAACGAAATGCGCGGCAAGCCCATTGACCACATCGTCGTAGTGCCGGGCGAAGTCTCCCCCTTTGGGGTTTTCCACTTTGATGACTCGGGCCCCAAAATCGGCGAGTACCCGCGTGCACATCGGAGCCGAGACCGCCTGCTCCAAGGCCACCACGGTGATTCCCGCCAGCGGCGCTGGAGTTTCCGTCATCACATCACCATGCCGCCGTCCACCGGCAACACCTGACCGGTGATGTAGGAGGCGGCGTCCGAGGCGAGAAACACGAATGCGCCGGCAACCTCGTCCGGCTCGGCCCAGCGCTTCAACGGGATTCGGGCCATCATGTTGGCCGCGAATTTTTCGTTGGTGCGGATAGTTTCGGTCATCCGGGTGGCCGCCAGCGGCGCAAGCGCGTTGACCAGGATGTTGTTGCGCGCCATCTCGCGCGCCAACGATTTGGTGAACCCGATGATGCTGGCCTTGGCGGCCGAGTAGTTCACCTGACCGAGCGTTCCGGTGATTCCGGCAGACGAGACAACATTGATGATGCGGCCGGTGCCGTCGCTGGGCAGGAATTCAAGCGCGGCCTGGCTGCAATGGACTGCGCCCATCAGGTGGATATCGAGCACCCGATGAAAACTCTCGTCGGTGAGGTCAGCGAACATCCCCGGGGCGGTCACTCCGGCGTTGTTGACCAGGATGTGCAACACTCCCTCGGTGAGCCCGGCGGCGCGTGCGGCCGCAGCGTCCGCCGCGGCACGGTCGCGCACGTCAAGCGGGATTCCTTCTGCCTTGCCGCCGTTGGCGCAGATACGTTCGGCGACAGCCGAAGCCGCGTCGCCGTCCACGTCGCTGACTAGCACCGACGCACCGGCGGTGGCCAGCGCGTCGGCGACCGCCGCGCCGATTCCGCCGCCGGATCCGGTGACCAACGCCGACCGTCCGGTCAGGTCGAACGGGGACTTGCTCATCAGTAGCTCCTCGGCAGTTTCAGCACGTGCGACCCGAGGAAGTTCAGGATCATCTCTTGGCTGACCGGCGCAATCTTCATCAGCCTGGCCTCCCGGAAGTACCGCGACACGTGGTACTCCTCGGAATATCCCATGCCGCCGTGTGTTTGCAGAGCCCGGTCGGCGGCCGTGAAACCGGCATCGGCGCAGAGGTATTTCGCGGTATTGGCCTCGCGTCCGCAGGCTTTGCCATTGTCATAGAGCCAGGTGGCTTTGCGCAGTACCAACTCGGCGGCGTCCAGCCGCGCCAGCGAATCGGCCAGCGGGAACTGAATACCCTGATTCATCCCGATCGGCCGATCGAAGACATACCGCTCGTTGCCGTACTTGACTGCCTTCTGCAGCGCGACCCGGCCGATGCCCAAGGCCTCGGCGGCGATCAGCATCCGTTCCGGGTTGAGGCCGTCAAGGATGTATTGAAAACCCTTGCCCTCTTCGCCAACTCGATCCTCGACCGGTATGTGCAGGTCGTCGATGAACAACTCGTTAGAGCTGACCGCGTTGCGACCCATCTTGCGGATCGGCCGGACTTCCACCCGGCTACGGTCCAGGTCGGTAAGGAACAGCGTCATCCCGTCGGTCTTCTTGGTGACCTCGCCATAGGGCTGAGTTCTGGTGAGCAGCAGAATTTTCTGAGACTCAAGCGCCTTGGAAATCCATACTTTTCGGCCATTCACCACGTAATGGTCGCCGTCGCGCTTGGCGAACGTCGTGATGCGCGAGGTGTCCAGACCTGCACCAGGTTCGGTGACGCCGAAGCAGACGTGAAGTTCGCCCGTCGCCACCTTCGGCAGCGTGCGGGCCTTCAGCTCGTCGGAACCGTGTTTGACCACTGGCTGCATGCCGAAGATCGACAGGTGAATGGCGCTGGCAGCGTTCATCGCCCCGCCTGCTTTGGCCACTTCTTCGGCCAACAGGGTGGCCTCGGTAATGCCGAGGCCGTGACCCCCGTACTCCTCCGGGAACGTCATACCGAGCCAGCCGCCGCCGGCGATGGCCTGATAGAACTCGTACGGAAACTCGTGCGCCTGGTCTTTTTCCATCCAATAATGGTCGTCGAACTTCGACGCCAACTCGGCGACCGACTTACGGATCAGCTCTTGGTCGTCGGTCAGCTCGAAGTTCATTCCACCGCCGGGCACTGCGACATCTCCTTTGGTCAGTTCAGGCACCGGCTTCGGTGTCGGCCCACTGTGCCCGGCTTCGCCGCGCTTGCGACCGCCACTGGCGCGCGCGCATTCCGGTCCCGCTCAGTCCTTATTGCCGGTCAGTTCTTTCGCGGTGGCCGCGAAGTCCGCAAACGAGGAACCCGACCTGCTCTCCCTGTGGTGGCTCAGGGCGCGGATCGAGACATCGTGGCCCTCAGCAGATTTGCGCAGCGCGCCAACCGTGGCCTGCGCCGGAGTGATGTGGCTGAACGGGTCGAAGGAGTACCAGCGCATCGCGTTCTGGTAGGTCATCTTGTTGATCTCGTCGTCCGGCACGTTGTTCAACGACAGCACATCCCACAGCTCTTCGGGGGCGCCCGGCCACATCGAGTCGCTGTGCGGATAGTCGGCCTCCCAGCAGATGTTGTCGATGCCGATCGAGTTGCGCAACGCGACGCCGACCTTGTCGCTGATAAAGCAGGTCAAGAAGTGCTCGCGGAAAACGTCGCTCGGCAGCTTGTCGCCGAAGTCCTGGTGGGTCCACGTCGAGTGCATCTCGTAGGTCCGGTCGGCCCGCTCCAGGAAGTAGGGGATCCAACCCGTCCCACCCTCTGACAGGGCGACTTTGAGGTCCGGGTACTCCTTGATCGGCTTGGACCACAGTAGGTCCGCGGCGGCTTGCACGATGTTCATCGGCTGCAGCGTGATCATCACGTCCATCGGTGCGTCGGGCGCGGTGATCGCGAGCCGGCCGGAGGATCCGATGTGAACGTTCATCACGGTGTCGGTGTCGACCAACGCCTCCCACAACGGCTTCCAGTAGTCGTTGTGGAAGCTCGGGTAGCCCATCGCCGCCGGGTTCTCGGTGAAGGTCAGCGCGTGCACACCCTTCTTCGACACCCGTCGCACCTCTTTGGCGCACTCCTCGGCATCCCAGATCACCGGAATGGCCATCGGAATGAACCGCGCCGGGTACGCCCCGCACCACTCGTCGATGTGCCAGTCGTTGTAGGCCTGCACCAGGGCCACCGAAAACTCGGGATCCTCAGTGGCGAACAGGCGACCGGCAAACCCAGGGAAAGACGGAAAACAGATCGAGGCCAAGATGCCGCCGGCGTTCATGTCCTTGACGCGTTCGTCGACGTTGTAACAGCCCGGGCGGATCTCATCGAGGCCCTGTGGCTCGATTCCGTACTCCTCTTTCGGACGGCCAGCCACGGCGTTGAGTGCGACATTGGGGATCACGGTGTCACGGAACTGCCAGCAGTCGGAGCCGTCCGCGTTGTGCACCAGCCGGGGCGCATCGTCGACATACTTCTTCGATAGGTGGTTGTTGAACATGTCCGGTGGCTCGACGGTGTGGTCGTCGACGCTGATCAAAATCAAGTCGTCTTTGTTCACTGAGCTGTTCCTCTCCGTCGGGGGCCAGTCGCGGCCCACCAGATCATCGGCCTGCGGCTAATCGGTGATCGTCGCGACCTTATGGCCGGCCCATCGACGACCGCTGTGCCATTGAGTTCCCTCGGGTATGAAAATTATCTTCTCAGATCGCGAGAATCAACATCTTGAGGCTACCCCTACGACGGTGCGGGCAAGATCGGGCCGGTGATCCGGCCCGCAGTGGAGAGCGATATTTGCGCAGGTGGGCTGCGAAACATTGACCTATCCGAGAGTTCGTGGAAACCTATTGGTCAAATATGAGAATATGATTCTCACCCACGAGGAGGCTGTCATGCGTCTGTCCCCGCTGCCGGCGGACGAGTGGGACGACGCTGCCCGGCAGTCGGTTGCCAGCCTGCTTCCCGAAGACCGCCGGAACCCGAGCGACGCGGGCAACCTACTGGCCACCCTGGCACGCCACCCCGACCTGTGCCGCGCTTTTCTGAAGTTCAACGGATACCTGCTGATGAGCTCATCGTTGCCGGCGCGGGAGCGGGAGTTGATCATCTTGCGGGTCGCCCATCGCCGCGGCTGTGCTTACGAATGGATTCACCACGTCAAGCTTGGCAAGAAGGCCGGACTCTCCGACGCCGACATCGCGGCGGTGCAGGCCGGTGACCCGACCAACGAATTCGATCGCGCGCTGGTGAACGCTGTCGATGAACTCGACGAAAAGAGCAACCTGTCGGACCAGACCTGGGCAGCGCTGTCCGAGCGGCTCGATGAGCAGCAACGAATGGACTTGATCTTCACCATTGGCGGCTACACAGCCCTTGCGATGGGCATCAACACCCTCGGCGTCGAGGTCGAAAAAGAAAGGTAGTACCTTGCCACATTTCACCAAGCCGGACGCCGGTAGCTGGACACAGCACTACCCGGAACTGGGTACGGCGCCGGTCGACTACACCGACTCGATCGATCCCGCATTCTTCGAAGCCGAGCGCGACGCGATCTTCAAGCGCACCTGGCTCAACGTCGGTCGGGTGGAGCGCCTGCCCCGAACCGGCAGCTACTTCACCAAGGAGCTGCCGTCAGCGGGACCGGGTATGTCGGTGATCATCGTCAAGACCAAGGACGGGTCGATTAAGGCGTTCCACAACGTCTGCCGCCACCGCGGAAACAAGTTGGTGTGGAACGACTATCCACATGAGGAGACCTCAGGCACCTGTCGGCAATTCACCTGCAAATACCACGCCTGGCGCTACAGCCTCGACGGCGATCTGGCCTTCATTCAGCAGGAGGATGAGTTCTTCGATGTCGACAAGAGCCAGTACGGCCTGGTGCCGGTCCGGTGCGAGCTGTGGGAAGGCTTCATCTTCGTCAACTTGGACGCCAACGCCAAGCCGCTGAGCGACTACCTCGGACCGCTGGCCAAGGGCATCGAGGGATACCCCTTCCACGAGATGACCGAGACCTACTCCTACCGGGCCGAGGTCGGCAGCAACTGGAAGCTGTTCATCGACGCGTTCGCCGAGTTCTACCACGCGCCGGTGCTGCACCAGGGGCAGTACACCAAGGAAGAAGCCGCCAAAATCATCAAATACGGCTTTGAGGCGCTGTATTACGAGCTGGCCAGCCCGCACGGAATGATCTCCACCTGGGGCGGTCAGGCGCCGCCCGCAGACATGTCCATGGTCAAGCCGATGGATCAGGTATTGCGCAGCGGGCTGTTCGGACCGTGGGACAAGCCGGAGGTCATCAAGAACCTCGGCGAGCTGCCGCCGGGCGTCAACCCGAAGCGAATTCCGCAGTGGGGCATCGACTCATGGCACTTCTTCCCGAATTTCATGCTGCTGATCTGGGAGCCCGGCTGGTTCTTGACCTACCACTACTGGCCGACCGCGGTCGACAAGCACATCTTCGAGTGCACGTTGTATTTCGTTCCGCCGAAAAATGCGCGGGAACGGCTGGCCCATGAGTTGGCGGCGGTGACTTTCAAGGAATACGCGCTGCAGGACGCCAACACCCTGGAGGCAACCCAGACCATGATCGGCACCAAGGTCGTCAAAGACTTCCTGCTGTGCGATCAGGAAATCCTGCTTCGGCATCTGCACAAAGTGACCGGTGACTACGTGAAGGAGTACAGCCACAATGGCCACAGCCACTAAGCTCCCTGCCGAATTCGCTGCCCTGGAGCCATATCTGGATTGGGATCTGGCCGACGAACCCGACCGCTACGCCAAGCGCCTGGCCTCGTCGATGGCCGAGATGCAGGCCTTCTACGACGCCGCGTTCCCGCTCCTCAACGACGTGATCGCCTACTGCGACCAGTACCCCCTGGACGATCTGCCTGAGGATGCACAGACACTCATGCACCTGATGCAGTCGCTGATCATGGTGTCGTTTCCGATCGAGGCGTGGAAGCAGCCGCGAGTCCCGGACAGCGGCGCCGCCTGGGTGGAGCTGATCAGGGAACCGGTGATCTGACGGTGTCGTCCGCTCATCCCGCGAGCGGCTCATCGCAGCTGACGCTTCGAGCCGCCGGGCTGCTCGACGTCGACGCCGGCGAGATCGTACGGCCGGGCATCCTGCGGATCGAGGGAGACCGGATCGCCGGCGTCGGCGGCGATGCCGAGGGCGCGATTGTCGATCTGGGTGAGCAGGTACTGCTGCCCGGCCTGATGGACATGGAGGTCAACCTCCTGATGGGTGGGCGCGGGGAGAAACCCGGGCTGTCCCAGGTGCAGGACGACCCACCGACCCGAATGCTGCGTGCGGTCGGCAATGCCCGCCGGACGCTGCGCGCGGGGTTCACCACGGTGCGCAACCTCGGCCTGTTCGTCAAGACCGGTGGCTACCTACTCGATGTCGCGCTGGGCAAGGCCATCGACGCAGGCTGGATCGACGGTCCCCGAGTGGTGCCGGCCGGACACGCAATTACCCCGACCGGCGGGCACCTGGATCCCACGATGTTCGCCGCTTTCGCACCGCATGTGCTGGACTTGACGGTCGAAGAAGGCATCGCCAATGGCGTCGACGAGATCCGCAAGGCCGTGCGGTATCAGATCAAGCATGGCGCCGAGCTGATCAAGGTCTGCTGCTCGGGCGGCGTGATGTCGCTTACCGGACCGCCTGGTGCCCAACATTATTCGGATGAGGAGCTGCGCGCGATCGTCGACGAGGCGCATCGGCGCGGACTGCGAGTCGCTGCGCACACGCACGGCGCCGACGCCGTCAAGCATGCGGTGGCGGCCGGCATCGACTGCATTGAGCACGGGTTCCTGATCGACGACGAAGCGATCGCGATGATGGTCGAGCACGGCACATTTCTGGTGTCCACTCGCCGCCTGGCCGAGGGGATGGACGTCTCGCATGCGCCGCCCGAACTACAGGCCAAGGCCGCCGAGATGTTCCCGAAGTCGCGGACATCGATTCTGGCGGCTTATCAAGCCGGTGTGAAGATCGCGGTGGGCACCGACGCGCCGGCGATCCCACACGGCAAAAATGCCGATGAGCTTGTCACCCTTGTCGATTGGGGCCTTTCGCCGTTGGCGGTGTTGCGGGCGGCCACGGTCACCTCGGCCGAACTGATCAACGCCACCGATCGCGGTCGCCTCGCCGAGGGCTTGTTGGCCGACGTCATCGCCGTACCCGGAGACCCGTTGTCCGACATCGGTGTTACCCAGAAAGTGAGCTTCGTGATGAAAGGCGGCAAGATTTATGCCAACACGAACTGACGACCTCGTCGAGATTCAGCAGTTGTTGGCCCGCTATGCGGTGACCATCACGCAGGAAGACATCGACGGGCTGGTGAAGGTCTTCACACCGGACGGTACCTATAGCGCTTTCGGCGAAACCTATTCGCTGGACCGGTTTCCGGTCCTGGTGGACGCTGCGCCAAAGGGCCTGTTCATGACCGCGACACCGGCGATCGAGCTGGCCGGTGACACCGCGACCGGGACACAACCGCTGTGCTTCATCGACCACGCCACCCATGACATGCGAATCGGCTATTACAACGACACCTACGTGCGGACAGCCGACGGCTGGCGGCTGAAAACCCGCGCCATGACGTTTATTCGGCGCAGCGGCGTGCACGACTCGGGGCGCCCGCACGCCATTGGGCGACCATCAGGCAGTCCTTCTTGAAGGTCGCGCAGTTCCGGGCCGACTTGCGCGCCTGGCTGGACGACAACGACCTGAAACCCGCTCCGGGTCGTTCGCTCGAAGGCGACATGAACCAGCTTGCCCGGGTACACCGTGCGCTGTATGACGCCGATTGGATGCGGTATGGCTGGCCGGAGAGAGTCGGCGGCTTGGGCGGCTCGGACATACTCCGCGCCATTGTCGGCGAAGAGATCGTCGGTCGCGGTCTCGCCGAACCCGGCCCCTATTCGATGGCCGAGGTGCTCGCGCCCACACTGATCGACTACGCGTCAGCCGAGCTCGCCGCAGAAATGGTGCCGCGGCTTCTCAGCGGTGAAGAGAGCTGGTGTCAGGGGTTTTCCGAGCCCGGCTCGGGTAGCGATCTGGCGTCGCTGACCACCCGCGCTTCGCCGAAGGGCGAGGGCGATGAAGCCTGGGTCGTCAATGGACAAAAGGTCTGGACCAGTTACGCGCAGTTCGCCACCAGGTGCGTGTTGTTGACACGCACTGCACCGGGATACGACGGCATCACCGCGTTTTTCGTCGACATGGACACACCGGGAATTACTATTCGGCCGCTGCGCACGATGCACGGTGTCGACGAGTTCTGCGAGGTGTACTACGACAATGTCGTGATCCCGGCCAACCGGATGCTCGGCGAGCCGGGCGACGGCTGGCGGCTGGCGATGGATCTGCTGCCTTACGAGCGTTCGACGTGCTTCTGGCAGCGGATCGCCTACCTGTACTCACGATTCGATCGGCTGATCGCCGATACGAAAGAAAGCGGGGCAGAACCCGACGACTTGCACCTGGGGTCGGCGTTTCTGGCGCTGCACACGGTGCGTTGCCGTTCGCGCGGCACGCTGCATCGGCTCGACGACGGGCAGCGGCTGGGCCCGGAGACCTCCATCGATAAAGTGCTGCTGGCCACCGCCGAGCAACAGCTGTACAACACCGCCCACGATCTGCTTCCCGGCGTCATCGAACTCGACGAAACCGATTGGCGCACTGAGTACTTATACTCACGCGCCGCGACGATCTACGGCGGCACGGCGGAGATTCAGCGGAACATCATCGCGCGGCGGCTGCTGGATCTGGGCAAGGAGTGAGTGTGGACACCGAGTCGTTGAGCATGCTGGAGGACGCGTTACGCAAGACGATGGCCGGCGCAACGGGTCGCCAGCTGGACAAAGCGCTGACCGGGCTGGGCTGGCTGGACATGCTCGACGAAATGCCCGATACCGCAATCCCCTTGGTGTTCCGCTTGCTAGGCGAAACCGGCGCTCATGCGCCGGTGCTCAACGACGTCGTGCTGCATGACGCCGGACGTGAACCCGGTGGAGTGGTGCCGTTGCCATACGCGGGCGGGAAATCGGTGGTCTGGCAGCGCACCGACGAAGCCGGTGCTGCGATCGACGAGCTTCCGATACAGCCCGCGCCACAGCATGACCCGGTGCCGCTTATCGCCGGCCGGGTTGCGCTCGGATGGTGGCTGGTCGGCACCGGCCGGGCGATGTTGTCGCTGGCCCGCCAGCACGCTTTGGACCGTGTTCAATTCGGACGGCCGGTCGCTGGCTTCCAGGCGATCCGGCATCGACTGGCCGAGACGCTCGTTGCGCTGGAAGGCGCCGAGGCGACACTGCAGCTCACAGCTGGAGAGCCGAGCGACCTCGCCGCGCTGTTGGCCAAGGCGGCGGCCGGCCAGGCAGCATTGATCGCGGCCCGGCACTGCCAGCAAGTGCTCGGTGGCATCGGTTTCACCGCAGAGCATGCGCTGCACCATCACGTCAAGCGCGCCTTATTCTTGGACGGATTACTCGGCAGTGCACGAGAACTCACTCGTGAGGCCGGAGCCGTGCTGCGGGAGAAAGGCTTTGCGCCGCGGCTGGCGCAACTCTGAGCGGTTCGCCTTTCAGTGACTTTGGCAGGCGGCTATTTTCGGGGTAGCCCGAGCACTCGCTGGGCGATGATGTTGCGCTGGATTTCCGAGGTGCCGCCGGCGATCGTGGCCGCGAAACTGCGGCAATAGCGGTCGAACCAACTGCCGTAGTGGCTGTCGAGGTTCAACGGCGCAAACCGGCCGGTGAGGGCCGGGTGGACGAGCCCGTCGGCGCCCGCGGCACTCAATGCGTGCTCGGACGCTGACTGCACAGCCTCCGAACCCAACAGCTTCAGCACCGACAGACTCGGGACGTCTTCGTCACCGCGGTGAGCCCGTGCCATTGCCGCGGACCCAAGCAGACGTAGCGCCTCGAAATCCATGACCAGAGAGGCATAGTGGTCTTGCTGTAGCACTCCCGATGGATAGAAGTCCGCGAGCAACTCCCGCAGCCGGTCGGCGTATCCGACCCAGAGCATGGTGCGTTCGTGGCCCAGGGAGCCGTTCGCCACCCGCCAGCCCTCGTTGAGCGGACCGACCAAGTTCTCGACCGGCACCTGCGCGTCGGTGAAGAACACTTCGTTGAAATCCAGGTCCTCGTGGTCGGACATCGATGGGAAAGGGCGACGCGTCACACCTGGCGTATCGGTCGGGATCAGCAACACACTGATGCCGCTATGCTTCGGGGCCTCCGGGTCGGTGCGTACGAACGTCAACAACACGTCGGCGTCGTGAGCGCCGGACGTCCATACCTTCTGACCGTTGACGACGAAGTGGTCGCCGTCCAGCGCCGCCCGGGTGCGCAGCGACGCCAGGTCAGAGCCCGCTCCGGATTCGCTCATGCCTAAAGACGCCGTCATCTCCGCCCGCAGTATCGGCACCGCCCACCGCTGCTTTTGCTCATCGGTACCGAACGTCAACAGTGATGCCGCGACGATGCCCACGCCCTGCGGATTGAAGCTGTGATGGATGCGTCGTCGCGCCAGCTCGTCGGCGTGCACGTATTGCTGCAACACCGTGGCATTGCGGCCGCCGAACTCGGGCGGGTTGCCCGGCAGCAACCAGCCGTGATCAAACAGCAAGCGCTGCCATCGACGTGCCCATGCCGGGATGTCGGATGAGGAGCGAGATCGTTCAAGCGTGTGGGCTTCGCTGGGCAAATGCTCGTCGAGAAAGGCCACGAAGTCGGCGCGGAATGCTTCGACGTCGGCATCGAAGGCCAGGTGCATGTTTTCCTCCGACCCCTCCAACAGTGCCGATCAGCGGGCTGCTATTTGCGTTCGGCTTCCATGGAGAGCACCAAGAGAATAGTATTCTCGTGACGAGAAAGTTACAATCTCAGACACGTCGTCCCGTGAGGGGGTCTTGCCCAACAATGACACGGCGTTCTCCGGTACAGTCCAATCATGTTCTCCCCTCGCGGCAGTCATCTGAGCCGCCCGTGACCAGCCCAAGCGAGGAGCCGGCCTGGAAGCAGCGGGCTGTCGAGCGGTCGATCAAGACCGCCAAACTGCGAGCGGCGCAGCGCGTTCAGCGCTTCCTCGACGCTGCCCAGGCCATCATCATTGAAAAGGGCAGCACGGATTTCACCGTGCAGGAGGTGGTCGATCGCTCGCGGCAGTCGTTGCGGAGCTTCTACCTGCAGTTCGACGGCAAGCACGAACTGCTACTTGCGCTGTTCGAAGATGCGCTGAGTCGCTCGGCCGACCAAATCCGCGCTGCAACGGCGAACCACTCCGATCCCATCGACCGGTTGAAGATCGCCGTCGAGCTGCTGTTCGAAGCCTCGCGACCCGACCCGACTGCCAAGAGGCCGCTCTTCACCGACTTTGCACCGCGGTTGCTGGTCTCGCATCCGGCCGAGGTCAAGGTCGCTCATGCTCCACTTCTTGCTTTGCTCACCGAATTGATGGAAGCGGCAAGCGCCGCCGGAGAGCTGCGCGACGGTATCAATCCAAGGCGGATAGCCGCGATGACCATGCAAACGGTCATGTTCATCGCGCAGTCCAGCGGCGGTTCGGACGATGCGACCGTGCATCCGATCAGCGCCGAGGAAGTCTGGGACTTCTGCTCGCGCGGATTCGTCCGCTAGTAGCGCGAGAACCAGATTTTCGCGCGATGAGAATCTAACTTACGCAAATCGTGTGCTCTGCGCGCTGATCGACGGAGTCGAACCCTCACATCACCCTGGCGAGTGTCCGCATAGCGCACACAGTGCCCGATTATGAGAATGTAATTCTTTCAAATGAAGAATTATAAGTAGCGAAAACGGATCCGACGTTGACACCACAGATGCCTGATGACAGAGTTGCCGCAGATCCTTAGTGCTACCAACTATGCGGCTGCCTCGGGAAGGCCGCGAGAGGCGAAGCTCTGTGACAGTCACTGCTCCGGACGGCGTCTATTACGACCCCTACGACGTGCAGATCAATGCCGATCCCTACCTGGCGTTCGAGGCGCTGCGCGAAGAAGCACCGCTGTACTACAACGAGCAACACGACTTCTATGCATTGAGCCGCTTCGCCGACGTCGATCGGGCGATCGTCGATCACGAAACCTTTAGCTCAGCTCGCGGCGCAATCATCGAGCTGATCAAGGCCAACGTCGACATACCGCCCGGTGTGATCATCTTCGAGGACCCGCCGATCCACGATGTGCACCGCAAATTGCTGGCTCGAATGTTCACGCCGCGCAAGATCAATGATCTGGAACCCAAGATCCGCGAATTCTGTGCGCGCAGTTTGGATCCGCTGATTGGTGCCGACCGTTTCGACTTCGTCACCGACCTCGGTGCCCAGATGCCGATGCGGGTGATCGGCATGCTGCTGGGGGTTCCCGAGGAGTACCAAGAAGCCGCGCGTGATTTGACGAACGCACAGATGCGCACCGAGGCCGGTAAGCCGATGAACGCCTCGGTCGACGGCATGAACAGCGGTCAGTTCTTTGCCGACTTCATCGACTGGCGCGCCGAGCACCCCTCCGACGACATCATGACCGATCTGCTGAACGTCGAGTTCACCGATGAGAAGGGGATAACGCGGCGGTTAACCCGCGAGGAGCTGCTCACCTATATCAGCGTGGTCTCCGGCGCCGGCAATGAGACCACCACCCGGCTGATCGGCTGGGCCGGCAAGGTGCTGGCTGAGCATCCCGACCAGCGGCGCGAGCTGGCGGAGAACCCCGCGCTTATCCCCCAGGCCATCGAGGAACTGTTGCGCTTCGAACCGCCGGCGCCGCACGTGGCACGCTACGTAACTCGCGACGTCACGTACTACGGCCAGGCGGTGCCGGAGGGCAGTGCCATGATGATGCTCATCGGAGCAGCCAATCGCGATCATCGTCAATTCCCCCCAGACGGCGATGTTTTCGACGTTCATCGCGAACCGCGCCAACACCTCTCCTTTAGTGTCGGCACGCACTACTGCCTTGGCTCGGCGCTGGCCCGCTTGGAGGGGCGAATCGCTCTCGAGGAGATCTTGAATCGCTTCCCGGAGTGGGAGGTCGACCTCAGCGGCGCAACTTTGTCGCCGACGTCAACCGTACGTGGCTGGGACGCAATGCCGGCCGTTCTCCGTTAAATCCAACACTATTGAGGAAATGAGGTAACGATGACGGGTCGAGTCGAAGGCAAGGTCGCGTTCATCACTGGCGCGGCCCGTGGTCAAGGGCGCGCACATGCGGTGCGGTTGGCGCAGGAGGGTGCCGACATCATTGCGGTCGACATCTGTAAGCAAATCGAGTCAGTCCTGGTTCCGCTCGCCACGCCCGAGGACCTGGCCGAGACCGCCGATCTCGTCAAGGGACACAACCGCCGTATCTATACCGCCGAAGTCGACGTGCGCGATTACGCCGCATTGAAAGCCGCGGTCGACGCGGGTGTGGAGCAGCTGGGGCGGCTGGACATCATCGTCGCGAACGCCGGCATCGGTAACGGTGGACACACGCTGGACAAGACCAGTGAAGAAGACTGGACCGACATGATCGACGTGAACCTGGGCGGCGTGTGGAAGACGGTCAAAGCCGGTGTGCCGCATCTCTTGGCGGGCGGGCGCGGCGGTTCGATCATTCTGACCAGTTCGGTGGGCGGGCTGAAAGCGTACCCGCACACCGGTCACTATGTGGCTGCTAAGCACGGCGTGGTCGGGTTGATGCGCACCTTCGCCGTTGAGTTGGGCCAGCACATGATTCGGGTCAACTCGGTGCATCCGACCAACGTGAACACACCGTTGTTCATGAACGAGCCGACCATGAAGCTGTTCCGCCCCGATCTGGAGAACCCCGGCCCAGACGACCTCAAGGCGATCGCCCAAATGATGCACACTCTGCCGATCGGTTGGGTGGAGCCCGAAGACATTGCCAACGCCGTGCTTTTCCTCGCTTCCGACGAGGCGCGCTATGTCACCGGTGTCACTCTTCCCATCGACGCGGGGAGCTGCCTGAAGTAGCCGATCGCGGTGACGGTCGCCGAGTTATCGATTCCCAACGGCTGGGAGGAGATAACACCTGCGTGGATGACCGACGCGATAGGGGGTGATTATCCCGATGCAGTGGTCAGCGATGTGGCGGTGGTGCTGCGTGATGACGGCACCAACCGGCGCGCCCGGCTTGAATTGACGTACTCGGCCGGCACCGGACCCGCGACTGTGTTCGCCAAGGCCGCGGATCCGGAGCACGCGGCGATGGTCGCTCTCACAAGTGGTCTGTTTCACGAACCTCGACTATTTAACTCGGGAGTCGTTCTGCCGCTCGACCATCCGAGGGTCTACACCGCGATACTCGATGAGGGGGCATCCGATTTCCTGATGATCATGGAGGATGTGGTCGCACGAGGTGCCGATCCGCGAGATTCGACGCGCCCGTTGACGGTCGATCAGGCGGCTAGCGGGGTTCGCGGCTTGGCGAAACTGCACAGCGCGTACTGGGACCACCGAACTCGTAGTCATCCGGCACTCGGTTGGCTCGAACCTTTCGTACCGTTCCGAGGCATGGAACTGGCTCCGCTGGACATCGCATACCAGCGGCTGGGGGATTCCGTTCCCGCCGAGATCCCTTCGATGACAGCCAAGGAGCTGTTCGGCGATATCTGGACCCGCTACATTCGCACCTTGACCGAGGCACCGCAGACGCTGCTGCACGGCGACCCGCATATCGGCAATACCTATGTGCTGCCTGACGACACGGTCGGTTTCCTCGACTGGCAGATGGTACGCCGCGGCAACTTTTCACTCGACCTGGGGTACTTTCTGCAGGGCGCACTGACCATAGCGGATTGTCGTCGTAACGAGCGCGACCTGGTCAACGAATATCGCAGTGCGTTGACGCTGCCGGCCGACGAAATGCCGAGCTCTGAGGAAATCTGGCTACGTTACCGCGCATCGGTGGCACATGGGTTGGCGATTTGGATCGCCACACTCAGTGGCGGTGACGCCTGGCAACGCCCCGAGATTTGCCTGGCGTTGGCGCAGCGGTATTCCGCGGCGTTCGTTGACCTGGACACCCGGGCCGCGCTGGATTCGATCACCACCTGACTGCCGGGGGTCGTTGGGTGCCGCGCGGGACGCATCGGTTAGCGTGGCGCTACATGGACGATTTCAACGGGCGGGGCGCGGTCATCACCGGCGGCGCGAATGGCATCGGCTACGCCACCGCCGCCGAATTTGCCCGCCGGGGAGCACGTGTGGTGCTCGCCGACGTCGAAAAGTCCGCACTGGAACAGTCTGTGGCGCGGTTGCATGCCGAGGGCTTTGAGGCGCACGCCGTGCTCTGCGACGTCCGGCAGCTCGAGGAAATGGCCCACCTGGCAGATGAGGCTTTCAGCCTTCTCGGCCGTGTTGACATCGTCTTCAGCAACGCCGGCATTGTGGTCGCGGGTCCGATCGCGCAGATGACGCACGACGACTGGCACTGGGTGATCGATATCGACTTGTGGGGCTCCATTCATGCCGTCGAGGCGTTCTTGCCGAGGCTGCTCGAGCAGGGTACGGGCGGCCACATCGCCTTTACCGCATCCTTTGCCGGCCTGGCGCCTAACGTCGGCCTCGGGACGTACACCGTTGCCAAATATGGCGTAGTCGGGCTGGCGGAAACGCTCGCCCGTGAGGTCAAGGACAACGGTATCGGCGTCTCGGTGCTGTGCCCGATGGTCGTCGAAACCAAGCTCGTCTCTAACTCCGAACGGATCCGCGGCGCCGATTACGGGCTGATCGGCCGCGCCTGTCGTCACGGCCGGGCCCGAGTCGGCCGCGCACGCCGACGTCCTGAGCGTCGACGAGGTAGCCCGTCTCACCGCCGATGCAATTCTGGCCAACCGGTTGTACATCCTGCCGCACGAGGCCGCCCGCGCGTCAGTCCGCCGCAGGTTTGAGCGCATCGACCGCACCTTCGACGACCAGGCCGCCGCCGGCTGGACCCACTGAAAAGGCCAGCGTCACTAGCTAGCTGGGCCCGAGCTTGTACTCGCCCGTGTCGGGATGGTGATTCCAGCCGCCGGCCGCGTCTGTTCCACCGTCGACATGAATGGTCTGCCCGGTAATATAGCTCGCCATGTCGGAGGCCAGAAATACTGCGGTACCTGCGATCTCGTCGACATCGCCAGCCCGGCCCAATGGAATGGCGTGCCCGATGTCGGGTCCCAAGCCCTCGGGGCTGAGTTGCCTCAGCCCCTCCGTCATGGTGAGGTCGGGTGCTATCGCGTTGACCCGGATCCCATGCGGCGCCAGTTCGAACGCGGCGGTTTTGGTGTAGTTGATCACGCCGGCCTTGGCTGCCGCGTACGCCGCGTAACCGGGTGCCGCACGTACACCTTCGATCGACGTTAGGTTGATGATGCTCCCCGACGAGCCGTCGGCCACCATGCTCCGCGCGACCAGTTGGGTGCACAACAGCACGTGGCGCAGGTTCGCCTTATACAGCGCGTCCCAGCCGTTTTCGCTGGTGTCGAGCAGGGGCGAGAAGAACACTCCACCGGCATTATTCACCAGGATCGTCACCTGCCCCAGTTCCGCAGCGGTCTGCCGCAGCGCCGCAGTGACCTGGCCACTGTCCCGTACGTCGGTGACAATGCCCAGTGCGCCAACGGCTTCGGCTGCCGCAGCGCAGCTGTCGGCGTCGCGCTCCCAGATTGCCACCGAGGCTCCGAAAGCGGCCATCCCGGCCGCGATGCCGCGACCGATGCCCGCCCCGCCGCCGGTCACTACCGCGACACGGTCGTTGAGCAGGATGTCGGACGGGCTGATCGTCATCGGGTCGCGGCCCGTCTCGCCGCCCCTGGCGCTCGCCCGATGACACCCTCGGCTTCCAATTCCGCGATTTCGGCTGCACTCAGCCCGATTTCGGCGAGCAGTTCATGGTTGTGCTCGCCCAGCAGGGGTGCGGGCTGCAGATGGAATCGATCGGGTCCAGCGGAAAACCGGACCGGCATCGTGCTGTGGGCGACACGATCGTTCACCGGGTGGCCGACGTCTTCGAAGAAGCCGCGAAAACCCAGCTGCGGAATCTCGGTCTGGCGATGAGGCTGCATGACTTTGGCGACCGGGACACCGGCATCCCACAGAGAGGCGACGATCTCCTCGGCGCTGCGCCGACTGCACCACGCGCTGAGATGCTCGTCGATCAGATCGTGTCGGTTTCGGCGGCTGGCCGCATCGGAAAACCCAGAATCCATCGCCCATTGCGGGCGGCCCATTGCCTCGCACAGTCCCGCCCATTGCTCATCGTTTGCGACGGCGACGGCAACCCAGCTGTCGAGGCGACCGAACTCATCGATATCAGCTGTGTGGTAGAGATTCTGCGGCGCCGCCGTCGGTCCGCGGTTGCCCGACCGTTGCAGCAACGCACCGTATGCGGAGTACTCGATGACCTGCTCGGCGGCGATGTTGAGTGCGGCGTCGATCATCGCGGCTTCGATCAATACTCCTTGTCCGGTCTGGCGCCGATGTTCCAGCGCGAGCAGCAGCGCGTTGACCGCATGCACGCCGGCATTCGGGTCGCCAATCGAGTACGGCTCGTACGGGTTGCAATCCGGATAGCCGGTCAGCCAGCTCACCCCGGAGGCCGCCTCGATCACGTAGGCGAAGGCCGGGTTGTCGCGCCATGGCCCGTCGAGTCCAAAGCCGGGCATTCGCAGCAGAATCGCGTCGGACCGTACCGCCTGGACGGCCTGAAAGTCCAGACCGATCTGGTCTAAGACCCGTGGCGTGAAGTTCTCCACAATGACATCGCAAGTTGTGATGAAGCGGCGCAACAAGTCTCGCCCCGCGGAGGTCTGCAGGTCGAGCGTCAATCCCTTCTTGTTGGTGTTCAGGGCTGAAAAGATCGGCGATCTTTCCCACCATTGCTCTTCGGTCACCGGTATTCCGGCGATCAACCGGGTTCCGTCCGGTTTGCGAGTCGACTCGACGTGGATGACCTCGGCGCCGAGCATGGCGAGAAAATGCGTGCAGCTCGGACCGGCCCAGAAGGTCGTCATGTCCAGCACACGTAGCCCTTTGAACGGCAGCCGATCCGCGGCGCCGGTTGGCGACTGTGACTTCTGCAGCGGCGAGCGGGCCCGCCGGTACTGCGCGGTGTGTTCACCGAGCCGCGGAGCCGGCTGCGGCGGGCGAAGTTGAGCGGGCCGCATCCGATAGGGATGCTGCGGCTGACGGAACCCGTCGCGGGGGTTAGCGACGAACGAGCGTCGTTGCTGGAAGTGATCCAACTCGGCGATGTTGGCGCCGTTGGCGACCGGGGCGTTGGGAATCCGGAAGGCGGTGGCGATGTCGCGAATCTCGTCGACGGTCTGGTCGGCAAACCATGCATAAATCTCGTCGGACTTTTCGTTGGCCTGCTCGGTGATCGTTAGCGGTAAGTCCTCGTCGATCCAGTCCTGGTGGCCGATCATTGCGCACAGGTCGAACCACTGCTGCGCGGTTCCGCATCCCACGTCCACCAGCCCGTCCTTGGCCCGGGCGATTCCCGGCACGGTGACCTTGCGGGCATCTCGCCACGGCCGTCCGAGCATCTGGAAATAGGTGACCGGAAAATAGGTGAGCCCCAATATCTGCGCTTCGAGCATGGACAAATCAAGAAGCTCGCTCGCGCCGCGTAGCCGTGAGGCCAGTGTCGCCGCGCTGGCATAAGCGCCGGCGAGGTATTCACCGACCTGCCCACCGACGAACGCCGGTGCGCGGTCGGGAGATCCGCGACCAAGCCCGACGATTCCGCCCGACCATGCCTGCAACGTGAACTCGGTCGCCGGACGGTCACGCCACGGGCCTTCCAACCCGAACGGCGTGATGGACGTGACGGTCAGGTGCGGGTGAGAGCGACGCAGCGCGGCGGGCGTGAATGCATCGCACTCCGCCACCGTCGAACCACGCGACCACACCACCGCGTCCGCGGAGGCCAGCAGATCGTTCACGAATGCGATGTCGCCGTCGACACCCGGATCGGCGACGACGCTGTGCTTGGAACCCGCCAGGAAGCCGAACAGGGCCCCGTCGCTGCCGGGCTCGATGCGGGCCCCGAGGCCGACCAGCTGCGCAGCGGATCACCTTGTGGCGCCTCGACCTTGACGATCCGTGCGCCGCCATCGGCCAACAGTTTGGCGCAGTACGCGCCGGCGATGCCGGTGGAGAGTTCGACGACGGTGTAGCCGTGCAGTGGGCCATTTTCTGGCGCCACGGCCTAGCCGTCCTTCGTCGCGGCCGGACTTACTCAACCGGAAGTCAGGCGGAAACTTGGCATCGTTGTCCTTCACTGTGTCGGCGAGCCCGCTGTCGATGGCGTCGCTGAGCATCAGGTCATCACCATCGGGTCGTAACGGCGCTGCCCATCGACTCGAAGAACGCGCTCAGCAGGCTACCCAGGTATTCCCCTTGATACTGCTTCACCATTTCGAAGAAGGCCTTCTGCATGAAGACGGTGTCGATCGGTCGATTGCGGGCACACGCCAGCGCGAACTTGTCGACTTCGGCCTCCAGCTGATCTCGGGGCACGACCTTGTTCAAGAAGTTGCACTGAAACATCTCGTCTGCGGTGAATGGCCTACCGGTGAAGACCATTTCCTGGAACTTACGCAGCCCCATGGTCTGCACCCAGGTCCACATCCGCGGTCCCCAGCCGTAATAGCGGAAGGAAGGATGACCGAAGAGCGCGTCGTCACTGGCGATCACCAGATCGGCGTCGCCGGCCTGATAAAAATGCCAGCCGTAGCAGTACCCCTTGGCCTCAACGATGCTGATCTTTTTGAACTCCTGCAGGGAGCGGTTACCGGCCTGCGCATTCGCATACCATGCGCCGATCGTTGCACCGTGGCGAAACGATCCCTTGGGCGGATACCGAATACCGTCCTCATTCAGCCGCAATTCAGCGAGCCGGAAGCGCTGGCGAGTCCGCGCCTTCCATCACCTCGGGAAGGTCTGCACCGCTGCCGAAGTCGTCGCCGACACCGCGAATCACCACAACTTTGACGTCGTCGTCGACGTTGGCGGCATGCAGCAGATCGGCGTACCGCAGCCGCGCCGCCGCGGTGGGAGCGTTGAGAAACTCGGGACGGTTGAACGTGATCGTCGCGATCTTGGTCTTCGGGTCCTTCGCGTAGAGGATGATCTCCTCGGGCGACGGCCGGTCGTTCTCTGCCATTGGCAGGTGCCGACGGCAACGTTGGCTGACGGGCTCGACGTCAGGATTTCCGGGCCGTCGGCCGTGATCAAAACCGCCTCCCGCCCGAACACCGCGCCGACGCCTTGTTGCCAGACATAGCCGGTAACGGCGAGCACCATCCCCGCCTCCAGGCGCTCCTCGGCAGCGGTCGCCGGCAGGTGCTGCGAAACCACCGGCGGGTCGAATCCCAGGCCGAGGCCCCGCGCAATCGGCATCGGCGGCAACTGCTCTCCCGCAGTTTGATAGGCAGCCAGCAGGTCAATCGCGGGCGCACCCGGTCGGCACGCGTCATACAGCCTGTGCCACAACGCGTCCCACCGCCGATACAGATCGGCGGCACCGTCGGGTTCGCCGACCGGCCAGGTGCGTCCTACTTCGCCGGTGTAGCCGGCGTCCAGCACGCCGGCGGAAAACGCCACCAAATCGCCGGATTGGACCCGCCCGTCGTCAGTGGCCCGACGCCACGGGTGATCGCGCGAGGTCACCCATGCCGCGTCCTGGGTCGACGGGGTGCTCACCCCGCCGGCCGCCATGGCCTCCAGCAGCACGCCGGCCAGCGTCTTCTCGCTGATTCCCGGTCGCAGCTCGGCGACCGCCGCGGCCAAGCCGACCTCGGCCATCCGGATGGCCTCGCGAAGCGCGGTCACCTCTTCGGGGGTCTTGATCCGTCGGGCGGCGCGCATGGCGAGCTCGCCGTCGACCAGCTCGGCATTCGGGAAGGCCATCGGCAGCAGCTGAGCGAAGCCAGGTGAAAGCGCATCGGTGCCAACGCGTTTCGCGGTCGCCGCACCGTCGATACCCTTGAGCACCGAGATCGTGTTCATCGGATTCCAGGCGATGCCGTACAGGTTCTCGTGCGGGATGTCGTCGGGGACGCCCTCGTCCCAGGTGCTGAGCAGATGAATCGCCCCGGTCTCCCGGACCAGCACACAGGCGGGTCCGAAGGGGCGGGTGCCTGCTACCCACAGCTGGGGCGCACCGGTGACGTAACGCACGTTGGCCTGCCGTCCCAGCACCAGTACGTCCAGGTCGTGGCTTTCCATCTGGGCCAGCGCGCGCTCCCGACGACCGGTGCGCAGCGCGCGGTCGTCAGGAAGAACCTCAGTAGCCATACGGGTGATAGGGGTAGTCGGTCAACGGAATCCAGCCTTCCTCGGTGATGACGACAATCTCTTCGCTGCGATAACCCCCGGTGCCGTCTTCCCAGACCACCGGCTCCAGGACCAGCACCATTCCGGGCTCAAGAACGAAGTTCTCGTCGAACTCGTCACCGAGATCGGTTCCGATCATGGGTGTTTCGGCGGCGTTGACCCCGATGCCGTGACCCAGATAGAAGTGCGGCAGCCACGGTCGGCTACCACCATTGGCTTTGGTGGCCGTTCGGCCCAACTCCGCGGCGGTGGCGCCGGCGCGCGTCACGTCGAGCACCGCGTCCATGATTTCCCGCCACTTGGCGAATTGCGCCTGCTGGCGCGGCGTCGGCTCCGCACCGACCACCCAGGTGCGGCCGAAATCCGAGCAGTAGCCCGCGTAGGTGATGCTGACATCGGTCCACAGCACGTCGCCGGCGACCAGCTCGCGCTCGGTCGTCAACAACGGCAGCGCCAAGTCGCCGTGGGTGGTCCAGACGCCATCTGCCTTGGATTTCGGCATCACCTGCCAGATCGGTTCGAGCATGCTGGCCATCGCGCCCAGCTCGAATGCGCGCCGCATGAAACCGGCCGACAGGTCGATCTGACGAATGCCAGGTGCCAGCGCTGCCTGCACGTCGACCATGGCTTGGTCGGTGATCCGGCAGGCGGTGCGCATACAGGCCAGCTCGTCGGGAGTCTTGATGAGCTTCGCGGCGCCGACGACCTGCGCGGCGTCGGCGGGCCGTCCGGACCGGAACAGCCGCGGCTGCGCGCGTCGCATCGCCCCGGTGAGTTCGTCAACTGCCAGGACCGCCTCGGCCGGGACCAAATCCTCGAGGGCCCGGGCGAAGATCTCCACTCCCTCGTCGAACTCCAGATACACCGGGCCGTGCAGGTGGTCGGCGGGCAAGCCCGATTCCGAGGCGGCGCCTTCACGGAACGGCAGAAACAGATGCGGGTGCGGGTCGTCGGCGAGCACCACTGCGACCGGGCGCTCGACATGAGACAGCCCGGCGTCACCCAGCGGCCAGCTCACCCCGGTGGCATAAACGACGCTGTTGTTTCCGAGGAGGAGCAACGCGTCGACGCCGCGATCGGCCATCGCCGACCGCAGCCGCGCGCCGGTCTCGCGTCGCATCCGATCGAGATCCGGTGTGTCAGGGATGTCGAGCGCAGACTTCGGTGCGGCCAGAAACGAAGTGATCGATGCCATCAAGCGGCCTTAGACACCCAGGAATTCGGTGATGTTGCCGCTCACAACTCGTACTGCGGCCTCGGCACCGACCGCGTCGACAACCGCGGCCAACGACTTCTCCGAATAGCCGAACGTGCTCTCGTTGTGCGGATAGTCGGAGGACCACATCACCTTGTCGATGCCGATCTTGTCGATCAACTGCAGCCCCAGCGGGTCCACCATGAACGATGCGCTCATATGGTTGTCCCAGTAGTAGCGCACGTCATGCTCGAGGGGCCGATTGAACATGTGCTGGTACGACGCCACCAGATGCTCGGCGTCCTGCAAAGCCCAAGGCACCCAGGCGATGCCGCCCTCGAACCAGCCGATCCGCAGCCCCGGGTGATCGTCGAGAATTCCGGAGAAGATGTACTTGGCGAACTGTTCGCGGAATCCGTCGATATTGATCATCATGCCGACCACCACGCTGTTGAACTGACACGGGCTTTTCGGCGGCGTCTCGCCGATGTGGTGGGCCACCGGAAGTCCGGCGGCTTCGATCTCGTCCCACACCGGCTTCATGCCGGTGCTGCCGTAGTCGATCGGATTGCCCTCGTCGTCCTTGCCAGGATTCAGTGGCAACAGAAATGTCTTGAGGCCAAGCGACTTCAGTTCAGCCAGTGTCCGTTTGGTGCCTTCCGGATCCCACCAGTTGATCAGACCCGCACCGTAGAAGTGGCCGTTGGAACGCTCCTGCAGCTCGGCGATGTACTCGTTGTAGATGCGGAACGCGAGCTCGCGAAGTTCCTTGTCCGGGTAGTGGAACAGCGCCAGGATGGCGTTGGGAAATGCCAGTTCCTTATCGACGCCGTCTTCGCGCAGCTCTTGGATGCGGGCCTCGATGTTGGTGCTTGCGGCACCGGGAAGGTCGTCGTACTGCATCAGCACCGCGCTGAAATCGCCTGGCAAGAACGACTGTCCTTTGCGCCCGACTTGGTAGGCGCCGTCCTCGTACCAGATCCGCGGCGCCTTGTCTTTGAGGGCCTCCGGGAAACGCTGATAGAAGATATCGTCTGCCAGCGAAATATGGTTGTCCGCAGAGAAAACCACGGTTCCTTCGGGTAGGCCGACGCTGACGTCAGCGGCGTGGCCGTGTCGATCCTTGGGTGCGCCAAACCCTCCGGGCGGGTACAGCGAGACGGGGCTTGTTTGAGTCGACATCATTGACACTCCAATCGGATCCACACTTGTTCGAGGGTAGTCATCTCGGATCGCTTCTTAAAACGATTCACCAGGTCACCGGCAGTTCATAGACGCCGTACGCCAGCCGGTCGTGCTTGAACGGAATGTCCTCGATCGGCACGGCCAGTTCCAGCGTGGGAATGCGCCGAACCAGCGTGTGAAAGACGATCTGCAGCTCGGCACGGGCCAGCTGCTGGCCGACGCATTGGTGCCTGCCGTAGCCGAACGCGACGTGCTGACCGGCACCCGAGCGATGCAGGTATAGCCGGTCGGGCTCGGCAAATTCCTTGGCATCCCAGTTCGCCGGCGCCAGATCGATGATGATTCCTTCACCGGCGCGGATGACCTCACCGGCGATCTCGATGTCCTCGGCGGCGACGCGGCGCTGGCCGTTTTGGATGATGGACAGATAGCGCAGCAGTTCCTCCACCGCGTTCGCGACGACTTTCGGGTCGTCGGTGTCACGGAGTACAGCCGCCTGCTCGGGGTACTGCAGCAATGCCAGCACGCCGAGGCCGATCATGTTCGCGGTGGTTTCGTGCCCGGCGATGAGCAGACCGGTACCCAGCTGCGCAGCTTCCTTGACGCTGAGCTCACCGGCCTTGACCCGCTCGGCCAGATCCGACACCGCGTCTTCGGCCGGGTTTTCCATCTTGGCCTCAACCAGCTGAGCAAGGTACTTGTTCAGGTTTATCGCACCTTTGACGGTGTCCTCGCCAGTCGCATACCGCGCGAGCCCGACGTTGGCGTGGTGCTGGAACATTTCGGCGTCCTCGTACGGAACGCCCAATAGCTGGCTGATCACCAGGGACGGCACCGGCAGCGCCAGCGCAGTGACCACGTCGGCCGGCTTGGGTCCGGCCAGGATAGCGTCGATGTGCTCGTCGGTGATCTGCTGGATCACCGGTCGCAAGCCTTCTACCCGCTTGAAGGTGAACGGCTTGGACAACATTCGGCGAAACCGGGTGTGCTCCTCAGCGTCAGAGGTGAAGACCGACCTTGGGCGCTTGTGCACCGTCGACAACATGCCCTCGTTCCAATGCGGAAAGCCGGGTCGCCGGTCGTCGACACTGACACGCGAGTCGGAGAACAGCGCCCGCACCTCCTCGTAGCCGGTGATCAGCCAGGGCGTGCTGCCGTCCCAGATCCTGACTCTGGACAGCGGCCGCGTCGCGCCGAGCTCCATCACCTCCGGTGGCGGGGCGAACGGGCAGCCGGCCGCCCTGCCCATCGGATATTCCGGGACGTCGGAAACCGCTTCGGGTGCGGTACCGGTGAGGGTGTCGGACACTTCTCACTCCTCGATGTGGATGGCCAGTGCGGGGCAACCCGCGGCGGCCTTGCGGGCGTTGTCGGCCTGTTCAGCGGGCGGACTGTCGTTGAGCAGCTCGACGACTCCGTCATCGTCGCGCTGGTCGAACAGTTCGGGAGCGTGCATCACGCAGTTTCCCGAGGAGGCGCATTTATCTTGGTCCACAGTGACTTTCATAATTTCATAGCCAGCTTCTTCACTCGTGCGGGGTGACCGGTGCCAACCAGAGCCCCACGACCGCGTCGATGAGACCGGATCCGGCCGCCTGCCACGACGGGTTGGGCACGGATGCGCCCGCGGCCATTGCCCGTTCACGATCGGCGCAGGTGTGCATCAGCAGGTTGCGGGCCATCAGGTTGCGTTCGACCCGTACGTCGATCGGCAGCTCCGGGAGGCAGCGGTTGATCCCGTCGATCACCTGGACCAGCGATTCAGATGTCAGCGCATCCTTGACCACGATGTTGTAGTAGGCCGGGTCGGTCATCACTTGTGCGGCGAAGCGCGCGTACCAGGTGGGGTTGCCGAGCGCAGTGAGATGCTCGGTCAGCGGGCGCACCAAACACGCCACCCAACTCCGCATGTCGTTGGCCGCTCCGGACTGCAGAGTCTCGGCCACCATGCTTTCCCGCAGCTGATCGATGTGCACCCGATGCTTTTGCTCGATGGCCCGAACCAAGTCGGTTTTGGTGCCGAAGTGGTAGCCGACCGCGGCGTTGTTGCCCTGGCCGGCAGCCTCGCTGACCTGCCGATTAGACACGGCGAAGACCCCGTGCTCGGCGAACAGCCGCTCGGCCGCGGTCAGGATCGCCTCCTGGGTCGTGCTGGCCCGGTCGCTGCGTGCGGCCTTCGCGGTGGTCACCCGGTCAGTCAACGCCCTGATCCGGATTAAGTCAAGCGATTGATTTAATTGCTCTTCTCGCGCGCCGCTGGACCGCTTTACCTGCCGCGGTGCCACCGTCGACCCGCAAGACGATCCCGGTCACATACCGGGAGCGGTCGCCGGCCAGATACAGTGCCGCCTCGGCGACGTCCTCGGGCGTACCTTCCCGCTTCAGCGGTCGATCGGCCCGCATCTGCTCCCGAATCACCTTCTCGAAACGCTCCAACTTGGCGGCGTCCTGTTCGCTGTTCGATGAAGCCAACATGGGTGTCGGTATGCTGCCGGGCGCGATGGTATTGACCCGAATGTCATAGTGGGCCAACTCGATTGCGGCGGACTTGGTGAAGTGGATGACCGCAGCCTTCGACGCGCGGTAGGACATCACGCCGCCGCCGGCCTGGATGCCGCCGATCGACGACACGTTGATGATCGACCCGCCCCCACTGGTCGCCATGTGCCGGGCCGCGTCGCGGGTGCCGGCCATCACGCCCAACACGTTGACCGACATGACACGGTGGAAGTCGGCGAGGTCGTCGTCGAGGAAGCTACGGTGCAACCTGCTGGAGACCCCGGCGTTGTTCACCATCACGTCTAGCCCACCGAAGGTCTCGACGGCCGCCGCGACCAGCGCGCTTACCTGGTCGGGATCGGCGACGTCGGTGGCGCGGAAGACCGCGTCCGCTCCCAGCGCGGCGGCGAGGTCTTCACCGCGATCGCGCACGACATCGGCGATCACCACCCGCGCGCCTTCGTCGAGAAACTTCTCGACGATGCCTGCACCGATGCCCGATGCGCCACCGGTGACGATCGCGATCTTGCCGGCCAGTTCGTTGACCATGTCGATGAGTTAATCGGCGCGGTGTCGGTTAAGTCAAGCGATTGATTTATCTGGACGTTCATAGACTGTTTGCGCCGTGGTGCTACGTTCGGCTTGAAGAGGCGGTTTGTTAGCTTTGAATTTCCTGGGCGTTGGCCTAGAGCAGCCACGGTTTCGTAATGTCGGCAGGGTTCGTGGTCCGGCCCGACCTGTTGGCGCAGTGAAAGTCGTCGTCAGCCCCGACCGTTCAAAGGAAACGATGTGAAACTCAACCGATTTGGTGCTGCGCTGAGTGTGCTGGCCAGCGGTGCACTGGTGTTGTCCGGATGTGGAGATAACAACAACACGACGCAAGGCGGTGCCACGTCTGGCTCGGCTGGTTCGTCAGCGGCTAATGTGAGCTGCGGCGGCAAGCAGACGCTCAAGGCCAGTGGGTCCACCGCCCAGGCGAATGCGATGGCCCGCTTCGTCAACGCGTTCGAACAGGCGTGTTCAGGTCAAACGTTGAACTACACGCCGAACGGTTCGGGAGCTGGGATCAATGAATTCATCGGCAACCAGACCGATTTCGGCGGGTCCGATGTACCGCTGAGCACAGATGAGCACACCAAAGCCCAGCAACGGTGCGGTTCGCCGGCCTGGGATCTTCCGGTGGTGTTCGGCCCGATCGCGGTCACCTACAACGTCAGCGGCGTGACCTCACTGAATCTGGACGGGCCGACCACGGCGAAAATCTTCAACGGAAGTATCACTACCTGGAATGACCCGGCCATTACGGCGCTCAACACCGGCACCACCTTGCCCGCACTGCCAATTCACGTCGTCTTCCGCAGCGACCAGTCTGGGACGACGGACAACTTCCAGCAGTACCTCGATGCCGCATCCAACGGTGCGTGGGGCAAGGGCCATGGAAAGGCATTCAAGGGCGGTGTCGGCGAGGGCGCCAAGGGCAACGACGGCACCTCGGCGGCCATCAAGCACACCCCGGGCTCAATCACCTACAACGAGTGGTCGTTCGCGCAGGCGCAGAAGCTGAACATGGCCCGGATCGTCACGTCGGCGGGTCCGGGGCCCGTGTCGATCAGTGCCGACTCGGTCGGCAAGACGATCGCCGGGGCAAAGATCAGCGGGCAGGGTAACGACCTCGTACTCGACACGGTGTCGTTCTACAAGCCAACGCAGCCGGGCGCCTACCCGATCGTGCTGGCGACGTATGAGATTGTCTGCTCGAAGTATCCCGACAGCCAGGTCGGCACGGCCGTGAAGGCGTTCCTAGAGGCCACCATTGGCCCCGGCCAGAATGGCTTGGCGGACAACGGATATGTCCCTATTCCCGCCTCATTCAAGTCGAGGTTGTCAAGCGCGGTCAATAACATCAAGTGATCTGGAGTCGTCATGGCGCAAGGGCCGCTAACCCAGTCGCCTGCGTTGACCGGGACGATGCCTAAGCTCGAGGCGCGTGACGGAGCTGCGGCGCGACGGGGCGACCGACTCTTCAAGTTGGTCGTCGCCGCCGCCGGTTCCACGATCGTCTTCGCGATCGTTCTGATCGCGATATTCCTGCTGGTTCACGCTGTTCCATCGTTGCGCGCCAACCACGCGAACTTCTTCACCAGCGCGCAATTCGACACAACCGACAGCAACAAGCTGGCGTTTGGCATCCGTGACCTGTTCATGGTGACAGTGTTGAGTTCGCTGTGCGCCTTGGCCTTGGCGGTTCCGGTTGCGATCGGGATCGCCGTGTTCCTCACTCAATATGCGCCGGCCCGGCTGTCACGACCGTTCGGAGCATTGGTTGATTTGCTGGCCGCGGTGCCGTCGATCGTCTTCGGGCTGTGGGGCATTTTCGTGCTGGCGCCAAAGATCGAGCCGATCGAAGAGTTGCTCAACCGCGACCTGGGCTGGTTGTTTCTGTTCAAAGTTGGTGACGTCTCATTAGCCGGCGGCGGCAATATCCTCACCGCCGGCATCGTTCTCGCAGTAATGATCTTGCCGATCGTCACATCGGTATCACGAGAAGTGTTCCGGCAGACCCCGAATACCCATATCGAAGCGGCACAGGCCCTTGGCGCGACGAAGTGGGAGGTGGTGCGGATGACCGTGCTGCCGTTCGGTCGCAGCGGCGCCGTCGCCGCATCGATGCTGGGATTGGGCCGTGCGCTAGGTGAAACCGTGGCGGTGCTGATCATCTTGCGCGCGTCCGCTCAGGCCGGCAATTGGTCGCTTTTCGACGGCGGCTATACATTCGCTTCTAAAATCGCCTCCGCCGCAAACGAATTTAGCGCACCGCTACCGACAGGTGCCTACATCGCCGCCGGATTTGTCTTATTCGTCCTGACATTCATCGTCAACGCGATCGCCCGTACGATCGTCGGCAGGCAGGTCAACTGATGAGCACCGTCACGCTGAACTCGCCGGTCAAAGCGGCGAGTTTTCGCCGGGTGAGCCTTTGGCGGCGAATCAAAAACAACCTGGCGGCAACGCTTTTCCTGTCGTCGTTCGTGATCGCGTTGGTACCGCTGATCTGGCTGCTGGCTGTCGTCATCGCACGAGGTTCATATGCCATCGTTCAGCCCGGTTGGTGGACCCATTCACTGCGGGGAGTGCTCCCGGAGCAGTTCGCCGGCGGCGTGTATCACGCCGTGTACGGGACGCTGGTGCAGGCTGGCGTTGCCGCGCTACTGGCCGTGCCACTGGGATTCATGACAGCGATATACCTGGCGGAATATCGCGCCAGTCGGCTCGCGCGGTTCACCACCTTCATGGTCGACGTACTGGCCGGGTTGCCATCGATCGTGGCGGCGTTGTTCATCTTCAGCCTGTGGATCGCGACTCTGGGGCGCGGGCAGAGCGCGTTCGCGGTGTCGCTCGCGTTGGTCCTGCTGATGCTGCCGGTGGTCGTACGATCGGCTGAAGAGATGCTCAAGTTGGTACCCGACGAATTGCGAGAAGCCAGCTACGCCTTGGGCATATCGAAATGGAAAACGATCATGCGGATCGTCGTCCCGATCGCGATGCCGGGCATCATCTCTGGCGTCTTACTATCCATCGCGCGGGTCATGGGCGAAACCGCGCCGGTGTTGGTGCTGGTCGGCTACAGCCGTTCCATCAACTTCAACATTTTCGACGGCAACATGGCGTCGCTGCCGTTGCTGATCTACAGCGAGCTGGACAATCCCGAACATGCTGGTTTCCAGCGGGTCTGGGGTGCTGCACTGACCCTGATCATCGTGGTGGCGGTGGTCTACCTAGTGGCCGCGGCAGCCAACCGCGTGATCGCAATTCGCCGGCGCTGAGCGAGGTGGATGAGCCGACCGCGGCCTACCCCGAACATCCGGCAACGACCAACTTCACGATCCTGTCGTTGCCGCGGTCGGCGACGAGCACGTTCCCGGCGGCGTCGACCGCCACCCCCAGCGGGGTGTTGAGTTCGGAAAGGGGTAGCGCGGTCGGGGCGTTCGATCCGGCCGCCAACTTCACCACCCTGTTGTTGTCATGTTCTGTGACAAACACGTCGCCGGCGTTGTTCACCCCGATCCCCCAGGGCACGCTGACACCGGTGAACGGCAGCACAGTCTGGGTATTCGACCCGGCCGCCAACTTCACCACCCGGTTGTTGTCGGTGTCGGTGACGAAGAGGTTGCCGGCGCCGTCCACCGCCACCCCATCTGGGTTATTGAGGCCATCGAACGGCAGCACGGTCTGGTTGTTCGATCCGGCGGTCAACTCGACCACCCGGTCATTGCCCCGGTCGGCGACATACACATTGCCGGCACTATCCACCGCTACGCCCTCTGGGTAATTCAGGCCGGTGAACGGCAGCACGACCTGGCTGTTCGACCCGGCCGCCAACTTCACCACCCTGTTGTTGAAGTCGGCGACGTAGACGCTGCCGGCGCCGTCCACCGCCAGCCCCTGAGGTTCGTAAAGACCGGCGAACGGCCACACGGTCGTGGTGTTCGACCCGGCCGCTAACTCCACTACCCGCCCGTACATGCCCTCACTGCTGACGTACACGTTGCCGGCGGTGTCCACCGCCACGCCGCCTGGGGAGAGACGGAAGTCGATTCCGGTGAACGGCAACTCGGTTTGTCCGCATGCGGGAGTCGCCGAGTGGTGCGGCCGCACCAGGTAGCCAAGGACGGCGACGAGCATGACCACTACCGCCCCGACTAGGAGCCACAGCGTGCGGTTGCGGCGGGGCTCGGGCGCTGCGGGCTTGAAATCAGGCTGCTGTGCGCCGGCCGGTTGGCTGAACGGCGGTGGACCCGCAGGGCCGCCGGAGGACATCTCGGGTTGCCTGGGCCAGCTGCCGCCGCCAGCAACGGGAGCCGGGGCCCAGCGTTGGGCGATGGCGCCCGGCACCGCGGGACGAGCCATTGTCTCGGCGGCGGCTACGTCCTCGCCGTGCTGCAGAATCCTGGCGGCCTGATGCTGCTCGGGTGCGGTCAGCGCGTCGAGGGCGCTGTTGGCCAGTTCACCGGCGCTGCGATAGCGCTCCTCGGGTTTTTTGGCCATGCCTCTGGCGATCACCTCATCGAGGGCTGCCGGAACCCGTCCAGGTCGCAGTTCGCTGGGCCGAGGAGGAGGCTCCATCAAATGCGCGGCGATCATCCGTTCGATGCTCTCGGTCTGATACGGCGGTGAGCCTGTCAAACACTCGCTCAGCACGCAGGCCAGCGCATAGACGTCGGAGCGATACGTCACTTCATCGCCGGTGAACCGCTCCGGGGCCATGTACCGGTAGCTTCCCATCGCCGTCCCAGTCTGCGTCAGTCCCGGGTCGCTGGCGGCGCGGGCTATCCCGAAATCCACCAGACAGGCGAAATCATCTGGGGTGACCAGGACGTTTTCCGGTTTGACGTCGCGGTGGGTCACGCCGGCGGAGTGCGCGGCGTCCAGCGCGGCTGCGATCTGGCGCACGATGGCCACCGCCCGCGGGGGGCTCATCGGCCCGGTACGTCGCAACATGGTGGACAAATCGGTGCCATCGATCAGCCGCATGTCCAAATACAGCTGCCCGTCGATCTCGCCGTAGTCGTGGATCGGCACCACATGTGGCTCGGTCAGTCGGCCCGCGGCGTCGGCCTCGCGTTGCATCCGGGCGCGGAACGTCGGATCGGCGGAGAACTGCCCCGAGATCAGCTTCAACGCCACCACCCGGCGCTTGCGGGTGTCTTCGGCCTCATAGACCTCGCCCATCCCGCCCCGGCCGAGCAGCCGCAGCAGCCGATAGGGCCCAAACTGCGAACCCGCCCGCGAGCCCCGATGGGTGTCGCTCACCGTCGACGCTCCCTTCGCCCGGCGACCAGATGCCGCCGGCCGCAACCGGCCGAGGCTCCCGACGCCCACAACGCGTCGCGATCGATGGCTAACTCCAACACGTTAATTCTCTGATGAGCTGGCCACAGCAAAATCGCGCTATCGCAGCGAATTCTGGACCATGCCAGCGGGCCGGATCATCGGTTGCAGGGAAATGATGATTTTTCGTCATGAGATAGCATTCACCGCCGTTTCTAGTTTCGATTGGAATGAGCTCGGCAGCGGAATGGATCCATATTGATCTAAACCATCTTGACCCGGACCAATTGCGGCCTGCATGAACGCCTTTACGGACGTGCCGGTCGCGGAATCCGGATACTTTGAGCACACGATCTCATACGTTGCCTCCACGATCGGGTAGGCACCCGGCTGCGTCGGCTTGTAGAACGACGACAAGTCCAATACAAGATCATTGCCCTGCCCAATGATCTTGGCGCCAGCTATCGTCTTGCTGACCGAGTCGGTGGTGATCGACACCGAATCCGGACCCGCTGACGTGATGATCTGCGCCATGCTCAATTGCTTCCCCACCGCGAACGACCATTCGTTGTAAGTGATCGACCCGTTGGTGCTCTGCAGCATGGCCGACGTGCCATTATCTCCAGCGGCGCCGTCACCGACACCCCCATTGAACGTCTGCCCCTGGCCTTTACCCCATGCACCGTCGGACGCGGCATCGAGGTACTGCTGGAAGTTGGATGAGTTAGCGGATTGGTCGCTGCGGAAGATGACGTGAATGGGCATCGCGGGCAGGTTGGTGCCCGGGTTGAGCGCCGTGATCGCCGGGTCGTTCCAAGTGGTGATGCTCCCGTTGAAAATCTTTGCGGTCGTGGGCCCGTCCAGCTTCAGTGAACTGACTCCGTCGATGTGGTAGGTGACTGCGATCGGTCCAAACACCGCCGGCAGGTCCCACGCCGGCGAACCGCACCGCTGCGCTGCGTGGTCGGGCTGACCCTTCGACGGGTTCAACGGGTCGCCGGAACCCGCCAGATCGGTCTGGTTATTGATGAAATCCGTCACCCCGGCGCCGGATCCGTTTGCGTTGTAGTCCAGCGTGTAGCTCGGGCACGCATGGACGTAGGCAAAGACGAATTGTTCCATCGCGTTCTCTTGCGCGGTCGCGCCGCTGGCTTTCAGTTTCTTCTTGCCACCGCACTGCACCGGCGCCGAGTTGGCGTGGGAGTCCAGACGACGAGGTGTTGGTGTTGCCACCGCATCCCGATACCACCAAGGCACCGGCGACCAGCAGGCTCAGCGCGGCACCAGATCGGGTGAACATCACAACTCCTCTGACGAGTCGGGGCGACGAACACACCAGCAACCGGGTCGAGCCGAGCCGAGCGAGCCGAGGAACCATGTTCCGCCGTCGGGTACGTCGATGGTTGGCAACGAACGTGTTAACCCAACGTGAATATACAAAGCTTCGAAGATGGGCGAAGGCTTAGCGTCGGCTTTGAAGATCCGCAGAGGTTAGCGGCGGTTGACCCGGGAGTGTGACGTCACGAAGTAGCATCGGAGGTTAATGGAATGTGAACAACTCTGCGCCGAGACTGGTGCAGTTGATGCTGATGTTGCTGCTCCGGCCATGCGGGCAGTGAACCTGACCCTGGGTTTCGGCGGCAAAACCGTGCTCGACGCGGTGAGCCTCGACTTTCCCGCGCGTGCGGTGACGTCCTTGCTGGGACCGACGGGCTCAGGTAAGACGACCTTCCTGCGCACGCTGAATCGGATGAACGACAAAGTCTCCGGGTACCGGTACAGCGGTGACGTGCTGTTGAACGGACGCAGCATCTTCTCCGACCGCGACCTGATGGAGTTTCGCCGCAGAGTCGGCATGGTGTTCCAGCGTCCCAATCCGTTTCCGATGTCGATCATGGACAACGTGGTTGCGGGCGTGCGCGCTCACAAGATGGTGCCGCGCAAGGAATTCAAAAGCGTCGCCGAGGCTCGACTCACCGAGGTTGGGCTCTGGCATGCGGTTAAGGATCGGCTAGGTGATTCGCCGTTCCGGCTCTCCGGCGGTCAGCAGCAGTTGTTATGTCTGGCCCGTACGCTTGCGGTGAATCCGGACGTGCTGCTGCTCGACGAACCCACCTCTTCACTGGACCCGACCACGACCGAGAAGATCGAAGCGCTCATTCGATCCCTCGCCAACCGCCTGACCGTGATCATGGTGACGCACGATCTCGCCCAGGCCGCCCGGATCGGTGATCGGACGGCCTTATTTTTTGACGGCAGGCTGGTCGAGGAAGGGCCCACCGAACAGTTATTCCTGTCACCGAAGCATGCGGAAACCGTCCGTTATGTCTCCGGACTTGTTCGGCGATCGCAGGCTCCTCGGTGTCGTCGTTGGGGCCAGCGAGGCAAATGGCGAAAAAGGCGAAAAGGAAAGATACAGAAAGGGTGGGCGCGTGAAAATTCGTCTGCGTGCGTTGGCGATTGCTGTGCCGCTGGTCCTGGTCGCAGCAGCCTGCGGGTCAAAGTCAACTCCGTCGAACCCGGGGGCCAGCTCCGGTAGCGTCGCCACCACGCCCGCGACGTCGCAGGTGGCGTTGTCGGAGACCGGTGCCACCGAGCTATACCCGCTGATGAATTTGTGGCGCGACGGCTACCACCAGAAGTACCCGAACGTCACGATCAACACCGCGTCCACCGGGTCAGGTGCCGGGATATCCCAGGCCATTGCCAGGACAGTCGACATCGGCGCCTCCGGCGCCTACCTTGTCCAAGGGTGACATTGCCGCGCACAAGGGGCTGATGAACATCGCCTTGGCCATTGCCGCTGAGCAGGTCCACTACAACCTGCCCGGTGTCACCGAGCACCTCAAGCTGAACGGCAAAGTGCTGGCGGCCATGTACCAGGGCACGATCAAAACCTGGAATGACCCGCAGATCACCGCCCTCAATCCCGGGGTGAACCTGCCAGCCACCCCGGTGGTTCCGCTACACCGTTCCGACGGGGCCGGCGACACTTTCGTGTTCACCCAATATCTGTCGAAGCAAGACCCCGACGGCTGGGGCAAGTCGCCCGGCTTCGGCACCACCGTCGACTTTCCCGCGGTGCCCGGCGCGCTGGGCGAGAACGGCGCCGGCGGCATGGTGACCGGTTGCGCCGCAAACTCCCGGCTGCGTCGCCTACATCGGCATGAGCTACCTCGATCAGGCCAGCCAGAAGGGACTGGGCGAGGCCCAGTTGGCCAATGCTTCTGGTAAGTACCTGTTGCCCGATGCCAAAAGCATTCAGGCCGAGGCTGCCGGCTTCGCCTCGCAGACACCGGCGAACCAGGTGATCTCGCTGATCAACGGGCCCGCCGCGGACGGGTACCCGATCGTCAACTACGAGTACGCCGTGGTCTACAGCAGTCAGAAGGATGCCGCTACCGCACAGACGCTGCAGGCGTTTCTGCACTGGGTGGTGACCGATGGCGGCAGCCCCAAGTTCCTGGACAAGGTTCACTTTCAGCCGCTGCCAGCCCCGGTGTTGAAGTTGTCCGACGCCCAGATCGCCCAGATCACAAGCTAAATCGTTTCGTTGACGCTTTCCACGCAGCAGCCTTCGTCAGGCGGCTCAACCGTCCTCCGGCCCATGCTGAGCCGCATCCGTGTCGTGCGCCGTCAAGGCCTCGTCGTCCGCTGGGCCGGCGGGGCGGGTGCGGTGATCCCGCTGATCGCGCTCGTGTTCGTGCTGGCGACGCTGATCATCGAGGCGTTGCCCGCGATCAGGCTCAACGGACTGCACTTCTTCACCGCCACCGAATGGAACCCGGGAAACCTCTACGGCAACACGGTTGTCACCGACGGTGTCCCACATCCGACCGGCGCCTACTACGGGGCATTGCCGCTGATTGTCGGCACCCTGGCGAGTTCTGCGATCGCCCTGATCATCGCGGTGCCGGTGTCAATCGGAGCAGCGTTGGCGATCGTGGAACGGTTGCCGAAACGTCTCGCCTCGGCGGTCGGCATGGTACTCGAATTGCTCGCCGGCATCCCCAGTGTCGTCGTCGGCCTTTGGGGGGCATTGACATTCGGGCCGTTCATCGCCCACCACATCGCTCCGGTGATCGCCCGCAACGTTCCCGATGTGCCGGTGCTCGACTACTTCCGCGGCGATACCGGCAACGGAGAAGGCCTGTTGGTGTCCGGTCTGGTGCTGGCGGTGATGATCATTCCCATCATCGCCAGCACCACCCGTGACCTGATCCGGCAGGTGCCTTCACTGCCCCGCGAGGGCGCGACCGCGCTGGGGATGTCCGATTGGGAGTGTGCGCGCAGGGTCACCCTGCCGTGGGTGTCCAGCGGCATCATCGGCGCCGTGGTCCTGGGACTTGGACGTGCGCTGGGCGAGACGATGGCTGTCGCCATGGTCTCCGGCGCAGCGTTGGGCGCGATGCCCACCAATATCTACTCGACCATGACCACCATCGCCGCCACCGTGGTGTCGCAGCTGGATTCGGCGCTGACCGACTCCACCAACTTCGCGGTGAAGACGCTCGCCGAAGTGAGTCTGGTGCTGATGGTGATCACTCTGCTGACGAACGTGGCTGCTCGTGCGCTGGTGCGCCGGGTATCGGGTACCGCGCTACCAGTCGGGCGAGGTATTTGAGGTGAGCGAATCGGCTGCGCCTGGGACCGGGCAGACTCGACGTCCGCCGGCACGGTCGGTCGCTACTCGACGCAAGGTCGTCAACGCGCTGTGGTGGACCGCATGCTTCTGCTGTCTGGCGGTGGTGATCGGTCCGACGCTGTGGATGTTGATCGGGGTCCTCGGCCGTGCGTTGCCGGTGTTCCACTGGAGCGTGCTGGTGCAAGACTCGCATGGCGGCGCTGGTGGTCTGCGCAACGCGATCGTCGGTACCGCGGTCCTGGGTATCGGGGTCATGCTGGTGGGTGGCACCGTGAGCGTGTTGACTGGGATCTATCTGTCCGAATTCGCCACCGGCAGAACGTACTCCATCCTGCGCGGTGCTTACGAGGTGCTGTCCGGTATCCCGTCCATTGTGCTTGGCTATGTTGGCTATCTGGCACTCGTCGTGGACTTTGATTGGGGCTTTTCTCTGGCGGCCGGGGTGTTGGTGCTGTCGGTGGTGAGTATTCCGTACATCGCCAAGGCCACCGAGTCCGCGCTCGGTCAGGTGCCGACGTCGTACCGGGAGGGGGCCACGGCTCTGGGACTGCCGGTCGGTTGGACGCTGCGCAAAGTCGTGCTGAAGACGGCAATGCCCGGAATCGTCACCGGGCTGCTGGTGGCACTGGCGGTGGCGATCGGCGAGACGGCGCCGATGCTGTACACGGCGGGCTGGTCGGATTCCCTCCCGACCGCACAACTCACCGACTCGCCAGTCGGATACCTGACCTACCCCATCTGGACGTTCTACAACCTGCCGTCGAAGACGGCCCAAGACCTGTCCTACGACGCGGCCTTATTGCTGCTCGTGTTCTTGCTACTGCTGATCATCGTTGGGCGGCTGATCACCTGGTTCGCCCAGCGGCATTCGGAGTCGGAGTAACGAGCGGTCGCTGGCGGAACGCTACGGGTGCCGCACCTGTAAGAATTCCAGCAGCAACGCGTTGACGATCGACGGCTGCTCGATCTGCGGGCAGTGACCTGCCGCCTCGACCACAGCCGACCGGCCCTGGGGAATCTGGTCGGCGATCTCTTTCGCCCAGCCAGGCGGTAGCAGCTTGTCGCAGCTGCCCTCGACGACCAGGGTCGGAACCGCGACACGCTCGTAGGCCCGTTTACTCGATGGGGTCGGTGGCGGCTCGGCGCCGGGCCGGCGGAAACGGGCTGCGGCGAGCGCCTCCCACGCACCCGGTGCGGTACTGGATTCGTAGCGGCGCCGGACGTAGTCCTCGTCGGCCGGATAGGACGGATCGTGAAACAGCGCCTCCACGATCCGGCGCATGGCCGGCATGGTCGCGTCGTAATCGTAGAGCGCCTCCATGTGCTGGTTGCGCTGAATTTCGCCGCCCCCGCAGATGGCCACCAAGCTGCGCATCGGTAACACCGGCGAATCCGACGTGGCGTCGGTGAGCAGGTTGATGGCCCCCATCGAATTGCCAATGAAATGCGCGGAGTCGATGCTGAGCTCGTCGCAGAAACGCGCAATATGTCGTATCCGCATCCCACGGCCATCGTTGAAGTCGATGACCTTGGCCGACTGCCCGAAGCCCAACATATCAGGCGCTAAGACTCGGTACCGGTCAGCAAGTGCAGGTATCGTTGACTCCCAGCCGATTTCAGCGCTGACGCCGAATTCGCCACCGTGCAGCAGGATCACTGGCTCACCGGTGCCGGCCTCCAAGTAGCTGGTGGCCAGCCCGTCGACAACGAGGGTTCTGTGCGCAATCTCCACGGCAGGCTCCTCAGTTAGGATCAAGCGGGCCAATGGGTTTGGTCGTCGTCGCACGGACCAGCAGTTCTGCCAGCTGCTGCGGCCGAGACAGGAACGGACAGTGCGACGTGTCGATCGTCAACGGCTCGACGCCGAGTCGCTGTGCCACCACATCTGCCAGCCAGCGGGGCATCGAGCGGTCCTGCAGGCAAAGGATAAAGCTGCGCGGCAAATCAGCCTGCCAGAACCGCGGGATGGACACCGGTGCGACCGTGGTTTCCCCGAAGCGTTCCGGGCCCAGCCGCTCGAACGCCCAGCGGGCGGTCTGCTCGTCGCAGTCATGCCAGAAGTACTCCCACGCGCCTTGGAGGTCGGCGAAAGTCATTGCGCCGTCCTCGCTGAAATGCAGATATCCCAACATCTTTCCGGCGTCGCCATCGAACTGACCGTCTTCGGAGTTGCGCATCGTCATGGCCTCGGGGTAGCTACGGCCCTCGCGCGGCAGGGCGGCAGCCAGGTAGACAATGTGGCTTACCAGATCTGTCGCGGCATCAGCGGCGAGCGTCGCATCGAAGCCGCCGCCGGAGTGTCCGACCAGCACGTCGCCGGGCTGCAGCACCGAGGCGATGGCCGCTCTGCGGTTGTCGAGGGTCGACTCCTCGTCGACCCGGTCGCCGTGGCCGGGCAAGTCCACCGCGATCGCCTGGTGGCCGAGTCGCTCGAGCTCGGGGATCGTACGACTCCAGCACCATGCGGCGTGAAACCCGCCGTGCACGAGTACAAATCGCATCGCTCATCCCCTATCTGACAACTTCGCCCGGACCCGATCGCGCGAACGTCAACAGCTGCGACGCCAACAGGTCCAGTTGACTGATGACCGTCGCGTCGACCAGTTCGCCTGCCTCGTTCCAGATTTGGTCGGCCGAGTTGATCGCGACGCCGAGCGGAGTCGGCCAGGCGCGCAGCGCATGCCCGATGCCGCGAAGCTGGTTCAGCGTGCCGACCGCTGCCTGCCACCCGTAAGCGCAGCTGATGCAACCCCACGGTTTGTTGTCGAGGTAGACGCGGGAGTCCTCACGCATGTCTTCGATGTAGTCGAGCGCGTTCTTCACCAGCCCGGAGACGCCGCCATGGTATCCGGGCGAACCGACGATCACGGCGTCCGCCTCGCGCAGGGCTTCGATCAGCTGAATGGCCTCTCGGGTTCGGGCCGGGTCGTGCGGGTTGTACATGGGTAATTCGATGTCCGCGCCGCAATACAGCTTGGTGCGTCCGCCCTGCTGCTCGACGGCGGCCAGGCAGTGGCGCAGCGCTCTTTCGGTCGATGAATTCGACCGCAGGGTGCCGCCGAGACCGACCACCAACGGCCCGGTACTTTCCGTCATCATCGACCGCACCCTCCTTACTTGATGGCGATGGGGTTCACTGGGGAGCCAACCGCACCAATGACTCTCAGCGGTGGCGCGATGAGCTGAAACTCGTACACACCGTCGGCCGCACAGTCGGCCGCCAGTGCGGTGAGGTCCCAATACTCACCGAGCATCAGCCCCATGTCCCGCAAGCACAGCATGTGCATGGGCAAAAACGTTCCCTCGACGCCGGACACCGGATCCTCGACCATGAGATTGTCGGCGGCTACGGCTGCGATGTCGTGGTCATGCAGCCAGGAGGCACACCTGCCAGTCCAGCCCGGAATAAGGCTCACTTCCGTCGCCGGTGACGAGAAATCGTGCCCACCAGCCGGTTCGGATCAGGATAATGTCGCCCCGGCCGACCACTACCCCCTGCGATCGGACGACCTCGTCGAGTTCGTCTGGCGTAATCGGGTTACCGTGTTCGAGAAAGGTTTCCGCGCCGCGGTGGCGGACAAGGTCCAGCAGCACACCACGCGACGTGATGCCCTTGCAGTCCACCTTGTCGATGCCGCAGTGGTATGCGCCCAAACTCGTAATCGAGCTGGCCGGAAAGCCGTTGTAGAGCTCGTCGTCATAGTAGACGTGCGATAAGGCGTCCCAGTGTGTGGCCGCCTGCAGCGGCATGATGATCATGTCATCGCTGAAGCGGAAGGGATTGTCTTCGAAGAATCCACTGAGCTCTTGGGCGACGGAGTTGCGCGCCCATTGCGGAGCGTACTGAACCAGTGTTCGCGCGTCGCCGCCGTCCACGGTCATCACGTGAATCGGATTGTGCCGGAATTGGAAAGCGCCCTGCGGCCCCGCCGAGCCGAAGTCGACTCCGAGCGGAAACACCTTACCGTGCTTTACCAGGCTTGCCGCTTGCTCGACCTTTTCGGCGGAGATGAAGTTCAGCGTGCCCAGCTCGTCGGCGTCGCCCCAGCGTCCCCGGTTGCAGACGTCGCGCGCGAGGGCCCGTAGGTCGGTCAGGCTGGCCACAGTGCTCGCCCCTGCTCTAGCTCACGTGCGATCGCGACGCCGATATTGCCACCGTCGACCCAGAGCACCTGGCCGGTAATATAGCTGGCGGCTTGACTATTCAAGAACACCAGAACCGCGGCCTGCTCAGCGGGATCAGCGACCCGGCCCAGCGGTTTGGGGATGTCGTCGAGATAGTGCTGACCATAGGCTTCGCGCAGCTGGTCGAGAATCGGGGTCTCAGTCACGCCCGGTCCGGTGCAGTTGATGCGAATACCCCGAGCACCGAGCGCAGCGGTATTTGTCATGGTGTAAAGGATGATCGCTTCTTTGGACAACCGGTAGCCTCCGTCGGCCAGCGCGTCCGGATGGCGGTGACACCACTGGATGCCCTCGGGCATCGTAGGCGTGTTCAGCAGCCCACCGACGACTTGCTGATGCTCTCGATATCCGGCTGCCGCGAGCGAGGACACACTTGCAATGGACGATCCCGCCGGCATCTTCTCCAATAAGGCCTCGGTGGCATGGCGCAGGCCGAGGAAGTTGATCGTCACGACGAGCAACGGGTCGCCGATTCCGGAGGACACGCCAGCGATGTTGAACAACGCATCGACGTCGCCGCCGATCGACGCGACCGCGTTGTCGATGGATGTCGGCTCAGTCAAGTCGACGGCAAAGAACTCGGCGATGTCGGTGCTCGGCGGATGCTTATCCAACCCGACGACGTCGGCTCCGAGCTCGGTCAGCTGTCTGACCACATGGGCCCCGATTCCCGACGCGCAACCGGTCACCACCGCGCGGCGACCGTCGTAACGCCACAGCTCGTCGATTTGTCCCAAGTCTCAAGCAACTTCCGGTATCACGACTGGTGCTCTTTCTGCTCTTTGGCGCGCTGCGCTGCCTGGACCCGGCCCTCGTTGATTTCGGCCATGGCTTCTGGGATCTCGCTTGCGGTGAACTTGCCTCCGCGACCAGTGGGCAGGCCGCCGAAAGAGTAGCCCTCGTCGAACGTCGGGGCGATCGACTCTGGCCTGCGCGCCTCGATCTTCTCGACCACCGGCGCTAGCCGCTTGGCCTTGTCGGCCACCGCCTTTGCGTCGCGCTCGATGAATTCCGGCAGTACCTCTTTACCCATCAGCTCAATGGATTCCATGGTGCCTTCGTGGCTGCGCGGGTTGAGCAGCAGAATGATTTCGTCGACGCCGCTGTCCTCGTAACCGCGGAGGAACTCGCGGACGGTGGCCGGCGAGCCGATCGCCCCGCGACCCGGACCGTAGGCCAGCGTCGGATCCTTCTCGCATTCTTCGAGATAGCGCTTCCACACACCGGTCCGTCCGGGCGTGTGGATTCCGGTCATGTAGTAGTGCATGATCCCGAATGAGAAGAACCCGCCGCCCATCCCGAGGCGCTCGACTGCCTGCTCATCAGTCTTGGCCACCATCATCGACAGGTCACCGCCAATGGCAAGGATGTTCGGGTTGATCAGCGGGGTGATCGGCACGCCGCTTTCCTCGAGTTCCTTGTAGTAGCCGTTTACCCGCTCGGTGAGCGGGCCCGGGCCGGTGTAGGCGAAACTCAATGCCCCGATGCATTTCTGGGCAGCCATCTGCACCGACGCCGGCCTGGTGCAGGCGACCCACACCGGCGGATGCGGCTTTTGCAACGGCTTCGGGATGACGTTGCGGGCCGGCATCTCGATGTGCTCGCCCTTGAACCCGGCAAATGGCTCCTCGATCATGCAGCGGATCGCCACTTCCAGCGCCTCTTCCCACTGGGCCCGCTTGTCGGCGGGGTCAATGTTGAAGCCGCCCAACTCGCCGATCGAGGAGGATTCTCCGGTGCCGAACTCGACTCGTCCGTCGGAGATCAGATCGAGGGTCGCGATCCGTTCAGCCACCCGGGCCGGATGATTGACGGCCGGCGGGAGGTGCATGATGCCGAATCCCAGCCGGATGTCTTTGGTCCGCTGACTGGCTGCGGCCAGGAACATCTCCGGAGCGGTGGAATGACAGTACTCCTCCAGGAAGTGGTGCTCGGTCAGCCAGACCGTGGAGAAGCCGGCCTTGTCGGCGGCCTCGACCTCGTCGAGGCAGTCCTTCAGCAGAACGTGCTCGTCGTCTGGCTGCCATGGGCGGGGTAGGGCGAACTCGTAGAACAATGAGATTTTCAACTGGTACCTCCCGGAACAATTGAGTGTGTTGAGTTTGTGTTGACAAGGTGTTTGGCCGCGACAAAGCCGAAAGTCATGGCCGGCCCGATGGTTGCACCGGCACCGGCATAGCTGCGTCCCATCACCGCCGCCGTGGTGTTGCCGACGGCGTAGAGGCCGCGCACGGCGGTGCCGTCGGGACGCAGCACCCGAGCGTGCTCATCTGTGCGCAGACCACCTGATGTGCCCAGGTCGCCGAGGACAACTTGAAAGGCGTAGTAGGGCGGTTTGCCAAGTGGATACAAATTCGGGTTGGGCAGCGTCGGGTCTCCGTAGTAATTGTCGTAAACGCTGTCACCTCTGTTGAAGTCGTCGTCGTGACCACTGCGGGCCAGTTCGTTGAAACGCGCGGCGGTGTCGCGAAGGTTGCCGGCCGGCACTCCGATCTTGGTTGCCAGTTCGTCCCAGCTCGCCGCCGCTTTGACCACACTCGACTGCAGCCAGGCAGCCGGGACCTTGCGGCCGGTGGGCACCGGCGCACCCGGGATCTTCGGCAGCGGAAGATGCCCGGCGACAACGTAGCGATTCCACGATCGATGGTCGGTGATCAGCCAGCACGGAATGTGGGTGACCCCAGATTTCTGGCCCTCGATCATGGCGTGGCCGAAGTCCATGTAGGGGGCCGCTTCGTTGATGAAGCGCTTCCCTTCGCCGTTGACGATGAACTGCGACGGCATCATGCGCTCGTTGAGCATGAACTGCATTCGGCCATCGGGCCATTGGATGGCCGGGAACCACCAGGCTTCGTCAAGCAGATCGGTGGCAGCCCCGACCTGCTGGCCGGCGCGGATACCGTCGCCAGTAGCGGCGGGATTGCCGAAGCTCCAATCGTGTTCCACGATCGGCTGGTGCTCTTTACGCCATGCGAGGTCGTGGTCGAATCCGCCGGTCGCCAGGATGACTCCCCGTCTGGCGCAGATCCGCAGCGGTGAATCGTCTTTCACGACGACAGCGCCAATCACCGACCCGTCGTCGTCGGTGAGCAGTTGTGTCATCGGTGCGTCCAGCCACAGTGGGATGCTGCGGTCCTTCATCGCCAGCCGTAGTCGTGCCACCAGTGATTGACCGATCGCTGCGATGCGATCACCGAAGACTCTCGCCCTGACCATCCGCCACACCAGCTTCACCAAGACGGCCTTGCCCGTCCAGGATTGGCGAACTTGATAGAACGACCGAAGTTCTTTGGGTCCCAGCCAGATTCCTCGAGGAGCCAAAGCCAATGGCTGAAGAAGGTGCTGCTCCTCTTCTGCCAGCTTGCGCAAATCGATCGGGGGAACATTGATCGTGCTGCCAAGTTCGGAACCGCCCGGCAACTCGGGGTAGTAGTCGGCGTAGCCGGGTTTCCACACGAACTCGAACCACGGGCTGAGCTTTTCGAGGAACCCGATCATTTCCGGCGCCGAGTCGACATACTGCCCAATTCGCTCGTCGCTGACCAAGCCTTCGGTGATGCGGCGCAGATAGTCGACGACGCCGTCCCGCGGTGGCACGTAGCCGGCCCGGCGTTGCGCCGGTGCGCCTGGTACCCAGATACCACCGCCGGACAGCGCGGTGGAACCACCGAAGTGACTGGACTTTTCGATGACCAGCGTCGTGAGATCGGACGCGTGAGCAGTCAACGCCGCTGTCATCCCGCCGCCGCCGGAGCCGACCACCAACACGTCGACGATGTGGTCGAACGTACCGGGGATCCCTGGTGCCGCAGATGTCATACCGCCGGCACCGCCGTTCTGACTGCGAAGCCAGCGATCAAATCGGGGGCCGGTTTGTAGTAACGCACCCCGGTCTGATACGGCCCGGCCGACGCGAGTGCTGCGAAAGCAGCTACCCAGGTGCGGATCTCGTGGGCAGAGTTGCCGCCCTCGCTCGCGATGAACGAGTTCGACCACTTGTCCAGGTCGTCGAGTTTGCCGTCGTCGAGGATCTCGAGGAATCGGTGGTCCCATTCCGGGTTGAGGGCTTGGAGTTCGCTTTCCCCGCCGGCGAAGCTTCTGGCCGCGTCGATCACCGCGGTCTGCCGTGCCAGCCGCTGTTCGGAGGTCATCGGCCGGCCATGCACAATCCGCTCCACCACTGCCGGAGTCGCGGTCGCCAGCGTCGGCACCGGCGGATCATGGGACAGTCCACCGGATCCCACCACCAGGACCCGCTTGTCCAGGGTAGCCAGATAGCTGCCGACCGCGGTGCCGAGTGTCCGGCAGCGGTGCAAAGGCCCGAGCGGGGTGGCGACCGAGTTGATGAAGATCGGGATCACCGGGCGCGCGGTGGCGTCACCGAACAATTTCTCCAGCGGTTGAACGGTGCCGTGATCGACGTCCATGCTCGCCGATATGGCGATGTCGACGCCGGCGGACAACACCGCTTTTGCGCACGCGACGGCATGGGCTTCCGGAACGTCCAGCGGCCCTTTGTGGGTGCCGTAATCGCCGACTCCCTGCGCGTCGGTGCCAATGCAGAACGGGGGCATCAGCTTGTAGAAGAAGCCGTTGTAGTGGTCGGGGGCAAAGATGACGACGATCTCCGGGTTGAAGCTATCGACGAATTCGCGTGCCTGCGCGAGTGCGGTATCAATGTCATCAAGGAGGTCCTGCGACGGCCCTGGCAGATTCAGTAGCGGGCTGTGGGACATACAGCACAGAGCTAGCGGCACGGTTTCCTCCCGGCATCAAGGTGAGGACGTCGAAGAGCGAGGCGCTCATCTCGGGTGCGAGTTGAGCGATGCACGCGCCCGCGATGCAGCGATCGGGGCGCAAGAACAGCACGGACTCTTGGTGGGTGTCGAACCAGGCTTTCAGGTCGCCTCCGCAGTCGCCGACGACCACAACGTCTGCGTCGTCGTGCCCGGTCCAGTGCAGCTGAGTCAGCGGCCGCGCCGCCACGAACTTGGCGCCCAGCGCCTTCCAGTCCGCAAACGCTGTGGCACCGAGGATTTCGCGTGGGTTGTTGTTCCAGCACAGCACGGCGAACCAACCGCCCAGAACGTCATCGAGCAACACATTCGGGTGTTCTCGGGTATCCACCCGGGGTTGCACGAACAGGGTGCCGACCGGCGAGTCGGTGCGGCGCGCCTTTTTGGGAACTGCCGTGTGCACGACGGCGCCTTGCTCGTATCGCGGCATCGGCTTGAACCGCATCTCCAGCACATACCGCTTGAGCGAGGGCACAATTGACGCGGATCGCACCAGAAGATCGCGCGCCGCGGCCACTCGGCGGTTAGTCGGCGAAATGACGCGCCCCACCATCGTCGACAGGTCGATCATCGCCCGGGCGTGCTTGCGCCGTTCGACATCGTAGGTGTCGAGTAGCGCATCGTCGGCGTATCCGGTCACCACCGCTGCAAGCTTCCAACCTAGATTCACCGCGTCGCGGATGCCGCTGTTATAGCCTTGTCCCTGCCATACCGGCATCAGGTGGGCGGCGTCACCTGCCAGCAGGAGCCGGCCGCGACGAAACGCGCCGGCGATCCGCGAGTGGTGGGTGTAAAGCCGGTGGCGGATCACGTCGACGCGATCGGGATGGGGGACAAACGTCGAGAGCATGCGGGCGAGGAACGCGGGATCTTCTGCCTGCTCGTCGGTTTCGTCGGCGTGAATCATGAACTCGAACCGGCGAATCCCGTGCGCGATGGAGATCGACGCGTACGGGCGCTGCGGATCCGCGCCGACTTCGCTGTTGGGATGGCCGAGCGGGTCATTGGCGATGTCGACGACCAGCCAGCGGGTCGGTGAGGTGGTGCCGTCGAAGGACACGTCCATCAGTCGCCGAGTGGCGCTCCGGCCGCCGTCACAGCCGACGACGTAACGCGCTCGGATGCTGGACGGGCCGCCATCGCCGTCGAGTTCGACCGTGACCAACCCTTCTGGGCCGTCAGTAACGCCGGTTTCCGCGCATGAGGTCAGTGGGCGGCCCCACCACACGTCGACGTGGGAGAATCTGTCTAATCCGCGCAGCAACTCGGCGTCGACCAAGGGCTGCACGAAGCCGTTGCGTTTGGGCCAGCCGAACCGCGCGTCAGGCGGGGCCATTTCGGCGAGCACCCGACGCTTGGCGTCGACGAATCGCAGGATCTGGTTGGGCACGGTGTGCGGCAGAATGCGATCGATGAGACCGATCGCCTGGAAGGTGCGCAGCGACTCGTCGTCGAGCCCAACCCCGCGCGGATAGTCGATCAGCGACTCGCGTTCCTCTACCACCAGGGTTCGCACACCTTGCAGGCCAAGGATATTGGCCAGAGTCAATCCGACTGGGCCCGCGCCGACCACGACAACGTCGACATCTATCTCCGGTACCTTTCGGTCTTTCGCCACTCTCAGCGCCCCAGCAGGAAGTCGAGATGCAGGCGGTTGAAGGTCTTGGCGTCCTCGTATTGCGGCCAGTGACCGCAGCCGGGCATGACTTCGAAACGCGCGCCGGGGATCATCGAGGCGATTCGGCGACCTTCGGCGACATCGGCGGTCGGGTCGTCGCTGGTCCACAGCACCAGGGTGGGGGCAGTGATCGACCCGTACTCGGCCGGGCCCAGCAGGTTGCGCGCCCGGATCTCCGGATCCTGCAACGCCATAATGTCGCGCATCGCAGCGACGAACCCCGATTGCCGGTACACCCGCTGCCGGCTCGCCACCAGGTCGTCGTAGTCCTTGGACTTGTCGGCCATCAACCATTTGATCCGGGCTTGCACGGTGTCCCAGGTCGGGTTCTCCGCGGCTGCCATGGACAGGGTGATGATCCGTTTCATCACCTCGGGGTCGGCCTGCGACCCGCCGGCGGTGTTGAGGACGAGTCGGTCGATCTTGTCGGGATGGTCGACGGCGGCGCGGGCGGCCACCCAACCCCCGAGTGACTCGCCGGACAGGCAGGCCCGCTCTGCGCCGATGGTGTCGAGGACCGCCATCAGGTGTTCGACATAGTGGGCGACCTCTAGCGGGTGGCCGGGCTTGTCGGTGTAGCCGTGACCCAGCATGTCGATCGACCAGGTCCAGAAATGCTCGGCGTGCGCCTCCAAATTGCGGACATACGCCTCGGCGTGGCCGCCCGACCCATGCAGCAGGACGAGAACTGGTTTGGCGGCGTCGCCGGCACGCAGGTAGCGGGTTCGCACGCCACCGGCGTCCAGGTAGCCCTGCTCGAACGGAACACCCTGCAGATCGCTCCACACGCTCTCGTGCTCGGCCACCGGTTCCTCTCTTGCCCTTCCTCGGGAAATTGTGTTCTCGTTTTGCGTTAACGATGTGTGCTAAAATCGCACACCGATGTGCACTATGTATAGAGCATCACTCTCTGCCGGTTGTCTGTCAAGGGAGGCGCAGGTCGCCATGTCCGGTCGGGCTTCGGTGCGCTGACATGCGGGAGACGCTCGGAGCCCAAACCGTTGGTGCACCCGGTTCTCAAACATTGGCCCGCGGACTCAATGCGCTACAGCTCGTCGCCGATGCTCCATCGGGTTTGTCCGTGCAACAGGTCGCCGACGGCGTCGGGGTACATCGCACGATCGCCTATCGCCTGCTGACCACGCTGGCCCGATTTCGGTTTGTCACCAAGGGCGAAGATGGGCGCTACCGGCCGGCGGCGGGCCTCGCGGTTCTTGGCGCGTCGTTCGATCGCAATATCCGCCAGCTGAGTGTGCCGACCCTGCGGGCCTTGGCCGATGACCTCGGCACCACGGTGTCGTTATTGATCGCCGAGGGCGACCAGCAGGTGGCCATCGCGGTGATCGTGCCCACCCAAGTTGCCTACCAGCTGGCCTTCCACGAGGGCAGCCGCTACCCGCTGAATCGAGGAGCCGCGGGGATCGCACTACTGGCGAGCCTGCCCGCACGTCCAGACGAGCGCGACCTCGTCGCCCGCGCCCGCGAGCTGGGGTGGGTGATCACCCACGGCGAGATCGAGCCCAACACTTATGGTCTGGCCGTTCCGGTCAACCGCCAGCCGCCATCGCCGCCGACATGCATCAACCTGATTTCGCACCGCGAGGACGTCGTGATGCGCGGCAAGGACGCAGTTATTAAGGCAGCCAAGGAATTATCGACGATCCTCAGCTGACCTGATCTCGGAAGGAAGCGAGTTTATGCCGTCTTGGGACCACGAAGTCGACGTCGTCGTGCTCGGCAGTGGCGGTGCCGCCCTCACGGCCGCGTTGACCGCGGCCGGCAACGGTGCTTCGGTGGCGGTCTACGAGAAGGCTGCGACTGTCGGTGGCACCACGGCGGTTTCAGGCGGCGTGGTGTGGATTCCGGCGCATAATCGTGCGCCAGACGGGGAACTGTCTGTCGCTGACGCACTGAAGTATCTGCATGCCCAGTCGCTTGGTTCGATGGACGACGCGCTTGTCGAGACATTCGTGCGCACCGGCCCGGCCATGCTCGACTTCGTCGAGGCGCACAGCAGTTTGCGCTTCGAGATCGCGACCGGCTTTCCGGACTACAAGCCGGAGCTGCCCGGCGGTCGACCCAGCGGCGGCCGCTCGCTTTCCGCAGCCCCCTTCGATCTGAACCGACTCGGCGAGTGGCGCGATCGGATCACGTCGTTTCCCGCGGACTGGTCCAACGTCGGCTTCGACGCCGAAACTCGGGCGCGACTGCACGCAGCGGTCGACGAATCCACCAGCGATCTGTGTGTGGCCGGAACGGCGTTGATCGCCGGACTGCTCGAAGGATTGCTGGACGCCGGCGTGACCCCACAGACGAATGCCCGAGCCGAGGAGCTTCTCGCCGACGCCGGCGAGATCGTCGGAGTCCGAATCTCCTGTGCCGGGAAGCAGCAGACGGTACGGGCTCGTCACGGCGTCGTCTTGGGCACCGGTGGCTTCGAATGGGATCAGGCGTTGGTCAATGCTTTTCTGCGTGGCCCGATGCACGGCGCAGTCTCGCCGCCCAACAACACCGGCGACGGGTTGCGCATGGTGATGGCCCACGGTGCCGATCTGGCCAACATGGGCGAAGCGTGGTGGGTGCCGATCGTGCAGATACCCGGCGACACCATCGATGGGAAGCAACGTAGCCGCAGCGTGCGTCTGGAACGAACCCGCCCGCGCAGCATCATCGTCAACCGGGCCGGGAAGCGGTTCGTCAACGAGGCGTGCGATTACAACTCGATGGCCGGCGCTTTCCACTACCTCGACCCGCGCGACGGCTATGTCAACGACCCAGCATGGATGGTGTTTGATTCATTGCACCTCAAGCGTTACGGATTCCTGGGTGTCGAGCCGGGAGATCCGGTTCCGGATTGGTTCTGCGCGTCGGCGGACCTTGGCGAATTGGCCACCAAAACCGGCATCGCACTCGACGGGCTCACCTGCACGATCGAAGCCTGGAACCACAACGTCGGCGACGGTTCAGATCCCGATTTCGGTCGTGGCTCAAGCGCATACGACGGCTACTGGGGTGACGAACGCGCGACGACACTGGCCGGCAAGACGCTCGGACCCGTCGATACCGCCCCGTACTACGCGGTGCCGGTGTCGGTGGGGGCGATGGGAACCAAGGGCGGTCCGCGCACCGACCGCGACGGGCGGGTCCTGCATGTCAGTGGCACCCCCATTCCGGGATTGTTCGCCGCCGGCAACGCGATGGGCGGGGTGACCGGGCGGGCCTACGGCGGCGCCGGCGGAACCATCGGCCCGGCAATGGTTTTCGGCTTCCGTGCCGGCTACGCCGCGGCAACCGGCAAGTCGGTTGACTAGGTGACGGCCTAGCAAAAGGCCTAGGAAAAGGCCTACGAAAAAGCCTTTGTGATGGCCGCCATGTCGAAGTAGTCACGCCACGCCACGATCTGGCCGTCCTGCACCTCGAAGGCGCCCATCACCGGCAGCGCTACCTCCCCGCCGTCCTTGCGGCGCATCACGTCGGTGCGTTCGTTCATCACCAGCGTGCCGTCGCTGACCTGTCGGTGCACGTTGAAGTCGATCCCGTCAACCGCGGCGACAAAGCCAGCGATGAATTGCTTGATCGCCTCGCGGCCCTGCACCGGCTCCATGGGGATGTTGTGGTAGACGGCGTCCTCGGTGAAATACCCGGCCAGCTCATCCGGGTTCGGGGATGACCACAGCTTGCAGAATTCGGTTACCAGCTCATCAGCAGAACGAGTCATTTCCTCATGGAACATGTTGATAGGCAGTAAATCAAGACATTGTTTTCAGCCGAAGGTCACGACGACCTTGTCGGCGGCGCCGGGTGTGGCGGCAATCCGCAGTGCTTCATCGACGTCGTCGAATGGGATTTTGTGGCTGACGATGACGGCGTACTTTTCCCAGTTGGCGATGATGTCTTTGGTGACTTCGAAGATCTCTTCCGGATAGCCCATCGATCCGACGATGGTGACTTCATTGCTCATGATGTTGAGAAAGTCGACGGGCACCGGTTCCTTATGCAATGCGACCACCACCACCCTCGCCCCTCTCTTGGCGGACGTCAGGGCGGTGTTGATCACCGCGGGTGCGCCCGCGGCGTCCAGATAGATGTCGGTGCCGGCCTTTCCCGGGAACATCGACTCGCCCGCGCCGTGCAAGTCGATGAGGCGTTGCGCAACGTCTTCGTCGGCGGAATTGATGACCGCGTCAGCGCCCACATGCAGGGCCTTTTTTAGCCGCGACGCAATCAGGTCGACGACGACGACGTGCTGTACCCCAACAGATTTGAATCCGATGGTTGCGCCCAGTCCGATCGGACCGGCGCCGAACACCGCGACCTTGTCGGAGGATTTGGGGGCGACTTGGTTCACTGCGTGTCGCGCGACGGCCATCGGCTCGTTCAGCGCCGCGACTTCGAAAGGTATGTGGTCAGGCACGACCTCAAGGCTTTTGCCGCGGAGGGCGTCCTCAATGAGCAGATAGTCCGCGAGCGCACCGGTCGCCCCGCCGTTACCGATGATGCCGCTTGGCGCGGCCATCGGATTGATCACGACGTGATCGCCCACCGATATGCCGGTCACCTCGCCACCGATCTCGACGACTTCGCCCGCGGGCTCGTGGCCGAGTGGCATCTGTCCCTGCCGCGGCGGCAGTCCACCCAACGAGATGTACAACGCGTCCGACCCGCAGATACCGCAGGCCCGCATCTTTACCAGGACATCCGTGAGACCGACCGCAGGTCTCGCCAGCTCGACGACCTGCGTCTGTCCCGGCGCTGTAACGATGGAGGCTCTCATCGAAGCTCCTTGGTCAGCGATCGGCGAGTGCTTTGGCGAGATCGAGTGTGCCGGATGTGATTGCCGCGACAACTCCCCCGTCGACCAGAAGGTCGGTTCCGGTGATGAATGCCGACGCAGGCCCCAACAGAAACTCGGTGGCGGCCGCAATGTCCTCGGGCGTCCCAAGGCGTCGAAGCCCGGAGTTGTCGACCATGGCTCGCATCAGCCCGCCCGATTCGCTGTCCAGCTCCAGCCTTCCCATTGCCGTGGAGATGACACCCGGGCTGATCGAATTGATTCGCGTACCGCGTTCGCCCCAGGAGCCGGCTGCGGCCGCAACCCGAATCTGGTTGGCCCGCTTGGCGAATGGATATGCGACTCTGCTGTCGGTGATCGACGAGCACGCGTCGAGGCCGAGCAACTCGTCGCTGGGCGTGGTTGCCAGCTGCCGCTCGACGGTCGGATCGAGCGCAGGCTGCATGTGGCCGGCCATGCTGGCGATCACGACTGCGGCACCACCCGGCTCGATCACGCGCCCGAACTCGTCGATGCTCAGCGCGACTCCGAGCAGGTCGACGGCCAAAACGGCTTCAGCCGATGCCTGTTGGGGGGAGAGCCCGGCCGTGTGGACCACGGCTGTGACACGCCCTGTCTCGTCGGCCAACTCGGCAACAGCGGCCACCGAGGCGCGGGAGGTGACGTCGACTTGTCGAGTCAGCACCCGATGGCCGTCGCCAGCCAATGCCTCCGCGGCGGTGCGCAGACCAGCTTCGTTGATGTCAGCCAGGACGATCGTCCGCCCCGCTCCGACCCGTCGGGCCACCGACAGCCCCATGCCCCCTGCACCGATAACGACCAGAACCTCGTTGTCACGTGATCGCGATGTCATGGGTCTGGACGGTAGCCGATCGGCAACAACGCGACAATAGCCATGCTCACCGAACGAGAACCTACTGCTGACAAAGTGATTGGCATTCTGCATGCCGACGTGCTGCGCACCACACGGCCAATCGTCAAGTCGCCGGCGTAGTCGACCCGCTGCCCGCACCGGGGGCCAGCAGCTGCTCGGCCGCGGTGTAGGGATCGTCAAGGCCGTCGGCCACCGACTCCGCGAGCCGATCGAGGTCCGGATGAGTGCGCAGTCGGGTGTGCGCCAACGACAGGATCTGGGCCCGCGCGCGAGCCGACCGGCGATCGCGGCTGTCGGCGCGGTGGTGGGCGTCGATCGCCTCCATCAAGTCCGATAGCCCTTCACCTTTCGCGGCGACGAGGCTGATGATCGGCGCGGTGGTCTCGCCCCGAAGGTCGCGAATGGTCTGCTTTGCGCCTTCCCGGTCGGCCTTGTTGACCGCCACGATGTCGGCGACTTCCAGCAGCCCTGCCTTGGCGGCCTGCACTGCGTCGCCGGCGCCGGGATTGAGGATGACCACGGTCGGGTCGGCGACTGCAGCGATCTCGATCTCGGACTGCCCCACGCCGACCGTTTCCAGCAGGATCACGTCATACCCCAGCGCCCCAAGCAGCCGGATGGCGGCCGGCACGGCCGCGGCCAGCCCGCCAAGATGCCCCCGGGTGGCCACCGAGCGGATCAGCACGTCGGGGTCGTTGATATGCGCGGTCATCCGGATTCGGTCGCCGAGCAGCGCGCCGCCGCTGAACGGCGACGATGGGTCGACGGCCAGCACCGCCACCCGCAACTCGCGCTGCCGATACGCCCCCACCAGCGCGGCGATCGTCGTTGATTTACCCGCGCCCGGCGGCCCGGTGATCCCGACCACGTGGACCGACGACGGGCCCAGGTCGGCCAGCACCTCGTCGCGTTGTTCACCTTCGACCAGGCTGAGTAACCGGCCGGCGGCCCGCGGGGAACCGTTGCGCGCGGCCTCGATCAGATCACCGATGGTCATCTGATGATCATGCAGCCGGAACCTCGATAACGGTGGCCGAACCCATTCCGCCGCCCGCACACATCGCCGCGACCCCGATGCCGCCGCCACGCCTGCGCAGTTCGTGGACCAGCGTGACCAGCATCCTGGCTCCGGTGGCCGCCACCGGATGTCCCAGTGAGCAGCCGCTGCCGCTGACGTTCACCCGGTCGGGGTCCAGAGCCAACAGCTTGATGGTGGCCACGCACATCGCGGCGAACGCCTCGTTGATTTCGAACAGGTCCACGTCTGACAGCGAAAGATTGGCCCGGGCAAGAGCTTTCGGGATGGCCTCGACGGGGGCCAGTCCGGTTGCCGCGGGGTCGACGCCCACCGACGCCCAGGCCCGCACGGTAGCCAGCGCAGGGAGGCCCAGCCGGTCGCTGGCGATGGTCAGCACGGCGGCGCCGTCGTTTGCGCCGCAGGCATTACCTGCGGTAATCGAGAAGCCCTCGATCTCGGGGTGCAGCGGTTTGAGTGCAGCCAGCTTCTCCATGCTGGTCTCGCGACGCGGATGCTCGTCGACTGCGAACAAGCCGTGCGGCGTCTCGATCGGGACGATCTCGTCGGCGAACCGGCCTTCGTCGATCGCGGCGATCGCGTTGCGATGCGACCGCAATGCCCAGGCGTCCATCTCCTCGCGGCTTACCCCAGCGGCGACGGCGGCATTCCACCCGACGGTGATCGACATGTCCATGTTCGGCGCGTCGGGCCGGTCCGGATGTGTCGGCGGGAACCAGTCGACCCACTCACCGTCGATCTGCATCCGCGATCGCGGCGAGGTGGACGCCGAGTTGACACCCCCGGCGATGATCAGCTGATCCATCCCGGCGCGCACACTGGCCGCCGCACTCTGCACCGCCGCCTGCCCGGCCGCGCAATGCCGGTTCTGGGCCAGACCGGGCACTGATGTCAGCCCCGCAGTCACTGCCGCGTGACGGGCCAGCACGCCGCCGCCATAGAGACCCTCGCCGAGGATCACGTCGTCGACCAAGGTTGAGTCCAGACCCGCTGCGGCCCCCGCGACCACGTGATTTGCCAGCTCATAGGCCGAGGTGTCACGCAACGTTCCCTTGCGGGCGGTGCCGATCGGCGTGCGCAAGGCGGACACGATGACGGCTTCAGGCACGGCTTCTCTCCATTCGGCAAGCGGGACCCGAGTGGCCCGCGGCGACATGAGAACACTATTCTCTCAGTTCGAGAGCAAGAGTTGCAAGAAAGGAAACACCGATGCAAATCAGCGGTACTTCCGCGGTCGTCGTCGGCGGCGCGGGCGGCTTGGGCGAAGCCACGGTTCGACGGCTGCATGCCGCGGGAGCCAAGGTGGTCATCGCCGATCTGGCCGACGACAAGGGCAAGGAGCTGGCCAGCGAACTCGGTGTTCGCTATGCACGGACCGACGCCACCAACACCGACGACGTGCAGGCAGCGCTGGCCGAGGCTGAATCGCTTGGCCCGCTGCGTATCTCGGTCGACGCACACGGCGGTCCGGCCAGCGGGGGCCGGCTGGTCGGCAAGGACGGCTCGCCGTTGGACCTGGACGGCTTCAAGACGACAATCGACGTCTACCTGACCGGCGTGTTCAACGTCTTGCGGCTGGCAGCTGCTGCCATCGCGCGCCAAGAACCGGTCGACGGTGCGCGCGGCGTCATCGTCAACACCGCGTCGATCGCCGCCTACGAGGGCCAGATCGGTCAGCTGCCCTACGCGGCGGCCAAGGGTGGCGTGGTCGGGATGACCCTGGTCGCCGCCCGCGACCTGTCCCCGCTCGGTATCCGCGTGGTCACCATCGCTCCGGGTACCTTTCTGACGCCGGCCTACGGCCAAGCGGGTGACCAGCTGGAGGCGTACTGGGGCCCCCAGATTCCCTACCCCAAGCGGATGGGCCGGCCCGCCGAGTACGGCGCCTTCGTGCAGAGCATCGTCGAAAACGACTACCTCAACGGCGAAGTGATCCGGCTGGACGGTGCGCTGAGATTCCCGCCGAAGTAGCGTCGCGGCGGTTTCGAGCGACACGCCAGCGTGACGTTGGCCGTCGACTGCCACGCTGGCGTGACGTTCGGCAGTACGCCGGCTGTTCAGTTCTTGCCGGCGTTGAACTTCGCCACGATCGTCCGGAAGTCCTCGGTCTGGAACGACTGGTTCTCGGCGGTGAGAGCGAAGTCCAGCGTGGCCAGCACCGCCCTCTCGAGATGCACGTTGAGGACGCGCTTGGTGCTCTCGACCGCCTGCTGAGGCAGCCGGAGGATCTTCTGCGCACATTCCACCGCCGCGGCGACCGGGTCGGACGCCACATGGTTGGCCAGCCCGAGTTCGACGGCGCGCTCGGCGGGGATCCGGGTGCCGGTCAATGCGTACTCCTTGGCCAACAGCAAGCTGATGTGCAGCGGCCAGGTCAGCGGGCCGCCGTCGGCGGCCACCAACCCGACCTGCACGTGCGGATCGGCCAGGTAGGCGTCTTCGGCGATGTAGACGATGTCGCTTAGTGCGACCAGGCTGCAGCCCAATCCGACGGCCGGGCCGTTGACCGCCGCCACTACCGGCACCCGGCACCGGGCCATGCCCAACACGATCTCGCGTCCGTCCGCGATGGTCTTGGCCCGCAGGTCAGCATCTCCGGCCAATTCGGCCAGGTAGGCGAAGTCGCCGCCCGCCGAGAACGCACGACCGGCGCCGGTGATCACCGCGGCACGCGCGGTGAGATCGTCGCTCATTCGCTGCCACAGCTTTGCCAGTCCGTGGTGCAGGTCGTCGTTGACCGAGTTCAACGAATCGGGCCGGTTCAGGGTGATGATCCGCAGCGGCCCATCAGCCTGGACGTCGATCTCGCTCGGCATGTCGTACACGTCAGGCTCCTAATCCCAAAATTCGTGCGGCGATGATGTTTTTCTGGATCTGCGATGTTCCGCCCATCACGCTTTGCGCGCGGCTATACAGGTAGGCGCTGAGCAGGCCGGGGTCGTCGATGCCGGCGACGGCCAGCGCGGCATGGCCAACCGACTGCTCGACCCAGGTCATCAACAGCTTGTCCAGCGATCCGTCCGACGTATGTGTCACGCCGTCGAGCTGTTCAGACAGTCGCCGCCGGACGTGATGGGTCAGCATCTCGGTTTGCACCACCGCCCAGGCGAGTTCCTCGCCGGCGGGGCCGTCGGTGCGGGCGGCCAATTCCCGAACCAGCTTGCCGTAGCGGGCCGCATAGCCCAGCGTGGAAGGCTCGCGTTCGTGTCCGACCACCGTCATGGCAAGCGGCCACCCCTCGCCCGGCGCGCCCACCATGTGGTCCGCCGGCACGAGAGCACCGTCGAAGAAAACCTGGCCGAATTCGGTGGTGACACCGTTGATCATGCGCAACGGACGCTGTTGCACGCCAGGCTGTTTCATCGAGATGATGAACGCCGAAATGCCGCGATGGCGTTTGGCGTCCGGATCGGTGCGGGCCAACAGCAGACACCAGTCGGCGACATCGGAATAGCTGGTCCAGATCTTGTGACCGTGGATGACGTAGTTGTCGCCCTCGCGGGTGGCGGCGGTGGTCAGCGACGCCAGATCCGAGCCGGAGCCGGGCTCGCTGAAGCCCTGGCACCACCGCTCGCTGCCGTTGATCATGCCGGGCAAAAATCGACGGCACAGCTCTTCGCTGCCGTGTCGGGTCAGGCCGGAGACCAGGTAGCCGAGGCTGGGCCGCGGTGGAGCGCCGGCCCGCGCCAGCTCTTCGTCGAGAATGACGTCGTAGACCGGCGCCAGTTCCTGACCGCCGTACTCGCGCGGCCAGGACAGCCCGAAGAAGCCGCCCTCGTACAGTGCGCGATGCCATTCACCCTGCCGAGCCCAATACTCGTCGCCCGAGCTCGGGAACTCTTTGGCGTGCACCGAAAGCCACGATCGCAGCCGGTCCCGGAAGGCGGCTTCGTCGGGCGAATCACGGAAGTCCAACGTCGATCTCCTCCAGCTTGACGGGCCACAGTTGGGTCGATGTCAACGCACGCCGCAAATAGACGTGCGCCAGGCACTCCCAGGTGTTGCCAATGCCTCCGTGCACCTGGATGGCGGTCTCGCACACGGTTCGCGCGGCGCGTGCGCAATAGACCTTCGCGATCCGACCGGCCCGGATCGCCTCGGCCGGGGTCAGCTCGTCAACCGCCCAGGCAGCGTGTCGCAGCACGCTCACCGAGCCCTCGATCAGGGCCAGGCTTTCGGCGAGCAAGTGAGCGACTGCTTGGTAGGAGCCGATCGACTTGCCGTACTGCTCACGGATTTTCGCGTAGTCACACGCCAAGGTGTGCGCACCTCGGGCTGTGCCGACAAGGTCCGCCGCAGTGGTCGCCAGCGCGAGCGCCAACCACCGTTCGGCGGCTTCAAAGTCGACTTCGCCGACAGTGACCGGGGTTCCGACGATATCGGCGGTCGCCCTGGTCAGGTCGACGGCCGCGCGGACGGTGTCCAGATCGGCGGCGCGCACCGTCGTCCCGTTCAACGCCAACGCGCGCTGATAGCCCCGCGCGTCGATCCCCTGGTCACCGACGGCGCTGGTTGAGCCCTGACCGTCGTCGCCGACGTAGCGAGCCAGATCGTCGGCCAGGACCGGCCCGAGAAACGGCGCGTCCACCAATCCGCGGCCGAATTCTTCGGCGACGATGGCTACTTCGACGCCGGATGCTCCATCGGAGCGCAGCGATCGCCAGCCCGTCATCTCTATTTGCTTGTCCAGACGGGCGATTCGACCCTCGTCAGCGAGATCTTGCACCGATCCAGGGCCGAGGTCGTCGGCCAGCTTGGCGGCGGCGTCGCGCAGTTGTTGTTGTTCAGCTGTCAGACGTGCATCCATAGCGCTCCCTGAGGACGCGGCGTAGTACCTTGCCGGACGGCAGCCGCGGTATGTCGGGCACGAACACCACGCGGCTCAGGCGTTTGTACGACGCGAGCCGCTCACCTACTCGGGCAGTGAGTTCGGCGGCGTCCACCGGTGCGCACGTCGCGACGGCGGCGACGACCGCCTCACCGTCCGCGCCGTCCGGGATGCCGAACACCGCGCAGTCTTCGACGGCGGGATGACCGTGCAGGACGGCCTCGATTTCGGCCGGCGCCACCTGGAAACCGCGGACCTTGATCATCTCCTTGGACCGGTCGGTGATCCGCAGCCAACCTCCTGCGTCGAGATAGCCGACGTCGCCGGTGCGATACCAGCCGTCGGACAAGGCATCCCGCGTTGCCTCGCACGGCAGATAGCCGGCCATCAGTGATGGTGACCGGGCCTGGATTTCGCCGACTTCGCCCGGGCCGACCGACTCGCCCGTCTGCAACGATGCCACCCGCACCTGTACCCCGGGCACCGGCTGGCCGACCGAGTCGAGCCTGGCGTCGGCGAGCGGGTTGCAGGCGATGACCGGCAGCTCGGTGGTCCCGTATGCGGGAACCCACCCGACGCCGGTGCGCTGGGTGACGGTTTGAGCGACGCTCTCGCTGACCGGCGTCGCGCCCCACATGATGAACCGCAGCGACGAGAGGTCGTAGGACTCCAGGCGCGGGTGCGCGGCGATGGCCAAAGCGATTGGTGCGACGGCCATCTCGACGGTGATCTGATCGGCTTGGATGTGTGCCAGCATGCGGTCGATGTCGAATCGGCGATGCAGCCGCATCCACACACCGGTCTGCAGCGCCGTCACGATGTTGAGCAAGCCGAGGATGTGCGACGGCGGTGTGGCGATCTGGATTCGGTCGCGGGATGTCAAACCCAGCGCGTCGCGCCAGTGCACCACGGCGGCGTGCAGCGACGCGTGGGTGTGTCGAACGGCCTTGGGCAGACCGGTGGTGCCCGAGCTGAACGCCAACACCGCGTCGGTATCGGGCGGCGGCGAGCCGAATGCCGGCTCGCCTGGGAAAATCGGCTCGTCAAGGTGCAGCATCGGCATCAAGTCGGCCAGCACCGGGCGGTCGCCGACTGCGTGGGACGGATTCGTCAATGCCAACGCGTGTTGGACCTCGTGGCGTTTCCAGGCCGGACTGATCAGCACGACGGCCGCGGCCAGCCGCCAGATGGCATGCAACGCCACGACGAACTCGGGCCGGTTGGAGGCCATCAAGGCAACCCGATCGCCGGCCGTCACGCCACGTCTGCTCAGGCTCGCGGCCAGCCCGTCAGCGAGCGCATCCAGCTGCGCCATGCTGTAGTTCCGCTCTTCGAAAACGAGCGCGGTCGGCCCGCATGGCGGCGAGCCCGACTGCGACCTAGAAGGCATTTGAGAACATCCTATCGTTTTGAGAGAATAGTATTCTCTGAAGTGAAGAACGCAAAGTATGGAGGGTGCAGGCATGACGGAACGCCACGTGTTCCAGCAGGCCACGGTGACCCGGATCATCAAGGAAACCGCCGACACCCGCACCTATGTGCTCGCCCCGCACGAGCAGCCGTTCGCCTATCGCGCCGGACAGTTCTGCACCTTCAAGCTGACGGTCGACGGCGAGGAGCTGTATCGGTCGTATTCGATGTCGAGCGCGCCGGAGACCGACACCGAGCTGATGACGACGGTCAAGCGGGTAGCCGGCGGCAAAGTTTCCAATTGGATGGTCGACAACGTGGTCGAGGGTGACGAGCTGACCATGACCAGAGCCGCGGGAACGTTCGTCTTGAGCCCGACCGCTGCTCCATTGCTGGCCTTCGCCGGCGGTAGCGGTGTCACGCCGATCCTGTCGCTGGCCAAGAGCGCGTTGGCGACCACCGACCGTGCGGTGCGGATACTGTGCGCTGACCGCGACCGGGCATCGGTGATCTTCGAGACGGTGATCGGCGACCTCGTCGAGCGTTACCCCGGCCGACTGTCGGTGGACCGCCACATCGACGCCGAGCAAGGCCTGCTGGATCCGGAGGCCGTGACGAGGTTCGTCGGCAGCGATACCGGTGCCGACTGCTACGTGTGCGGCCCGGAAGGCTTCATGGCCGTGGTGCGCTCCGCGTTGCCGGATGGCGCGCGCGTCCTCATCGAGGACTTCGACGCATCGCCACCGGTCAAGGCGACGACCGCTGAGGTGGCCGACGCTGGAGAAACGGGCGGCACGGTGACCATCCAGCTCGAGCGCAAGAAGGCTTCGGTGCCGCGGGTCGCCGGCGAAACGCTGCTGGAGAGCGCGCGGCGGGCCGGCCTGTCGCCGCCGTTCAGTTGCGAGGCCGGCAATTGCGGAACGTGCATGGCCAAGCTCATCGAGGGCAGCGCCACCATGCGTACCAACGACGTGCTCGAGGACGACGAGATCGCCGACGGCTACATTCTGACCTGTCAGGCCGTACCTGATACCCCCTTGGTGATCGTGCAATACGAGTAACCCGGCATTGCAACGGCTTTAGAATCTATGACCATGACCGATTTGTCAGCCTTCTCCGATCTGGCCGCTGCCGACCATGGGCTTATCGTGTTCACCACGTTGCGCCGCGACGGCAGTGTGCAGGCATCGGTAGTCAACGCGGGGGTGATGCCACACCCGCTGACAAACGTGCCGATCGTCGCTCTGGTGGCCATCGGGGGCGCGCGCAAGCTGAGTAACCTGCGCGCCGATCCGCGAACCACCGTTGTGGCCCGCGCCGGTTGGCAGTGGGCCACCGTCGAAGGTTCGGCACAACTGATCGGACCCGACGACCCGCACCCCGATGTGGATGACGAGCGGCTCCGGGTGCTGCTTCGCGAAATCTTCACCGCGGCAGGCGGAACCCACGACGACTGGGACACTTACGACCGGGTGATGCGCGAGCAGCGTCGAACCGCGGTCTTGATCTCGCCGACGCGCGTCTACACCAACCCGGCGCAGGGTTAGATCAGCCGCCGTTGAAGTAGTGGCCTTCGTCGAGGTCCTCGATCAGCCCCGGATGTTCGGGATGCCAGTCCAGCAGTTTCTGCGTCAGCGCGCTCGACGTTGGGTTGTCGAAAGATGCGAAGGCAGAAAGGAATCCGAGGTGCCCGCCCGCCTCTTCGGGTGAAATGCTGACCACTGGAACGTCGAGGTGGCGCCCGATGACGGCCGCAATGTCACGGAACGGCACGCCCTCGTCGGCAACGCCGTGCAACCGCGTCCCCGCCGGAGCCGCCTCGAGCGCCAGCCGGTAGAGGCGGGCCGCGTCGAGCGTGTGGACACCGGGCCAGCGGTTGGACCCGTCGCCGACAAACGCAGAGACGCCCTTTTCGCGGGCGATGTCGATCAGGCGGTGGGCAAATCCGTGGTGATCGAGCGTGCTGTGCACCAGCGGCGACAGGCGGATAACCGACGACCGCACCCCGCGTTCGGCCAACGCGATGGTCGCATTCTCCGAGTCGATCCGCGGACCGCCGTCGGCGGCGTCGTTTTCGGTTGCGACGCGTCCCTGAGCGATAAGCGCGAGCAAAAGCGTTCCGGAGGTATTGACGAAGGGCCTATCGGAGCCGGCCAGCACCTCACCCATGGCCTCGACGGCGCGCAGATCCGTGTCGGCGGCGGCAACGAAGTCGCTGTCGAAGTCGTGCCGGTAGGCGAGGTGGATGACGCCGTCGGCAGCGACGGCCGCGGCCCGTAGGCCGTCGAGGTCGTCGAGGTCGCCCCGGTACGCCGTGACGCCCTTGGCTGTCAGGGCGGCGGCACCCTCGTCCGACCGAGCCAGGCCGGTGACGTGATGCCCGGCTTCAAGCAGCTCGGTGACGACGGCAGACCCGATGTGTCCGGTCGCGCCAGTAACAAAAACGTGCATGGGCGGAGGTCCCTTCTGATTGGCGTGCGATGCCATCAAGTCAACGACCGATTGGATTAGGGTGTCCAAGATCCATTTCATATGACGCGATGCAGTTCAGGCATCACTCCAGTTCATCAAGGTATTACTCGGACCGGCTGCTCACCTGCCCGCTACGATTAGTGCATGACAGACTCGACATCGCCGGTGGTGGACCTCGATTTGCGACTGGTCGGGTACTTCGTTGTGGTGGCCGAGCACCGACACTTCGGCCGCGCGGCCACCACATTGCGGGTGGCGCAGCCGTCGTTGAGCCGGCAGATCCGCCGGCTGGAGCAACAGCTCGGTGCCCGACTACTGGACCGCACACCGCAAGGCACCCGGCTGACCGAGGCCGGTGAGGTGTTCTTGCCTCGGGCCAAGGCGCTGTTGCGTTCCGCGGCCCAAGCCGCGGCCCACGCCCGGGCCGCCGCCCAGCCCAGCCGCGTCATCATCGGCTACACCACCGGCCTGATCATCACCCCGGCAGTGCGCGAGTTGCGCCGCGAGCACCCGGACGCCGACGTGCAAGTCTCGCACCTGGACTGGGACCAGGCGCGCAACGCCCTTCTCGATCATCGGGTGGACGCGGTAGTGACCCGGCTGCCGTTCCCGACCGACCAGCTGCACGTAACGGTCCTCTATGCCGAGCCCCGGGTGCTGGCGGTGCCCATCGACCACCGCCTCGCGGGCAGGGAATCCGTCACCCTCGACGACATCGCCGACGAACCCATGCCGCGGGTGCGGCACTCGGATCCGGCCTGGAGTGCCTTCTGGCGCATCGATCCTCGTCCCGACGGACGCAGGGCGCCCGACGGTCCGTTCATCGACGCGCTCGAGGACAAATTCGAACTGATCGCCGCTGGGCAGGCGGTGGCCATCACGGCCAGCTTTCGCGGCCACAGCCCGCGTCCCGACATCACCACGGTCCCTTTGGAAGGCGTCGAGCCCAGCCACGTCGTATTGGCGACCCGTGCCGGGGATCGCAGTCGATTGGTGGGCGCGTTCCGCAAACTCGCCGAAGCCCACCTCACCGCTCCGGATTGAGTTGTCGCGAATGGATCCGGTCCGCGCCCCGCGAGCGTAGGGTCTCGTCACGCCACTCGTGCCGAGGAGGGCGGGCAATGCGAACACGGCTATTCCGCAAACTCTTGACCACTTCGATGGGTGTCCTGGCTGTCGCGGGAGCGGTGACCGCGACCGGGACGGCTCTGGGCGGTTGCCAGCGCCAGAACAGCGGGTCAGGAGGACAGCCGGCAAGCCGTCAGGATTGGTCGCCAACCTCGTCCAGCTTCGGCGGCGGACGGTAGTCGGGCTGATAACCGGCGACCCGGATCGGGTTGCCGACCAGGCGGAAATCGCCTGCGGTGACGACGATTTCCGGTGTGGCCTGCAGCGCTTCGGGCAGCGTTCGCACCGCCGCCACCGGTACCCCCAGCGGACGCAGCCGAGCTTCCCAACCGGCGGCGGTGTCGGTCATCAGCGCGGTCGTGACGACGGCCAACACCTCGTCGCGCCGCGCCACACGTTCAGCCATCGTTTCGAACCCGTTGATCTTCGCCTCGCCGGCAAAGGATTTCCAGAAGCCGTCATGCGTGATGAACAGCGCAAGATAACCGGATGCCGTCGGAAACATCTGCGCCGGAACGTAATACGAGTGCGCGCCGAAGGGCCGGCGTTGCGGCTCGACGCCGTCGTTGAGGTAGGCGGACGCATGGTAGTTCAGCTGGGAGAGCATCACGTCACGCAGCGACACGTCGACTTGGCCGCCGCGGCCCGACGTGATCTGCGCCAATAGTCCGAGCGCAGCCGCCAGACCGGTGGAGTTGTCGGCCGACGAATAGCCGGGCAGCGTCGGCGGCCCATTGGGGTCGCCGGTCAGTGCGGCAATACCGGTGGCGGCCTGAATGACGTAGTCGAAGGCCGGGTCGTCGCCATTGTCCAAGCCGAATCCGGTGATCGCGACGCACACGATGCGCTCGTTCCACCCTTTGAGCGCGTGGTAGGTCAGACCCAGCCGATGGATCGCCGACGGCTTCAAATTCACCAGCAGCGCATGCGATTCCGCGACCAACGCGCCCAGCTCTCGTTGCCCCTCGCGCGAGTTCAGGTCCAAGAAGACGCTGTCCTTGTTGCGGTTGAGGCTCGCGAAGTAGCTGTCGGACACCCGGCGCGAGATCTCTCCGCCGGCTGGCTCGATCTTGGTGACCTGAGCGCCGAGATCCGCGAGCAGCATGGTGGCGTACGGCCCGGCCAGCATGGTGCCGACCTCGAGGATCTTGATCCCCGCAAGGGGCCCCGTCATCGCACTTCGGCGCCGAGTGACGCGATGACTTCCCGGGTACGGCGTTTGGATGCGACCAGCTCGTCCCGGTTGTCGCCGATCGGCAGCAGTCGCACCGACAGATCGGTCACCCCTGCGTCGGCGAATCGGCGCATCCGGGCCAAAATGGCCTCCTCGTCGCCAGCCGCACACAGATCGCCGACATCGCGAGCATCGCCGCGGTCCAGCAGCCGTTGGTAGTTGGGCGACACCTCGGCCTCACCCAGGATGCGGTTTGCGCGCTCCTTGGCCTCGTCGATGCGAGAAGGCGCACACAGGCATACCGGGATGCCCGCGACGATCCGCGGCGCCGGGCGTCCGGCGTCCGCGGCGGCCTTGGTGATCTTCGGCGCAATGTGATCACCGATCGCACGCTCGTCGGCCATCCACAGCACGGTGCCGTCGGCCAATTCGCCGGCAAGCTGCAGCATCACCGGCCCCAGCGCGGCGACCAGCACCGGCATCGGGGTATCGGCCCCGATCGCCGTCGGATTGTGAACCGTGAACGAATCGTTCTCGACATCAACCGGTCCCGGACCGGCGATGGCAGCGTTGAGCACCTGCAGGTAGTCGCGCGTGTAGGCGGCTGGCTTCTCATACGGCAGGCCGAGCATGTCCCGGATGATCCAGTGGTGCGACGGTCCGACGCCCAGCGCCAGGCGACCCCCCGACAGCGCATGCGTCGAGAGCGCTTGGCGGGCAAGAGCAATCGGATGCTGGGCCTGCAGCGGCACCACCGCGGTACCCAGCTCGATGCGCGAGCTGTGCGCAGCCATCAACGAGACCATGGTCAGGCAGTCGAAATCGTTGGGCACCTGCGGCATCCACGCGGTGTCCAGTCCTGCCGCTTCGGCCCATTCGAGATCGGAGGCCAACTTGGCGACCTTGCGGCCCATATCGCCACGCTCCGCGCCGATCATTACTCCGAGGCGCACGGTTCCTCCACGCTTGATTGGGGGCTGCCTGTGAGAGCGCGGATATCGCGTACCAGGACGTCCAACGGCGTCCCGGTCGGGAACACCGCTGCCGCCCCGGCAGTCAGCAGCTTGGGCACGTCAGCCTCGGGTATCGTTCCACCGACCACCACAGCGATGTCGGCGGCGTCGGCCGCGCGCAACGCCTCGACGGTGCGGGTGGTCAGCGCGACATGCGCACCGGACAGAATGCTCAACCCGACGACGGCCACATCTTCTTGTACGGCGATTGACGCGATGTCCTCGATGCGCTGCCGAATGCCGGTGTAGATCACCTCGAATCCTGCGTCGCGCAAGGTGCGAGCGACGATCTTTGCGCCGCGGTCATGTCCGTCGAGACCGGGCTTGGCAACCAGGATCCGCGCTGCCATCTAAAACACCACCGGCTGCTGGAATTCGCCCCACACCGCTTTGAGCGTGGAGACCATCTCGCCGACCGTGCAGTAGGCGTTGGCACAGTCGATCAGCTTGTGCATGAGGTTGTCGGTTTCTTCGGCTGCGCGCGACAGCTCGGCAAGAGCGGATTCTACTGCGGCGGAGTCTCTTTCGGCCTTCACCTTAGAGAGCCGCTTGAGTTGGAGATCACGTCCTTCGGCATCTAGCTCGTAAGTGACGATTTCGGGCGGCGGCTCTTCGGAGACGAACCGGTTGACCCCGACGACCGGTCGTGTGCCGGCTTCGATGTCCTGGTGGATCCGATAGGCTTCGTCAGCGATCAGGCCCTGCAGATAGCCGTCTTCGATGGCGCGGACCATCCCGCCATGCTGCTCGAGGTCATGCATGATTTCGATGATGCGGGCTTCGGTGGCGTCGGTGAGAGCCTCGACGAAGTAGGAGCCGCCGAGCGGATCGGCGACGCGGGCGACACCGGTCTCGTGAGCCAGGATCTGTTGGGTGCGTAGCGCCAGCGTGGTGGACTCTTCGGTCGGCAAGGCAAACGGCTCGTCCCAGGCTGCGGTAAACATTGACTGAACCCCGCCCAGCACCGCGGCCAACGCCTCGTAGGCCACCCGCACCAGGTTGTTCTGCGCCTGCGGCGCGTACAGCGACGCCCCACCGCATACGCAGCCGAAGCGGAACATCGACGCCTTGTCGGTCGTGGCGCCGTAGCGTTCCCGCACGATCGTGGCCCAACGTCGCCGTCCGGCACGGTATTTGGCGATCTCCTCGAAGAAATCGCCGTGGGTGTAGAAGAAAAACGAGATCTGCGGGGCAAATTGGTCGATGGTCATCCGGCCGCGTTCCACCACGGTGTCGCAATAGGTGACGCCGTCGGCCAAGGTGAACGCCATCTCTTGCACCGCATTGGCCCCAGCGTCGCGGAAGTGCGCCCCGGCCACCGAGATCGCGTTGAACTTGGGAACTTCGGCCGCGCAAAACTCGATGGTGTCGGCGATCAGCCGCAGCGACGGCTCCGGCGGCCAGATCCAGGTGCCGCGCGAGGCGTATTCCTTGAGGATGTCGTTCTGGATGGTCCCGGTGAGCTTGGCGCGCGGCACGCCTTTACGCTCGGCGGCCGCCACATAGAACGCCAGCAGGATCGCGGCGCTGCCGTTGATCGTGAAGCTGGTGCTGATCTTGTCCAGCGGAATGCCATCGAACAGGATCTCGGCGTCGGCGAGGGTGTCGATCGCCACGCCGACCCGGCCGACCTCCTCACCAAACTCGGGATCGTCGGAGTCGTATCCACACTGGGTCGGCAGGTCGAGTGCCACCGATAATCCGGTCCCGCCTTGTTCCAGCAAGTATCGGTAACGGCGGTTGGACTCCTCGACTGTGCCGAATCCGGAGTACTGCCGAAACGTCCACAGCTTGCCTCGGTAGCCGCTGGCGAAGTTGCCCCGGGTGAACGGATAGGCGCCGGGTGGCGGCGGCTCGGTACCACGGTCCCCCGGCCCGTACACAGGCTCCAGCGGGATGCCGGATGACGTTTCGGTGTGGTTATCCATCGATGGATAACGTACTTGCAAAAAAAGAGAATGCCAATACCGCGTGCTTGACCAGCGCAAAGAAGATTTACGCTGCGCGCAGACGTCCTAAGCTGCTGGGCGCGGGGACCGACGACAACCAACGGAGGTCGACATGGCGTTTCCCAGACCATCGACAGCGGATATCGACGCCGCGGCGACTCATTTCGGCTTTCACCTCGGCGACGCCGAGCGGGCGGAGTTCGCGACGATCGCCGGCTACACGCTTGGGGCCTATGACCACGTCGACGCACTCTACGACGAGGTGGCACGACCGCAGATGATCGAGCGTGCCTACCGGTTCCCCGAGCCGGCCGACAACCCGCTGGGCGCCTGGTACGTCACCGCCGACATCAGCTCGGCCGCCCACGGCCCGCTATCGGGCAAGCGAGTGGCGATCAAAGACAACATCGCCGTGGCCGGGATCCCGATGATGAACGGATCGGCGACATTGGAAGGTTTCATCCCGAGCCGCGACGCCACCGTGGTCGAGCGGCTGCTCGGCGCCGGGGCGATCATCGCCGGCAAGAGCGTCTGCGAAGACCTGTGCTGCTCGAGTTCCAGCTTCACCTCGGCTTGCGGTCCGGTGCGCAACCCGTGGGACCCGGCCCGCGAAACGGGTGGATCGTCCAGTGGCAGTGCAGCATTGGTCGCAGCCGGAATGGTCGATCTGGCCCTCGGCAGCGACCAGGGCGGATCGGTGCGCGATCCCCGCGGCGCTGTGCGGGATCGTCGGACACAAGCCGACGTACGGGCTGGTGCCTTACACCGGAGGCTTTCCGATCGAGCGAACGATCGACCACATCGGCCCGATGACACGAACGGTCGCCGACGCGGCGATGATGCTCACCGTGCTGGCCGGTTCCGACGGCCGGGATCCGCGCCAGCCGACCGTCGTGCCCGCAATCGACTATCAAGCGGCGCTCACCGGCGATGTCGCGGGTCTGCGAGTGGGCCTGCTCTCTGAAGGCTTCGGTCAGCCGGGCTCGCAGGTCGACGAGCTGGTTCGCTCGGCCGCACAGCGATTCACCGAGATCGGCTGCACGGTCAGCGAAATCAGCGTGCCGTGGCACCGGCACGCACTGAGCGTCTTCGCGGTGATATTTGGCGACGGCGTCACCTACCAGATGCTTCGATGGCAACGGCTACGGGCTGGGCGTCGACGGCCTCTACGACCCCGAGTTGATGGCGTACTTCGCTGCGCGGCGGCCCGCCAACGCCGACCAGCTTTCCAACATCGTCAAGGCGACGGCGCTGTGCGGCCGCTACAGCTTGCAGACCCATGGTGGCGTGCCGTATGCCAAGGCGCGCAACCTGTTACCGCAGGTACGCGCGGCTTACGACCGAGCACTCGATCAGTACGACGTGCTGGTGATGCCCACCGTCCCGGGTACCGCGTCGCCATTACCGACCGGTGGCGAAGACACTGTCACGCTGCTCGCCCAGGCTCTGGGAATGGTCGGAAACACCGCGCCGCTGGATGCCAGCGGCCATCCTGCGATCTCGGTGCCGGCCGGGCTGATCGACGGCCTGCCCGTCGGAATGATGATCATGGGCAAGCATTTTGACGACGCGACCGTGCTCAAGTTCGCTGATGCGCTTCGAACGGCTCAGCGGAGGCTTTGCTATGCCCGACAAAGAATCTCGCCATGCGGGATCGCCAGCCAGCCATTCGGTGCAGCGGCCCAATCCCGCCAGGCCGACGCGATCTCGTTGAGCTCCGCGGTGGTGGCCATCCCCGAGTCCACCAGCTGACGGGCCAGGGCCGACTCGACGATCCGGTCAGCCCACATCTGGCCCCACCAATCGCGGGTCTCCGGCGTCGCAAAACACCACATGCTGCCCGTGGGCGTGATGTCCTCGAAGCCCGTATCCTGAGCCCACGACAACAGGCGCCGCCCGGCGTCGGGCTCACCGCCGTTCGCGCGGGCCGCTTCGTCGTAAAGCTCCCGCCAGCGGTCCAGCGTCGGAAGCTGCGGGAACCAGATGAATCCGGCGTAGTCGGCGTCGCGGACTGCGACGATGCCGTTCGGCACGCACACCCGTCGCAGCTCCCGCAGCGCCTGCACCGGATCGGCCACGTGTTGCAGCACCTGATGCGCGTGCACGATGTCGAAGGTGTTGTCGGGGAAGTCCAGAGCGTGCACGTCCGATGTCGCGAACGAGATGTTTGTCTGGTTGCGTTCCCGCGCCTCCGCGCGAGCCAAATCCAAAGCAGCGTCGGTGAGTTCGACGGCGGTGACCCGGCCGGGCGCGACGCGGGCGGCGAGGTCGGCGGTGATGGTCCCGGGGCCGCAGCCCACGTCGAGCACCGACATCCCCGGCCGCAGGTGCGGCAGCAGGTAGCCGGCAGAGTCCTTCGCGGTGCGCCTGCGATGCGCGCGCAGCACCGACTCGTGGTGCCCGTGGGTGTAAACGGCCTGATGTTTAGTGTTCATCGTGCGGCTCCTTGCGATCGAACCATGTCCCCACCGAAGGCTACCGCCGACTATCCCATGATACGAAATTTTCTTCCCACTATGTGGGATAGTGAGCCATGCCAGGCGATGGCCGCGCGTGGCGAACGCCTTTCGGATGCTTGGCTTGCACTCGATCGCGACGCAACCGGCTGGATCAGCTCGACTTGGAATGTCCGGTGGCTACGGTGATCGAGGTGTGGCAGAGAATCGGCCCACGAGTCGACTTACCGTATCGATCTAAAGCTGTTCAAACTGGTGTTGCCGGTCCACGCCAGGTTTATACGGCTTCACCCACTGGCTTGCGTGGCCGGACGCGGTAGACATGGCTCAGGAACAACCCGATTGCGTTGACGACCGTCCCGGTGCGGGCTCCGTCCGTGAGATCGAACCCGTGGGTTGCTCCCGGTAACTCGATGTAGGCGACCGGTTTGCGCGACGTAGACCGTAACCGCTCGACAAATGTCCGAGCCTCAGCCACGGGTATGAGGAAATCGCTTGTGCCGTGGATGACGAGAAACGGCGGAGCCTCAGCGTGTACACGGGCCACCGGTGAGGCGGCGCGGTAAACCTCCGGTCGCGCAGCTTGGCTTCGCTGGACCACCACCCGTTCCAGGAATCCCATGAATCGGACGCGCTCGGCTGTCGACCTGTCCTCCCAGTCGTAGCGGCCGTACACGCTAACAACAGCATCCACCGCCGTATCGGCGCCACTCCCAACTTTCGAATCGATACCTTCGTCGTGCGGTGTGAGCCCAGCTAGCGCCGCGAGGTGTCCGCCCGCCGAGCAGCCTGCCACCGCGACGAAGTTATGATCTCCGCCGAATTGATCAACATTGGCCCGCGCCCACGCGATCGCCGTTTTTACGTCGATCAGCTGTCGAGGCCAACGATGCTTCGGGCTGGTTCGATATTCGATCGACAAACAAACCCAACCCAGCTCGGCCAAGTGCGACATCAGCGCATGGTCCTGCAGCTTGCGGCTGCCGAATACCCATGCGCCGCCAGGGACGAAAATCAATACCGGCGCGGCCTCTGTGAGGTCGCTGCGCCGCCAGACGTCCAGCAGCTGGCCGGGCTGGTCACCGTAGCGCACCGCCACACGGTGGACTCGTTTGCGATATGCACCCGAGTTGAACACCGGCGCCACCGGTGCCGGCCGCGGCCAAGGACCGGCGAGATCGGCGGGCGCTAAGACGCCGTCCAACCCGCCTGTCACTGCAGCGACCGTGTCAGCGCACCGGTGCTCTCGACGTCGCGAGGCCGCGGCGACGAAATCCCCAGCGTAACCGCGTGCCCACAACCCCATTGCCAGGAAGCCGCCGAGCGGCTCGAGGTGGCGGCCGACCACGGGAAGTGACGACGAGACCCGGCCGGCCGCGAGGAGGTAATCGCCTGGTCGCGCCTGCGCGAACCACCGTGCACAGGAAAGAGCCCGGTCGCCGGGGCGGGACTTTCGCGCAGCTGCCACTCCCCGAGGATAGGCGCGAAGATGCTCTGGCTCTGTGATTTCCGAAGGATCGCCGATCCAATTCGCTTGGCGGTCAATAGTTTGACGACATTACGGGGTCACTCACCCGCAAGCATCCGCCGACCTGCGACAGATCGACGAATGCGAGCACGCTAGACGCCCTAGATTGGTCAACAACCTACAAAATTGCAGCCAAACGTTTGGTCCAAGCAAAGCACCGAAAACGATCAACCCGGCAGGCTGGGCGAGCAGACTTGTGGTCGATCGGCAGTCATCGTGGACAGCAGAGGGGGCGGATGGGCAGACCCGACGTCATCAAATGGGATCCGAAATTCACCCGCCGGGTGAAGGAGCTGGTGGATCCGCTGTTGAACGCGTGGTACCGACCCAAGGTGCATGGAATCCGCAACATTCCCGCCGCCGGCGCAGCGCTGGTGGTGTCGAATCATTCTGGCGGAATGTTGACGCCCGACATGTTCGTCCTTGGACAGGCGTTCTACGACGCCTACGGTTACGAACGTCCGATGTCCATCCTCGCCCATTTCGGCGTGTTGCTCGGCCCGACGTCCAGCTACTTAGAGCGGCTTGGCGCCATCAAAGCGAGCCGTGAGAACGCCGCGGCTGCCTTGCGCGCAGGCTCCGTCGTCCTGGTTTTTCCCGGCGGAGACTATGACGTATACCGCCCGACAGCCAAGCAGAACACCATCGACTTCGACGGCCGAACGGGATATGTCAGAACTGCGGTCGAGGCCGGGGTGCCAATCGTTCCGAGCGTGTCGATCGGGCCGCAGGAAGGCCAGTTGTTCCTGGCTCGCAGCCCCGGACTCGCAAAGCTGCTTGGACTCGGCAAATTCCGGCTGAAGATCGTGCCAATCAGCTTCGGGTTCCCGTTCGGTCTGAGCGTGTTGTTGCCCGCGAACCTTCCGCTGCCCACGAAGGTGGTCACCGAGGTTCTGGCACCCATCGACATCGTGGCTCGGTTCGGCCCCGACCCCGACGTCGCCGAAGTGGACGAGCATGTCCGCGCGGTCATGCAAACCGCCTTGGACAGCCTGGCTGAGGAACGACGTTTCCCGTTACTCGGCTAATCGGATCCGACGAGTGCGTTCGTCGGTTCAGTCGACGGGAACGTTGAGGATCGGGCGTTGCACCCCGGAACCGGGGCCGTCGAAATGCCACCACTCTCCGGAGTACACCGACAATCCACCGGGACTCATCGCATCGCGTAGCCGGGCCCGGTTTGCCTGCTCGTCCGCCCTGACGCCGTCAGTGGCGAAGGCAGTTGCGCGGGGCGAAAAGTCGTCGAAGTCGGTTCCCATATCTGCGAGGCATCGGCCGGACAACTGCCGGACGGGCGGGCATCGCCCTTGTGCGCCTGCGAACGTCACGTCAACCGAACGTCCCGCTTCGTGGCTGCGCGCATAGGGACCGGGCTTGGCCACCCAGGCCGGATTGGGAACAACATCGAACATCTTGACCTGTACTTCGTGCGGTCGATAGCAGTCCCAGAAGACCAGCACCTCGCCGCGCGAACCCAATACCTTTGCCGCAGCGGCAAGCCCGGGAGCCATGGATTCGTGCACCAGGCAGCGGGCGTCGGCGGGATACAACGGCACGCCGGTGAAATTGTTCGGCGTGGCATAGCGCAGATCGATGACCGCGCTGGGAACAACGGAACGAACGTCAACAAATCCCGCGGAGCGCGCCGCGGGGCTAAGCGGGGGTACGTCGGCATCGGCGCGAGCAGCCCAGCTGCTGGCGGACGCCACGACGAGCAGCGCGGCCAGGAACCGACGCGCTACGGGCATGCGCCTAAGTCTGCCCTTCTCGGCCGCTTTTTTCCGCGACTGATGCTTCAGCTCCAGTCGATGGCCGCGGCGCGCTGCCCGACGTCCCGCACTCGGGCCGCGACCTGGGCGGCAACCGCATGTTGGTCGAGTTCCATTGTCTTGGCCAAAGATTCGGCTTCCGCGACAATCTGCTTGAGCAGGTCGCGGTGTTCTTCGATCATCGCGATGGTGGCGTGTCTGATGGCCACCACCCCAGAGCCTCGAGCTTCCGACGGTGAGAAACTCCCAGAGAGCAGCGGGGGCAGCGTCTGGCGCTCGAATTCCGTCATGTCGCGGGACAGGTGCACGTTGAAGGTCGCTCGAAAAGGATCCCGATCGTCGAGCTCAACGCTGGATATTTTGAGTGGGTCCATGGGCCGTTCCTTTGCCCGGCGAGGGCGATCTTCGCCCGCGTCACGCCGAACTACATGCTTGTAGTTTACCTGCGTTTCCGGACCGGTGCGTAGGCCGGAGCAGCAGACCGGAGCCGAGCGCAGAGCCGGTAAACTGTCGCCGTCAGTTCCGCAAGAGCATCGGCTTTTCAGGAATGGCCTCGAGGCTCACGCCGAGCTACGGAGGAACATGAAGCGCGCTGTATTAAGAGCCAGGCCCGCGTCCGCTTTCGGGATTGCCGTTGCGGCGACGATCTTGGCCGCACCTCTTGCCCACGCGCAAACCGATGTTCAGACCAACTGCGCGAATTCCGGCGGCCAATACACGTCGGAGGAGGTATCACCTCACTTCGGTTCGCCCCCCAGCCTGATCGAGACGTGTTGCATCGCGCAGAAATGCACTACCTACCGCGATGGCGTGCGGGGGCCGACCTACGGCGGGTGATAGGCGGAAACGCCGACACCTGCGACACGGTGGAGTCAAGTCTCGGCAACGGTGACCCGACTCAGTCCGCGAGCGCCAGCATTTCGTCGAAGCCGGCGACGATAGCGTCGTAGCGCAGTGGATCGCTTTCCATCGCCCAGGTTAAGGCGTCGCTGTTGCGCATGAATTCGGTCATGTTCACTTCCGACCTAAACGTACGAACGGATAGGGGCGAAGGTCAGCCGCTCATTGAGAAGAAATGACTTTGGTCCCTAGCTCCTGCGTGTTCATCGCCCGCAGCTCAGCACCTCGGCCTAGCGGCCGAGCAGAACCCCAACTATCGGTGTATGAGGACGCTTGCTACCGCTAGTTAAAGGCGCGACCGTCACAGGGCTTTCACGGAGCTGTGACGCTTTCATGACGCGCGAGACAAGAGGATCGGTGAGCGCGTGCAGGGTTTTCGTCCATATGCTAGGAGCTGCTCACGAAACCCAAAATTCACACGAGATTCACCCGCATCGCGCGCTAGGTCTGTAGAACGTTTCGATGCGGGCCGCATCGGAACCGGTACTCGAGCCGAGTCTGGGGTTGGGAGCACCCTCAAATTAATGATGAATTCATCTCGTCTTGCCATAATTGGTCTTGATTCAGTACCGCCAGAACTGGTATTCGACCGATTTCGTGCAGACATGCCGACATTCACATCGCTAATGAATCGGAGTATGTGGGGGCCGCTTCGGAGCGTAGTGCCGCCGATTACGGTACCCGCATGGTCGTGCATGATGTCCGGGCGCACACCGGGCGAGATCGGCATTTACGGTTTCCGCAACCGCAGCGATTACAGTTACGGCAACCTGCGAACCGCGACCTCATGTGACGTTCGCGTGACGAGGATCTGGGATTTGCTCGGCGAATCCGGCAGAGACAGCATCCTGCTCGGTGTCCCTGGTACGTATCCTGCCCCACCTATTCGTGGTTGGGTCGTCGGAGACTTCCTCGCGCCGTCGACCACATCGCCGAATTTCACCGCGCCGCCTGATCTCTGCAGGGAGATAGCCGATGTCGCCGGTGACTACATTCTCGACGTTGTTAACTTCCGCGCAGATGACAAGGCGCGGATCGCCCAGCAGTTGTTTGACATGACCGAGCAACGGTTCGCCCTTGCCCGCCATCTTGTCACGTCCCGGCCCTGGGACCTCTTCGCGATGGTCGATATGGGTCCTGACAGGCTGCACCACGCATTCTGGAAATACTGCGACACCACCCATCCACGGTACGAGCCAGGCCCGTTTGTCGACCTCTTCCGCGACTACTACATAGCTCTCGACCGGCACCTGGCCATGCTGCTTGAGGCTCTTGGGGACGACGTCACCGTTCTGGTCGTCAGCGATCACGGGGCCAAAGCCATGCTGGGCGGCTTCTGCATTAACGAGTGGCTGGCCGATGAAGGGTTGCTGCGCTTTAAGCTTCCAATCAGATACAGGACGCCGATTGCCGAGGCTCCGATCGATTGGCGCCGCACTATGGCCTGGGGCGACGGCGGATACTACGGCCGTATCTTCCTCAACGTCGAGGGCCGGGAGCCGTCCGGAGTCGTGCCGGCCCGCCGCTGCGAGGAAGTGCTTGCGCTAATTGCCGACAAGCTTGAGGCGCTCTGCGACCACGAGGGAAAACCGATGGGAAATCGGGTCCTACGACCGTCAGATGTGTACCCCGATGTAGTAGGGATTCCGCCCGACCTCATCGTCTATTTCGGCGATTTGCAGTGGCGCTCCGTCGGCACGATCGGCCTGGGTGACGGCTGGTACACGTTTGAAAATGACATTGGGCCGGACGATGCAAACCACGCTGAGAACGGGGTTGCTCTTCTTTCTGGACCGGGCATCGCCGCCGGCCGGCGCGAGGACATGTCCCTTTTGGACATCGCGCCGACTGCTCAGGCGGTCCTCGGACTCTCAACGCCCCACGGTCAGAGGGGACGTGTCCTGACGTGATAGCTAGTTTGCTCCCCCGCACCGGTTGCCTTCGATCGTGGCGTGGAATTCGAGACCTGTACATAACTACGGTGGTTGCCGTCGACTTATCGATTCAAGCAGGGATGCTCGCAATTCCTGTGTTATTGCGCCGTTCTCTTCACATCACGGCCGCGCCGCGCGAACAAATAATGAGATTGGCTAACTGGGGTATTTTGTTAGCTCGTGGTCCCTTTTTTTGTCGTTCGCGATTTCGGTACTTCCGCGCCTATTGTGGCGGATATGTGCTAGAACGCCGGGAGGCGGTCCTGAAGGTGGGGAGCCCGTGGCGCTGGGATCCAGTTATTTATTGGGGACGTTAGCGTTGGTTCCACCAAGGAAGGGGAAAGCCGTGGATGGCCGATCATCTTATGCCCGCGTGTTCCTGCTTAATGGGTTCTCGTTGGAGATAGGTGACCACGTGCGTAGGACCGCGGTGGGTCGCCTTTCTCCGAGCGAGCAACGGCTGGTCGCACACGTGAGTTTGTGCGGCCGCCCCGCAAGAGCGGCCGTGGCCGGCCAACTCTGGCCCGACGTGCGCGAGACCCAGGCGAAGCATTGCCTTCGTTCGGTTCTCTGGCGCCTTCAGAAAGCCGTTCCCGGGTTGTTGGACACCTCAAATTGTGCAATCAAGCTCGCGCCGGGTGTAACGGTAGACGTTTGGGAGTTAGACGAGTGGGCCCAACGCATCCTTGATCCGCTCAGCGACGACAGTCTGGTCATACCTGCTGTAGCCCTATACGGGGAATTGCTGCCGGGGTGGTACGACGACTGGGTGCTGATGGAACGGGAACGCATGCGGATCCTGCGTTTACATGCCCTGGAACGGTTGGCGGACAAGCTCGCCCGCGCGGGGCGCTTCAGCGAAGCCATTCAGGCGGCTAACGCCGCCGTCCAAGCGGAACCGATGCGTGAGAGCGCGCACCGGATCCTCATTGGGGTGCACATGGCTGACGGCAACGTGGTCGAGGCCCTACGCGAGTATGAGAACTTCCGCGCGATGCTCGGCGCCGAACTCGGTGTGGCGCCTACTCAGCTGATGGAAGAACTCGTCCAGCCAATCCGCCGCGGACAGCGCAGAGCGGCGTACGTCGAGTCATCGCCGCGGCGCAACGGTCAGTCGGTGCTCCAAGACTCGCCCTGGACCCATCGGCTAAACGCTGATCGGCGTCGGACAGCTCCGACTCGCAGACGATGAACGAGCGCCGCTTTTCGCCGTGGACAATTGTCACGTTGCATTAGGACTAGTAGGCGCGACCCACAGCCGGAGGGCGGTTCAGCGCCTGAACAGCTTTTGCTGAGTGCGCCCGCAGCGGCCGCAGGGCACGGGCGGCAGCACGGTGGCCGCCCTGTTTCAGGCGGCGCCGTAGACCCGTCTGCCCGGCGGGGCGTTAGGGCTGTGCACTCAGCTGCGACGATAGCGTGACGCTCTTTGAGGATCTTGGCGAATATGTCCAAGCGACGCGCATCACGGATAATGGTCGTGACCTTATGGAGGGAAGACGCGACAGGAGAATTCCGTGCCCGAATCCTCGACGACACTGCGTCTCCCGAGCGCCGTCAGAGGAGCATCGTGGTCGCGACGGCACAGGCATTGCTAGATGAGGTAGTGGCGATACTCAACGAGTTCGCCGACAATGTTTCCAGCTGATTGTTGATAGTCGCTTCGGATCGTCCTTAACTAGATCCATGACTGAGTTGAGCGTGCCTGGACAGCGCCAGCAGCAGTAGCCGGCCTGCTGCTGGCTCGACCACCAATCCCGATCGAAGATAGCGTTCAAACCCGGTGGACAAGCCGACACGTCGGACGTCTACCTCTAGACCGCCGCACCAGTCTGACCTCAGAAGTCGATGCATCTGTTTTTCACGTGGCGTTGGCGGCCTTCTGTAGCAATAGTTTTCACGTGCCGCCGAAGGCGGGAACGAACCGCTTTGCTCTGGGACGCAATGAAGATCCAAGGAGACTGTGCCGATCGTGCCACCCGCAGACGGTGACGCAGTCGTGACGATTCCTGAGTTCGCTGATAACAGCATTGTTCACCGGACGACCTGCTCCAGGTTCGAGGTGTGTCAACTTGCAGCGGCGTGACAGAAAGTACGTCTGGATGAAGGAAGGGTGCGCTAGATGGCTGTCGATCCAATTTCACGCGTTCTCGCTCCTGCGGCCGCGCGAAGTCTGTTGGATGCCGAGACCGCGAGCGTTACACAGCATTTCATCATCGATCTGTTGGACGAGCTAACGGCGGAGTGGAACAGTGTCAGAATCGAGCCCGGGTCGGGGCTCGGAGAGCTAGGTCTTGAGTCGATCAGCCTCGTATACCTGCTCGCCGAGGTCCAGCTCGAGTACGGCCTTAATGATGCGCTCTTTGGTGCCCTCCGCTCTGAAGAACACGACGTCAAGGAAATGACCGTTGCCGAGTTGGCCAGTGTGGCCGACGGTCTCGTTGCTCACGAGAGGATGATCGGCCGTGCTGTCTGATAACCGCGTCCTTCTCCTCGGCCTCGACGGCGCAGGCTTCCCTATACTGCAGCCGCTCCTGGACGGCGGAACCATGCCCTTCCTGGCTTCGTTGCTGGAAGTGGGAGCGCGCGCGCCGCTCGCCTCGACACCCCACCCGATCAGTCCCGCCGCATGGGCGTCAATCATTACTGGACGGACACCGGGTCAGCACGGTGTCTTTGACTTCGTCCGCGTGGGCCAAAGTGGCGGTCGGCTCTCCTACAGCCTGGTCACGTCCGCTGACCTCCGCGCCGAGACGGTCTTTTCGCGCGCGGCTCGGTACGGGCGAACGGTTACGGCACTGAATTTCCCTTGCATGTTTCCGACTCCCGAACTACCCGGCAATATTGTGCCTGGATACGTTCCCTGGACCTATCTTGCGAGGGCCATGAGGCCACGGGGCCTTTTTACGCACCTAAAGGAGCACGCCGGCCTCGACCCACGAAAGCTCGCCGTCGACTGGGAGCTCGAACGTACGGCGGTGCAAGGATTGCCAGCAGACGAGCTGGCGCGATGGGTGCAGCTACATATTGATCGCGAGCGGCAGTGGTTCGCCATTCTGCGCTACCTCATGCTCGAACAGCCCGCCGATCTGACCGCCGTCGTATTCGACGGTGTGGACCGCATCCAGCACCTCTGTCTACACCTGTTTCCGGGCGGCGCCCACGAGTTCGACAGCGCGGACTGCCCCGACGCACAGCGCCTGCTCGTCGAGTACTTCCGGTTGCTCGACGACTTTCTCGCCGAGGCTGTGCGCATGATCGGCTCGGACGCTCACGTGTTCGTCGTCTCCGATCACGGCGCGGAGGTCGCCGGGGATCGGGTGTTTTACGCCAACGCCTGGTTGGCCCAGCATGGGTACCTGCGCTGGAAGGACGACGTGCCGATAGACGCTGACGGACGACTGGCGATGAACGGCAACACAGAATCGGCTCTGCTGTTCGACTGGGACACAACCTCTGCCGAGCATTGACTTCCAGCAGCAATGCGATCCACATCCTCAGGTCGAAGGACGCGGGCGAGCCCGGCGTGTCCGACGAGGACTACCCAGCGTTTCGGGCGCGGCTTGTCGCCGAACTGGTCGATGCCACCGATCCTGACACTGGCGAACCCATTGTGGATCGCGTGCTTCTGCGTGAGGAGGCGTTCCCCGGCACCCTCGCAGATCGGGCCCCGGATATCACGCTCGCGCTTCGCAGCCCCGGATTTTTGTCTGTTCTACCGTCGCGCGAGATAGTCCAACCTCGTCGCACGCCCTACGGCACACACTCGCCCGAGGGAATCTTTATGCTGGCTGGCCCTGGTGTACGCGCCGGAGTCGAGTTGCCGCGTTTAGCCGTCCACGATGTCGCCGCCTGTGTTATGCACGCGCTTGGATTGCCCACACCTGAAGAGTGGGAAGGCAAGCCTGCGCTCGACGCCTACGATGACGATTGGCTGCGCCGCCATCCCATGGAGATCGCGCAAACCATCTGCGATCAGGATCAATCGGCCGTCTCTAATGAGATTGGGTTGGACGAGGCAGGGGAAGCTGCGGTCGTCGAACGGCTGCGCATGCTCGGGTACGTGGAGTAGGCGATGCCGAAACTGCCCGTCGGTGACCAGACGGTGCATTACCAACAGGCAGGCACCGGATCAGACATCGTCTTGGTGCACGGTTTGGGCGCGAATCTGGCCTGCTGGTACTTCAACGTCCTCCCTGCCCTATCCCGATGCCATCGGGTCACCGCATACGACCTGCGCGGTCACGGGCTCAGCACTGTAGCCGCCTCGGGGTACACGTCGGCAGCGCTCGCCGCGGATCTCGCTGAGATGCTTGGGTCCTTGGGCATCAGGCGTGCTCACCTAGTCGGGCACAGCTACGGCGCGGCAATTGCACTGCGCACAGCGCTCGAACCGTCTGTACGTCGTCGAGTGGACATCGCCTCGGTGGTCGTCGCCGATGCGTACGTCCCCGGCTTTCAACGTCTTGGCGGGAAAGCGGCTCGCATGCGCGCCCAGCTTGCGCGATATCGCCTCCGTACCGCCGGTGTCTGGACGCCGGCCCCACTCCCGCGCGTCGCCTACGCGCTCGTCGAAGACTTGGCGCGGGTCCCCGACCCTTCACGTGTCGGGGGCAGCTGGCAGTGGGCAGACCCGATGCGAGTCGGTAAGCGGTGGCACCGGCTGAAAAGTGAAACGACGCTGCTGCGGGATATCGAGAACAGTGACGGGCTTACGGAGCACTCTTTGAGCTCGCTGCGCATCCCGCTGTTGGCAACGTGCGGAGACCATTCGGTGTTCGCGCCGACGACTCGCAGGCTGCAGACGTGCTTGCCGACGCTCAGGGTCACTGTTTTTCGTGGGGCTGGGCACCTCCACCCAGTGCTGCGGCCCGAAGAGTTCGCCGATGAAGTGCTGCGGTTCGTGGCGGATGTCGACGCCCGCGCAGAGAGCCCAGCTTCCGGTCGAACGTCAACCGCCGGGATGGTTCGCGAAGCATGACCGCTTTGACTCAACCTCGGACGACTGCCCCACGAACCGAGAGGATGCCGGCCGAGCCATCCGGCTTGGCGGCGTCCGACTTTCATCGGATCTCGACTAACGGGTTCGGGGATCCGGCCAACGCGTATGTCCACTGCATGGCCTGGTATCGCGGGGCGGTGTACGCAGGGACGTCGCGCCATTCGATGGCCCTACTCGGGCTTTTCCCCCGCCGAAGCCGCCACAGCTCGACCCGTGGCCAATCCTCGCGCCGGACAGCGTTGAGGACCTTGACATGCACGGCCAGATCTGGCGACACGATCCGCACGCTGGGGACTGGACGCTGGCTTACCGAGCGCCGGACGAGCCGGGCCGCAGCGGGAGTCCAGTGCCGCGTGACCTGGGGTACCGTGGCATGACCGTTTTCCAAGGGCACAGTGACCCCGGGCCGACGCTGTACGTGGGCGCAATCTCCACGGTCCTGCGCGGTAAGGCGGCCCGGCTACTCCGCTCGACGGACGGCGCATCCTTCGAACCTGTTGGCGATCCCGGGCTGGGAAACCCGAAGATCAGCACGTTGCGGGCCATGACCGGATTCGACGGGCATCTCTACGTGCCGCCAGCCGGCGAGGGCATCACGCTCAACAGCAATAGCGCGTCGGTGATCATGCGGTCGCCCGACCCTGCGGTTGGTCTGTGGGAGCAGTGCTGTCCGCCAGGTTTCGGGAACCCGGACAATACCGGGGTCTTTGAGCTGTGCGTATTCGCAGACCATTTGTATGCGGGCACATTCAACCGGAATGGTTATGAGGTTTGGAAGACCCCGGCGAACGGCGGCGGCCCTTGTCGTTGGGCAAGGGTGCTCGAAGAGGGCGCCGATCGCGGGCCGCACAACCAGATCGCGATGAGCATGTGCGTATTCGAAGACGCGCTCTACGTCGGCAGCGCCATCCAGAACGGCGGATACGACCGTGTCCACGGCATTGGTCCCGCAGCGGCAGAACTTGTGCGGCTCTACCCTGACGACACCTGGGACCTGGTCGTCGGGGAACCCCGCGGCACTCCAAACGGCTTCAAACGACCGCTATCCGGACTTGGGCCTGGCTTCGACAACTTGTTCTCGGGCTACGTATGGCGCTTGACGGTCCACGACGGCTGGCTGTACGCCTCGACGTTCGACTGGAGCGTGTTTCTTCCGTATGCCCACGCTCCTTCGTATGGGGCGCGCCGACTTGCGGATGAATTTGGCGTCGATGAGGTGGTATCGCGGGGCAGCGGGTTCGAGCTGTGGCGAAGTGACGACGGCATTACATGGCTCCCCGTTACGACCAACGGATTCGACAACCCATACAACTACGGCGCCCGGACTCTCTTGTCCACGCCCCACGGGTTGTACGTTGGCACGGCGAATCCATTCAGTCCAAAGGTTGCCGCCCGACTAGCCCACGGCTGGGCATATGTGGACAACCCGCACGGCGGCGCAGAGGTCCATTTGGGTCGAGCCGCATCGGCAAACGGCCGGATACACCACGCACACAAGCGAACCCGCACTCGGCTTTTCGGCGGAAAGGCAGCGCAGCGAACCTCGTCAGTGCTCCTCACCGGCGCCACCGGCTTCATTGGCTCGCACGTCCTGGATCTGCTGCGCACGTCCGGCTCACACGTGCGCGCTCTCGCCGTGCCCGGTACCGCAGATCATCTCCGCGATACCGAGGTCGACGTGATCGTGGGCACGTTAGGCGACGGGGACGCCCTCAAGGCAGCGGTACGCGACGTGGACGTCGTCTGCCATCTCGCCGCTCTGCTGCCCAGCGCCGCGCCGGCCAAGCTGCAGGAGGTCAACGTTTTGGGCACCCAGCGCCTGCTGCAGGCGTGCTGCGGGAGCGATAGCCTACGCCGGTTCGTCCTCATGAGCTCGACCGCCGTCTACGCGGGAGCCTTCGAACCGGCCGAATGGCCGCTCACCGAGGACAGCATGCTCGGCCCGCGAGCTGAGGAGGTCCGCTCATACGGGTGGACGAAGATCGCCGCCGAACGCCTGCTAGCAGCCGCGGAGCTGGATCGCGGCGTCCAACGTACGGTAATACGGTCAACGACGGCTTACGGCGTCGGCGCCCCGCGGTCGCGAGATCTCCTGCAGAACCTGCTGGACACGCCTTCCGGCGTGGGACGCGGGCACGTCCTACAGTTCGTCCAAGTGGACGACCTCGCCAGGGCCGTACGGTCGGCTGTGCTTGACGAGAGCTGGGCCGACCGTACAATTCACGTGGCTGGTCCCGACGCCATAACTTGGGCGGCTGCCGCCGGGTTGGTTCAATCGATCGCGGGTCGAAATACGCCGCATCCCAGAGTTCCCGGCCTAGCACGTTACCGCTATCCGTACGACACGACTCGTTTGCGGAGCCTCGGTTTCGTGGCATCTACCGGCATGCGAGAAGGGTTGCGAAATACCACTGCGTGGTACCTCGATCAGGACCACAAATTCGACGACATTGATGAGCGCGTGCATCTGCCGGCCCCGCACCGATTCAACCGCCATAGCCGCTGGTGAGCAGGACATGACCGGTTCACACAGGAATTAAGGTTGAAGGTGGCCAGATGCGTGCAGTTATCGCCGGAGGTCGCTGTGCGGTCGGAGCCGCTGGCACAGATCTCGTCAACAGCATGCGGGTGACGTCGCGACGTTCGATGAGACCGGCTCGGCCGCATCGTGGCCCCAGGAGCGGGCCGAACGGGGCTTCCACGGCTGCAAGCTGCGGCACCTCCTCTCTGGAGCCGAGGCCGTCTATCACCTCGCGGACCGGCCATCGTCCGTGCAACGTAACGAGCGTCGGTCCGGCCGCCAAGCACACGAGCCTCAGGGGCTGGCGCAGTGGGCCCGTCCACTCACTTGGCCGCCGGCCATGGTGAACCAAATAGAGACAGGAAGGGCCAGATGACTGCCTATGTCAGCGGGGTCGGTGAACTCGGTGACCGGCTCGTCCAGCTGCTCGAGGAAGAGGGCGTGATGACCCTCCGCGCCGAACCCGGCTCGCTGCGGGACCTCCGTCGTGCGGTGCATGAAGCGGACGTGGTCTACCTGGTGGACGACGCCGACGGCACATCAGGTGAAAGCTTCCGCGAGATGTGGGAGACGAACCTCGACGGCCCCCGACGTCTCCTCGAGGAGGTCGAACCGGGACAGCGAGTGGTGCTCCTGAGCTCGGTGCAGGTTTATGCCGCGGTCCCACCCTCGCAATGGCCCATCACCGAGGACCACCCCCGGCAGGCCCACGGCGGCTGGCCGACACGTGCCTACGGCGTGCAGAAAATCGAGGTCGAGAACCACCTGATGCGCGGCGCCGACGAGCGGCGATACGACTATGTGTTGCTGCGCTCCACCCCGCGATTCGGAAGGCGCGGAGAGCTCTCCCAGCGCATCACACACGATTTTCGGAACCGGCCCCGCGCCGCCATCGCGGCTTACCAGGGGCTCAGCGAGACGCAGTGGGTGTCGGTCGACGACCTAGCCAGTGCACTGGTCGCCTCCGGCACCAGTCGGGTTGCCCGGGGCGAGGCCTTCAACATCGCAGGACGCGAGCCGGAGGCGGACCGGGATCTCGCTGACCTGGTACACGTACGGCCGTTCGGCGACGTGCTGTCCGGTTTCGCGGAGGGACGCGGTCGCGCCCCAGCGAAGTTCGACACCTCCAAGGTGCAGGCCATGCTCGGCTGGGCACCGGAGACGCACCCCGCCGATTGGCTGTCCGCCGGTGACCGGATGGGCGCGGTCGACCGCGGATGGGCAGCCCCGGCCGCCCCGGGGTGGACGTTCGCCAGGCCGTGGAGCGGCAACCGCAGCGGCGCGTCACCGGCCCGGCGCGGCTGCGAGATGTTCGACCTGAGCGGCAAGGTTGTTGTGGTCACCGGCGGCGGGCGGGGCATCGGTTTGATGATGGCCGAAGGACTGCTGCGCGCCGGAGCCAAAGTGTACCTGTCCAGCCGCAAGGCCGGCGACCTAGAAGCGGCGGCGGAGTCTTTATCGACGGTCGGCCCTGTTGAACCGATACCCGCGGACCTGGGTACCGCCGCGGGCGTCGAGACCCTCGCGGCAAGGCTGGCCGAGCGAGAGGACGCCATCTCGGTGCTGTTCAACAACGCCGGCGTGACGTGGGGAGCCCCGTTCGACGAATTCCCCGAATCGGGCTTCGACGAGGTCTTTGCGGTGAACGTCAAGGGAGTCTTCCTGCTCACCCGAGCTTTGCTGCCGCTACTGAAGGCCGCGTCGACACCTGATGACCCCGCCCGAGTGATCAACACCGGCAGCATCGACGGCATCCGGCCGCCCGGGCCCGGGCGGATCAACTTCTCCTACAGCGCCAGCAAAGCCGCCGTCCACATGCTCACACGTCACCTCGCAGGTGTGCTCGCTCCCGAGGTGCTCGTCAACGCGATTGCGCCGGGAATGTTTCCGACCAAGATGACCAAAGAGTGGCTGGCGGCCGGGGCCGAGGCGGTCGGTGCGTGCATGCCGCTCGGGCGGATCGGTCGGGCCGACGACATCGCCGGGGTCAGCGTGTTCCTGGCCAGCCGGGCCAGTTCATACATCACGGGGGCCGTGATCCCTGTCGACGGAGGTGTCAGCACGATCCGGTGACTCGTTGACTTCTATCGCGCGCTGGCCATAGGGGGCGTCGTCGGAGTCCGGTAGGACGACACCGCCGTGGCCGCGGAGGTGGTAGCGGTCTGGGGTCGTAGTGAGGTCAGGCGCCAGTGCCCTAGACGCTGTGATCGCCTAATACGAGGTCTGCAACACCGCGAAGACGAAAAGAGTCACCACGACCAGGCCGGCCACACCCGCGGCCGGGACGGCGCTGCCCAGGTCACCGTCTCGAGTCTGGGAGGTTGCCATTGCCCCCGCGCTGCCCGGGGCTTGGGCGCGTATAAGCGCATGGTCAGTGAGAACATGCCGGTGGCCGGTATCGGCAGCCAGTTGCCTGCAGGCACAGCTGGGCCCGGATCGGCGTTTTGAACCGCGATGTCGACCGAGCCGTCGGAGTTGGCTTTGACGGGTATCTGATGGCCCACGGCGTGGATGTTGGCCGGGTTGGGGACTAGAAGACCGTCGGCGTCGTATGCGGTGATCGACCAAAACGCGTCCACGGGTGGAAGTTGACCGACCGGGAAGTGCAGCCGGAACCGCTTGGGTGCGCCGTTGGCGTCGGCCAAACCGCTGAACGTCGGATACAGCGTATCCGCGGGCAAATTTGCTCCCAGCCCGAAGAACGCCGTGTAGGCGCGGACCACGTAGTTGGTGCCGTAAGTGCCGAAATCGGTGGAAAACAACCACCCGTTGACCTCTTCCGCCGCGGGGTCATGGAATGTGGCGATTTCCCGCCTGGCCGCCTGTATCCCGGCGTTGAGGACCGCAGCGTCGGCGCAGGGGGTGCCGCGAGGGCTGACACCGATGCTGGCGAAGCGGTCCATCGCAGACTTGTCTGCGGCAGCCGGCGGGTCGGCGGCCATTAGCGCACACATCTTGGTGAAGAAGGTCGGCCCGTCCATCGCAGCGACATCACGCTGTGGGAAAGGCTTCTTTTGGCTGGCGTTGATGGTCAGACCGGGCGTGCGCCCATCGGGATGGGCCAGCCAGCCACTCAGCGGCATCAAAATCATCTTGGCTTGGATGACTCGCACTGCGGCAATGTCGTCCTGGCCGTAGACCTGGACGCGGCCGATCATCCACACCGTGTTGGTCGGCATCGCCAATCTGGTTATTCCCGGCGGGACTGTTCCCGACCAGGCCGGCCCGGTGAGCATATAGGTGAATGGCGGCGTCACTTGGTCGGCCTGTACCTGTGGGTGCACACTGCTCGGGTTGTGTACGGTGTTGCTCCACGCATCCATCATCTGCATCAGCCAGTACCGGTCGGCGTCCATGGCCGGCACCTGCAACACCAGCGGCTCGGCCATAAGATCGAGCCACGCCTGGGAGTACAAGGTGTCCAGATTCATCCGCACCACCACCCGGTCACCGGGCGTCGGTAAGGAATGAGCATGCAGAAGCCGGTTCATCGGACCGCTCGATGCGCGGGTGGCGTCCATCAACACCAGCGGATAGCCAAACACGTATGCGTCCGCGGCGACCGCCCTGGGATCGTTGCTCGGCGGCCCCCCGTCTGGTGCTGTTCTAGTTACCTGACCGACAGGCGGTTGCGGCCAACCACGCCACCATTGCCATGCCCATCCCCAGCGTTGCCGCGGATACATGCTGCGAAAGTACTCTCCTACTCCGTTGACCTTGTTTTCGCTGGTCAAGCCACAACGTTGGCTATGTCAAAATCGCCAATTGCTTCCCCGCTGGTAGGCCAGTTGTGAATCCCCGACAGCGGCCAATTATTTCCCCTGCGGAACCTCGCATCGGCCAGCAGCCGGTGTAGGGCGGCCGTCCCGAGGCCCATCTCATGGAGAATGGGGCTGCCGAGGAAGGGTTCGCGGCGACGGTTTCGGATCGTGCGGTTGACGGCGGCTGCCCATCGATCGGGATCGGCACCTAACTCTGCGCCCAGGGGCTCGAGCTCCGCGTCGGCATCACCCGACGTGACGCGGTCGAAGCAAACGTGTAGGGCAGGTTGGCTTCGCAGGAAGGGCTCCGCCGCCGCACACATGAGACTCCACGACCTCATGAACAGCTCCATCGGTAAGCGGATGCGCCACAACGCGAGAGGATCGAAGTTATCCGGGTGGAGCGCTGCGAGCTCTCGCCGAGTGGGCGACGGTACATAGGTTCCGCCTACAATAAACCGGGCGAGCTCCGGACGGATGGTGCACAAGAAGCCCCCGACGCGGTCCGCATAGAAGTCTTCCCCAAAGAGCACGATTTGCAGATACCGGGCGTGGGTAAGGCGGATGGCCGAGTGGTGCATCATCGAGACGGCTGTGTCTATTGGATTCCGGTACACGTGGATTAGGCGTGCCTCCGGCATTAGGCCAGCCCTCGACAGCGAGGGAATGTATCCGCAAGATCCACCCGACCGCTCCGCCAGGTCGGCCCTCCCGTACCGGCGAGCAATGATGCGGGCGATCGCTTGAAGTTGCACAGCGATTGGTCGCGCCGGAAGCGCCCTCACGTCTTTTTCAAGTTCGTCGAGAAAACGATCCGTCTCGTCGCCGACCAAGTGTGGGAGGGTCGTCACGCAGAGCGGGGGGAGCCCGCTCTGACGACTCCATGGCGAATCCTCGCGGAATCGGTAGAGAAACTCCTCCGGTTCGGCGTGTGCGCCAGTGAGAGTTGTCATGAACTTTCGGGGAGCGCTGGCCAACTCCCAAGCCGCGTCACCGGTGCACTCCAGATGGTGGTCGGGAAGTGGCTGGAGCGAGGCGAGTAGTTCGGAAAGGCTCGTTATGTCGGTGCCACATTTGATGAGCTCTGAGATGGCAGTTGAGCCGCATCGGCCAGTGGACAGCACCAGCCACTCGTTTCCGATCATTTGCAGCCTCTCTAGAGATCGTGTCGTTCATCTCACGCCATTGAGCGGTTCACCGCCTGACGGCGGCGGTGCGCGCAACCGGCCTGTCACTAATGTCGGTCGCCCCGACCACGCATAGAGCAAGCGCATACGCCAGATTCCCGTCGCACCCAGTCTGGATGACGATCTCTGTGTCGTCGGCACTCGTCCTTGCTCGCCACAAGCCATGCTTGTGATCGGCGCGGACTGCGATCGCCGCCAGCGGCAACGCCAAGCCGATCCCCGCGGCCTTTCTCGCCGCCTCCTTCGCGCAGCAGAACCGCGCCAACCAGGACGGCTGATCGGCGACACCGTGGCTGTCTAGCCATTGACGCTCTGACGCGGTGAACGCCGCACCGACGACTTCCGGCCTCACCGAGCCGACCCGTCGGACGTCCACGCCGACGGATCGGTGCAGCCGGGGGTCCGCGGCGACCGCTACCGCCAGCCCGTTCGCTCCGGAAATCGTGATCAGCGGCGGCGCACCGCCGATTCCTGTCACGTGGACGCAAGGCGTGCCGTCCGCACGGGAAAGAATTGTCAGGTCTGCAGGCGCCACATTCACTCTGTGGGTTCTGCGCAGCATCGAACGCACCGCCTCCTTGGCCGCCATCCTGCCTGCCAGCCACTCCAGCCGCCGCGTAGTAGGACGGAGACCAAGCCATTCGCTTCTTTCCGCAGGGCCCAGCACGGCGAAAGCGATAACCCGTAGCCAAATCTCGCCATAGTCCCGGAGAACAGCCGGCAACGGCTCGACGACCCAGGCATGCACTCCCTCGCTAACCTCGATTGCCGCCCACGGCCGGGCAAGGGGTGCCTCGGCCGGCCGGGCGAGGATGTCACGGATCTCGGCTGGCAGCTCAAGGCGCGCATCAGCCCATTTGCTCAGCCGAGCGACCAAGCGGCCGCCCGCGTCCAACAGGTCGATGTCAGACACAACGCGCTCGGTCGAAAGCTCCTGCACGCGTACATCGCAGCGGAATGGGGCGGCTGACTCCCGGCTCGACGCGTAGAACTCAAGTGCCTGCAGGCCGGTTGGGAAGATGTCGACGCGTTCGCACTCCCGCCGCGCGAGCAGGTGCGCGACCACCTGCCCGGGACCGTCCAGCAGAGCGGGATCGGTGCACATCTGCCCAGACCTCCCGGCAGCCAGCAACGGACGCCCGCTCGGAGCGAGCGTCGCCGTGGCGGTCGTTTGTCCCATCGCGTCGAGCGCGCGGACTACCTGAAACGCCGGGCCGTGGAACATACCGTCAGGGCCATACAGCCGGGCTTCCCGCGAGGGCTTGACCGGAAGTACCACCGGGGTGGCGGGGCGGTCCGGATAGCGGGCGCTGAGTATCACGTCGGCATCGGCCAGAAGTGTGTCCGGTTCCTCGACCGCGTTGAGCGTCACCTTGACGCGGTCGTCGGGACGCCGGCGTGCGATCACCCTGAGTACCCGCGAACCGGTTTCAAAGGTGATCCACCGGTAGGCATTGACGTCGTGCAGCGCGACGACGACTCCACCGGCGAGGGTGGCCGCGGCTTCCGCCATGATTTCGATGGTGACGGTCAGAGGCAGCACAGGTAAGCCGACGAGGTCTGGGGCCCGCTGCGAGATAGCGCTTCGCTCAACCGTGTGGTCCAGGAGAAAGCGGTCGGTCTCGACGTCGAGACGCGTAAGTGCCTCAAGGCGTTCGGCGTCTTGCGCGACTATCGCGTCCAAGAAAGGTGCGTTTCGCTCTGCATTAGCACTCGGCACGGAGTCGCCGGTCAGCGCGGCTATGACCGCGTCCGCGATGCCGCAGATCGTCCGCATTCTCCGCAGCGCTGCGACGGTCTCGGTCGGCAGCTGCCCAGTGCGCCGCTGCAACTCCGCGAGAATCTCCGTCCGCTTGATCGAGTCAATGCCGAGCTCTGCCTCGAGGTCGATCTCCTCACTGATTGACTCGGCTGGATACCCGGTCCGCGCGCTGAGCAGATCACGTAGCAGGGTCGCGACCGAGGTCGTTGTGGGCGGACGACCTTGTATCTCGTGGGCTGTCCCGTCGCTCTCAGGAACCGCGTCGCCGTGCCGCTGGACCGCAGCTGCCCGCGGTACGACTGGCTCGCCGACCGCGCCGGCCGGAGTCTTCCCGTCTGAGGCTCCCAGGTAGGACATTGTGAGCTCGCGTTGCACAGCGAGGAATCGCTCCATTGTCCTGAGGTGCTCGTGCACTACCGCATCGAGGCCGGATCCGCGGCCGACGCTGTGTTGCGCCTCGGTCCGGCCCGTCGCAGGCGGTGGGTCCGACAGACGAATGAGCGGGAGGTCCGTGGCTAGCGATGGTGCCGAGCGGGGGCGTAGGCCGGCCTGGCTCCCGCTCATGCGCCGCCGGAATAGGTAACTGGCGTCAACCGGTAATCGGTGCACCAGCAGGCGAGCCACCAGATGGTTGAGCTGTGTGAGCCCCCCTGTTCGGGCGTCGACGGCGGCGGCCAGATGCGGTTTCCGGCGCAGCGTGTCGTTGACAAAAGCGGTCAGCGTCCCGCTCGGGCCGACCTCCACAAAAATGCGAATGCCGTCGCGGTGCATCGCCTCCACCGTCTCGCGGAACCTGACCGGTTGGTGCCATTGGTTCGCGGACGCTGCCCGCAGCCTGTCGGGATCATCGTCGAGTACAGCGGCGGTCGCGCAGGAGTACACCGGCACCGACGGCCTCGACACTTTCAGCGTGCGCATATGGTCGTGCACGCGCTTGGAGAACCCGGCGAAAGCGCGCGTGTGATACAGCCGCCCGAACGGCAGCGGCTCGCAGACCGCACCCGCGGTCGCCAGTTCACCCTGGATCCCGGCGACACCGTCCGCGGGGCCGGCGATCACCAGCTGCGCCGGGCAGTTGTCCATTGCCAACACGAAGTCGGGATGCCGGGCGAGCACCTCGTCGACGCGTGACCGGTCGGCGACGGCGACCGTGAGCAGGGCTCCGGTGGGGATGAGCCCGTCCGCGGCGGCGCTCTGGTACACCCGGTGCAGGGCCCGCATGTCGGCGGCGAGGGTGGCCTCGGTGATTGCGGGTAGCGCGTTCGCTGCGACGAGCGCGGAGTATTCGCCGCTGCTATGCCCAGCTACGGCGTGTGGCGCGACGCCGAGATTCCTCAACAATGCCAACAGGGCCTGGCTTGCGGCGAAGAGCAACTCCGGTCCAACGTCCATGCGCCACAAAAGCTCGTCGCGAGATTCGCCCGGCACCGGGAAGGCTATCCGGCTCGGCGGCAGCCGACCATCGCGCGCGACCACGCCGTCGAGCAGGTCGAACCAAGCACGCACCTCGGGGAAGGCGATCGCGGTCTCGCTGAGCATGCCGACGTACTGGGAGCCCTCACCGGGGAACAGGAACGCCACTGGGTGGGAACGGGCCAGCGGATCGTCTCGTGAAGTAAACGCCTCGTGGGTCGGCGAGGTGTCGGCGATCTGAGTCGATTAGCGCCTCGCCTGCCTGTTGCGACTTGGCTGTGAGGTCCTCGCGCGACGAGGCGACAATCGCCACGCGCGCGCCCGGATCCTGGCGCAGGTCCGCAGCTGCGGCCGCCGCCAACTCAAGCAGTGAGGTGACCGATGTCGCGCATTCGCGGGCGAGGTCCGCGCACCGTTCGGCGAGTTCAGCTGGCGAGTCGGCGTCAAGGACGACGACCTCGAGAGGGCCACTTCAATCGCAGATCCGGTCCCGCGTCCGACGATGTGTGCTCTTCGAGCACCACGTGCGCGTTAATGCCACCGAAGCCAAACGCATTGACGCCGGCGCGCCGGGGCGATCCTGGTCGGCGGATCCAGGGCCTGGTCGCGGTATTGAGGTAGAACCGGGTGCGTCCGAGCCCCAGTGCGGGGTCCACGTCGTCACAGTGCAATGTCGGAGGAAGTACCCGGTGGTGCAACGCGAGTGCGGTCTTGATCAGCCCGGCGATCCCTGCGGCCGGCAACAGATGACTGATCATCGATTTCACCGAGCCGAGGGCCGCGTCGGGGCCGCTCGGCTGCGGAGGCCCGAACACGCGAGCGAGCGTCTCCACCTCGGCGGCATCCCCCGCAGCGGTGCCTGTGCCGTGCGCTTCGATCAGACCGACAGTTCTCGGATCGACGCCGCACGTCTCGTAAGCGCGGCGCAGCGCTAGCTCCTGGCCCTCCACCCGCGGCGCCAACAATCCTAGGGCCTTTCCGTCACTCGCGGTCCCGACCGTCTTGACCACCGCATAGATCTGGTCACCGTCGCGCTCGGCACAGACTCGCCGCTTAAGCAATACGAAACCGACACCCTCGCCCAGCAGCGTTCCGTCGGCGCCGGCGCCGAACGGGCGAATGCGGCCCGAGCGGGACAGTGCCTCCAGCTGGCAGAAGATCTGCAGGATCGGCGCAGGTGTCGACGCGTGCACTCCGCCACAGAGCACCAGGTCACAGCGTCCTCGCCGCAACTCCTCGGCCGCGATGTCGAGCGCAACGAGGGACGACGCGCAGGCGGCGTCGACGGTGAAGTTCGGCCCCATCAGATCGAGGCGGTTGGCGATGCGGCCGCTCATCATATTTGGCACCAGGCCTGGCGCCATCTCGGCGTTGAACGGTGCGAGGCTGTCTTTCAACTGACGCTTCAGCTGCGCGATTTCCTCGTCGTTGTGTTCAGGATGCAGCTCTCGCAGCAGCGCCAGAGTCTGATCTATCACCACCCCGTGTTGCAGGACGTTACCGAAGCCCCGGTTGATATAGGTGCCTCGCCCGATCACGATTCCGACGCGCGTCCGGTCGAGCGGCTTGATCGGCTTCGGGCCCCCAACTGCGTACCCCGCGTCCGCCATTGCCTGGGTCGCGACATCGAGGGCGAGATACTGATCCGGTTCGCCCCCGTCGACGGACGCCGGCATGACGCCGTGCGCCAGCGGATCGAAGCGGGCGAGGTCGCCGAGCCACCCGCCGCGCACGCAGTACACGCGGTCGTTGTCGGGTGACTGCGGATCCAGGTAGTGCTGCGCGCCCCACGCGGGCGGCGGGTCACTGACGGCGTCTACTGAGTCGCAAATGTTCTGCCAGTACGTCGGTAGGTTGCCGGCTCCGGGAAAAAGCGCGGCCATCCCTATGATCGCGATGTCCTCGGGCGCCGCGGTGGTCAACCGGCCACCTCGATCAGGTCCGACTCGACCGGAGCAGCAACGAGCGTGTTCCCCATCCCAGTGGGCGAGCGGCTCCAGGGACCGTCTCCGATTACGACCTCGACATCGCTTTTTCGACCGCGTTCGAGTTCGTCGAGGAAGGCCGCCACCGCCGCGTCGTGGGCGAGCATCGAGACGCCGCGTCGAGTGAACTGTTCAGCAACCTCCGGCGAGACCATGCCCGAGGATTCCCACGGGCCCCAGCAAAGCGACACCACACGACCTGGAACGCGCTGGTCAAGCCGTCGCCCCAACGCGGTGAGCGCCTCGTTGGCTGCGGCGTAATCGGCCTGTCCAGGGTTTCCGCAGCAGGCGGCGATCGAGGAAAACAACGCGCAGCACCGCAAGTCCTCCGGGCGCAGCGCCATGAGCAGGTTGAGCAGGCCGTCGAGCTTCGTGCCGACAACCCGAGCGAAGGAACTCGGGTCCTTCTCCCCGACGAGTTTGTCCTCTACGACGCCGGCACCGTGCACCAGCACATCGATCCGACCATGTCGACGATAAACCGAATCGATGAGAGCCTGAACGGCCGGCGCGTCGCGAACGTCCACGCTGTGGTACTCGACCGTGGCCCCGCACGCACGAAGCGCGGCCACTGTGGCCTTGAGTTCCCTCTGTCGAAGTATCCGTCGACAATCTGCCTCTAGCTGCGCTGCAACAGGCTGCTCTCCCGCAACCCGAGCCCGCTCAACCAGCGCCGCACGAAGCTGCTGCGGTGTCGCGCAACGGTCTTGGTCGACATCTATCGGCCCGGACTGCATTGGGGTCCTGCCAACCAGGACGATCGTCGGTGAGTAACGTCGCGCGATCGCGGCTACGACCTCCGCCGTGATCCCCCGCGCGCCGCCAGTAGCCAAGACAACTGATCGCTCGTCCATAGGAGCCGCCACGGGACCGGTGGGCAGCGGAGTAGCGACCGCGACCGGGCTCAGCCTGCGGGCGCCGTCGTAGGCCACTCGCACGGCGCGGGTCTCGTCGAGCAGTTCATTCACGACCCGACTTGCCGCTTGCTCGGGATGCGTATCGGGTCCTAACAGAACGCATTTGACCAGCGCTCGCGGCCACTCCGCAGCGATTGTCGTCACATAACCGGCCACGCCCGCAGTGTCGGCAAAGACGAGGTCGCGACCGGCGCGCGCCGCGGCTAACAGCCAGCACGGCGACTCGCCCTGCTCAATTGCTGCCGCTCGCGCAGCCTGGTACAGCGCGGCGACATCGGAGTCGAACCGCTCGCGGAACGACGCGTAATCGTCTTCGCTCGCCGGGGCTGCGAGCGGCCGCAAGTGCAGCAAGCCCTTCACCGCGCCATGGCGTCTGCACAGCACACCGACGAGCTCACCCAGCTCCTTCGGCGTCCGCTCAAGGCCTACGATCTCCGTCGTCGCGCCCAACATGCGAAGCTCTTTGCTCACCGCATCAGCGACACCGGTCCCGTCGTCGGTCACGACGACCACGCCATCGCGCGGCACCAAAAGGGTTCGCCGAGCGACAGGCAACTCCTGAAGCGTGATCGTCATGCGCGGTGCGGGCTGGCTTGGCGTGGGATCAGAGACCGCACGCGCAGCGGGAACCGAAGGCTGATCTGCGGGCTCGATATCGCCGAGCCCGTCAGCGAGTTCCCGCAGGGTTCTGAGCTTGCGCAGCCGTGACATGGTCGACTGCATCCGTTCGCGCTCTTCGACAGGCCGGGTGCGTAAGTAGGCGCCGACGACCTCTACCCGCTTGATCGAGTCGAATTCCGAGTTCACCCTCGAGATCGAGGTCGTCGCCAAGCACGTCGGGCGGGTAGCCGGTGCGCCTGCTGATCTCCGTACGCAGCCACTCATGCACGGACACCGGGACGCCCTGTGGTTCGGCCCCGCCCTGAGGACCGGAGTCGGCGGTGACCGCCTCAACGGATCTGGTCGGCGTTTCGTTGCCCGTTGAAGGCAACGCCGTAAGCGCGGTTGAAGTCAGTGTCGTGGGCGGCGCCCCAGCAGTTGCGAGATAGGTCTGCATGACCTCCCGGGACGCTTCGAGAAACTGTTGCATAACCCGCTGAAAACCGAGCATCACGCTGGCGTCCGCACCGCGAGGTGTCGCCGGCGCGCTGGTCTGTGCTGGGCTTGGAGCTGGCGCCACGGAAGCCAGCGGGACGCCTGTCGACACGGTTGTCGGTGCGGTGTGCCTTCCGTTGGTGCCGGCGAGGACGGCATCGAATGACAGCGGCGGTTCGGTCGCTGCCTTAGGCTCGTGAGCTTGCCGAACACCGCCGCCGCTCACGAGCCACGCGTCGGGGCGGCCCGTTGGCATGTACGTGCGCAGAAGGTCTCCAAGTGTGGCTGTGGATGTGCTGCGTCCGTAGAACAACGGCGCGAGGGTCGCGGTAACTCCTTCTGCAACCAGCGCGGCCACCGCCGTGAGCAGCTCCTTCATCCCCCCCCCGGCCGCCCGGATCGAGGGCTAGCGCCACATGCGTCCGGTCGCCGAGCGTGGCCAGCACCAAACCCGATAGCACCGACCGCGGGCCAACCTCTACGAAGGTGCGCACCCCGGCCTCGTACATGGCCTCGATCTGGTCGGCGAACCGGACCGGCCGCATCAGGTGGTCGACGAGCAGCGCGACCGTCGCGTCGACGTCGACGGGGTAGCGGTCTGCGGTGGTGTTGGCGTAGACGGCGCGGCGCGGCGCGACGAGCCGTGCGCGACGCAGGATTTGCGCGAGCGACGTTGCTGCCGGCTCGACCAGCGGGGAATGGAAAGCTGCGGCAACGGGCAGCCGGCGGGTGTCCAGCCCGTGGTCGGCGAGGACGGCCGCTGCGCGTGTCAAACCGTGTTCGGTACCGGACACCACGGTTTGCTCGGGTGCGTTCCGGTTGCTGACCCACGCGCCGTCGACGTCTTGAAGCAATCCGTCGACCGTCTCCGGACCGGCTGCGACGGCGAGCATTCCGCCTGCTTCCGTATGTGTCGCGGCTTGGATGCATTTTCCCCGCGCCTCGGCCAGTTCAAACAGCGTCGCGTCGTCCATGGCCCCAGCGGCCCATAGTGCGACGTACTCGCCGAAACTGTGCCCTGCGTACGCTTCAGGCTCCACCCCGAGCGTCGCGAGCAGCCGGGTGAGACCGATACCCGTCGCAGCCAGGGCCGGTTGGGCGACGGTCGTCGCGCGCAGTGCGGCTTCGTTGCTGGCTGCGCTTTCGGCGTCGAACGTTGGCGCCGGGAAAATGAGCGAAGCGATCCCCCCTTCGATGGGATCCGTGAGCACAGCGTCGGCTTGCTCGATCGCACGACGCAGTTCATCCAGGTAAACGGTCGGTTCGCGGAGCATCCCGACGTACTGTGAGCCCTGTCCCGGGTACAAGAAGGCCAGCTGTCCACCGGCTGCGCCGCTGCCGAATCGGACGGCAGGATGTGCCGAGCGGCCGGCCCGGACGGTAGCCTCGCCAGCCGATAGCAGCGCCCTGAGGTCCTCCACGCTCGCGGCTGTGAGGGCCAGCCGGACGGCCCCCGTCGGTGGGTTCGCCAGGGCGTCGGCTGCCGCGGCGCAGACGGTGGCGGCGAGGTCGGGAAGCGGCGGGCGGCTTCCGTCGGCGAGGGCCGCGGCAAGGTCAGCGAGCTGTGTGAGCACCGCGTCCGCAGTTCCGGCCCACACGAACAACTCGGCCGGCCATGACCTGCCGCCCGGCGGCGCGGCAATGTCGGGGTCCGCATTTTCCTCAAGCACGGTGTGAAAATTCGTTCCGCCGAAGCCGAAGGCGCTGACAGCGGCACGACGCGGCGTGGGCGCAGCGAACCAGGGCCGCAGTTCGGAGCTGATGTAGAACGGAGTGCTCGGGAAGTCCGCTGCCCGGTTGGGTTGTTCAACCGAGATGGTCGGGGGCAAGACGCGATGATGAAGCGCGAGCGCCACCTTGATGAGGCCGGCGACGCCGGCTGTGCACTTCGTGTGACCGATCATCGACTTGACCGACCCGATCGCGCACGACTGACGACGCGCTCCCGCCTCCTCATAGACTCGCCGAAGCGTCTCGACCTCCGCGGAGTCGCCGGCTACCGTCCCGGTTCCGTGGGCTTCCACAAGCCCGACAGTCGCCGGCGACATCCCGGCCGCGGCGTAAGCGCGCCTGAGGGCCCGTGCCTGCCCCTCAGGACGGGGCGCCGTTAACGCCCGAGCTCGCCCATCGCTGGATCCGCCAATCCCGCGGACGACGGCATAGACGCGGTCGCCATCGCGCTGGGCGTCGGCAAGCCGCTTAAGCACCACAATTGCGACGCCCTCGCTGATGGCGATGCCATCAGCGGTCTCGTCGAAGGGACGGCAGCGTCCGGTCGGCGAGAGTGCGTGCGTCTTGCTGAAGGCCAGGTAACCGAACGGATTCTGCACGGTGTCGGCTCCCCCGACGACGACTACGTCGCTGGATCCGGATATTAGCTCCGCGCTCGCTGCATTGAGAGCGGCGAGAGACGAGGCGCATGCCGCGTCAACTGTGAAGTTCACCCCACCGAAGTCGAAGCGATTCGCGACCCGACCGGCCGCAACGTTCAGCAAGATTCCCGGGAAGGAATCTTCCGTCCACTCCGGCAGCCGCTTCCCCACTTCCGGGGGGACCGCGCCAAACATCATCGGAAGGGCGGCGCGGAGCGCGTATTTCTGTCCGAGGTCCGCTACGCCTCCGCCAACGCCGAGGATCACAGAGGTCGACTCTTTCGGCAGTCCTGCGCCGCAGGGATAGCCAGCGTCCTTGAGCGCCTGGTGGGCCGTCAGCAGCGTCAGCAGCTGCACGGACTCCACGTGCCTCAGCGACGCAGGGGGCATGCCGAACTCGAGCGGGTCGAAGTCGACCTCGCTCAGAAAACCTCCCCAGCGGGAGTAGGTCCGGTCGGCAGCATCGACGTCGGCGTCGAAGTACGTCTCGATGTCCCACCGATCCGAGGGCACCTCGCTGACCGCGTCCATCTTGCGGAGGATGTTGGACCAATAAGCCATGACGTCCGACGCCCCCGGGAGCAAACACGCCATTCCGATGATCGCGAGATGTTGATCGGGCCGGCGAGCCGGTTCAATTTCAGGCTCGCGCACTGACGGGCTCCCCTTCAGCGAGTTGATGAGGTCGGTCGCTCCTGACGAAACCTCGGCGTGCAGATCGGCGATCGTTGTCGCCTTGTCACGCAACGCTGCAACCTGGCCGGCCATGTAGAGGCCGTCCGACTGCTGAGTCTCGTGGCTGGCCGGGAGCAGTGACTGGTGTTGGTCACCGCCGCGCACCAGGCCCTTGGTCGCTAGCCGGAGGCGACCGAGATTGAGCCGCTCCAACGCGTCGTGCCGGTCCGCAACCGGGCTGCCGGTGGCGGCGAGCCGACTGCGCTCGCGGTAGAACGTCTCGACGAATTGTGTATGTGCACACCGGGTCGCCTGTCCGGGAGCCGACTCCAGGAGGGCGGTCGAAGAGCACGCGACGATCTGGTCGCGGAACTGCGCCGTCACCGCTCCAGTCCGCACCACTTCTTCAGAGAAGAGGTAGGCGCTGCCCATGAGAACGCCGATTGATGCACCGCGTGCCGCGAGCGGACTCGCGATGGCCGAAACAGCCGCCGCAGATACCGCGTCATGGACACCGCCTGCGAAAAGGATTTCACAGCTGGCGAGTTCATCTTCACCCAGTTGGGCAATGAGCTGCCGGATCATCGTGTCCCACAGCACGAAGCTCGACCGCGGGCCGACGTGTCCGCCGCATTCGCGTCCCTCGAACACGAACCGCCGGGACCCGCCCTCGGCGAATAGCCGCAGCAGGCCCGGAGAGGGCACGTGCAGATAGGTGCGTATGCCTTCGGACTCGAGTTCGTGGGCTTGGTCAGGACTTCCACCGGCGATCAAGGCAAACCCCGGCCGGTGCGAGCGGACGACGTCAATCTGCTCCACACGCACGTCTTCGGGCACGAATCCGAGGATTCCGACACCCCAGGGACGGTCGCCGATCAATTCCGCGGTGCGGCCGAGCAGATCGGTCACCGCGTCGGCCCGCAGCAGCGCGAGGGCCAGGAATGGCAGACCACCGGCGTCCGCGACAGCCGCGGCGAAGCCTGGTTGATCGCTTACCCTTGTCATCGGTCCCTGCGCTATGGGGTAGGTCGTCCCTTGGGTGCGAGCCCAGGTGCTGCCCGGCGCTAGTGGACGTAGTCGCCTCGCCGCGTCGAGGTGCGCCGACACGCTGGCCTGCACCGCGGTTATGACACCTGCGACAGTGCTGCGTTCGTCAGCTAGGGACGCGGCGAACGCCGCCTCCTGTCCTAGGGGAAGCAGTCGTCCCTCGGCGAGACTCCAACCGACGTGTCGAGCCATGTATGCGTCCCATCGGTCGCCGGCCAGATCCCGGTCCGCACCGTCAATTTCAGACGCCGCTACGAGCTCGTCAAAAAGAATGCGAGCCTTTGCCACGGCCGGCCCGCCGATCGGCGCGGCGAACCGCCACTGTCGTCCGAGTTCTGCCCCGAGACAAAGGGTTTCGCTGCCATCCATGCGTCGCACGAACGACTTGATATCGTCCGTTAGCGCAGACTCTCGGGTCAGCGCAAGTTGGTCACCTAGGACGACTCCTGCAGCTCCCATGGCCTTCACTGCTGCGGCCGAGTAGACCCCGATGCCGCCGCTGACCCACACCGGCCGTCGGAGTCGCACGAGTCGCTGCGTGAGGATGAAGGCGGTCTCCTCTCCCACCCGACCACCTGCCTCATTGCCGCGAGCGACAAGTCCGGCGCAACCCGCCGACAGCGCGATTTCGGCTTCCTCACCGCTTGTGACCTCAGCGAGGACACGACTTCCGCCAGTGCGCAGGACTTTGACGGCCTCAGCCAAGCCTGCTCCGCCGCCCCCGGGTAGAACGACGAGACAAGGACTGCCCGCGACCGCCCGTTGTCCGAATTGCACAGCGAAATCGGCCACCTCGTCGAGGCTGGCGTGCCAGTCTTCGACCACGCACCGCACACCCAACGATCCCGCTGCGGCCGGACCGATGTCGGTCAGTTGATCGGCGGTCGCATCGACCACACCCAAGGCGCCGCAACGGGCAGCGGCCGCGGCTACACCCGGGCCGAGGCCGGAAGCGAAAACAATCACCGAGAAGTCGGGCATGCACTGCTCCTCCCGATCGGGCCCGCGAGAAGGCATCAGCCGTCAACTAACGCCTTGGGGATGTGGAAGATGGACTGGGTCAGTTGTTGTCCCAGCGACGCCGACCGCATCTCGCGCGCGGCAAAGTCGTCGACATGCTTCGCGGAATGTCTCGCTAGCGCGCTCGGCCCCGCTCGCAAAAGGTGGAGGGTGCCCTCGGGCTGCAGTATCTGCGACGCGGCTTTCTGGTGCTTCTTGGTGCCGTGCTCGATGATCCCCGCGCCGATATGCGGTGGCACAATGCGACATGTTGGCGCACACGTCCGGTTATTGATCATTGCGTTTGCTCAGCATCATCATCCCGTCTTAGGCGTAGTTCAAGGCCTCGTGCCGACTGCCGCAATGCCACTTGCACTCCTTGGGTGCGGTGGGGATCAGGACCAGCGCACAGCCACCAACGGCGCAGTAGACACTCGGGAGGAAAGTACAGTCCTGCGAGAGCGAGGAAGGGCTAGCAGAGGTCTCGCGGCTCGCTACGTCTAGCGAGAGTCTTTTGCAAATCCTCCGCCGAGAGGGAGGCCTTAAGCCGCCGGCCCGGCCGCCCAGGTGCGGGCCGCGGGGCGGCGTGCCCAGGTGCGGGCCGCCGGCCCGGCCGCCCAGGTGCGGGCCGCGGGGCGGCGTGCCCAGGTGCGGGCCGCCGGCCCGGCCGCCCAGGTGCGGGCCGCGGGGCGGCGTGCCCAGGTGCGGGCCGCCGGCCCGGCCGCCCAGGTGCGGGCCGCGGGGCGGCGTGCCCAGGGCGGGCCGCCGGCCCGGCCGCCCAGGTGCGGGCCGCGGGCGGCGTGCCCAGGTGCGGGCCGCCGGCCCGGCCGCCCAGGTGCGGGCCGCGGGGCGGCGTGCCCAGGTGCGGGCCGCCGGCCCGGCCGCCCAGGTGCGGGCCGCGGGGCGGCGTGCCCAGGTGCGGGCCGCGGGGCGGCGTGCCCAGGTGCGGGCCGCGGGGCGGCGTGCCCAGGTGCGGGCCGCGGGTGCGGCGAACATTCCAGCGGCTGGTGTTGTCACAACATCCTCCTCAGAGGTTATTAATACGTCCGAAGCACATTTAAGGCGGTGACTGTCACCGGAGCCGTCACCGCCGTTGTGACGCTTCTGTGACGCGCGGCCAAAGAATCACTGCAACTGCGCGCAGGTTATTGGTGTCTCCGACAGGAGCGTGTTCAACAATTCATGAGAAATACCTCAAGCGTTGCCGTTAATCGGTCTCGATTCAGTTCCGCGAGAATTGGTGCTCGAGCGATCCAGTTCGGAAATGCCGACATTCAGTGCGCTGAGAAATAAGAGTATGTGGGGGCCGCTCGGCAGCGTCGTACCGCCAATTGCAGTTCCAGCGTGGTCGTGCATGTTGTCAGGACGCACACCTTGAGAGATCGGCATTTACGGGTTTCGCAACCGCATGGGTTATGAAATTGACCATCTACGCACCACCTCGCTCGACGTTGGGGTAACCGGGCCTGCGACTCGCTCGGGGAATCTGGCAGAGAGAGCATCTAGTAGCTGATGCCAGGCTTTCATGCGCGCAGGTTGACATCGAGCGTTGCGTCAAACTCGCGACCCGAGCTTCGGACCGCCGGTCGCCGTCGATATGGCTGAGCGCAAGTCGGGCCGCAGTAGGCACGTACGATCCTCACCCACCCGCTCTGCATTCCTTTCCGCCCAGCAGGCGAAGCGCGGTGACGTTCGGGCGGCAATTCTGCTCATCCTTGCCGAGCAGCCGTGTCATGGCTACCAAATTATTCAGAACATTATCGAGCGGAGCCGAGGTTTCTGGCGGCCGAGCGCCGGTTCTGTGTATCCCACGCTTCGGCGCCTAGAGGTCGATAATCTGATTAGGAGCGAGGAACATGATGGACGGCGCGTGTTTCACCTTACGGCGGCAGGCATTGCTTATCTCGCATCACGAGGTAACCAATTGGTCGCGCCCTGGGATGCGGTCACCGAGACGCTAACCGACGAAATAAGGGAGCTGGAAGAAGCCCTAGGGCAGGTTGCTGATGCGATTATCGGAGTTTCGGGATTGCAACTCTGGAGCAAATGGCTCAGGCGCGGCAAATCTTGTTAGGAACGCGCCGCGCTCTTTACATGGTGCTGGCTGACGCTGATGGGAATGCGGGCGAGAGGGGGTAATGAGTTTTCCTGGTCGGTTGCATACCCCGGCTGCACGAACTTGTGGAGAGCCGGATGCCGGGAGACACGCGCGTCCGTTCGGAGGGCGGGCTGGGGAAGCGTAACGCTTTTAAAGGCGTCGACACGCCCTAGTCCGACCCAGTTCGTCGACGCTGACCACCATCGCACCGGCAGGCGGCTCCAGATAGAGCCCGACCAGGTCGCCAGCTTGGCTTCCATTTGCCTTCTCCGCCAACGTCCTTGCCAGCACCGACACGTGGTCGATACCGGCTCCACCCGTGCCGAGGCTCGTCGACAAGCCCGTCGATCCCCGACTCCCCATGGCGGTCCCGCCACCGAGTACCGTCGGGCCGCGACATCTTGCACCGCGATCTCGGTATCTGGCACACCGTCGGCGGCCAACCACACGATCCACGGAAGTCACCGCGGGCCCAACGGGGCAGCGCCCGTGGCCGAGGATGGTGGATCATGATCGTGCAGTGCATGCCGAGACGCCCAGTTTCGCGAGAGTCGAGAGTGCACAGAGGTTGGCTCGGGGGTAGTAGTCACCCATAATTTCGGCGGTCACGGTATGTGACCCACCGGGGCCCGACGGTTGCCGCCACGGATTGGTGCTACCGGGTCCGGCTGCAGCTGGTAGTCGGCGAGGCCGGACGCGACCCCATCGGTGCTGTAACTGTGCCACCACGAGTCGTAGACACTGAACGACATATCCCGGGCGTCAACGAAACGGCGCACGGTGAGGGTAAGCCCGGTTTGCACGGGATACCGCAGAAGCCAGTACGCCGTTGCGGTGTCGGGCGCGGCGAAGTTGACGTCGTCGAGCGTGGCCGCCGATTGCTCGCCATTCCACGCGCAGTCTGGAACTGATGACTGGTCGGCGACCTGTGGTGCACACGCGGTCGCGCCGACCGCGCAAAACAACGCAGACAGCAACGCTGTAGGTCCGGACGGCCGAACTTTCTCACGCCGCGCTGACATCACCACCCGGACCTGCATTGTCATATCTGGTTGACAATTATGGGACAGTAGATCGAAGCACCTATACTGTCAACGATGGTTGTCGAAGCTGGTCCATGGACCCCGCAGACTGATCTCGGTCAGGCGGCAAGCGTTGCGTGGTGGAGTTATGTAATGCGGGTTGATGCCGAGATGGAGTCCGCGGGTTTTCCGGAGCGACGGTTCCCGATGGGCTACCTAATCGCCCTGTATGCCCAGCCGGGGCCAATGACGATTTCGCAGATGGGGCGCCGGTTCGCCATCAGTCGTCAAGCGGCAAGCAAGATCGTGGCCGACCTGCGCGACCGTGGCTACGTGCAGACCACTACGTCGACCACCGATCAGCGCGAGAAAGTGGTCGACCTCACCCCGACGGCAATCGAGTACGTCACTGCGCGCCGACGCGCCGCATCGGCGCTGGATGATGAGATCCGCAAACGCGTTGGGGAAGCCGGTCTCGCCGAGCTGTACAGGCTGCTCACCGTTGTAGGTGAAGTTGCGCGCGGGGATGCGGATTTCGATCCATTCAACTTGTACCGCTTACCAAGGCTGTGGTGATTTTGAAGTCTCGCCACCACGAGTTTCTCCTATGTCAAGCGGCTGCCGGTTGGCAAGGCTGAGTTCGGTTTCGGTGGTCGATGTGCAGGTGGCCGAAGACTGACGCGTGATATGCGGCGTTTGAGGCAGCGCAGTGCCTCGGTCGTGGAGTCGCCCGTGGCTAGTCGATGCGCGGTAGTAGGCCCGCCCGAGCCCGTCGAGGCGGATCTGGGTGACGGCGATGCGGTGCAGGGCGGCGTTGAGTTGACGGTTACCCGAACGGGTCATCCGGACCCGGCCGGCGGTGTTGCCCGACCAGACCGGGATCGGCGCCACCCCGGCAGTGGCGGGCAAAGGCGGCCTCGCTTTTGAACCGGGTCACCCCGGCGGCCTCACCGACGAGTTTGGCCGCGGTCAGCTCCCCGCAGCCCGGAAGAGCCAGCAGCGCGGGGCGACCTGGCGAGATGCGCTGCGCCGATCCGTTTGGCCAACGCGTTGATCGCCTCGGTGAGCCGGGTGATGTCGGCCAGCTCATCGCGGGCCAGCTCGGCGACCAGGCCGGGCACGGTGTCCAGCCAGTCACCAAGGATTCGCGATGCTTAGCCAGATCCAGCGAACGGGCCTTGGGAGCGCGGTCGGGGTCGAGTTCGTGAACCCGCCACAACAGCCGGTTGATCGTCGCCGTGCGTTGCGCCACAAGGACTTCGCGTCGATCCACCAACAACTTCAACTCCCGCGACACCTCGTCATGGGAGGCGACCGGCAAATCAGGTTCACGCAGCAATCCCCGCGCGACCGCCAACGCATCGATCGGATCAGACTTACCGCGGGTGCGCGCGCTAGCCCGGGTCTGGGCCATCAACTTCGGCGGCACCCGCACCACCTGCTGACCGGCGGTCAACAGATCACGTTCCAACCGCGCCGACAGATGCCGGCAATCCTCGATCGCCCACACCACCTCGGCGCCGAAGCGCTCCCGCGCCCACATCACCGCCTCGCCATGACCGGCGCTGGTGGCAGCAACGACTTTCTCGCCGAGCTTGCGCCCGACCTCGTCGACGGCGACAAACGTGTGCGTGCGCTTGTGTACATCGGCTCCAACAACAACCATGGTGGTTGCCTCCTTCACTGTGAGGTGACGGTTGGGCCGGTCGGCGGACACATCTCAGTGGGGGCGATGCCACGCTCCTATCAAGTCACGCCGGCCGGTCCTTCACACCTGATGCCGACAAAACGCATGAACGCCAACCCGAAGGCGGCAGCGACTGCTACGAGCCAGACACCAGGTGATCAGGATCCAACCACCGCAACATGCGGCACCTCACCCTGACACTGACGCGTCTGTATGCAGCCGCTGACAACAACCAGCTCGGCGTGGACGAAGCCGCCGAAAACCCCAGCCATCTGACTCGATCGGCGACGCTAACACCAACGGCGAGACTGTGGCGGCTTGGCATCGCGCGACATCGCCATCGAAATCCTCACCGGAGTGCCGGCACTGGCGAGCTACATCGTTCTTCGCGGCTAGATCGTTCTTCGCACCGAGAAACCCACCAACCCTCATTTTGTCATATGTAGTTGACGAGTGGGCATAGTACAGGCCTATACTGTCAACCGAGGTTGTCGAATCTAGCGTTACGGGAAGGCCACTGCATGGGTGGGAGGGTCTACCAAATGCCGAGAAGCCGGCGGGGACGGGACCGCCAGTCCAGGACGCATCGCCTATCGGGGACGGAGAAGACCGTCAATGCCCCTTTATTACGATTCTAGCCCGGTCGGGACAACTGACCCAGGAGGAAGCCCAATGAACACCTCGCTTTTATTAGCCCTCGCCATGTTATTCATGCGTGACCCCAAGCGAGATAGACGCCTACTTAAGGATTATCTGGACACCCTCCTTGATCCCCCACTCAGCAAACCTCAAATCGCAGGAGTGGTCGATCTGGTCGAGCGTGGCGAGAGCTCGCATGAACTGCTCCCGATGCTGGCGCTCTTGGGTGCGGGGCAGATCCCCGCGGCGTTGCCCGCCGCGACAACAACGACAACAGCAGCAACGCCCGCCGCGACAACAACAACGGTGCCTGGAATCGACCCATCTTTGTTGATTTTGCTGATGATGCTGACCCAGCGCGATAATTCCTGGTAACGGCTTTGCGTTTCAACTCGAGAAGTTGAGTTTGGCACTATGCCCACTACGCCTGAGCGTCCAGCTAAGGGGAGAAAACCGGCCGTAACGAAACGGGCCGTAACCCAGGCCTCGGGGGCCGGCAAACAACGCCGGGCTTCGCGGGCTGGGTCAACGTCTTCGTCGGCACCGCGAGCTGGAAAACGCGCGCCCCGTCGGGAACAAGCCGTGACCCGTCGGGAACAAGCCGTCACCCGTCGGGAACAAAGCGTGGCCGATGAGGAAGAAGTACTGGCCGATGAGGAAGAAGCCGTGGCTGGTCGGGAACAAACCGTGGCCGCTGAAGAAGAAGTAGTGGCCGCCGAGGAACAAGTACTGGCCGATGAGGAAGAAGCCGTGGCTGGTCGGGAACAAACCGTGGCCGCTGAAGAACAAATACTGGCCGCCGAGGAACAAGCCCTGGCCGACGAAGAACAAATACTGGCCGCCGAGGAACAAGCCCTGGCCGATGAAGAAGAAGCCGTTGCCAGAGGGGGTTTGGACTCGAGGGAGGCGCTGGCCGCGGACGAAGACGAAGAGCCACGACGGAGAGGACACGCCCCTAGGGGTGACTGGCGCCAGCTCCTGATTGCCAGTCTGCTGAGTTCCCTGCCGCCGACGCCGCCGCCCGCACCGCCCCCGACAACACCCAGCCCGCCGCCTCCGCCGTCCCCGCCGCCCGGGACGCCGATAACGACCAGCGCTCCTCCGTCTGCCCCGCCGCCCCAGGCAACACCAAGCCCGCAGCCGTCCCAACCGAACCTCCAAGCGGACAGCGAGCAGCCCATAGGCGAGGGAGAACAGCTTCTTGGGATGGTTCCACCCCTCGCGCTGCGGGAAGCTGTCGTCTACATCAGGCCGTCCGGCGGCACGCTGATCGAAGATTCGGACGCCCTTGCCACGGACCCGCTGAGCAGACGCGCGGCTGTTACACGCGAGGAGTACGCGGCACGCTACGGCGCCAGCCCCGAGGATGTTAGTCGCATTGTCCGTTACTGTGCGCAGTACGGGCTGCAGGTCGTTCCCAACTGGAGCAACCGACTGCGCGGCGCGGCTCCGTTTGCCGACCGAACAATCCGTTTACTTGGTCCGGCTGGAGGCTTCAATCAGGCTTTCGGCGTCAGGCTTTTCCGCGTGCGCGGCAAGGATGGCGGGCTTTACACCACGTATCTGGGGGGATTGAACGTGCCCTCCGAGCTAAACGGACTCATCAGTAACGTATTCCTGGATACGCGCCCGAAAGCCGCTCCGCACTTGCGTTTGGCGCGAGCCGAGGGCAGCGCGGCGGCTGTTTCGTATACACCAGTGGAAGTCGCCAAGGCATACGGCTTTCCGAGCCACGTCACAGGCAAGGGCCAGAACATTGCCATCCTTGAATTGGGCGGCGGCGCCCGTTTGGGCGACTTGATCACCTATTTCCAAGGCCTGGGCCTGCAGTTGCCACAAATCCAGTTTATCGGCGTCGGCGGAAGCAGCAACGCGCCGACGGGCAACCCGACCGGGCCCGACGGCGAAGTCACGCTCGACATCGAGGTCGCAGGGGCCATTGCGAACGGGGCCGGATATCAGGTCTATTTTGCGCCGAACACCAGTGGCGGCTTTTTCCAAGGGATCAGCGCCGCAATCCACGATGCGGTCAACAACCCGTCCGTCCTTTCGATCAGTTGGGGAGGACCTGAGCCGACGTGGACCAAGGCCGAGATGGACGCGATAACCGAGGCATTCCGCGCCGCGGCTCTGATGGGGATGAGTGTATTTGTCGCAGCCGGCGACAACGGCTCGACTGACGGTCTTGGAATCAACACACCTCATGTCGACTTTCCTGCATCGAGCCCTTGGGCGACGGCGTGCGGCGGCACGTCTTTTTACACCGGAGCGTCCGCCCCTCCCGAGAAGGTTTGGAACAACGGGAATTCCGGCGCTACGGGGGGAGGGATGAGCGCGATATTCTCCGTGCCGTCGTTCCAGGCCGACGTCTTGTTCCAGTCGGCGCCGTTGTCGATGCGAGCTATTCCGGACGTCGCCGGCTGCGCCGACCCCAACACCGGCTACAAGGTCAGAATCGATGGCGTAGACGAGGTCTTTGGTGGAACCAGTGCGGTGGCGCCCTTGTGGGCGGCCCTAACAGCGTTGCTCAACGAGAGCACAGGAACACCGATCGGCCCGCTCAATCCGCTGCTCTATCGGACCAATCTCAAAGGTACCCTCAACGATATAACGGTCGGCAACAACGATCCGAACGGCCTGGTCGGCGCCTACCCCGCGGGTGTGGGTTGGGATCCGTGCACTGGGTTCGGTTCACCGAATGGGGCGGCAATGTTGGCTGCGCTGACGTGAAGGCGACAACCATCGAAAATCCCTGATACCCGGCAGCCTGGTAGCCGGCTCCTGAGGAACGAGTCACGATTACCCCACCAAACTGGCGTCCCTACCGGCAATCGTCCCGGATCGCCCCGCCGGCTTTCCGCCGCCTCGGCGCCCAACCGCCAACCTCGCGCGGTTCGCTCGAGTCGCGTATCAACAAGCGCTACGACAGAGCGATGTATGAAGACTTTGTCGATGAGTACTACGGCCACAGCGGCTTCCACAACTTCGGCTACTGGACGTCCCAGATCAAAAATCAGCGCGAAGCATCGGAAAACCTCGTCGACCGTTTGCTCGACTTCATCCCGCACAAGACGGGATCGATTCTCGACGTCGCGTGCGGGTTGGGAGCGTCGACTCGCCATCTCGTGCGCTTTTACGAACCTCAAGAGGTGACGGGGATCAATATCTCCGCCAAACAGCTGGAGAGCTGCCGCCGCAATGCCCCCGGTTGTCGCTTCCTCAACATGAGCGCCACCGACCTGAAATTCGCCGACGCCTCGTTCGACAACGTCCTCTGCGTCGAAGCCGCGTTCCACTTCGACACGCGTGAGCGTTTCCTCCGCGAAGCCTATCGAGTTCTCAAACCCGGAGGGCACCTGGCCTTGTCGGACATCCTCCTGAGATCGAGGTTGGCGGCGGTCCTGGCGGAGTCGATTCCCGAGGCGAATTTTGTCCCGGACGTGGCGGAGTACCGCGCGCTGTACGAGCGTTGCGGGTTCAAGGATGTTCGACTCATCGAGGCACGCCCACAATGCTGGGAGGCATGCAGGGTCCAAAACCTTGCCCATGCTTCGAGCAAGGTCCTGAGCGGACAGGTGTCCTGGACAACCCTGGAACGTATCGCAGCAATGCTGGAACAGTGGGACTGGGCCATCAGCCATTACTTGCTTGTCTCGGCGCGCAAGCCTCGTCAATGACCGCCGCATGGCTGTTGTGGCGCAGAGGGTTTCAAATCGGCATCTCGTAGCTATGACGCTTACCGCCGGTGGGGATCACACGCCGACCGTCGATGCTCGCATGTATGTGTGGCGGTGAACCGGCATCGCACGGCCGCCTGGTCGTCGACGCTGAGCAGGTCGAGCACCTCGGTGTGGAAATCCGGTGCGTTGCTCCGGAAGTGATCCCGGTAGCCGCGCCAGCCGTCGCGGCCAACGGTGGTCTCGCCCAGTGAGCCACGAAAAGCGAGGTCCGGCGCTAAGGTTCTCTCGACCGCCGCGTCGTCCCAGGCGTTCCACAGCCGATGGTAGAACCGGATGACCAGGTCACGGGTGGACGTCGACTGTTGGCCATCGTTGCCAGCCATCACGCCCCCGCCTTATCCGAACGCACGCTCACATCGATACTGCTCAAACTGTGGCCAGGGCCGGGATCGAACCGGCGACCTTCCGCTTTTCAGGCGGACGCTCATACCGACTGAGCTACCTGGCCGGAAGGCATCGTGTGCCTCGCCGCGACGGCGACCCTGACGGGACTCGAACCCGCGACCTCCGCCGTGACAGGGCGGCGCGCTAACCAACTGCGCCACAGGGCCTCGCTGTACTTCCGCTCCGCGTCGCCGCGTCACGCGTACCCCCTACGGGATTCGAACCCGCGCTACCGCCTTGAAAGGGCGGCGTCCTAGGCCGCTAGACGAAGGGGGCCAGAACCGAATCTCTCCGAGGTACTCGCAACATGGTTACGTTGGGAGCCAGGCCAGCTTAGGGCACCATGGACCGAATCCTCAAACGAACGCCCACTGCACAACCAGTATCCTGTGCCTCGCGCCCCTATAGCTCAGTTGGTAGAGCTACGGACTTTTAATCCGCAGGTCCTAGGTTCGAGTCCTAGTGGGGGCACCGTGTCCGTGTCCGGGGAGCCTGGCCAACCCATCGCTGGGCGTGAGTCTTGCTATTTCTACTCCTTCGGTAGGTGCAGCTGGATGACTTCGATCAGGTGACCTCCGACATCGTCGAGGGCATCTGTCGTTCCGCTGGCGAGCGCAATCACGACAGCGCCCTCAATTGCGGCGATCGCCAACGTCGCCAGCGAGCGAGCCCTGTCGGGGTCGACATCGGATCTAACCAATCGATCAGTAAGGATGGCCCGCCAGTCATCAACGGCCTCAGCTGCCGCCTGCGCGGCCGCCGGCGCTTCCGACCGGCCGAGGATCGCTGCAACGATTGGGCAGCCCGCTTGCATCTCAGTTGCGCGCAGTTGCACCTTCCACTGGTCGATGAAGGTCCGGACGGCCTGGATCGGGTCGCCGCCGTCCTCGGGCGACCGGATCACTGCGCTCAACGCTTCTCCGGCGATACGGGTGGCTTCGGCCACGAGTTCCGCTTTGCCGCCGGGGAAATTCAAGTACACGGTTCTTCGTGCGACTCCGCTGTCCTCCAGTAAGGCACTGAGACCGGCTCCCGCGACACCTCGACGTCGGACCAGACCCGTGATGCTGGCGATCAGGGCATCGCGCGCGGACATGGGTTGAACTATACCGATTGGTCTACTACGTTGGCATTTACAAACGGGTTGGACACCTTCGAATTCGGAGATAGCCGTGACGAACACCGACGATGACAAAACGTTGCGGAAGTTCCGCAGAGAACGAGCTGTCGGACGGTTGCTGAATCCCGCAGTCAAAGGGTTGAGCAGACTCGGGCTGCGCACCGCGCTAGCCACCGAACTGGAAACTGTCGGCCGCAAGACCGGCCAGGTGCGCCGCGTTCCCGTTTCGGCGCAGTTCGACAACGACGGGGCCTGGGTCATCTCTCAGCACGGCACTCGCTCCGGTTGGGGTCGAAACATTGTCGACAACCCGAATGTCCGTGTGCGCCAAGGTGCTCGGTGGCGCGCCGGAGTTGCGAACTTCAGACCTGATGACGATGTCGTGCTGCGCGGTCGCAAGTTCGGGCGAGTGGGAGCCAAGGTCGTCAAGGCGTTGGAAACGACTCCGGTGTCGGTGAGGATCGACTTCACCGACTGATGCGACGACGTCAGGCCAATACGCGACGTGGCCAACGAGGCTGCGTTGTGGGTACTCCTCTTCCATGAGAGGAATATCACGGCGCTCGTTCGGACAACTCGCAGCCGGAGCAAGCGTCGCCGGCGCTGCCGGACTGGCGGCTGCGTGCGGCGCAAGGCAGCCCGCCGGCTCGCCGTCCACGCCTGCTGCTCCGCCCCCGCCGTCGAGTCCGGGTGTCGGATTCGTGCTATCCCACGAACAATTCACCACGGCCCAGCTCATCGACCAGGCGCAAGCAGCCGAGCAGGCCGGCTTCGGCTACCTGTGGGCCAGTGACCACCTTCAGCCCTGGCAGGACAACGAGGGCCATTCGATGTTCCCCTGGATCACGTTGGCGTTGGTAGGCCAGCGAACTCACCACATTCCGTTCGGCACGGGCGTGACGTGTCCGACCTATCGCTACCACCCGACGACGGTCGCTCAAGCGTTCGCGTCGCTCGCGGTGCTCTATCCCGGCCGGGTTTTCCTCGGCGTCGGCACCGGCGAGCGACTCAACGAGCAGGCAGCTACCACCCAGTTCGGGCCATACCAGGAACGCCACGACCGATTGATCGAAGCGATCCAACTCATCCGGCAACTGTGGAGTGGACAACGGATCTCCTTTCAAGGGCGCTACTTTCAGACCAATCAGCTCAAGCTCTACGACCCACCGCCGTCGGCTATGCCAATCTTCGTTGCCGCGAGTGGCCCCAAAAGCGCGCATTTGGCCGGTCAGTACGGCGACGGCTGGATCAGCCAGGCCAGCGGCATCAAAAACCAGCAGCTAGTGACCGCGTTCAATCAGGGCGCGCAGGACTCCGGCCGCAATCCCGCCACCCTGGGCAAGCGAGCCGAGATGTTCGCCGTCGTCGGCGACCGGAACGAAATCACCCGCGCCGCAGACCTTTGGCGGTTCACCGGCGGCGCCGTCGACCAACCCAATCCCGTCGACATCCAACGCGCGGCACAGGCCAATCCCTTGGACAAGGTCATCCACGGCTGGACCACCGGCACCGATGCCGCCACCCACATCGCCGCGGTGCAGGCCGTTCTGGACGCCGGCGCGACGCCGTTCATGCACTTCCCGCAGCGGAACCCGCGCGCCGCGATCGACTTCTACCGCACCGCGGTGCTGCCGCGGCTGCACTAGCGGCCGGTCAGCTCAGCACAGCGTTGAGGTAGGTCACGTCGGCGAAGGCGGCCGCGACTTCGTCGTCGGCGTAGACGAAACCGTTGGCGGCGTGCATCTGCGCGACTGTGCGGTGGGTTACCTGCCAGCCACGTTGGCTCAGGTATTCGATGATGTGGCTGCGCTCGAAGTGGTAAACGAGTTCGTTGAAATCGATGACATCGAACCCGAGCTCACTCATCCGCTCGTGATGTGCGCGCCAGCGGTGATCGGTAAAAACCGTTGTGTCAGGGACGAATTCGGAGGCCAGTCGGCTGCAGGCGCCACTCAAAGCGGTGACGTTGTCGAACAAGGCGTCCTGAGCCTCCGGCGGCAGATAAACCACTAATCCCTCAGCGCTCCACGCCGCGGGGGCCTGCGGGTCGAAGCCTGCGGCCTGAAGCGCCGCAGGCCAGTCGTCGCGCAGGTCAACGGCAACAGTTCGACGCTCGGTCGTCGGTTCGGCGCCGAGCTTGCTCAGCGTCGACGTCTTGAAGTCAATGACCTCTGGCATATCGACCTCGTAGACGACGGTGCCTTGCGGCCACGGCAGACGGTAAGCACGCGCGTCCAGACCCGCCGCCAGGATGACCGCCTGGCGGATCCCGCTCTGCGTCGCGTCGAGGAAAAATTGGTCGTAGAACCGGGTGCGGACCGCCATCCCCCGCCCCATCCGGGCCGGGTCGAATTCGGTGTCGTCAGTGACCGGTATCTCGCCGTTCACCAGGCGGGTGTAGACGTCGATGCCCACCGCGCGGACCAACGGCGCGGCGAAGCGGTCGTCGATCAGCCCAGCGGCCGAGGCCAGCGCCCGCTGGGCGGCCACCATCGTCGCCGTCGCGCCGACGCTCGTCGCCAGATCCCAGCTGTCGCTATCGCTGCGCGTGGACATCGGGGCTCCCATCTCGGCGTTTTCATTAATATAGATGAACTAGTTATTGGCCTCAGATACCGGATGAAGGATCGATCATGGATTTCGCCCAGCGCACGATCGACCTGGCCCGCCAGAACGTCATCGAGGGCGGTCGCCCGTTCGCGACGGTCATCGCCAAGGGAGGCAACATCCTCGCCGAAAGCGCCAACCAGGTCGCGCAAACCCGCGACCCGACAGCACATGCGGAGATCCTCGCCATCCGCCAAGCGTGCATGAAACTGCGCACCGAGCACCTGGTCGGCACCACCTTCTACGTGCTGGCCCACCCATGCCCGATGTGCCTGGGCGCGCTGTACTACTGCTCACCCGACCAGGTCGTCTTTCTCACCTCGCGCGACTCCTACGAGCCGTATTACGTGGACGACCGCAAGTACTTCGAGCTCGCCAGCTTCTACGACGAGTTCGCTAAGCCATGGGATCGACGGCGGCTGCCGATGCGCTACGAATCCCGCGAGGACGCGGTGGATGTCTACCGGCTGTGGCGAGAACGCAACGGCGGTGAACGCCGGGTCGCCGACGCCCCTGTCCGCGAAAACGGCGCCCCTTGACAGCACCCGACGCACAAGCGCTATTATCTGCGTATGCATGCAGATAGCGAGAATGTCCGGTTGCCGGACGACCAGGTCAGCCTGGTGGTCGAGGTGTTCCGGATGCTGGCTGACACCACCCGCGTGCAGGTGTTGTGGTCGCTCGCCGACCGCGAAATGTCAGTCAATGAACTCGCCGAGCATGTGGGCAAGCCGGCGCCGTCGGTCTCCCAGCATCTCGCCAAGCTGCGGATGGCCCGCCTGGTGCGTACCCGTCGGGACGGGACGACGATCTTCTACAGCCTGGAGAACAACCACGTGCGACAACTCGTCGTCGACGCCGTTTTCAACGCCGAGCACGCCGGTCCGGGGGTTCCGCCGCATCACCGTGTCGATGACCGGTTGCGGGCCGTCGACCGACAAAAGCCGGCGCGAGATGCCTAAATCGTTAGAACCAAGCACCACAATGTTTTTCACCCAAAGGAGATGATCACAGATGACCGAACAGCACACCCACGACGGGCCGCATGCGCACGAGCACGGGCACGGCGGAGTCACTCACACGCACGCGCACACCGCGCACGAACACGAGCACCTCGAGCATGAGCACACCCATACCCATGACGACGGAACCGAGCACAGCCACGGCCACGTGCACCAGTCGGGCCTCGAGGAACCTCACAACCACGCACACAGCTGATTAGCCGGACCGCCCGCTCTGGCCGTTGGTCAGACGTTGGGGCAGTAGTGTTTTGGGTTGTCGCGCTCGTCGAGCGGCGGCAAGTTGCGAGCGGGGGTATGCACCAGCGGCATGTCGGACGGGATGCGGCCGGTTGTCCGGTCCCATCCGGCCCGGGCCCGCGGATGCTTGCGGTAACGCGGCGGCACCAAGGCGAAGACCAGACGCACGATGTCGCCGAAGCGGCGGTGTAGCCAGTCGTCGCGGCGCGACCAGCTGTAGCCCATCAGCTCGCGCACCGCGGGGTCATAGAGGCCGACCGTCAGCCAGACAAAGAACGGCGCGAGCAGCTTGCGCTGTGCGGCCCAGAGCCAGTTTGGAAGCCATTGCGCGAACGGCGGTTTAGGCAACTCGGTCAGGTTGAGGACCTCGCGGGCGGCAAAGTTGTTCTCCAGGACTTCACGGCACATGTGGTCCCAGTAGACCTGGAAGTCTTCCCAGGTTTTCGGCACCGGCCGCATGCTCATGCCGTACATGCGGTACCACTGGACGTGCTCGTCGAACAGCTGCCGCTTCTGCGCCTCGGTGATGCCGCCGCAGAATCGCTCGGCCACATGCAACGTGCCGACAAAGAAGGTCGAGTGCGCCCAGTAGAAAACGTCGGGGTTCAGCGCGTGGTAGCGACGGCCCTGATCGTCGGTGCCCTTGATGTCGACGTGGTAGTCGCGCACCTCGGCGCCGGTCGTCGGTGCGCGCTCACTGTCGAACACGACACCCCCGATGGGGTACAACGATCGCAGCAGCCGCGGCCAACGTTCGCGAAAGAACGTCGAGTGATCTTCGACAGCGGCGCCCAGTTGCGGATGCATGTTCTGCATCGAGCCGGCCCACGGCCCCTGCAGCATCCCGCGCCAATCTCCGAAGTACCGCCAGGTCAGCGAGTCGGGACCAAGCGGTTGCGGCGGGGCGTCATATCCCAGCGGCGACACCGGGCAACCGGTCCCGACCGACCCACCCATCGCCTCATCGGCACCGCGTGTGCTGGTCAGCGCACCAGACTGCGACGTATCTTGAGTCACTGGTGAGGATTCCTGTCCGAGTCAGCCAATATGACTACATGTGTTGTCATTATCAACCTTAGGAGTGATGTGCCGTCCGGTCAACGTCGCGGCCGCTGGACCGGTGTTCCGCTGGAGGATCGTCAGGCCCTGCGCAGAGACGAGCTCATCGCCGCCGGTGTGCAACTGCTCGGCCAGGAAAGCGGTCCCTCGGTGACGGTGCGGGCGGTGTGCCGCGAGGCCGGGCTGACGGAACGCTACTTCTATGAGAGCTTCGCTGACCGTGACGAATTCGTGCGGGCCGTCTACGACGACGTCTGCGCCCGCGCCATGTCGACGCTGATGTCGGCGACCACACCCCGGGAAGCCGTTGAGCGATTCGTCGCGCTGATGGTCGACGACCCGGTGCGCGGACGAGTGCTGTTGCTGGCCCCGGCGGTCGAGCCGGTGCTGGTGCGGTCTGGGGCGGAGTGGATGCCCAGCTTCATCGACCTGCTGCAGCGCAAGCTGAGCCAGATCGGCGATCCGGTTCGGCAGAACATGATCGCCACCAGCTTGATCGGTGGCCTGACCGCGCTGTTCACCGCCTACCTGAACGGAAGGCTGGCGGCCACCCGCGAGCAGTTCATCGACTACTGCGTAGAGATGCTGCTCAGTCGGGCTGCGACGCACTGAAGAGCCGCGCCGCTTCGGAACTTGAATGCAACCGGCGTACACAGATATATTGACTGACACCGACAGACACAGATAACTGGGAGGGCACCTTGCCGGATCCTCAAGACCTGGACTTGTTGCGTGAACTCGAGCCGGTGGTCGAGAAGAACATGAACCGGCATCTGGGCATGCACAAACCCTGGAACCCGCACGACTACATCCCGTGGTCGGACGGCAAGAACTTCTACGCACTCGGCGGACAGGACTGGCAGCCGGGCGAGTCCCAGCTCACTGACGTCGCGCAGGTCGCCATGGTTCAGAACCTGATGACCGAGGACAACCTGCCGTCGTATCACCGCGAGATCGCGATGAGTTTCGGCATGGACGGCGCGTGGGGTCAGTGGGTCAACCGCTGGACCGCCGAGGAGAACCGGCACGGGATCGCACTGCGCGACTACCTGCTGGTGACCCGCGCGATCGACCCGATCGAGTTGGAGAAGTTGCGCCTGGAGGTGGTCAACCGCGGCTTCAGCCCGGGCCAGAACCAGCAAGGCGACCTGTTATCCGAGAACCTGTTCGATTCGATCGTGTACGTCACATTCCAGGAACTTGCCACCCGCGTCTCACACCGCAACACCGGAAAGGCCTGCAACGAGACGATCGCCGATCAGCTGCTGGCCAAGATCTCGCAGGACGAGAACCTGCACATGATCTTCTACCGCGATGTCACCGAAGCCGGCCTCGAGATCGCGCCGAACAAGGCCATGCATGCGTTGCACCGGGTGCTGCGTAACTTCAAGATGCCCGGATTCACGTGCCGGAGTTTCGCCGCAAAGCCGTGATGATCGCCGTCGGTGGCGTCTACGACCCGCGCATCCACCTCGACGAGGTCGTAATGCCGGTGCTGAAGAAGTGGCGCATCTTCGAGCGCGACGACTTCAATGGCGAGGCCGCCCGGTTGCGCGACGACTTGCCGTGCTGATCAAGGAGCTCGAGGTGGCCTGCGACAAGTTCGAGATCTCCAAGCGTCGCCAGCTCGAGCGGGAAGCCCGCACGGGCAAGAAGATCACCGCCAAGGAGTTGCATCACACCGAGGGCACGCTGACCCTGAGCCGGCGGTAACCGACTTTGCGTATTGGGCCCATTGCGCTGGCCAGCCCGGTGGTGCTGGCCCCCATGGCTGGTGTGACGAACGTCGCATTCCGCAACCTGTGCCGCGAGCTCGAGCAAGCACGCGTCGGGACAGTCAGCGGACTTTATGTCTGCGAGATGGTCACCGCGCGCGCGCTCGTCGAGCGGCATCCGGTCACCATGCACATGACGACGTTCTGCGCCGACGAATCACCGCGGTCGCTGCAGCTGTACACCGTCGACCCGGCCACCACGTATGCGGCGGTGAAAATGGTCGCCGACGAAGGCCTGGCCGATCACATCGACATGAACTTCGGCTGCCCGGTGCCCAAAGTCACCCGGCGCGGCGGCGGGGCGGCGCTGCCGTTCAAGCGGCGGCTGTTCGGGCAGATCGTCGGTGCGGCCGTACGTGCCACCGAGGGCACCGACATCCCGGTTACCGTCAAGTTCCGGATCGGCATTGACGACGCCCACCACACCCACCTCGACGCCGGCCAGATCGCGGAATCCGAAGGCGCGGCCGCAGTCGCATTGCATGCCCGCACCGCGGCGCAACGCTATTCGGGAACAGCGGATTGGGAACAGATCGCCCAGCTCAAGCAACATGTTCGGACGATCCCAGTGCTGGGCAACGGCGACATCTTCGAAGCCAGCGATGCGCTGACCATGATGGCTGTGACCGGGTGCGATGGCGTCGTCATCGGCCGAGGCTGCCTGGGGCGGCCGTGGCTATTCGCCGAGCTCTCGGCCGCGTTCACCGGCGGCCCGCCGCCCACCCCGCCCAATCTCGGCGAGGTAGCCGACATCATCCGCAGACATGGCGAGCTGCTGGCCGCGCATTTCGGCGAGGACAAGGGCATGCGTGATATTCGCAAACACATCGGCTGGTACCTGCACGGGTTTCCTGCCGGATCCGAATTGCGACGGGCGCTGGCGCTCGTCCAAACTCGCGACCAACTCGACGTCTTGCTGAACAGGCTCGACGCGGGCGTGCCGTTCCCGACTGCGGCCACCGGACCACGTGGGCGCCAAGGCTCACCCGCCCGGGTCGCGCTGCCGGATGGCTGGCTGGCCGACCGTGATGACTGCACGGTCCCGGCCGGGGCCGACATCATGCATTCGGGTGGCTGAATCTTGCGTCCGGCGACGATGCAGGCCGGAACGGCCTGAGGACGCACAATCCAGCAGAGTCCCGAGATCGCGTTTCGGCGGATGTCTCAGTACCATGTGGAACTTGTTGCATTGCGCGACGGTGGCCGAGTCAGTTACCACCACCGCGGCACGACTGCTAGGAAGACGACGCGACCGCACCGGTCGCTGCGGATCTGCAGTGCTGCCCTCGGTAGCGCTGCACTGATGGACGCGCACGAGCAGGGCGGGGCACCTCATCAGATTCGGAGGCCGGGTAGGACATGAGTGACGGCGACTTTGGCGCCGATAAAGCCGCTCCTGATGTCATTTCCGGGGATCCGCGCGCGTTGGGCGCCATTGGTGACTTCGACGGTGACTTCCACAGTGACTTCCACAGTGACTTCCACAATGAAGAAGCAGGGCTGACCGGACCGGTGCCTGGGTCGCGAGGCGCCGCGCCGTGGGAGCGGTTCGGAGCGTACTCACAGGGGTCACAGGGGATTGCCGTGGCTCACCGGTGGTCGGCACCGGCAACGACGGCACCGCCAGCGCCGCCAGCGCCGGTACCGCCCGTCGAACCTGCCGCCGACGAACGCCGCGAGAAAGGCGGATGCCACGCCGACGGCGGGCTCACCGTCGCCGAGCTGATCGCAAAGATCGGCGGCGCGGTCGCCGACCGACCGACTCATCATCACGCGGCCCCCGACCTCGAGCCGCCAGACTCCGACCCGTATCAGCCCGACAACGAGCAGGAGGACGGGTACGACGCCTACGCGTCATCGACCTCTACGGCCTATCCCGTTGAGCTGCCCGACCTGGATTTCAGCGGCCGTGAGCGGCGTAACGGCAGGCCCGACGTCCAGCAGACCACCGTGCTGCCGAAAACACCGGCCCAGCCACTGGCGGCGCCGATCCTTGACGACCACGTGGCTGACCTCGACGACCACGAAGCTGAGGACTACCCCGAGCCCAAGCACCACCGCAGGCGTCGCGCTTTATTGATAGCCGGTCGCTTCGTGGTTGCCTTCATCGCGGCGCTGGCGCTGGCGATGACCGGCGGGGCTTGGCAGTGGAGCGCGACAAAGAACCACCGACTCAATACCGTCAGCGCACTGGACCCGCAGTCGCGGGACATCGTCGACCCGAACGGGCAGTACGGCGACGAAGACTTTTTGATCGTCGGCATCGACTCCCGGGCCGGGGCGAACGGCGACATGGGCGCCGGGGATACCGAGGACGCCGGCGGCGCTCGGTCGGACACCATCATGCTGGTCAACATCCCGGCGAACCGTAAACGCGTGGTCGCAGTCTCGTTTCCGCGAGACCTGGCGATCAACCCCATCCAGTGCGAGGCCTGGAACCCCGACACCGGCGAGTACGGACCGCTTTACGACTCGGACACCAAAACCTGGGGCCCCAAAAATGTGTACACCGAGACGAAGCTGAACTCGACGTTCGCGTTCGGTGGGCCGAAGTGTCTGGTGAAGGAAATCCAGAAGCTGTCCGGCCTGAGCATCAACCGGTTCATCGCCGTCGACTTCGCCGGTTTCGCCAAGATGGTCGACGCGATCGGCGGCGTCGAGGTATGCAGCACCACCCCGCTGAAAGACGCCGAACTGGGCACCGTGCTGGCCCACTCCGGACGCCAAGTCATCGACTCGAAAACCGCGCTGAACTACGTGCGCGCCCGCAACGTCAGCACCGAGAACAACGGCGACTATGGACGCATCAAACGCCAGCAGCTGTTTTTGTCCTCGCTGCTGCGATCGCTGATCTCCAAGGACACCTTCTTCTCGCTGAGCAAGCTCAACAACGTCGTGAACATGTTCATCAAGGACAGCTACGTCGACAACGTCAAGACCAAAGACCTCGTCCAGCTCGGCCAGTCGGTGCAGGGCATGTCGGCCGGCCACGTGACCTTCGTGACCGTGCCGACCGGCATCACCGACGAAAACGGCGACGAGCCGCCACGCACCTCCGACATGCGGGCGCTCTTCGACGCCATCATCAACGACGATCCGCTGCCGGGCGAAAACAACCTCAACGCCACAACCAGCCCGCCAACAAAATCGGTGACCACCAAGGCACCGCAGACCAGCCCGTCCGTCGTTCCGCATACCGAGCAGGTCCAGGAGGTAGCGACGGCGCCGCAGGGCATCACCGTGCAAGTGTCGAACTCGACCGCCAAGTCGGGCCTGGCCACCACGGCCAGCACCCAGTTGAAGCGCCGCGGCTTCAAAGTCAAGACGCCGGACGACTATCCGAGTTCGCTGAAATCCACCACGGTGTTCTTCTCACCGGGTAACGAGCAGGCCGCCGCCACCGTCGCAGCGACCTTTGCGAACTCAAAGCTGGAGCGTGTCACCGGAATTGGGCAGGTGGTCCAGGTGGTACTCGGGCCAGACTTCTCGTCGGTCGGCGTTCCCCCGCCCACCGGGTCGTCGGTCAGCGTGCAGATCGACCGCAATACCGGTAGCTTACCGACCAGGCTTCCGGAGGACTTGTCGGTCACCAACGCCGCCGACACCACCTGTGAATAGCAGTTGCAGCTATTCACAGCGTATACCGGCATTCATCCTCAGTTCACGCCCTTATTGATGCCCGTTCTAAGGCTGAGAACGTAGTCTGTCGATATGCGCTCCGCCTACCACGAACAGCTCTCCGAGCTCTCCGAGCTGCTTGGCGAGATGTGCGGGCTGGCCGGTGTCGCGATGGAACGCGCAACTCAAGCACTGTTGCAGGCGGATTTGGTGCTGGCGGAGCAGGTCATCTCCGATCACGAAAAGATCGCGGCATTAAGCACTAAGGCCGAGGAGTCCGCTTTCGTTTTGCTCGCCTTACAAGCACCGGTCGCCGGCGACCTGCGGTCGATCGTGAGCGCAATCCAGATGGTCGCCGACATCGACCGGATGGGTGCGCTGGCACTGCACGTCGCCAAGATCGCCCGCCGACGTCATCCACAGCATGCTTTACCCGAGGAGGTCAACGGCTACTTTGCCGAGATGGGCAGGTTGGCCGTGGAATTGGGTAACAGCGCGCAAGAGGTGTTGTGGTCCCGCGACCCGGAGAAAGCGGCACGCATCCGCGAAGAAGACGATGCGATGGATGACCTGCACCGCCACCTGTTCACCGTGTTGATGGACCGGGAGTGGAAGCACGGGGTAGCCGCGGCCGTCGACGTCACACTGTTGGGTCGCTTCTACGAGAGGTTCGCCGATCACGCCGTTGAGGTGGCACGTCGGGTGATCTTCCAGGCGACCGGTCAATTCCCAGACGAGGACGCGGTAGCCAAGTCTCGCTAGCCGAAACGACCGGAGATGTAGTCCTCGGTGGCCTTTTGGGTGGGGTTGGAGAAGATCTTCTCGGTGTCATCGATCTCCACCAGTCGGCCCGGCTTGCCGACGGTCTCCAAGTTGAAGAAGGCGGTGTGGTCGCTGACCCGCGCTGCCTGCTGCATGTTGTGGGTGACGATGACGATGGTGTAGTCCTGCTTCAACTCTGCGATCAGATCTTCGATCGCCATCGTCGAAATGGGGTCCAGCGACGAGCACGGCTCGTCCATGAGCAGCACATCGGGTTGCACGGCGATGGCGCGGGCGATGCACAGCCGCTGCTGCTGACCGCCGGACAACCCGCCGCCCGGCCGGTCCAAACGGTCCTTGACCTCGTCCCACAGGTTGGCGCCCCGCAGCGCGTATTCGGTGGTGTCGTCGAGCAGCTTTCGGTTGCGCACGCCCTGCAGCTTCAGTCCGGCCACCACGTTGTCTCGAATCGACATGGTGGGGAACGGGTTCGGCCGCTGGAACACCATGCCGATCGCGCGACGCACCCCCACCGGGTCGATACCGGAGCCGTAGATGTCGTCGTCGTCGAGCAGCACGCTGCCGTGCATGCGCGCGCCGGGGATGACCTCGTGCATCCGGTTCAGCGTGCGCAGCACTGTCGTCTTGCCGCAGCCCGACGGGCCGATGAATGCCGTGACGCTACGCGGCAGAACCGTCAGCGAAACATCTGCGACGGCATGAAACGAGCCGTAATAGATGTTGACGTCCTTGAGGTCCAACCGCTTAGCCACTGAATCTCCTGCCTAGCACTTCGGGGGCAAAGACTTTCGCGACCACCCTGGCCCCCACATTAATGACGGCGATGAGCAGGACGAGCGTCAGGGCGGCGCCCCACAGCCGATCGGTGGGAATCGGGTTCGCGCCTGCGCCTGCCGATGTCTGGTCATACATCATGCCTGGCAGCGAACCCATGAAGCCGGAGAACATGTCAAAGTTCATCACCTGCGAGTAGCCCACCAAGATCAGCAGCGGGGCGGTCTCCCCCATCACCCTGGCCAGTGCCAACATTATGCCGGTGAGGATCCCGGACAACCCGGCCGGAATCACAATTCTGACTATCGTTTTCCACTTCGGTACGCCCAGCGCGTAGCTGGCCTCGCGCAGGTCCATCGGGACGATGCGCAGCATCTCCTCGGTCGCGCGGACGATCACCGGAAGCATCAGTAACACCAACGCCAGCGATACCGCGAAACCGGACCGGGGAAAGCCGAGTGTCGCGACGCACAGCGCATAGATGAACAACGCCGCCACGATCGAGGGCACTCCGGTGAGGATGTCCACCATGAAGGTGGTCAGTCTGCCCAACACGGTGCCGCCGCCGTATTCGACCAGATAGATGGCGACGAAAAGGCCGATCGGTATGGAGAGGGCCGCGCACACCAGGCCCTGCATGACAGTGCCGACGATGGCATGGTAGGCGCCGCCTCCGGCCAAAAATGCCGTCATGTCGGCTTGGGAGTGCGTCCACCAAACGGTGGATCTCACGACGCCAAAACCCTTGGCCAGCACCGAATAAAGCACCCAGGTCAGCGGCACCAGGGCCACCAGCACCGACAGCGTCACCAGCACCGTCGCTATCGCGTTGGCGAGCCGCCGACGCAGGCCGACGCCGGTGAAGGTGCGCGCCTTGAGCGGACGGTCCAGGATCGATGTCATCGGGTGCCCTTGCCGGCGACGGCGGCGCGCGCCGTCGCATTGACCACGAAGGTGAGCAGGAAGAGCACCAGTCCTGCGGCGATGTAAGCGCCAGCTTTGTATTGGTTGTTGAATTCCGATGCGGTGGCCGCAATCTTGGACGCGAAGGTGTAGCCGCCGTCGAACAGCGACCAGCTGAATGCCGACTGGGCTCCGCGCAAAATGATCAGCAACGCGACGGTCTCACCCAAAGCCCGGCCCAGCCCCAACATGGCACCGCTGATATACCCCGAGCGCCCGAACGGCAGCACGGTGGTCTTGACCACCTCCCAGCGGGTGGCGCCGAGTGCCAGCGCAGCCTCGATGTGGCTTTGCGGCGTCTTGACGAACACCTCGCGGGTGACCGCGGTGATGATCGGCAGGATCATCACCGCCAGCACGATCCCGGCGGTGAAGATAGTGCCGCCGCCGGCCACCGAGACGTTGCCGGTAGCGAAAAGGAAAAGCCCGCCTAAGTGTTCATTGAGCCAAGTCGCGATCGGTCGTAGCCGTGGCGCCAGCACATACAGCCCCCAGACCCCGTAGATGATCGACGGGACCGCAGCGAGCAGGTCGACCATATAGGCCAGCGGTCCGGCGATTCGGCGCGGCGAGTACTGGGTCAGGAATATCGCAATGCCCAAGGCAACCGGCATCGCCAGGATCAACGCGAACAGCGCCACGAACACCGTCACCTGCAGCAGGTCGACGATGCCGAAATGCATCGCCGAGGTGTTGGTGGTAACCCAGTTGCCGCCGTAGGTAAAGAAGTTCTCTTTGTCGCGCGCCAAAGCGGGTATCGCCCGCCAGAGCAGAAACAGCCCGATCGCGGCAATCAAAACGACGATCAGGAGACCCGATCCCTCCGATAGTGCACGAAACAACCGGTCAGCCATCCGCGGTTTGGTGTTGCCCCAGGGCAGGGTGGGCGCAGCCAGTGGTGCAAGCGAGGACGCCGCGACGACCTCGCCGGAACCGGCACCGGCTGGAGTGGGCCCTGGACTGGGGGTCACCGTGTTCCCATCAATCGCTGATCACTGGATTGCGTTGATCGCTGCGACCAAGCGCAGCTTGAACTTATCCGGCAAGGGAACATATCCGGCCGCCGAGAGGCCGCCTTGAGCGTTCTGCGCGGCCACCGTCAAGAAAGACTTGACGGCAGCGGTGGTGGCGGGGTCGTAGCCCTTTGAGCAGACGATCTCGTAAGTCGCGAGCACCAGCGGGTAGGCACCGGCCGCCTTGGTGCTGTAGAGCGAGTCCAGGTCCAGTTTCAAGTCGTTGCCCACGCCTGCAAAGGTGACGTTGTCGATGGCGTTGCGGGCCGCATCGTCGGTGAGCTTCACCGCGCCCTTGCCGGCGTTGATCTGTGCGTAGGGAACACCGCTTTGATCGGCGAAGCCTTTCTCGACATACCCGATGGCGCCCGGCGTGGATTGGACAGCCTGGGTGATGCCGGCCGACTTTCGCGCGCCCTCACCGACGCCACCCTGAAACTCACTGCCGGTGCCTCTGATCCAACTCTTCGGGGCGGCCGCGGCAAGGTACTTCTGAAAGTTGTCGGTGGTACCCGAGGAGTCCGACCGGTAGATCGGCGAGATCCTGAGGTGGGGCAGCGTCACCCCGGGGTTAAGTTCGGCGATGGCCGGGTCGCTCCAATTGTCGATCCCGCCGCTGAAGATCTTGGCCAGCACGTCGGCGCTGACCACTAGATTCTTGACACCGTCTAGGTGGTAGGCGATGGCGACCGCCCCGAAAACCATCGGCAGATGCCAGGCCGGGTTCCCGTGGCAGCGGTCGGCGGCCGGATCGATCTGGTCGCGGCTCAGCGGTGAGTCCGAGCCGGCGAAATCCACATGGGCGGCGATGAACTGGTCACGTCCCGCGGCCGACCCGGTCGGGTTGTAAGCCAAAGTCTTGCCGGCACACAGCAGACCCCAGTCTTTATTGAATAACGCGATGGCGTTCTGCTGAGCGGTGGAGCCCTCGGCGGTCAGGTCACTCTTACCACCACAGTTCACCGGCCCCGTCGGCGGCGACATCCCCTGAAGGTTGTTATCGCTGCCGCAGCCGGTCAACGTCGGCCCCGCGATCACAGCCGTCGATAACGCCGCCACCAGCACGTTGCCCACTGGGTCGAACTTCACCAATCTCGCTTTCTTGAGAAACACTCCGTCCACCATGAGGATCCCGACAGAGTCTGACGAACTACCCGCGGAAGGTATGCGCCGGGCGTAGACGGTATCAACCCGCCGCATGAACGCGAGGTGAACAGCTCTAGCCAGCGCCTGCTGCGTCGCCGGACGCACCGGCTGTGACCAGCGCATAGGCGGTGTCGACGCTGTGTTGGACGAAACCCAGGTGCCGATACGTGCGCAGCGCCGCGGCGTTATCCGACTCGACGTAGAGCATCACGGTAGGCTCGGCCGCCTCGGCCAGCCGCCGCGCCAGGAATGCGACGCCCACCGACGTTAGCAGTGCGCCCAGACCACTGCCCTGCGCTGAGGGGTCCACGCCGACGACGTAGACCTCACCCAGGCCGGGCTGCTCGGGGTGCACCTTCGTCCAATGGAAGCCCAGCAGAGCATCCGTTCGCTCGTCGAAGGCCAGGAATAGACCCTCGCGGTCGAACCACGCTTCAGCCTGCCGTTCGGCCAGGTCGGCTGCCGTCCAGCCGCCCTGCTCCGGGTGTGCCGCGAATGCGGCGTTATTGACCCGCAGCAGTTCGGCGTCGTCGACGCTGCCGGCGTAGGTCCGGATGCGCACCCCGTCGGGCACTGCCGGCGCGGTTAGGCCATGCAGCGAGCGCCGCATATGGATGAGTTCGCGAACCGGCACCAGGCCCAGTGCCGAGGCGGTCGACTGGGCGGGTTCGAGCGTTCCATGTGCCCAAAAGCGATTTTTCCCCGCACTTATGGACAACGCAGCGCGGATCATCGCAGCGCCGACACCGCGTCGGCGGGCTTGCGGGTGAACCACCAACTCGGCCATGCCGAACGCGTCTTCCTGCGGCGAGGCGAGATTCAGATACCCGATGACGGTCTGGCCACTCTGGCCGCCAGCGCCCGGACGCGCGCCGCTGACCAGCAGGTGCCCGCTACGTTGATGTGCCAATTCCCGTAGGACTTGCTCACCGACCGGCGCCACGCCATCGAATTCGGTGGCCAGTGAAACCAGTTCACGTATCTGCTGCTGCTCCTGCGTGTCCAGTGCCGTCCGCCACGCGGGTGTGGTCACTGGCTGCGCAATGGATCGACCAACGGGTCTTGGCGATGTTCCATATCGGGTTCGTTGTCGTCGGCACCGCCTCCACCGCCCACCGCCTTGCTCGCTGATCGGTGGTCGGCCGCGGGCCGGGCGGACCGCTTTATAGCCCACGTTGCGTACCGTCCCAATCAGCGATTCGTACTCCGGGCCGAGTTTGGCCCGCAGCCGGCGCACGTGCACGTCCACGGTACGAGTGCCACCGAAGAAGTCGTATCCCCACACCTCGTGCAGCAGCTGGGCGCGGGTGAATACCCGGCCGGCATGTTGCGCCAGATATTTCAGCAGTTCGAACTCTTTATAGGTTAGATCGAGCGGACGTCCGCGCAATCGGGCGGTGTAGGTGCTCTCGTCGATCACCAGTTCGCCAAGGCTGATCTTGCCAATGCTCTCCTGGTCGTGCTGGCTGCCCCGCCGACCGATAAGTAGTCGCAGCCGGGCATCGATCTCGGCCGGCCCGGTGCTAGGCAGCAGGATCTCGTCTAGACCCCAGTCGGCGTTGACGGCCACCAGCCCGCCCTCGTTCACCACCACCACCGCCGGAATCGAACGGCCCGTCGAGCCCAGCAAACGGCACAAGCCGCGCGCTGCCGGCAGGTCGAGGCGCGCGTCGACGATCACAATGTCGGCGTTGCCTGCCTCCAGCAGCGAAGAAACATCAGCCGGCGCCGCGCGCACGGTGTGAGCGAGCAACGACAACGACGGCAGGACCACGTCCGGGTGCGGCTCCGCGGTCAGCAGCAGTAAGTCCAAGCAAGCCCCTCCAGCGTCGTGGGAAAGGCGTCTCCCAAACTCGCGGTCAGATAGGTAGTCGTCGGGCAGATTACCCAACGATAGCGTGCTGCCTGGTCTCCAGCGCGGCAACGAGGGAGTGGTACGCCACAATATGCGGATGCGTAAGGTGCTGGTCGGAGCGGCGGCGGCGGTGCTGGCCATCGTGATCTTGCTCGCCGGAGCCGTCGGCGTCGACTTCGGGGCCACCATCTACGCGGAGTACCGGCTTGCCCGCACAGTGCGCGACGTAGCCCATCTGGGTTTCGATCCCTTCGTTGCGATCCTCGGGTTTCCGGTGATCCCCCAGGCGATGCACGGGCACTACAAGGAACTGGAAATCAAGGCCAGCGCGGTCAACCGCCCGGTGATCGGCAAAGCCACGCTTGAGGCCACCATGCACTCGATCGACCTGCGCGACGCATCGTGGCTGATCCGACCCGATGCCAAGCTTCGGGTCGGCAAGCTAGAGAGCCGGATCATCATCGACTCGCTGCACCTCGGCCGCTACCTGGGCATTGCTGACCTGATGGTCGAAGCGCCGCCGCAGGAGACCAACAACGCCACCGGCGGCACCACCGAATCCGGGATCTCCGGCAGCCACAATTTGGTGTTCACTGGCACCCCGAAATCGGCCCACTTCAACAAACGGGTCAGCGTTGCCGTCGACCTCTCAATCGCCGGCGACGATAAGACCACGCTGGTGTTCACCCCCACCGGCGTGCTGACCGGCCCGGACACCGCCAACCGGCAGGTCCCCGATGACAAGCGCGATGCGGTGTTGGCGGCGTTCGCCGCCAAGCTGCCCGATCAAAGGCTGCCGTTCGGGGTGGCGCCGACGACCGAGGGTGCCCGCGGCTCCGACGTGATCATCGAAGGCATCACCGAGGGATTAACGATCAGTCTCGACGGGTTTAATCAGCCGTGATTACCGCAATCGTGGCGGCTGCGGGCGTGCTGGCACTGGCCGCCGTCGCCGGTTGGCTCTTGACCCGCCGCGCCGGCGAGGTCCGGGCCACCGATCCCGAATCAAGTTCCGACGTGGACACCAGCGACCTCGGCCTGTCCCGCTCCGGACCGACCGTCGTGCATTTCAGTGCCTCGTGGTGCGGGCCGTGCGCCCGCGTGCGCCAGGTGATCGAGCAGGTCAGCAGGGATCTCGGTGACGTCGCGCATGTGGAGATCGACATGGACGCCAATCCGGATGCCGCGCGGCGCCTTTCGGTGCTGTCGTTGCCTACGACCTTCATCTTCGATGCCGACGGACACCAGCGATACCGAACAGCGGGTGTGCCCAAAGCGGCTGACCTGCGTTCAGCGCTTTCGGAGCTGTTGGCTTGATGACCTTGACGTTGGGTAAGCTGTGCGACGTGTCAACCCGGCTTGAGCTTGTGCTCACCAAGCGTCGCGCAGTGGATCTGTGCCGCATCGCGGGTTGCTGCTGTTGCTGTAGTCGCTGAGTAGCCGCGCCTTCTCGCGCCGCGCTCGGAGCGGCCGGGCTGGCCTGCCTCCACCTCCCCTGCATGAAACCTAGCTAGGAGTAGCACCGTGTCGAGTACCAAGTCCGAAGGCCAGACCACCGGCCAGGTCGATGTTCGCGGACCCCGATTCTCCGCCTGGATCACCACCGCAGTACTGCTGATCGTGCTGGTGGTCTCGGGGTTCAGCGCGTCGGCCGCCGCCGTCATTCTGGGCCTGCAGGCCGTCGTCTTCGTGATCGGCGCGCTGGCTGGGCCACGCAAGCATCCCTACGGCCGGGTGTTTGCCAACTTCGTCGCGCCCCGGCTGGGGCCCGTGAAAGAGCGCGAGCCGGTGCCACCGTTGAAGTTCGCCCAACTCGTCGGCCTCATTTTCGCGGTCATTGGCGTCGCCGGTTTCGCCGCCGGCATTCCGACGTTGGGTTTCATCGCCACCGCGTTTGCGTTGGCGGCTTCTTTCCTGAATGCGGCGTTCGGGATCTGCCTGGGCTGCCAGCTTTACCCCTTTGTGGCGCGTCTACGACGTACGTCCCAGGCTCCGGGCGCCGCTTAAACCTCGTTCCTGAGCAACCGAAAGGACCCCCACCATGGCACGCTCCGACGTCCTGGTCTCCACCGACTGGGCCGAGAGCAATCTCGACGCCGACCACGTCGTCTACGTCGAGGTCGACGAGGACACCAGCGCCTATGACGGCGGCCACATCGCCGGCGCGGTCAAGCTGGACTGGCGTACCGATCTGCAAGACCCCGTCCGGCGTGACTTCGTCGACGCCGAGCAGTTCTCCAAGCTGCTGAGCGACCGCGGTATCGCCAACGACGACACCGTCATCCTCTATGGCGGCAACAACAACTGGTTCGCGGCCTACGCCTATTGGTATTTCAAGCTGTACGGCCACGAGAACGTCAAGCTGCTCGACGGTGGCCGCAAGAAGTGGGAGCTCGACGGGCGGCAGCTGTCGAGCGACACGGTGAACCGGCCCGCCACCAGCTACACGGCCAAGCAGCCCGACAACACCATCCGCGCATTCCGGGATGAAGTGCTGGCCGCGATCAGCGTGAAGAACCTGGTCGACGTGCGCTCCCCCGACGAGTTCTCCGGCAAGATTCTGGCGCCCGCCCATCTGCCACAGGAGCAAAGCCAGCGGCCCGGCCACATCCCCGGCGCGGTCAACGTGCCCTGGAGCAAGGCCGCCAACGAGGATGGCACCTTCAAGTCCGACGACGACCTGGCCAAGCTGTACGCCGACGCCGGTTTGGACGGGTCCAAGGAAACCATCGCCTATTGCCGCATCGGTGAGCGGTCGTCGCACACCTGGTTCGTGCTGCGCGAGCTGCTCGGACACCGAAACGTCAAGAACTACGACGGCAGTTGGACGGAATACGGCTCCCTGGTGGGCGCCCCGATCGAGTTGGGAAGCTGATATGTGCTCTGCACCGAAGCAAGGACAGACGTTGCCCGCCAGCGTTGATTTGGAAAAGGAAACGGTGATCACCGGTCGGGTGGTCGATGCTGATGGCCAGGCCGTCGGCGGCGCCTTCGTCCGGCTGCTCGACTCCTCCAACGAGTTCACCGCCGAGGTCGTCGCGTCCGCCACCGGTGACTTCCGGTTTTTCGCCGCACCGGGATCCTGGACGCTGCGCGCGCTGTCTCCGGCCGGTAACGGCGACGCCGTGGTGACGCCGTCCGGCGCGGGCATCCACGAGGTCGACGTCAAGGTCGCCTGACCGGTCTCCCCGGCCGGTCGCAATGTTGTTGCCCAACTAGACTCGTCGACGTGGTGCTGTTCTTCGAGATCGCGTTGGTCGCGGCGGTCGTGCTGATTTCCTGGTTCGCGCTGTACACGCTGTATCGGCTGATCACCGACGAGTCGTGACCTCACCCGAAGGCCCAGACCGGCCCGCCGAGTCGGTTTCTCCGCCCAGTTCCGGCGACCGCGCAGTAGCCGCAGCCGCCCAACGCGCCAAAGTCACCGCGGGCCGTAACATCCCAGTCTTCGACGACCTGCCCATCCCCGCCGACACCGCGAATCTGCGCGAAGGCGCCAACCTGCACGATGCCTTGCTGGCGTTGCTTCCACTGGTCGGCGTGTGGCGCGGCGAAGGAGAGGGCCGCGGAGCCGACGGCGACTACCGGTTCGGGCAGCAAATCGTGGTCTCGCACGACGGCGGTGACTACCTGAACTGGGAGGCTCGGTCGTGGCGGCTTACCGACTCGGGCGACTACCACCGACCTGACTTACGCGAAACCGGCTACTGGCGCTTCGTGAATGACCCGCACGACCCGACGGAGTCGCACGCGATTGAGTTGCTGCTGGCGCACTCCGCCGGTTACGTCGAGCTGTTTTACGGACGACCGCTCAACCAGTCGTCATGGGAATTGGTCACCGATGCTCTGGCCCGCAGCCGGTCGGGCATGCTCGTCGGCGGGGCAAAGCGGCTCTACGGCATCGTCGAGGGTGGTGATCTGGCCTACGTCGAAGAGCGAGTGGACGCCGACGGCGGGCTGGTGCCGCATCTGTCGGCGCGGCTCTCGCGGTTTGTCGGCTAGCAGTCGTTGGCGGCAACCCCCGATTCTCGCCCCATCCGGCGCGAGCATGCGCTATCGTCGCAACGCAGCTTGCCCTGTTCACCCCGCGCCTGAGGGGGATAGTGCCGTGGGACTCTTTGTCAGCTACTCGAGCCAAGACCGGTCGCTCATCGAGCCTCTGGCGACCGCGCTTCGACGTGCCCGCCAGCAGGTTTGGTTCGATGAAGACCTGGGCGGCGGCGAAGCCTGGTGGAACGAGATCCTCCAACAGATCCGGTCCTGCGAGGTATTCGTCGTCGCATTGTCGAATCACTCGCTGGAGTCCAAGCCCTGTGCGGCCGAGTGGCACTATGCGCAGGCGCTGGACCGCCCGATTCTTCCGGTCCGGGTCGGTCCAGTCGACAGCATGCGGGCCAATCCCCTTGCCGCGCTGCAGGTTATCGATTATCAGAACCCGACTGTCGACACCGGAATCCAACTGGTCACCGCTGTGCACCAGCTCGCGGCGCAGCAGCGGCCGCTGCCCTCACCGCTGCCCGACGAACCGCCGGTGCCATTCGCCTACCTGATGCGGCTTAGCGGCACCCTCGCCGAGCAAGCCCTCGACCCGCTTCAGCAAACCCACTTGCTGACCGAACTCAAATCCGGGCTTGAAGAGGATGGCAACGATCCCGCCGCTCGAAATGACATCGCCCGGCTGCTGCGGATGCTGCGCGACCGACGCGACGTCACCTACCGCACCCGCACCGAGATCGACGAGCTGTTGACGTCAGTCGACGCGACGCAATCCGCACCTGTCGCGCCGCAGGCCGCACCCGCCTCGCGACCGCCGCACGAGCACCCGGTCGCCGCGGCTCCCCCGCCTGCACCCTCCGCCACTGCGAAGCCCCAGCCGTCCCGTCTCACGACAAGCCCCCCGCCGTCCGCCGACCCCCAGCCCAAGGCATCGACGCCGCCGAGCGTCCCGTCGGGGGACGGCGGTGCGGACACCGTGCCGCCCTCCCGCAAGCGGTTGCTGATCGCGGGCGGTGCAGCGCTGGCGGTGGTCATCGCCGTCGTGGCGTCTGTGCTGATCTTCAGCCAGAAGCCAAGCCCAGCGCCATCGTCGGCGCCAGCCGCCGGCCCAACCCCGGCCGCCGGCCCACCCCCGGCCGCCGGCGCACCCCCGATCGACCTGGGCTTGATTCTGCTTGGCGCCCCAGAACTGAGCACCATCATGGGTGCGAGCATGGAACAGGCCGGTGCAACCCAGCAGATGCTCAACTCACCTGGAAAGCTGTCGAACCCAGCCTGCCTCGGCGCATTCGAACCCATCCAAGCTCCGGTGTATCAGGCAAGCGGCTTCACCGCGGTGCGCGGCCAAGGGTGGCGTTCGACCAACCCTCCCCACCGGGTTTATCAAGCCGCGGTCGAGTTTCCCTCCGTCGACAGCGCTCACGCGTTCGTCAGGCAGTCCGCGGGCAACTGGAACGGATGCGCAGGCCAAACGGTGACGCTAACTGACGGTAATCAGACGACCACGTGGAACTTCGGGAACCTCAACGGCGGTCCGCCGAGGATTGTGCAAGAGCATACGGTGCCAGGCGCTAACAGTCGGGTCTGTCAGCGCGTGCTGAGCGCGGTATCCCGCGTCGTCATCGACGTGCAGGCGTGCGGTCAAACCATCACCACCGAAGGCGGCCAGATCGCCGATCAGATGGCTGCCAAGGTGACGCCGTAACGACGGCCTGCGAACCCCTTGTCACACCTGGCACGCCCGGACACCCGCATATCGGTTGCTGCAGAGGGTGTTTGGGTTGGCGGGGTGACCCTGGAAATGGACAGCCCCCGAGCCGTAGTTCCTGGTTGGACAGACCGTAGGCTCGGGGGCCGGGTGGCTGCGGGGAATTCGCCAGCGCGCGCAGGTGATTCCTCGCCCGGTGCAGCTAGCGGGCAGCCACCTCACATGTCCGTTGAGCTATCAATTTCGCGGACCACCTCCTTCCCTGTGTACGGCTGACCGTACCCGCTCCGCGCCACGCCGACAACCGAATTCAGCGATCGCTGACAATGGCGGCGTCGACCAGCTCGGCGAATTCGGCCGCCATCGGAGCGCGAGGCAATAGCCGGCCGTCGAGGGTATGAACGCGGGCTGCCAGCGTCATGCTCGACACCAGCCAAACTCCTTGCGCAGCAAAAATATCAGCGACACGCAGAGCCCGGTAATCGCAGTCGTAGCCCTTGGCTCGAGCTACCTCGAACAGCGCCTGCTGCGTTGTCCCGCGCAGGATCGGATACCACGGCGGCGGAGTCAACAGGCACAGGTTGCCGCCGCCGCCGGCGATCACCACGGTCGAACGGGGCCCTTCCAAGACGTAGCCGTCGGAGCTGACGAAAATCACGTCACCGGCGCCCTGCCGGGCGGCATGCCGCAGCGCGGCCATGTTGATGGCGTACGACAGCGTCTTGGCGCCGGCCAGCAGCCACGGCATCGCCTCGACACCGGTCGCGGGCAGCTCACGGGGCAACGTCAGCGCCGCCACCCCATCACGACGGGCCGCCGCTATCCGGTCAGCGACCGGGTTGACCGTCACGTAGGCGGTGGGCGCCGAGCCGCGTTCCCGGCCGCGGCTGTAGACCAAGCGCATCGCACCCTCGTCGGCGGTGTCCGCCGCCCACCGCCGCGTTGCCAGGTCGATCGCATGTCGCCAGCTCGGCAGGTCCGGCTCCGGCAGATCCAGCAGCTTGGCCGAATGTCCCAGCCGGCCCAGATGCGCCTCAACCAGGCACGCGCGGCCGTCGCGGACCAGCAGTGTTTCGAAGACGCCGTCGCCGCGCACCGCGGCAAGGTCGTCGGCGAACAGCAGTGGCGTTCCCGGCGGATGTACCTCGCCGTCGAGCGTGACCACCACGCCCGGCTGGCCTGTCATGGACCAGAAGCCTAGTGGCGATCGCAAGCGCGGCGAAGCCGGGGCGCTGGGGGCACCACCCGCTTGCGGGGGACGGGTCGCCACGAAAAAAGACCTAACGCCGCACACCCGTAGAGTTGGTGTGTGTCCGCTGTTCCCGCCCCCGATACCGGGCCCGACGCCGGCGCGATCTGGCATTACGGCGATCCGCTGGGCGAGCAGCGTGCCGCCGAAACCGACGCCGTGGTGGTCGATCGCTCGCATCGATCCGCGCTCGCATTGACCGGTGGCGACCGGCAGACATGGCTGCACAGCATCTCGACGCAGCATGTCAGCGAGCTCCCCGACGGCGCGAGCACCCAAAACCTCAGCCTGGACGGGCAGGGCCGGGTCGAAGACCACTGGATCCAAACCGAACTGGGCGGCATTACCTACCTCGACACCGAACCGTGGCGGGGCCAGCCGCTGCTGGACTACCTGCGCAAGATGGTGTTCTGGTCAGATGTGACCGCCGGCCCGGCCGATCTGGCGGTGCTGTCGCTGCTGGGGCCACGGCTAGGCGAGCCGCCCGTGCTCGAGGCGCTGGGCATCGAGGCTTTACCCGTTGAGATGGCGGCAGTGCCGGTGGCCGGTGGCTTCGTGCGTCGGATGACCGGGACGCGCGACGGCCAGGTGGAGCTCGACGTTCTGGTCGATCGCCGTCAGTCCGCCGACGTGCAGCGCCGTTTGACGCAGGCCGGGCTGCGCCGGGCTGGGGTGTGGGCCTATGAAGCCCACCGGGTGGCAGCCAGTGCGCCCACGACTCGGCGTCGACACCGACGAACGCACCATCCCGCACGAAGTCGGTTGGATCGGCGGTCCGGGGCAGGCAGCCGTTCACCTGGACAAAGGCTGCTATCGCGGTCAGGAGACCGTCGCGCGCGTGCACAACCTGGGCAAACCGCCCCGGATGCTGGTGTTGTTGCACCTGGACGGGTCGGTGGACCGTCCCGCTACCGGCGACGCAGTGCTGGCCAATGGACGTGCGGTGGGCAGGCTGGGGACCGTGGTCGATCATGTCGATCTGGGCCCGGTGGCGCTCGCGCTTGTCAAGCGGGGGGTACCGGTCGACACCGATCTGGTCACTGGCGGCGACACGCAGGTGCCCGCGGTGATCGACGCCGATTCGCTGCCGCCCCTTGACGAGCCGGGCGCCGGGCGGGTGGCCGTCGAACGATTACGAGGAACGGCGCAATAACCGTCTTCGCAACCCGCAGGGCGCACCAGCACGCAACCACCGGGCACGGTAAACTGTCGGCAGGACAATAAAGACAAAAGATCGGAGCCGCCTACTTGTTGGGCCGCTCCGTTATTGCGCGAGGGGGTCCCCCCATGGGCCGCGGCCGGGCTAAGGCGAAGCAGACCAAGGTTGCTCGAGAACTTAAGTACAGCTCACCGCAGACCGATTTCGAGCGGCTTCAGCGCGAGCTGTCCGGGTCGGGCGATGACGATGCCGATGAGCTGGACGGCGACGACGGGGTTAACTCCTGGAGCGACGAAGACGACTGGCGGCGCTAAAACCGTGGGTGCTGCCCGACGAGCTTGGCTCGCGGGCCTTCTTTTCCGCCCTTGTTGATTGTGCCCAGCACCCAGCAGTTCAAATGCCGGGCGGTCAGGATTGCCAGGGCCCGGTCGGTGTCTTCCGGTGCCACGACGGCGATCATCCCGACGCCCATGTTGAACGTCTTCTCCATCTCGGCGCGGGAGACGCGGCCGCGCTGAGCGATCATCGCGAAGACCGGAGCCGGCGTCCACGTGCCGCGGTCGACGTCGGCCACCAGCCCATTCGGGATGACGCGTTCCAGGTTGCCCGCCAGCCCGCCGCCGGTGACGTGGCAAAACGTCCGGACTTGGGTTTCGGCCGCCAGCGCTAGGCAGTCCTTGGCATAGATGATCGTGGGCTCGAGCAGCTCTTCACCCAGCGTGCGGCCAAACTCCTCGACGTAGCCGGCCAGATTCCCCCGGTCGATTTCTAGCAGAACCTTGCGGGCCAGCGAGTATCCGTTGGAATGCAGACCGGATGACCCCATCGCGATGATGACGTCGCCGGGCTTGACCCGGTCGGGACCGAGCACATCGTCGGCTTCGACCACCCCGACGCCCGTGGCCGAGATGTCGTAATGATCGGGCTCGATCAGACCGGGGTGCTCGGCGGTTTCGCCGCCCAGCAGCGCACAACCTGCGCGCATGCACCCGTCGGCGATGCCGCCCACGATCGCGTTGAGCCGTTCGGGCACGATCCGGCCCAAGGCGATGTAGTCCAGCAGGAACAACGGCTCGGCGCCGCAAACCACCAGATCGTCGACCACCATCGCGACCAGATCCAGGCCGACGGTGTCATGCTTGTCCATCGCCTGAGCGACCGCCAGCTTGGTGCCCACCCCGTCGCTGGATGCCGCGATCAACGGTTCACGGTAATCGCTGCGCAGCGCAAACAGTCCGGCAAATCCACCGATCTTGCTGCGCACTTCCGGTCTGGTGGCTTTGGACGCCAGCGGCTTGAACAGTTCGACGGCGCGCTCCCCGGCTTCGATATCCACTCCGGCGGATGCATAGGTGACGCCCGGGTCTTTACCGGAGTTCTTTGTCAGGTCGGCCATCGTCCATAAAGGCTACCGGTCGGCGCCCAAGCGGGGTATTGGCACTGAGCTAGGGATGGCGCAGCACGGCGGCCTGCTCAGCCTCCGGGGAGATTTCGCGGGCGGCAATGTCGGCAGCCTGCGCGGCTCCACGCGCGGTAGTGGCGAGCATGTGCTCGACGACGTTCTTGCCCAATGCCGTCTCACTGGGCAGCTCGATCGGGTATTTGCCGTCGAAGCAGGCTGAGCACAGCCGCGAGGCGGGTTGTTCGGTGGCAGCGATCAGTCCCCGCAACGAGATATAGCCGAGCGTGTCGGCGTTGATGGCGTGCCGCACCGCTTCGAGCATCTCGTCCTCGTCTTCGACGGCGTTCGCGATCAACTCAGCCGACGACGGGAAATCGATGCCGTAGAAGCAGGGCCACCTCACCGGCGGCGAGGCGATGCGCACGTGTACCTCGACGGCGCCGGCCTCCCGCAACATCCTGACCAGAGCGCGCTGGGTATTGCCGCGCACAATCGAGTCGTCGACGACGATGAGCCGCTTGCCCCGGATGACCTGCTTGAGCGGGTTTAGTTTCAGCCGGATTCCAAGCTGACGGATCGTTTGCGAAGGCTGGATGAAAGTGCGCCCGACGTAGGCGTTCTTCATCAGGCCTTGCCCGTAAGGGATGCCGGACTCCTGCGCGTAGCCGACGGCGGCCGGCGTGCCGGATTCCGGAACGCCGATCACCAAATCGGCGTCGATCGGGCACTCCCGGGCCAGCCGACGACCGATCTCGAGCCGGGCGCCGTGCACCGACCGGCCGGCGATCGTGCTGTCGGGCCGGGCCAGGTAGACGTATTCGAAAATGCAACCCTTCGGGTTCGGGTTGGCGAACCGGCTCGACCGGACGCCGTCGGCGTCGATGGCCAGCAGTTCGCCCGGCTCGATGTCGCGCACGAACGACGCACCGACGATGTCGAGGGCTGCGGTTTCGGAGGCCACCACCCAGCCGCGGTCCAGCCGTCCAAGCGACAGCGGCCGGACTCCGTGCGGGTCGCGGGCAGCGTAGAGGGTGTTCTCGTCCATGAACGTCAGGCAAAACGCGCCACGCACCGTCGGCAGCAGTTCCAGCGCCGCTTGCTCCAGACTGGAGTCGGCCGCCGCGTGGGCCAACAATGCGCCCAACATGTCGGAATCGGTCGTCGCCGTGCCGGGAAACCTGGTGTTCACCAGTCCCGCGGCACGAGCACGGGCGACAAGCTCGGTGCTGTTCACCAGATTGCCGTTGTGCCCCAATGCCACCCCGGTGCCGGCCGCTGTGTTGCGGAACACCGGTTGCGCGTTCTCCCACGTGGTTTGGCCACTGGTGGAGTACCGGCAGTGCCCGATCGCGACGTGACCCTCCATGGCCGCCAGCGTCTGCTCCTCGAAAACCTGGCTGACAAGGCCCAGATCCTTGAATACCAGCACCTGTGAGCCGTCTGCCACGGCGATACCGGCGGCCTCCTGGCCTCGGTGCTGCAACGCGTAGAGCCCGTAGTAGGTCATTTTGGCGACTTCTTCGCCGGGGGCCCATACGCCGAATACACCGCATTCTTCGCCGGGCGGGTTTTCTAGATTTTCTGCGGGCACTGGCTGGTGGACGGTCACGATGCGGCGGCTCCCCGGGAGGCGGTTGGTGACACCACGAGTCTACGGTGACCGCGGCCGGCTAGCCGAATCCGAACGGCGTGTTGAGAGGTTTATCTGGACCGCCCCGGGCATGTTGACCTGCGGTTTTGACTCTCCTGTCACATAAGCCACAATTGTCACTTACGCCCAAGCATCGCCGGATTTTCCGCCGACGTCGTCGAGCACCTGATAGGCGGCGTTGTAGCCGGGAGTGAAGGTGATGCCCGGGCCGCCGTGACACCCGGCACGGGCCAGGTACAGCCCATCGATGGGAATCGGCAGGTCGATAAAGCCCGTGGGCCCGGGCCGGTTTGGTCCCATCAAATCTGGATGCAGCAGGCCGTGGCAGAAATCGCCCGACGGGGCGCCGAACATGGTTTGCATATGGTACGGCGCGAAGGTGATATGCCGGATCACGATGTCGCGGAAATTGGGCGCGTATCGGCTGATCTTGTCGATAACACGTTGCGCCATTTCATTTTTCAGGTGCCCGTGCTGGTCACGGCCCACTTCGACGGGGAACGCATAAGCAAATGCGCTGGCGGCATGCTTGCCCGACGGCGCCAGACCGGGATCGAGGCAGGAGGGAATCTGCATTCCCAACGATGGATTGTCGGGCACCAGGCCGCGGGTGCACATCTCCCACTGGCGCTGCTGTTCCTCGGGTGAGCCGAAGATCCCAATGGACTGCTGCATGCCGGGTTCGTTCAGCAGCTCATAGGGCGGCGCGAACTCCGGCAGGCCATCGAGCGCGAAATGTATTTGGACAAATGCCGCCCGATGGTCGCGGCCACTCAGCCGGGCGATCAACTCCGGCGGCAGATACTCCGTTCCGACAAGGTCGGCCAGAGTCAGCTCGGGCGCCAGGTTGGAGACCACCACGGGCGCGCTCATGGTAGACCCGTCGCGCAGTCGTACGCCGGTGACGCGGTCGCTTTCCACCAGGATCTTCTCGGCTTTAGTCCGGAAGCGGATCTCACCGCCATGGGAGACAAACAGGGCGTGCAGATGTTCGGTGAGCGCGCCGATCCCACCGGCAAGCTTGGTCATCATGGCGGCGCCGTCGTTGGGCACCGCCAGCGCAAATGCCAGGCAGGTGGCGCTGCCCGGCGTGTAAGGGCCGCGATAGGTTGAGTTGACGGCGAGGAAGGCCAGCATCCCGCGCAGGATGGCGTGTTTGTCTTTGTCGGGCAGGTAACGGTCGATGGCGTCCATGGCCGAGCCGAACAACATCTCGTGAATGGCCCGGCGTTCGGCTTCGTTTGCCGCGCAGGTATACATCTCATCCAGCGTCTTGGGCGGTTTGCGCACCTCGAATCGGCCCAGCGCCTTGGCTGGCCCTTGGCTCCAGCCGATCAACTCGGCCATGCCCGTGACGGCGTCAGCGCCGTGCTTGTCGCTCAGGTGCATCATCAGCTGCATCGGGTCGCGGTAGAAGACCATCGGCTCTTCACCGGTCTCGCCGATGTTCACCGACATGACCTCGGCGTCGACCGTCGGAAGGGTATCCAGGCCGAGCTCCCTGCTGATCTGCGGTGCGGTGGGGAACTGCACCGAACCCGCGATCTCGTAGCGGAACCCGTCAATGAGCTCAACTGTTGCGGCCATCCCGCCGCAATAGGTGTTGGCCTCCAGACAGACGGTGCGCAGACCCGCACGTTGCAGGATGGCCGCCGCGGTCAGGCCGTTGTGCCCAGCTCCGACAACGATTGCGTCATAGTCAGTCACGGCTGGTATCCCTTTCCGCACGACCACCCGCGGCTGTCGCGCCGCGCAGGACAGCAGAATATGTCAGTACTGACACAATTGGAAGATGTCAGCGCTGACGCAGTGGGGTAAGTCGAGATACCATCGGGCGCCATGGCGGAGCCGACAAACCTCCATGAGCTGCGCCGGCGGTCGACGCATGAGGCGTTGCGTCGGGTAGCCCTGGCGCAGTTCGCGAGCAACGGGTTTGCGAATGTGACGGTGACGCAGCTGGCCACTGAGGCCGGCGTCACCGAGCGCACCTTTTTCCGGCACTTCCCGACCAAGGAAGCGGTGCTGTTTCAGGACTACGACACCCATCTGGAATGGCTGGCCGAAGCCTTGGCTCAACGCCCCGCCTCGGAATCCCTGTTTGATGCCGTGTTGGCCAGCGTCGCGAGTTTCCCGCATGACGTCGAGGTTGTCCGACAGGCCGCGATCGCCCGCTCGACGTTGATATCAGCCGAGCGCATTGCCGCGCATCTACGGGTAGTGCAGTCGTCCTTCGCCGAAGTGTTGACCGATTTCATCAGGACCCGCTATGCCGGAGTTCCCAATCTCGACCTCGTCTCGGAGGTCGCGGGAACCACCCTGGCGGCAGCTCTTGTGGTGGCCGTGCAGACGTGGGGTGCCGACGGCTGCACCGGCGACCTGGGTGAAATTGTTTATGCCAGTGTCGATCTGGTGCGTTCCGGGCTTGCACCGCTCGCTTAGCCGCGCTGACCCAAGCGCACCAGTGGCAGCCACGTCTGGATCTCCGCGGCCCGCGAGCCCGACAGCCGCAGCGCCCCGGAGGCGCTGGCGTCTACCACTTGCAGCAGTCCGGTGGCCAGCAGCAGCCACGTTCGCGGATCAGTCTCGACGACATTGGGCGGTGTACCTCGGGTATGCCTCGGCCCGGAAACACACTGCACCGCAACAAACGGCGGAATGCGGACCTCGACGCTGGCGCCCGGCGCTTGCGCGGCCAACGTTCGGGCGGTGAGTCGAACAGCAGCTGCCAGATCCGCACGACTCGGGACCGGGTGGGTGTCGTCGCGTAACCAGTCTTCAACAGCCCGAACCGCGGCACGGGTCTTCGCCGGATCGGCACTGTGACGGGCGGCCATACCTCAGGGTCTCAGAAGCCATCGACGAGGTATGCCTAGGTGTGCAAGCAGCCTTGACCTCAACCGAAGTTGAGGACCTAACGTGAGGTGTATGTCGTTCAAACCGCGCGAAATTGAGTTCATGAAAGCCACCGACCTCGCCCGACTGGCCACCATCCAACCTGACGGCACTCTGCAGAACAACCCGGTCGGCTTCACCTACAACGACGATCTTCGCACCATCGACATCCACGGCTACCGGATGTCGAAAAGTCGCAAGTTCCGCAATGTGGCAACCAATCACACTGTCGCTCTGGTGATCGACGACATCGCGTCCCGCAACCCGTGGCGCGTGCGTTGTTTGGAGATCAGAGGCACCGCCGAACAGGCCGAGTCCGGCGACAGTGCGATCGACACCGCGATCATTCGGATCACCCCGCGCCGCATCATCAGCTTCGGCCTCGACGACACCGACACCGAGCCGCACCAGTTGGTGGCCGACAGCCGGGCGACGATGCAGGCCGAAACGGCCTGAGGTGGGGGCACCACCTGCGTGCGGGGGCGAGTCCGGCCATCAGCAACAGCCGCGACGTGCCCACGAGCGCCGACTAGGGCCGACTAGACCGAGACCGCCGCTGGATGGTCAGTGCGGCCGCCGCGGCGGCCTCGTTGATGGCCAGGTGCGCCAGGATTGGCGTGCCGAGGCTGCCGGAACGTTTCGCCAGCCAACCGAATATCCAGCCCGCAGCACTGGTGGCCAGCACCGTGGGCAATACCGGCTCACCGGTCGCACGCGCGTCGGGGATGTGGGACAGACCGAACGCGGCGGCCTGTAGCAGGCGGCCACCGGAGGCTCCGTAGGCGCGGGCGGCGACCGTGGCTAACGCCGCCCGGAATGCCGCCTCCTCGGCCCACACCGTACCCAGCGGGATCTGCCACCCCAGCCAGGTGGATGTCGAGGCCGGCAGTTGCCGCCCGATCATCGAAAGCCGCACGGCCGGAATGGATGTCGCGGCTAACACCCCGCTCGCCGCTGCTGATCCGGCGACCAGCCCCAGCCGCAAGCCTGCCCACAGCCGCGGCGGGCGCAGGCCCAGCGCTGGACGCGTCGCCAGGACCAGCAGCCCGGCGCCGCCGACCTGCAGCGGCAATCGCCACCGGGCCGGTACCCGGGGAACGACAAAGCTCCAGCCGACCAGCCCGGCGGCCAGCCCGAGCGGCCGCACACGGCGAAAGTCATTGTGCTGCATTATTTTGTAGCCCGCGCTAGCCAGTTTTCAGCGCGGTACGGATGCGCTCGGTGTCGGCCGCTGTCCAGCCGTCCGGCGGGGCCACCGCGACCCAGCCGTCCAAGATGTCGTTGCTGTAGTTGTGGCCGTGCCCGCCGGGCACGCCCTCGGCATTAGTCAGGTCGGCACTGACTTGCCAGAAGGTGACCACCGGATACCAGCGCATCAACGCGGTGCGGTCCTGGCCGCGGGGCTCGGAGAGCCACTCGGGCTGCCCGAACAGCAGATCGGGTGTCCACCAGACGACCGGATCGGATGGGTGCTGCAGAAATAGCACTCGAGTGCCCACCCAAGGGGGTCCCGCCACCTCACTGACGTCCGCGGGAGTATTGGCTTCGGAGAACCGCACGGTTCGCCCGTTGTCGTAGCGAGGCTGCACCTCCGGGCTGCCAGGGTCACGCCGCACGATCAGCGCATGCCACAACGGACTTGCTTGGGGCGGTCCCACCCATAGCACCGCGTCGAAGCCCATCCGGCCGATGTCGGGCAACCAGCCGAAGGCGGCCTGGCCGGCCATCGAACCCAGGCTTTCCCCGTAGAGCAGCAATTTCGGCCGGTGGTCTGGCGGCAATTGTTGCCAACGGTCGTGGACGGTGTCGATCAGCATTCGGCCGGAGTCCATGGACTTCTGCCGGTCCGCCAGAAACGAGATCCAGCTCGGCAGATAGGAGTACTGCAGACCGACGATCGCGGTGTCGCCGTTGTACATCATCTCCACCGAACGGGCCGCGATCGGGTCGATCCAGCCGGTGCCGGTGGTCGGCGCGATGACCAATACCTTGCGGGTGAACGCACCGGTGCGCTCGAGTTCTCCGACCAGTACGGCCAACCGGCCCTGGTCGTCGGGAGCGGTGTGCAAACCGGCATACACCCGGATGGGTTCCTTGGCGGGCCTGCCGTTAAGCCGGGTCAGTTCAGCCGCGTGCGGACCGGTCGCGACGAATTCGCGGCCGCGGTATCCCAGCGAGCTCCACGGCGCCAACGATGCTGGGCTGCCAGACTTTTCGGGAAGCGGCGGTCGCGACAGGCCAGCGGGGGTAGCGGCGTCCTGGGGCTGGAACAGCGCGTTAGCCCCGGCGGAGAACCCACGGACAAGGACACCGTTGATCAAGGTGATCAGCAGCGCCACGATGATCGCCGTGCCGATGAACAGCGCCACCTCGTCGTGCAAGTGCCACCGCCGGATCAGCATCCGGGCCAGCAGCTTGACGGCGTCGATGAGCACCCTGAACGTGGACACCAGCAGCGCGCCGACGACGATCGCGACGATCAGCGTGCGCAGGTATCCCGCGGTCGACGGGCCTTCGATGCCCATCAGCGCCGACACCTGGCGCTGCCAGGAGGCGGCCGGGATCAGCATCAGCACACAGGCCGTCGGCGCTATCGCGACGACCGCCGCCTTCATCCAGAACAGCACCGGCGCGGGCGGCGGCCACCAGCGGGCGTTCCGCAGCAGCACCCGGTAGGTGGTCTTTTCGATCAACACACCCAGGCCGTAGCCGAAGGCCGCGTTGATACCGGCGATCAGCCCCTGGAACAACCACTCCCGCGGCAGCAGCGACGGCGTCAGGGACAGACAGAAGAACACCGCGCCGAAGGCCACCCCGACGAATTTCAGCCGCAGTAGACTCCACGCCCACACCAGCAGCGGATGCCGGCTGTGGGTTTCGGCCGCACGGCTGGCCGCTTCGTCGGTGGCCTTGCCGGAGGGCATGCTCACGCCCAGGGATTCATCGGAGTCGGCAGTCATCGAAGCAATGCCGCGAGCACTCCTTCAGATGTGCTGCGCAGCTCGGTCAGCGACACGGTGAACAGACGCTGGACTTCCACCACGTCCGAATCCTGGTCGACGACACCGATGCGGGTAGCCGGCACGCCCCGCGCCTCACACATGGAGCGGAAGCGACTCTCCTCGGTGCGAGGCACGGCAACCAGCGCCCGGCCCGCCGATTCGGAGAACAACATCACAAAGGGATCGGCGCCCTCGGGAAGTACGATCCGACAACCTGTTTCACCAGCGAGTGCCGACTCCACGATGGCCTGCGCCAGGCCGCCTTCGGACAGGTCGTGAGCGGCAGACACCAGGCCGTCGCGGGAGGCTGCGCTCAATACATCGGCCAGCAGCCGCTCGCGAGCCAGGTCCACCGCGGGCGGTAGTCCACCCAGATGCTCAGCGGTAACCTGCGCCCAAATCGATCCGTCGAATTCGTCGCGCGTCTCGCCGAGCAGCATCAGCGTCTCCCCCGGCTCGGTGCCCATCGCCGTCGGGATGCGCCGGCCGACATCGTCGATGACACCCAGCACGCCCACCACCGGGGTGGGCAGGATCGCTGTCGACCCGGTCTGGTTGTAGAAGCTGACATTGCCGCCGGTCACCGGAATCCCCAGTGCCGCACAGCCGTCCGCCAATCCGCGCACCGCTTGGGCGAATTGCCACATCACTCCTGGGTCCTCGGGCGAACCGAAGTTGAGGCAATTGGTCACCGCGACCGGGGTGGCACCCGTGACGGCGACATTGCGGTATGCCTCGGCCAGTGCGAGTTGGGCACCGGTGTAGGGATCCAGCAGCGTGTAGCGGCCTGACGCGTCGGTCGACACCGCGATACCGCGGCCCGTCGCCTCGTCGACGCGCAGCACGCCGCCGTCGGCGTGCTCGGCCAGCACGGTGTTGCCGCGCACGTAGCGGTCGTATTGCTCGGTGATGAAGGCACGGCTGCACAGATGCGGGCTGCCCAGCATCGCAAGCAAAGTCGCGCGCAGCTCGTCGCCGCTGGCCGGCCGCGGCAGCGTGGTCGAGCGGTCGGCGTTGAGCGCATCCTGCGACTCGGGTCGGGCGACGGGGCGCTGGTATACCGGGCCCTCGTGGGCCACCGTGCGCGGGGGCACGTCGACGACGGTGTCGCCGTGCCAGGTGATCCGCAACCGGTCCCCGTCGGTGACTTCGCCGATCGTGGTGGCCAACACCTCCCATTTGCGGCACACCGCCATGAAGGCGTCCACGTTCTCCGGCGCGACCACCGCGCACATCCGCTCCTGCGACTCGCTGCAGAGCACCTCGGCGGGCGTCATGTTCTTGGTGCGGAGCGGAACGGTGTCCAGTTCAACCACCATGCCGCCGTCACCGGCAGACGCTAGTTCCGATGTCGCACAAGCTATTCCGGCGCCGCCGAGGTCCTGGATGCCGATCACCAGGCCAGCTGCGTAGAGCTCCAGGCAGCACTCGATGAGCACCTTTTCCATGAACGGATCGCCGACTTGGACCGACGGCAGTTTTTTCCGCCCCGACCCGGGCTCGTCACCGCCGAAGGTTTCCGACGCCAGTACCGACACGCCACCGATGCCGTCGAGTCCGGTCCGCGCACCGAACAGGATGATCTTGTTGCCGGTGCCGGACGCGAACGCTAGGTGGAGATCCTCCTGCCGGAGCACGCCCACACACAGCGCGTTGACCAATGGATTACCGGCGTAGCAGGGGTCGAAGACGGTTTCGCCGCCGATGTTGGGCAAGCCCAGTGAGTTGCCGTAGCCGCCGATGCCACGCACCACGCCGTCGAGCACCCGGCGGGTGTCCGGGGCGTCGGCGGCGCCGAAACGGAGCTGATCCATCACCGCGACCGGTCGAGCGCCCATCGCCATGATGTCGCGGACAATGCCGCCGACGCCGGTAGCCGCGCCCTGGTAAGGCTCGACATACGACGGGTGGTTGTGCGACTCCACTTTGAAGGTGACCGCCCAGCCGTCGCCGATGTCGACCACGCCGGCGTTCTCCCCGATGCCGGCCAGCATGCCGGTCCGCATCTCTTCGGTGGTGGTCTCACCGAAGTACCGCAGGTGGACCTTGGACGACTTGTAGGAGCAGTGCTCGCTCCACATCACCGAGTACATGGCCAGCTCGGCGTCGGTCGGCCGGCGGCCCAGGATCTCGCGGATCCGCTGATATTCGTCGTCCTTGAGACCCAGTTCGCGGAACGGTTGGGGCTGATCAGGAGTGGTCGCGGCGTGCTCGACAGTGTCAATCGCGTAGGTGGGCGCGGACGTCACGGGGACAGTCTAGGTTGGCAACCCCACGGCCACCGACGACACCAGCAGCCGGGGACCGCTATTGCCCGCCAGCCACGCAGAACGCGTTGCCCTCCGGGTCGGCCAGCACCACCCAGCGAAAGTTGTCACCGATGCTGTGCCGGCCGACCTCGGTGGCGCCGGCGGCGGTGAGTCGCGATACTTCGACGTCCACATCGGCGGCGCCGAAATCCAGGTGCACCCGGTTTTTACCGGGCGTGGGATCGGGCACCTGCTGAAACCCGATCCGCGGTCCTTCCGACCGGATCACAGCGATGAACTCACCGGGGATCAGCTCCTGGACCTTGCCGTCGAAATTTTCGGCCCACCAGCCCGCCAGCTTCACCGGATCGCTGCAGTCGAACGTCACCATCTCCGTCTTAAGAGTCATACAACAACCCTATGCCCGCACTCCGACAACGAACCGTGTCCGCAGTGATGACCTTCCAGGTAATTCAACGGCGCTGGTTAGCGGCCCGAAACCAGCTCTAGCTGCGGAAAGAAATCACTGTAAGTCAGCGTCCGTCTCGGATTCCGTACCAGTTTGTGGGCAAAGTGTGGGCAGGGACTACCCGGCCCCCAACGTCGCCGCAAGGCCTACCCGTCCGCTCCACACCAACGAACGGCTGATCGTTCGCCGGCTACTCAGGGCTGGCGCGGCTGAGTTGTGTCACCGTGGTGTCACCGACGCACGGGTCGGCGTTCTGCCCAGTGGTCCATCTGCCCCGGCGCGGTCGCCTTCAAGGCTTGAACATGATTCATTCTCCTATTCGCAGGTAACGTCGAACTCGAAGGGCACCGGTGCGCCCGTCGTGGATTGCGCATCATTAACCAGACGTGAGGCATGCCCGGTTATCTGATATGACTTGCCAGACATGACAACCGAGGCATCCCCGCCTTGTAGCGGGCCGCCCTGCTCTGTGCCTATCAGACCGTATTGGCCTTGGTGACCCGATATCGCCAAGTAGACCACCTTGCCGCTGCTGGTGATTCTGGCCTGGCCTATGTCACCTACTTGCCCGTCGCTGACTTGAATAATCATGTCGGTAGGGCTCACCGACCCGTGCCCCGTGTTGCACGAGCCACTTAATTCGTCTCCTGGTCGCACTGCGGCGCTCTCCCCGTTGAGGGTTATTGTCGCCGGGCCCGCGTAGGCCAGCGGAGCGGATAGACCGGCCGCCACGGTTCCCGCGAACAGTGTTGCAATGATTGCTGTTTTCATGGTTCGATCCTTCGATTGGTGTTTCGCAGGTTGACCGGTGCCAGCTCCAACACGCCGACCTCGTAGCCGCCGAACAGCGCCGACACTTCCGCCGAGATCTCGTCAAGCCCGCCGGAAGGATGGCCGTCGTGGGGATGGTCATCGCCCGAGGTAACGCGGCCATGGAGTTGCGTGGCTGGGGTCGGTTCTGGCGGCGGCGGAAATCCGCGCAGCGACCTTGGTCATCATGTGGCACATAACCTCCGACGCTGCTGCGGCCAAGCGAGCTTACCCAGATCCTTCAGGAGTATTGCCACCATCCGGGCCCTGCGATACGTCACTCACCGTGGTGCGTGAATACCGTCGGCGCAGCCTTGCATGTAGTCGTTTTGGTCGGGGACCGACGCGTATATGAAGGCGGTTCCGCAGACTTGGTCTACGACTACCAACTGGGGGTTTGCGACCGTCAAGCCGAACTGATAGCCCGCTTGGTAGGACGGGGACTGGGAGGACGGTGAGGACCCGGGGGACAAGGGGGGCCCAGGGGACTGGGAGGGCCCGTCGTGAAAGATGTCCTGATGAAGCTGGCCGTGAGTGAAAATTACCATCGATCCCATTCCCACCACCCATACAAAGACGACAACCCCAGCGATAACGTAACGAGCTGTGCGACCCGACGAGGACTGTCGGGCCGTCGGCGCGTGGGCGGGCGGGGGCGGAGTAGGTGGGGGTGGCAGCGTCGGTGGGGGCGGCAGAGTGGGCGTGACGGGCGGTGGCGGTGCCACGTAGTCGGCGTGAAGCTCCGGCGGATACCACTTGAGGTCCGCTGCTTGCCACCATCCGGGTCCCTGCGATACGTCACTCACCGTGACCTCGATTCAGGATGAATCTCATTGTTGCCGCAGAATCACGCACCCAAGCCTTAAAGAAGCCCGTTCGCTGCTGGTGAAATTTCACCATACGCCTCGGGTTAATCCCTGGTCGGCTGCCGCTGGGGTGAGGCGGCGGCACTGCGGACCTGTGATGTTGACTTCCTGCGCCGCCGGATCGAGCTGCACAGCAACGCGGTGATGGTGTCCGGCACGATGGTGGTGGGCACGTTGAAGTCCGGCAAGTCACGAGTGGTGCCGGTGGCCGGGTTCGTGGTCGAGCAGTTGGCCTCGATCTGCCGTGGCCGCGAGGATCTGCTGTGGCCGTCGCGCACGGGCGGCTACCTGAAACCCCCAGGAACGGAATCGTGGCTGGCGTCGGCGGTGGCGCGCTGCCAGAAGGCCACCGCCGAGGCGCGAGCAAAGGAGAGCCGCAACGGCGGGGAGCCGACCACGCCTGTGTTCCCGCGAATCACGGCCCACGACCTGCGGCACACGGCGGCATCGCTGGCCATCTCTGCCGGTGCCAACGTCAAGGGTGTGCAGCGGATGCTCGGGCATGCCAGCGCGGCGATGACGCTGGATGTCTACGCCGATCTGTTCGACTCCGACCTGGATGCGGTTGCCGAGAATGTGGGCACGGGGTGGGCAGACGGCTACCAGCGAGCCCTGAAAACAGCCGCTACCAGGGCCGACGCCGGATGTAGGGTCGGCCGGCAATGACCTTCCAGGTAATTGCGGGGCCCGACGCGCCGAGACAGGCTTGCAGCAACGCACCACACCGAAGCGCCCGACCCGTGGAGGGACCATGACCGACATCCAATCCGCTTCTCCTGCAACGACGATGGATCCAGATGTCCCGAAGTTCAGCGCACAGATATGGGCGGCCTTCTGGGCAGCGCCCGATCTGTCTCGCGGAATGAACATCCTGGCAGATGACATCGTCGGCTACTGGCCGGGCAACCTGGAACCGGTGCGCGGAGTCGAGGCATACACGGCAAAGATCGCCGAACTACTGGCCGCTGCACCGGATCTGCGGCTTGAACTCATCGACAGCGCCACGGTCGCGGGTTCCGCCGCCGACGAGCAGTTGATTTTCCTGCACTACGTCGGGCACGGGACCGGCCCAGCCGGACCCTTCCAGATCCGTGGGCTGGACCGGGTCCGCACCCGCAGCGGCATGGTGGTGGAAAACGTCATCCGCTACGAGCCGGTCTTCGTCGCGCAGCGCTGAGCGCCGACGGGGGTCAGCGCGGCGACAGGAATGCCCGCAGCGCCGCCGCGTAGGCGTCGACGTCGTGCGCGCCCATCAGTTCCCGTGCTGAATGCATGGCCAGCTGCGCAGCACCGACGTCGACGGTCGGGATGCCGGTGCGCGCCGACGTCATCGGCCCGATCGTCGATCCGCAGGGCAGGTCGGCGCGGTGTTCGTAGCGCTGCAGCGCCACCCCGGCCTGCCGGCATGCCAGCGCGAACGCGGCGGCGGTGCGGCCGTCGGTGGCGTACCGCAGATTCGGGTGCACCTTGAGAACCGGGCCGCCGTTGATCGCGATCAGGTGCCCGGGCTCGTGTCGCTCCGGGTAGTTGGGATGGGTGGCGTGCGCCATGTCCGCTGAGGCCACCAGTGGATCCCGGCAGCCGGCGCAGAAAGTCGGCTCTGTCCACCGCCGCCGGCCAGCACGATGCGTTCCAGTGTGGTCAGCAGCAGTTCGGAGTTGGCGCCGTGATCGGAGGTCGACCCGACCTCCTCATGGTCGAAGAGCGCGAGCACCGGCAGGTATTCGCCCGGCGTGGCGTCCAGCAGTGCCGCCAGACCCGCATAGCAGGAGGCCTGGTTATCCAGCCGTGGCGCGCTGACGAATTGGCCGTCCACGCCCGACAGCGTCGAAGGGGTCAGGTCGTGGGTCATCAGGTCGGCGCCGAGCACGTCATCGGGATCGATGCCGGCCTGCTCGGCGACGTAGCCGAGGAACGATCGGCGTGCCGCCGCCGGCTCCCCACACCGCGTTGACGTGGCGCTGCGGATCCAGCGTCAGCGACTTGCGGTCCTCGGCCAGGTGGATGGCCAGCTGCGGCACCCGCAGGATCGGAACGTCGATCCGGACCAGCAGGTGAGCGATGCCGCTGATATTCGGCCGTTCCCACCGAGCTCACCGACAGCCGGCCGCTGACGCCCAGGTCGCGGTCCAGCCAGGAGTTCAGCCAGGCGCCGCCGTAGGGCTCCAGCGCCACCACCTGCCAGCCCGCGACCTCGCGGTCGGGATGCTGCTTGACCCGCAGATTAGGGCTGTCGGTGTGAGCGCCGATGACCCGAAACGGCCGGCCGTCGGCATCGCCTTCGCTGTCCCAGGCCACCAGCGATCCGGCACGTACGGTGAAGAATTTTCCTGCCTGCGGCCACTCGTCCGCCTCGGCCAGCTCGGTGTAGCCGGCGGCGCGCAGCCGCGACGCCACGGTGGCGCACACGTGGAACGGCGACGGGGACGCGTCGATGAACTCGCACAAACCCTGCGCGGTGGCCGCCATATCCTCATCTTTTCATCACCGCACGATCTGAAAGCCGCGGGCACGTTAGGGTCGAATCCGTGCCTCGAGCCTCCGGTGCAGCCGCAACCGGTTCTCGCTCCGCTGACGCCGGCCGCGATCTTCGTGGTTGTCACGATCGACGAGGGCGGCGAGGCGACGGTGCACGATGCGCTGCCGGACATCTCGGGGCTGGTGCGCGCGATCGGATTCCGCGATCCCACCAAACAGCTGTCGGTGGTCGCCTCGATCGGATCGGAGGCCTGGGACCGGTTGTTCACCGGCCCGCGGCCCGCCGAGCTGCACCCGTTCGTCGAGCTGGACGGCCCGCGGCACGCCGCCCCGGCCACCCCGGGCGACCTGTTGTTTCACATTCGGGCCGAGTCGATGGACGTCTGCTTCGAGCTGGCCAACCGCATCCTCAAGTCGATGGCCGGGGCGGTGACCGTCGTCGACGAAGTGCACGGCTTCCGGTTCTTCGACAACCGCGACCTGCTCGGGTTTGTCGACGGGACCGAAAACCCGGATGGTGCGCTGGCGGTCTCGGCGACCGCCGTCGGCGACGAGGATCCGGATTTCGCCGGCTCATGCTACGTGCACGTGCAGAAATACGTGCACGACATGGCCGGGTGGGAGTCGCTGTCGGTCACCGAGCAGGAGGCGGTGATCGGCCGGACCAAGCTCGACGACATCGAGCTCGACGACGACGTGAAGCCGAGCAATTCGCATATCGCGCTCAACGTCATCACCGACGATGACGGCACGGAGCTCAAGATCGTGCGGCACAACATGCCGTTCGGCGAGATCGGCAAGGGCGAGTACGGCACCTACTTCATCGGCTATTCGCGCACGCCTGAGGTCACCGAGCAGATGCTGCGCAACATGTTTCTGGGCGACCCGCCGGGCAACACCGACCGCGTCCTGGACTTCTCCACCGCGATCACGGGTGGGCTGTTCTTCTCGCCCACCGTCGACTTTCTCGACGACCCACCGCCGCTGCCGAGTTCACCGGTCCGCGGCCTCCGCGGTGGTTACCGTGCCGGCGAATGGCACGTTGGCGATCGGCAGTCTGAAAGGAACCCGGCAATGAACAACCTCTACCGCGATCTTGCCCCGATCACCGAAGAGGCTTGGACCGAAATCGAATTGGAAGCCACCCGGACCTTCAAGCGCCACATCGCCGGCCGTCGTGTGGTCGACGTGAGCGAGCCGGGTGGGCCGGTCACGGCGGCCATCAGCACCGGGCGCCTGCTCGACGTGAAGGCACCCACCGACGGCGTCGTCGCGCACCTGCGTGCCAGCAAACCGCTTGTGCGGCTTCGGGTTCCATTCACGCTGTCCCGCGCGGAGATCGACGACGTGGAGCGCGGGTCGCAGGACTCCGACTGGGATCCGGTCAAGGACGCCGCCAAGAAGCTGGCGTTCGTCGAAGACCGGGCCATCTTCGAAGGCTACGACGCCGCTTCGATCGACGGCATCCGCAGCTGCAGCTCCAACCCGGCCGCTGAAACTGCCCAAGGATGTCCGCGGCTTTCCCGACGTCATCGCGCAGGCGTTGTCCGAGCTGCGACTGGCCGGTGTCGACGGACCGTATTCGGTGCTGCTGTCCGCCGACGCCTACACCAAAGTCAGCGAGACCACCGAACACGGCTATCCGATCCGCGAGCATCATCCGTCGGCTGATCGACGGCGACATCATCTGGGCGCCCGCCATCGACGGCGCCTTCGTGCTGACCACCCGCGGCGGTGATTTCGACCTGCAGCTGGGCACCGACGTATCGATCGGATACCTCAGCCATGACGCCGACACCGTGCAGCTGTACCTGCAGGAGACCCTGACGTTCCTGTGCTACACCGCCGAGGCGTCGGTCGCGCTCAGCCCGTAGGCCGATAAGCCGTAGAACTGCGCACGCTCGTGCGCGGGTCGCGAGTCGCCCGAACAGCGATGTGCATGCTTGACTGGCTGGACTAAAATGACGATCTGCCAGCGACTTACGAGTCGAAATTCGGTGGGAACGGCGGCGAGAAACGATGACCAGCACAGCTCACAGCGAACACGTTGATCATGACCACGTCCACGGCGAAGGATGCGGTCATGTCGCGATCCCGCATGGCGACCATGTCGACTACGTGCATGAGGGTCACCTTCATCGATGGCACGACGATCACTATGACGAATGCGAACCGTCCGGCCACGACGTGCATGAGGATCATGCTCACGTCCATGGTGACGGCTGTGGTCATGTAGCCGTGCCGCACGGGGACCATGTCGACTACGTGCACGATGGGTGCCGACACGCTCCGCACGGCGACCACTACGACGAGCACTGACGCGGTCCGTAAGGCCAACGGGGGGAAAGGAATTAGGTCAGGGGTTCGCCACCGTCCACCTTCAAGGTCACGCCGGTCAGAAAGGTATTGGTCATCGCGAACAGCACGGCGCCGGCAATGTCGTCCGGTGTTCCGATGCGTCGCGCCGGATTGCGGGCACTGATGTGTTCGAAATAGTCACGCTTGCCCTCTGCGCCCAGTGAATCCCATGCGCCGGTATCGATGACGCCCGGCGAGATGGCGTTGACCCGTATCGGGGCGAGTTCGACGGCCAGCCAGCGGGTGAGGAAATCTACGGCGCCGTTGGTAATCCCGACGCCGAGATAGCCGACATTGAGCTTGAAGGCGTGCACGCCGGAGAACAGGACGAAGGAGCCACCCGGGTTGATCTGCGGCGCAAAGTATTTAGCGAGCATGGTGGGACCGATGACCTTGGTGTCGAAGGACAGCTGCAGATTCTCGCGCTGCAGATCTGCCAATTTCCCGCGCGCACGGGCCGATGCGGTCGACACCACGTGGTCGATAGGCCCCAGCCGGTCGGCGAGCGCGACGATCGACGCATCGTCGGTGATGTCGACCACCTCGGCGCTGATCTCAGGATCGGCGATGTCCTGGTAGGCATCGACCAGTTTGGCCTTGTCACGTCCGGCGACGACGACTCGGGCTCCCTCTGAGCGGGCCAGCAGGCTGACTGCGCGCGCGATCCCACTGCCGCGACCTACCACTAGCACTGTCTTATCCCGCAACGCGCTCCCCATCGACAGCTACTCCTTTAGCCTGCTTGCCGGGTCGACCGCGCAACTGAAATGCGGGTTCGCCGCCGTCCCGTCCCAGAATGGGTTATCTGACCCAGAATATGCATACTCTGCCATGCAGGTCAACGTATGGCTGGTGTCATGTTGACGACACCAGAGCCTTGTGTCACGGTTGCGGTCGGAGCATAATGGGATGTATAACCCAGAAAGTAATTCTCGATCAGCTGCGTCCAACTCATGAATCACTTATCGGCTCAGGAGGAATCACTCATGCCGACAGTTCATCACCGCTACCTCACCATCGATGGTCACCGGCTGTTCTTCCGAGAAGCCGGCGATCCACACGCGCCCGCGCTGGTGCTCCTACACGGCTTCCCCACCAGCTCGTATATGTTCCGCGACTTGGTTCCCGCGCTCGCTGATCACTACCACGTGATCGCGCCGGATCATTTGGGATTCGGCCTTTCTGACGCACCGTCGGTCGAACAGTTCGACTACACATTCGATGCGCTCACCGCGTTGACTCAGGGCCTGCTGCGCGCACTGAAGGTCGACCGGTATGCGATGTACGTACAGGACTATGGAGCTCCGATCGGGTGGCGGCTGGCACTCAATGACCCCGGCGCGATCACGGCGATCATCAGCCAGAGCGGTAACGCTTACGACGCGGGCTTTGTGGAGAGCTTCTGGAAGGTCGTCACGGCCTATCAGACTGAGCAGACGGACGAGACCGAAGGCGCGGTGCGGCAATTCCTCACCTTGGACGCCACCCGCTGGCAATACGTCACCGGGGTGCCCGACGAGACTCTGGTCAATCCGGAATCCTGGTATCACGACTATGCGCTGCTGTCCCGGCCCGGCCTCGACAAAGTGCAACTCAAACTGTTGCGCGATTACGCCAGCAACTCGCCGCTATACCCACGCGTGCATGACTACTTCCGCGCCAGCAAAGTGCCACTGCTGGCGGTGTGGGGCCGCGGCGACGAAATATTCGGTCCAGCCGGTGCGCAAGCTTTCGCCGAGGACTTACCCGATGCCGAAATCCATCTGCTCGAGGGCGGGCATTTCTTGCTGGAGTCGGCGCTGGACGAGGTCACTGAGCTGATCCGCTCCTTCCTCGCCAAAGTGCTCGCTGCCGCCTGACGACACACGTCGCAATCGTATGGGTTGAACATCCCATAACGGGCGGTGCCTGCGCGTTAACCTGACGTCATGGTTGATGCCGATTCGCGAGACAACCGGCCCTTGACCGCCAAGGGTCGCGCCACCCGCGACCGGATCGTGCAAGTCGCCGCCGAGCTAATCCTCAGCGAAGGTCTCTCGGCGCTGAACATGGACGCACTGCGCAAGACCGCGTCGGTAAGCGGCTCGCAACTGGCTCACTATTTCACCGATAAGCGGGCGCTGATCCGCGCGATTGTCGCGCGCCAGATCAACGTAGTGCTCGACTTTCACCGCCAGCCCAAGCTCGCGGCGCTCGATACGTTCGACGACTTCGAGCGCTGGATCGATCTGAACATGCGTTACCTGCGACGCATCGGCTACTCCGGCACGCCCACCTACCACGCGCTGGCCGGACAACTCGGAAAGTCTGACACCGCAACACGCGAGACGCTGGCGGCGGGCTACTGGCAATGGATCGAGCTGTTGGAGCAGGCGATCCAGCGGATGAAGGATCACCGCGTTCTGGTTGCACACGCCGACCCACGACAGTTGGCTTTGGTCATCGTCAGCGCACACCAAGGCGGCGCCACGCTGAGCTTCACCTATCGGGCGGAGTGGCCGCACGCCGACGCGGTGCGCTTTGCGGTCAACTACTTGCGCATGTTCGCCACCGACCCCGCCGAACGGGTGCCGCGCCCACCGCGGCGTGTCCGCGGCCGGCGCGAAGCCGCGCAGCCTGCCTGATCAGAGCCGAAAGGGGCGGCCACGTGCCCGACGACGCCACATCGCGGCTTACCCGAAAAGGACGCGCGACTCGGGCGCGCATCGTCGACGTCGCCGCCAGGCTCATCTTCCAGCGTGGTGTTGCCGGCACCAGCATCGACGAGGTGCGCAACACGGCGGCTGTTAGCGGATCGCAGATCTCACACTATTTCCATGACAAACGCGATCTGACCCGTCAGGTGATCGCCGCACGCTGCGACGACGTGCAGAAGTTTCACACTCAGCCGCCGGTTCGGCGGCCTCGACAGCCTCGAGGCGCTGCGAGCATGGGCGGACGCCAACATCGCCGATGTCGACGCGGTCTACCGACAGGGTGGCTGCATCTACGGTTCCCTGGCAGGAGAGCTGACCGAAGCCGATCCCCGAAGTCCACGACGATCTCGCCGCCGGCTACGACCGATGGCTCGAGCTGCTTCGCGCCGGGCTCACAGCGATGCGCAGCCGCGGCGATCTGCGTCCCGACGCCGACCCGCGACACCTCGCGGTCTCGATGGTCGCCGCGCATCAGGGCGGCGCGATGCTCACTTATGCCACCGACGACCCGGAACCGCTGCGCGCAGCGCTGAATGCCGCTGTCGAATACGTCCGTTCGTTTGCACCAGCACCCAAGCGCCGCGGATCTCGGGGCAGTTCCTCTCGACGCAAGGCCACTGGCTGACGAGACAGCCCCGGTGGACATTTCTGGGTCACATAACCCATAATGAGTGGGCCAGACAACCCATTATCTGAGCTCAGACAGGACGGCCCACCATGTCGCTCGCAGAGTCGCCACAGCCAAACGTGCTGCCTACCGCCCCCGCGGTGGTACGCGAAAGGGCGGGCGGAGAAACCATGCGGGCGATCGTGTTAGAGAAGTTCGGCGGCCTCGACAGCTTGGTCTATACCGACATCCCCAAGCCGCTGCCCAAGGACGGCGAGGTCGTCATTCAAGTCCGCGGATTCGGGCTCAACCATGCCGAGCTGCATATGCGCCGCGGGGAATGGGCAGAAGCCGCTGAAGTCAGCGGCATCGAATGCGTCGGGATCGTCGACTCTTGTCCTGGCGGAGAGTTCCCGGTTGGGTCCAAGGTGGCGGCGCTGATGGGCGGGCTGGGCCGAACTATCAACGGCAGCTACGCCGAATACACCCGGGTGCGCGCGACGAACGTCGCTCTCATCGAAGCCGACCTGCCATGGTCGCAGCTGGCTGCACTGCCGGAAACCTACGCGACCGCGTGGACATGCCTATTCCGCAACCTCAAAGTGTCCGCGGGACAAACCGTCGTAATCCGGGGCGCGACTTCATCGTTCGGCCAGGCCGCGGTCAAGATGGCGGTCGCGGCCGGTGCCCGCGTGATAGCCACCGCGCGCAGGCGCGAGCGTTTCGGCATGCTGGAGGCGCTCGGCGCCGCGCGGGTCGAGCTGGAGTCGCGGACGCTGGCTGCCAGCATCGCCGAAGCCAAGCAGATCGATGCGGTCCTCGACTTGGTCGGCAACAGCACCATCCTGGACTCGCTGGACATGCTTCGTCGCGACGGTACCGCCTGCCTGGCGGGGTGGCTGGGCGGCCTGGACCCGATCGGCGACTTTAACCCGCTGCTGCGGATGGCCAGTGGGGTGAATTGGTCCTTCTTCGGCAGCTTTGTGTTTGGCAGCCCTGGCTTCCCGCTGTCCGATGTTCCGCTGCAAGACATCGCAGCGCAGGTGGCCGCCGGGCGACTCGACGCCGCCCCGGAACGCGTCTTCTCCTTCGACGAGATCCGCGAAGCGCACCGTGTCATGGAGGCCGGTGAAGCCGGCGGAAAAATGGTCGTCGTCATGGAATGAGCTCAGCCACCAGAACTGCGTTGTATTAGATGATCGGACGATGACTGCTGCTCCAGCCGTTCTGGTGTTCGACGTCAACGAAACGCTCATCGACATCGAAGCCATGGCGCCGTCTTTCGAACGAATCTTCGGTGATCCGCGGGTAATGCGCGAGTGGTTCGCTCAGCTGGTCACCTATTCGATGACCGCAACGCTGGCGGGCCGCTACGTCGACTACTTCACCCTGGGCCAGGGGCTGCTGCCGATGCTCGCGGACATCCACGGCGTGCAGATCAGCGATGATGACGTCCAAAGCGTGAAAGCCGGCATGCTGACGATGCCGGCGCACCCGGATGTTGAGGATGGACTGACAGCGCTGCGCGACAATGGCTTTCGCCTCGTGACACTGACGAATTCGCCACCCAACCCGGACGGGCCGAGCCCGCTGGAACACGCCGGGCTGGCGCACTTTTTCGAGCAAACGTTCAGTGTCGACGCGTGCCGCGCGTTTAAACCCGTCGCGGCGGTGTACCGGTACGTGTGCGAGGAACTCGCGGTGGCGCCCGAAGATTGCATGATGGTCGCCGCCCACGTCTGGGACACCGTCGGCGCGCAATCCGCCGGATTCAGCGGCGCGCTGATCACCCGCCCCGGCAATGCACCGCTACCGATCCCCGACCTGCCGCAGCCGACGCTCGTCGCGCGTGACCTGCGCGACTTCGCGCAACAACTCTGTGTGTCGCGACCCTGACGCTTCGGCCAACCTCACAAACCGGGCGAACCAGACGTCTACCGAGTAGATACCAATACCGACGACTTCCAGGAGCCTCCATGTCCAGCGCAGCCGCCACGACTTCGACTCGGCACGTCGTCGTCGACTCACCCATCGGACCACTGACGCTGGTGCGCGACGAGAACGGCCTCACCGGCCTGTACTACCCCGGCCACTGGACCCGCCCAGACCGCAATTCGTTCGGGCCGCGAGTCGAAGCGAGCGACGATCACGGCTTCGATGAGGCCATCATGCAGCTCAGCGAATACTTCGCCGGCCAGCGCCGGGATTTCGATCTGCAGCTCAACCCGCGCGGCAGCGACACGGCACATCAGGTCTGGCAGCGACTCGCGGAAATCCCGTACGGCCAGACCACCACCTACGGTGAGTTGGCACGCACAGTCGGTGGCGGCCTCGACGCTCGCGACATCGGCGGCTTTGTCGGCGCCAACCCGCTGTCCATCTTCATCGGCTGCCATCGAGTGGTCGGATCCACCGGGAAACTCACCGGATACGCCGGCGGCCTGGACCGCAAGCGATACTTGCTGCAACTGGAAAAGGCAATACCGGCCGCACCGCAAGCGCTGTGGTAGCGGCCACGCGATCAACCGACGGGATGAAGCCGCCATTCGAAAAGGTCGTCGCGCAGCACGGTGCCACCGTGCTGCGGGTAGTCCGCGCGGTCCTCGGGCACGCAGACGCGGACGACGCCTGGTCCGACACCTTCTTGGCGGCGATGAAGGCCTACCCCGACCTCCCGGCCGACGCCAACCTTGAGGCGTGGTTGGTTACCATCGCCCACCGCAAGGCGATCGACATCCATCGCGCCACCTCCCGACGCGCGATACCGGTCCCGGACACGCCGGATACGCCGTCGCCCGATCATGCCGACAGAGGTCACTATGACCTGACCAATGCGGTTGCCGCGTTGCCGACCAAACAGCGCCAGGCGGTGGCCTACCACTACCTGGCCGGCCTGCCCTATGCCGAGATCGCCACGCTACTCGACAGCACTGCCGCCGCCGCCCGGCGCGCCGCGGCCGACGGCGTCGCAACGCTACGACGCACCTACGCGCACAACCGTATTGACGAATCACCAAAAACGGAGTCCCAATGACCACACTTGACCTCGCCGCGCTCTACCCGGTCGAAGACGACGACATCACCCGCCTGCACGCCCGGCTGGCGGCGGCCGCCGACCGCGACGACCTCCTCGACGTCGCCTACCGGACGGTCGACTCACCCGTCGGCTCACTGCTGATCGCCTCGACACCAGCGGGACTGGTGCGAGTCGCCTTCAGCGCCGAAGGGCATGACGCGGTGTTGCAGAACCTCTCCGACCGCATCAGCTCCCGACTGCTGCACGCCCCGAAGCGGCTGGATACCGTCGCACGCCAACTGGAGGAGTATTTTTCCGGGCGTCGCCACACCTTCGACGTCCCGCTGGATTGGCAACTCTCCAAAGGGTTTCGGCGTGTGGTCCTGAGCCACCTGGCAGTCGACATCGGCTACGGTACCACCGCCAGCTACGGCACCTTGGCGCGACTTTCAGGTTCTCCCAAGGCTGTTCGCGCTGTCGGGACGACCTGTGCGACGAATCCCATCCCGGTCGTGGTGCCGTGCCATCGGGTCGTCCGCGCCGACGGCACATTGGGCGACTACCGCGGTGGGCCGGTCGCCAAACGCACCCTGCTGGATCTGGAAGGTGTCAGATGACATCGACCCCCGCACGCAACCGCGTAACACCAGGCGGCGAGATCATCGCGGTTGCAGGTCGCGGCGCGTGGATGGGCAATCGCGGTCGACTGCACGAAGGCCGGGGCAGCCGCGACATTGTGCGCAACCATCAAAGCAAGGCCTGGATCACCTGCGTACTGGAGTTCAAGGGTCGTCGAGCACCGCAGTGGGCGCCGAATCACTACACCCAATTGTTCTTTCTCGACGAGGCGGTCGCCTTTGCCGCGGGTCATCGACCGTGTGCCGAATGCCGCCGCAGCGCCTACAACGCCTATCGACGGGCGTGGTGCGAAACCCATGACGGGACAACCCCCTACGCGAAAGACATCGACAGTCGGCTGCACCGCGAGCGAACCGACCGGTCCGAGAAGTCGCTGCCGTGGCGGATCCTGCCCGACGGAGCGTTCGTCAGTACACCCGACGGACCCGCGGTTGTGGTCGGTGACCACCTCGCGGTATGGGACGAGGCCGACAACGTCTATCGGCCAGATCGTCACTGGCTGGCACGACCGGCCGCAGGATCCGCATCGGTGCTCACCCCACTGTCGACGGTCGCGGTGCTGCGCGCGGGATACCCGGTCCAGATCGATCCGGCCGCGCGCTGAACCCGGGCTCGGTCAGCGGGTCTGGTTCAGCCCGTCGAATTCGACCAGGCGTCCTTGCATAGTCGGGTAGGCGGTGGCCGCGGGCGGAGGCACGCCGTCGCTAACATTGCGCGCGACCTCGACCGCTGCATGGATGGCCGCACGATAGGGCAGCGACCCGGTGCTGACCCGACGCACACCCAAATCAGCTAACTCGGCCAGGCTTAGCCCCGGCACCGCCAGCACATTGACGGGAACCGGTATGTTGGCCGTCAGCTCACGCAGCTCGGACGGGTCCGACGCGCCTGGGATGAAGATCCCGTCGGCGCCCGCCGCGACATAGGCTTCGGCTCGTTTCAACGAGGCTGAAACATTGGCATCCTGATCAAGCCAGTAGGTGTCCACTCTGGCGTTGACAAAGACTTCCGGTGAACGCTTTTTGATCGCAGACACTTTGGCGGCATGGGCCTGCGGACTGATCAATTTCTCGTCCGTGCTGTCCTCGATGTTGATTCCCGCCGCACCAAGGCCAGATACGTACCCAGCCACCACGTCGGGATCATCGTCGTAACCGTCCTCGACGTCGGCAGAGACGTAGACCGGCAGGTTCCGAAGCTGCCTGACCAGGTCGCTGGTCGGCTCCTTGCTCGATCGCCCACCATCAGGATGCCCCGCGCTCGCGGCAACCCCGAAGCTGGTGGTGCCAATCGCGCGATACCCGGCGTCATAGAAAGCGAGCGCAGACGACACATCCCAAGCGTTGGGCAGTAGCAATGGCTCGTCTGTGTAGTGCAGGTCGCGGAAACTCATGAGAACCTGGCCTTCGTCGCTTTCGGCGACGTCGTACTGTTCGATCACTCTGCTTTCCAGCTTGGGGCAGGATCTGTCCCAGCATCAGTTCTGTGAAATGCGGGGTCTCACGGTGCTCGGCGAACGCGGCACGCGAGGTGTACCGCTCGAGCAGCACATAGCTTCGCGGGTCGTCCATGTTCAGGTACGCATCGAACGCCAGGTTGCCCGGCTCCTGTCGGGACGCCTCAATCAGCTTCGGCAATAACGCGAGCACCGCGTCACGCTTGCCCTCGGCGGTGGTGTGACGTGCGATGACTTGCAGTTCTGACATGTTCGACATTCCCCTCGCCGAGACTTTCTGGGTTGTATAACCCATTCAATACTCGGGCCAGTAGGCTGTCAAACTGCGCCCCAAGCGGTGGCGCGACAGCCTGACCGATGAGGGCAGAAAGGGAAGAGCCGAAAGTGGCAGCAGCAGAACACACTTACGACGTTGTCGTGCTTGGGGCCGGACCAGTCGGACAAAATGCCGCCGAGCGCGCTCGGGCCGCCGGGCTCAGCGTTGCGATGGTCGAAAGTGAACTCGTCGGCGGCGAATGCTCCTACTGGGCGTGCGTGCCCAGCAAAGCGCTGCTGCGCCCGGTCATCGCAGTCGCCGACGCCGACCACCTCGACGGTGCGCGCGACGCGGTCAGCGGTTCGATCAACGCCGACGGCGTCTTCGGCCGCCGGGACCGCTACGTGAGCAACTGGGACGACGCCGGCCAGGCTGATTGGGTAGCCGGAATCGGGGCAACGCTGATCCGTGGCCATGGCCGGCTAGACGGGCCCCGCCGGGTGGCAGTCACCGCGGCCGAAGATCAGCCAACGGTGCTCATCGCCCGGCACGCCGTCGTCATCTGCACGGGAAGCCGCGCCGCGGTTCCGGAGTTGCCGGGCATCGTCGAAGCCCGACCGTGGACCAACCGCAAAGCCACCGATAGCAGCTCGGTGCCAAACCGACTCGCCGTCGTCGGTGCAGGCGGTGTGGGCGTCGAAATGACCACCGCCTGGCAAGGTTTGGGCGCTGCCGTGACCTTGCTGGCGCGCGGATCCGGACTGCTGCCCCGGATGGAACCGTTCGTCGGTGAGCTGGTCCGGCGCGGGCTTGAAGAATCCGGCGTTGCCGTGCGCGTCGGAGTGTCGGTGGCCAAGCTGCGCCGGCCCGACGCTGACGGACCGGTGACCCTGGAATTGAGCGACGGAGCCGAGCTGGAAGTCGACGAGGTGCTGTTCGCGACCGGTCGCGCACCGCTGACCGATGACATCGGTTTGCAGACAGTAGGACTCACCCCGGGTGACTGGCTGGACGTCGACGACACCTGTCGCGTGCGGGCCGTCGACGACGGCTGGCTCTATGCGTGCGGCGACGCCAACCATCGGGCGCTGCTGACCCACGAGGGCAAGTATCAGGCGCGGATCGCCGGTGCGGCTATCGGAGCGCGCGTCGCGGGGCGTCCGTTGGACACCGCGCCGTGGGGCGCGCACGCGGCCACCGCCGACCATCAAGCGGTGCCGCAGGTTTTCTTCACCGACCCGGAAGCCGCCGCGGTCGGACTGTCGGTCGAACAGGCCGAGCAGGCCGGTCACCGGGTGCGCGCGGTAGACGTCGAAATCGGCGATGTCGTGATGGGAGCGAAGCTCTACGCCGACGGCTACACCGGACGGGCTCGCATGGTGGTCGACGTCGACCACGGTCATCTGCTCGGTGTGACCTTCGTCGGCGCTGGTGTCTCGGAGCTGCTGCACTCGGCCACCATTGCCGTCGCCGGTCAGGTACCCATCGATCGGTTGTGGCATGCCGTGCCGTGCTTCCCCACGATCAGCGAGGTATGGCTGAGACTTCTTGAGGCCTACCGGGATTCGTCGGCTTGATCTGGGCGGGGTTCGCCCAGCCTGGCCCGGACGGCACCCCATGGGTCGGCGTAGCGGCCCGATGCGTTTCGATAGGCGGCCCGACCTTTGAGCAGCGGTCGGGCGATCGGCGCGACAAGCCGCATCGGGTAGCGCCGCCAGCCGGCGGTGGCCCGCATCTCGGCGAGCATGTCTGGCCAGGAGTGGTGCTGGAATGACAGCGCCTGCTGGGCGCGGGTGGTGTCCATCCAGTCGGTGACGAACCAGTTTTCGTCGCTGTCGGGGTCGCCGGGCCGGCCCGCAGGCAACACGTTTGGCAGCCCCCGTGCAGCGGCCAGGGCCGGGCCGACGTCAATCTGACGTCGCAGGTGCGACTCGTCACCGCCGATCAGCAGGGCTTCACCCACCACGTCGGCGGTGGCCGCGGCGGCAAACGCGGCAGCGACGTCGCGGACGTCGACGGTGTGCAGGCGCCCGTCGGTTGGCAGCGCGCTTTCGAAGAACAGCGCGTCCACGGTGAATGGCATGGCATCCGGCTCGACGCTGATCACTCCGCCGAGGCGAAGGATCACCCATTGAAGACTCGAGGACCGGACGTGCTCTTCGGCCTCGGCCTTGTGCGCGCCGTAGAGGTCAGATGGCTGCAGCGGCGAGTCCACCCGGATCGGTGGGGAGTGCCGATGCGGGTTGCGGGCGCCGTACACGGCGTTGCTGGAGGCCTGGACAAAGCGCGGTGGAAGGGTATGCGACTCTGCGGCCCGCAGCAGCGCCACGGTCGCGTCGACGTTGACGCGCCGCCCGAGTGCGGGGTGGCGATAGATCGCCGGCGGGATCACCGCGGCGAGGTGAACGATCACCGTCGGTGACACGTCGGCGACCAGCCGATCGACTTCACGCTGGTCGGTCAGGTCCGCCCATCTCGCCTCGGCGCCGGCAGGCAACGACCCGGCCGCTTTGCGCTGGGCGTCGGTGCCGAGGTCGGTGGCGATCACCCGGTGCCCGGCGGCGACCAGCTTGCGGACGGTCTGCGATCCGACGAGCCCGAAACCGCCTGTGACAAGAACTTTCTCGGCCATTTTCCCCTTGTGCACGAGTCATCCGCCGCAATCCGGCATCGTCACCGGGCATTCCTCCGCGACATGCGGATATGACATTCTCCAAATTGGAGAGTACCATATACGCTGGTACCTGCCGAGCCCGGACCGTAATGTGGCGGTCAAGGCGAGGGCATCGATGATGAGCGGGGAACCATGAGCGACGGCACAGACGCGTTGCCTGCCAACCACGAGATCGCCAAGTGGGATCCGTCGTTCACCAAGCAGCTCCGCAACGTGGTCGCGCCGGTGGTCAACCGGTGGTTTCGCGCGGAGGTACGCGGGCTGGACAACATCCCCGGGGCCGGCGGCGCATTGGTGGTGTCCAACCACTCCGGCGGCATGATGACACCCGATGTATTCATCTTCGCCTCGGCCTTCTACGACACCTTCGGCTACCACCGCCCGGTGTACACGCTGGCTCACTACGGGGTGTTCCTGGGTCCGCTGGACGGCTGGCTACGCCGCGCCGGGGTCATCGAGGCCAGCCGCGAAAACGCCGCCAAAGCGTTGCACTCCGGTGCCGTGGTGCTGGTGTTCCCCGGCGGTGACTACGACTCTTACCGGCCCACGCTGAGCGAGAACACCATCGACTTCAACGGCCGAACCGGCTACGTCCGCACGGCAATCGAATCCGGTGTGCCGATCGTGCCGACGGTGTCGATCGGTGGGCAGGAAACCCAGCTGTTCTTGACTCGCGGCAATTGGCTGGCCCGCACGCTGAGGCTCACGAAGGCGCGGATGGACATCCTTCCGGTGAGCTTTGGCTTCCCATTTGGTCTGAGCGTGATCTTCCCGCCGAACGTGCCGCTGCCCGCCAAGATTGTCACCGAAGTACTGCAGCCGATCGACGTCAGCGCCCGCTTCGGGGACGACCCCGACATCGAGGAGGTCGACGCGCACGTCCGTTCGGTGATGCAGACCGCGCTCGACCGCCTGGCCCGCCAGCGGCGTTTTCCCGTCCTGGGCTGAGTGATGCCGGGGGCCACCGACGTGATCGGGCTGCTGCGGACCCTGTCGCGGGCAGGCGTCATCGCGCCGCTGCGGCCGGACCGTTACCTGCGAATGGGCGCCGCGATGCGCCGCGAGGGCACCACGCCCACCGCAGGTTTCGCGGCCGCGGCGCAACGCTGCCCCGACCAGCTGGGGCTGGTCGACGAGCTGGGCACGCTGACCTGGCGGCAATTGCACCAGCGTTGCGACGCGTTCGCCGCCGCATTGCAGGCATTGCCCGGCGGCACACCAAGGCTGATCGGCCTCATGTGCCGCAACCACCGGGGTTTCGTCGAGGCGTTGGTCGCCGCCCACCGCGTCGGCGCCGACCTGTTGTTGCTGAACACCTCGTTCGCCGGTCCGGCGCTGGCCGAGGTGGTCGCCCGCGAGGGTGTCGACGCGGTGATCTACGACCAAGAGTTCACCGACACCGTGGACCGGTCATTGGCCGAAAGACCGCATGCCACCCGCATCCTCGGCTGGACCGAGCAACCTTCCGCCGCAACGGATCTCAGCGTCGAGACGATGGTCGATAGCCATGCCGGACAACGGCCACAACCAGCCGATCGCACGAGCAGGCTGATCCTGCTGACCTCCGGAACTACCGGCACACCCAAGGGCGCGCAGCCCTCATCGGGCGGTGGGCCCAATGAACTGAAAGCGGTGCTCGACCGGATACCGTGGCGCGCCGAACAGCCGACTGTGATCACGGCGCCGATGTTTCATGCGTGGGGCTTTTCGCAACTGGTGTTCTCGGCATTTATGGCCTGCACGATCGTCACGCGGCGCAAATTCGACCCCGAGGCGACGCTGCAACTCGTCGAGCGGCACCGCGCCGCCGGGCTCGTCGTCGTGCCGGTGATGTTCGACCGGATCATCGACTTGCCCGACGAGGTGCTCGATCGGTACCCGTGCCGGTCGCTGCGATTCGCCGCTGCGTCCGGCTCGCGGATGCGCCCTGACGTGGTGGTGAAGTTCATGGACCGGTTCGGCGATGTGATCTACAACAACTACAACGCCACCGAGGCCGGGATGGTGGCCACCGCGACACCGACCGATCTGCGGGCCGCACCAGACACCGCCGGAAAACCGGTACAGGGCACCGAGATTCGCATCCTCGACGACGCAGGCACCGAGGTAGCCGCCGGTCAGACCGGTCGGATCTTCGTTCGTAGCCCCACCCTGTTCGACGGGTACACCACCGGGGCGGGCAAGACTTTTCAGGACGGCTTTATGGCATCGGGCGACGTCGGGTTCCTAGACAGCGCCGGACGGTTGTTCGTGGTGGGCCGCGACGACGAGATGATCGTCTCCGGCGGGGAGAACGTGTACCCGATCGAGGTCGAGAAGGTGCTCTCGCGGCATCCCGACGTCGCCGAGGCGGCGGTGATCGGCGTCGACGACGAACAGTACGGGCAACGCCTGGCCGCGTTCGTGGTATTGCACGACCACGCCGCGGCCACGTCGGACACATTGCGGGCACACGTGCGCGACAACCTGGCCAACTACAAAGTCCCGCGCGAAATCCTGCTGCTCGACGAACTGCCGCGGGGCGGCACCGGCAAAATCGCGCGACGCGACCTCCAGGCGATCCTGGGCGCATCCAGCGACTCGTGAACCACGCAACCGGAATCGGCGATTCCGGTCAAAACCCCTTGTCTTAGGTGCTTGCATGGACCTGTGGGCACGGAGGTGGGGCGCGTGAAAAGACTCAACGGCATGGACGCCATGCTGCTCTACAGCGAGACGCCAAACCTGCATACGCACACGTTGAAGGTGGTGATCATTGACCCTTCCAACGAAGCCAACTTCGACGGCGAGTTCAACTACGAGGTCTTCCGGAACCATCTGCGCCGCCGGCTGCACTTACTAGACCCGTTGCGCTACAAACTCGTCGACATCCCGTGGCGGCTGCATCACCCGATGTGGCAGGAGAACTGCGAGGTCGACCTCGACTACCACGTCCGACGGGTGCGGGTACCGGCACCAGGCGGCCGCCGAGAGCTCGACCAGGTCGTCGGCGACGTCGCCTCCACACCCCTGGACCGTAGCCGCCCGCTGTGGGAGTTTCATTTCGCCGAGGGGCTGGCCGGCGAACGGTTCGCGCTGATCGGCAAGATCCACCATGCGCTGGCCGACGGCGTCGCCTCGGTCAATCTGCTGGCACGCGCAATGGATCTCAAGGACGCATCGACCGACGAACGGGACAACGACGAGGCCGGCGTGACGCCGACGACGGCCGGCCTGCTGCGCGCGGCCGGACGCGACCACGTCCGGCAAATCGCCGAGCTCCCCGGGCTGGTCCGAGACGCCGCCGTGGGATTCACCCGGGTGCACCGCCGCACCAAGGAGCGCGGCGATCACCCGGACCTCGCGGACGCGTTCGACGCGCCACCGACCTTCCTCAATCACGTAGTGTCGCCGCAGCGTCGATTCGCCACTGCGGCGCTGCGGCTGGCCGATGTCAAAGCGACCGCCAAGGGGTTGGGTATCACGTTCAACGACCTGGTGCTCGCGACCGCGGCCGGCGGATTGCGGCAGCTGTTGTTGCGCTACGACGGCAACGCCGACCGCCCGATCATCGCGTCGGTACCGACCGCCACCGACAAGTCGGGCCGTATCACCGGCAACGAGATCAGCGGCCTGTCGATTTCGCTGCCGGTGCACGTTGCCGACGCGAAAGAGCGGGCGAAACTGGTCGCGCTGGCGACCAAGATCGCCAAGGAGGACCACGAAATTCTCGGCCCACGGCTATACGGGCAGATGATGGCCTATTTACCGACCGCGATTGCCCCGGCGGCATTTCGGTGGCTGGGTCGGCGCGACGCGCCGAACAAGATGATGAACGTGGCGGTCTCCAGCGTGGCCGGGCCGCGAGAGCGTGGCCACTTCGGCGGCGCGCCGGTCAGCGAGATCTACTCGACCGGCGTGCTGTCCCCCGGCGCTCCCGGTCAACATCACCGTGTGGAGCTATGTCGACCAGCTCGGCGTAGCGGTGCTCACCGACGACCAAACGTTTCAACGACCCGCACGAGGCGACCGATGCTCTCAGCGAGGCATTCGTCGAATTGCGCGCTGCTGCAGGGCTTTCAGCGCAGGACAGCGGCGGCTGACTGGGCTGGCGGAACACGCGTTGCGCTGACCGCCGGTCGCTATCAGGCGGCCAGAACGGAATCCAGCGCCGAATAGAACAGACCGAGCCCGTCATCCGACGGGCCGGTCAACGCCCCGATGGCATGCTCGGGGTGCGGCATCAGCCCGACGACACGGCCGTTGGCCGAGCTGACACCGGCGATGTCGCGCATCGAGCCGTTGGGATTGCCGTGGTAGCGGAACACCACCCGGCCTTCGCTTTCCAGCTCGTCGAGCACGTCCGGAGAGGCCACGTAACGACCCTCGCCCGACTTCAACGGGATCAGCAGGTCGGCGTCCGGCTCGAACCGCGACGTCCACGCCGTCGCCGTCGACGCCACCCGCAGCCACACGTCGCGGCAGACGAAATGCAGACCGGCGTTTCGGGTCAGCGCACCGGGCAGTAGCCCGGCCTCACACAGCACCTGAAAACCGTTGCAAATGCCGAGAACCGGCAACCCGCGTTCGGCGGCGGCGATGACTTCACCCATCACCGGTGCGAACCTGGCGATCGCACCAGCCCGCAGATAGTCGCCGTAGGAGAACCCGCCGGGCACCACCACTGCGTCGACATCCTTGAGATCGGCGTCGGCATGCCACAGGCTGACAGCGTCGGCGCCGACGAAACGGACCGCCCGGGCAGCGTCCACGTCGTCGAGCGTGCCGGGAAAGGTGATGACGCCGATGCGCGCCGTCACTGCGGCTCTCGGCTTACTGTCCAGTCTTCGATCACGGTGTTGGCCAACAACGACTCCGCAATCTCGGCAAGTGCCGAATCGTCGACGCTGTCGTCTACTTCGAGCTCAAACCGCTTGCCCTGCCGCACATCTGAGATGCCGGCATGCCCCAGCCGACCCAGCGCGCCGACAATCGCCTGACCCTGCGGGTCGAGAATCTCGGCCTTGGGCATTACGTGCACAACCACCCGGGCCACCCGCACTCCTCCTACTGATCTGAGTTGCTCGGCGCCAACTCTACCGGTCGACACCGGGGCCGTCTTACTAGCACGAGCCGATATAGGCCGCGCATACCGGCGCCGTCATGGCGTCCAGTACTTGGGCGTCCGAGATTATCGGCCAGGGCAGCTGCGGTGGACCCGAGACCACAGCGTCAGTTCGCTGATGGTGCTGTTTTCCGGGTGCGCGACCAGGTAGGTGTGCATGATCACCGGGCCGCTGATCACCGCGGCCAGCCGATTGGGCTCGTCGACGGTGACCGACGGCGACTCTGCCGCTGCTCCCAATTGGCAACCGCGCAGCGCGGCCGCGGCCATGTCGAACACCGACGACGCGCTCTGGCCGCCGCGCGCCGTGTCGCCGCGCCAGTGCAGGACTTGGGCCTGCAGCTGCCACTGGCCCTGCGAGTTGACCACCGCCGCCCGGCTGGCGACCGCAGAGTTACGGGTGTCTTGAGGGAACGCCGGAGTCGCGCACACCTCCTCGAACCGGAACCGTGGCGTCGTCGTGCCGGTCATCGGCACCGCCACCCCGGCCAGCGACGGCCAGCGGTATGTCGAGTTCAGCGGTATGTCGGACGGCGAGATCCACGCCGTATCCGGGATCTTGTCGCAGATCGGCGGGCAGGTGTCCTGGTCCGCGCGCGCGGTGACCGACGACATCGCACGCCGACCACCAGGCCGCTCGCCAGCAGCATCGTTGCCAGGACTACGCGCATGCCAGGTACCCCCTGAGCGCACAATCGTAGACATGCAACTGACGCATTTCGGTCATTCCTGTGTACTAGCCGACTTCGGCCACACCACCGTGCTGTTCGACCCGGGAAATTTCTCGCACGGTTTCGAAGGCATCACCGGCCTATCCGCGATCGTGATCACCCACCAGCACCCCGATCACGTCGACCAGGAGCGCCTGCCCGCGCTGTGTGACGCCAATCCGGACGCCAGACTCTACGCCGACCCGCAAACCGCCGCCCAACTCGGCGCGCCTTGCCAACAGGTGCACGTCGGCGACGAGCTGTCCGTCGGCGAACTGACGATCCGCGCGCTCGGTGGCCAGCCACGCCGTCATCCACCCGGAAATCCCAGTGATAGACAACATCTCGTACTTGGTCGGCGACGGCGACCACCCCGCCCGGTTTATGCACCCGGGCGATGCGCTGTTCGTTCCGGACGAGCCGGTCGACGTCTTGGCCACTCCCGCGGCGGCGCCGTGGATGAAGATCTCCGAAGCGGTCGACTACCTGCGGGCGGTCGCGCCGGCGCGGGCGGTGCCCATCCACCAGGGCATCGTCGCTCCGGACGCCCGCGGCATCTACTACGGGCGGCTCAGCGAGATGACCAGCACCGACTTCCAGGTGCTGCCCGAAGAAAGCTCAGTGACCTTTTAGCGCTGACCTGGACGAGCGGGAATCGACGACCTCGGACCGTCGAGATTGGCCCGTTACGATCGGTGAGTGCACGTGGTGGCCGGGTTCGCTTCGGTGGCACCCGACCGGCACCCGCCGGGCGTGGTAACCGCCGCCGCAACACCCGCGCTGCGCGCCTGCTGGCTAATGGTCTTGATCCTCGTCGGCGGTGTGGTTCTGCGCGCGGCGCCCTGGTTCCGGGCGAACAACTTCACCGGCTTCTTGGAGTATGACGACGGGGTCTATTACGCCGCCGCCAAATCGCTGCTGCACGGCCTGATCCCGTACCGGGACTTCACGGTGGTGCATCCACCACTGACCTGGGTCCTGCTGCTGCCCGCAGCAGTGGTGGGTTCGCTGTTCGGTGACCCAGCCGGCATGGCCGCGGCGCGACTGGAAGTACTGCTCGCCGCGTGCGTGAACATCTGGCTGGTCCGTGCGCTGGTGCAAGATCTGGTTGGCGACTCGACCGGGTCTCGACGCATGCCCGGCTATCTGGCCGCGGCGTTGTACGCCGCGGCTCCGGGCGCGGTGATCGCGGGGCACACCGTGCTGTTGGAGACACTGGCGACGCTGCCGGCCCTCGTCGGCATGCGTTTCCTGCTGCGGCGGCCGCTCACTAGCCGGCTGGCGGCGCTCGGGGGGGCGCTCCTGGCCTGCGCCGTCGGGGTGAAGCTGTTCGCGGCCGCCTACGTGGTCGTGGCGGCGGCCTGGGTACTGGTCACCGCCGCACGGCGCTTGGTCGCTTTCGCCGGAGGGTTCCTGGGTTCGGCGTTCCTGATACTCGCGCCGTACCTGGTGGCCGCGGGTCCGTCGGTGCTGTGGCGAGATCTGGTGCAGGCGCAGCTCACTCGGCCCTCCGACGGTCCTCAGTCCATCGGCCATCGGCTGCGCAGCCTATCCGGTCTCGGCCAGTTGTCCGTCGGGGTCGCGATCCCGGTACTCATCGCCTGCACAACCCTTTGTTTGGTGGTCCTGGCGCCGGCCGGCCGTGGATTTCTCAGAAGGGCGCCGCAGACCTGGGTGTGGATCGGATTGGCCGTGCTGATGGCCGCAGCGTTCGCACGGTCGCCGTCCTACTTCGATCACTACGCCGGGTTCTTCGCCGCGCCCGCGTCGATTGCTGTGGGCGCCTGCGCCGCCGCTGCCGGGCGGGCCGTCGTGCCCCGATTGGCCGCGATCTTCGCAGCGCTGGTGCTGCTGACCGTCGCAGCCATGGGAAGCGCCCGCGAAGCCGCTCACTATGCAGGTCAGCCGTCGTTGGCCGTTGCCGCGGCCGGCGTCCCGAAAGCAGCGTGTGTCTACTCCGACTCTGTCAGCCTGCTGATCTCAGCCGACCGGTTCACGCTTCCGAGCCAGGCGTGCCCAGGCTGGATCGACGGCCGCGGCCAGAAATTGGTGTGGAGTGTCGGGGCACCGCCGGATCCTCACTTCTACCCGCATGGGTTCGTGGTCGACGAACGGTGGCAGCAGCAGACGCTGGCTCAACTGCGCTCGGCGGCCTTCCTGCTCGTCCGGCAGGACCCGACTCGAACGGGCGAGTTCGGGTTGGCCGTCCGGTCGTACGTGGCGCACAATTTCCGTCGCGTTTGGGCCGGACATGGCCCGGTCAGCACCCCGGAGCTGTGGGAACGTATATCGACCTGACCTGCTAAGCCTGCGCCGAGTGTGCGGCTGCGCGCCCGTCTGTTTTTATTCCCCGCCGCACGCTCGGTCTCGACTGTGCGGCGAGCCGCACGCTCGCCGGATGTTCTAGGCGATGTCGCTTGCGGCTCCGCGGCCGGCGGCACGACCCGAGAAGATGCACCCGCCCAGGAACGTCCCCTCCAGCGCCCGATAACCGTGCACACCACCGCCGCCGAAGCCCGCGACTTCGCCGGCCGCATACAGCCCGTCGAACGGAGTGCCGTCGGCCTTGAGCACCCGTGAGTCCAAGTCGGTCTCCAGCCCGCCTAACGTCTTTCGGGTCAGAATATGCAACTTGACCGCGATCAGCGGACCGGCCTTCGGGTCCGCCAGGCGGTGCGGTGCGACCACTCGGCCCAGCCGGTCGCCCAGATACCCGCGGGCGGCGCGGATCGCGGTGATCTGACTGTCCTTGGTGAAACGGTTGGCTACCTCGCGGTCGCGCGCGGTGACCTCGTCGGTGACCGTCGCATAATCCAGCGGCGCCACATCGGGCAACTTGTTCATGGCCGACACCAACTCGCGCACTGAGTCGGCGCTGACGAAGTCGACGCCGCGATCGACGAAGGCCTGCACCGGGCCCGGCGGGCCTGACCGGGCCCGCGACGCCAGCAGTTGACGCACGCTACGCCCGGTCAGGTCGGGATTCTGTTCCTGACCGGACAAGGCGAATTCCTTCTCGATGATCTTGGCATTCAGCACGAACCAGGTGTAGTCATAGCCCGACTTCGCGATGTACTCCAGCGTGCCCAGGGTGTCGAAGCCCGGAAACAGCGGTACCGGCAGCCGCTTGCCCTTTGCGTCGAGCCACAACGACGACGGCCCCGGGATGATCCGAATGCCATGCCGCGGCCAGATCGGGTCGTAGTTGGTGATGCCCTCGGTGTAATGCCACATCCGGTCGCGGTTGATCACCCGCCCGCCGGCCTTCTCGGTGATCGCGATCATCCGGCCGTCAACGTGCGCGGGCACCCCGCTGAGCAGTTGCTCGGGCACCCGGCCCATCCGCTTGGGCCAGTTGGCCCGCACCAGATCGTGGTTGGCGCCAATGCCTCCGCTGGTGACGATCACGGCTTGCGCGCGAAATTCAAACTGCCCGATGGATTTTCGCGACGACGCGACACCGCGCGGTTCCGCGGATGGCTCCAGCACAGTGCCCCGGACGCCGGTCACCGCGTCGCCCTCGACGATCAGCTCGTCCACCTGGTGCCGGTGCGCGAACCGTACCTTCGGGTGGTCGCGCAGCCGCCGCGCGAAGATCTCGACGATGGCCGGCCCGGTCCCCCAGGTGATGTGGAACCGAGGCACCGAGTTGCCATGGCCCTGCGCGTCGTAGCCGCCACGCTCGGCCCACCCCACCAGCGGGAAGATCTGCAAGCCCCGGGCCCGCAGCCAGCTGCGTTTCTCCCCTGCGGCGAAATCGACGTAGGCATGCGCCCATTGCCTCGGCCAGTAATCTTCCTGCCGGTCGAACGCCGCGGTGCCCAGCCAATCCTGCAGAGCGAGTTCGTGACTATCGCGGACGCCCAGGCGGCGCTGCTCGGGGCTGTCGACGAAGAACAAGCCGCCGAACGACCAGAATGCCTGGCCACCAAGGTTGGCGCTGTTCTCCTGATCGAGAATCAGCACTCGCATCCCACGGTCAACCACCTCGCAGGCGGCTACCAGCCCGGCCAGGCCCGCTCCGACGATGATGACATCAGCGGCCGGTCCCACCGACCCCGCTCCGGTATCGCTCATGGCGCTACACAGTAGCGACCTGAGCGATCAGGCCGCGTCGAGAACCGTCTGATCGGCCCGCCACTGGTACACCGTCGGTGCGCACGCGTGCAGCAATGCCAGGTCCACCGCGTCCAGCATCGCTTGCAGTGGTCCGGGCTTGCGCAGGTGACGGGCCGCGACCGCAACCCGGACGGTGCCGCCGCGGCGCGCGACGCGCTCGGCCGACAGCACCAGCATCCGACACCACCACGGCTCGGCCAAGAAACCTTCTCCGATACCCAATACCCGTGCGCGCACCGTGTTGTGCCGGACCAGGTCGGTGATCCCATGCAGGTCGGCGAGGAGACGAAAACCATTGTTCGGCAGCGCCTCAACTGTGCCCGGCGACGCCGTCCAGCCCGGCGCCGCGAACAGCCGGGTACGCAACCCGAGGTGTTCGAGCACCCGGTCAGCGGCCATCAGCCGCAGGTTGGCCTCATGGGCGGGCAGCGCTGCAAATTCGCCGCGGCGTTTCTTGGTCGCGGCTTCGTCATATCCGTTCAGCAGGATTGCGTCGCCGGCTGTGCGCCGGCCGGCCAGCCACTCGACGGTGCCCGGATCACGATCGAGCCGGTAGCCACCCTTCAGCCGCGGGGCCACCAGCAGCGACACCGGCACCGCCCGGGTGTCCATCTGTGCGCAGAACCCGTCGACGTCGTCCAACGTGCGTTCACAGATCCCGGAGACCGAGACGATCAACTTCCCATACACACCACAATGGTGACGACGCCAGGTGTCCAAATGGTGACGTACACGCTGACACTAAACGTCGATCAGGCCCCACGACCAGCTAATTCGGCAGCACGGCCTCGATGGCGGAGATAACCTCCGGTGCGTCTGGCACCGTCCGCGGACGGAACCGGTTGACCACCTTTCCACCGGGGGCGATCAGGAACTTCTCGAAGTTCCATTGCACGTCGCCGGCCTGCCCATCGGCGTCGGGGGTCTCGGTCAGTTCCGCGTAGAGCGGATGCCGGTCCGGCCCGTTGACCTCGGTTTTAGCTAACAGCGGAAACGTCACACCGTAGGTCTTGGAGCAAAAGGCTTGGATTTCCTCGGCGCTGCCGGGCTCTTGGCCCATGAATTGATTACACGGGACTCCCACCACCGTGAGCCCGCGCTCACCGTAATCCCGCGCAAGCTGCTCCAGCGAACTGTATTGCGGTGTCAGACCACATTTGGACGCCACATTGACGACGAGCACCGCACGGTCGCCGTAGTCGGCCAGCGACGTCGGACGGCCATCCAGAGTGGTCAAAGCGATCTCGGTCACAGTCATGTCCCCAGAGGCTACCCCAGCGCAAACTATATTGGTGAGCTAGCTAGTTTCTCGTTAGGCTGAGGATCATGGTTTCTCGCGCGGCGTCCACTACCGCTGTCCCCGAACCGGCAGCCGACCACATGCCCGACTATCCAGATGCTCTGGACGCCAGACTGCTGCGCATCGCCGGAGTCTGCATTTTCGCCTCGGTGATGGCGATCCTGGACGGCACGGTCGTCAGCGTGGCGCAGCGCACATTCATCGGGGAGTTCGGATCCACTCAGGCCATCGTCGCGTGGACGATAACGGGTTACGCGCTCGCACAGGCCACCGTGATCCCGCTGGCCGGTTGGGCATCCGACCGGTTCGGCACCAAGCGGCTGTTCTTGGGCGCGGTTTTGTGGTTTACCTTGGCGTCGCTGCTGTGTTCGATGGCGTCAAACATCACCGAGCTCATCGCGTTTCGAGTGATACAGGGACTCGGCGCCGGGATCCTGGTGCCGTTGACGTTGATCATCTTGACGCGCGAGGCCGGACCGCGGCGGCTCGGCCGGTTGATGGCGGTGCTGGGTATCCCGATGCTCTTGGGTCCGATGTGCGGGCCGGTCCTCGGCGGCTGGTTGATCGGCGCCTACGGCTGGCCATGGATTTTCCGGATCAACCTGCCACTCGGCGTGATCGTGCTGATCCTCGCGGCGTTGTTGTTCCCGAGAGATCGCCCGAGACCGTCGGAGACGTTCGACTTCGTCGGGATGCTGCTGCTGTCGCCCGGGTTGGCAACACTGCTCTTCGGGATTTCGTCGGTTCCGCGGTGCGGCACGTTCACCGACAACCATGTGTGGATACCGGTGGCCATCGGAATCATCTTGATCACCGCGTTTGTTCTGCATGCGCTGCACCGTGCCGACCACCCACTGATCGACCTGCGGCTGTTCAAAAATCGGGTGGTGACGTCGGCCAACTCGGCAATGTTCGTGTTCTCGGTCGGATTCTTCGGCGCCGTCCTGGTGATTCCCAGTTATCTTCAACAGCTGCTGCATGAGACGCCGCTGCAGTCGGGGCTGCAGCTGATCCCGCAGGGACTCGGCGCGATGCTGGCAATGCCGCTCGCAGGAACCTTGATGGACAAACACGGACCCCGCAATATCCTGCTCGTCGGGATCACGCTGATCAGTACTGGACTGACCGTATTCGCCTATGGTGCTTGGAAACAAGCGGACTACCTGCCGATCCTGCTGGTGGGACTGATCATTACCGGCATGGGCCTTGGCTGCACTTTGACGCCGCTGTCCGGATCGGCGGTACAGACGTTGGCGCCTCACCAGGTGGCACGCGGGTCAACACTGCTCAGTGTCAATCAGCACGTCGCCGTCTCGGTCGGCACCGCACTGATGTCGGTGATTTTGACGAGTCAGTTCAACCGCAGCGAAAGCATCACCACCGCAGAGAAACTCGGGATCCTCAAAGGAAAGCTCGTGAAGCACCCTGCACCGGCACCCTCCCACCACGAGGTCTCCCCCGATTTCACCATCCGGCTGATGCACGACCTCACACACGCCTACACGCTCGTCATCGTCGTGTCGATCGTCGTTGTCGCGTTGGCGCTTGTGCCCGTCGCGTTTCTGCCCAACAAGCCGCCGTCGGCGGCCAAGCGCCAGCCGCCGCTGCCGGCCTTCTAGGAGCGCTACTCCTCGAACAGCATCGTCGCGATCCGCTCGACGGTGACCATCGGATCCGTCGCTTTTACCCGGGCGTTCACCGCGTCGTTGAGCCACAACATCGAAAACCCATGCACGAGTGACCAAGCCGCCAGCTCCGCGCCGGCCGGATCTACTTTGGCGTGCTGATCGGGCAGTGACGCCACGCCGCGAGATAACTCATCACCGGCGGCAGCTTGGGCGGCGGCCAGTTCGCGGTTCGACGAGTCAAGCAACGACTTGTCAAACATCACCCGGTAGTGACCCGGATGTTCGATAGCAAACCGTACGTACGCCAGCGCGGCCGCCAGGAAGCTGGGCCGGGCCTCGGCGAGGGCGGTTGCCAGCAACTCGAACCCCTGCGCGGCCAGCGCGGTGAACAGGCCGCGCCGATCGGTGAAATGATGCGCCGGAGCGGCGTGTGATACCCCCGCTTCCCGCGCCAGCTCGCGCAATGACACTTGGTCGGCGCCACGCTCGGCGACAAGACGAGCGGCCTCGGTCAGAATGACTGCCCGCAAGTCCCCGTGATGGTAGGTCGGGCGACTCATATCGCCAGCATAACCGACAAACTTGACAATGACTAGTTGCGGTCCGTAAGGTACGGCGGCATAACTTGTCACTGTCTAGATTGGAGAGTTCAGATGGCTCCGTTGATCGCCTTGCTGGCGGGAAGCATCGTCGCCCGGATCGTGGGCTGGCTTGGTGTTGACTACGTCGACACCTGGATCAAAGCGATCGCGGTCGGCCTGGCCGCGATGTTCGTCCTGACTGGCGTGGCGCACTTCGTACCACCCCTTCGCCGCGATCTGATTGCGATCGTGCCTGCACAGCTGCCAGCGCCGAGTCTGTTGGTCAGCATCACCGGCGTGCTGGAGTTCCTCGGCGCCGTTGGCCTGTTGGTCCCGGTCACACGGGTCGCCGCAGCCGTTTGTCTGCTGTTGTTGATGGTGGCGATGTTCCCGGCCAACATCTACGCGGCCCGGATGCCCAATCCGCCCAAGTCGATGACGACGCAGCTACCCCTGCGTACCGCTGAGGAGGTCGCCTACCTGGCCGCTGCCGTAGTGGTCGCGATCGCCAGCAGCTAGCAGCCAGGCGTACTGGTAGGCCACCTCTTTCCAACGCTCGTAGCGCCCGCTGATACCACCATGGCCGGCGGTCATCTGGGTCTTCAACAACACCGGATTACCGTCGGTTTTGCTGTGCCGCAACGCCGCTACCCATTTCGCGGGCTCAACGTAGTAAACCCTGGTGTCGTTCAGTGAGGTCATCGCAAGGATCGGCGGATACTTCTGGGCGGCGACGTTCTCGTACGGAGAATAGGATCTCATGTAGTGATAAACATCGCTGTCGCTCAAGGGGTTTCCCCATTCGTCCCACTCGGTCACGGTCAGCGGCAGCGACGGGTCCAGGATTGTCGTCAGCGGGTCGACGAACGGAACCTGCGCCAGGATTCCGGCGAACAGATCGGGTGCCATGTTGGCCACCGCCCCCATCAGCAGCCCACCGGCACTGCCGCCCAGTGCCACCAACTGTCCTGGTCGGGTCAGCCCCGAGTCCACCAGATGGTTTGCGACCGTGACGAAGTCGGTGAAGGTGTTCTTTTTCTCCAGCAGCTTGCCGTGCTCGTACCACAGCCGACCCATCTCACCACCGCCGCGAACATGTGCGACGACGAATACCATGCCCCTGTCCAGCAGCGATAGCCGGGCGATGGAGAATCGCGGATCCTCACAGATCTCGTATGCTCCGTAGCCGTAAACTAGTGCCGGCGCAGGGAATTCGATGTTGGCACGGTGCACAATCGAGACCGGGATCCGGGTTCCGTCGGCTGCCTGCGCCCAGTCCCGTCGTTCTACGTAGTCCTCGCTTCGGTAGTCGCCGAGCACCGGCTGTTCGCGCAGGAGAGTGCGTTCACCAGTGAGGAGATCGATGTCGTAGATCCGTATCGGGGTGACGAAGGACCCCGCGCCGATCCGCAGCTTGGGTGAGTCCCAATTCGGGTTGGCGCTCAGGCCGGCCGACATCAACTCCGAGTCGAACGAGATCTCCTCAGGCCGTCCGTAGCCGTCATCTTCGATGGGCCACAGCTGGATTCGCGGCAATGCCTCACCGCGGTAGCTGACCACCAGATGGCCGGCGAAGGCGTCGACGGCGTCCAGCCTGACGTCGTCGCGGTGGCCGATCAGCGTGCGCTGCGCGGCGGGGTCGTCGACCGGTGCTTCCACCAGGGTGAAGTTCACCGCACCGTCGTTGTGCAGGATCAAAAACCGGTTCTGCCCGTCGACGATGGCGTGTTCGATCGAATACTCGATACCGTCGCGCCGGGGCAGCACGGTGACGAACTCGGCCTGCGGATCGCCCGCATCCGCGTAGCGGACTTCCGACGTGATGGCCGAGGCCGAAACGATCAGCACGTAGGCATCGCTACGGGTGCGGCCCACCGCAAGCCAGAAACGCTCATCTGCTTCGTGATACACCTTCTCCGCAGGAAGACCTGAGGCAAGCCGATGTCGCCACACCGCGTCGGGGCGCCATGCCGCATCGACCGTGGTGTAGTAGACGGTTTTGTTGTCGGTGGCCCAGGTCGCACCTGCTCCGATGCCGACGATCTCGTCCGGGTATTGCTCGCCGGTGCGGAGGTCCCTGAACCGCAAGGTATACCGTTCGTCACCCACCACGTCGACGGAGTAGGCCAGCAGGTTGCCGTCCGGGCTGACGCTGGCCGCACCTAGTGAAAAGAAGTCGTGTCCCTCGGCTTCGACGTTCTCGTCGAGCAGCAGCTGCTCACCTGGAATCTCGGTGCGCTCGTCAAAGACCGGCGGGCGCCAGTCGGTCGGATCGACCACCGGGCAACGGCACTGGACTCCGTACTGCTTGCCTTCAAAGCTGCGGGCGTAATACCACCAGTCGCCACGCCGGATCGGTACCGACAGGTCGGTTTCCTTGGTCCGTGCCTTGATCTCGTCGAAAATCCGCTGCCGCAACGGCTCGAGGTGCGCAGTTGTCTGGTCTGCGTAGTCGTTCTCCGCCTCCAAATAGGCGATCACCTCGGCACTGGACTTATCACGCATCCACTCATACGGATCGACGAACACGTCACCGTGAAACTCCCGCTGGCTCGCCACCCGTTTCGCAACCGGCGGCTGGCCGGGGACCGCGTCAGTCATGCGCCCGGCCCGATCCAGTCGTCGAACCGTTGTCCGGAGATCCGCTCGTAGGCATCGATATAACGCGCGCGGGTGGCATCAATAATGCTCTCGGGCAACGGCGGCGGGGGCTGGGATCCAGCGCGGTCCCAGCCGGAGTCAGGACCGGTCAACCAATTACGGACGAATTGCTTGTCGTAACTGACCTGCACCTCACCGGCCCGGTAACTGTTCGCCGGCCAGTACCGCGAGGAATCGGGTGTAAAGATTTCGTCGGCAAGGATCAGATTGTCGTGAGCGTCGATGCCGAACTCGAACTTGGTGTCGGCGATGATGATTCCCCTTTTCAGCGCGTGGTCGGCGGCTTGGACATAGGTCTGTAAAGTGCGGTCGCGCAACTGGTTGGCGCGGACCCCACCGACCATCTTGATCACCTCAACGAACGAGATGTTCTCATCATGTTGTCCGAGTTCGGCTTTCGTCGCCGGGGTGAACAGCGGCGAAGAGAACCTGCTGGCCTCGCAGAGGCCGGGAGGCAATGAGATGCCACAGACTTTGCCGGTCCGCTCGTAGTCGAGCAATCCGGAGCCGGTCAGATAGCCGCGGGCGACGCACTCCACCGGAACCATCTTGAGCTCTCGCACTACCAACGCGCGGCCGAGTACTTCGTCGGGGATGCGAGGATCGTCCGGCGGACCGGCGAGGTGGTTGGGCGCCTCGACGAGGTTGAAGAAGAACACGCTCATCGCGGTCAGGATGCGACCCTTGTCGGGAATCAGGCTGTCGAGCACGTAGTCGAATGCGGAAATCCGATCGGTGGCGACGAACAGCAGATGATCGACGTCGATGCGGTAGAGCTCGCGGACTTTGCCACTGGCCAGGTGCCGGTAGTCGGAAAGAGCGGGACGCATCGGGTCAGCCTAACGGGCACCTGACCGCGACTTAGATCCCTGTGTTGGGATCGGCCGTATGAGATCGCGGTTTTTGCCTTACTCCACCAGGCCCATGCGACTGCTGGCCCAACTGTTCAGCGATATCACCGTCTCGATCTGGACGGCGATATGGGCGTTCGTGGGCCTAGCCGTGCACGATGCCATCGCGTTGATCGGCTCGGCTGGCCGCCAGATCGAGACCGGATCGCGGGGCATCGCCGATAACCTGGCATCCGCGGGTCACGGTGCCCAGCACATCCCGCTGCTGGGCAATGCGGTAAGCAAGCCCATCACCGCGGCCGCCGATTCCGCTCTCGATATCGCCGGTGCCGGTCACAGCCTGCACACCACGGCCGGCTGGCTGTCGGTGCTGCTTGCCGTGGCGGTCGCATCGCCGCCGATCCTCGCGGTGACGATGCCGTGGCTATTTTTGCGGATCCGGTTCTTCCGGCGCAAGTGGGTCGTTACCGCGCTGGCCGGCAGCCCGGCCGGGGAACAGTTGTTGGCGCTACGAGCGCTGACAAACCGGCCGCCGGCCAAGCTGGTCCAGATCAGCCCCGACCCGGTAGGTGCATGGCGGCACGAGGATTTCTTGACAATCCGGGCTTTGGCCGCGCTGGAGCTGCGGTCGGCCGGGATCAGAGTGCGCGCGCGCTGAGTTCCACGACTAGGTGCCGGATCCCGGTATGCCGATTGCTGCGGGTCCATTCGACGGGCTGCACAACCTGCACGGTGTCAAAGCGGGACAGCACTTCTTCGTAGAGGACACGCAGTTCCAGCCGAGCCAAATTGGCTCCCAGGCAGTAATGCACACCTTGTCCGAAGCCGAGGTGCGGGTTGGGCTTTCGGGCGATGTCGAACTCGTCGGCGCGGTCGAAGACGCTGGCGTCACGGTTGGCCGAGCCTTCCCAGATCTGTACCTTCTGGCCCGCCTCGATCGCCCGCCCGCCGAGCATGACGTCGCGGGTGGCGGTGCGCCGCTTGGACGGCGACGGTGACGTCCACCGGATCATCTCCTCGACTGCCGTTGGCAGCATGTCCAGATCCGCACGCAGCGAACGCAATTGCTCCGGATAGTCGGCCAGCGCCAGCAGCCCACCCGCGACCGCGTTGCGGGTGGTCTCCGCACCAGCGCTGAACAGCAAACTGAAAAACAAGTACAACTCAAGATCCGACATAGCCGTCGCGGCAGGGTCGTCTAGGTCGTCCAGCTTTGCGTTCGCAACGATCGACAACATGTCGTCGGTCGGCGCAGCACGCTTCGATGCGATCAACTCTTGGCCGTAGGCGTACATCCGTGACCCGGCCTCCTCGGCCGACATCTGTGCGAGGGACGCCTTTCGCGATCCGCCGAAGTCGAACTGCGGCTCGATGGCTTCGAAGAGCCAATGTCGTTCGGATTCCGGCACGCCCAGCAAGATGCAGATCATCTGCATGGGTACTTCGGCGGCGATGTCAACCAGAAAGTCGAACGGTTCGCCCGGCACCACCGCATCCAGCAGCCGACCCGCCCGCGCCCGAAGATCGTCCTCGACACGACGGATCATCCGCGGCGTCAGTCCGGAGCTGACGAGTCGCCGGATCTGCGAATGCCGCGGATCGTCCATCATGTTGAGCACCTGGCCCGCTATGGCCAGGTCCTGCAACAGCGTGCCGCCGAAGGGTCGATCACCGCCGGTGACGGAGGAGAATGTCACCTGATCCTTCAGCACGGCAAGCGTTTCCGGGTAGGTGGCGATGGACCAGAAGCCCTCGGAATCGGGGGTATGCTCGGTGGGCTCGTGCCAGTACACCGGCGCTTCTCGACGATGGAGTGCGAACAAGTCGTGCGGAAATCCGTTGGCGAAGTTGTCTAGATCGGTGAAGTCGATCTCCGACAGCGCGGCCGCCAGAGTCACAGGATGGCACCCGGGGTGTACTTGGCCGCGTCCGGGTAGCGGGCGACCAGCGCATCCACTGCTGCAACCATCGTGTCAACTTGATCACCGGCGGCTCCAATGAACGCCTGCTTGTCGGCCAGCGCGGCGTCCAGCGCCGCTCGGTCCAGCGGCAATCGCGGGTCGGCGGCTAGCCGCTCAAGCAGTTCGGGTTCGGCACCGCGTTCGCGCATCGCCAGCGCGGCGGCCACCGCGTGTTCTTTGATCACCTGATGGGCCGCCTCGCGCCCCATCCCGGCACGTACCGTCGCGATCAACACCTTGGTGGTGGCCAGGAATGGTAGGTAGCGATCCAGCTCACGTTGGATGACAGCCGGGTACGCGCCGAATTCGTCCAGCACGGTCAGCATCGTCTCGATCTGTCCGTCGATGGCGAAGAAGCTGTCCGGCAACGCCACTCGGCGCACCACCGAGCAAAACACGTCACCCTCGTTCCACTGCGCGCCGGCGAGTTCGGCGGCCATCGAGGCATACCCGCGCAGCACCACCTGCAATCCGTTGACCCGCTCGCAACTGCGAGTGTTCATCTTGTGCGGCATCGCCGACGAGCCGACCTGGCCCGGTGCGAAACCCTCGGTGACTAGGTCATGGCCGGCCATCAGCCGGATGGTGTGCGCCAGTGAAGACGGTCCAGCGCCCAGCTGCACCAGAGCAGACACCACCTCGTGATCCAGTGAACGTGGATATATCTGCCCGACGCTGGTCAAAACCGCTGTGGGCCCCGTGAATCCAAGGAAATCGGCAACACGTCGTTCCAGCTCAGCCAGCTTCGCCGCATCACCGTCGAGCAGGTCGAGCATGTCCTGCGCGGTGCCCATCGGGCCTTTGATGCCGCGTAGCGGGTAACGGTCGATCAGTTCCCGCAGCCGTGTCAACGCCAGCAGGGTTTCCTGTGTCGCCGAGGCGAACCGCTTGCCCAACGTGGTGGCCTGCGCCGCGACGTTGTGGCTGCGTCCGGCCATCGCCAGATCGCGATAGGTCACTGCGCGCTCGGCCAGTCGGGCCACCACCGCTACGCCATGGGCGAACACCAATTCCAGCGACCGGCGAACCTGCAGCTGCTCGACATTCTCGGTCAGGTCGCGGCTGGTCATGCCCTTGTGCACCTGTTCGTGGCCGGCCAGCGCGTTGAACTCCTCGATGCGGGCCTTGACGTCGTGGCGTAGCACCCGCTCGCGGGCAGCGATCGAAGTCAGGTCGACATCGTCGAGCACCCGTTCGTAGTCGACGACGGCCGCTTCGGGAACCTCGACCCCCAACTCCGCTTGCGCCCGCAGCACCGCCAGCCATAGCCGCCGCTCGGCGACGACTTTGGCCTCCGGCGACCAGATCGCCGCCATCTCGGCGCTGGCGTAACGGTTGGCCAGCACGTTCGGGATCGTCACAAATACACAGCTTACGGCCGCGACGCCGGCGGATCAGGCACAGTAGCCCCATGCACTTCGTTGGGCTCGATCTCGCCTGGGGCGAGAAAAACAGCACTGGTGTGGCAGTTATCGATTCCGACGGCCGCCTACTGCACGTCGGCGCCGCGCAGGATGACACGAGCATCGAGACCGCCGTGGAGCCCTATGTCAGCGACGACTGCCTGGTGGCTATCGACGCACCGCTGATCGTGAAGAATCCGACCGGACATCGGCCGTGCGAGGCGGCGCTCAACCGCGACTTCCACCGGTTCGAGGCGGGCGCGCGTCCGGCATTCGCCGAAAAGCCGGAATTCAACGATCCTCGCGGTGCCCGGATCGCCACCGCACTGACGCTCGATATGAATCCCGGATCGAGTTCACCGCGACGGGCCATCGAGGTATACCCGCACCCGGCAACCATCGTGCTCTTCGGTCTAGAGAAAACCCTGAAGTACAAGAAGGGTTCTTTCGAAGGTCGCCAAGGTGAGCTGCTGCGGCTGATGACGCTGATCGAGGGACTCGACACGGCGACACCGCGGCTGCGGGTGAACCACAACGTCTCGTGGGTGGAGTTGCGCAAGCGCGTCGCCGCCGCTACTCGACCGGGACAGCTCGACAGAGACGAAGATCCCGTCGACGCCGTGATTTGCGCATACACCGCGCTGTTTTGGTATCACCGGCCGGAAGACGTGACCATCTACGGCGACTTCGCAACCGGCTATATCGTCACCCCGACTCTGCCGCCCGATTTGGCATCCTCGCCGCGTCGGCGCGCGGCCCCGCAACCGGACACCGACGAATTACGGGCGCGGCTTGCGCACGTCGCCGCGCTTCTTGACGAGGCACAGCTCGGGTTGACCGCGATCCGTCAACAGCTCGACAGCTAGCTGTAATGACCACGGACGTTGGTGACGGCGTGGCGTGGTGACATGACGAAGACCTCCGAGTGAAGTGCGAGCTGTCTAGGAAAGCACTCACTACTGGAGGTCTTCGTGGTCCACCGTAATGCCCCGTTGTCAGAAACCGGTCGTCTGCGGCTGGCTCGATGTGTCGTTGAAGATCGCTGGCCTTTGCGGCGGGCCGCGGAGCGCTTTCAGGTCTCGGCGACCACGGCGGCCCGCTGGGCTGTCCGGTATCGAACGCTGGAGAGGCGGGGATGGCCGATTGCAGCTCACGACCGCATCGCAGCCCAGGTCGGACGCCGACACGCACGGAGCGGCGCATCATCAAAGTCCGTGTCGTGCGCCGTTGGGGGCCAGCACGAATCGGCTACCTGTTGGGACTGCATCCCTCCACCGTGCATCGGGTGTTGACCCGGTACGGAATGGCCAAACTGCGCTGGCTGGACCGCCCCACCGGGCGAGTCATCCGCCGTATGGAGCCCGCCCGGTGCGGGGACATGGTCCATGTCGATGTCAAAAAGCTCGGCAAGATCCCCGCCGGCGGCGGGTGGCGAATGCTGGGCCGCACCACGGGCAACCACAACTCGCGCGCCGACAAAAGCAGCGGGGTCAAAAGTAAGCACTACTACCCGCTGCACGGCCACCACTTCCTGCACACCGCCATCGATGGACACTCCCGGCTGGCCTATAGCGAACTGTTAACCGACCAACGCAAAGACACTGCCGCCGCGTTCTGGTTACGCGCTAACGCGTGGTTCACAGAATGCGGCATCATTGTCCGAAAAGTGTTGACCGACAACGGCTCCTGTTACCGCTCAGGAACATTCGCTGAAGCTTTGGGCATCGTCGAACACCGTCGCACCCGACCCTATCGGCCGCAGACCAACGGGAAAGTGGAAAGATTCCATCGCACTCTGGCCGACGAATGGGCCTACGCCCAGCTCTACCGCAGCGACACCGAACGCTGCGAGCAATTCCCGATCTGGCTGCACACCTACAATCATCACCGCGGCCACACCGCACTCGGCGGTCGACCTCCCGCCACCCGCGTACCTAACCTCTCAGGTCATTACAGCTAGCCGCGGTGGCGGCAACCGCCGCGACGTCGTTGATCCTCATCTCTCGGCTTGCGCGGCGACGGTTAAAACGCAGGGTGAGTAGTGAGAGCACCACACCGCTGGCAATCAAGATGCCGGCCAGACAATGGTGTCACCAGATACAGCGAGGCCACACAACCGATGGCCGGCAGCGGGGTCGGCGTCCGGAAATGGCGGCGAGGCCTACGGACATCGCGACGCAGCACCAGCACGGCGACGTTGACCATCGCGAACACCGCCAACAACAGCAGCGACGTGGTGTCGCCCAGCACCGCGATGGCGTTGCTGTTGGCAAACGCCGTGACGTACAGGATTACCCCGAAGGCGATCGCGGTGGTGAACAGGATCGCTACCCACGGCGAGCGGCGGTAATGGCTGACCGTCCCCAGCAGCGGCGGCAGAACCCGCTGGCGGGCCATCCCGTAGATCAATCGGCTGGCCATCAGCATGTTGATCAACGCGGTGTTGGAGACCGCGACCATCGAGATGAACGGCAGGATGCTCTCGATCGGCAGGCCCGGGGCTCCGACCTGGACCACCTCAACCAACGGGGTCTCGCTGGCTTTCAGAACGCCCACGGGCACCAGCGCCACCGCGATAATCGCCACCAGGATGTAGACGACACCAGCAATGGTCAGCCCGGATAGCAGAACCTTTGGGAAGGTCTTAACCGGATTCTTGGTCTCCTCGGCCATGTTCACCGAATCCTCGAAACCGACCATCGCGAAAAACGCCAGTGATGTGGCGGTGGTGACGGCCAAGAAGACATTTTTGTCGGATGCGGTGTCGAACGCCACGATCCGCGAGTAATCGGCATGCCGACCGTCGAGCAACGCCCACAGGCCGACAAGAATTACCAATAGCAACCCGGCGGCCTCAATGCAGGACAGTACGACATTGAGCTTGATGCTCCCGCCGACACCGCGCAGGTTCACCGCAGCCAGCACAGCCATAAACACCAGCGCGATGAACACCAAACCAGTTGTACCCCAGTTGAATTCGAAAGCTATAAAGAAGTTGGCCGCAAAAAACCGTGATGCGGTCGACGCCGATGTGATACCGGCGCACATCACCACGAAGGCAACCAGGAAGGTAATGAACGGCTTGTCGAATGCTTTCTGCGCGTACAGCGCGGCCCCTGCGGCTTGCGGATATTTGGTCACCAGCTCCAGATAGCTCAGTGCGGTGATCGCAGCGATCAAGAAAGCCAGCAGAAACGGAACCCAAGCTGCGCCACCGACTTCGGCGGCCACATCACCGATCAGCGCGTATACACCGGTCCCAAGAATGTCTCCGATGATGAACAGCAGCAACACGCCGGGGCCCATGACCCGGCGCAATCGCGGCTGCTGCAGCGGGGCCTCGGTCATGGCTCCTTTCGGGAACGTCCTTTGCAACGTTCCTACCATGGGTTTAGGCCAACCCACCGTGCCGCGCATCCAGCCTTAACACACTTTCAACAGGCAGCAAACATTGCGCCCAAAGGGCCCAGAAAGACGCTTTACCGGCTAATTCAGCCAGTCGGCATCTGAAGGTGCATAGGTTGCCGGTCGAACGGCGCCAACGCGTCAATGATGTCGATCACAGTGGCGCGCGCCACAGCGCGCGGATCCTGATCGTCGTCGACCAAGGCGGAAATCACCGCGCCGTCGACCGCGAAGACCAAAGCGGAGACCAGCTCCAGACGCACCGTGCGTCCTGAGCGCCCGATGACTTCCGCGATCGCGTCGACGCGCTGGCGCAGGTTGCGCCGCTGGATGTCGCGGAGGACGGCCAGGCGAGCACAGGCGATGCAACTCTCATAGCGCGAGATCAGCTGCTCGGTAAGGTGCGGGCCGGATTGGTTGCCGACCAGCAGGTCGACCAGCAGGTCGGCGATCGTTTCAGGGCCGCGGCGCCGGCGGGACAGGGTGGTGACCTGTGCCCGCAGCTGCGCCACCTCCAGCAGCCCGACGTGCGCGACCGCGCTGGCGATGAGGTCGTCGAGGCTCGAGAAGTAGTAGGTAGTCGACGCCAGTGGGAGGCCCGCCCGGCGCGCGACCGCCCGGTGGCGGACGGCCTCGAACCCGCCTTCGCACAGCAGCTCGGCGGCAGCGCTGACAAGCGCGTACCGCCGGCGTTCTCCTTTGGGAGTGACAGCTGCCGTCACCCACCTAATCGTGCCAGTCAGGGTGGCGCCGCATTGCCCTTTCGGATAAACGCCAGTCCGGTAGTGGCATCATGACCGGCATGCCGCACTTGAGTCGTCGCGCTGTGCTCCGCCTTGGCGCCGGTGCGGCGGCCGGAGCCGTTGGCGGCTACGCGTTGGACAGGTTGGCGCCCTCGCGGCCACCGCTGCGCCCGCCGGTGACGATGACCGGCACCGGTGTTCCGCTGGCACCGCGCCCACCGCTGGAGCCGGCGCCCCCGGTTCAAGCGGCCCCGACGATGGTGACCGGCTCGTTCGTGTCGGCGGCACGCGGTGGGGTAGCGACCAATTGGGCGATCGCCCGCCCGCCCGGTCAAACCAAACCCCTCCGACCAGTGATCGCATTGCACGGCAAGGCAAGCAGCGCGGCCACCGTCATGGACGGTGGCGTCGAACAGGGTCTGGCCCAAGCGGTCGGCGCCGGCCTGCCGCCGTTCGCCGTGGTCGCTGTCGATGGGGGCGGAAGCTATTGGCACAAAAGGGCTTCCGGCGAAGATTCCGGCGCCATGGTATTAAACGAGCTGATCCCGATGCTGGATACCAAGGGTCTGGATACCTCCCGGGTCGCTTTTCTGGGCTGGTCGATGGGCGGTTACGGCGCATTACTGCTCGGCGGCCGACTCGGAGCGGGCCGCACCGCTGCGATCTGCGCAGTGAGCCCGGCGCTGTGGTTGTCGCCGGGGGCTGCCGCGCCCGGCGCATTCGACGGCCCCAACGACTGGTCGGCCAACTCGGTATTCGGGATGCCCGCACTGGCGTCCATCCCGATCAGGGTGGACTGCGGTAACAGCGATCCGTTCTACGCCGCGACACGGCAGTTCATCGCTCAGCTGCCCAACCCGCCGTCGGGCGGGTTCTCCCCCGGCGGTCACGACGCGTCATTCTGGAGCTCGCAGCTGCCCGCCGAATTGACCTGGATGGCACCGCTACTGACTGGCTAAGGGTTATCAGAAGGCTTACGATATCTGATACGATAGGGCGTTACAGAGCGTTAGCGGTGCCTATGCGGCTACGGGCGCGATGCCTATGGCGACCGCTTCGCCGGGCACACGGAGGTTAGCCGAATTGGCGAAGCAGGTCGCGGACAAGCGGCAGCGGCGTGAACGTGGATCGATCAGCGTCGACGAAATCATCAATGGCGCTTTCGAAGTCGCCCGGGAAGTCTCGGTCGACGGCTTGAGCATGCCGCTGTTAGCCAAGCACCTCGACGTCGGCGTGACGAGCATCTACTGGTACTTCCGCAAAAAGGACGATCTGCTCAATGCGATGACCGACCGCGCACTGGGTCAATACGATTTCGCAACACCATTCGTCGAAGGTCAGGATTGGCGGGAGTCGTTGCGCAATCACGCCCGAAAAATGCGCGAGACCTTCCGGAGCAATCCGATCCTCTGCGATCTCATCCTGATCCGAGGCACCTTCGGCAGAGAGGCGACGCAAGCCGCCTTCCAAAAGCTCGAGAATGCGGTGGCCACTCTGGTGGAGGCAGGCTTATCGCCCGAGGACGCGTTCGATACCTACGCCAGCATTTCCGTGCACACCCAAGGTGCGGCAGTTCTGGAACGCCTGCAAGACAAATCCGGCGGAGCGCAAACCTACCGCAGCGGCAGAACTCCGGTGATCGATCCCGAGGCCATGCCGCTGATCGCTGAACTGACCGAAAAGGGCCACCGCATCGGCGTGGCCGACGACATCAACTTCGAGTTCGGCCTCAACTGCATCCTCGAGCACGCGACCCGGCTTATCGCCGGGCATCGAGAAGCGGTTTAGACCTCGACCACCACCGCGCCGCCCTGGCCGCCGCCCGCGCACATCGCTGCCACACCGACTCCGCCACCGCGACGGCGCAATTCGTAAACCAGCGTGGTGAGCATCCGCGCGCCGCTGGCCGCTATGGGGTGACCCAGGCTGCAGCCACTGCCGTAGAAGTTGACCCGATTCTCGTCAAGCCCGTATTCGCGGCAAGCGGCGATCGGCACCGAGGCGAACGCCTCGTTGATCTCCCATAGCGTGACGTCGCCGGGGCTCAGACCGGCGCGATCCAGTGCCTTGCCGATCACCCGCACCGCGCCCAAACCGGTGTCCTTCGGGTCGACGCCGACCGTGGCCCAGGTCTTGACCGAGCCCAGCACGGTCAGTCCGGCAGACCGGGCGAAGTCCTCGTCGGCCAGCGTCAGCGCGGCAGCCGCATCGTTGGTCCCGCTGCTATTGCCGGCGGTGATGGAAAACCCCTCGATCTCGGGGTGCAGGACTTTCAGCGATGCCAGCTTCTCGATGCTGGTGCTCCGGCGGGGATGTTCGTCCACGCTGAACTCAACCAGCTCGCCCTCTGGGCCCTGAATTTTCAGCGGGACGATCTCGTCGACGAAGGCGCCACTGTCGATCGCGCCGATGGCGCGCTGGTGCGACCGCAGCGCCCAGGCATCCATCTCTTCGCGACTGATCCCGACTGCCTTCGCGGTGTTCCACCCCACCGTGATCGACATATTGCGGGTTGGCGCATCGGGAGTCTCGACGTGCGTGGGCGGGATCCATCGCTCTTCGAATTCCAGGGTCGGCCCGGGGATGCGCCAGTTCATCAGCGGACTCATCGACAGCGACTGCACTCCGCCGCCGACGATCACCCTCTCGACGCCGGAACCGATTTGTGCCGCCGCGTTGGCAACCGCGGTGAGGCTACCCGCGCAATGCCTGTTGACCGCCTGGCCGGGTACCGAAAACATGCCTGAGGACGCCGCCGCGTAGCGGGCGAGATCACCTCCACCGTAATGGGATTCAGCGAAGATCACGTCGTCGATATCGCTCGTCTCGACCCCTGAGCGCCGGACCGCTTCTTGCAGCACGGTCGTCGCGAGCACCTCGGCCGGGGTGTTGACCAATGAACCCTTGAACGACGTCCCGATAGCGGTCCGGACAGCACTGACGATGACGGGCTTGGGCATGTGGTCAACCTTCGGTTCGGCTGCTTTGCGGCGGGAAGACTTCGAGGCGCCAATCGTATCAGCTACCGTAGTGGCGACGATAACGGGTGCTTGCTGGCCGTTAGACGCGCTGAGACACTTAAACCCGCGCCCGTCCGCGAGGAGTTGCCGATGCTCTTCCGTCAGCTGGAGTACTTCGTCGCGGTGGCACAGGAGCGACACTTCGCCCGGGCGGCCGAGAAGTGTTATGTGTCGCAGCCCGCACTTTCAGCTGCAATCGCCAAACTCGAACGCGAGCTGGACGTCACCCTGATCAACCGCGGCCACAGCTTCCAGGGCCTCACGCCCGAGGGCGAGCGATTGGTGGTGTGGGCCAAGCGGATACTTGCCGAGCACGACGCGTTTAAGGCCGAAGTCCGCGCCGTGCGATCCGGGATCACCGGAACGCTGCGGTTGGGCACAGTGCCAACCGCCTCGACAACGGCGTCTTTGGTGCTCTCAGCGTTCTGCTCGGATCACCCTTTGGTTAAGGTGCAAATCCATTCCCGCTTGGCCACAACCGAACTGTATCGCCGGCTGCGTGATTTCGAGCTGGACGCTGCCATTGTGCACTCGGTGCCCGAAGAAGCCCGCGAGGTGGATCTGGTGTCGCTGTATGAGGAACGCTATGTCTTGCTCGCTCCGGCCGACATGCTGCCCACGGCCACGTCGACGCTGCGCTGGCCGGATGCGGCGCAGCTGCCGCTGGCATTGTTGACACCGGATATGCGGGACCGGCAGGTCATCGACGCGGCTTTTGCCGATCACGCCATCACCGTCGCCCCGCAGGTTGAGACAGACTCGGTCGCTTCGTTGTTGGCTCAGGTCGCCACCGGTGACTGGGCTTGCATCGTCCCGCACACCTGGCTGTGGACAAGTTTGATGGCGGGCGACATCCGAGTCTATGAGCTCGTCGACCCGGTGCTCAAGGCGCAGATCACCGTCGCGATAAGCTCCGCTGGGCCTGGATCGCCGGTGGCTCGGGCATTTTCGGCGTGCGCTCAAAAGTTGGGCCTCAACGAGTTTTTCGACGCGCGTTTGCTCGGAATGACCGGCCGGCGCTGACAATCAGCTTTCAGTATCTTTGAGTATCTTTTAGCCACTGTGAGCACTGCTTTTCGGGTTGAGGCTGGTCAGGTGTCCGCTCTCCACGCCTGCGGCCGGGTCCAGTTCGCAGTCGATGATCGCCGGGCCCTTCGATGCCAGCGCGTCGGTCAATGCGGACTGCAGCTCGGAGGGAGTCGTGACGTGATAACCCTTGCCGCCGAAAGCCTCTGCGATCAACTCGTGTCGCGCATGAGGGCTAAGGGCAGTGGGCGCGGGATCGGTGCCCGAAGTCTCATCGCCGCGATAGACCCCGCCATTGTTGAGGATGACGACGGTGATCGGCAGCCGGTAGCGGCATATCGTCTCAAATTCCATGCCACTGAAGCCAAACGCGCTGTCGCCCTCGATGGCCACCACCGGCTGTCCGGTTTCGACCGCCGCGGCGATGGCGTAACCCATACCGATTCCCATCACACCCCAGGTGCCGCTGTCGAGCCGGTGTCGCGGCAGTTGCATGTCAATCACGTTGCGGGCAGTGTCCAACGCGTTGGCGCCCTCGTTGACCAGATATACCTCCGGATACTGTTGCAGTGCATCGCGAATCGCACGCAACGCGTTGTGGAACCGCATCGGGTGCGGGTCCTCGGCCAAGCGCTCGCGCATTGACGCGTCGTTGCGGGCCCGGCGCTCGGCGAGTTCACCGGTCCAGGCAGCTGGCGCAGCGATCGGATGCCCGTCAAACCGATCGAGCAGTGCCGACATCACCGAGCCGATGTGACCGGCCAGCGGCGCAGCGATCGGCCGGTTGCTGTCGAATTCGGACGCCGCGATATCGATCTGGATGAATTGGGCGTCGGTTGACCACGGCGGTGATTGGCCATGACCCAGTAGCCAGTTGAGCCGCGCGCCGACCAGTAAGACCACGTCGGCGCGGGCCAGCGCCAGTGAGCGTGCCGCCGCGACGGACTGTGGGTGGGTGTCGGGCAGCAGGCCCTTGGCCATCGACATCGGCAGATAGGGGATGCCGGTGGTTTCCACGAACTTGCGAATCACCTCGTCGGCCTGCGCGTATGCCGCACCCTTGCCGATGACGATCAGCGGTCGTCGCGCCTGCGCCAGCAACTGCACAGCGCGGTCGACCGCTTCGGACGCCGGCAGTTGAACCGGATCGGGGTCGATGACGCGCCAGATCGTGTTTGCCGCTGCCTGCGCGTCGATGGTCTGCGCGAGCACAGCGCCCGGGATGTCCAGATAGACGCCGCCGGGTCGTCCGGAGACCGCGGTGCGAATGGCACGGGCAATGCCAAGGCCGATGTCCTCTACCCGCCCGATGCGGTATGCCGCCTTCGCGAACGGCCGGGCCGCGGCGAGCTGGTCGAGTTCCTCGTAGTCGCCCCGTTGCATGTCCACAATCGGGCGCTCGCTCGAGCCTGCGATCTGGATCATCGGGAAACAGTTCGTCGTGGCGTTCGCCAGCGCCACCAAACCGTTGAGGAATCCAGGTCCGGAGACCGTCAAGCACACCCCGGGCCGGCGGGTGAGAAACCCGGCGGCGGCCGCGGCGTTGCCGGCGGAAGTCTCGTGCCGGAAACCGATGAAGCGGATTCCCGACTTCTGCGCAAGACGGGCGAGGTCGGTGATCGGGATGCCGACCAGCCCGTAGATAGTGTCGACCCCGTTCAGCTTGAGGGCGTCGACGAACACGTGGAAGCCGTCGGTCAGCTCGGGGGGTGCCGATTGGGTGGTCATGGCCTCCACTGTTGTCGGATGTCGCGCAGCCGTCCAAGACCAAGCTGCTATGCAGCGATACACGGCGTCTATCAAGCATTAGCAGATGGATATTGGACGGCTGCGCGGCATCCGGGCATCGTGCAGGTAAGACCCGGTTTCGCAGCCAGGAAGGAGTGCGAACGATGACCGCCCACGACACGGACACCAGCCCGCGGATCGCCGACCTGGTCGCGACGACGGCAAGTTTCCACCCGGAGGAACCCGCGCTGATCGTCACCTCGGAGCGGCTCCCGATTAGCTACCGCGACCTTGTCCGCTTGGTCGACGACTTGGCCGGACAGCTGACCCAAGCCGGCCTGCTCACCGGCGACCGAGTCGGGCTGCGGGCAGCCAGCAGCGCCGAGTTCGTCGTCGGATTGTTGGCAGCGTCGCGTGCGGGCCTCGTCGTCGTACCGTTGGATCCCGCATTGCCCGTCGCCGACCAACAGGCCCGGGTTACGGCGGCGGGGGCGCGAGTTGTGTTGGTCGACGGTGACCTGAACGACGCAGGGCCGACTCTCCCGTTCTGGCCGATCTCGGTGTCGGCCGGCCCGATCGCCGTGCACCTCGACAGCGCACCGGCGCCATCACCGGCCAACCCGGGACCCGACGGGTTGCGACCCGACGACGCGCTGATCATGTTCACCGGCGGTACCACCGGTGCCCCGAAGATGGTCCCCTGGACCCACGACAACATTGCGTCCTCGGTCCGCGCCGTCATCGCCACCTACCAGCTCGACCCCGATGATGCGACCGTCGCGGTGATGCCGCTGTTCCACGGCCACGGACTTATTGCCGCTCTGCTGTCGACGCTGGCGTCGGGAGGGACTGTGCTGATCCCCTGCTCGCGGAAGGTTTTCCGCGCACACTTTCGACGACGACATTGACGCCGCGAGCGCAACCTGGTTCACCGCCGTGCCGACCATTCACCAAATCCTTCTGGGACGCAAGGCTGCTGATGGCCAGCCCCGCCGGGCCCCGCTGCGCTTCATTCGCAGCTGCAGCGCGGCGCTGAACCCGGAGACGGCCGAGGCGTTGCGAAAGGCGTTCGCGGCACCGGTGCTGTCTGCGTACGGTATGACCGAGGCCACTCATCAGATGGCAAGCACAAGCGAGAACGACACGGTGACGGCCGGCCTCGTCGGCCGGTCGACGGGAGTGCAGGTGCAGATCGTCGGAGACGACGGCAGGCCCTGCCCGCCCGATGCCGTCGGGGAGGTCTGGGTCCGCGGCCGCACCGTGGTACGCGGCTACCTTGGCAATTCGACTGCAACTGCAAGCACCTTCACCGACGGGTGGCTGCACACCGGCGATCTGGGATCGCTATCGGCGGACGGCGAGCTGACGCTGCGCGGCCGCATCAAGGAGCTGATCAACCGGGGCGGAGAAAAGATATCGCCCGAACGCGTCGAGGGCGTGCTCGCCAGTCACCCAAACGTCGTCGAAGCAGCCGTTTTCGGCGTCCCCGATCCCCTCTACGGCGAGACGGTCGCTGCGGTGATTGTGTCCGGTTCATCGGCTACGCCGACCGCCGACGAACTCGCCGAATTCTGCCGACAACGCCTTGCCGCCTTCGAGGTGCCGGCCAACATCGCGGTGACCGCCGAGTTGCCACACACCGCAAAAGGTTCGGTAGACCGCCGCGCGGTGGCGAAGCGATTCGGAAACGGAGGCTGAGGGGTGAGCCAGTTCGGATGGGATTTGCCGTACGCGTGGCCCCGCAAACCCGTGCTGGCAACCAACGTGGTGTGCACGTCGCAACCGCTTGCTGCTCAAGCAGGTCTACGGATGCTCGCCGACGGCGGCAGCGCGGTCGACGCGGCAATCGCGACCGCGATCGCTCTCACCGTGGTGGAGCCGGTGTCTAACGGGATCGGCTCGGACGCGTTCGCCATTGTCTGGGACGGCTCCCGATTGCACGGATTGAATGCATCGGGGCGCTCGCCTGCGGGCTGGACACCAGAGTATTTCGGCGGCAACGGTGTTCCCGCGCTTGGCTGGAATTCCGTCACCGTGCCGGGGGCGGTGTCGGCGTGGGTCGAATTGCACGCTAAGTTCGGGAAACTTCCGTTCGAGCGGCTCTTTGAGCCTGCGATCCGCTATGGCCGCACGGGCTTTCTCGTTTCGCCGACGATCGCGGCGCAATGGGCAGCACAAGTGCCGCTATTCGGTTCCCAACCAGGGTTTGCCGAGGCGTTCACGCCCGACGGCCGGGCGCCGAAGCCCGGTGAGCTGGTCACCTTTCCCGACCATGCCGCCACGCTCGAGATGATCGCCGCAACCAACGGCGAGGCGTTCTATCGCGGAGAACTCGCGGCGAAACTCGAGGCCCACTCGACGGCCAATGGCGGCGTCATGCGGGCTGCTGACTTGGCCGCACATCAGGCCGACTGGGTCGGGACAATCAGCGGCTCTTATCGCGGGTACACCCTCCACGAGATACCCCCCAACGGCCAGGGCATCGTCGCCTTGATCGCTCTGGGCATCCTGGAAAACTTCGACATAGCCTCGTTGCCAACGGATTCCGCTGATAGCACCCATCTGCAGATCGAAGCGGTCAAGCTCGCTTTCGCCGACGCCCAGGCCTTACGTCTCCGACATCGAGCACATGCCGGTGCCTCCCGAACACCTCCTGGATAAGGAGTACCTGCGGCAGCGTGCAGCGCTGATCGAACCGGGCCGGGCCAAGCTGGCCTCGGCCGGCGCACCGGCTGGCGGCACCGTGTATCTGACCGCCGCCGATGCCTCGGGGGTGATGGTGTCGATGATCCAATCGAACTACATGGGATTCGGCTCCGGTGTGGTGGTGCCGGGAACGGGGATCTCGCTGCAGAACCGCGGCGCGGATTTCGCTGTGGCACCCGGGCATCCGAACCGGGTGGGCCCGAACAAGCGGCCATACCACACCATCATCCCGGGCTTTCTGACCAAAGAAGACGCACCGGTGATGAGCTTCGGCGTGATGGGCGGCACGATGCAGCCCCAGGGTCACGTTCAGGTGGTTTCGCGCATCGTCGACCACCGTCAAAACCCGCAAACAGCCTGCGACGGCCCACGCTTCCGCTGGGAGCGGGGCCTGCAAGTCAGCTGCGAGAGCGGGTTTCCGCCGTCGACGCTGGACGAACTGGCCCGCCGCGGCCATCAGTTGGTGGTGACCGCGGACGACTACGGCCAGTTCGGCAGCTGCCAAGCGATCTGGCGACTCGACGACGGCTATCTCGCGGTGAGCGACCCTCGCCGCGATGGCCAGGCCGCGGGCTTCTAGACCTTGACCCGAAGCAGCCGATCAGCCATCCTCTATAAATAGACCGACCGTCGGTTTAATAACGGAGGTGCGATGGCCCGGACGGTCAACATTGCCGAGCAGACCGCACGGCGTTACGCGATTTTGGACGCCTCGCAGCGGCTCATTCTGTCCAATGGCTATGAGCGGCTGACGATTCAGGACATCCTCGCAGAGCTGCGGATCTCCAAGGGAGCTTTCTACCACTACTTTGATTCGAAGCCGGCGGTGATCGAGGCCCTCACCGAACGGCTGGTCAGCGATTCCGAACGTGTCCTTGCACCGATAGCCGAGGATCCGCAATTGGGCGCCATGGAGAAGCTGAAGCTGTTCTTCGGCGAGATCGTCCGCTGGAAATCAGAGCAGCAGAGCCTGATGGTGGCGATGCTGCCGGTGTGGTACGCACCCGACAACCTCGCCTTCCGACTGTCCGTGGATCGCGCGACGGCCAAACGATTGGCGCCGCTGGTCAGCCTGATAGTCCGCCAGGGTGTCGACGAACATCATTTCGCCACCGCCTATCCCGAGCAGGCCGGCGGGATCATCCTCGCCGTCGTGCAGGCACTCCAGGACGCCATGGCGCAGCAACTGATGATGGCGGCCCGCCGATCGGCCACCGCCACGGCCAAGGAGATGGCGGCCACCCATACGGCCCACATCGAAGCGATCGAACGATATCTGGGGGTGCCGGACGGCACGCTGTATCGGGCCGACGCCCGCGCGGTAAACAGCTGGATCGCGGCGTTACGACGCGCGAATCGTGTTGGGAAGCCCAATGGCTAACTGGAAAGCCAGGTGCCTGGTGGTCGGCGGCGGTCCAGCCGGGATGATGCTCGGCTATTTGCTCGCGCGAGCGGGTGTGCAGACCCTGCTGGTGGAGAAGCATGGCGACTTTCTTCGCGACTTTCGCGGGGACACCGTCCATCCATCGACCACCGAACTGATGCATGAGCTCGGGATCCTCGACGAGTTTTTACGTGAGGTCCCGCACCAGGCGATGGACCAGCTGGGTATCGGATTCAAAGGCCAGGTATTCAATCTGGTCGATTTTCGCCACCTGCCCACCACCTGCAAGTACGTCGTGTTCATGCCCCAGTGGGACTTCCTGAATTTTCTGGCGGATAAGGCCAAGGAGCACTCCTGCTTCCGGCTCGAAATGGACACCGAGGTAACGGGCCTGCTCCGCGAGGGCGATCGGGTCGTGGGCGTCACCGCGCAAAGGGCAGACGATGTCGTCGAGATCCGCGCCGACGTGACGGTCGCCTGCGATGGACGATGGTCAGTCATCCGGGATCAGTCCGGGTTGCCGGTCAAAGAATTTCCGATGCCGATTGACGTCCTATGGTTCCGGGTTCCGCGCGCTGGCGCCGCTCCCGAAACACTCGGATACCTCGGGGCCGGCCAGATCGTCATCGCGATCAATCGTGGCGACTATTGGCAGTGCGGGACGATCATCGACAAGGGCGGCTTCGAACAGGTGCAAGCCGAGGGGCTTCCGACATTCCGATCCAGGGTGGCGGCGGCCGCGCCGTTCCTGGCCACCAGCCTGGAGACGCTGACCGATTGGAACCAGGTCAAGCTGCTGTCGGTGCGGGCCAACCGATTACGACAATGGTGGCTACCGGGCTTGTTGTGTATCGGCGACGCAGCACACGCGATGTCCCCGGTCGGCGGAATCGGCGTGAACTATGCCATCGCCGACGCAGTGGCCGCCGCCAACTCACTTGCCGGGCCTTTGCGAAACGGCCGGGTGGATAACGACGATCTACGTGCGGTGCAGAAGCGTCGGCAGACCCCGACCAGGATCGCGCAGCGGCTGCAGGGCGCGCAGACCGCGAACCTCGCCCGTTTGAGCAAGACCGAGCCGCCGCTGTGGACATTGCGGCTGCTAACCCATTCCGGGCCGGTCAAGCGGCTCCTCGGCCGGATAATGGGCCTTGGTTTTCGCCGCGAACACATCCGCACCGGCGTTGTCGCCGACTAGACCTTGATCTTGCCTTCCGCGGCCGCTAAACCTATGTCAGTGCGGAAGTGGCTGCCGGGTAACCGAATTGAATCCAGCATGCCATACGCGGCCGAGCGCGCTGCCGCCAGGTCCGGTCCGGTGCCCACTACCGAGAGCACGCGGCCGCCCGACGAGACGATCTCGCCGTCGTCGCGTCGGGCCGTTCCGGCATGGCGAACCCCGTCGGCCTCCGATCCGACAACGACGTCTCCGAGGCGCGGCCGGGCCGGATAGTTCTCCGCGGCCAGCACCACCGTCACGGCTGCACCGTCGCGCCAACGCAGCTCACCGAAACCGGCCAGCTGGCCGGTGGCGGCCGCGTGGAGCAGCTGGCCCAGCGGTGAATCGAGCAACGCGAGCACGGACTGAGTCTCCGGATCGCCGAACCGGCAGTTGAATTCGATGACCGCCGGTCCGTTCGCGGTGATCGCCAGACCGGCATACAGCAACCCGGAGAACCTGCTGTCGCGCCGGACTAGTTCGGCTGCAACGGGTTCCACGATCTTGCTGACCATTGCGTGGTAGACATCGGACGGTAGCCACGGTAACGGCGCGTAGGCGCCCATGCCGCCGGTGTTGGGTCCGGTGTCGCCGTCGCCGACCCGCTTGAAATCCTGCGCTGCTAGCAGCGGCACCACGGTGTGGCCGTCGACGACGCAGAACAGTGACACCTCAGGACCGTCCAGATAGGACTCCAACAGCACCGGATGTCCGGACTCGAGCAGGCTCGCGGCGTGAGCACGTGCGACGTCGCGGTCCGGCGTCACCACCACGCCTTTCCCGGCCGCAAGCCGGTCGTCTTTCACCACCCAGGCAGGCTCGCCGGCGGCCGGTCCGAACCGGTCCAGGGCGGCATCCAAACGAGCCGGGCTGTCCACGATCTCACTCGACGCGGTGCGGACACCGGCCGCCGCCATCACGTCTTTGGCAAATGCCTTGGAGCCTTCGATGCGGGCCGCCGCCTTGCTGGGTCCGAAGCACGCAATGCCGGCCTCGCGCACGGCGTCGGCCACCCCAAGCACCAGTGGGACCTCGGGACCGATGACCACCAGGTCGGACCGGAGCCGGTGGGCCAGAGCGACGATGTCATCGCCAGAAGTGATGTCAACCTGATGCTGGTCAGCTATCAACGCGGTGCCGGCGTTGCCGGGTGCGATAGCCAGCGTCTCGACCTGGGGATCGTCGCGCAGTGCCAGCAGCAAGGCATGTTCGCGGGCACCGGAACCGATCACCAGGACGCGCACGAAACGTCACTCTAGCGGGCTAGTCGAGGGTATTACCCGAGTGCATCTTCAACGCGTCGGTGACGTTGGCTTTCTTGTCTTCTCCGACGCCCTTCGCTGCAGCCTTCTTGCGCTTTGCCACGACGGTGTCGACCGCGCCGTTGAGCGCCGAACCCAGTGGGAACCCAAGATAGTGGGTGAGGAAGACGGCCATCTCCTTCAGTTCGGTCTCGCTGAGTTCCCCGTTGAGCAGCGCGGCGTTGATTTGGATCTCGGCCAGGTCGCGGTTTCCGACGGCGGTCACCGCGGTCAGCGTCATGATGCGCTTGTCGCGCATCGACAATCCCGGTCGGGTCCAGATACTGCCGAACAGGTGATCGACGGTCAGGTCGAAGTACGCGTCGCCCTCGATGTTGGGCATCTCCCAGCCGTAGACCTCGTTCATCTTCTCGAGGCCTTTGCGGCGAAGTTCATCCATGGTGTCTCCCATCAGTCCGACCCGGTATGCGGCACGCCGAGGCCGGCCGCCAGCCGTTGGTATGCCACCTGGGCCAGCGGCAAGTCGACCGATACCGCCTCGCCCAACGCCAGCGCCAGGCTCAAATCCTTTTCGCCGAGGCCTCGCGTGTGGAGGAACGGCTGGTACAGGAAATGCTCCGGTTCAAGGTCTTTCATATCGTCGCGAACCATGATCGCCCCCGGTCCGCTGGTCAGCGCGTCGGTGTGGCGCACCACGCGGCCCAGCGCCTGAAGATCCAGCCCAGCTGCTTCGGCAAGCTTCAAGGCTTCGCAGGCCGCAGCATAGGAGGTGAACGTTAACATATTGCGGGCCAGCTTCATTCGTGTTCCTGCGCCTGGCTCCCCGGCATGGATGACCATCGACGCCCACTGTTTGAAAGCCGGCTTGATCCGCTCGTACACCGGGCGCTCGGCGCCCACCATGGTAGCGAGTTCACCCTTTTCAGCGGCACCGGCGCCGCCACTGACCGGGGCATCGACGATATGAATGTCCTGCTGTCTCAGGGTGTCGGCTAGCTCGACGGCGGTGGTATCGCTGATTGTCGAGTGGATCGCGATGATGGTGCCTGGCTTTGCTTTGGCGGCCAGTTCGCCGACGACTTCCCGCACCTGAGCGTCGTCCAGGACGGTAACGCTGATGATGTCGGCGGTGGCAACGTCGGCCACGCTGTCGGCCAGGATCGCGCCGGCCTCGACCAGCGGCGTCATCGCCTCGGTCCTGATGTCGTACACGGTTAGACCGCCGGGCCAACCGACCAATCGCTTAGCCATCGGCGCGCCCATATTGCCCAGCCCGATATAGCCGAGCTTCACATCATCAGTCATGACCGAATCACCTGTCCGCCATCCACATTGAAAATCTGTCCGGTAATCCACGAAGCATCGTCGGACAACAAGAACAGGCACATCCCGACCAAATCCGCTGGAGTGCCCATCCGCGACAACGGAAGGCCCTTGACGATATCGGCAACCATCTCCGCAGGCGTGGTGGTCCGGTTGGCCTCCGTGTCGATGGGTCCGGGCGCGATCGCGTTGATCCGGATGTTCTGGCCACCCAATTCGCGGGAGAGTTGTTGGGTCAGGCCGTTGATACCCACCTTCGCCAGGCCGTAGTAGTTAGCGTAGAGCCAGGCGGCGGTCGACGACTGGTTGACGATCGCGCCGCCGCCGCGCTTGGCCATCTTCTTGTAGACCGCCCGCGTGCACCACAGCGCACCGTCGAGGTTGACGCTCATGAATCTTTTGTAGTACTCGGGATCGATGGTGAGCAGAAAATCCAGCCTCATGCCCCCGAAAATCGCGGCATTGTTGACCAAATAGTCGATGCCGCCGAACTCGGCCAGCGTGCGGTCGGCCATCTCCTTGGCCGATGCCGGGTCGGAGACGTCGACTGGAACGCTGACGGCCGTGCCACCGTCGGCAGCGATCTGCTTGGCGACCGCTTCGGCTGCCTCCGCGTTGATGTCTGCCACCACAACCGCCGCGCCCTCACGGGCCAGCGCCTCGGCGTAGGCCTGGCCGATCCCGCCGCCCGACCCGGTGACGATGGCGACCTTGTTCTCGAATCGCATGTATCCCTTTCCGTCGAGTGTGGGCTTATGGCGCGGTTTTCGCGCTGCGGCGTGTGATAAGCACACACTCGGCACGGTTATGTAACGGCTGTCGCAATGGTTTTGACTTCCAGGTACTCCTCGAAGCCGGCCAGACCCATCTCGCGTCCGTTGCCGGACTGTTTGTAGCCACCGAACGGCGCATCCGCGGAGTACCAGACGCCGCCGTTGACATTGATCGTGCCCGCTCGGACCCGCGCGGCAACACTGGCCGCCCTGTCCGGGTCGGTGCCAAACACGGTGCCCGACAAGCCGTATGGCGAGTCGTTGGCAATACGCACGGCGTCGTCGTCGCCGTCGTGTGGAATCACCGTCAGGACCGGGCCAAAGATCTCCTCGCGCGCGCAGCGAGCGTCGTTGCCCAGCCCCGCGATCACGGTGGGCTCGATGAAGAAACCGACGTTGCGGTCAGCCGGTCGGCCCCCGCCGCAGGCAAACGTCCCGCCCGCTGCGGTTGCCGAGTCGAGATAGCCCTGTACCCGATCGCGCTGTCGAGCCGAGATCAGTGGCCCGCAAATGGTTCTGGGGTCGGTGGGGTCGCCGGGCTTGATCCCGCCCATCGTCGCGGCCGCGATCGAGACGGCCTCCTCGTAACGCGCCCGCGGCACCACCAGCCGGGTGGTGATTGCGCATCCTTGGCCGGCGTGCATGCACACGGAGAACCCCGCCACTCCGACTGCACCACCCAAGTCGGCGTCATCAAGGACGACGAACGCTGACTTGCCGCCTAGCTCGAGGAAGACCTTCTTGATCGTCGCGGCTCCGTCGGCCATCACACTGCGGCCGGTCGCCGTCGAACCGGTGAACGAAATCATGTCCACCCGAGGGTCTTTGGCCAACAACGCCCCGACGCCGTGATCGCTAGAGGTGACGATGTTGATGACGCCGGGCGGAAAGTCGGTGTGTTCGGTGACGAGCTCCCCGAGCACGGCCGCGCACCAGGGGGTGTCAGGGGCGGGCTTCAACACGACGGTGTTCCCCGCGGCCAGCGCGGGCCCGATCTTGGCGAGGTTGATCTGGTGAGGAAAGTTCCACGGGGTGATGGCGCCGACCACACCGACAGCCTCGCGCGCGACCGTGCGCCGGGTCGGGATACCCATCGGCGACGCCTCGCCGAGATCCTGGTTATAGACGTACGATTCGGCTGTATCCGCCGCAAACGCCAGATCGTTGACTGGGACTTCCAGCTGTGCGATGCCCGTGAGCATCCGCGGCGCGCCGACTTCGGCGATGGTCAAGTCCCGCAGCTCTTCGAGGTGCTGCAGCATCGCCTCACGCAACTGCCGAACACAGCGCACCCGCAGTTCGGTGTTGCGCGACCAGTCCGTCTCGTCGAAGGCGTGCCGCGCCGCCTCGATCGCGCGACCCATGTCCTCGGCGTCGGCGTCGGCAGCGACTCCTAACACTTCCTCGGTAGCCGGGTTGATAGTGGGAAAGGTCCCCCCGCCACCGGTTGTGAGCTTGCCGTCGATGAGTAGCGCGCTTACGCCCTCGGCCAGCAATGCCATCTTCGCCTCCGCGCCCGATAATGATGGACACATGTCCGGAATAATTCAAGTCGAACCATAGCTGCGAAGTCCATCAAAGTGCAAGGGTGAGTCCGAATTGGCAACACTTAGAGCCGGTAAAAGCACTGATTAACTGTGATTTTGGCGCCCGGTCTTGCCTCGCATCGGATCCATCAGATAACTTGGACATGTGTCCAGCGATCCCGTGGTCGCGATCACTTCCGCGGCCGGTGGCCCGGTCGGGGACGTGCCACGCAACCGTCGTCAGGAAGAGACCTTCCGAAAAGTACTCACCGCAGGGGTCGAGCTCCTGCGGGAGAAGTCGTACGCCGACCTGACCGTGCGCGCAGTCGCTGCCCGCGCCAAGGTGGCCCCGGCGACCGCCTACACCTACTTCTCGTCGAAGAACCACCTGATCGCCGAGGTCTACCTGGACCTGGTACGACGAGTCCCCTACTTCACCGACGTCAACGAACCCATGCCGACGCGGGTCGACAAGGCTCTGCGGCATTTGGCGCTGGTGGTCGCCGACGAGCCCGAAGTCGCCGCGGCGTGCACGACGGCGCTGCTCGGCGGAGGCGGAGATCCCGCGGTTGGGGCCGTGCGCGACCGCATCGGCGCAGAGATCCACCGCCGCATCACCTCGGCCATCGGGCCCGACGCCGATCCACGCACGGTGTCCGTGCTCGAGATGACGTTCTTCGGCGCGCTGGTCAACGCTGCCAGCGGCGCCTACACGTATCACCAGATCGCTGACCGGCTCGGCTATGCGGTCGGCCTCATTTTGCCGAGGGCAGACCACCAATGAGCGTTCAGATCGACAAGCCACCGCACCCAGTCCTAGATCCTTACGACTACGACTTCCACGAGGATCCCTACCCGTACTACCGGCGGCTGCGGGACGAAGCCCCGCTCTACCACAACGAGGAACTCGGCTTCTGGGCCTTATCGCGACACCGCGACGTGCACCAGGGTTTTCGCAACAGCACCACGCTGTCCAACCGCGACGGCGTCTCGCTAGACCCGGTGTCGCGCGGACCGCACGCGTCGAAGACGATGTCGTTTCTGGCCATGGACGATCCCGCCCATCTGCGACTGCGCACGCTGGTGTCCAAGGGCTTCACGCCACGTCGGATCCGGGAACTCGAGCCGCGGGTCACCGAGCTCGCCGTTCAGCACCTCGACACCATGCTGGAGAAGGCCGGCTCGGCAACCGTCGACTACGTCGCGGAATTCGCCGGCAAGCTCCCGATGGATGTCATCTCCGAGCTGATGGGCGTGCCGGTGGAAGACCGCGACGGTATCCGCGCGATGGCCGACGGGGTCATGCACCGCGAGGACGGCGTCAACGACGTGCCGGCATCGGCGATCGAGGCGTCGCTCAACCTCATCGTGTACTACCAGCAGATGATCGCTGATCGCCGCAAGAAGGCCAGCGACGATCTGACCTCGGCGTTGCTGGAAGCCGAAATCGACGGCGACCGGCTCACCGACGAGGAGATCCTCGGATTCATGTTCCTGATGGTGATCGCGGGCAACGAGACCACCACCAAACTCCTTGCCAATGCCGCATTTTGGGGTCACAAGAACCCTGATCAGCTCACCCAGGTCTACCAAGACCTGTCGCAGGTGCCACTGTGGGTCGAGGAGACGCTGCGCTACGACACGTCCAGCCAGATCCTGGCCCGCACCGTTTCCGGCGAGCTCACCCTCTACGACACGACGATCCCCGAGGGCGACGTCCTGTTGCTGCTGCCCGGTTCGGGTCACCGCGATGAACGGGTGTTCGACGATCCCGACGACTACGTCATCGGTCGCGAAATCGGTTCCAAACTACTCAGTTTCGGCAGCGGCGCGCACTTCTGCCTGGGTGCCCACCTGGCCCGGATGGAGGCCCGGGTGGCGCTCACCGAGCTGTTCAAACGAATCCGCGGATATCAGGTCGACGAGGCCAACGCTGTCCGCGTCCATTCCAGCAATGTCCGCGGGTTCGCCCACCTACCGATGACCGTGGAGGTCTCGTAAATGCCTCGCTTCGAACCACATCCGGCCCGCAGGCCGGCGATCGTCGCCGGCGCATCGTCAGGCATCGGAGCGGCCACCGCCGTCGACCTTGCCGCCCACGGCTTTCCGGTGGCATTGGGCGCGCGGCGGGTGGAGAAGTGCCAGGAGATCGTCGAAGCTATCCGCGCTGAGGGGGGCGAGGCGATCGCGCTGCCGCTCGACGTTACCGACGCCGAATCGGTGAAGGGATTTGTGCACCAGGCCACCGAGCAGCTCGGCGACATCGAAGTCCTGGTCACCGGCGCTGGTGACACCTATTTTGGACGACTGCACGAAATCGATACCGCTACTTTCGAATCGCAGATCCAGATCCACCTGATCGGGGCCAATCGGTTGACTACCGCCGTGCTCCCGGGCATGGTCGAGCGTCAGCGTGGCGACCTCATTTTTGTGGGCTCCGATGTCGCGCTGCGCCAACGCCCCCACATGGGTGCCTATGGCGCGGCAAAGGCCGCGCTAGTCGCGATGGTCACCAACCTGCAGATGGAGCTGGAGGGCACCGGCGTGCGCGCGTCGATCGTGCACCCGGGCCCGACGAAGACCGCGATGGGTTGGAGTCTGCCGGCCGAGTCGATCGGCCCGGCGTTGGAGGACTGGGCCAAGTGGGGCCAGGCGCGGCACGACTACTTCCTGCGGGCCAGCGATCTCGCCCGTGCGATCACGTTCGTCGCGGAAACGCCCAGGGGCGGCTTCGTGGTCAACATGGAGCTTCAGCCCGAAGCACCGCTGACCACCACGAAAGAACGCCAGCAACTCAAACTGGATGAAAAGGCATTGGATTCATGACAACCGCCATCGTGCCGCGGGTTTCCGGCGGCGAAGACGAACATGGTCATCTCGAGGAGTTCCGGACCGACCCGATCGGCCTGATGCAACGCACCCGCGACGAATGCGGAGACGTGGGCTGGTTCCAATTGGCGGACAAGCACGTCATCCTGCTGTCCGGTGCCGGTGCCAACGAATTCTTCTTTCGTTCCGCTGACGAGGATCTCGACCAGGCCGAAGCGTATCCGTTCATGACGCCCATCTTCGGCAAGGGCGTGGTGTTCGACGCCAGCACCGAGCGGCGCAAGGAGATGCTGCACAACTCGGCGCTGCGCGGTGAGCAGATGAAAGGACACGCCGCCACCATCGAGGGCGAAGTGAAGCGAATGATCGCCGACTGGGGCGAGGAAGGCGAGATCGACCTGCTCGACTTCTTCGCCGAGTTGACGATCTACACCTCCACGGCCTGCCTGATCGGGCTGAAATTCCGCAACCAGCTCGACTCCCGGTTCGCGCACTACTACCACGAACTGGAGCGCGGCACCGACCCGCTCTGCTACGTCGACGCCTACCTGCCGATCGAGAGCTTCCAGCGCCGCGACCAAGCCCGCAAAGACCTGGTGGCGCTGGTTCAAGAGATCATGCACCAGCGGATCGCCAATCCGCCGGCGGACAAGAGCGACCGCGACATGCTCGACGTGCTGGTCTCGATCAAGGACGACGACGGCAATCCGCGGTTCTCCGCCGACGAGGTCACCGGCATGTTCATCTCACTGATGTTCGCCGGCCACCACACCAGCTCCGGTACGTCGGCCTGGACATTGATCGAGCTGATCCGCCACCCGGACGTCTACGCCGAGGTACTCGCCGAACTCGAGGACCTGTACTCCGACGGCCAGGAAGTCAGTTTCCATGCGCTGCGCCAGATTCCGAAGCTGGACAACGTGGTCAAGGAAACCCTGCGCCTGCACCCGCCGTTGATCATCCTGATGCGCGTCGCCAAAGGCGAGTTCGAGGTCGAAGGTTTTCCGATCCACAACGGTGATTTCGTCGCCGCGTCCCCGGCGATCTCCAACCGGATACCCGAGGACTTTCCCGACCCCCATGCATTCAATCCCGACCGCTACAACAAGCCCGAACAAGCCGACATCGCAAACCGGTGGACGTGGATCCCGTTCGGCGCCGGGCGGCACCGCTGCGTCGGTGCCGCTTTCGCCACCATGCAGATCAAAGCGATCTTTTCGGTGCTGTTGCGCGAGTACGCGTTTGAGATGGCACAGCCGGCCGATAGCTACCGCAACGACCATTCCAAGATGGTGGTGCAGCTGGCCCAACCCGCCAAAGCGCGCTACCGCCGCCGTAACGGGGAGTGACGATGGGCTACCGGGTGCACGCCGACTTGGACCTGTGCCAAGGTCATGCGATGTGCGAGCTGGAGGCGCCCGACTACTTCCGGGTGCCCAAGCGCGGCAAGGTCGAAATACTCGACGCCGAGCCGCCCGAGGAAGCCCGCGACGAAGTTGAGCGGGCAGTCGAAATGTGCCCCACCCAAGCACTATTCATCAAAGAGAAAGAGAACTGAGTCCAATGTCATCTAAGCCGTCTTTTCAACGCTCAGAGCTCGAAGAGTGGGTTGGCCGCTGGCTGCAAGCCAACAAAGACTGCGAAAAAGCCGGCGATTGGAAGCCGCTGGCCGACTTCTACGCTCCAGAGGCCACCTATGGCTGGAACATCGGCCCGAAGGAAGACGTGATGTGCGTCGGCGTCGACGAGATTCGTGACGTGGCGCTGGGCTTGGAGATGGAAGGCTTGGAGAACTGGGTGTACGAGTACCAAAAGGTACTGATCGACGACAAGCAGGGCGAGATCGTCGGCTTCTGGAAGCAGATCGTCAACAAGACCGACGGCAGCCAGGACGAGATCTACGGCATCGGCGGCAGCTGGTTTCGTCTCAACAACGACGGGCTCATCGAATGGCAGCGTGACTTCTTCGACTTCGGTCATGTCGCGAAGATGTTCGCGAACCTCATCGAGTCCGGCGATCTGAGCACCGGCATGCAGAACCGGATCCAACGCAGCCTGGCCGGCGAGAAACTGCCCGGTTACTACCCACTGGGCCAGGCGCCGGTACCTATCTGGTGATGCCCGCGCCAGGGTTGACACTCCCCGGTTGTGTACCGCATGGTGACGCAGGTCATAATGGGCTGCGAATGAGAACACGTTCTAAATTGCCGACCGGCCCAGGCCGGGCCCTTTCACCGGCACCCGGGTCAGGGCATGCGTATGGAGGTCTTTCATGAAAACAAAGGGCGCGCTGATCTGGGAGTTCAACCAGCCATGGTCGATCGAGGAAATCGAGATCGGCGACCCACAAGCGCATGAAGTCAAGATCCAGATGGAAGCGGCCGGGATGTGCCACTCCGACCACCACCTGGTGACTGGCGGCATCCCGATGGCAGGCTTCCCCGTTCTCGGCGGTCACGAGGGTGCGGGCATCGTCACCGAGGTCGGTCCGGGCGTCGAGGACATCGCGGCGGGCGATCACGTCGTGTTGTCGTTCATCCCGTCCTGCGGTAGCTGTCCGACCTGTCAGGCCGGCATGCGCAACCTCTGCGATCTGGGCGCTGGCCTGCTGAACGGAGCTGCGGTGAGCGACGGCACCTTCCGCATCCAGGCCCGGGGCCAGGACGTGTTCCCGATGACGCTGCTGGGGACGTTCTCGCCGTACATGGTCGTACACCGCAGCTCAGTGGTGAAGATCGATCCGTCCATCCCGTTCGAGGTGGCCGCCTTGGTCGGCTGCGGCGTCACCACCGGGTACGGCTCGGCCGTCCGCACCGCTGACGTCCGGCCGGGCGAAGACGTCGCCATTGTCGGCGTCGGAGGCGTCGGCATGTCGGCGTTGCAGGGAGCGGTCGCCGCCGGTGCGCGTTACATCTTCGCCATCGACCCGGTGGAGTGGAAGCGGGATCAGGCGCTCAAATTCGGTGCTACCCACGTCTACCCCGACATCTTCGCCGCAATGGCGGGCATGATGGAGGTGACCTACGGCCTGATGGCCCACAAGGTCATCGTGACCGTCGGTGAGCTACACGGCGCCGACGTCGACAACTACCTGCTCCTGACCCAAAAGGGTGGCACCTGCGTGCTGACTGCGATCGGCAGCCTGGTGGACAACCAAGTGACGTTGAACCTGGCAATGTTGACCCTGATGCAGAAGAACCTGCAGGGCACCATCTTCGGTGGCGGCAACCCGCAGTACGACATCCCGCAGCTGTTGTCGATGTACAAGGCCGGCAAGCTCAACCTCGACGACATGGTGACCCGTCAGTACCAAGCTCGAACAGATCAACGACGGCTACCAGGACATGCTGGACGGCAAGAACATTCGCGGCGTCATCCGCTACACCGACGCCGACCGCTAGCCACCGGTAATTAGGCGCGGTCCTGGGTGACCAGCTTCCGGCATCTGTTGCGGCCGGGTCGAATCGGCGGTATGACGGTGCGCAATCGGCTGGTGATGTCTCCCATGGAGACGATGTACGGCACGCCCGACCGGCTGCCGTCGCAGCGCGCCCGCGACTATTTCGTCGCCCGTGCCGCCTGTGCCATTTAATGATTGGAGTAAACATGTCCCAGGAAACCGTTCAACAGTCACCGGCGCTGGCCGCCTCACAGTCGTCATGGCGGTGCGTGCAGGCCCACGATCGGGAGGGCTGGCTGGCGTTGATGGCCGACGATGTAATCGTCGAGGACCCGATCGGCAAATCCGTCACCAACCCTGACGGCACCGGCGTGCGGGGCAAGGACGGGGTCGCCGGGTTCTACGACACCAACATCGCCGCCAACCAGCTCAGGATCACCTGCGAGGAGACCTTTCCGTCCAGCGACCTCAACGAGATCGCGCATATCCTGGTGCTGCGCAGCAAGTTTGACAACGGAATCACCAGTGAGGTGCGCGGCGTATTCACCTACCGAGTCAACGACGCCGGGCTGATCACGAATATGCGGGGCTATTGGAACCTCGACGCGATGAAATTCGGCACCGACGAGTGAGCCCGCTGCTGGCCGGCCGCGGCGCCGTCGTGGTCGGCGGCTCGCGGGGAATCGGTGCGGCCGTTGCGGCCTTGTTGGCGCAGCACGGTGCCGGCGTAGTGGTCAACGGCCGAGACGGCGACGCGGCACAAGCCACCGTCGACGGGATCATCGCCGGCGGCGGACGCGCGGTGGCCGAGCCGGGTTCGCCGTCTGATCCGCCGACGGCGGATTCGTTGGTGGACAGATGTATTGACGAATTTGGTGGCATCCACATCCTGGTGAACTGCGCTGGCATCGCGGAACCTGCGGGCTCATCGATCCTCGACATCAGTCCGGCGCAGTTCGCGGAGCTGCTCGACGCGCACCTGGGCACGGTGTTTGCCACCTGCCGCGCGGCCGCACCGAAGATGGTCGCGCAGGGCGGCGGCAGCATCATCAACACCAGCTCGTTCGCGTTTCTCGGTGACTACGGCGGCACCGGCTATCCGGCGGGCAAGGGTGCGGTCAACAGTTTGACGATGGCGATTGCCGCAGAGCTCAAGGAGCACGGCGTGCGTGCCAATGTGGTGTGCCCTGGTGCCAAGACGCGGTTGTCCACCGGGCCGGACTATGTCTCCCACATTGCCGACCTGAACCGGCGGGGGCTGCTGGACGAAGCCTCGATGCAGGGATCGCTGGACGTCGCGTCACCAGACTACGTCGCGTCCAGCTATGTCTATCTGGCCAGTGATCTCTCCGCGCAGCTGACCGGCGAAATCTTCGTTGCTTCTGGCGGTTTCATCGGCCGATTCCCGCGGCCCACACCCGTGCTGATCGGCTACCGGGACCACCACGATTCACCACCGTGGTCGGTGGCAGAAGTTTCGGCATTGATCGACAGCGGCGCCGCCTAGCTCGCTCGCCTCGGGACTAGCCAGTCTGGTGATGGAACACCAGGCTGACCTTCAGTGTCGTCTTGGCGCCCACCATGCCGAACATGTTCCCTTCCACGGCGAACCGCTTGCGGGCGACCGTCGTCTGGGTGGTCAGCCGCACCGCGCCGTCGTCGAGAACCTCGACGTGCGCCTGAAGTGGCAGCGGCGCGGTGATGCCCTTGGCGGTGAGATCGGCGTTCAGGCGGACAGTGTCGCCACCGGTGGGCTCACCGCCGCTCACCGCAACGGTGATGTTCGGGTACTTCTCCACATCGAAGAATCCTGGCGACCGTAGGTCCTCGTCGCGTTTACCCAGTCCGGTGTTCACCGAGGCGGCCTTGACCTCGATTCGGCCGGATACAGTTCGAGCGTCCTGAATTTGCCCGTCGCCGCTGAACTCGGTGAAGGCGCCGCGGACCTTCATCGCGCCCCACAACGTCTTGTTCTCGAACCGGATCGAGGATCGCTCCGCAATCACACTCCACAGCCCCACAGACTCTGGGCTGCTGAGAAACGTTGTGACAGCTAGCATGTCACCTCCCTGCACGTCGGCGAGGGTTGATCGCGCGGTGGCGCCGTCAACCCGTCGGCATTGGCACCAGCTAAGGTTCGACGATAGTCCTCGCGGGCTGTCCGTAACAGCAAAGTGCGGGAGATGGCGCACCGACAGTGGTCGGCCGGCGGCGACTCATATGCTGGAGCGCATGGCGACCATCTTCACCAAGATCATCAACGGCGAACTGCCGGGCCGGTTCGTGTACGAGGACGACGAGGTCGTCGCGTTCTTGACCATCGAGCCGATGACGCAGGGGCACACCCTAGTGGTGCCGCGAGCAGAGATCGATCAATGGCAGAACATCGACGAACCCGTCTTCGCCCGGATTATGGCGGTGGCCCAGTTGATCGGTAAGGCCGTCTGCCGGGCGTTCGACGCCGATCGTGCCGGTGTGATCATCGCCGGGCTCGAGGTTCCGCACCTGCACGTCCATGTGTTTCCGACGCGCAGCCTCAGCGATTTCGGCTTCGCCAACGTCGATCGCAACCCCTCTCCACAATCCCTCGACGAAGCACAGGCGAAGATCAAGGCGGCCCTCGCCGAGCTGGCCTGAGCCCTAACTTTGGCTTCGGGAAGCCATTCGGCTTGATTGCCCGACTCTGCGCGCCGGGCGAGTCAAACCCCGATCTGGGCCCCAACCGACATGGGCCGGCGCGTCGGCGATGCGAGGCAGGCTGACATAGAAGCGGCAGCCCTGGCCAGGTGCCGTGGTCACGGTGACAATGCCACCGTGGGCCAGGACCAGCGAGTCGACGATCGACAGTCCCAGGCCGGTGCCGCCGCTGCTCCGCGCGCGTGACGAGTCAGTGCGATAGAACCGTTCGAAGATGCGCAGCGCATCCTCCTGGCTCATGCCGGGTCCTTGGTCGACGACCTCCAGAATCGCGTCGTCGCCCTCGGTGCCGACCCGCACCGTGATGTCAGCGGTTTCCGGCGTGTGCTGCAGCGCGTTGGTGACCAGGTTGCCAAGCACCTGACGCAGCCGGGGCTCGTCGCCGAGCACCTCAGGGGTGCCTGGACCGTCGAACACCTCCATGGTGATCTTCCGCTTCGGCGCGATCGCCTGCGCGTCGTGCACGGCATCAGTGGCCAGCGCCAGCAGGTCTACCCGGTTCTGCTCGATCGGGCGCTGCGTGTCCAGCCGGGCCAGCAGCAGCAGATCATCGACCAGCAGACCCATCCGATGCGATTCGCTCTCAATGCGCGACATCAGCATCTCCATGTCGCGGGCGGCCCCTTGGCGATACAACTCCGCGAAGCCACGAATGGTGGTCAGCGGGGTACGCAATTCATGGCTCGCGTCGGTGATGAACCGTCGCATCCGTTCCGCCGACGTACGTGCCTTCTCCGCCGAGGATTCCGAAGACGCCAGCGCCTGCTGGATCTGCGCGAGCATCCCGTTCAACGCCGACGAGAGCCGACCCACCTCAGTTCGCGGATCCCGTTCGGGGACACGGCGATCCAGCTGGCCGGCGGCGATCGCCGCAGCGGTCTGTTCGACCTCCGTCAGCGGCCGCAGGCTTCGGTGCACCACCCAAGACCCGGCCAGGCCGTAGATCAGCAACACCGCCGCACCGATGCCGAGTTGCAACCAGATCAGGGACCGGACCGTTTGTTGGATGCCAGAAAGGTCATAAGCGACGGTGACCAATCGACCCGTCGGTCCGTGCACCGACACCACCCGCCATTGCACGCCCGATTTGTCGACCGATCCGACCGTGACGGGTTCGGGGCCGACGTCGTCGTTGCGGGGCAACACCGGTTCTGCGTTGCTATCGTTGACAACCGTCTTGGTGCGCCCATCCGCGGAGATGTAGCGAACGTAGAAGTTCGACGGCGGGCGGTCGAAGGTCGGCACGCGGCGTACCGGGAGTAACGCCCGCGGTGCCTGCGCCCAACCGCGCGATGCCTCCTCCAGCGTCTGGTCCACCCGCTTGATCAGGCTGTGTCGCAGGATCTCGGTGACCGCGATCCCGGAGGCAGTCAGTCCGCATGCCGCGAGCAGCATGAGAGCAGCGACAAGAGCCCACGCGGAGCGGCAGCGCGACCCGAAGTTGTCTCGCCATCCCGTTATTCTTCGCCTACGGTGCGCTACGTGACTGCGCAACCGCGCTGGCTCTCATCGCGACTCCCGCAGCACGTAGCCCACCCCGCGCAGGGTGTGCAGCAGCCGCTTCTCGCCGGTGTCGATCTTGCGGCGCAGATAGGACACGTAAGACTCGACGACGTTGACGTCACCGCCGAAGTCGTAGCGCCAGACATGGTCCAGGATTTTCGGCTTGCTCAACACCGTGCCGGCGTTGATCACAAAGTAGCGCAGCAGTGTGAACTCCGTGGGGGACAACGACACCGGCTCGCCGGCCTTCCACACTTCGTGGGTGTCCTCGTCGAGTTCAATGTCGGCGAACGTCAACCGGGCGTTGCGTTGCTCGGTAATACCTTTGCCGGTGCGCCGCAGGATAACTCGCAACCGAGCGACCACCTCTTCAAGGCTGAACGGCTTGGTGACGTAGTCGTCGCCGCCGAGCGTCAGGCCGGCGACCTTGTCCTGCAGCGAATCACGGGCGGTGAGAAACAGCGCTGGCGCGTCGATGCCGTCGGCACGTAGCCGCCGCAACACCCCGAAGCCGTCCATCCCGGGCATCATCACGTCCAGGATCACCGCGTCCGGCTTGACTTCGCGGGCCAAATCCAGCGCCGCCGACCCGGTGGTGGCGGTGTGCACCTCGAAGCCCTGGAATTTCAGGCTGACCGACAGGAGTTCGACGATGTTGTCCTCGTCGTCGACGACGAGTACCCGCGCCTCCGGAGTGGTCTCTGCTGCCGTTGCCGATGTCATGGGTCTCATTCCCTCGTATTTAACTAAGGGAACCCTCCAGAGAAGCCGTGTTATTGCTGTGAGTTCGGTGCGAACCGGAGAACCGAGAACCCGACGCAGTGCGCCCGGCCTGCATAAACTCAAGGGATGAACCTCGGTAAAAGCCTGGCCACCGTCGCCACCGCGCCGGCGCGAATCGGACTCGCAGCCGCCGACGCGGGCCTCAGCGTTGCGGCCTCGGCGCTGGGTCTGGCGCACCGAACGCTGGGTGAAGCGGGCACGCCGAGCGGGTCCAATGCGGTCGTGCACATGCTGGGCATCGACGACGCCATCACCCGAGCCAACCGGCTGGCCCGGTTGCTGGACGACGACGCGCCGCTGGGGCGCGCCCTTGCCACCGACGGGCCGATCGATCGGCTGCTGCGTCCGGGTGGGGTGGTCGACCTGCTGACCCAGGAAGGCGGGGTGATCGACCGACTTACCGCCGAGGGCGGTGGGCTGGAACGCGCGCTGCAGCCCGGTGGGCTGGTGGATCAGCTGGTCGCCGACGACGGGCTGATCGAGCGGCTGCTCGCCGAGGAGGGGCTGGTGGATCGTTTGCTCGCCGAGGGCGGTCTGGTCGACAAGCTGACCGCGCGACACGGACCGCTGGAGCAACTCGCCGACGTCGCCGACACGCTGAGCCGGCTAGCTCCCGGGATGGAGGCACTGGAGCCGGCCATCGGCATGCTGCAGGATGCCGTCATGTCGCTGACCACGGTGGTCAACCCGCTGAGCAACATCGCCGAGCGGATTCCGCTGCCTGGCCGCCGTCCGCAACGCCGCTCGTCGCCGCGGACGGTCCGTTCCCAGCGCGTTATCGACCACGAGAGCTCGGGCCGCGACGACGAGTGAGCCGTTAGGCTGACACCGGTTAAACCGGCCTCCTTAGCTCAGTGGTAGAGCACTCGCCTTGTAAGCGAGCGGTCGTCAGTTCAATCCTGACAGGGGGCTCTTAGTGTCTGGCAGTGTTTGTGCTGTACTCCCCGGAGCTTGGCCACTCCCACTGTGGCCGCGAATTGCTCGGCCTCTCGCTTGGTCCGGAAGCCGCGCTTGCCGGTCTGCTTGCGGTCCAGTGTGCGGTACCGAACTCGGTACCGCTTCTGCCCCCGCTTGGTCGTGTCGCTATTGATCGTCGTCATGCTTTGGGGCCTTTATCGTTTCCTCTAGCTCCGCACGCATTTGGCGAGTGACGTGTCCGCGTTTCTGAGGGTTAGCCCCCCGCCGGCTCGGCGGTCTCGTTCCTCCGAGAACGTCCGATTCCACAATGCCACCGACAAGTTGGCCATATCCGGTCCGAGGATAGCCCGGCCAACGAGTTCGGCTCTAGCGCCTGGGTGTGTTGCTGGAGTCGGCGACCAGGTGGCACTGCCAACACTCGACGGTAGCGCTGTCTTTCGGCACATTTGTTTGGGCGTTGCATCGGGGGCACTTAAAAGCCCGCATTCCCTTGGGAGCGTCCACAGGTGCTGTAAGACACAAGATTAGGCCTAGGAGGCCGAGTAGAAATCCGACGAAGAAGAAAGGAATTGGGCTGCGATTCTTCGACCGCGCGGTGCTGGCACAGATCAGTCCGAATATCACACCGCTCCAAAGCCAAATTACCAAGATTATATGGGTCATCGCCGGTGTCCCCCCGCTGCTTGCTGACTGACCGATCGTACCGTTGCCCGAAGTCCGGTGCGAGCGAATCTAGTCAAGCACATGGTGTATGAGTCTCACGCCGTGGTTCTTCGACTCCGTGTTTTGAGCGGTCAGTGTTGCTTGGGCGGCCTCGTCTGCCGGATGCCGTTAAGTCAACTGTCTCGTTTTCCGGGAACTCGGACTCCGGCTGTTACACCAGGAAATCGGACCGCTCGACCTGCTTGAATCTGATGCCTGCCTCCACCATGCCCCCAGTCCCAGATCTTTAGTTTCGAGAGCGAGAAGCCCGGCGCCTACCGAGGTAGCCCGCCGGGGCCTTTCACACGTGAGTGGGTCTTGGTCGGCTTTATGCCGCCTAGCCGGGGTTGATCATCCGGAGCTTGTGCTCGAGATACCTCTTGAACGGAAGGGTCCTGAATGGCCCCGGCTCGTAAAGCCACTCCTCCCGGCCATCGTGGTACACCGCCTTGCACCAGTACAGGCTGCCCGCCTGGTCGCTCCATGGCCTCCCGCAATCGTTTTTGCCCCCGGAGCAGTTGCGTTGGCGTCGGGCTTCATGTCGAACTTCAAGTAGACGACTGGCCAGCGACTGTTGTGGGCTCGGTCGACGTGGGTTACCGGGTCGTGGTAGCTCCAATGGAAATCATTGCTCCGGTCCTCGACGGGGAACACATTGAAAACTGGCCCGTCATGGTAGGCACGAAATCTTGCGTCCAACTCCATTCCTGGTTTCGGCAGTCGGCGATCGTTGCGTCGAGAGGTGACCAGAGGATGTGTTTCTCGCGCACTATGTCCTATGGCTTAACTCCAACAGCCCTGTGGGCGTCCCTGAAACCTGGCTGTGGGTCTGCGACGATCCCACCCGGTGACCTCACATCACCAAACCAGCAGACACTACCGCAAGTCGGCCCCGATTCCCCGCTCCGGTAAGGGAAATTGAAGGACTCGTGGCGGCGACCGGGACTGACATAGTGGGGATTCGTCGGCGTCTTGCACGGCTGCATACGTGTCACCCTTGCGTTGCAGAACGGTACCAAGTGTCCTGACAGACCGGGACTCAGAGGTTCTCATGGTACGAATTGGGCGTGAAAAACATTGCTCGCGTTGCAGTATCGGCATTCGTCATGACCGCAGGCTTAGGGCTCGTCGGTTTGGGAGCGGCTACCGTCGCTCAGGCTCAACCCGGGCCGTTCCCGCAATGGTGCCCCGGCGACTTCTGGGACCCGGGGTGGGGAGGCAACCCGGACGGGTTCCGCTGTCACGACGGTGGTCCCGGCTTTGGCGGTCACGACGATGGCCGTGGCGGTTGGGGTCACGACGATGGCCGTGGCTGGCGTTAAACGGACACTCCTGGCGATTTCGGGGCTGCGCACGGTTGTGCGCAGCCCCCTAATCGCAAGAGGGGGTCCATCATTCAAATCTCCTGGCGTTACCGGGACTGTTTGATCGAAAGAACACTGCTGGCCCAAGGTTCTCCTGAATGGTGCTGACTGCTCTGGCTGATTGCCAGCGTCATCGTCACTGCGATCGACTCCAAGATCATTGCGGCGATGTGTGCACGCTTCCCGGTGCGGCGATGGTGGCGGCAATAAGCCGTCTCACCCATGCAGCGGCACTACGTTCTCGGCGGCTGCCTTCGGCGCGGCCATTGCGTCGAGTGCGGCCATCGAGTCGGCGAGGTCGTCATTGAACAGGTGCGTGTAGACGGCCAGAGTCGTAGTCACTTTCGCGTGGCCCATGACCCAGCTGATCTCCAGCGGCCCGTATCTCGGCGGCCACGCAGAGGCTCGCATAGGTGTACCGGAACCGTGGGACTTCAAGACGGGCGGTGTGGCGGCTCATCAACGCATCGCAGTCATGGTCTCTCGCATCGGGCGGCAGCGTCGAAGAACCGCAATTCGAGTTCCATCGCCTGGTGATACAGGACGGCCAGGCGGTCGTGATCACCGCCGTAGCGGTCAAGCAGGCCCTCTACACGTCGGGCTAGGGCCTCGAACTGCGGGCTGGAGTAGGTCATCACCCACTCGCGATAGGGACTGTCGGGTTTTGTCTGAGCGGCCAGCTGCTGGCCTAGGTAGGCGTAAAGCCGCAGGCACGGCGTCATCGCTGCCGCGATGTGGCCAACCGGCTCCAGTGCAGCGACCGCTAACAAGAAGTTGGTATACGCCGCGGTGGCGGGGTCTGCCGCTTGGTGAAGGTCGACGTCCCAGCGGTCCGCATAGCCGCGGTGAAGGCGAAGCTCGTCGGCGGCGGCGTCGAGTAACTCCCTGAACGCGATCAGCCCATCTTGGTCCGGGCTCTTCGCCAAAGCCAAGGCGTAGGCGCGGCAGAACGCCTCGAGGAACGCGGCGTCTTGTCCCACGTAGTAGGCGAACGTAGCCCGGGCCAACTCTCCCGATGCGATGCCCTGGACGAACGTGTGCTCCAGCGCGGCCTTCGCCAGGACCCGGTTCCGGTGCCATAACGAGTCGGCAAGGGAGACCACCAACCAAGCCTAAGCCTCCGCATGGCCTGGCCACCGAGAGCGTCGACGACCCGGATCGCAGCCAGCGCTGGGACCCATGGATTGAGCCGGATCGTCAATGCGTCGGCCGGGGCGATGACATAACGGCGGGCGTATCTGTACCCCTATTGATCGGCGCGGCGTGCCCACATCTTGCCCACAATTTGCCCGCAGTTAGAGACATCTCCAGTGATCTGCGGTGATGAACTATCGCTGCTAGGAGGGGTTTTCGGGCTCATCCGATGGCTCGTCACAAGAGTTCAATCCTGACAGGGGGCTCCACCTAAGACTAAAACTGACAGCGGCTCCACCTAAGCGCAGTTCACCGGTGATGTTGCGATCCCGACAGCGATCAAGATCGCCTTCTTGCCGTCATTTGCCGTCAACTCGATTCCTTGCCGTTACGCCGGGTGGCGAAATCGGGACTCGGCCTATGTGGGGCACGAAAAAACCGGTTCTAACGGAATCGCAAGTCAGGTTTCCGCTTTTCGGTTTTCCCAACCCAGGCGCCAAGAAAGCACCTGAATGCGTCTCATGTTCGCCTACCCGCACGCCACGCGGCGTTGGTACGGGAGTATGGAGGATAAAGCTTGGACCAAGTGAAGCCATTCGCCCTCGCCGATCAGTTCCCTTAAGAACCCCATGGACTAAGGCGTTTGAGCAGCGACCGCTCCGGGTCCTTCTCGCGTTCGTCGAATAGAAAGTTCAGCCCACCCTCGATCGAAGCGGCCGTGCGGGCCTTCACTTCTCGTGCGTTGTTCTCGTCAGCGAGACCCCCATATTGCAGCGTGGGGATCGATTCGCCGAACCAGAAGTACAGGCGCTCTGGCCGGGGTATCGGTGTCAGCCCGATACCCCGCACGATCGGGAACGGCTCAATATTGAGCAGCTTCTTGAAAAGTATTCGCGCCGGAGCCATCAGCCGATTATCGGCATCCAAGACAATATCCAACGCATCTTCTATGCCCAGTGAGGCAAACGGCACGATCGGATAGCGGCCTTCGATCGCCATCACCGCGAACCCAAGGCGGTTCTCCCAGATCAGCTGATATCGTTCGCCTTTGCGTTTGACCACCTCGCGGGTCCCGCCCGGAAACACCATGATCAAGTCGCCACGACGCATGAGTTCCCGCATGTTGGCTCGGGTTGCTGGCACGACACCGCAGGCCTTCAAGAATTCGCGGATAAGAGGTATCCGGAAGAGGGCGTGGTCCGCGAGTCCGCGCATTACAATCCCTCGCTCAACCAACTCGGCGGCCAGGAACGTCAAGTCGAGCATGCCGTACAAGTTGTGGTTGCCCACCAGCAGCGCGCCGCCCTTGGGCACATGTTCGATGCCATAGAACTTGGGCTTGACAATGCGGCGCAACGGCGCCAGTGCCTTGACGATCGGAACCATTGACTTGGCGGAAGGCGCCGCCAGCACCGCCTCGCGAGGGTTTGCGCCTTTCGCCACGGGGGGAGTTTACCGCTGGCGACCTGCGCTAGAGTTGCCCGCCAGCAAGTCCGTCCGTCATTCTCGGGGGCCTTCACCGGCAGGGAGTCGCGTCAATGGCGCTTCTTCGTCGCGGCGCTGGCGTGACCGAGCATTCGTTGCACGACCTTCGGGTTGGCCTCCCGCCCTAATCGCCAGCGACGCCGCTACGGGTGCGTTCAGCCCAAGATCGGCGGCACCACTTTTTGCGGTACCTCACGCGGCCCGCACGCGGGATCGTCGCTGCCTTCCAAAGCGTTGACCACCATGGTGGCCGCCCGCTGTGAGCCGGCGATCCCCAGGTGGTCGCTGAAGTCGTGGTGGCAGGTGTCCTGCACGACGATGTTGATCACGTCGTCGTCGGGTCCACCAGGAACCTGGCCACTGGTGTAAGGCTTGATGAACTCGTCATAACGAGTCGATATGTTCACATAACGGATGCCCGGCACATACGGTCTACCACCGGAATTCAGCGTCGCGAGGAACTCCGATCCACGTATCATCTGCTCCGCGCAGGCGAGGTGCACATGGTGGACGACATCCAGGCCGATGCGGAACACGATGGAGTCCTTGGCGAGCTTTTTGGTGAACACCTCGGTTCCTTGCCACAGGGGCGCCAGCGAGATGTACTTGGCGATCTTGTTGGCGCCGCCCATCAGCTTCGCGTAATAGCCCGGAACCAGGGTGCCCTGTGAATGGCCCACCATGTCGACCTTGTCGGCACCGGTCGCATCGAGCACCTTGTCGACGAACTCGCCGAACTCAGCGGCCGAATCCTCCAACGGAGCCATCCCGCCCAGCGCCGACAATGGCCAGGGCGCGCCCTTGACTGCCCCAAACGTCATGGTGAACGGCGAGAACCCTTGCTGCACCAACAGCGGCACGTAGAGTCCCCAGTTGGTCTGGGCTCCGCAGGCCGTCCCGTGCATCAGGATGACCGGATTCGGATGGGCTTTCGACATCGGTCGATCCCACTGGTTGGCGCCGGGCAAGGTGCCGCCAGGATTGAGGATCTCCGGAGTCACTCCGGCGAAGAAGTCGTAATGAACCTTGCGGCCGTCGTCGGTGTACAACGACTCGACTTCGATCCCAGCAGCGCGCATCGCGGCCACCGCGGGCCGCTCGATCTCCTCGCCGACCTCCACACCCGCGGCCAGTACCTTCTCGCTCAGGTGCAGTCCGGTGCGGATCGAGTCGGCGCCGATTCGCTCACCGGCTGCGATTCCAGAGCGGGCGGCATGGGACCCGATCCGCAACGAGAACTTCGCCACGTCGGTGAGGACGTGGGCGGCGTGAGCGTCGATCGCCATAACCGCTGAATTTACTCTTTGACTGGCCGCGTAGATCGAGATCACGACTGGTCAGCAAGGCCTCGCCAACAAAGGGCTTAACGCTATTGAGCAGACTTCGGCGTTCATCGAGCCGCGCGCCGATCGCCGGCAGCGTCAGGGGTTGTGTCGTGTCGGTGCCGGGTCGACAAGCCCAGACTTCACCAGCGCATCGTCGATGAATCGCTGCACCGGCCGCGAGCGGAAGAATCCGGTGTGACCCCCTGGATACCAACAGATCTCGGGTCTGCCCCAATGCTCCCAGAGCCGGGCGGCCTCGTCGCGCGGGTGCACCAGCCTGTCGGCGATGCCGGCGTAGATGAAGCGGCCCTGCATCGGCACGCGGGGATTCAGCCCAAGTGGCGAGATCATCGCGCCGATGGGCTTGGCCAACTCCAACATCTGACGAAGATCGTAGTGGCTAACGCTGGCATGTCGGTCGACCAGCTCGAGCAGATCCGCCAGTGGGACGCCGAGAATCGCACAGGTGAGAACATCGTCAAGGCTGGCCGCCAGCGAGGTGAGGTAACCACCCAGGGAGATGCCGTTCAGCCCGATCATTGAATCGGGCTCCTGTGACCGGATCCACGACAGCAGGCGCCTGATGTCCCACACCGCCTGAGCAACACCATGGACGTTGTCGAGCACGTCCTCACTGGGGAACGCGGCGCCCTTGGGCAGGCCCCGGGCACGCGGGCCGTGCATGGGAAGCACGGGCAGCACGACATTGAGGCCGAGATCCTGGTGCAGATGCCAGGCCCGAAATAGCGCGAGGTCCAGAGCGGCGCGTCCCATCTCCGCGCCGTGCACGCACACCAGCCATGGGCGCGGCTCGCGGTGTCGCAACATCACGCCGTACTCCCGGTTATTCGAGGTGTAGCTGAGCCACCGTTCCCGGCCCGGATCGCCCGCACAGGGCTCATACTCGCTGTCGAAAAACATGCGCTCATAGGTGCGCCCCAGGCCGGTGACGGGCCTGACGGCGACGTCGCTGAGCGGCGGGGGTGCCGCGAAGAACCTCTCAGGCTTTCCGAGCCAGCCCTTGTGGCCATAGAACTCAAGCGCGGCGATCACCTCCCGATTGATCCGTTCGACTCGCGTCGCGTCTGGGGCCGATCGCAGGAGGCGAAAGCCGAGCAGCACGATTTCGTCGCGGAACGCCTGTGCCGCGAGCGCGAGGGTGGGTCGTGCCACCGCGAGCTCGCCGGGCTGACGATCCAGATAGTCCGCCCAGGACCGAGCGTAAAAACCACCGGTGCGGGTGAACGGTCCCAGCACCTGCCACAGCGGACCGGCATTACCTGAGTCAGGCACGGTCCGCCCCCCGTCGTCGACATCGCCTGCTGCGGCAGTCGAGACGTCTTCTGCTCGCTGTCCTGCATCGATCCTCTCCTTTGCCGGATATGCGTTCGTTAGGCCGATGTCAGCCCGTCGGCCGAGCGCCGGCCGCTACCTCACCGGGGTACCCGTCGTAGTAGGGGACATAGCCTTCCTCGCGACCGTTTAGGACGTACAGCGGATCATCGATGTCGGAGTCGTAGCCCTGATCGCGCAGGTCGACCTTCTTGCTCTTGAACGTCGAGGTCTGCTCCAGCGAATCGACGACCCGCACGAATAGCGGCACCGCGTAGCTGGGCAAGTGCTCGTAGAGCGTCTGCGCTAGCGACTTGCCGTCGAAGCCCTTGTCGCCTGCCAGCACCACGGCGGCCATCCCGGCGCGCCCGTCGGTGCCAGGCACCCGCACGCCGAAGACGGTGACAGCTTCGACAGCCGGGTCAGCCGACACGGCCGCCTCGACATCGGTCGTCGCGACGTTCTCACCCTTCCACCGGAACGTGTCACCGAGCCGGTCGACGAACGCGGCGTGGCGCCAACCCTGCGGACGCATCAGGTCACCGGTGTTGATCCACAGGTCACCGTCCCGGAAAGCGTTGCGCACCAACTTCTTCTCGCTCGCCTCGGCGTCGGTGTAGCCGTCGAATGGCTGAATGTTGGTGACCTTACTCAGCAACAGCCCCGGCTGGCCGTCGCGCACCTTGCGCACCCGCCCCTTCTTGTCGCGAACCGGTTCGCTCGTTTCGGGGTCGTATTCGACGAACGTCACCGGGGTCGGACAGATGCCAGCGGTCTTGGGGATGTTGAAGAGGTTGACGAATCCGGTGTTGCCCTCGCTGGCCCCGTAGAACTCGAATACCCGCGGAATGTTAAAGCGCGTGGTGAACTCATCCCAAATCTCGGGCCGCAGCCCGTTGCCGGCGATCACCCGCACCCGGTGTTTGCGGTCGGTGTCCATGCCGGGCTGGTTGAGCAGGTAGCGGCAGATTTCGCCGATGTAGACGAACGCGGTGGCGTCGTAGCGGATCACCTCGTCCCAGAACCGTGACGCCGAGAACGACCGGCCCACCGCAAGCGTCGCACCGGCGCTAAGCACCCCCGACACCGCCACGGTGAGCGCGTTGTTGTGGTAGAGCGGCAGGCAGCAATACAGCGTGTCGCTGCTCTTGAGCCGCATGCCAAACGCACCGGACCCTATTAGGGCCCACAACCACCGGTAATGGGTCATCACACTGGCCTTGGGCGCGCCAGTAGTGCCCGACGTGAAGATGTAGAAGGCCTTGTCCCTGGCCAACACCGACGAGGTCACCGCCGGATTGTCGGCGGGCGCGTCGGCGGCCAGCCGCTCCAGTTCGTCGACGGTGACCACGTCGGCGACCTGCGCGCCGGATTCATCGACGGCCGTGAGCAGGTCGTCCTCGCCGATCAGAGTCTTGGCATTCAACAGCCCCACGCTGTGCGCGAGCACCTTGCCGCGCTGGTGGTGATTGAGCATGCCGGCGATCGCGCCCAGTTTCACCACCGCGAGCATCGACAGCACCGCACGCGGCGAGTTCGTCAGCATGATGCCCACGACGTCGCCACGCCCGACGCCCCGGGCGGTCAGCACCGCCGCGTAGCGGTTGGCGGTCTCGTTGGCCTGGCGGTAGGTCACGGTTTGGTCATCGAACCGGATGAACACGCAATCGCTGTACCGTGCCGCGCGGTCCTGGAAGACCTTGCCGATCGAGGTCTTGGCCGACTGAAGCGCCGGAAAGCCGGTCAGCGCGCCACGCACGATGAACGGCGCGTCCATCAGCAGACCGGGTAGCCGGGTGACGATATCGGTCAGCCCGACGGTGCCATCAGCCATACCACCTATCCTGCTACGCCGGAGCCTGCACTAGCAGTCCCGTTGACCGTCGCCGACTCTGATCGTATAAGCGCGGGGGAACAACCCTGCGCCCTTGCGGTGCGGATGTTCCCGATGGCCGCCGGATACGGGGGCAATGGCGATCATCTGATCCGGGGCGCCGTTGTCCCAGCTTCTGAGAGCAACGCCAAAAACTGGTCATCCAAACACCGGGTGAGGCGGGCGCGCGAGGGGTCGTCAGGGGACTCTATGGATTTCGCCGCTCAGAGCGTTATGTACCGGGCTGCCAAGAGAATTAAGAGCAAGCAAGAGCTCCTGATCGCGAACGCCAGCCCGCCGCGATAAGCGGTCTGCTTAGTCGACAACGCATACCGTGCGCCGAGCGTCCGTGTAGGGTCACCAACGCGGTACAGCGATAGTGGCACCGACAGGCCGGGATTCCCGGACGCTCCCACACCCGGTAGCCGTGTCAAGGTGAGGAGGAGCGGTGGCCACCGACCCTGCTGCACTGCCCGGGTTGCTGCGCAGCTTCCTCGACAAACTGGGCAACCATGCCCTCACCGACCCCTCCTCAATCGGGCAGCTCTTCGACCAGCTGCCCAAGGCCGGTGACCCGTTGCCGCAGACGCCACTGCCCGACCTCGATGCGCTCCGACACCCGGACTGGTGGGCACTGCTGGTGTTCGTGCTGGTCCAGATCCAGAAGCAGATCGGCAACCCCGAACTCTGGCTGGGTGTCGTACCACCCACCGACGAATGGGCGCGCACGCTCGCCCTGAACTACTCACCCGGCGCGAAGCCCGGCCAGACCCCGCCCCCGCGCGGTGCTGACCGTCGGGCTGGCTCTCGGCGAAAGCAAGGGCGGCACTGGCAATCTCAAGCAGGGCATCCGGATCGACCTGGCAAAGTCCTTCGACGACAAGCCCTTCGGGTCCGCCGCGCTGACCCTCACGTTGTCCGGGACTGGTAACGGATCCTGGTGGTACGCCTTCGGCAGCGGACTGTCCCCGCTGCTTCCTGCCGGCGCGGCCGCCTCCAGCGCGCAGGCGACCCTGAGCTGGGCCCCTTGGAAGCTGCCGGCAGCGCCGCTGCTGGCCGTGAACGGTAACCCGGCGCTGACCGCCGCGATCGCCCTACACGGCGCCGACCCGCTCTACCAGGTCGATCTCGGCGCCGGACCGTTCGACGCCCACCTCGACTTCGGCAACAGCGTGCTGGGCGTCTTGGCATCCTCGGCGGTCAACGTCAGCCCCGTCCACTACGACCCGCACGTGCAGCTCATCCCGCCCCACTCTCCGACGTTCACCCTGGGCGCCTAGGCAGCCGGCCGTGACAGACGACAACAGCCCCGCCATCACGTTCGGGTTCGACCAGGACGCTTCGGTCTCCGACGACGGGCTGACCATCAGCCCCGGCCTCACCGCCAGCCTCACCGCCAGCCTCCTCGGCCTGACCGTCACCGTCGACGACATCGAACTAGCCCTGGAATTACAGATCCGGCCCGGCGCGGACCCGGTCGTGTCGCTGAGCGCCGAAGTGACCGGCCCGACCGGCGGCTCGGCAACCGTCGACCTTCCCGCGATCTCCGGGCACGGAGACCTGTTGCACGACGACGTGCACCAAACCTGGTCTGGTGCACTGATGCTGCAGCTGAGCACCCTCAGCGTCGACGCGTTCGCCGTGATCAGCTCCGGGCCCGCGTTCGTGGTCGTGCTGTGCGGCCGGTTCCCGCCGCCGGGCATCCAGGTTGGCTTCGGCTTCGCGATCTCCGGGGTCGGCGGGGTGTTCGGGCTCAACCGGCGCAGCGACCCCGACGCGCTGACCGCGGCGATCCTCGACGGATCACTGTCCGGGTTGTTGTTCCCCCATGACGCCCAGGACGACGAACCACGGATCGTCGCGAACCTGCCCACGCTGTTCCCCGACGCACCCGGACAGCTCATCGTCGGACCGATGCTCGAGATCACCTGGGCCGCAGGACTATTGGCCGCCGAGATCCTGCTGCTGGTGGAATTGCCGGATCCGCTGCGGGTGTCGGTGATCGGTCAGCTCACCGTCGATCTGCCCGCCGACGACGCCGCGATCGTGCACCTCGAAGCTCGCGTGGCCGCCATCGTCACCCCCAGCATCCCCGAATTTCGGCTGATCGCCAGCCTCACCGGCTCCACCATCGCCGGGTTCCCGCTGACCGGCGACATGTTCCTGCTGATCCGCGGCGGCCCGGAGGCCACCTTCGTGTTCTCCGCCGGAGGATTCCATCCCGCGGCCGTCCCACCGCCGAACGTCCCGCCGATGAAACGGCTCGGGATGACGATGAGCCTGTCCTTCATCGAACTGCGCTGCGAGAACTACCTGGCCGTCACCACCTCCAGCGTCCAGATCGGATCGCTGGTGGAACTGTCCGCCGTCGTCGGCGACAACTGCGGCATCCGCGGTAACTTCTCCTTCGACGCCCTCATCGAATGGAAGCCGCAGTTCCACCTGCGCGTCGACGTCCACCTCGGCCTGGCCGTCGAGGTGTTCGGTGAACACCTGTGCGGGGTCAGCTTCGACGGCTATCTCGACGGCCCCGGCCCCTGGCATCTGCAAGGCCGCGGTGAGGTCGAACTGTTCTTCGTCAGCGTCGCCATCCCGATCGACGCGACATTCGGTCCCACACCGCCGGCACTGACCGCCCTCCCGAACGTGGCAGAACTGCTGGCCGCCGACCTGGCCAGGCCGGCCGCCTGGAGCGCCCACCCCCCACCCGCGCAGACCGACGGGATCACCTTGACCCCCACCGCCCGCGCCGACTTGGCCGCCGGCGCCGCACTGCACCCCGCGGGCAGCCTGCAGGTCGCGCAGCGGCTACTGCCCCTGGGAATTCCCATCGACCGGTTTGGCGGATACGCCGTGCCCGCGCAATGCTGGACCCTCACCACCGTGGGTGTCGGCGCCGCCACCGTTGCGGTCACACACGACACCACCGTCTACGACACCTTCGCCGACGGCACCTTCACCACCCTGACCGCCGACCAGCAACTGACCACCAACGGATTCACCTCCCACCCGGCCGGAGCCCACATCGTCGCGGCCGCACCTATTGCCGGACCCCTGGCACCGCCGGTCAACATCGATGTGCGTGACATCCCCATTGACATACCCACCCTGAGCACCCCACCGACCTGGGTGCCCATCGACTACGCGGCGCTGCTACCCGGCGCACGAGCAACGCCCGCAACGACGGCGGCTAACCCGGTCACCGTGCTTGAGCACCCCCCGCTGGCCGCCCCGCCCGGTCCCGCACCGCTGACCGCGATCCGCAGCCCCCTGCTGGAACGGTGGGAACTCACGTGACCACGCCCGCTACACCGTCGGTTCATTTCGCGCCTTGGGTGCAGTCCACTGCCGCCACTGCACTGCCCCTCGACCACGCCAACATTGACCGCGCCCACCCTGATCCCCCCGACCTGACACCACCCTTGCAGTTCAGCGTCACCGTGGTCGACGCCCTGGCCAGCACGCCGGACCCACACGTCGCCAAGCCGATCCCGGCGCCTGACCCGGCCATCCGCATGCTCGGGCCCGGCGACGTCGTCGGTCTCGACCCCGCCGTCATCATCCGCCGCTTCCCACACCCGGACTCCGATGGCACGGAGACCACCTATCTGGCCTCCATCGAATTCGTCGGCACCGACCTGCCGTGGCGGTTCAGCCCGGCCTGCGCGGTCGATCCTGCGTCGGGCGCAGCGGTCAGCCGGCTACGGCCCTGGCTGGTGCTGATCGTGGTGTCCGGCGACCTGGTCGTCAACGACGACGCGCCGTGCCCTTACATCGCGATCCCGCCCGACCAGCTGCCCGACCTCGACCAGAGCTGGGCGTGGGCGCATGCCCAACTCGACGGCGCGGGAACCGATCCCGGCAGCGGTCGATCCCGGCTCCTGTGCCCACAACAACTCCCCAAGAACGCGCACGTGCAGGCGGTTCTGGTCCCGGCGTTCCGCGGCGGCGTCTTGGCGGCCGACCCCGACCCCGCCACACGTCTGAGCGCCGCCACCAGCGCCGAAGCCCACCAACCGGCATGGCGCAACCCCACCGGCCCGGTGACCCTGCCGGTCTACGACCACTGGTCGTTCAACACCGGCGACTCCCTGGACTTCGAAGCGCTGGTCCGCGGAATCCACCCGGTCGCGCCCGGCTCTCTCAGCGGATTCGGGGCCCGCCAGATCGACGTCGGCCACCCCTTCCCCGGCGACACTCCCAAACCCAACCAGGTCATCCCGGTGGGATCAGCGCTGCGGCCACTGTCCGACGCCACCGACACCCCTACCGTGACCGCGGCATTGCAGGACATCGCCGCTACCTTGGCCACCGCGATCAGCGACGGTGTCACCGCCGGCGAGCTGGCGCCGCCCCTGCGTGGTGGACCGCACACCGGACGCCCAACCATCGCGCCCACCGGCGGCGACTGGCTCGACGAAGCCAACCGCAACCCACGCTGGCGCCTGGCGGCCGCCCGCGGCGCCGACTGGGTCGTCGCCAACCAGGACCGTCTCATGTCGCAAGCCTGGACGCAGGCCGGGCAGATCCAAGCGGCCACCCAGAGACTGGCGATCGCCCGCGCCGCCTCCGCAGTCACCGACTCCCTCTACCGCCGCCACGTGACCCCACTCAGCCTCGATGAACAGGTCACGCTGACCGCGCCCGTCGCACCACGGCTGCGGATCTCCCCATCGGACGGGCCGAACACGCCCGCACCGACCCTGCAAACGCTGCTGAGCGCCTCACCGGCACCCGACGGGCTGGCGTCGACCGCATTCGGCCGGCTGGCCCGCACCCGCACACTGCTCCCGGCCCGGCTGTCCGGAACCCTGATCAGCAAAGCGCTGGCCGGGACAATGCTCGACGCTCCCGGGCTGACCGCCCAGGCGGCCCCTCCGGCACCGGCTGCCACCCAGCTACCCGCAGCCGTGACCGCCTTCCTCGTCAACACCACCGCCGCCGCGGCCGTCGCCGACCAGTGGCAGTCACGACAGGCCAGCGTGCACGCCGTGGCCGCCGCGCTGACCGCCCGCTTCCCCACCATCTCCGCCACCTCGGGCGGCGGCGGCGCTGCCGTAGTGCCGCTACCGGCCGCGGTGGCCAACACTGTGTGGAGTAGGGCCTTCGCCCCAGCAACGGCGCTGCAGCTGCGGATCAGCTCCACCCTCATCACCGCCGATGGCACCAAGGCCAACACCGACCAGCTGCAGCCCGTGCTGCCCACTCCGCTGGTCGACGACGCGCTGGCGCTCGGACTGATCGGACGCGACCCATCCTGGCTGATCGCCGGCATCACCGGATTCCCCGACGAATCTGCCACCCTGCTGCGCCCCGACCCGGCGTTCATCGAGTCGGTCCTGCTCGGTGCTAACCACGCGCTACTCGACAAATACCTGTGGCGCGGCTTCCCCACTGACCGACGCGGCACCCCCGTCCGCCATTTCTGGCCCGGCGCGCAACCCGACATCCTGCCCATTGACCAGTGGGCGTCGGGCACCGTGCTGGGCGCCCACCCGGCCGCCCGCGGCGCAGCCGATCCCCCGCCGCTGACCTTCCTGCTTATCCGCAGCCAGCTGTTCCAGCGCTACCCCGACACCATCGTGGTGGCCGCCGGGGCCGTGGTCAGCGGCACCACCGTGACACCCGACCTCACCGCGCTGATCCCGCAAGTAACACCGATGATCGCCCTCGACGCCCGCACCCGACTGATGGGATTCCCGATCCCGCCCGCCACCATCACCTCGGCCGCCCCCACACCGGCCAGTCCGGGCTGCTACTTCGTACTCGTCGAACCGCCGACGGGCCTGCGGTTCGGCTTCGAGGACACCCCATGGCCGCATGTGACCGACGCCGCCGGTCACCTCGACCTGCTCACCGGGCCCGGTCCGACGTTCGTCGACAGCGCCGGGTTCGCCGCCGCCGCCGCCCGCCACACCGTGCGCGCCATCATGCACTCCTCCCGCATGGTCGGAGCGCAGCCGTGACCGACCTCGACGCCCTGCGCCGCGCCGTGCTGGACGCCACGCTTACCTACGCCACCAATCTCTCTGGCCCGTCCGCCATCACCGCCGAGACCGCCTGGACCAACGCCCGCACCGCCTACCGCACCGCCCTGGCCGGCCAGCCGCCGCTGTGGACCGACACCGCCCCCGCTCTGCTGACCCCGGTCCGGCTGGAATGCCGCTACCTGCCGCCCGACCCGCCCGGCGGACCCGTCGAACTCGCGGTCCGCGTCATCCCCGACACCGTCGCCCGCTACCAGTTCGACGCCGACCTGACCGCCGACGAACTGTCCGCGGCGCGCATCTACTGGGCCGCCGTCGCCGCACCCGGCGCGGATACCGCCGCCGCATGGATCACCATCCAGCAGCGACTCGGCGATGCCCGCGCCGCCTGGGCGGTCGAAACCACTCGGACCGGCGCCGCGACCACCCCGACCGGCACCCGCACCGGCACCAGCCCAGCCACCAGCCTGCTGCTGCCCGACAAGTTCACCTTCCGCGGCTGGCGCGACGGCGTACTCGTCTTCCAGCACGACGGTCTGCCCATCACCCCCACCGCCCTGACCATGGGACCCGACTTCGACCAGCTCGCAGCGACCAGCACCGACCCCGGCGAGCTGGCCTGGACCGGCCCCAGTAAATGGATGGTCGACTTCGGCGTGGCGGTCGAGGCAGGCATGGCCATCAAGATCCCGATGCCCGGGCCGAACCTGGCGCTGGACAGTCTCACAGTGATCGGGGTGTCTCCAGGCGACCCCACCGACGGCGCCCAGCGGTGGGCGCAGACACTCCAGGGCCACCTCTACACCGACGGCCTGGGATACCCTCCCGTCGGCGCCCCCACCAATAACACCGACGCCACCCGCTCCCAGTGGACCACTCGACCCACGCTGCGCCGTCCCGACGAAGTCTCGGCGGCGGTGACCGCCGCGCTGCCCCACAGCGGCCAACCCGGGGTCGCTCTGGCCGACGCGTTCGGACTGACCGCCGACGTCACCGCTGCCGCACCGGGGCGACGCGACCTACTCACCGCACCCGACGCCACCGCACGCGACGACGGCGAATTACCCGCCGCCGCCTACCGGCTGCTCGCGGACTACTACTTTCTGCTCACCGACGCTGACCCGGACCAACGCACCGGCTGGCTGACCAGCGATGCACGCTGCGCGCACTTCGCCACCCACGTCCGCAGCGACGGGCCCCTGCCGGTACTACGGGTCGGCCGCCAGCCCTACGGGGTGCTGCCGGTTACCAGCCTGCTGGCCTGGGGGCCGTCCCCCGACACCGACACGCCCGCCGACGTGGTCGACCAGATCCTGGTCCGCCAGGCGCTGCGCGCCGCCAAACTGGGCTACTTCCCCCGACTGACTCCCGACACCGACGACGACCAGGACACCGTCCTGCTGTCGCTGCTGCAGCGCCAACCCGGCCCGGTGACCGTCGAGACCATCCCCTCCGCCGCACCCATCGCGCCGGCCACCCCCGACCCCACGCTCCTGCAGATCCCCATCGCCACCCCCGAGCCGGGGCCGGCGTTCGCCATCACCTCGCCGACACCCATCGACCCCACTGCCTGGCCGCTGGCCGCCATGTCCACCGCCGCCGGGGTAACCACCGTGGCCGGCCTGCAGCAGAGCGCACAACAGTCCAACACCCCGGCCGCAGCGACACTGGGCAAACTCCTGGCCGCCGGACCTGACCCGGCCACCCTGACCTCCGGCGGGCTGTACTGGGTGCTACAGGCGATCGCCGCGAGCCGGTGGATCGCCGCGTGTAGCCTCGCCCAGACCGCCGACCAGTGGACCGCGACGAGCGCCGACATCAAGCCGCCCTGGCCCCGCTGCGGGCCCTCGAGGTCCCCCCCGCCAACACCGACCAGGCCGACGTCGACCGGCAGTTGGCCGCCGCGGCAGCCGCGCTGAGCCACCGACTCGACGCGTGGGCCACCTCGGTGGCCAGCGCCCGACTGCGCGCCGAGCGCGCCACCACCCCGACCGGCCTGCACCTGGGCATGTACGGCTGGCTGTGTGATATCGAACCGACCGCCCCTGAGCTGAGCACCGCCGTCGACGGCTGGGTGATGACCCCGTCGGTACAGCACGCCGTCACCGCCGCCGTCCTTTTCGCCGGCGCCCAAGGACACTCCTCCACCGCCTTCGACATCGACCTGAGCTCCGCACGGGTCCGCAACGCCCGCAGCACGCTGGCCGGCCTGCGCAACGGCTCCTCCCTCGAAGAGCTGCTCGGCTACCAGCTTGAACGCGCCTTGCACGACCACCACTTCGACACCGCGGTCGCCGGACTGCGCCAGAACTACCCGCTGCGGCTCTACGACACCGCCACCACCGGCAGCGTCGACACCGCCCGCACCGCCCGGCTGGTCACCGACGGCGACGCCGTGCGACGCGCCGACCGCCAGACCGTCACCGACCAGATCATCGCGGCCCTGCCCCCGCAGAACACCCCGCTCCTGGCGTTCCAACGCGGACGGACGGTCGGCGTCATCCTCGACGGCCTCGACGACACCGTCGACGCGGTCGGCGACGTCCTGATGGCCGAATCCGTGCACCACCTCGCCGGCGGCAACCCGCTGCGCGCCGGGCTGGCCGCCGACGTCATCGGCAGAGCCGCCGCCCCGCCAGACCCGCTGTCAGCGATTAGCACCCCCACCAGCGGCGTCACGGTCACCCACACGCTGGCACTGGCCGTCACGATCCCGGCCGCGTCGACCTGGCCCATGGGAAAGCGTGCTGCGCTGGACCCCGCCGCCGAGGCCCTCACGCAATGGGCGTTCGGACCCTCCACCGATTGGCAGGCCACCGTCGCCGCCCCCGGCGCGACGCTGCAGACCGTCCCCATCACCGATCTCGCGGTGAGCGCCGTCGACGTCGCCGTCGAACTCACCGCGCCGGTGCAGACCTCGGCCCTCGCAGTCCGGGTACGCGCCCACACCGGCGCCCCGGCGCCCGCCGCAGTGACCATCACCCGCACCGACGGCCACGGCGGACCCGACGCCGCCCCACAACTGGCCGCCGCCGTGCGCACGGTGCTCGCCCGCTGCCGCGCCGTCCCCGCCGCTGCGGCCGCGCTAAGCCCGGCCGCCGACACCGCGGCCACCGCCGACCTCGCTGACCTGACCACCCGGATCACCACATGGTGGACGAGCGTCCAGCAGGCGCTGCAGATCTGGCAGCCCACCGACCCCGCCGCCGTACGCACCACTCTTGAGACACTCGCCGACCTTGGCCTGAACGGCGCCCGCACCGACGCCGTTGCGGCCGGTGTCGACCTGCACGACCGCTGGGCCGGCCTGCCCGCGATGGCTGCGTCCGGCGACCCCCCGGGTGCCGCGCTTATGGCTCCGCCGCCACCCAGTCCCCCCGGTGCGACGGCACCGACGGCGGCCCAGGTCGCCGACTGGCTGACCGGAGTGGCCGCCACGCTGCGCAGGGCCGCCGGCGACTGGATCACACCGGCACCGGCAGACCAGTCCCTGACCGCGGGCTGGGCCGCACTGCCGGGCACCGTCCCCACCTCCGGAGCCGATCGGGACGCCGTCGCCGGCTGGATCCGCCAGCACGCCGCCCTCCTGCCGGGGCCGGCCGCCCTGACCGATCTGCTGGCCCTAAGCGGTGCCTGCGGCGCCGCCCAGCAGCCAAACTGGCTGCTGCGTCAACAGCCCGGGGACCCCGCCGCGACCGGGTCCTGGCTCGCGATCAGCCGCCCCGGTACCCGCTCGGCGACAGCGCTGACCTGCCTGCAAATTGGCGCCGATGCGCCCGCGGCCGACCACGTCCTGCTCGTGGTGGACCAGTGGACGGACTCTGTCCCGCTCACCGGCCGCAAGCCCACCTCCGGACCCGGCGGCCCGACCCCCGATCCCCAACTGCAGGCCGCGCTGGCGCTGCGCGTCGACTCCCCGGACTCCCACCCGCCGCAGGCCCTGCTGCTGGCCACCCCGCCCGACCCGGCACGGGGCTGGCGCGCCGAGGACCTCTACACGGCCGTCGAGGAAACGCTGTGGTGGTCGATGGCCCGCCCGATCGACGCCGTCGACGACCCCGATCAGGAAGCGAAACCGTGATGGCCGACCTGCAGCTGGGACCCCGCCTGCGCTTCGCCGTACAGACCCGCACCGCCGACATCGGCGACGGTCTGGCGGCCCGGCTGGCCGACCCGCTGTGGCTGCTCGCCCGCCAATGGCAGTTCGGCGAATTCCGCGGTGATGACGCTGGATCGCCGGTGTCGCTGCAGTTCGCGGCGTCCGCTCACGCCCCCACCTGGTGGCGGCCCGAACCCGACGCCAGCCAATCCGACGCCCAGCCGTGGCAGAGCTGGACGGCGCGCGCCGGCCCCCTGGAGACCCGCATCGACGCCGAACCCGACGACGGACTCAAAGGGTGCGGCTCCGCGTCGAAGGAGGCGTCGCCGCCCGGCGCGCCCTGCTGGCAGCGGGCCTGCCCACCGCCGCGCAACGGCTGCCCACCCTGGCCGGATGGGACCGGTCCATCCCGCAGGCCATACCTATTAGCGCTTTCGACACGCTCCTGGCAGCCTGCACCGCTGACGCCGCCGTCCTCGACGGCGTCATTGAACAGTGGGGCGACCCCACCGCGCCGCTGCCCTCCGGCGTGCTCACCGACTGGGCGGTGCCCGCCGACTCCGCCGCCGACTTCGCCGCGACCATGCGCAACTGGCAGCAGTGGTGGCGCCGCCAAGACCCGGGGCAGCCAGCCGCATCACCGGCCGGCCGCGTCGACCCACCGTCCTGGGATCCCGCGCGGCTCGAGTACCGCGGATCGCTGGGGTTCGCGTCTAACCCCGCCGTGCAGCTACACGTCGACCGCCATCCCGGCGGACCGCTGGACTGGTACAGCGTTGACGTCATCCCCGCGGACCCCGCGGACACCGCCTCCGCACCCGCGGCGCCGTCTGACCTGCAGTCCGCCAACCCGGTCACCGCGGTGTCGGTGCCCCAGCCAGCCCGATTCGCCGGCATGCCTGCCGCCCGGTTCTGGGAATTCGAGGATGCCCGGGTCGATTTCGGCTCAACCGACGCCACCGCAGCGGACCTCGCCCGCCTGCTGCTCATCGATTACACGACCGTCTACGACCACAACTGGTACCTGGCGCCGCTGTGGCTGCCCGCCGGCGCGCTCGTCCACGTCGATCAACCGGTCACCGTCCGCGACTCGTTCGGCCAGACGTGGCCGTTAGAGCCGTTTGCCGGAGAAACCCGAGAACAACACCCGCATGTTCGCCCTGTCCTCTCCCGCCAATCCGGCCGCCGGTGTGATCATCCATCCGTCGACCGCCCCCGATCCGCACTGGGACACCCGCTGGTTCTGGTTCGCACCCCGCCTACCCTTCAGCCTCGACAGCGACCCCATCGAACAGGTCGGTCTGCGGCGCGACGAGATGGCCGACCTGGCCTGGGCCATCGTCACCGGCCACACCGACGACTTCGGGCGCACCGTCACCGACGGTCCGGTCATGCCCGACACCGTCGCCGCCGGACCGATCCCGGCCTACCAGGTGGAAAGCCCGGTTCCGCTGAACTGGATCCCCCTGGTCCCCACCCCGCTGGGCACCGGCGGTGCCTACATGTTGGTGCTGAATCCCCTCGAGCGCGGATCGAGCGGCGCCGCCGCACCCACCCTGGGCCGGCTACTCGCCCCGGGCAGCCCCTGGCAGATCCACGAAGAAGAACTCGGGGACGCCGGCCTGACCCTAACCCGCTCCCGCACCGTGGCCCGCTGGTACGACGGCACCCCGTACAGCTGGACCAGCCGGTCCGTGTGGCCCGGTGGCGGTGAGGCCGACAGCGGCCTGACCTGGGACTACCTGCGATGACGCGCCCTGCGCCCAGCCAGGGAAGAATCCGCCGATGACAGCGCCGGCCGGCCCGAACCGCACCTTCACCTTCGGCCGCGACAGCACCGGCTGCTGGTTGCAGTGGGTCGACACCTGGTACAGCCGGCTCGACCGCCGCTGGGTCTCCGCGACCTCCCAGACCCTCTCGGTCGCCGGCTGGCTCGGCGCGCCGCAAGAAACACCCTTCACGGTGACCGTCTTCGACAGCACCGGCCGGGTTGTGCGGAGAGACCCGTCCAAGGTGGCGTTGTGGGGCACCGGCGCCAACGTCGTGGCAGCCGGCCCGGCGGGGCCATCCCGGATCGGCGCAGCAGCGTCGCTCACCTACACGACGCCAAGCAGCCATCCGGCGGCGGCAACACCCTTAACACCCTCAACATCAACCCCACTCCCGCCACCACGCACCACATCGGCAGTCGAGGCGTCTACGACGTCGACCGAGACGCGGTGGTATCCGTGCGGCACCAGCTGCTTCCGTCGAGATCCTGCCGGGCACCGGCTGGGCGGGATTTCTCCAGCAGCCGGTCCTGATCACGGTCGCGGGCGACTTCCGGCGACCCAAATGGGCCCGCACCACTGCGATGCTCACCGACGACGAACTGTGGGCCGTCAACTTCGTCGCCGGATCGCACGGCCTGTCGGGACCAGAACTGCTGGCGATCCTGCTCGAACTCACCGGCGCCCGCCGCGTCGCCTATCATCCCGACGGCTTCTACGGAATCAGCAACCTGAGCACCGCCCTGCTGAACCAGTGGCTGTCCGAGCTCAGCCGGCCAGCTGGGCGGCATCACCACCATCCAGGACTTCATGTCAGCATCGGTGTACCGCCAACTGATGGTCACCGACGCCTGCCTGACCGCCAACCTGGGCGGCCAGACCGGGGTGATCCCAGTGTTCCTGCTGCTGGCCACCGGCACCGTGCCGGCCAACGGCCTCATCCCCGCACCACTACCGCCGCGCCTGCAGCCGCTGTCGGACGACGGCGCCACTCTGACCGGCGACCACCTCGCCGCCCTGGTGGCCACCCACGCCGCGCTTGTCGTGGACGAGTTCACCCGGCGGTTGCCCGTTCTGTGTTCTCCTCCGCCCGGCGCAACCGGGCTCATGCCCGGTCAGGCCCTATACCCGGACCAGTCGGTGCAGTCCCCCGACGGCCACTTCCTGGTCACCTACCAGGGCGACGGCAATCTCGTGCTGACGCAGAGCGGCGCCGGTCCGCTGTGGGCCAGCGCTACCGCAGGCAGCACGCCCGGACGAACTACCATGCAGGGCGACGGAAATCTGGTCATCTACAACGCCACCAACCAGCCGGTCTGGGCCTCGCACACCGACACACACCCGGGCGCGCGCTTCGCCGTGCAGGACGCCGGTTTTGCGGAGGTCTTAGCTCCGAACACCACACAGCTGTGGCGAACATGACCAGACTTAAATGGGAATTCATCAGTGAGTCTCTGAGAATTTCCACCTTCGCCGGTGCGGCTGATCAACTGAGCCCGCTGGGCTGGATGGACTTTCAAACGTAAGGCGCTGGACCCGGTAAATGGCCATTGCGCAATTAGCGTGTTCGTGTTATAGACGCCTTCGTATTGGGCCGCCGTGGAGCAATTCTCGCGCTGCAAAAGCAGAGGATCCGCTTGTCGCTCACTGCTGCGGGACCGGCGCGGACCCATCCTGGTTGAACGTCACCGTGACGACGGTGTCCAAGCTCTGCGCCTCCAGACCCAGAAAGAATTGGTAAAGGTCGAATCCGTCGTACTGGCCGTTGGGCGCGCCACCGATGATCTCCACCATCGCGATGTGGGCGTGCGGCGGGATCCCGGCGAACGGGAAAATCGTGCCCAACAGATCACCGCGCGAGATTGTGGACCCGACACCCAAACCGTCGGGAGTGTCGGTGATGTGGGTGTAGAAGGCGCCCATCATGTCATTGGGCGCGCGCATGAAGATCTGCGCGCCGAACACCTTTCCGCTGTCCGTCGACGGATCGTGCGGCTGAAATTTGGTGATGTGGGCGTCGAACGCCGCATACACCGACGTGCCCGCGCTGCCACCGATATCCATTCCGTACTGGATGTACCAGTTCGGCCCCACGTGGCCGCCCTGGTTGGGACCACCGAGACCTCCGGTGAAGCCCGACGGGTCCACCGGCGGCGACATATCAATATCAAAGGGGGCCACGGCGTCGGTCCTTTCGCTATGCGGACGTTAAGGTGTTCGCGCGGGCGCGGTCGATGCGCGAAGGCGGGCCGAAGCGCAATAACGGCGTGATCATAAGACCGGGAATACCATCCGGTGCCATTTCGCTGAAAGTTCACGGCGACTTCTGCGCGCGTCAGTCGGTCAAACTCGGTAAATCGAGTAGCCAACTACTCGCCCCTTATACCGAGATTTCGGTTAGCGTCAGGTTCGTCGGTCGCACACCACCGGCTTCCTCGACTCAAGGACACAAAATGACCCTGGAATTAGGCGATCACGTCTGGTATTGGCAGGACAACATCTCCACCGCAACCGATGTGCCACGGGCGCAGTGGTTCCCCGGCTCCAATCCCGGCGACCCCAACGACTACCAGGGCCACGGCGTTGAGATCTACAACTACGTCATCCATGCCGACAACACCATCCTGCGCGGACAACCACACATGCGCACCGGCAAAGGCAGTTTCGCATGGCTGGATAACAACCCGGGCAACATCACCGCACCCCCCGACGGCACCGACTACGGCCAATACCCGGGCAAAGTCAACTGGCACAACTTCCTTGTCTTCCCCACCTACCAAACGGGACTCGACGCCATCGTCACCCTGCTGCGCGGCCCCGGCTACGCCAACCTGTCGATTCTGGCGGCGTTCCAGCGCTACGCGCCCGGCGGCGACGGCAGCAACAACCCCACCACCTACGCCCAGGCGGTCGCCAACGCGGCCGGTGTCGACGTGTCCACCAATGTCGGTGACCTCACCGACGACCAGATGCAGGCCATGCAGAACCAGATCGTCCACGATTGAAGGCACCGTCGAGGGCGACACCCTCACTTGGGACTCCTCCGACGTCCCCGGCGTGATCAGCAGCCAGCTCCCCCAGCAGTAGCTGACGGCGATGACCCAGCCGGGAGCCGTCCTGTTGACCGTGCCACACGACGGATCGGCCGACGCGGTGGCGTTCAGCGCGGACTCCAAGCACATCGCCAGCGGCGGAAGCAGCACCACCATCGACATCCGCGCCGTGGGCACCGGTCAGCAGCACACCATCCCGGCGAAGGGCTTCGTCACCAGCCTTGCGTTCGCCCCGGACGGCGCCACCATCGCGGTCGCCGACTTCGACACGGTCGCCGTCTGGGACGCCGGCAGCGGAGCCGCGCCGCTGTGGAGTGGCCCGATCCAGGCCCAGCAGTCGGTCAACACCGTGCGATTCACCCGCGACGGCGCAACCGTCATCGCGACCACCGACACGCTGGTGGCGGTGCTCAACGCCAAAACCGGTGAGGTGCTTCGGCAATGGAACGTCGAGGTCCAGATTGCCGAAGTCGATCTGAGCGCCGACGGCACATCGCTGGCGGTCGCGATCGACCAGCGGCACGGCGGTAATCATCAAAACGCCGGCGCCGCGGTCATCTTCGATGTGGCCAGCGGCCAAGAACGGCAGCGGATCACCCCAACCGGCGCGGTGTACGCGGTCGCCTTCGACCCCGACACCACGGTGCTGCTATGCGCCTACGCCAACGACCCCACCGGCGCCGCCGACGCGACCGTCGCATTGTTCAGTCTCAGCAAGACCGTGTCCGCCACAACGCCCGCCAAGCCCGAGTGGACTCTGCCGGTCGACGCCACCGGGCTGGCGTTCGGGCCGGACAACGACGACGGCCAGTCGGTCGTCGTCGGTGGCGCCGACGGGCTGGCCCGCGTCCTGGACCGCAGCACCGGCATCGAGCGGTCCCGCGTCGACCACGACGGTGCTGTCACCCACGTCGCGTTCGCACCCAATGGCAAGTGGGCGGCGAGCACCGGCGTCGACAACCGGCTGCAAGTGTTCAGCACCACCGCGCAGGCCACGCTCTATGACGTCGGCACCGCCGAGGTGCACGCGTTGGCGTTCAGCGCTGATACCCGCTGGCTGGCGCTCGGCCAGGTCGGCTCGGCTGCCGTGTACGACAACGGCACGGCTGCGCTGTGAGCCCCGTCGACCTGTGGAACACGGTCACCTCACAGCTTCGCGCCTACGTCGAAGCAAACGTCATCGCGCTGCTCACCCAAGTCCGTTCGACCGTGACCACCGACAACGCCCAACTCAACGGGCGACTGCTGTCTCTGGTCGCGCCGCCGCCCGGCAACCCGATCACCGATCTACTGGGCGACATCGTCGGAGACCTGAGCGCCAACAGCCAAGTCCAGGTGCACGGCTGGTGCCACGATCGTGATCAGCATCCGCCCACCTGCCAAGGCCTGGCAGTCGTCGTCACCGCCGCCGGCGATCCCAACCAGATGGCGATCGCCGCGCTCATCCCGGGCGCGAGCCCGGGGCAGGCCGTCGTGGACGTCGTCGTCATACCCGGCCCGCCGATCACGTTCAACAACAGCCATGATCCGTGGTCGAGCAACGTCAAGGTCGACGCCTCCGCCGGCTGGGACGCCTCATTCGGACCCGGAGCGTCGCCCGCGCCGCCCGCCCCGAACGCCACCATCAGCGCCGAGCGCAAGACGCCCTTCCAAGTCGGCATGACCACCGGGCCAGGGCTGTCGATCAGCGGCTTCGCGATCACCCTCACCGCAAGTCCGACCACATCGACCGCCGTGGAGGTCGATTTGACCGGTCTGCAGGCGGCACTTCTACCCGAAGAAATCGCGCAGCTACTCGGCGCACGCCCCGGCGAGGCGGCCACCGACGACTCCGGCGGGCAGCCAATCAAGGTGATGGCCGATCACGTGCACGGTCTAAGTTTCCTCGGCGCCGGCCTGAACATCGACCTGCCGATGCGGCTGGAACTGCCCGGCGTCGAAAGCCACGGCATTACGATCGGGCTCTTGGCCGACGACAGCGGGCTGCATGTCCAGCTGACCACCGCCCTGACCGCCACCCTGCCCGGCCTGCCGCTGCGAGCATCCCTGGACCACACCGGCTTCTCGCTGCCGCTGCAGTTTCCAGCCAGCGCCCTCCCCGGGCTCGGCCACACTCCGGACGAACTCACCCCCGACGGCATCGACATCGACCTGACCTTGCCGCCGGTAACCGGGGCCGGCCTGGTGCGCTACCAGCAAGGTGTGTACTCCGGGCTGATCTCCGCAGACCTCGACGTCATCGCCGTTCAGGCCGTCGCCCAGTTCCGGCCACCCGACAGCACCACACCCACCAGCCTTCTGGTGATGGTCGGGGTCATTTTCCCGCTGCCGGGCATCCAGCTGAGCTTCGGTTTCGCCCTCGACGCCGTCGGCGGGCTGGTCGGCATCAACCACCGGGTCGACGTCGACGCGCTGCGGCGGCTGGTCAGCGACGGCCACGCCGACCGTGTGCTGTTCCCCGACAACATCACCGAGCAAGCCGACGCGGTGATCGACGCACTCACCAGCACCTTCCCCACCGCCGCGGGCCGGTTCGTCATCGCGCCGATGATTCGCATCACCTGGGGCGCGCGGATGGTCGCGCTCTCCGGGGCCCTGATCCTCGAGGTCCCTTCGCCCGTGCAAGCGCTGATCCTGGGTCGCCTAGTGATCAACGTGCCCGACCCGCTGGTGCCGCTGATCCATCTGCAGGCCAGCGTGCTCGGCCAATTCGACCCCGGCGTCCCCGAATTCGACGTGCTGGTCTCCCTCGCCGGGTCCTGGATGGTAGGACTGGCCGTACGCGGCGAGTGCTATCTGCTGGTGCGCGGCGGCGCCGATCCCCAGTTCGTTGTGTCGGCAGGCGGGTTTCATCCCCGCTACGTGCGGCCCGCCGGCGTACCCGCGCTCGACCGGCTCGACATGGACCTGCGCCCCGGCGGCCTGTTCTCGATGCGCATCAAGGCCTACTTCGCGCTGACGTCGACCTCTGTGCAGTTCGGCGGCGACCTGCACCTGCAAGCAGAGATCGCCGGCTGCGGTGCGGAGGGCTGGCTCGGCCTGGACGCGCTGTTCCGCTACGAGCCCAGCTTCTCCTTCGCCGTGCAGATCAACGCGGGTGTCGCGGTGCGCGCGTTCGGACACACCCTGGCCAGCGTCGGGTTGTCGTTCACCCTGGAAGGTCCGGCACCATGGCACGCCGCCGGCACCGGCAGCGTGTCGGTGCTGTTCTGGGACGCCAGCCTCGACTTCGACATCCACTGGGGATCACCACCGCCAGCCCTGCCCGCCGGCCCCGCCGCCGACCCCATTCCGGTCGACCTGGCGGACGCCATCGCCAACCCGAAAGCCTGGGTCATCGAGCGGCCCGTAGCAGATAGCACCGGCCTGACCTTCACCGACGCCGCGACCGCCGAGATGGCCGCCGGCACGCTGGTGCACCCGGACGCGACGCTGGTAGTCAGCCAGTCAGTGGTGCCCCTGGGCGTGATCGTCGACCGCTACGGGCACCATCGCATCGACCCGCAGCAATGGGACCTCACCGCGATCTCCTTCAGCTCGCTGCCCGACGTCGCGTCAGCCGACGACCCCCCAACGGCGGAGTTCGTGCGCGCTGAGTTCTTCGACCTCACCGACGACGAACAACTCACCGCCCCGGGCAGCGCCGCGATGCGCAGCGGCGCGCGCACCAACCTGCGCACCTTGCAGATCGAGGGCGCACAATTCGTCAACGACAGCTACCAGACGGTCTACGAGCCGCCGGCGCCCGCCGCCACCCCGCCGAAGAGTTGGTACGGCAGATACGCCGACGAAGTCGGCCTGCCGTGGCAGGCCGCCGAGCGGCTGCACCGCTGGCGTGCCGACGTGGTGTCGCCGGTCCAAGTGACCCCGGCAACTCTGCAACAGATCACGCTGAGCGGCCCGCCCATGCGGCTGCACGACCAGACACTGGCGCCTGCCGCCACGCAAGCACCGCCTGTCAAGTACCCCCCACCAATCGACACCTGGCAGTCACTGCAAGAGCAGGCGCTGCACCCTGACCCACAAACCCTGTTACTGGAAAGCTGGGAAACCCCGCCATGAGCAGCCGCTGGTTCATGTCCCACGCCCGCCAAGACGCCGAGGTCGGCGCCGTCGCCGGATCCGGACCCCAGCCCACGTCGGCAACCTTCACCTGCAGCCTGCATCCCGACCAGCCCAGCAAGATCCCCGGTCCCCAACTGCGGGTAGCCGGACCGGGTGACGTGACCGCAATCGATCAAAGCCTGATCCTGCGCGAAGAGCCCCCGCCGGGCACCACCAACGCCGCCGACAACATCCTCGTCGGCGTCGAATTCGCGCACGCCGACCTGCCGTGGCTGCTGTCGACCCGTCAGCAAGCCGGTGGCGGCGGCCTGCAGGTGCTGCCCTGGGTCGTGCTGGTGGTGCTCGGCGAGGACGAGGCCGATCCGCCGCGCCCCGCAGACCCGGTACCGCTGCTCGATGTCCGCCCCGACCTACTGCCGCCGCTGGACGAAAGCTGGGCCTGGGCCCACGTCGAAACCCGCCTCGACGATGGCATCACCGACCCGAACGTCGCCACCGACGCGGCCGCCAAGGCCGTGAGCACGCCCACCCCCGCCGTGGTCGGACGCCTGCTGTGCGCCCGCCGACTGCGTCCCCAACTGACCTACGCCGCTGCGGTGGTGCCCGTCCCCGCCGAGGGGTCCTGGCCCGCGCCGGCACCCGGCGCGACCACCATCACGCTGCCGGTCTTCCACTGGTGGAGCTTTCACACCGACGCCGCCGGCACGTTTAAGGACCTCGCACTGCGGATCAAACCGAACACCACTGGCACCGGCACGGGCTCACCCGTAGACGTCAGCCGGCCCTGGCCGGCGCTGCCCGCCGGCACCGCGGCCACCACCGTTCTGGACGGCGCCCTGCTGCCGTCAACCGGCGGAGCCGCCGCCGAGACCTGGTCGAACGCCGACGCGCAGAACACCTTTCGCGGCCAACTGCAAGACGAACTCAACGCGCCCGACGCCCGCCGCACCCCGCCCGCCACTGGGGCCCCCGCGCCCACCATAACCGGGCCCGTCGTCGGTCCGCCGCTTTACGGCAGCCACTTCACCGGCCAGACGACCGTCCCGGCGGCCGGCTGGATGAACACGCTCAACCTCGAGGTCCGCCGCCGCGTCGCCGCCGCGCTGGGCGCCCGCTACGTGCAGGTCGAACAAGAATTCCTGATGGCGCGGGCATGGGAACAAGTCGGGGCGGTGCGCAACGCCAACCGCATGCTCGCCGTCGCCGAACTCGCCACCACGGCCGCGAGCGCCGCCCAAACCAAACACATCAACCCCCTCGACGCCGCCGACCTAGTCACCTTGATGGCGCCGGTGGCCGACCGGGTGACACTGCCCACGGCGTTAGTCACGACGCACGGCCTGACCGCCGGAATGGCGGCGGCGCCGACGCTGTCCAACACGCTGGCCGCTACCCAAGTTCCCGCCGGCGGGGCCGGTCTGGCCTACTCGCGGCTCAGCCGCCCCGGCGGGGCGCTGGCCCGCCGCATCGACCGGGTCAGCGCCGTCAAAGTCACCTCCGCACCCGTGCCGATGTCCACGCTGGCCGCAGCCGCGCCGGCGCAGGGCCTGGCGCCCGGCTCGACCTTCACCGGCTCGCTGTGCGAGGCCATCGCGCCGCTGCCGCAGCAGCTCAAGCGGCTCACCAACGTCATCACCGCCCCTGACCTGGCCGCCCGCACCGGCGAAACCGCGCCGCAACGCCCACTGCGCCCCATCATGATCCACCCCAAATTCACCGTGCCGATCGCCGAGGAGATCCTGTCCCGCTGGCCGGACTGGGCCGTGCCCGGCATCACCAACGCGCCCGCCGACTCGGTGACTATGTTCGAGACCAACCCCGCGTTCGTCGCCGCGCTGCTCGTCGGACTCAACCAGGAGTTCAACCGCGAACTGCTCTGGCGGGGATTCCCCACCGACCAGCGCGGCACCTCGTTCGCCCGATTCTGGCCCACCTCGGGCGACGTCGGCGAGATCGCCGCCTGGCCGCCGAACAGCGCGCTCAACCAAGTAACCGGGGAGAATCCTGCTGGCACAGTGGTGTTGCTGATCCGCGCCGAGGTGCTGCGCCGCTTCCCGTCCGCGCCGCTGGTCGCTGTGCCAGGCCACCTCAATGCCAACGGCGTGTATGAGATCGGCGATGACCTTACCGGCGCCACCCCCGTCACGACGCTGGCCCTCGACGACACCACCGTGCTGTTTATGTTTCCCGGCCTCACCGAGGCTCAGGCGGTCCAACAGCACTGGTTCTTCGTGCTGCGCGAGCCGGTACGGGGCACCCAGTTCGGATTCGACGACCCGGTCAGCGGCGAACCCCTGCCCGGACCAATCCTCGACACGTGGGACGACCTCACCTGGTCGCAACTCACCTTGCACCCGAACGGCTACGTCGCGCTGAACCCGCCGCCCGGCGCCAAACCCGCCGACGCACCCGACCTTCCGCTGTGGGGCCAGCAGGCCGCCGACATGGCACGCATAGCGTTTCAGCGACCGTTCCAGGTGGCGTTCAGCGCAGCCAGGTTGCTGCAATCATGACCCAGCCCACCGACTCCACCTTCGCCGCGCGCGCCACAGCGGACGCGGCACGCGACAAGTGGCTGATCGCGCAGGGCCTGAGCGATCAGGACGCCGCCCAGCTGCTGCGCACCGGCGGGTCAGGTACCTCCCACCAGGGCCTGGTCAACTCCGCGTTACAGGACCACAATGCCTACACCAGCGCCCAAGGCGACCTCACCGCTGCGCTGAACACTGAGCAAAAACTGTTCGCCGATCACAACACCGACCCCATCGTGCTGCTCCCGGTGCGCCTGGAAACCACCTGGTTCACCGCCGACGGGCAGGCCCCGCCCAACACCATCCATCCGCCGACCTTGCGGGTGCGGGTCTACCCCGACGACGTCTACCTGGCACACCTGGACACGACGCTGACCGCCGCCGAAGCCGCCGCCGGCGCGCAGTACTGGCAGGCGCCAGGCCCCAACAGCTGGGCGGACATCCAGTCCCTGCTGCGGCCCGACCGCGCCGCCTGGGCGGTGCACGCGTGCCGTCCCGGCGCACCCGCCGCCACCGTGCGCCCCGACGGCAGCGCCCGCCCAGCGCAGAGCGTCGTCATGCCCAGCCGCTGGCGATTCGTCGCGTTCACCGACGGCAACATCGTCGCCGATCAGACCGGCCGTGACATCCCCGACCCGCTGCCGCTCGATCTACTGCAGTCCGAAAACAGCTGGGCCGTGCACTGGTTTCCCGCCGTCGCGGCCGGCATGGCCATCGAATTGACACTGCCGCAAGGCGTCGACCACGTCGATGCGCTGTTCGTCGTGGGGGTGCGCGACGGCGCTGCCGCCGACGGCGCGGCCTACCTGGCCGAACTGCTGCAAGGCCACGCCTACAGCAGCGGGCTGGCTTTCCTGCCCGCCGGCACGCCCACCAACAACACCCCCGAAAGCCGCTCGGGCTGGTCATCGATCCCCGGCTTCCCTGATCCCACGGACACTCCCGCGCCCGGCACCCGTCCCCGCGCCGACGCGCTGGCCGCCGCGCTGGGCCTGCCCGCCGCCGACGTCCTGCAGCACTGCCCCGGCGCCGACGACACCGAGCCCGAAGCCGTGGCGGCGCTGTCGGTGTTGACCTGGCCGACGCTGGGCGCCGGTTTCGCCATGGCCGCCGCCAGCCACGTCCACGTCACCAGCGACGCCAGTGGCGGCGACGTCACCGCGGTCGATCCGCTCGCGCCCTATTTGACCGTGCGCGACCATCTGGTCAGCGCCGTGCGCAGCCGAGGGCCGCTGCCCACGATCCGGGTCGGGCACCAGCCCTACGGCGTCCTGCCCGTGTCGTCGCTGTCGGACTGGCAGGCCGACCGAGTCAGCGATCCCGACGTGCTGCTGCTGCCGTGGCTGTTGCAGTTGCGGATGTACTGGCAGGTTGCATCGCGCAACGTGCCGGGCATCGAGTCGGTCGACGCGCAGACCGCCGTCGACGAAGTCATCCCCGACATCCTGCGCCGCCAGGCCACCGCCGCCGCCGTCGCTGTCACCCGGATGAGCGGCCCGAGCGCCACCATGGCCGCCGTCGCCGGCGGGGCGATGGCCTCGCCGTTGACGATCGCCGGGCTGCCGGCCGACAGCGCGCTGTGGTGGACCATCCCCGCGCCGGGAGCCGCCGCAAGTCCCGCCGGAGACGTCGACCTGGTGCAGCAGCTCACCGCGGGGCACGACTCGTTCACCTCCGCGGCGGCCAACACCGCCGATTACTTGCACACCGTGCGCACCTTCCTCAGCAGTGCCCATACCGCGGCGGATGCCCAGGCCTACGACTCGCGCTGGCCCGTCGACCGGGGTGACGGGCAGCCGCCCCGCCAGGTGACCCTGATCGACGTAGTCGGCACCCCCGCCGGCGTTGACATGCTCAACGCGCTGGTCTGCATCCGCAACTGGTCGGATCCTTCGTTGGCCAGCGACCCGATCGCCGCCGCGTTCAACGTGACCACCAGCATCGACCAGGCCGTCAGCGACCTTCTCACGCCGGGATCCGACGACCCGGCGCCGCGCATCGCCGACGCCGCGAAGTCGGCAAGCGAGCTGGCCGACCTGGAAACCGCGCTCCGAGCCGTCGCGGCGCTGCCGGTGGCCCGAGTCGCCCAGCTGCTCACCGAGGTCATCGACGTCTACACCCACCGCCTCGACGCGTGGATCACCTCGCTGGCTACCCGCCGGCTCGGGCAGCTGCGGGCCGCCAGCTCCACCGGGGCCCGGATCGGCGGATACGGCTGGGTAGAAAACCTGGCGCCGATGGCGCCTCGCGACACCGTGCAGCTCGCCGTCGGCCAGCCCGCCGCGATTGTGTCTGCCCAGGACGGCTACATACACGCCCCGTCGCTGCATCAGGCCAGCGCAGCGGCCGTACTTCGGTCCGGAGCACTCACCCACCCCGGCCAGGACGCCTACTCCATCAACCTCAACTCGGCGCGCAGCCGCGTCGCGCGCTGGCTGATCAACGGTGTGCGGCAAGGCCAAACGCTGGGCGCGCTGCTCGGTTACCGCTTCGAGCGGGCGCTGCACGACGCCCACCTGGACACCGAGATCCCCGCCTTCCGCAAGGCTTATCCCATCCCGACCACTGCCGATCCCAGCGGCACAGGCACCGCGACCGGCGCCTCCCAGGAAGCCGTCGCCGCCCGCAATGTCGTCGACGGCCTCAAACTCGCTCAAGACTCCGGCGCGGCCGTCACCGTCACCAATCCCGGCGCCGTCGCACCGTTGATCAAGGATCTCGCCGACGCGCTCGATGCCGTCAGCGACCTGCTGCTCGCCGAAAGCGTGCACCAGCTCGTCACCGGCAACACCGCTGCCGCAGGGCTGACCGTCGACACGCTCGGCCGCGGCAGCGAAGTGCCCGACACGTTCGCCACCCTGACCACCCCGCACCGGGCGCGCGGCATCACCCAACGCCTGATGGCCTTGGTGTCCACCGCCGCCAGCGCCACCGGATGGCCATCCGACAACCTCGCCGCACTGGCACCCGGGCTGGAGGGCTGGGTGGCGCACCTGCTCGGGCCGGCCGCCGGCTGGACCGTCACCGGCACCGCAGGTGGCGGCACCCCGACACAGGTCACCGCCGACAAGCTGCAGCTCGGCGCGCTGACCACCGTCCTGGACGCCGCCAGCGCCGGCCAGTCCGCGCTCAGCACTGCGTTCCTGCGCGTTGCGGCGGCGCCGCCGGCCCAGACCGTGACCTTCACCGGACCGGGCTGGGCCGGGCTGTGCGGCATGGCAACGCGCATACGCGCGCTGCTCGCCAACGCCGAACCCCTGCTGCCAGCCCACCTGCCCGACCCCGACACCCGCAGCCTCGATATCACCGATCTACGCCAACGCCTCATCAACTTCGCCGGCAGTCCTGCCGTCGCCGCAGACCCCGGCGGCCCCGCACTGCTGGCCGCGGCCAACACCGCCGCCGACGACCCACAGCGTTGGCTGGCCACCGCTCGCTCTGCGCTGGCTGACGTGCTCGGCGCCGAGATCCCGCTGCTGCCAACCGTCAGTGGAGCTGCGCCCACTGCCCGCCCCGACGCCAAACCCTCCGACCTGGACGCCTGGCTGGTGCGCTACGCGCAGGTCCGCCCCGTGCCCCGCACCCTGTACGACACCCTGCTGCTGGCCGGGCTACGCGCCAGAAGCTACGAAACCCTAAACGCCGCACAGGATCCCACCGCGACCGGCGATGTCTGGATCGGCTCGGTGTACGGCGCAGCCAGCCGGCCCCCCGCCCAGAGCCACCTGGTGTGGCACCAGCCGATCCCGTCGGCGGGCACGCTGACCGGCATGGTGTTCGACGAATGGGTGGAACTGCTGCCCGGCGCCGACCAGCTGCGCCAGCTGGCGCCCGGCGTCGCGCCGCTGACATCTCCGCCGGAGTCCGAACTGACCGGCATCACGTTTCACTACGACCGGCCCGACGCCAAAGCCGTGCAATCGCTGCTCGTCGCTGTGCCGCCCAACCTCGACCGGGGTTGGACACCCGACACTCTGCTGCAGGTTCTGCGCGAAACCTTGGAGCTGGGCAAGCTGCGCGGCGTCGACCTGGCCGATCTGCAGGCGATGCAGCCGCTGCTGCCCGCAATCCGGATCCCGGCGGTGAACAACGCCGCCGGGAACATCCTGGGGCCGATGGCCACCGCGGCCACCGACGGCCACGACGACAGCCCACTTACCCTCGACGCCAGCTACCGCACCCCAAGCACCGTCGAGACCGGGCTGGCCGCCCGCATTCACGACCCGCTGTGGATGCTCACCCGCCAATGGCAATTCGGCGAGTTCGCGGCCCAAGACGCCGGATCCCCCGCGTTGGTGAGCTTTCAGGGCAAAAGCCAGCTGATCAACGCCTGGCGCCCGCTCGGGGCCGCCGACTGGGTCAGCTACGGCCCTACCGCCACACCGCTGGATGTCGCCGTGGAGGCCGAGGCGCACAAAGACAGCGACGACGAGCTGCTACACGCCGAATTGGGCGCGCATTTCCGCGCGCTGCTCGCCGACATCGGACGGCTGTCCGACTTCAGCCCCCAGCTGAGCGGGATGGCGTTGAGCGTCACCCCCGTCGACGACAGCACGGTCGGACTCATTTCGGCCGTCGGCGGCACTGTGCCCGATCCCGATGCGCTGGGCCTGGCGATCGGCAGTGGCGGGTTCGACCAGGAGGGCATCCAGAGCACCGCGGACCAGTGGACCAACTGGTTTGATCAGCTGACTGATGACCACAGTCCCGACTGTTTCGACTCCACCCGCTTCGAGCACGCCGCCGAGATTTCGGTCGGCGGTGTGGTGCTGCGCGCCGACAGCTATCTCGGCGACGGCTTCGACTGGTACTACCTCGACGTGGACCCCGACACCGCAGCGGCTCCGGCCTCGGCTCCTTACACGTTTACCGACGAGACCGCATTGCCCTCGGTGGTGCGCTACAGCGGTTTGCCCGCCGACCGATTCTGGGAAATGGAAGACGCCCAGATCGACCTCGGCGCCGCCGAGGTCACCACGTTGGACACCGGGCGCCTGCTGCTTATTTCGTTTGCCACCGTTTACGGCAACGACTGGTTCCTTGCCCCGCTGGAAGTGCCCATCGGGTCGCTGACCACGCTGGACCAGATGCTGGTGAGCGACGTGTTCGACCGCCAGCACGTGATCAACCGCGCTGGCCGCGACGACCCGACTTGGTCGATGTTCACACTCGACAGCTCCGACTCCGAAAACTGGGCCGCCACCGGCCTGCTGATGATGCCGTGCGCTGGCGGTCAGCCCGGGCAGCCGCTCGAGCACGTCGGGCTGACCCGCGACGAGCTGGCCAATCTGGGTTGGGCGGTTCAGCACCGCATAACCGACGGTCGCGGCCGCCTCATCGACTGCCGCGGTCGGTGGCTCAAAGTCATGCCGCCCCCCGAACAGCCCGACGGCAAGTACTACCGGGTGCAGACCGTGGTCCCCGACTACTGGTTTCCGCTGGTGCCGATCGCCCTAAGCCCCGGCCTCATCCACTTCATGCTCGGCCAGATCGCCGCTCCCGACCCCGGCGGCGCGGCGCAGCCTAGCCAGGCCATTGGCCGGTTGGTCTCCGACATGTCGTGGCTGCACGAGGAGGAATTGCCCCGCGAGGGCGCCACGGTGATCCGGCGGCCGGTGCTGGCCCGCTGGTTCGACGGCTCCTGGTACGGCTGGATCCGGCGAGAGAAATCCGCGGGCATCGGCGAAAGCTCCAGCGGCTTGCTGTTCGACAGCGTGTGGCCGACCACCCCGTGGCCGCAATGACCCATGCTCGGCCGGCTAGGTCGGGGTGCCAGGGATCTCCACCTGCGGCTAAGCGACGGGATTACCTGCCCTTTTGGTCCGAGCAGTCCACGGCGATGGCGTCCCTGATGAATTGCGCCGCATGCCCGCTCGTCAAACCTCGCGATTCCAGTTCGGTCTAGATGTTCCCAATGGCGGCAAAGTACGTGTGCTGCTGGGAGCCGTCTTACGCAACGCGATCCCGGTCGCGTTGTCGTGGGCGGTGACCGACTCGGATTAGCCGCAGCAGTTCGGATCGAGCACAGAACAGAGCGCGACGAGTGAGTCGCGCTGGGGGCGGTGGTAGACATTCATTCCGCGGCGCTCGGACTCGACCAGTCCGGCGCGGCGCAACTGAGTCAGATGATGGCTGACCGTCGACTCGGTCAGCCCAACCGCGGCCGCTAGATCAATGCTGCATTCCTCGCCGACCGTCGAGCTGAACAGCAGGGAGACAAGTTTGACCCGCACTGGGTCAGCTAACGCCTTGAGCCGCAATGCAATCTCCAGAGCGGATGCATCGTCGAGTGGCAGGCCCGCCGCCACCGGAGCGCAACAGATGGGAGTGGAGATGTCGACCATCGGCAAGGCTTTCGGCACACACCGATCTTGCCAGAGTCATTGACATATATCAAAGAGGTCGGCAAGATCGAGTTCGATATATATCTCACAGGTATGGAGGTGTCGTGTCCCGCATCCAGCTCGCCCTCAATGTCGACAACCTCGACCAGGCCGTCACTTTCTACTCTGCCCTGTTCAACGCCAAGCCGGCCAAGCTCAAGGAGGGCTACGCCAACTTCGCCATCGCCGAGCCACCACTGAAGCTCGTGCTGGTCGAGAACCGCGGCCACGGTGGCACGCTGAATCATCTTGGCGTGGAGGTGGAGTCCAGCGACACCGTGCACGCCGAAATCACTCGACTGGCCGGCGAGGGCATGTTGACCGCGGAGCAGATCGGTACCACATGCTGTTTCGCCACCCAGGACAAAGTGTGGGTGACCGGTCCGGGAGGAGAACGCTGGGAGATCTACACGGTCCTGGCCGACGCTGAAGACTTTGGTAATAGCCCGCCCAGCGGGACGGAGTGCTGCCGAGCGTGATGAGCCAGGGCAGCCAGCGCACACGGGACAACACCTATGAGTGAAACCGCTGTATCAACGGCTGGGCCGTCAGTGGCCGCCAAGCTGCCCGCGCTCGACCGGTTCCTGCCGGTATGGATCGGGGCGGCGATGGCCGCCGGCCTGCTGCTCGGCCGACTAGTAACCGGCCTGGGCGCGGAACTGAGCGCGGTTGCGGTCGATGGCGTATCGCTGCCGATCGCTCTGGGACTGCTGGTGATGATGTACCCGGTGCTGGCCAAGGTCCGCTACGACCAGCTCGGCGAAGTCACCGCCGACCGCCGACTGCTGATGTCCTCGATCGTATTGAACTGGCTGATCGGGCCAGCGGTGATGTTCACCCTGGCGTGGCTGCTACTGGCCGATCTGCCGGCCTACCGCACCGGGCTGATCATCGTGGGGCTGGCCCGCTGCATCGCCATGGTCATTATCTGGAACGACCTGGCATGCGGGGACCGCGAAGCCGCCGCCGTGCTGGTCGCATTGAATTCGATCTTCCAGGTCGCCATGTTCGCCGTGCTGGGCTGGTTCTACCTGTCGGTGCTGCCAGGCTGGCTTCACCTGCCACAGACCGGAATCGATGTCTCCCCGTGGCAGATCGGCAAATCCGTCCTTGTCTTCCTCGGCATCCCACTGCTGGCTGGCTACTTGACCCGGCGCTTCGGCGAGAAAGCCAAGGGCCGCCACTGGTATGAGTCCCAGCTTCTGCCCCGCATCGGGCCGTGGGCACTCTACGGGCTGCTGTTCACCATCGTTATCCTGTTCGCCCTGCAGGGACACCAAATCGCTTCCCGACCTTGGGATGTGGCTCGCATCGCGGTGCCGCTGCTGGGCTACTTCGCGATCATGTGGGCCAGCGGATATGGCCTGGGATTGGTGCTGGGCCTCGGCTACGCCCGCACCACCACCCTGGCGTTCACTGCTGCCGGCAACAACTTCGAACTCGCCATCGCCGTGGCAATCGCCACCTATGGCGCCACGTCAGGCCAAGCCCTGGCCGGTGTCGTGGGACCGCTGATCGAAGTTCCAGTGCTGGTCGGTCTCGTCTACGTTTCGCTGGCGCTGCGCCCTCGATTGCAGGCCTCGACAAGCACCGATTCCGACTCCGCACGGCGTGCCCGCTGATGGCCGACAAACCCAGCGTCCTGTTCGTCTGCGTGCATAACGCCGGCCGCTCCCAAATGGCGGCCGCGCTGCTGACCCACCTGGCCGCTGACCGCATCGAGATCCGCTCGGGCGGAACCGAACCCGCCGAGCAGATCAATCCGGTCGCGGTGGCGGCGATGGCCGAACTCGGCATCGACATCACCGCGGCAGTCCCTAAAATCCTGACCGGTGATGCGGTGCAGGCCAGCGACGTCGTGATCACCATGGGCTGCGGTGACAGCTGCCCCTATTTCCCCGGAGTGACATACCGCGACTGGAAGCTCCGCGACCCTGCCGGCCAACCTATCGACGTCGTAAGGCGGATCCGCGACGACATCGCCGACCACGTTCAGGCCCTCATCGCCGAATTAATCCCCGCCACCGACAGCGCATGATCGCTTCCGCTGCTGGGCGCTGGAGTCAGGTGCCCTTTTGGTCCGGGCAATACACCGCGATGGCGTCCCTGATGAATTGCGCCGCCTGCGCACTCGTCAAACCCTGCGATTCCAGTTCGGTGTAGATGTTCCCAATTTCGGCCAAGTAAGGACCTGGTTGCGCACCGAAGCGAGGAATAAACAAGCCCGAGCGAGGAAGATCAGCGGCGTCGCAGCGTTCATGGGCAATGGCGATCATCTGATCAGGGGCGCCGTTGATCCCGTCTTTCGACAGCAACGCAAAAAACCGGTCGTCTAGCGCGTCGGCGTGAGCGATACCCGCCCCTACCAGTACGGCTGCCGCAGCGGCGAGAACCGGACGGAACGGACCGACAGCCATGGTTGAGTCTGACACCACCGCTGACAATGCGCACCCCGTTGCCGGGTGCCTGATCGATTCGGGTGACCACTGGTAGCGATAGCCGACGTAGGTTGTCTAGCCATGAGGATGACGGTTCTCGGCAGCGGTGGATGGATTCCCACCAGCTCACGGCAGACCAGCTGCTATCTGATCGTCTCGGGTACCGAAGCTCTCGTGCTGGATGCCGGAACCGGTCTGGGCGCGCTGCACATCAACCCTGCTCTGCTGAACGGCGTCGAGACGGTGATGGTGGTGCTCAGCCACTTCCACCTCGATCACGTCACCGGCCTCGGCTTCGTTAGCGCGCGAGGGCTGGGCGGCCGGGAGCTGACGATCGCCGGCCCTGGCTCGCTGTCCTACGGCCGGCCCACCCGCTCGATCGTGGAGGATGAGCTTCTGGCTTCCCCGTTTCAGACGGCCTCACCGGTGGCGCCTGCACGCTGGGCAGAGCTGGGCTGGGACACCTTGAGCTTCGCCGGTCACGAGGTCGAAACGTGGGAGCAGACCCGGCACACCCTGCCGTCGGCAGGTTTCCGAATCGGGGACCGGGTCGCATACTGCACCGACACCGAGTTCGACCCGGATACCATCCGCCGCACCGAGGGTGTAACTACGCTGCTGCACGAGGCGTGGGAGCCGACCGATGCCGAGCAGGGCCATACCTCCGGCGAGGAGGCCGGCCGGATCGCCGTCGAGGCAGGTGTGTCACGCCTGGTGCTCACGCACAACCACCCGCTGCCGGGAGTGCCCGAGCTCACGGCGACGTCCGCCCAGGCCGTGTTCGCGGCTACTGTTTCGGCTACCGACGGGGCGGTTCTGGAGCTGTAGTGGCCACGATTTGGCCACAATTGGGCGGTCCTCGTCGTCTGACACCGCCACCCCGCTGGGAGGCATTGTCGCTGGTAGTGGCCGTTTCCATCCGCCTTGTAGACTTGAGGCCGTAACTTGGCCGACTACGCGTCGCACAGCAACCTGCCGCATACTAGACGCCAAGCACTTATGTAGCCCGCGCAAACTGCAACCCAGGGGTCAAGCGCGGCACCCCTTGACACTCGAGGTTGTGGTGGGAGACCTGCAGCGATCCAACGCTAAGCATCGCCATCGTGCGACGCCGAAACCAACGCGGCGCCGCACGTTCGCGCATGCCTTCTGGGCGCTGGTGGCGGTCTTCTTGGTGCTGGCGACCGGATCGGCATGGTGGACGGCCCACGGAATGCTGGGCGGGATCACCGTTTCGCAGGCCCTGGGTTCCGACGATCCGAAATCCAGCGGCGGCGCGATGAACATCCTGCTCATCGGGCTTGACTCGCGCAAGGACCAGGACGGTAACGACCTGCCGTGGGCCTTGCTGAATCACCTGCACGCCGGCGACTCGGACGACGGCGGGTACAACACCAACACCCTGATCCTCGTCCATGTCGGCGCGGACGATCGGGTGACCGCCTTCTCCATCCCCCGCGACGACTGGGTGGCGTTCAACGGCGTGCCCGGCTACAACCACATCAAGATCAAAGAGGCCTACGGGCTCACCAAGCAGTACGTCGAGCAGAAACTCATCAACAAAGGTGTGAGCGATCAGAAAGAGCTCGAGACCCGGGGCCGCGAAGCCGGCCGCGCTGCGACGTTGAAGGCAGTGCGGAACCTGACCGATGTTCCCATCGACTACTTCGCCGAGGTCAACTTGGCGGGTTTCTACGACTTGGCCCAGAGCCTAGGTGGCGTGCAGGTGTGCCTGAAGCACGCCGTCTACGACTCCTACTCCGGCGCCGACTTCCCGGCGGGTCGCCAAACGCTGGACGCCGAGCAGGCGCTGTCGTTCGTTCGGCAGCGGCACGGCCTGGAAAACGGTGACCTGGACCGCACCCACCGCCAGCAGGCCTTTCTGTCATCAGTCATGCGCCAGCTTCAGGATTCGGGCACGTTCACCAATATCGGCAAACTCAAGAGCCTGATGGCGGTGGCGCGCAAGGACGTCGTCTTGTCGTCGGGCTGGGACGAGGACCAGTTCCGTCGGCTCGGCGCGCTGGCCGGCGGTGGCATCCAATACCGAACGCTGCCCGTGGTGCGCTACGACAACATCAACGGTCAGGACGTCAACATCATCGACCCCGACGCGATCAAGGCCGAAGTGGCCGCCGCGTTCGGCGACTCGTCGCCGGCCACGACGATGGATACCTCCACCGAGCCCAGCCCGTCGACGGTCGTCGACGTGATCAACGCGAGCAACACCAGCGGACTCGCCAGCCAGGTGGCCCGCACGCTGAAGAAAGACGGCTACACCACCGGTGCGATACGCGACCGGGTGCGCGGTGAGCCCACCGCCACCACGATCGAATATGGGTCGGGCGCCGAGACCGACGCGCGCACCGTGGCCACTCTGCTGGGCATCGATGCACCTGACAAACCGAATCGCACCCTCGCATTCGGACACGTTGAAGTCATCGTGGACGACAACTATTCGGCGCCGTCCCAGGACGACTCTAGCTCTAGCTCCAGCTCCAGCTCCGAGGACGAATCCGGCTCGGCCTCAAGCCTTTCCGGTGATTACGGCTACGGTTACCACCAATCAAGCACGGACACCACCGAGGCGACCCCCGATCGGGGTGCGCCGATCGACGGCGGCGGGGTGCCCTGCGTCAACTGAGCTCGGCGGCATCCTTCCGCAGCAAGAACGCCAGCACGGTGCTCTCGAAGGCGTCTTTGGCCTCGATCATGGTCCAGTGACCGCAGTCGGGGAACACATGCAATTCGGCGTTGGGGATGGTGCGCATCGGGATCAGCGCCATGTCAAGTGGGCTGACTCGGTCGTCGCGGCCCCAGGTGATCAACGTCGGCGCCGTGATCCGGTGCATGTTCGCCCACGGCTGCGGCCCCTTGGACGACTCCATGGCCTTGATCAGCTGCGTGAAGGCTTCCTTGCTGTACATCCGCCGCGCCGCGGCCAGGGTCTGCGGATCGGTGGCGTGCGTCCACCGCTCCTCGATAAGCTCATCGGTCACCGTGGCCGGGTCGTAGACCATCGAATGCAGCCAGCGGACGAGTCGCTCCCGGCTTGGCTGCTCGGTGAACTCTTGTAGCAGCCGAATGCCTTCCGGCGGACCCGGACTGAAGATGTTTCGGCCGATGCCCCCGATGGTCACCAACCGGTGCACCCGCTCGGGATGAGCGATCGCGAAGTTGAGCGCGACGCCGCCGCCCATCGAGTTGCCGACGATGTCGACGGTGTTTAGTTTCAGCGCGTCGACAAAACGCACTAGCGCATCTAGTGCGGTGATCATCGGGTGGCCCCCGAAGTCATCGCTGACGCCGAAGCCGGGGAATTCCAGGATCAAACACCGGAAGAATTCGGAGAATGCGCCCAGCACCCCGCGGAAGTTGCGCCAGCCTGTGACGCCAGGGCCAGATCCGTGCAACAACAGCAGTGGTGGCCCAGCCTCGGTCAAACCCGACTCGTGATAGCGCAACACGCCTGCGTCGGTAGTGATTTCGCGAAGGGTGTCCTCGTAGGTCACGGTCTGCCGTCGGCGCCACTCTCCCCCGCAAGCGGGAGGTGCCCCCACCTCATCGCTTCGTCCCCCGCAATCGGGTGGTGCCCCCACTGCATCGTCGTTGGCGCTCACGCGTGCGTACCGCCGTCGATACGGATCTCGGTGCCGGTGATGAACGCGCCGTCGTCGGACACCAGCATGGCGATGACGCCGGCGACGGCCGCGGGATCGGCCATCCCGGCGCCACTGGACTCCAGCGTGGTGGCCATGATCGGCATCAGCCTGGTGAAAAGTTTCCAGTCCGCGTCTTGAGGGATGTATCCGGCTGTGGCATCGGTGATTCCGGACTTGATACTTCCCGGTGCCACGCACACCGCGCGCAGCCCTTTACTTGCGTACTCGAGCGCCAGCGCGTGAGTGAACGCCTGAACCCCGCCCTTGCTTGCCGCGTAAGCCGCCATGTACGGATGCGCGAACGACGCAGAGGTCGAACTGAAGTTCACGATGGCACTACGTGGGTTCTGTAATAGCGTTGGCAGCGTCTCCCGAACCACCAAGAAGGTTCCGGTCAGGTTGATACCAATGATCTGATTCCAGGCCTGCAGGTCCATCTGATCGGTGTGCGCGGCACGCAGGATGCCGGCTGCGTTGACCACCGAATCCAGGCCACCCAACCTGTCCACCGCCGAGCGCACGCCGTCGATCACCGACTTCTCGTCGGCGATGTTCATCTCCAACGTGGTCAAGCGCTCACCGGCCCCGATCTCCCCCGCCCGGGCCTGGGTCTTGTCCAGCCCGTCAGCGGCGACGTCGGCGGCGACGACGGCGGCACCCTCGTCCAGCAGGCGTAGCGCGGTGGCCTGCCCGATGCCCGAGGCGGCGCCGGTCACCAGGATCCGGTTACCTGCTAGTCGCTTCATCTGCACTCCTGTCTGGTATTAGTGGCCCATAACGTATTTCAGGGTCGGCCCGGCGGTCCACCCGCCGTCCACCGCGATCTCCGCGCCGGTGACATAGGCCGCGTCGTCGGACAGCAGATAGCCCACCGCGCCGGCGATCTCTTCAGGCACCGCGACCCGTCCCATCGGCGTGTTGGGATAGTTGCCTTCGCCGACCTGGATCCCGACATTGACCGTCATCGGGGTGTAGGTCATGCCGGGGTGCACCGAGTTGACCCTGATGCGATCGGGGCCCAACTCGACGGCGGCGATCTTCGACAGTCCGCGTACACCCCACTTCGATGCGCCGTAGCCCGCGGTGAACGCCAGTCCGAATAGACCTGCCGCAGAAGAGATGTTGACGATCGACCCGCCGCCTGCCGAGCGCATCGGCCCGATCACCGCCTGCAGACCGTTGAACACGCCGACCAGGTTCACCTCCACGACCATCCGGAAGTGCGCCACCGGCTCGTGCTCGATGTACTGACCGGTCGACACTCCGGCGTTATTCACCAGACCGTTGAGCGTGCCGAACTCGGTGAGGGTGAACTGCACCGCGTCCGACCACTGCTCGGGATCGGTGACGTCGAGATGGGCGTATCGCGCCCGCGCGCCGAGCTCATCAGCCAACTGCTTGCCCTCGTCGTCGAGCAGATCAGCGACCACCACGCTGCCGCCGCGCGCGACGATGTGGCGTGCGAACGCTGAACCGAGCCCGCCCGCGCCACCGGTAATGATGACGACCTTTCCGTCCAGCTGTCCTGAGTTATTACTAGTCATATCAACAACTTCCTGCGCTACTGCCCTGCCGCGTGCCGTGCGCCGATGTAGCCGAACACCATCGCTGGTCCGATCGTCGCGCCGGCGCCGGCGTAATCGTTCCCCATCACCGCGGCCGAGGTGTTGCCGGTCGCATACAGGCCGTCGATGACCGTGCCGTCGGCCCGCAGCACCTGGCCGTTGGCGTTGCACGCCAGCCCGCCTTTGGTGCCCAGGTCGCCGACCCGGACTCGCACCGCGTAGTAGGGTGCGCCGTCGATGACGTCCATCGTTGGTTGCGGCAGCGTCGGGTCGCCGTAGTAGTTGTCGTAGGCGCTGTCTCCGCGGCCGAAGTCAAGGTCCTTGCCGTCACGCACGGAGCCGTTGAACCGGTCCACGGATTCGCGCAGGGCGAACGCGGGGACGCCGATTGCGGCGGCCAGCGCGTCGAGGCTGCCGGCTCGGTGCATCAGCCCTGAGGTGAACCAGTCGTTGGGAAAGGTCTGGCCCGGCATCACTCCGCCGAACTGGTAGCGGTTCTTGGCTTTCCGGTCGAAGACGAACCAGATCGGATCGTGCCGGCCGACCAGCTGCTGGTGTACGAACGTGACGTACGGGGCGGCCTCGTTGGCGAAGCGTCGACCGGTCTGGTCCACGATGATCGAACGGGGAATCGACCGCTCCGACACCAGCCCGCTCATCACACCGTCAGGCCGCTTGATCGCGGGCATCCACCAGGCGTCGTCCATCAGGTCGACCGCGCCGCCGACGGCCTGGCCCGCGGTGATCCCGTCGCCGGTGTTGTCGACCGAGCCCAGGCTGTAGTTGTCCTTGCCGCCGTCGGGAAGGAATTGCTTACGCATCTCGGCGTTGTGCTCGAATCCGCCGGTGGCCAGCAGCACACCGTTGCGCACCCGGATGCGGAAAGCTGTTCCCTCGCGCTGGGCGCACACGCCGACAACCGCCCCGGAATCATTGGCGATCAGTGACAGCAACGGCGTGCTAAGCCACAGCGGGATGCCGGCGTCCTTGACGGCCAGCCGCAGCCGGCCGATCAGCGCCCTCCCGAGGGTGTCCATATGGCGCCGCAGCAGAACGCTTTTGACGGCCCGCCCTACCGTACGCATGGCCGCCCAGCGACCCGGCCAGGTGCGCATTACCATATTCAGCCGGGCGAATTCTTTTGCGGTGACGAAGAGCCCGCCGGGGGTGGCAAGCGCAGCGGGCCGCAGCTGCTTCTCGTCGTCGCCGAGCTTCTTCAGGTCGAAGGGCAGCGGCTCGATCGTGCGTCCCCGGGCGCGCCCTCCGGGTGCTTCGGGGTGGTAGTCGGAGTATCCGGTGCACCACTGGAATCGCAAGTGTGGACTGGCGCTCTCAAGGAACTCCATGGCCAGCGGTCCGTTGTCGATGAACGCGTCGATGTTGGCGGCGGGCACCCGATCGCCGACGACCGCGTCGAGGTAGCTGCGGACGTCGGCCCGGGAGTCCACCAAGCCGTCCCGTTTCAGCGTCGGGTTGTTCGGGATCCAGATGTTGCCACCGGACAGCGCGGTGCTGCCACCGTAGACGCCGGCCTTTTCGATAATCAGGGTGTCCAGTCCATGGGCGTGGGCGGTCAGGGCCGCGGTCAAACCTCCGCAGCCGCTGCCAACGACAAGGAAGTCGACCTGGTGATCCCAGGCGTCGCCCTGGTCTGCGGCCGGCATGCGCCCAGGCAACCACACCGGGTGTGGCGAGGTCGCAGTGATTCCCGCCCAGCGGGACGATCGGCGCCCCCAGGCGTTCTTTTCCCCGTACCGTCGACGGTATGACCCGGACCGTCGATGTGGTGGTGGTGGGCGCGGGCTTCGCCGGGCTTTACGCGCTGCACCGGCTGCGTGGCGATGGCTTGACGGTACGGGTGATCGAAGCCGCCGACGGCGTCGGCGGGGTGTGGTACTGGAACCGCTATCCGGGCGCGCGTTGCGATGTCGAAAGCGTCGACTACTCCTACTCCTTCGACGAACGGCTGCAGCAGGACTGGGATTGGAGCGAGAAGTACGCCACCCAGCCCGAGATCCTTGCCTACCTCAATCACGTCGCCGACCGATTCAACTTGCGACCCGATATCACCTTCGGCGCCCGCGTCACCGAGGCCGTCCTCGACGAGAACGCGCTGCGGTGGGAAATCCGCACCGACACAGGCGATGTGGTGTACGCCCGGTTTCTCGTGCTGGCTGTCGGCCCGTTGTCGAATGTGAACATCCCGGGGATCGACGGCTTGGGATCGTTCGGCGGCGCGGTGTATCACACTGCGAACTGGCCGCACGGAGGCGTCGACTTCTCCGGCCAGCGGGTCGGCGTGATCGGGACGGGATCGTCGGGCATTCAGGCGATTCCGTGTATCGCCGAGCAAGCGCGCCAGCTCTACGTGTTCCAGCGCAGTGCAAACTACAGTATTCCCGCCGGCAACGTGCCGCTCGACGATGCCACCCGATGCGCCCAGAAGGCCGGCTACACCGAGCGCCGCCGGTTGTCGATGGCCAGCGGCGGCGGTTCACCGCACCAGCCGCACCCGCTGCCGGCGCTGGAGGTGTCCGAGCAGGAGCGGCGGGCAGCCTACGAGAAGCGCTGGCAGCTCGGCGGTGTGCTGTTCAGCAAGACGTTTTCCGACCAGATGCTCAACATGGCCGCCAACGACACCGCCCGAATCTTCTGGGAGGAGAAGATACGGGCTGTCGTCGATGATCCTCAGGTCGCGGAATGGCTGATCCCATCGGATCATCCGATCGGCACCAAGCGGATTTGCACCGACGACAACTACTTCCAGACTTTCAACCGCGACAACGTGACGCTGGTCAATCTGCGGGTGACGCCCATCCTGCGCATGGACGACCACCGGCATTGTCACTTCTGTCATCCACTACGACCTGGACGCGCTGGTGCTGGCGACCGGGTTCGATGCGATGACCGGGTCGGTGGACAAGCTGAGCATCGTCGGTCGGGGCGGTGAAACGCTGAACCGGGCATGGGCGTCCGGCCCGGTCACCTACCTCGGGCTGGGCATTCCCGGCTTTCCGAATCTGTTCAACGTCAGCGGCCCGGGCAGCCCGTCGGTGTTGGCCAACATGGCGCTGCACTCCGAACTGCACGTCGACTGGATCGCCAACGCGATCGGTTACCTTGACGCGCACGGAGCCTCGGCAATGGAGGCCAGCCAAGCGGCGGCTGCCGACTGGACCGACCAGTGCACCCGACGAGCGGCGGAGAGCCTTATGCCGCGGGCGAATTCGTGGTACCTGGGCGCCAACGTTCCCGGCAAACCGCGCGTTTTCATGCCGTTCGTCGGCGGCTTCGGCACGTACGGTCAGATCATCGCGGACGTGGCCGCCGCGGGCTACAAAGGATTCGAGCTCATCGGCGCCGGACGGTCTGTCACATCGTCCCGCTGAGTGGTCAGCGACCGTTCCGGGCGCCTGCAGATTGCTACCCTCTTGACGTGGGGTCCAGCAAATTACCGAGCCTTCCACCCACGAGTTGGGCAGTTTTGGGCATGCTCGCATTCGGCGAGGAAGTTTCCGGCTATGACATCAAGAAGTGGGCGGATTGGAGCGTCGGCTACTTCTACTGGAGCCCATCGTTCAGCCAGGTCTATTCGGAGCTCAAGCGGCTGGAATCCCATGGCTACGCGACGTCACGGGTGCAACATGACGGCGGCCTGCGCGGGCGACGGACCTACAAGATCACCGAATCGGGCCAGCAGGCGGTCAGCAAGTGGGCCGCCGAAGCCCCGATCGATCCACCGATGCTCAAACATGGTGTGCTGCTGAGAGTTTGGCTCGGGCACCTCAACGAGCCAGATAGACTGAAGCAGATCCTGCAAGAGCACATCGCCTACGTCGACAACATGCGGCAGCGGGTGGCGACCGACTCCGAAGCCGCGGCGCTGGAACCGGCCTGGGCCTATCCGCGGATCGCCATGCAATGGTCAGAGCGCTACTACGCCGCAGAGCGAGAGCTCGCGTTACAGCTGATCAAGGACATCGACGAGGCCGAGACAGCCCTCAAGCAGGGCAAACGTGACGCCCACGGCGCGTTCCCCACGCCGCGGCCGGGCCGCTGGCGAGAAGTCGAGAAGCGAACGCAGGCAGACTATCCCGTGGATCCCACCGCCGACTAGCTGCGGGCCGGAGCCAGCCGCTTGAGCGCGAGTCCGCCTTCGAACGGTCGGTAGCCGAAAGCCGCAGGGGCCCGATAACCGGTGTCCTCGAGCGGCGTGTGCACCTCGGCGACCGTGGGCCCGATCTTCGCCGCGACCAGCGCCAGTGCATCAAGGTCGAAACGGTATAACCGACCCGCATTGCCGCCCAGAATCTTTCGGCAGGCGTCCTCGGACTTGTCGTGTAGGGCCCAGCGGATGGCGAGCTTGGAGTGCGGTGTGAAGCCTTCCTCGTGCGGATAGTCGCTGCCCCACATGATGTGCTCCGGACCCATGAAATCGATCATCCCAGAGTCGAACGGTGCCAGTTCGCTGGCCAGATAGCAGTTCCGCTTGACGTATTCGCTCGGTGTCATCGTCAGCTCGTCGACGGACGACCCGCCGAACATCCCGTAGGTGCGGTTGCCGGCCTCGGACTTCATCGTCGGCACCATGGCATCAAGGATGCCCAGCTGGCCCGGCACCCACAGGGTGCCTTGCTCGGTCGGCACGAACCGCAGCGTCGGGTGCCGCTCGAACACCCCGGCAAGGATCAGGTGACCCAGTGTGCGCTGGGCCCAAATCGCCATCTCGGTGATCAATACCGCGTTGGACGCGGGCTGGTCCATCGGCATCTCGGGGCTCCCGGCGCCCGCATGCTGCACGACCGTCAGGTCCAGCTCTTCACAGAGCGCCCAGATCGGTTCGTAGCGGGTGTGGAACAGCGGTGCGACGTGCGGGTCACCAGGCGAGACCGGCGGGACCAGCACCCCACCGAAGCAGTCTTGCTCATTACCCCAGCGAATCTCTTCGATGGCCAGCTCGACATCGTTGGGAAAGATTTGAATCAACCCGCGCCGACGATCCGGGGCCAGCGAACAGAAGTCGACCTGCCAGCGGTTGTGGGCCTGCACGCCCGCCCAACGCTTCTCGAAGTCCTCGCGGGTCCGGGGCAGGCTGATGGTGATGTTGGGCGTGGTCGGGAAGAACGGCGGAACAGTGTTGGGCAGTAACACCTCGGCGGCCACCCCGTCGGCGTCCATGTCGGCAATCCGGACATCGTTGTCCCAGTTCCGGTTGGCCGTGGCGATAATCAGGTCGTCGAACGGGCTGACATAGGTCTCGGCCCACGCGTCGAACTCGTCGTGCAGGGCCGCCGGTAGATACGGCTTGTAGTCGCCGATATCGGCCCCGGCGTGGGTGTCCGTCGAAATGACGACATACCGATCGATCGTGTCCCAGCTTGCGGCCATGGTGTCCTCCGACGTTGATGCGTATCAAAGCCAGCCTCCTCGGTTGACCCGAGCAGCGGCAAGACCTCATTCCAATGAGCGGGATAGCAGGCCTGAAATATCAGCCCACGCTTGCTTTCGCGCCCTCGCGCAGATGCCGAGACCGGCCATGGTCATGAAGCCGTGGACCGCACCCTGATAGTCGCGGTAAATCGTCGGAACCGTAGCATTAGCAAGTGCTTTCGCATAGGCTTCGCCCTCCGAACACAGTGGGTCGCACCCTGCGGTGATCACCACCGCAGGCGGCAGACCGACCAGCTCAGCCTGCAGCGGCGACGCGTAGGGGTGGCTCCGGTCCGCCCAGGTTGGCGCGTATTGATCCCAGTACCAGGCCATTGCAGCAGCGGTGTTGTAGTAGCCGGTGCCAAACCGTCGGTAGGAGGCCGTGCCGAAGTCTGCTGCGATCACCGGATAGAGCAGCACCTGACCGGCAATGGCAGGTCGTCCGCGGTCACGTGCCATGAGCGCGGTCACGGCGGCCAGGTTGCCGCCGGCGCTGTCACCGGCAACCATCAGGCGGGCCGGGTCGGCGCCCAAGCGCCTCGGCTTGCCGTGCCGCCCAGTCCGCGACTGCGTAGACATCTTCGGCCGCTGCGGGCCAGGGCGATTCCGGTGCCAGCCGATAGTCGACAGACACCACGACTGCGCCCACACCGTTGGTCATCGCCCGGCACAGTTCGTCGTGAGAGTCCAGATCGCAGAACACGAACCCGCCGCCGTGCGCGAAGACGATGAGCGACTTCGGGCTGGATGATGTTGCTGGCCAATAGATCCGGACGTTGATTTCACCCGCGGGACCGGGCACGGTCTGATCCGCGACACTACCGATCGGTTCGGGATGCGGCGGACGGACCGCGCGTTCGCGGATGATGGCACGCAGCTGCGGCGCGGCCATGGTCTCGACGCGTGGGAACCCGCGGTTGAGCGCCGGCAGCAGCTCGGCGAGCTCCGCGTCGAGGCTCACGCGTACTGCAGCGTGCGGACCGGTGTCGCGGCTACCGGCTTGCACAGCGCCTGCCGGCCGTGCAGCGGGCGGGGCTGCTGCAGGATCGGCTGGACCCGGACGGCGCCGCCGTCATCGAAGTTGCGCCAAATACTCAGTGCGGTCATCCGCACCGGCCCGGCCAACCGGTGGTCGAAGGCCATTCGGTCCAGCGGACCGCACACCGAGACAGCGGCCAGCGGCTCGTTCGACTGACTGATATCGCCGATTGGCGCAGCGACACAACCGAATCCAGCGACCGACTCCCCGCGCTCGTAGGCGGCTCCGCGAGCGCGTACCGCTTTCAGCTCCTCGGTCAGCTGACGGCGGGTGGAGATCGAGTACCTGGTTTTGCGGGCCAACAGGTCAGCGTCGGAGTCGTCCAGCCGACTAGGTTCCGAGAACGCCAGCAGTGCCTTGCCGACTGCGGTGCAGTGCGCGGGCTGGCGCCCGCCGACGCGGGTGGGAACCGCAGAACCGAACCCGCCGGCGATCTTCTCCAGGTAGACGACGTCCGTCCCATCGAGGACGGCCAGGTGTACGACAAGGCCGGTGGCCCGATGCAGCTCGTGCAGGAATGGCTGCGCCGCGCGGTGTAGCCGGTCCTGATGCACCGCAAGGGATCCCAGTTCCACCAGCCGCATGCCCAGCTCGTAGTCGCGGCCCTGGCGGCGCAGCCAGCGCAGTTGCACCAGCCGCTCGAGCATGCGATGCGCCGACGAACGCGGCAGACCGGTCCGACGCACAACCTGAGCTAGCGATAGCCGGCCGGGCCCGTCGAAGGCGTCCAAGACCAGCGACACGCGGTCGATCACGGCGTTCGGGGTACAGGCATCGGCCTGGGCTGTCATGGTTCCTCCTGCGCCTATATTCCTAATAGGTATATTCCTATTCATATCATAGTGTGGCGCCGCTCACAATAAGGCCGAGCTGGGGGTACGCCTCCAGAGGGACCCCCACCGGCTTGCGGGGGAACCCAATCCAGCCCCTTATCTGCCGATCGGAAATAGGGCTTTTACGGCTGCTGGGTTAGGCGGCGGCGGCGGTGCGTCCGGCGCGGCGGCCGTAAAAGCTGCCGTCGCCCAGCGAGATGCCGCTGGCATACCCCCAGGCGGCGAGTCCGGCGGTGGCTCGCCCGGCTGCGAACAGCCCAGGGATCGGTTCACCGCTGACGTGCAGCACCTCGGCGTCCAGCGTCGTGTGCAGACCGCCGAGCGTGAACCCGCCGGTGTTGCTGCGCAAGTCGATGGCGCCCACCGGCGTGCCGATCGGGCGCAGCCATTGCGGTTTCTTGTGCAGCAGCGGATCTTCACCCCGCGCGGCACCGTCGTTGTAGGCCGCCACGGTGGCCTGCAGCGAGCCGGGCGGCAGGCCTATTTCGGTCTCCAACTCGGCCACGCTCTCGCAGACCCAGGTGGGTGGTCGCAGCAGGAAGGGGGTTGCCGACCGCGATTCCATCGCCTGCTCGTGCGCCTCGGCGTCGAGCACCAGGAACGCGGTGTCGTCTTGGTGGTAAAGCGTCAGCTGTCCGATGCGACCCGGGTAAGTGTCCTCAGCGACGTAGCGCTGGCCACGGCCGTTGACCAGGATGCCGCGCACCACCAGCTGCGGGTCGACCAGGAATGCGACTTCGGTGGCGTCCATGTGGGCGAGGTCGGCGCCGAGTGCCTGCGCCATCTGGATCGCAACGCCGTCGTGCTCTTCGATGGAAGCAGCCGGCCGGCCGGCGATCCGCGGCGCGTATCGCGCCACCATCGACTCGTTATAGGCAAAGCTGCCGGTGGCCAGCACGACCCCGCGTCGCGCCGACACGGTCAGCTCCTTCCCATACTGACGGGCGATGACCCCGACCACTCGCCCGTCGCTCTCGACGACCAGCCGCTGCACCCGGGTGTCTACCGCGCTTTGCACACCCAGGGCAGTCGCGGTGTCAGCTAGCGGCTTCATCAGCATGTAGCCGCCACCCTTTTCGCCGGTTCGCTTGCCCTGCATCTGCGGCACATGCCCGCGCGGCGCGGGCCTGGCGATCTCGTTGAACGGGAATGCGTTCTCGCCGCCGCTGTACATCAATCCGTCGTCATCGGGCGGTTCCCAGCCCGGCTCACCCCAGAAGCTGGGCTTGAACGGTACGCCACATCCCACCAACCAGTCGAAATGCTCGAGGCTGCCCGCACAGTAGTCGGCTATCCGGTCCAAGTCGGCGCCCGGACCCATCGCCGCGCACAGGAAGGTCCGCATGTTATCAACGGAATCCTCGAAGCCGCAGGCCTTTTGGATCGGCGTGCCACCCCCGAGATAGACGAATCCGCCGGCTAGCGCCGCGGCGCCACCCCAGCCGCCGGTGCGTTCCAACACCAGTACCTGGGCGCCCGCTCGTGCGGCCTCGATCGCGGCTGCCGCGCCGGCGATCCCGTATCCGGCGATCACCACGTCGGCCTGAATGTCCCAGCTCGCGACATCGCGAGCACTGACGGGCACGACGCTCACATTGCCGCCAGCGGTTGGCTGCCGGACCAGTCGTGGCCCCAGTAGCTGTCGGCGGTGATCTCCTCGGCCGTGTAGTAGGTTTCGTCGACTTTCATGCCGTCGGTGCCGAATTCGATGTCCCATCCGCCCGGCGCTCGAACGTAGAACGAGATCATCTTGTCGTTGGTATGCCGACCGAGCGTCGACGATAGCGAAAATCCCTGCTGTGTGACGCGATCCAGCGCGCGGCCGACGGCGTCCAGCGAGTCGACCTCGACCATGATGTGCACCAGGCCCGGTGCTCCGCCGTGCGGCGCAGGACACAAAGCCAGGCTGTGGTGGCGCTCGTTGACACCGAAGAACCGAATCCGCAACGGGCCGAACTCCGGTGGCGCGGGCAGTCGCATCGCCCCGCGCGGCAGAAAGCCCAGGACGTCGCGGTAGAAGCCGAACGCGCCGGCGGGATCCATCGTCGGCAATACCACGTGGCCTAGGCCTTGCGCTCCGGTGACAAACGTCGCGCCGAAGGGAGTCACCACCGGACTGTGATCGAGAGCCGGACCAAAGAACACCTCGGTCGTGGTGCCGGTCGGATCCGTGAAAGCGATGACGTCCTCAACCCTGCGGGCGTCGGCCTCCTCGACCGACAACGGTTTGACGGCGACACCGCCGCCCTCGAGCGACTCCTGGACCCGTTGCAGCGCCGCACCGTCGCGCACCTCCCAGCCGACGTGCACGACCTGGTCGGTCTCGCCGGGGACGACGATGATCCGGGCTGCGCGCTCGTCCATCCGCAAGTAGAGCGCGTCGGGGTCGGCCCCGCTGCCGCGCGCGAACCCGAGGACGTCGAAAGCGAAGGTCCTCCACCGGTCCACGTCGCTGGTCTGGATTTTGATGTAGCCGAGGCTTTTGATGTCGGTCATGTCTGGCTTAGATCATCGCCCGCAAGTGCTCGGCGGGCTCGATGCCCATCGAACTCAACGCGGCCGCGTGGTAGACGGTGCTCGGCACATGGATCGCGTGATTGAGCCCCGCGTGTGCGTCACGCCAGAAGCGTTGCAGCGGTTTGTCCATGCGCAGCGCGTTTCCGCCGGAGCGCGCGAAAATCTGGTCGACGGCCATCACCGCCCGCCAAGCGGCCCGGATCTGCGCGCGTCGGCCGATCGCCCGCTCCTCGAAAGACACGTCCCTGCCCGACTCCACGATGTCCCACATTCTGTCGACATTGGCCAGCAGTTCTTGGCGGGCGGCGTTGATGTCGGAGGCCGCTTCGCCGATCGCGAACAGCACATACGGGTCATCCTTGATCGCGGTGCCCTGCGCGCCTATCCGGCCGCGCTGGTAGTCGAGGTGGGCGGCCAGCGCTCCTTCGGAGATGCCGATCACCGCGGCGGTAATGCCCAGCGGGAACATGTTCGACCACGGCATCTTATAGAGCGATCCGGTGACACCGGCTTCCTTTTGGGCGGTACCGTCGATGACCTGGTCGCCGTTCATCACTCTGTACGACGGCACGAAGGCGTCCCGGACGATGATGTCCTTCGAGCCTGTTCCCTTCAGCCCCACCACATTCCAGGAGTCCTCAACGATCTGGTAGTCGCTGCGGGGCAGGATCATGTGCAGCATGGTCGGCGGGTCGGCGATGCTGCCGTCGGGATTACCCAGCATGGCGCCGAGGAAAATCCAGTCGCAGTGGTCGGTGCCGGAACTGAACTGCCAGCGGCCGTTGAACACGTAGCCGCCGTCGGTCGGGACCGCGATGCCTGTTGGCGCATACGGTGAGGCCATCCAGGTGTTGTCGTCGGTGCCCCATACCTCTTCACGCACTCGAGCGTCGGCGAACGCCAGCTGCCACGGGTGTACGCCGACGACGCCGCAGATCCAGCCAGCAGCACCGTCCAGCGACGCAACGGCCATCACCGTTTCGGCGAATTCCCTTGGGTGAGCCTCGAACCCACCGTACTGCGTGGGCTGCAGCAGCTTGATCGGCCCGGCCGATTTGAGCAATTTCGCAGTGTCGTCGGGTAGCCGGCCGAGGCGTTCGGCCTCGGGTCCCTGATCGCGCAGCTGGTCGGCGATCTCCCTGATGTTGTCGATTACCCGTCGGGCCATGGTGTCTTCCTGTCGACGATATTCCAACACCTCGATGGTGAACCGGCTCTAGCCTCGCGGCGGGCCACCGTCCCGGTCAGTGGACAGGTTTGACGGATGACCAGCGGGGTCAGACCACTCCCCGTAACCCGTCGGCGCCGAACACCGGTTCCAGCATCGCCGAGTAGTCGGGGCCGCGTCGCAACATGAGCCCGCCGTCAGCGTTGATGACCTGTCCGGTGACATAGCTGGCCGCGTCGCTGAGCAAGAACATCGCCAGGTTGGCGATGTCCTCGACCTCGCCGGGTCGCGGCAGCGGAGTGCAGAGCCGGTAGTCCTCGCTCAACTCCGGCGACTCCAGGACAGGCGCGACGAGTTCGGTGCGGATCAGGCCCGGACGGATGCTATTGACGCGCACCCACGACGCACCAAGCTCGTCGGCGGCCAATTGCATCATGTGGTCGAGCGCCGACTTGCTTACCCCATATGCGCCGAACCAGCGGTGGGTGTTGCTGGCCGCGATCGAGGAGATGCCGACGAACGACCCGCCGCCGCCGCGCACCATCTCGCGTGCAGAGTGTTTGAGCACGTACATGGTGCCGTTGACATTGAGGTCGACGGCACGACGCCACAGCTGCGAGTCGATCTGGGTGATCGGCCCGATGGTCTCCGACCCGCCCGCGCAATGCACGACGCCGTGCAACCGGCCGTGCCATGCCGTCGCGGCATCCACGGCGCGGGCAACCTCGTCTTCGTTGGTGACGTCGGCCGGCTCGTATCGGATCGCGCCGCCGCTCGCCTTGCCCGCCTCGATCTCTTTGACGGCCGCCGCCAGCCGGTCAGCGTTACGGCCGACGATCATGACCGCGGCCCCGGAGGCGACCAGCCCGGCGGCTACGCCCTTGCCGATTCCACTGCCACCACCGGTAACCAGGTAAGTCCGGTCTTCGAACGAAAGCTGCACGCCAGCCCTTTCATCTTCTCTCGAGCGTCACGCTAGCGTCGCCGTGGATGCCCAGTGTCACGCCAGCGCAGCGCTCGAGGAGCCAATACAGCGACTAGGGCGTATCCCGCCGGGCCACCTTCGACGGCTTCGCCGTGCGCCAGTCCTCGACATCGGGCGGCATCCCGACGGGCCACCTGTTCTCGTTGTGCGCTGCCCAGTGCGCGTGCCCCAACTCGTGGATATGAAACGCGTGGCGCAACGCCTCGGTGAAACCCATCGCGTCTGATGCCGCATTCACTGAGTCCTTGATCAACATCGCCGCCATCGTGGGCCGCTCGGCGATGCGCCGGGCAAACTCCAGGGTCTTGTCCTCCAGCTCGTCGACCGGAAAGACCTTGGACACCATGCCGAGTCGGTAAGCTTCATCGGCGTCTAGCGAATCACCGGTCAGCAACAGCTCTTTGGCCTTACGCGGTCCGAATTCCCAGGGATGCGCATAATATTCGACACCGGGCATGCCCATCCGGACAGCGACCACGTCGCTGAACTTCGCGTTGTCGGCGGCAACGATCAGATCACAAGCCCAAATCAGCATCAGGCCCGCTGAGATCGCGTTGCCTTGCACCTGGGCGATGGTGATCTTGCGCAGATCGCGCCAACGGCAAGTGTTTTGGAAAAAGTAATGCCACTCTTGGAGATACGTCTTCTCCGCCACCGGATCGCGGTTGGCGCCGTTTATCCGGAAGCTCGGTAGCTGGGCTGGGCCGGGCATGCGCTCCGCCAACGCCAACTCTGAGCCCAAGTCGTGACCGGCGGAGAAGTTTCTGCCCCGCGCGGCCAAGATAACGACGCGCACCTCGTCGTCGGCCTCGGCGCGCAGGAACGCTTCATCGAGTTGAACCAGCAGGCCGCGGCTCTGAGCGTTGTGCGCGTCGGGACGGTTCAGCCAGACCCGGGCGATGCGGCCCTCGTCGAGCGTCTCGTAGGCCACCAAATCGTCCGCCGTCGCGTTGACCGCGCTGGTGCCCGCATCGTTGGGGAGTGCCATTCGCCACCTCACTCGCCTTGCTGTGCTCAATTGCCCGGCTCGCCCCCGCAAGCGGGGAACCCCACCTCGGGCCCGTCGCTGCGAGACCCTTACACATTACGGCCAGCCCGTAACGCACCCGTCGGCGGGTTGCTACGTCGCCTGCAGGTGAATACGCACTTCGCATACAGTTATGTCATGCCCGCCAAATCTGATCACCATGAAATCGAAGATGTGGAACCGCTGACAGACAGCACCGCAAGCCAGGCCAGACGCGTAGTAGCGGCCTACGCGAACGACGCCGATGAATGCCGCATCTTCCTGTCCATGCTCGGTATTGGACCGGCGAAAATCGAGGTCTAAATGCCCCCCGCCCGAGGCCGGCGCTCGAAAGATGCCGCCACCGGGGAGTCCGACTTCGTCGTAGTCGCCAACCGGCTGCCGATCGACATGGAGCGGCTGCCCGACGGCAGCACCACGTGGAAGCGCAGTCCCGGCGGCCTGGTTACGGCGTTAGAGCCGCTGCTTCGCCGCCGTCAAGGCGCCTGGGTCGGGTGGCCGGGGATTGTCGACGCCGACGAGGACCCCATCGAAGCGGAGGACCTGCGGCTTCACCCGGTGCGCCTGTCCGCCGACGACGTCGCTGAGTATTACGAGGGATTCTCTAACGCCACGCTGTGGCCGCTGTATCACGACGTCATCGTCAAGCCGATCTACGACCGGGAATGGTGGGACCGTTACGTCGACGTCAACCGCCGATTCGCCGAGGCGGCTTCACGTGCGGCTGACAAGGGGGCGACCGTCTGGGTACAGGACTACCAGTTGCAGCTGGTCCCCAAAATGCTGCGGGAATTGCGGCCCGATCTGACCATTGGCTTCTTTTTACACATCCCGTTCCCGCCGGTCGAGCTGTTCATGCAGATTCCGTGGCGCACCGAAATCGTCGAAGGGCTGCTCGGTGCGGACCTGGTGGGATTCCATCTGGCCGGAGGCGCGCAGAACTTCCTGATCCTGTCGCGACGCCTCGTCGGCGCGAACACCTCCCGCGGTTCGATCGGCGTGCGGTCGCGATTCGGTGAGGTCGAGGTCGACGGGCGCATCACTCGAGTGGGCGCCTTCCCCATCTCCATCGACTCCAGCGAGCTCGACCACAAGGGCCGCGACCGTAACATCCGCAAGCGGGCCAGGGAGATCCGAGCCGAGGTCGGTAACCCGCGCAAGGTCCTGCTCGGCGTCGACCGGCTGGACTACACCAAAGGCATCGATGTGCGGCTCAAGGCCTTCGCGGAGCTGCTCGCCGAGGGCCGCGTCAAGGGCGATGACACCGTGCTGGTCCAGCTCGCGACGCCCAGCCGCGAACGTGTCGAGAGCTACCAACTGCTGCGCAGCGATATCGAACGCCAGGTCGGTCACATCAACGGCGAATACGCCGAGGTCGGTCATCCGGTGGTGCATTACCTACACCGCCCGGTGCCCCGCGACGAACTCGTCGCGTACTTTGTGGCCAGCGACGTCATGCTGGTCACCCCGCTGCGGGACGGGATGAACCTGGTGGCCAAGGAGTACGTCGCGTGCCGCAGCGATCTCGGCGGTGCGCTGGTGCTCAGCGAATTCACCGGTGCCGCAGCCGAACTCCGGCAGGCATACCTGGTCAACCCGCATGACAACGAAGGCGTCAAGGACGCGATCGAGGCAGCACTGAATCAGTCGGCCGACGAGGGGCGGCGCCGGATGCGCGCTCTGCGACGCCAGGTGCTCGTCCACGACGTGGACCGCTGGGCCCGGTCGTTCCTCGACGCATTGACCGAAGCGCATCCGCAGAACAGCTGAATCGGTGGTGTGGCCGCAGCCGCGCTGCAATACTCTTCTACACGCAGCCGGAAGGGAGCGCGAAGGTGAATATCTCCCGCGGCCTGACCGCCGCCGCCGCTATGGCAGTCATCGCAACAGGGACAGCCGGCCCGGCCAAAGCGCTGGGACCACCACCGGACGGCATGTACAGCTTCAGCGAAACAGGCGTCCCCGCGTCGACCTGGAAGATTGCCGCGCTATGCGACGCACCATCCCGCCAGCGTGCCATTCCCGACTTCACCGACCCGGTCATCGCGGCGGACCTGTGCGCGCTGAACGTCACCAGCACGACGGCGCGGGTGATCAGTCGGCCAGAAAAGATGGCGAATTACACCGGTAGGGCTCGACTGACCAGCGATCTGTGGACCTTGCAAGTACTGAAGTCTGACGGGGTCGCGTGCCGGGACGGCACCACCGCGCCGTCGACGGAGACCTACGCGTTCGACGATGTATCGCTGGCCGGCACGCACACCAGCATCCACGGTGACGTCTGCGGCCTGCAACCCGCGATGACCAAGACACCGTTCACGCTGGCTTTCCAAGGGCCGCTGTCCGCCCCGGTCGAGCGCTACCCGTTGGACTGCAACGAGATCGGCCAATGCCGCTGAGGCGCTAAATGGGCGTGATGTAGTTGATCAGCCATTTGCCGCCGACTCGCTGATAGTCGACCCGCAACCGGCTGCCGTCGTAGAGCGGTTGCCGCGATTTGTCGGTCACCGTGCGGTTCATATAGACCATCACCGATGCCGAATTCCGCTGAGCCGCCATGACTCCCACCCCGACAACGCTGGCCTGCACGACCACCTCGCGCTTGCGTGCCTCCGGGATGATCTGCTGGTTGGCGCTCTTCTCGAATTCCCTGCGGTAGCCCGGTGTCAGTAGTGGATACGCGGCGTCCAAGCTGCGCTCAACGGTCTGGTAGTCGTAAGCGAACACCTGCGGGATTTCTTTGGCGGCCAACGGCGGGAGCACCGCGCGGGCCGACTGCTCGCCGCGGGTCTCTACCCGCTCCCAGTAGAACCAGCCGCCTGCCGCGGCCAACCCGACGAAGGCGGTGGTCAGCAGGCTGACGACGGCGGCGATCAGCCACCGCATCAATTGCCTCCGTTCGGATACTTCAGGTCATAGCCGGTCATGCGCCCGTTGTCGTCCTCGTGCACGATGACGCGCATCCGATAGGGCATCGACGGCTTGTTGACACCGTCGGTGTCGGTGACGGTTACCCGAACCGAGACCAGCACCGAGGCATTGTCGGTGACGCTGTCGATGCCCTCCAGCGCGGCGCCGTTGATGACCGCCTCTGAACTCGCGTGGGTATCCCGGAACAGCGCCTTGATGTTTTCGACGTTGTTGTTGGAGCTGAGCATGCCATGCAGCGGCCCGCTGGTCCCGTCGACGAACCGCGCCACGCTCTGGTCGATGGTGTCCGGCGTGTAACTGAACATGTTGACCACCGTCTGGGTGGCGGCGTCGACGAAGTGTTGGTCGTGCGCCTGTGTGGCGTCGGCCTGGCGTTGCTGGTGAATCTCAAACCCCAGGCCGCCTGCCAGCCCCGCGATCGCGACCAGTCCGACGAACAGCGCTATCAATCCCACCAGCCGACGATGCGGGGGCCGACGAGGTGGCGGACCGACCGGCGCGGGCCGCCGCTTGACGGGCTCAGTGGGCGTGTCGACCCGGACCTTCGTGGCGGCTGCCTCACCGCCGGCCGGCCCGGCTGCCCGCGAAGCCCGACGTCGCGTGGGTCGCGTCGCCGACTCTGCTTCGGTCACAACTGCCTAGGATCGCGCATCAGGTCCACCCAGTTCTCGGCGCTCGATGTATTGCCGGGCGCGAAGATACCAGTGCCTCCGGCGGGGTCCTGGAAAACTCCGGTGCTCTGGTCGTAGGTGGTGTAGGCGGCACCGTTTGCCTGCGGCGCCGGCACCGGCCCCGGCGGTGGGCCCCATGGCTTCTCGGGCGGCGGGTATGCCGGTGGGGGTGACAGGCCTTCCGGTGGCGGGGGCGGTGGCACCGCCTTCGGGAACGGGATCGCGGGCGGCTGCGGCGGGTAAGGCGCAGGCGGTATCCAGGCCTGCCGACCGTCGGTGCCACCGGTATTGGGTGGCGGCTGGAACGGGAACGGCTGATTGGGCGCCGGGCCGGGCCCTGGCACCGCGCCAGGCGGCACAAACCCCGGAGCATACGGTGTTCCCGGATCCGGGTCGGCGCCTGGCGGGATGAACGGGAACCTGTTGGGCGGCAAAATGTTCAGCCCGTTCGTCACCGGGGTGCCGTACGGAATCGGGGGTCCGCGCCAGGGGTTGGTGCCGGTTGGTACATATCCCTTCGGATCACGGCACAGCGCCACAGTCGGTGCGCGCTTGCCCGGGAACTCCTGGCACGGGTAGTTGCGCGCGCCACGTACCGTCGACGGGTCATTCTGGGCGGTCTTGCAATAACTGTCGGTCGGAAGCTCGCGCACCGTCTCGTCGGCAGGTGTCCGAATCATCGGCGGCGGAACGAAGCCGGTGTTGCACGGCGGCGGGTCGACGTTGATCTTGAAGTCGAGCTTGGCGCCCTCGTCCTGCGGCTCGCCATTGGCCGCGGTGATGATCGCGGCGAACAGCGCGGGCAACACCACCAACAGTTGCTCGATGGACTTGTGATAGATGACGCCGACTCGACCCAGGTTGGCCAGGTTGGCCGCCAGCATCGGGAAGGTCGGACGGATTCCGGAGAACGCCGTGTCGGCCTCGTCCGCGGCGGGCGGAACAACCGTCAGCAGCTCGCGCAGCTGCGGATCGGACTGCCGTACCTCGGAGGTGAACCGCGCCAACCCGTCCGACAGCGACTTGATGTCGTCGCCGGAGCGGATCTGGGCTTGCAGGAACGGACCGACCTGATCGATCAGCTGCGAGGTCTGCGGATAGTAGGCGTTGGCCTCGTCCACTAACAGCCGGGCGGATTGGATCAGCCGGGCCAGCTCCGGACCGGTTCCGTTGAATGCGGTGAAGGTTTCGTGCAGCAGCTGATGCAGCCGGGTATCGGCGACGCTGTTGACCAGCGTCTCCGACTGGTGCAGCAGACCGGCGATATCTTGGCCGATAACAGTGTGGTCCCGCGCGATCGGCGGCGACCCGTTGTGCAATTTGGTCGTCGCCGGGGTTTCCGGCGGCACTACCACTAGGTCGACGTACTGCTCGCCGATGGCCGACACGCTTTTCACGGTGGCGGTGACGTTGGACGGCACCGCGGTACCGCTGTTCAATCGCATGACCACGTCGACGCCATTTGGGTTGAGCCCCACCGAATCCACTCGGCCGACCGCCACGCCGCGGTAGGTGACGTTGGCGTTCTTGTACAGGCCACCACCGGCGACGAAGTCGGCGGTCACCTGATACGTGCCAACGCCCAGTGCGGCCGGCAACCGCAAGTAGAAGATCGCCATGATGGCGACGGTGATCACCGTGACCACTCCGAAGATGGCCAGTTGCAACCGGGTCAGGCGATCCAGCATCAGTTGTTCCCTGGCGGCGTACCGGGTGGAATCTTGAATGGGTCGGCGGCCTGCCCGGATAGGTTGGCCATTTCCCCGGTCAGGAAATCGGGTGGGTTGAGGATGTCCTTCATGTGCAGCATGTTCGGGTCCAGCGGCCACGACGTGGTGAAGAACGTCTCACCCAGCCGGCGCACCGTGAGGTCGAAGGTGGTGAACACGTTGAGATAATCACCGCGCACCGCCTGCTTGATGCCGAAGTTGGGGAACGGGAAGGTGAGCAATATCTGCAACGAGGTGATGAAGTTCTTCCTATTGTCGGCCAACGCCTTGGTGTTGGCGTAAATCTCCTTGATGTCTTCCGCGAAATCCACCTTGGTCTGCGATAGCACGTGCGACGCGACTGTGGCCACCTTCTTGAGCCCGGCGAAAGCCTCGACGATTTTGTCCCGGTTCTTGTTGAGCACTCGCAGCGCCTCAGGCAGCGAATCCAACGTTCGCCCCAGGCTGTCCTTGCCGCTCGCCAGAATCGTCGAGAACCGGTCCAGGCCGTCGATGGCGCCAATGATGTCGTTGACTTGCCTGTTCAATCCCGCCGTAAAAGCGGCGAGCCGGGGCACGAGGTTGGCGAACTGGCTTTCCTGGCCTGCCACCGCTTGGTAGGTCTCGTCGGTGATCTCTTGCAGCGCACCGAGATTGCCCTTGTTCACCACCACGCCGAGCGCGGAGAGTACCTCCTCGGTGGTCGGGTAGCGACTGGTGTGGTTCTCTTGGATGATCGAACCGTCGACCAGCCTGCCCCTTGGGTCTTTCGTCGGCGGCGCCAGCGCGACGTGCTGGGAACCGAGCAGCGAGGTCTGTGCCACCGTCGCGATCGAATTGCCCGGCAACACCACATTGCGGTCCAGCGACAACTTGACTGCGGCATAAAAGCTTCCGTCCGGGCGTTGCACCGCGTCGATGCCCGACACGCTGCCGACGGTGACATCGTCGACCATCACCGGTGAGTTCTGCGGCAGCGTCGCAACATCAGCCAAGTCGACGGTGATCGAGTAGGCGCCCGGTCCATGACCGGCGGTGCCCGGCAGCGAGATGGAGTTCAACCCGCCGAACTCGCAGCCCGCGAGTAGCACAGAACCAACCGCTAATACGCTGCCGCGCAGCCAGATCCGCCTCATCGCCCGGCCCCCTGTTCTGCCGGCAGCGGGCGCGACGGTGCGCCGGGAGCCGGACCTGGCAGCGGACCGAATTGGCTGGCCCCGGGCGCGGAAGTACCAGACACGGGACCAGTGGTCTGCGGAACCATTAGGGCTTGCAAGTCTGTCGGGTTGGGTGGGTGTGCCCCGGGCGCGGGAATCCATTTCAAGTCTGGAATCGGTGTCTGCGCCTTGGCCTGGGTAGCCGGCGTGTCATAGATGACTTGACCCTTGTACGCGGTGATCGAGTTGAGCGGGTGGAACATGATCGGCGGGTAGTTGAACGTCAGTCGACGCAGCGGTGGTCCCAACCGCTCCCGACAGATCTCAGCACGCTTGTAGTACTCCGGCCCGGACAGCCCTGCCGCGGTCTCGAAGGATCCGCCGCAGATGAACTGCACCGGGTTGGAGAACTCCGGGATCGAGATCAACCCGTTCAAGGTGCCTTGCGCGGGATCGTAGATGTTGTAGAAGTTGGCGATGCCGGGGCCGGCAACGTGCAGCACCTGCTCGATATCTTCGCTCTGATCACTTAGCACCTGGGTCAAGTCATTGAGCTTGTTGACGGTGCCGATTAGCGTCGAGTTGTTCTGGTGCAGAAAGTCTTTGACGTCGACCAGGGCCTGGTTGAGCGTTGCCAGGGTGTGGTCGAGATTGGTTGAACTCCGGGCGAGCACCTGTGACACCGATGCCACATGCCCGGAGAACGCGACGATCTGGTCGTTGCTCGACGACAACGCATCGACCAACACTTGCAGGTTCCTGACCGTGCCGAAGACATCGGTGCGCGAATCTCCCAGCCGACCGGCGACCTGCGAGAGCTCACGGATCGCGGAGTGGAACGAGTCGCCGTTGCCGTTGAACGTGTCTGCCGCTTGATTGATCGCTTTGCCCAGCGGACCCTGCAGCTGTCCGGCCGCGGGACTTAACTGCCTGGCAAGATCGGTGAGTGACGCTTTGACCTCGTCCCATTCCACTGGCACCGCGGTGTGAGCCAATTCGATGCTTGCCCCGTTGGGCATCACCGGCCCGGTGGTCCAGGCAGGCGAAAGCTGGATGTAACGTGCCGCAACCAGGTTGGGTGCCATGATGATCGCCCGGGCGTCCTGGGGAACATTGACGCCACTGTCCACCGACATGGTGATTTTCACGTCTTCGGCGCGGGGTTCGATCGAGTCGATCTTGCCTACCGGTACGCCAACTATGCGGATCTGGTCTCCGGGGTACAGTCCGACCGCCGAGGTGAAGTAGCCAACGATCTTGTTGCCGGTCCGACCTGGCCAGACCAGATAGGCTCCCACCGCAATGAACGCGGCAAGCAGCACGATCAGCGTCAGCCGCAAACCGCGGTGACGCTGCTGGATCGCCGAGTAAAGGGTCATGGTGACTGCGGCCTCAATCGCCAGCGTTCCTGGACCAGCCCGCGCAGATAATCCGCGAGGCTGGCCGGGAGTTTGCCGGGCTGGAAAACGAAGTCGAACATCGTCGCGACCAACGGCCCTGGCAACACACTGAACACGTTCACGTTGAAGCCGGGTCCGGAACCGACAACCTCACCCAGCGTGGTCGCATACGAAGGCAGCCGTTTTAGCGCTTCGCTGATGTAGTCGCGGCGCTCGTTGAGGTCGTCCAGCACCGTGTTGAGTTTGTCCAATGCCGGGCCGAACTCCTTGCGGTTGTCGGCCACGAACCCGGAGAGCTGTGCGGAGACATCGTCGATGCCGGAGATCAGCTCTGCCAGCGCGGCACGGCGCGCATCCAACGCTCCAAACAACTGGTTACCGTCGACGATCAGTTTGTTGACCTGTCCGGCCCGTTCGGCGAGCACGGCGGTCACCGATTTAGCATGCGCAAGCAGGCTTTCCACCGCCTCATCACGGCGATTCAGGGTGCGCGACAGTGAGGTCACCCCGTCCAGCGCACCGCGCAGCTGCGGGGTGGCGTCGTGCAGCGCGCTGGTGAGAACCTGCAGCGACTTCTCGAACTGGGCCTTGTCCAAGGCGCCGGCGTTTTGGCCCAGGTCCTCGAGCGCGGCACCCAGGGCATACGGCGTCGTCGTTCGGCTCAACGGGATTATCGTGGCGATGCCGGTCCCTGCCGGGGTCACCGCGATCGCCCGCTTCCCGAGGATTGTCTGGGTCCGAATCGCCGCCAACGACTGGTTTCCGATGTTGACGTGGCGATTGACGGCGAACGCCACTTTGGCGGTGTCGCCGGCGAGCTGAACCGATTGCACCTGGCCGACCTTGATCCCCGACACGTAGACATCGTCGCCGGAATCGAGCCCGCCGGCGTCGGCGAAGTAGGCGGTGTAGGGCCGGCCTTGCGGCCAAAACGGTAACGACGTGTAGCCGAATGCGACCAACACAATGCAAACCACCAGGACCACTCCGAAGATGCCGGTGCGAAGCGGGTCACGACCGCGGTCCCGTCTGAGGTCAGCGCTATTTGACAAAAGCGCACCTCCCCTTGCTCGGATCCACCTGGCCGCCCATCGGGATTGAGATGTCACTTCCGGCCGGTCCGTTGATCTTGATCGTTACCGAGCAGAAGTAGATGTTGAAGTAGGCACCGTAGGCACCGAGCGCCGACAGCCGCAGGTAGTCCTCACCGAGCTGCTCAATGTCGTTGTTCACCTCGGGCAGCCGATCGTTGATCTCGGTGGCGATCGGTCGGGTGTTTTCCAGGACGCCTTGCAGCGGTCGGCGCGAGCGTTTCAGAAAGTCGGTCAGATCCGAGGTGGTCGTCGCCAGCGGCGGGATGGCGCCGGCGATCGCGTCACGGCCCTGGGCCAACCCGGTGATCAGTTTCTGCAGCTCGTCGACACTCGCCGAGAACTGGGCTCCCTTCGCGTCGACGGTAGCCAGCACGGCATTGAGGTTGTTGATCACGTCACCGATGGCTTGGTCGCGGGCACCCAAAGTCGACCCGAATGCGCTGGTGTCGGCGAGCAGGTTAGACAGCGCCCCGCCCTGGCCCTGCAGCAGCTCGATGACATAGCCGCTGATCGTATTGATCTTGTTGGCATCCAAGCCCTTAAGCACCGGGCGCAGGCCACCCAGCAGCGCGTCGAGGTCCAACGCCGGCTCGGTGTGCTGCTGATCGATGGTCGCTCCCGGCCGCAGCTTGCGCAATTCTCCAGGGCCCGAGGTGATCTCCAGGAACCGGTCGCCGACCAAGTTCTCGTAGCGGATCACCGCGCGCGTCGACGAGTACACCGTGTAGCGCTTGTCCACGCTGAAAGCCACGTCCACGGTGTTGTTCGGATTGAGTTTGACGTCTTTCACCGCGCCGACCGGCACCCCGGCGATGCGGACTTTCTGTCCCGACTTCAGCCGAGTCGCGTCGATGAAGTTGGCATGGTAGGTGTTTGACGGGCCGAAGCGGAACTCCCCGAACATCACCACCAAGCCGACGGCCACCAGCAGCATGGTGACGGTGAAGATGCCGACCTTCACCAGCATCGAACGGTGCGATTCAAAGACGTCGGCCATCAGAAGTCGTCCCGTTCTGCGAACGAGCCGTGGAACAGCCACTGCAGCGTCGATGGGGCGTCCACCTGCATTTCGGTGAACGGTTCGTAGGGGATGTTGGCGTTGTCGGTGACCAGGAAGGGCGCGCGGTACCAGGAACCCCCGGTCTGCTTGGTGGGAAGGTCGGGCAGCCCGCGGCAATTCGGGCCGCCGGAGGCGTTGACGATCGGCAGGCTCTCCGGATACGTGTAGGAAGGCGCACCCAGGATGAAGCTCGACGAGGTGAACAGACCCGCTTTTTTGACACCCAGGATCGGCGCGAATTCCTTAATGCCCCGGTCGATGGCGCCGAAAAGGCAGCCGAACTCCGGCGAGTAGTCAGCGGTGACCTTCAGCGGTGCCCGCAGCCGTTTGATGGCATCGATGAAATTCTGCTCGGCCGGCGCCAGCGTGTCATAAGCGTTGTTAGACAACCCGATCGTCGCCAGCAGAGTGGCGTTCAGGTTGCTCTGCTGATCCACGACCGTCCTGGCGATCGTTGGCGTGTTATTGAAAACCGTGACCAGGTCGGGCGCCGCGTCGGCGTAAATGTTCGCCGCAGCGGCCGTCTTCGCGAAATCCTGCTGCAGGGTCGGCAGCTTCGGATTCAGTTGCTGCGTAAGGGTATTCAGCCCCGAGAACAACCCGCCTAGATCATTGCCATGTCCTCGCAGGCCTTCGGCGAGCGCGCTCAACGTCCCGTTCAGCTCGACTGGGTCGATCTTCTGCAGCAGACCGATGAGCGACTGAAACAGCGTATTGACTTCCAGCGATACCGCCGAGACCGCCAAATGCGCACCCGGGCGCAGAGCACTCGGCGACGGCGACTTGGGCGGAATGAACTCCACCGACTTGGCGCCGAAAATCGTGCTGCTGGCGATGTGGACCGCAGCGTTGGCGGGAATATAACGCAGCTGGCCGCTGGCGATGTCCAACGTCAGGTGCGCCTCATCCGCGCTGTAACTGATGTTGCCGACCTTGCCAATCTGAATGCCGCGGTACTTGACTTTGTTACCGCGGTCCATCTCCAGCCCGACGCGCGGCGCGGTGAGCGTGACGTTGTCGATCGAGGAAAACGCGGAGGTGTACGCCAGATAGGTCAGCATCGCGAACGCCGCCAACAGAGAGGCCAGCAGCGCCGCTGCCAGCCTGACATGCGTGCGTTGCGCACCAGTGCTTGCCATCGTCCCCCTTACCCGGAGAGATTGAAATTACCGGATGCGCCGTAGACAGCCAGCGAGATGAACAAAGTAATGACAACAACCACGATCAGCGACGTCCGCACCGCCTGACCGACCGCCAGACCGACGCCCACGGGTCCGCCAGAAGCGTTGTAGCCGTAGTACGTATGGATCAGCATCACCCCAATCGACATCACGATGGCTTGCAGGAACGACCAATACAGATCGCTGGGATTAAGGAACGTGTTGAAGTAATGGTCGTACAAACCCGCTGACTGCCCGTTGATGAAGACCGTGGTGGACCGGGCAGCGAAAAACGAGGCCAGCACCGCCAGCGAGTACAGCGGGACGATCGCGATCAAGCCGGCGATCAGCCGGGTGGACACCAGGTAGGACACCGAGTGCACCGCCATCGCCTCGACGGCGTCGATTTCCTCGGCAACCCGCATCGCGCCCAGCTGGGCGGTAGTGCCGGCGCCGATGGTGGCGGCCAGCGCGATACCGGCCACCACCGGGGCGACGATGCGGACATTCAGGAACGCCGACAAGAACCCCGTCAACGCCTCGATGCCGATGTTGCCCAGTGACTCGTAGCCCTGCACCGCGATCACACCGCCTGACGCCAGCGTCAAAAACGCGGCGACGCCAACCGTCCCGCCGATCAGCACGAGCGCGCCGGTACCCATCGTCATCTCGGCGATCAGCCGGATCGTCTCCTTCCGGTACCGGGTGATCGCATTCGGGATGTAACGCATCGATTCGCCGTAGAACAGCGCCTGCTCGCCGAAATTGTCGACCGGCCCGGCAAACCGGCGGAAGAAGCGGCGGATGCGCAGCGTGGCGTCGTAGCTCATGCGCGCCGCTCTCCCCCACCAGCCCGGCGGTGCCCCCACAATCCCGGCCTTCTCTTCGTCGTCGTCGCGGCTCATCGCTTCACCGGGCCAGAACTCGAACGCCGATCGCCGTCATGATCACGTTGATCACGAACAGACAGATGAACGCGTAGACCACGGTCTCGTTGACGGCGGTTCCGACACCCTTCGGTCCGCCCTTTACCGTCAGCCCCCGATAACAGCCGACCAGACCGGCAACTACGCCGAACAGCAACGCCTTGACCTCGGAGAGCACCAGCTCGCCGAGATGGGTCAGCATGGTCAGGCCGCTGACGAACGCACCAGGGTTGACGCCCTGCAGCAACACCGAGAAGACGTAGCCGCCGGCGATGCCGATCGCCGACACCAGCCCGTTGAGCAACAGCGCGACGAACGTCGACGCCAACACCCTGGGCACCACCAGGCGTTGGATCGGATCGATGCCGAGCACCCGCATCGCGTCGATTTCCTCTCGAATGGTGCGGGCGCCGAGATCGGCGCAAATCGCGGTGGCGCCGGCGCCGGCCACCACCAGCACCGTGACGACGGGCCCCAGCTGTGTGATGGTTCCGAAGGCGGTACCTGCCCCGGACAGGTCGGCGGCGCCGATCTCGCGCAGCAAAATATTGAGCGTGAAGGAGACCAGGACGGTAAACGGGATGGCGACCAAAAGGGTCGGGACCAGCGAGACCCGGGCGATCATCCAGGTCTGTTCGAGGAACTCGCCGAACTGAAACGGCCGACGGAAGGTTGCGCGCAGGGTCTCCATCGACATCTCGACAAACCCGCCCACGGCCCGAGCCGGGACCGCGAGCTGTTCAATCAACCCTGTTCCCCTTCTCGCGCGGGTGTCTGCAAGTTCAGGCGAGGCCTCTGCGTACCCGGTTGACGCCGCCTTCCCCTTGTCGTCAGCAGACAGCGCTCCACGTGAGCCGGATCATACTAACTAGAACAAGTTCAAGTGTCAAAGAACGGCAAAATTAGACAAAAGTTAGTAGTTTGACCTGGTCAGGGCTATTGTGACGCAGGTCATCCTGTAACGTGTTCTAATTCGGCAGAAGCACGACGGAGTGTCTGGTGCTCCGGACGATCACTCCAATAGCCAGGTCGCCCCGAAATTCCGTTTCGGGTCGCGCCCAGCAAAGTAATCCTGCAGCGTGGCGCTGAGTTCTTGGGCGTCCCATGCCTGCGCGTCCGCGGTGAACCGGTGCTCCAGGCTCGGTGCCGACAACAGCGTCACCTGTGGGCCGTAAACGACGAAGACCTGGCCGTTGACGGCGCTGGCCGCGGGGGATGCGAGAAAACGCACCAAGGTGACCACGTGCTCCGGGGAGAGCGGATCGATGTCGCCGTCGCCGATCTCGGGCGTTTCACCGAATACGTCGGCGGTCATCGCGGTCCGGGCGCGGGGGGCAATCGCGTTAGCGCAAACTCCGTAACGGCCCAGCGCCCGGGTGGCGGACAAGGTCAGCGCGATGATGCCCGCCTTGGCGGCGCCGTAGTTGGCCTGTCCCACCGGTCCCGTCACCCCCGCCTCCGACGAGGTGTTGATGATGCGGCCGTAGACCGATCCGTCCCCGTCCTTGGCCTGCTGTCGCCAATAGGTGGCCGCGTTGCGGGTCAGCAGAAAATGGCCGCGCAGATGCACGGCGATCACCGCGTCCCACTCTTCGTCAGACATGTTGAACAGCATCCGGTCGCGGGTGATACCGGCGTTGTTCACCACGATGCTCAAGCCGCCGAGCCCGTCGGCGCAGCTCACCAACTCGTCGGCGGTTGCGCGCTGACTGATATCGCCGGTGACCGCGACGGCCTTGGAACCGGCGGCGGTGATCTCGTCGATGACGTCGGAAGCGTCCAGTGCGGCTTTGATGTCGTTGACGACGACAGCAGCGCCGGCACGGGCCAAGCCGATTGCTTCGGCGCGGCCCAGGCCCGCGGCCGCGCCGGTGACCACCGCGACCTTTCCGGACAGATCGGTCGCGTTCGTGCTGCTAGTCAATTTATGAATACCTCTAGTCTTCCCGCACCAAGGCCGCTCGCGGACATTCGGCGATCGCCTGCTCGGCCAGCGCCTCCTGGTCGGCGGGAATCGGGTCGGTCTTCACCACCGCGTAGTCCTCGTCGTCGAGGTCGAAGATATCCGGCGCGATTCCCAGGCACACCGCGTTGCCTTCGCAGCGGTCGTGGTCGACTATCACCCGCACGGCATCCTCCTAAAACGTGGCCTGGGACTGCGTATGACCCACCATACGACCAGCTGCGAAAGCGTTCGGCGTGACGGTCGCTGGACCCTCAGACTAGAACGTGTTACAACCTCAGATGGCGAATGGGTAGCCGTTGATGCAGGCTGCCGCGCAATTCACCTACGAGGAGGAGGGTGGCCGGAATGCGCATCAGTTATACCCCCGAGCAGGAGGAGCTGCGTCGCGAACTGCGGTCCTACTTCGGAAAGCTGATCAGCCCGGAACGGCGCGAGGCACTGAGCTCGACATCAGGTGAGGTCGGCGAAGGCAACGTCTACCGCGAGACGGTCGCACAGATGGGCAAGGATGGCTGGCTCACCCTGAGCTGGCCTAAGGAGTACGGCGGCCAGGACCGCACCCCGATGGACTCGCTGATCTTCACCGACGAGGCCGCGATCGCGGGCGCACCGGTGCCATTCCTGACCATCAACAGCGTCGCGCCGACCATCATGGCCTTCGGCACCGAGGAGCAGAAGAAGTTCTACCTGCCCAAGATCGCGTCCGGCGACCTGCACTTCTCGATCGGCTACTCCGAGCCCGGCGCCGGCACCGACCTGGCCAACCTGCGGACCACCGCGGTGCGCGACGGCGACGACTACGTGGTCAACGGCCAGAAGATGTGGACCAGCCTGATCGCCTACGCCGACTACGTCTGGCTGGCGGCCCGCACCAACACCGAAGCCAAGAAGCACCGCGGCATCTCGATGCTGATCGTGCCGACCAGCGCTGAGGGTTTCTCCTGGACGCCGGTGCACACCATGGCGGGCGTGGACACCAGCGCCACCTATTACCAGGACGTCCGCGTTCCGGTCGCCAACCGGGTCGGTGAAGAAAACGGCGGCTGGAAGCTGGTCACCAACCAGCTCAACCACGAGCGCGTCGCGCTGGTGTCGCCGATGCCGATCATCATGGCGCTCAACCAGGTACGGGAGTGGGCGCAGAACACCAAAGACGCCGGTGGCGTCCGGCTGATCGATTCGGAATGGGTGCAGCTCAACCTGGCCCGGGTGCACGCCAAGGTCGAGGTGCTCAAGCTGATCAACTGGGAGCTCGCGTCGTCGGAATCCGCCACGCCCTCACCCGCGGATGCCTCGGCAGCCAAGGTGTTCGGCACCGAGTTCGCCACCGAGGCCTACCGCCTGCTGATGGAGGTCCTGGGCACCGCGGCGACCGTGCGTCAGGATTCGCCCGGAGCGTTACTGCGCGGCCGGGTCGAGCGGATGCATCGGGCCTGCCTGATCCTGACCTTCGGCGGCGGCACCAACGAAGTGCAGCGCGACATCATCGGCATGGTGGCGCTCGGCCTGCCCCGAGCCAACCGCTAACGCAGAAGGATTCTGGAAAGATCATGGACTTTTCCACCACCGAAGCCTCGAAAGATCTCGGCGATCTGGTCAACACGATCGTCGACGCGGTGTGCACGCCCGAGCACCAACGCCAACTGGACGGTCTGGAGCAACGCTTCGACCGCGAGTTGTGGAGCAAGCTCATCGACGCCGACATCCTCTCCACTGCTGCGCCGGAGTCGTTGGGCGGAGGCGGTTTTGGGGTTATCGAACAGATCGCCGTACTCGTCGGCCTCGGTCGGCAACTTGCAGCCGTCCCCTATCTGGACTCTGTCGTTTTGGCGGCAGGCGCCGTGGCCCGGTTCGGTTCACCGGAACTTCACAAGCAGTGGGGCGAGCCCGCGGTGAGCGGCGCCAAGATCCTCACCGTCGCGTTGAACGGTGAGATGGGCGACGGGCCGGTGCAGGCGTCACGTTCCGGTGACGGCTACCGCCTGTCCGGAACCCGCACCCAGGTCGGCTACGGGCCGGTGGCCGACGGGTTCCTAGTGCCAGCCGAAACCGATTCTGGTACGGCCGTTTTCCTGATTGCCGCCAGCGACCCTGGGGTCTCGGTGACGGCGCTGGAGACCACCGGGCTGGGCAGCGTCGGACACCTCCGACTGGACGGTGTCGAGGCAGACGCGCAGCGAGAGGTCGGCGGCGAGGAAGTGGTCAGCTGGATCTCGACGCTGGATATGCTGGGCCGCAGCGCTTTTCAGCTGGGGGTACTCGACCGTGGTCTGCAGTTGACCGCCGAGTACGCCCGGACTCGTGAGCAGTTCGACCGCCCGATCGGCAGCTTTCAGGCGGTCGGGCAACGGCTGGCGGACGGCTACATCGACGTCAAGGGATTGCGGCTGACTTTGACACAGGCGGCGTGGCGGCTCAGCGAGGACTTACCTGCCGACAACGAGGTCGCCACCGCAGCTTTCTGGGCCGCCGATGCCGGACATCGGGTGGCGCACACCATCGTCCACATTCACGGCGGTGTCGGCATCGACACCGACCATCCGGTGCATCGCTACTTCCTGGCCGCCAAGCAGACCGAGTTCGCGCTCGGCGGGGCTACCGCAGCGCTGCTGCGCATCGGTCGTGAACTGGCCGACACCCCGGCTTAGTTGTGACCCGCCCGACGACGATGCGGACCATGGAACGGGCGGGCAGGTGACCGACGCCCTTCCGACCGTCGTCGACTTGCTGCAACCGCTCGTCGATGCCGAGGACCGGGGCGTCTACTTCGAGGATTCCTTCGTCAACTGGCGTGATCACCTCCGGCATGGCGCTGCGGTGGCGGCAACGCTGCGGGCACGGCTGGACCCGGCCCGGCCGCCACACGTCGGAGTGTTGTTGGAGAACACGCCGTTTTTCTCCGCGGTCTTGGTTGCCGCGGGAATGTCAGGAATTGTCCCGGTCGGGCTCAACCCGGTGCGCCGCGGCGCCGCGTTGACCCGAGACATCGACCATGGCGACTGCCAGCTGGTGCTGGCTGACTCGAATTCCGCGGCGACACTTGGCGATATCGAGCACGTCAACGTCGACTCGATCGAATGGACCGATGAGGTGGCCGCCCACCACGATGCCGAGGTGCGCTTCCAGTCCGCCCAGCCCGACGATCTGTTCATGCTGATCTTCACCTCGGGCACCAGTGGTGATCCCAAGGCGGTCATGTGCAGTCACGGCAAGGTCGCGATCGCCGGCGTCACGATGACCGACCGATTCGGTCTGGGCCCTTCTGACGTCTGCTATGCGTCGATGCCGTTGTTCCATTCGAACGCGGTGCTGGTGGGATGGGCGGTGGCATTGGCCTGCCGCGGCTCAATGGTGTTGCGGCGCAAGTTCTCTGCATCCGGATTTTTGCCAGACATCCGCCGCTACGGCGCCACCTACGCCAACTACGTCGGCAAGCCGTTGTCTTACGTGCTCGCTACACCTGAGCGTCCCGACGACGCCGACAATCCGCTGCGGGCGGTGTACGGCAACGAGGGAGCACCCGGCGACATCGAACGCTTCGCTAACAGGTTCGGGTGCGTCGTCATCGACGGCTTCGGGTCGACCGAGGGCGGAGTGGCGATCAGTCGCACACCGGATACGCCGGCAGGCGCACTCGGTCTGTTGCCCGACGGCATCGAGATCCGCGATGTCGACACCGGTCAGCCCTGTCCGGTTGGCGTGGTCGGCGAGCTGGTCAATGTCGGCGGCCCAGGTCGTTTCGAGGGCTACTACAACGACGCCGAGGCCGATGCGCAGCGCATGGCCGGCGGCGTCTATCACAGCGGCGACCTGGCCTACCGTGACGAGGCCGGCTATGCGTATTTCACCGGCCGACTTGGTGACTGGCTGCGCGTCGACGGAGAAAACCTTGGGACCGCGCCCATCGAGCGGGTGCTGCTGCGCCATCCAGACGTCACCGAGGTGGCGGTGTATGCGGTTCCGGATCCGGCCGTCGGCGATCAGGCGATGGCCGCGCTGGTGCTGGCGCCGGGCGCCGAGTTCGACGCGGACAAGTTCCGCGCGTTCCTGTCCGAGCAGACCGACCTGGGACCCAAGCAGTGGCCGTCCTACGTCCGCGTCAGCACGACGCTGCCGCGAACCGCGACGTTCAAGGTGCTCAAACGGGAGCTGTCGGCCGAAGGCGTCGACTGCACCGACCCGGTGTGGCCGATCCGCCGCTAGACATCGAGAAGTCGACGCGACCTCCGGCTAACAGCTACAGCACAGGGCCCAAAGACGCCAGGAACTCCTGCGTGCGTCGCCGTGACGTGGTCCGCGCCATCGCGTCATTGCCCAACGGGACAACCCGGATGGCCAGATCGGTAACACCGGCGTCGGCGTATCGCCGCAATCGAACACGAATGGCCGCCTCATCGCCCGCGGCCATGGTGTCGCCGACATCTTCCGCGTCACCGTGCTCTAGCAAGCGGACATAGTTGGGCGAGAAGTCTGCATGCCCTAACACCTCACTCGCGTGGGCGCGAGCATCCTCGACTTCGTCAGTCGCACATAGCGCCACAGGAACGCCCGCGACGACGCGCGGCGCAGGGCGCCCGGCAGCATCCGCGGCAGCGGTGATGCTCGGTACGACGTAATCGCCGATCGCTCGCTCATCGGCCATCCACAAAATGGTGCCCTGCGTTCGTTCGGCGGCCAGGCGCAACATTTTGGGCCCCAGCGCCGCGAGCAGAATTGGTGTCGTCGGGGCGTCAGTGACATCGATGGAACCGTGCACGCGATAACTGGTGTTCTCCACGTCGACAGTTCCGGCCCCGGCCAACGACGCTGCCAGCACCTCCAAGTAGTCGCGCACCAGCTGGGCTGGCTTGTCATACGACAGTCCGAGTTGACCCTCGACGATCCAGTGATGTGACGCCCCGATGCCGAGTGTGAACCGGCCCGCGCACACCTCCTGAGTGGTAAGTGCCTGTTGGGCCATGATCATCGGATGGCGAGTCTGTATAGGCAGGACCGCCGTGCCTAGTTCGATGCGATCGGTGGCCTGGCCGATCAGCGCCAGCGCGGTCATGGCATCCAGGTAACCGGGCACCTGCGGCATCCAAAACGACGCGAACCCAGCATCTTCGGCCGCTCTGGCGTCGTCGATGAGTCCCGCGAAACGGTCCTTGCGCGGTCGCTCTTTGTCCGAGCCGACCATCAAGCCGATGCGCATCGAACCTTTCGCACTACGGGACATAACGATCCCACTCGTACGGCACAACAGGGTAAAACGGCGCGGCCAACAACGGTTCTACGTCCGAGTCTTGCCAGCGTCTCGCCAGCACCGACTGCAGTCGCCGCCCGGTGTCGACCGGGTCATCGTCCAGGAAGTAATAGCTGATGGACTGACCTGGCTGCGCGGTTGCCAACCTCGCCGCAACGTTCATCGCTGAAGCGGACCAGACGCCGGCGACGCCTTCGACATCGAGCAACCCGGTCACCGGCGCAATTCCGTGCTCGACTAACAGGAACACTCCACGCACTGGCCACCACGGGAGCACGTCGGCCCCGACTTTGACGCGTGGTGCCGACATTTTGAGTTGCACCTCGTACACGCCGCGTTCTACCGGAGGTAGCAGGGCACGTACTCGGCCGGCGTCCCCAAGCGCCGTCGCCAATTCCAGGAATCCGTCTAGGCCGCTCGGATCGACGAAAAAGTAGGTCATCACATGGTCGATGGGGTCAAAACGATCGTGGCTGATCGCACGTGCCGATCGGCAAGCTGGGGTGGACACCAACCGGAGCGAAGCGCGCACCGCTGCTAGCCGATGTTGTTCGGGGCGGTGATCGAGTGTGTGCCATTCCAGGTAGTCGGCGTCTGATCCATCGGGGTGCCGAGTCGCCATCGAGACGAACAACGTGCCAATGCCGCCCCGCCCCGTCGCGATAACAGCGCTCAGGTCGTCCGATGGCGTACCGGGAAGCTGGGTCACGTGCTGTCCTCGAGTTGGATTTCGGGATGACGGGACTTGATCATCCGTGCTTCTCGGCGACCCACTCCGGTGCGGTGATCATCATGTCGTGGCCAGTGTCCAACTCCCACAGCCGCCCATCAGCTTTCTCTCTCAACGTGTCGACGGGACGGACATTGATGAACATCGTCGTGCAGATGTAGGACTGCGGGATTTTGGCGAGTGCAGGCTCATCGCTCAAGTGCAGTGGCTGCTCAAAGCACTTCCAGGGGTGCGGCGTGAGGCGGGCCGTCATCCACTCCACCTGGTCGGGATCGTGGACGCCGTAGTACGGAATCGTCTTGTTGTCTATGTACATACACATCTCGACGCCGTCGACAACACGGCTGTCTGAACGTGCAAGCGCCATCAGCGCCCCGGCAATATCGACAAGGCACTGCCCGTCAGAAGGTATCGCGGCGTCCAGGTACACCAGGTGCGCAATGCGTTCGGCCGCCCGGTCTGCCACGCCGGTGATGACCATGCCGCCGTAGCTGTGGCCGACCAGGATGACGTCGCGCAGGTCCTCGAAATGCAGCAGCTTGACGATGTCGGTGATGTGGCAGTCCAAGTCGACGTCGCAGCGGAACAGGTGTTCGCGTTCGCCGAGGCCGGTCAGCGATGGAGCGTAGACGTCATGCCCCTGGGCCCGCAATAGCCGGCTGACCGGCTGATAGCACCAGCCGCCGTGTCCACCGCCGTGCACCAGAACGTATGTGGCCAAAAGCTTCTCCTCGTCGTCGAGACGGAAGCACAACGCCGATTGACGTTAACATCGGTAACACATACTGTAAACCTTCCCGGCTGGCCGGTCTGGCACAATATCAACTACTTGCGATTGTCGCCTTGAGCAGATACGGTCAGCGCTGCGGGCGGTCGTGATCGACAGGAGTAGGTATGGCTCGTTTTCCCAAGCCGCCGGAAGGCAGCTGGACCCAGCATTACCCCGATCTGGGGACCGGGCCAGTGTCCTACGAGGATTCCATTTCACCAGATTTCTACGAGCTCGAGCGGGCGGCGATCTTCAAGCGGGCGTGGTTGAACGTCGGTCGTGTCGAGCAACTTCCCCGCAACGGCAGCTACTTCACCAAGGAACTGAAGGTTGCCAACACCTCAATTGTGTTGGTGCGCAACACCCAGGGCGAGATCAACGCGTTTCACAACATCTGCCGCCACCGCGGCAACAAATTGGTGTGGAACGACATGCCGCTGGAGGAAACCAGCTGGCTTCTGCCGGCAGTTCCGGTGCAAGTATCACGCCTGGCGTTACGACTTGGACGGCAATCTGACCCACGTACCGCAGGAGGGTGAGTTTTTCGACCTGGACAAGAATCGCTACGGGCTGGTGCCGGTGCACTGCGACGTGTGGGAAGGCTTCATCTTCGTCAACTTCGCCGCCGAACCCCAGCAGTCATTACGGGATTTCTTGGGCCCGATGGTTCTCGGCTTGGAAGGCTATCCATTCGGGCAGATGACATCACGGTGGTGTTACCGCTCGGAAGTCAAGGCGAACTGGAAGCTCTACCTGGACGCGTTCCAGGAGTTCTATCACGCGCCGGTCCTGCACGCGAACCAGTCGCCGACCAAGTACTCCAAGGCCGCGGCCGAAGCCGGCTTCGAGGCGCCGCACTACCGCATCGACGGGCCGCACCGATTGGTCAGTACCTCGGGTGTCCGGGCCTGGGAGATGGACGCCGACATGCGCAAGCCGATCGATGACATCTGCCGCAGTGGGCTTTTCGGGCCGTGGGACAGCCCCGATATCGGTCCGTTGCCCGCCGGCGTCAACCCGGCCAGCTGCAACCCGTGGGGGCTGGACTCGTTTCAACTGTTCCCTAATTTCGTGATCCTGATCTGGGGGCAGGGCTGGTATCTGACCTATCACTACTGGCCGACGTCGTACAACAACCATGTCTTCGAGGGCACCTTGTACTTCCCACTGCCGCGCACTCCCCGTGAGCGGGTCGCGCAGGAGCTGGCGGCGGTTTCCTTCAAAGAATTCGGCTTGCAGGACGCCAACACGTTGGAGGCTACGCAGACCATGATCGAGTCGCGTGCCGTCGACAGGTTCTGTCCTCAACGACCAAGAGGTGCTGCTGCGGCATCTGCACCACGAGACAGCGGCGTGGGTCGACAATTACCGGCGCACCGCGTTGGGAGTGTGACCCGATGACCGCCAAGCTGCCACCCGAATTCGTCGATCTCGAACCGTTTTCACAGTGGTGTCTGCCCACCGAAGCGCAGCGCTACCAGAAGCGACTGGCCAGCTCGATGGCCGACATGCAAGCCTTCTACGACGCCATCACGCCGCGCGCGGAAGACGCCCTGGCCTACTGCGATAAGTTCAGCCTCGACGATCTGCCCGATGACGTGCTGAACCTCATGCACCTGCTGTACTCGATGATCATGGTGTCGTTCCCGGTCGAATGCTGGAAGCAGCCCCGCGTTCCTGATTCCGGCGCATCGACGTTGGATTGCGTCAGCGAACCCGTACCGTGATCGTGTTGCGAGCCGCCCGCTGGGCGGATGTCGACACCGGCCAGGTGCGCTCACCGGCGGTGGTCGTCGTCGATGGCGACCGGATCGCGGCGATCAATCCGGCTGAATCACTGCCGAATTCGGCTACCGAGATCGATCTCGGCGATGTGACGCTGCTGCCGGGGCTGATGGACATGGAACTCAATCTGCTCATTGGCGGCCCCGGCGGGCCGGAGGGTTTGCCGAATCCGATGCATGGCGTGCAGGACGACCCGGCCTACCGCACCCTGCGCGGAGCGGTGAATGCCCGCACCACGTTAGATGCGGGTTTCACCACGGTGCGCAATCTGGGGCTGATGGTCAAAACTGGCGGTTACCTACTCGACGTGGCGCTCCAGCGCGCAATCGACCAGGGTTGGCACATCGGTCCGCGGATCGTGCCGGCCGGACACGCTGTCACACCCTATGGCGGGCACCTGGATCCGACGGTCTTCCAACGGCTCGCGCCGGGCATCATGCCGCTGTCGGTGGCCGAAGGCATCGCCAACGGCGTTCCCGACGTGCGCGCCTGCGTGCGTTACCAAATCCGCCACGGCGCCAAGTTGATCAAGGTCTCCGCGTCCGGCGGGGTGATGTCGCACAGCACCGCACCAGGATCGCAGCAGTACTCCGACGAGGAATTCGCCGCGATCGCCGACGAGGCTCACCGCGCCGGTGTCCGGGTAGCCGCGCATGCGATTGGCGACAGCGCGATCCGCGCCTGTATCAAAGCCGGGATCGATTGCATCGAGCACGGTTTCCTGGCAACCGACGAGACCATCCAAATGATGGTCGACCACGGCACATTCTTGGTCTCCACGACCTATCTGACCGACGCGATGGCCGTCGACCGGGTGGCACCGGAGCTCCGCAAAAAAGCCGCTGAAGTCTTTCCGCACGCGAAAGCCATGTTGCCCAAGGCGATTGCCGCAGGGGTCCGGATTGCGTGCGGCACCGATGCCCCGGCGATCCCGCACGGCCAGAACGCCAAGGAACTCGGCGCGCTGGTCGACCGCGGCATGACACCGATGCAGGCGATCCGCGCGGCCACGGTCACCAGCGCCGAGCTGATCGAGGCCGACCACGAACTCGGCCGGCTCGCCACCGGTTACCTCGCCGACATCATCGCCGTACCCGGCGACCCGTCGCAGGACATCACCACCACCCTCGATGTGCGGTTCGTCATGAAGGACGGCGATGTTTACAAGCGTGCATAGCGGCGGCCGGTAGGGGAAGACCGACATGGAGCTGACCGACAACATTCTGTGGCTGCTCAAGCAGGCCTTCCACTTCTCGCTGAAGACGGTCAACGACGCGATCAGTCAGCACGGAGTGACCACCGCCCAAATCGGCCTGATGCGCCAGCTGGCCAACGAACCCGGCCTGTCCGGCGCCGAGTTGGCCCGCCGTCTCCTCATCACCCCACAGGGCGTGCAGTTGGCGATCACCGCGCTGGAACAACGTGGCTTGGTGGAGCGCAAGCAAGACCCCCAACATGGACGGATCCTGCAGACCTATCTCACCGATCAAGGTCGCGCGGTAGTCACCGCCGTTCTCACCGACGCCCTGGCCGCCCACGAGCAGGTGTTCGGCGTCCTCGACACCGGTGAACGACAGCTGCTGCACGATTTGTTGGCCCGGGTAGTCGAACAAGGCACCGGCAACCCACTATTCGCCGACCACACCGAGTCATGATGATCGCCGCGACTGCGCTAACTCAAGTACTTGATACTTATCGCAAGTACTTGATATTCTGCTGGACGATGGAACAGATGCCGACGCCCGCACCGAGGAAGTCACGATTCAGCTGGGCCGACGCACAACGGTGCTGCCGTACCGGGCCGGTCACACTGTGCTGGAGACCGCCCGCTTAGCGGGCCTGAACCCGCCGTCGTCGTGTGAACTCGGCTCCTGCGCAACGTGCATGGCTCGCGTAGTAGAGGGAAGCGTTCGCATGATCAACAATGAGGCGCTCGACGAAGACGAGGTCGCCGACGGTTGGGTTTTGACCTGTCAATCGGTGCCGACCAGTCGCACGGTACGGGTGGTCTACGAGTGAGTGGGCGTGAGCAGCGAGTGGCGGTGGTGACCGGCGGCGCTTCCGGCATGGGTGAGGCGACCTGCCATGAGCTCGGCAGGCGCGGCCACAAGGTCGCCGTTCTCGACATCAATAGCCAAGCCGCCCAGCAGGTGTCCGAGGAATTGCGCGGCGAGGGTGGTGCCGCACTGGCTGTCGGTGTCGACGTGACCGACCGGGGCGCAGTCGAGGAGGCTTTCGCGAAGGTGCGCAGCGAGCTCGGTCCGGTGAGCATCTTGGTGACCAGTGCCGGCTTGGTGGGCTTTGCGCCGTTCATCGAGATCACCCCGGAATCGTGGGCGCGGGTGATCGACGTCAATCTCACCGGGACGTTTCACTGCTGCCAGGTGGCGCTGCCGGACATGCTGGCCGCGAATTGGGGCCGCATCGTGATGATCTCGTCGTCCAGTGCCCAACGCGGCTCCCCCGGGATGGCCCATTACGCCGCGTCGAAGGGCGCGGTGATCACGTTGACGAAATCGCTTGCACACGAGTACGCGTCAGCGGGGATCACCGTGAACAACATTCCCCCGTCGGGCATCGAGACCCCGATGCAACATCAATCGCAAGCCGCGGGCAAGCTGCCGTCCAACGAGGCGTTAGCTCGACGTATTCCGGTGGGACACCTCGGAACCGGTGCTGACATCGCGGCCGCGGTCGGGTTCCTGTGCTCCGAAGAAGCCGGCTTCATCACCGGTCAGGTGCTGGGCGTCAATGGCGGAGCGGTGATGTGACATTTCAAATGATCCGAGGAGGTTCGCATGGCGCGATGGCCGAAGCCGACCGAGGGTAGCTGGACCGAGCATTATCCCGATCTGGGCACCGGACCGGTCTCGTTCCGCGATTCCACTTCGCCGGAGTTCTATGCAGCCGAGCGCGAGGCGATCTTCAAACGCGCCTGGCTCAACGTCGGACGCGTCGAGGAACTCCCCCGCGTCGGTAGCTACTTCACCAAGGACATCGCGGCGGTCGGCACGTCGATCATCGTGGTGAAAGGCAAAGATCAGCTGATCCGCGCATTCCACAACGTCTGTCGGCATCGCGGAAACAAGTTGATGTGGAACGACTTTCCGACCGACGAAACCAAGGGGGTGTGCCGACAGTTCACCTGCAAGTACCACGGCTGGCGCTACGACCTCAACGGCGCGCTGACCTTTGTGCAGCAGGAGTCGGAGTTCTTCGACCTCGACCGCGACGCCTACGGCCTGCGTTCGGTGCACTGCGACATCTGGAGCGGTTTCATCTTCGTCAACTTCGATTCCGAACCGCGGCAAACGCTGCGCGAGTTCCTCGGGCCGATGATCACCGGGCTCGACGACTACCCCTTCGACAAGCTCACCGAGCGCTACGACTGGGTCGCCGACAACAACAGCAACTGGAAGATCTTCGCTGACGCGTTCCAGGAGTACTACCACGTGCCGGCGCTGCACCCCCAGCAGGTTCCGCCTGAGGTGCGCGATCCCAACGCCGGATTCGAGTGCGCCCATTTCCAGATCGACGGTCCGCATCGGGTGGTGTCCACCGCCGGCACCCGCCGCTGGCTGATGGCACCGGAGTACATGTACCCGATCGAAAGGGCCACCCGCAGTGGGCTTGTCGGACCATGGCGAACCCCCGATCTGGGTGAGTTGCCTGCAGGACTCAACCCCGGCGGCATCGAACCTTGGGGGATCAGCAATTTCCAGATCTTCCCCAACCTGGAGATCCTGATCTACGGCGGCTGGTATCTGCTGTACCGGTACTGGCCGACCTCGCACAACACTCACCGGTTCGAGGCCTACACCGCGTTTCACCCGGCCCGCAGCGTGCGAGAACGCATCGAGCACGAAGTTGCCGCGGTGGTGCTCAAGGAGTTCGCGCTGCAAGACGCCGGGATGCTCGGCGGCACGCAGGCCGCGCTGGAGACCGGCATCGTCGACGAGTTCCCGCTCAACGATCAAGAGATCCTGGTCCGTCACCTGCATAAGACGGTCGGCGACTGGGTGGCGGATTATCAGGCCGAACGCACACCAGTCGGGGTGCACCATGTCTGACCCTCTACTACCCAGCGCCTTCGCCGAGCTCGAGCCCTACGCCGAGGCTTGGTGCTTGCCAACCGAATCCGAGCGGTGGGACAAGCGGATGGCTAGCACCATGGTCGAGATGCGGGATTTCTACGACGCCTTCTTTCCGCGCTTGGAAGACGCGATCGAGTATTGCGACAAGTTCTCGCTCGACGAACTTCCGGAGGACGCGCTGCACCTGCTGCACCTCATCTACTCGCTGATCATGGTCGCGATGTCAGTGGAGGTCATGCATCAACCCCGGCCCACCGACGCGGCTGACGCGGTCATGATTCGCATCAACGAGCCGGTCCCGTGAGAGAGGACGAGCAATGAGCCTGCTCACCATCAACAAGCTCACAGCCTCGGTGGGCGCGGAAGTCATCGGCATCGATCCCGATCGACTCGTCGCCGACCACATGCTGGCCGACGCGGTGCTCGACGCGCTGGAAGACAACGGGGTGCTGGTCTTTCCCGACCTGAATGTCAATCCCGAAGCACAGGTGGCGTTTTGCCGCCGACTTGGTGCGGTCGATCACTCCTCCGACGGCCACCACCCAGTGGCCGGAATCTACCCGATCACGTTGGACCCGTCGAAGAACTCGTCGGCGGCCTATCTGCGCGCCACCTTCGATTGGCACATCGACGGCTGCACCCCGGTCGGCGACGAATGCCCGCAGAAAGCCACCGTGCTCTCCGCAATACAGGTCGCCGAACGCGGCGGCGAAACCGAGTTCGCCAACTCGTATGCCGCTTACGACGCGTTGAGTGACGACGAGAAGCAACGCTACGCGTCGTTGAGAGTCGTTCATTCGCTAGAAGCCTCACAGCGGCGCGTCACACCCGATCCCACACCCGAGCAGCTTGCACGGTGGCGGGCGCGCCGCACCCACGAACATCCGCTGGTGTGGACGCATCAGAGCGGTCGCAAATCGCTGGTGCTGGGCGCGTCGGCGGATTACGTCGTGGGCATGGACATCGACGAGGGCCGCGTACTGCTGGCCGAATTGCTGGACCGCGCCACCGTTCCGGAAAAGATCTACAGCCATCGCTGGTCGGTCGGAGACACGGTGATCTGGGATAACCGCGGCGTCCTGCACCGCGCGGCCCCTTACGACGCGCACTCGCCGCGAGAGATGCTGCGCACCACCGTGCTCGGCCACGAACCGATCCAGTAATCAGTATGCTTCGAACACTGTGAAGCGCCCGCTTAACGTCGGCTTTCAGGAGCTGAAAGAAACCGTCACGGCAACCGTTGGCATAGCGATCGCTTCTGCCGACGGAGCCTCCGTGGCGTCGTTCGGCACATGGTCGACTGGAGTCGCGTGGTCGACGATCAAGGTGCCGTTGGCTATTGCGGCCTCGCGTGCATGCGCGGGCAGCACCGAGCTTGTGACCAAAGCGATTGCGCAATCAGATAACGCCGCCGCCGAGAAGCTATGGTCGCAACTCGGCGACCCGGCTGCGGCGGCAAAGCAGGTGCAAGCTGTCATCCACGACGCCGGCGACACGACCACCGTGGTCGAGTCACGCCGACTTCGCTCCGGTTACACCGCATTCGGTCAGACGCAGTGGCCCCTGGTCAGGCAAGCGCAGTTCGCCGCGCGGCTGCCACGTGTTCCCGATTCTTCCGCCGTCGTTGATTTGATGAGCAACCTCACCACCGGCCAACGTTGGGGCCTGGCCGCTCAAGGCTTTGCCGCCAAAGGTGGTTGGGGCCCGGGCACATGCGGGGAATACTTAGTCCGGCAGTTCGCGATCGTGCCCAGTGATTCCGGGCACGTGGGCGTCGCGCTGGCGGCCGAAGCTCACGACGGCGTATTTGAGACCGGAGTCGATGTCGTCAACAAGCTGGCCGACTGGCTGATCAATCACCTTGCTGAGCTAACCCAGGATTGACGGCACAACGGCATCGATCAGATGCGGCCCAGGTTCGGCAAAGGCCGTGCGCAAGGCATCGGTGAATTCCTCGGCAGTGCTGACCCGACGCGCCGGAACTCGCCATGCCCTCGGCGATCTTGACGAAATCCATTGTGGGACGCGATAGATCAAGAAGATCTAGCGCTTTGGGGCCGGGCGCTTCGCCGACTCCGACCCGCTGTAGCTCGATCCGCAGGATGTCGTAGGCGCCGTTGTTGTAAATGACGGTGGTGACGTCGAGGTTCTCCCGCGCTTGTGTCCACAGCCCCGAAATCGTGTACATCGCCGATCCGTCGGATTCCAGACACAGCACCGGCCGGTCGGGTGCGGCGACCGCGGCGCCCACCGCGGTCGGAATGCCATAGCCGATCGCCCCGCCGGTCAACGTCAGCCAGTCATGCGCAGGCGCGCCGGCGGTCGCTGCCGTCAACGGCACACCGGACGTGTTGGATTCGTCGACGACGATTGCCCTTTCCGGCATGAGCGCGCCGACGACATCAGCTACCGATGCAGCGGTCAGCGCACCGGCGGGCAGTTGCGGACGCGACGCGAGCGCGACCGGAGCGGTGCTGCCCGGTGCCAGCTCGTCGGCCAGCGCGAGTAGCGCGTCGGCCGCGCCGGTGTGCTCGGCGAGCACGTGCACCTCGCAGCCGGCGGGCACCAGGTCACTGGGCTTGCCGGGGTAGGCGAAGAACGAAACCGGCGACTTGGCGCCGGCCAGCACCAGATGCTTGACGCCGTCGAGTTGGACCGCCGCAGCCTCACCGAAATACGCGAGCCGCTCGGCCGCGGGGACCCCGGCGCCGCGCTCGAGCCGGGTCGGGAATGTCTCGCATAACCAGCGCGCACCGGTTGCCTGGGCAATTCGCGCAGCCGCAGCCAGTCCAGCGGTGCGAGTGGCATCGCCACCGACCAGGATCATCGTAGGTTCGCCCGATCGCAGCACCTCCGCCACCAGCCCGCCAGCGGGCGCCAGCAGCGGGTCGGCGCCGGTTGGCTGCACCGGCACCGTCGATGCAGGCTGAGCTGCGTCGGACCAGGACACGTCCGCAGGCAGAATCAGTGTCGCGATCTGCGCGCCGGCCCGGCTCACCGCGATCGCCTCGGTGGCATCGGCAGCGACGTCGGCGCCGTCAGCCGTCCGGCGCACCCATCCCGACACGGTGCCGGCGAGCGCGTCGATGTCGGATTCCAGCGGGGCGTCGTACTGCTTGTGATACGTCGCGTGGTCGCCGACGACCACCACCATCGGTACCCGGGCACGGCGGGCATTGTGCAGGTTGGCCAGGCCGTTGCCCAGCCCGGGGCCGAGGTGCAACAGCACCGCCGCCGGCCGGTCCGCGATGCGGGCATAGCCGTCGGCCGCGCCGGTGGCGACGCCTTCGAAGAGGGCCAGCACGCCACGCATCCGCGGCACAGCGTCCAACGCCGCGACGAAGTGCATCTCGGAAGTACCAGGGTTGGCGAAGCACACGTCGACGCCGCCGTCGACCAGGGTGCTGATGAGGGCCTGGGCACCGTTCACACATCGACTGTAAACGCCCGCCCGACGCCGGCCGCAGGGCCGGGCTAGGCGTCCAGCACAGCTCGGGCAACTACGCTCGTCCGTCGCGCGTGGCCGCCACCGAACAGCACCACATGAGCCAGCAACGGGAAGAGCTGATGCAGCCCGATGCGCGCACGCCAGCCCCGTTCCAGCGGTCGCGCCCGCTGATACCCGGCCAGGACGTCCTCGTAGTGAGGGCAGCCGAACAGCGCCAGCATCGCCAGGTCGCTCTCGCGGTGGCCACCGTGCGCCGCCGGATCGATCAGCACTACCCCGTCGGGCGTCCACATCACGTTGCCGCCCCACAAATCGCCGTGCAGCCGGGCGGGGTGATCATCGTCATCGAAGTCGCCGGTTCGGCAGCGTGCCGCGACGGCGTCGATCGCGGCTCGCGTCGAGGCATCGAGCCGCGGCGCCGCGAGCTCAGCCATCGGGGCCAGCCGCTCGTCGGCGTAAAAATCACCCCACCGCTGGTGTTGCCGCAACGACATCGGCAACGGCTGTGACAACGGCCCGAAGAATCCGGGCCCGTCCCATCCGTCGGGTCCCGCGCCGAAGGCCGGGGCGCCCGCGTCGTGCGTCGCGGCCAGCCGACCGCCGAACTCGTACGCAGCTTCCGGGCTCGGAGTCACCGAATCAAGCCGCCGTAGGGTCAGGCTGGTCGCATCGACGGAAACAATCTGTGCGCAGGGCACGCCGCCTTGGACATGTGAAAGCCATTGCAGCCCCGCTGCTTCGCACGCAAAAAAGCCGCTGGGGGCTTTCTCGTTGCGTTTGACGAAGTCGGTCACGCAGCCCGGCGCATCAGGCAGTTGCGTGAGCGGCATGCACGTCGTCGGCCGGGCGAGCCTCGGTCTGCTCCTTGGCCCAGCGGTAGTCCGGCTTGCCGGCCGGCGAACGCTTGACCTCGTCGACCAGCCAAAGGCTGCGCGGCACTTTGTATCCCGCGATCTCGGAGCGAACAAAAGTGTCCAACTCCGACAGCGTCGGCCGCGACCCCGGCCGAGCCTGCACAACGGCGGCCACATGCTGGCCGTAGCGGGGATCGGGCACACCGACCACCAACGCGTCGAAGACGTCGGGGTGGCCCTTCAACGCCGCCTCGACTTCCTCGGGGTAGATCTTCTCACCGCCGCTGTTGATCGACACCGAACCGCGGCCCAGCATGGTCACCGAGCCGTCTTCTTCGACCTGCGCGTAGTCGCCGGGGATGGCGTAACGCACGCCGTTGATGGTTTTGAACGTTTCCGCGGTCTTCTTCTCGTCCTTGTAATAGCCGACCGGGATATTGCCCTTTTTGGCGATCAGACCCCGCACGCCGGAACCCGGCTTCACCTCGTTGCCATCCTCGTCGAGAACGACGGTGCGGTGGTCGATCGTCACGCGGGGGCCACCGCTGTGCGGCGAGCCCTTGGCGACGACGCTGGTGCCGCCGAAGCCGGTCTCCGAAGAGCCGATCGAATCGGTGATGACCCGGTTGGGCAGCAGCTCCAGCAGTCTCTCCTTGATGCTCGGCGAGAACAGCGCTGCGGTGCTGGCGAGCAGAAACAGCGAGGACAGGTCGTACTCGTTGTCTTCGTCCTGATGTGCCAGCAGCGCATCAAGCAGCGGTCGTGCCATGGCGTCGCCGGTGAAGAACAGCAAATTCACCTTGTGGTCGTGGATCGTGCGCCAGACCTCGTCGGCATTGAATTCCGGTGCGAGCACCGTGGTTTGGCCAGAGAAGATCGACATCCAAGTGGCCGACTGCGTGGCGCCGTGGATCATCGGCGGAATCGGATAGCGAATCATCGGCGGATTCTCGGCGGCGGCCTTGGCGAGGTCGTGCTCGTCTTTGACGAATTCGCCGGTGGCGAAGTCAGTTCCGCCGAACAGCACCCGGTAGATATCCTCGTGGCGCCACATCACGCCCTTCGGGAAGCCGGTGGTGCCGCCGGTGTAGAGCAGGTAGATGTCGTCAGCGCTGCGTTCACCAAAATCCCGCTCAGGAGAGCCTTGCGCGATCGCGGAGTAGAACTCGACGCCGCCGTAACGCTGGAAGTCGTTGTCGGCACCATCCTCGACGACGAGGACGGTGGTGACGTTGGGGGTGTCCGGCAGCACGTTGGCGACCCGGTCGGAGTACTGGCGCTCGTGGACCAGGGCAACCATGTCGGAGTTTTCGAACAGGTAGCGAAGTTCGCCCTCGACGTAGCGGTAGTTGACGTTCACCAGGATGGCGCCAGCCTTCACGATGCCGAGCATCGCGATCACGATCTCGATGCGGTTTCGGCAGTACAGTCCGACCTTGTCGTCCTTTTGGACACCCTGGTCGAGAAGGTAGTGCGCCAGGCGGTTGGCCTTCTCCTCCAGTTGGGCGTAGGTCAGTTGGTCGTCGCCGCAGATCAGGGCGACACGGTCAGGTACGGCGTCGATGGCGTGCTCAGCCAGGTCCGCAATATTCAGGGCCACGGACCCCAAATTAGAACGTGTTACATTTCCTGACAAGTCCGACGTCCGCATGCAGGAAGGCGATCACCCGTGAGCGAGTCCGAAAAAAGCGCTGACGCCACCATTGAGCAGCGCGGACACACCTTGATCGTGACGCTGAATCGGCCCGAGGCCCGCAATGCACTCTCCACAGAAATGATGCAAATCATGGTCGAGGCCTGGGACCGGGTCGACAGCGATCCGGACATCCGATGCTGCATCCTGACCGGGGCAGGTGGCTACTTCTGCGCTGGCATGGACCTCAAGGCCGCGACGGCCCGCCCGCCAGGCGACTCGTTCAAAGACGGCAGCTACGATCCGTCGCGCATCGACGCCCTGCTCAAAGGCCGTCGGCTGACCAAACCGCTGATCGCGGCCGTCGAGGGCCCGGCCATCGCCGGCGGCACCGAGATCTTGCAGGGCACCGACATCCGCATCGCGGGCGAAAGCGCCAAGTTCGGCATCTCGGAAGCCAAGTGGAGCCTGTATCCGATGGGCGGCTCGGCGGTGCGCCTGGTGCGGCAGATCCCCTACACGGTAGCCTGCGATCTGCTGCTGACCGGGCGGCACATCACCGCCGCGGAGGCCAAGGAGATCGGCTTGATCGGGTACGTCGTTCCCGATGGCGAGGCACTGACCAAGGCGCTAGAGATCGCCGAAGTGATCTCAAACAATGGGCCGCTGGCGGTGCAGGCAATCCTGCGCTCGATACGGGAGACCGAAGGCATGCCCGAAAACGAGGCGTTCAAGATCGACACCCAGGTCGGGCATTGCCGTGTTCCTGTCCGACGACGCCAAGGAAGGCCCGATGGCGTTCAAGGAGAAACGCACTCCGCAGTTCAAGGGGCGCTAAGGCGCGCTGGCGCCGGTAAGCGTTCTAATGACAACAACCTTCACCCACGGACGACACCGATGACCAGCTCACGGGCACGACGATCGCAGCGGCCGCCGTCGTATCTCGGGTGGCATCTGATGCGGCTCCTCGTGTCAGCCACAGAACCGCCCATTCCTTGATCATCGGCTGGCCCAACGTTATCCACTGCTCGCCACCAGTAAACCCTCCATCGCCCGGGCCAACTCTTCAGGGCCACGCACTCACACGCCCACCCCGAAACCTCCGAAGACACCGACCCTGTCTATTCCGCCGCCTAGAGGTCAATGGATCGTCACGCAAAACCCACGCGACTCGGGCACGCTCATTTTCGTCCGGGAGATGAACTACAGGCACGTTTTGACAGCGTACGGATCTCCCCCTTTGCTACAAAGGAAACCCCCTCGTCACAAATCAATCCGAGGAAAGTACCGTTCCATCGCCATCACATCCTCAAGGCGATGTCTCTACGGTACGAGGGGAAGCCCAATCAGCTCTACCGCCGCGGCGGTAGCTTCGCTATAGCGTCCGCATCGGCGACAGGAGTTTGCGTTGGCTACCTACACGCCGTCCCTTGCTTGGAATCACGAATTCGTCCAGTCGTTGGTGTGGGTGCTCAAAGCCGGGATCATCAGCGGCGCGCTACTGCTGATCGTCGCGGTGCTGCTGGCGCGGTACACCACGTGGGGAAGGCAATATTGGCGGATCACCGGTGACTACTTCAGGGGCCGCCAGAGCGTGCCGGTGTGGGGCCTGTTTCTCGTGCTGCTGCTATCGGTCATGATGAACGTACGCATCGAGGTGCTGCTCAGTTACTACGTCAACGATGTGTACTCCTCTCTACAGGTCGCGTTTGAAGGGACCGCCGCCGGCAATACCGCAGTGCGGAACTCGGGAACACACGGCTTCTGGATGGCGATCGCAACTTTCTGTGTGCTCGCGAGCGTGAATATCGTCCGCTTTGTGCTCGACGTCTACTTGACGCAGCGGTTCATCATCCGCTGGCGGGTGTGGCTGACCCACCGACTCACCGGCGACTGGCTGCAAGGGGCGGCCTTTTACCGCGGGCGGTTCATCGAACACACCATCGACAACCCAGACCAGCGCATCCAGCAGGACATCGATACCTTCACCGCCGGCGCAGGGTCGATGCGACGAACTACCCCTCCCTCCACACCAGCAACACGCTGGTGCTGGGCGCGACGGGATCCGTCGTTGCAACGTTCGCGTTCGCGGCCATCCTCTGGGATCTGTCCGGCACGCTGGAGCTTTTCGGCGTGTCGATCCCGAAGGCGATGTTCGTGATCGTGTTCGGCTACGTGCTGGTCGCTACCATGATCTCGATCTGGATCGGGCACCCGCTGATACGGTTGTCCTTCCGCAACGAGCGTCTTCAACGCCGCTTTCCGCTACGCATTAATACGGCTGCGCGACGCTGCGGAAGCCGTCGGCTTCTACCGCGGCCAGCGGGCCGAAGAGACGCTGCTGAGCGGCTTGTTCGCGGCGATTATCACCAACTACCGCCGCTATGTGCGTCGCAACCTGGGCTTCGTTGGATGGAACCTGGTCGTGACCCAGGCCATCACTCCCCTGCCGTTCCTCTTGCAGGCACCGCGGCTGTTCAGCGGTGCGATCACCTTCGGCGGCGTGATGCAGTCGTCGCGAGCATTCGGCGCGATGCAAGAGTCACTGTCGTTTTTCCGCACCACCTACGACCAATTCGCCAGCTACCGCGCGTCGATCCTGCGCCTCAACGGGCTCATCGACGCCAACCAGAATGCCCGCGAGCTACCCGAGCTGACCGTTGCGGCCAGTCGCGACGGCTCGGTGCAGCTGGTCGGCGTTGAGGTGCGCACCCCCTCCGGGGATCAGCTCGTCGACCCGCTGGACCTGCGACTGGAGCCCCGGTGACTGGCTGGTCATCACCGGCCGCTCCGGCAGTGGCAAGACCACGCTGCTGCGCAGCCTGGCCCGCCTGTGGCCATTCGCGTCGGGCACGCTACACCACCCGGCCGACGGCGAACACGAGACAATGTTTTTGTCCCAGCTGCCCTATGTCCCGCTGGGCGACCTGCGCGCGGTGGTGTCCTATCCGGCTGAGGTCGGTGAGTTTCCCGACGCCGTGGTGCGGCGCGCGCTGAACAAAGTCGCGCTCTGGCACCTCAGTGAGCGCCTCGACGAGACCCAGGACTGGGCCAAAGTGCTATCTCCTGGTGAGCAACAACGCGTCGCCTTCGCCCGCATCCTGCTCAGGGGGCCCAAGGCGGTGTTTCTCGACGAAGCCACCTCTGCACTCGACGAGGAACTGGAATACACGCTCTACGAGACGCTGCGCAGCGAGTGTCCGGACACCATCGTGGTCAGCGTGAGCCACCGCGTCGCCGTCGAGCAACACCACGAGCATCAGCTGCATTTGCTCGGCGAGGGCGCCTGGCGGCTAGGCCGGGTCGGCGACCGGCCCAAAGTGATCTGACCGCATCACGCCGTTACACCTGGCTCTTCGCTGCGTGGGCGCCAGCCGCGTCGAAACAGGCCAGCAGCGCACTGGTGTCGACGTCCACCGCTCACCGAAACCATCCAGAAGCTCGTCAACGTGCCGAGCAATCGGCTCCGAGCCCGGATCCACGCCACCGCACGGCCAGCAGCCCATCTGGGGGCAGCGGTGGCTGGACATGCTGCGGCAGATTTTCCGGGGCGCCGGCGTGGCGATCTACTGGTACTGCAATCAGATCAATCCGCCGGGGCTGGAATACGACCGCGACGAACTCGCCGCGGACGGCATCGCGCAACGGAATCCAATCGCCGAGGACGACCTGCCGAAGGTGCTCGGCGAGTATGCATTCGCCGTCGTTCCCACCGACACGCTCGACGGCCTGAGCCCGCCTTCCGTGCGCGCCATTGCCGAGTCCTTCACTGACCAGTCGTATGACGTCCAGCTCGGCCGGCGTGAGTACCGCCTAGCCGCTGGTGGTCCGTTTGCGTTCGTCCCGGCCACGTTGCGCGTAGGCGATCGCCTCTTCGGTGGACAGCGCAACGCCCTCGTACCATGCCGTTTCAAAGTCCTGCTCGCCCAACGCGTTTCGCAACGCGGCTACCGAGGCTTCGTAGTCGGCCTCGTAGACCTTGAAGCCGATGCGCTGGCGGACGGTCTCCCTCGCGCCGAAGAGGCGGGCGGCTTCGCGGTGACGGCCGGCCTGGCCGGCGAGAACGGCCAGGCATTCGAGGATGTCGGAGATTTGCCCATACGCCTTAAGTTCGGCGGCACATGCGAGCGCGTCCTGGGCGTCGCGTTCGCCTTCTTCTGGCTCACCTTGCGCGATCGCCACGCGGGAGCGCCTCGTCAGCGCCGCCGCCATGTAACGGCCGGCCAGGATCGTGCCTGCCGGTTCGCACTGCATCGCGCGTCGCCAGCGCTCCGTCACGAGGTCTGCCTGCCGAATCATTCCTGGATCCGGGATCGCCGCGGCAGCGGCCGGGTCTCTTCCGAGGAACGCGAGCACCCGCCCGATCTGGCCGCGACGGTCGCTGACCAGTTCCTCGTACTCCACAGACAACGCGGTGATCCCACGCTCGTGGAAGTAGCGCAACCATTCCGACTGCTGACGGTCAATCTCGACCATGAGAGCACAAACCCTGTCCGGGTCCAGGCCCGGGGGCTCGACGGGAGGAGCACCTGTCCAGCGCCACCACTCGTTGGTCTCGAGCGCTCGAAACCATGAAAGCGCCTGCGCTAGACGATCCCGTCGGACGATATTTACGAACAGCGCCCCCGGAAACAAGTGTTCGAGCACATCCTCGCGGCGACCGCGAAAACCGATGTTATGGGCAAGCGTTGCCACATCCATCCAATGGATCTTCACTCCGTACACGTGGTCACGGGTGCCGTAGCGTTTAGCGGCTTCCACGAAGCGGCCGTAACTCTCGCCCCTCGACACCCCGGTTTCTGCGCGCCATTCAGCCTCGGAAGCCGGTGCGAATATCTCCTGCGGATTACCGGCAACCCGGCTTGCGATGAGCCCTCTGCACAGCAAACTGCTGCCCGTTCGCGCCGTCGAGGCGACGACGTAAGAGGTGACGGTCGGTTCACTCAATCCGGGGCCCGATCTGAGGTCGACCAGGTCGCCGAGGCGGGGTGCATCGCTGCCGGGTGGGCCGGTGGTGGCGGAGCATTAGACAGCTCAGACATGGTCTGATCCTTTCAAATGCCCGCGGCGAAAATACGAACGACGGCAAAGCTTAGCCGACCTCTTGCCGTGGAGCTTGTTGTTATAGAAAGTAATTTGGCATCTCCTGGCCGCATGTTCCAGTGTGCGCCGCCGACAGGGTTCGCCAAAACTGCAAAGAACGGGTCGCTAATTAGTGCAGCGACTCTCATTGGCGATGCACCACCGGCCGCGGTCTGCAGGATCGCCGCAACGCCATCCAGACCGAAATTTCGTGGCATTCGCTGTCGCACAGCACCACCTCGCCGAGCCGCACCCGGTCGGGTCGAGCACTCATCTCGACGGTTCTACGAAGGGGACCTCGGGCGCCTGCGGATGGGGACTGCTGACAGAAGGGGGGCAGAAGCTGCACAGCGGGCTGCCGAGGCCGCAGCACGGCGAGCTGGCCTAGATTCGCGACGAGCACATCGGCGCACTGGCGGCGGCCCGGTGATTGCTACATACTCGCGTTGAGTTGCAGATCGGGTGTGCGAATCGCCCGCGGACTGTACTCTACTCAACGGACGGAGCCCGCTGACCCGAGGAAGGGGCCGAGTGAAGGCGCTTATCACCGGTTCGGCGGGTCTCATTGGGTCGGCATGTGTAGGCGCTCTGATCTCCCGCGGGTGGGAAGTCATCGGCATTGACAACGACATGCGTCAGCAATTCTTCGGCCCGGCCGGTTCGACCGCGGCGGTAGTTGCTAGCCTGAAGGACCAATTTCGTCGCTATCTTCATATTCATGCCGACATCCGTGATCGGCAGCTGATCAGAGACGTCGTCGCCGAGCATCGCCCGGAGTTCATCATTCATACGGCGGCTCAACCGTCTCACGACCTGGCTGCCAAAATTCCGTATGATGATTTTGACGTCAACGCGGTGGGAACCCTGAATATGCTGGTCGCGGCTCGCGATTTTTGCCCTGAATCTCCATTCTGCTTCACGAGCACGAACAAGGTCTATGGCGACCGGCCGAACTGGCTGCCGATGGTCGAGCACGCCACCCGCTACGACTACGCCGATGGCCTGCTGGCGATCGACGAATCGATGTCGATCGATGCGTGCCTGCATTCGCTGTTTGGTGCCTCGAAGGTCGCGTCCGACGTGCTGGCACAGGAATTCGGACGTTATTTCAACATGCCGATCGGCATCTTCCGCTGCGGATGCCTGACCGGTCCCCAGCACGCCGCGGTCGAGCTGCATGGCTACCTGGCCTACATCGTCGCCTGCGCCCTCAGCGGACGTGATTACACTATTTTCGGCTACAAAGGAAAACAGGTCAGAGACCAAATTCACTGCGACGACGTAGCGAGGCTATTCCTAGATTTCTTCTCAAACCCACGAAACGGCGAGGTGTACAACCTTGGCGGCGGTCGAGAGAACAGCCTGTCAATTCTTGAGACGATCGACATCCTGGACCGGATGGGCCATCCTCTGAAATACCAGCTGGATGACAACCATAGAACAGGCGATCATATTTGCTACGTTTCGGATCTGGGAAAGATACAGTCACATTTTCCGGAGTGGAAGATAGAATATAATCTACAACGATGCATAGATGAAATCGTTAGGCTGCAACACGGCCGGCGTCGCGGCGGGCAATATGTCTTCACACCCGCAACATCTATTTGAGGAGCTCGTGAAATGATTGGCAGCCCATTGCTCATCGCCGAAAAGGCGCGTGCGCGGATGCACGCGATCCTCTCCGGGGAGGCGGACGCGGCGGACGTAATCGAAGAGGTGGACCTGTCTAGCCTGCCCGACTCGACGGATCTTCTCATCACCGCCTGCGAGGTCAACTCCCTGCATGGCACCGGCACGCTGTTGCTGAGAATCTTTACCGACGAAAGATCGATCATTTCCCTGCGCGCCGACGATTTCTACGACGGCGTACAGGATTTCGGCTGCGTGCGGCTGCGGCTTCCGCTGGCCAAGGCGGCGAGGCCGGTGATTTCGGCCTGGCTGAGGTCGAGCCTGGTGGGCGTGAACGTCAGGCGCATACTTTGCGTGCCCTACACGCCGGCAGAAGCGACTCTGGCGCTGGCTGCCCAGGACGTGCTCGGCGCTCCGCTGTGCGTCTACGTCATGGATGACAAGAATGTCTGCGCGGATGGAATCACCGACGACCTGATGCGCGAGCTTCTGGACAGGTCGCGGCTGCGGCTGGTGATCGGCCCTGAGATGCGCGCGGCCTACGAAGAGAAATACGGCATGCCGTTCTGGGTCATGCCTCCAGTCGTCGCCGACCACATCATCAAACGTGAGGCGGCGCCACTTGGCGCCCGGCCATGACCCACGCCGCGGGGTTCTGCTCGGCAATATCTGGGGGCAGCGGTGGCTGAACATGCTGCGGCAGATCTTCCGGGGCTCCGGAGTGACGATCGACTGGTACTGCAATCAGCTCAATCCGCCGGGGCTGGAATACGATCGCGACGAACTTGCCGCGGACGGCATCGTGCAACAGAATCCAATCGCCGAGGACGACTCTGCCGAAGGTGCTCGGCGAGTATGCATTCGCCGTTGTTCCCACCGACACGCTCGACGGCCTGAGCCCGCCTTCCGTGCGCGCCATCGCCGAGCTGAGCCTGCCCAGCCGCATGGTCACCATGATGGCGACCTCGCATCTGCCGATGCTGGTGATCGGCAGCCCCGCCACCTGTGCGGCGGGCTTTGTCGAGCGCTTCGACCTCGGCGCCGTCGCGCCGTATGATCGCGCCGCCGTGCTCGCGTCGATCGAGGCCCTGACAACCCCGGACCGCCAGGCCGATATTCGCGCGCGCGCTGCGCAATTGAGCGGGCATTTCACGGCGGACGGCGCAAGCGACTGGATATGGCGCTCGCTCGATGCCGGGCGGCCAATCACCTCGACGTATGAGGACCTAATGCCCGGGCGCGGCGCGCACGTGCGGGTCGTCCTGTCATGACCGAGCGCGACGACGTCGTCTACACCGGACTGGACGGGTTCACCGACAAAGATCGTGAGCTCGAGAACTACCTACACACGCTGGTGCTGAACGACAGCACGATCATCGACGCGCTGGCCCGCATGCTTGGCCTGATCTCCAAGCTCGATACTCGGGCGGAGCAGCACTACAAGTTTCTGGAGGCGGAAATCCGTTCGCTGACTGCAATCGTCGCCGACCAGGCTTCCGCAACCCGTCAGAGTGCACCGGTCGTGGCGCCGACTGCCGACGCATTCTCCGCCCTAAATCCCGAAATCAGTCTGTTGCAATATGTTTCGTCGTACATCGACAACCGGACAGCAGATCGACGTCGGCGCCCATGTCGGCGACGTCGCCGACCGTCTCCTCGACTCTGGTTGCCACGTCTACGCGTTCGAGCCCTTTCCGGCGAGCTTCGCGGCTCTTCAGGACCGGCTCGGCGGCAGGGCGGACTTCACTGCATCGCCCGTCGCGATCGGCGCGGTCGACGGCGAGGGCCAGCTCAATATCGCGGCGGCGACGACCGAAGCTGAGGGTCTGGACTCCTCGTTATTCCATAGCCTGATCGATCATCCCGCTGGGCACAAGCGTCCAGTTCGCCGACGCTGTTCCGGTCCAAGTTCGCAGCCTCGCCAGCCTTCGGCAGACCGGCGAGATTCCTCAGACAGATCGGGCTGCTCAAAATCGATGCCGAGGGTGCGGACCTCGACGTCATCAAGGGCCTCGGCGAGCCCGATATTCCGGTCGTGATGACCGAGTACTGGGATTCTGAGCACGCCTTCGGAAAGGGAGCGCACGGACACTTGGCGCCCACCGTGGAGCTCATGCGGTCACTGGGATATGTTTGGCACGTGGTGATTTACCACATCGATGAAAATGAGACCATCTCCTATTACTTCAATCACGCGCACACGATGCCAGGGTCCTGGGGCAACGCGATATTTTTCAAAGAGCGCGCGCTCTTCGCCCGTGCGGCGCAATGGTGCGAAGCCGTGCTGCGACCCACGCTGCATGAGATAGCAGACCGCGCACTCCGACCTTCAGACGCCGTGAAACGCGAATTTCCCCGTCTTCCGGTCATTCGCAATCTGGGTGGATGTGGCAGCACCATATTGGCTCGCGTAATAGCCGCACTGCCTGAGGTCGTTCTTCTCAGTGAGACCAACCCGCGTTCATCGGCTCTTTACAACGGGTACATGAATCCGATTGTCCAGGTTCGGAATTGGTTGCCCGAGCTAGCTTCAAGCATATCCACATTTGATGAACATGAGTTGGGTTACCCACCTCGTTTTGGGGAATTACTCGAATGCCTGCATTCCGAAGCGGAAAAGCTGGGCCTCAATCTCGTCATTCGTGATTTTAATTATGTAGATTTTATCGGGATACCCTTCGTCTGGCCTGTGCCGAACGACTCAAGCCTCGATTTGGCAGTGGCCGGACGTTTCTGTCTATCTGCGATTGTCGTGGTCCGTCATCCTGCCGACCAACTTGCGAGTCTGCGCTCACATCGAGCGATGCAGGGAAATCTAAACGCCGAGCATTACCTAAACTCCTACTTCGCGTTCTTGAGAGCCATGAAGGGAGCGCCAAGTTTCCGATACGAGGATATCGTAACGCGAACCCGAAGCCTATTTTCCGCAAATCTGTTCTCATCTCGGTCTTCGATGGGATTTGAATGCGCTCGAAAGATTTGCCTCCATCAGGGTGGCGGCGTACCAGGACGGCATCACTACTGATAACATAACCGGTAATCTGGAAGGAAAGAGAACCGGTGATCCGCAAGCCTAGAAAGACCGACGCTGCCTCGCTGGCTGATGAAGAGTTGCGTCGGTTCGGGGCCTACTCCGAGCTTCTGATCGAGATGGGCTACTTCGCTTAGCTCCTCAGCGACCGCTAGTACAACCCCAGACGATGGCGAAACCCGCATTGCGCTTCCCAATGCGTCAACTAATCTTGAAGTGCACTGATTTGCCGACCAAGGGATCGCGATGCTCGTTCTCTGCAATGGAATGCCGCGCAGCGCGTCAACGTGGTCGTACAACGTCACCATTGCCCTACTGCGCCGTACTTCGGAGGAGGTATATGGCGGCTACGACGAGAACCTGCATCGCTTCCTATCCGGTTTGCCGGCATCCTGTGTGCATGCAGTCCTCAAATGTCATTCGCTTGATGCCGCTGGACTAGGTCTTGCTCAATTGCAGGCCGCCAAGGTGATCTACACGTGGCGCGATTTGGCCGACGCGACAGCATCCTTCATGACCATGTTCGACGTCGACTTCGAGCACACTATCGCCCTCATGTCGAGTTCGCTCGAACTCTATCAGCGTCATCGAAGGAACGGCGCGCTCATTCTGAGCTATGAGGCGATCACGCAACAACCGACGGAATCGGTGGCCGCCGTCGCCTCCTATCTGAATATCGCCGTGCGCCAAGAGCAGGTCGCTGAGTTCGCTGAGGCCAATTCATTCGGCAGAATGCGCGAAAGGGTGAAAGAGATCAGCATGCTCGACTACGGCGAACGCCTGGTTCGCCACAACCGAACTTCGTATTTCGACGATGCGCACGACCGTAGCTATGTCTACGATCCCGAGACCCTCCTCCACCTTGATCATATTCGGGACGGCAGCACCGGCTACGGCGCCAGTCGATTAACGCAGGCCCAGCTGCATCGGCTTGAGGAATTGCTGGGCGAAAAGGGTGAACTTGGCGTCGACGCCTTGTCAATCACGCGGGACGGTTAACACGGGCACGTCTGAAACCTGACTTAGGAAAGATTTCGGATTGTGGGTCGCTGATTTAGTTGGTGCGGGCAGCGGGTACCGACGGGCTTCATCGGGTGCGGTAGGAGCCTACGTGCGCGCCGGGGCGGCCAGGTCGGGGCAACTGCGGTCTAGATTGTATGGCCGTCGCGGCGGGGTGCTAGCGCGTCGAGCATGTGGGCTCGGCGCCTCACGCCTTTGTTGGAGGCGCTCAAGGCTGCGGTCCGCTAGTGGCTAGCCGAGGGGCAGGGTCGCTTTGGACCTTGGGCTGATTCGCCGGTGCATTTCGAAATCGTCAGTTCACGGGCCGGCCACCGATGAGAGGCCTTTGCCGTGTGAACTGCTACTCGGGCGGGACTGTGCAGCCGGCGGCGAGGTGTTGCGGGCCCGGTGCCGGCCGGGATTCTCGGGCCGACCAGCAGACTCGTTGCAAAAGCTATCGCGGCGCAAGTTAAGAGCGGGCCGAAGCATCTCCATCACGGGCTCCGTTCGAATACCCTGCTTACCACTAGCCAGAGAACATGGAGGGCACCGCCATGCTCCGCCTGATCGCTCAACTGCTCCGGCCGTACCGCTGGTATCTGCTGATCGCCTTGGCAGCGACGGTGGTGCAGGTCGCCATGACCCTGGCGAGCCCGTGGCCGTTCAAGTTGATTATCGACAACGTCGCTCTTCACCACCCTCCTCCGGCGTGGGCGAACTGGTTCTTACCGATGCTGGCGAGCCGGCGACGTCAGGGTGCGTATGGCGACGCTGGCGGCGATCATGGTCGTGGTAATCGCCGTCGTGAACGCGATCGCCGTTTATTTCAACACTTACTTCGCGTCGAGTATCGGTCAATGGATCTCCAATGATCTGCGGATACGGATGTACCACCACCTTCAGCGCCTTTCCCTGAGTTATTACCAGACTCACCAGGTCGGTACTATTTTGAGCACCATCACCGCCGACGTGACGACGATCCAGACTTTCGCCACATATAGCGCAGTCACGTTGTCTGTTGACGTACTCACAATCGGCGCATTGCTGACCGCGATGTTCCTGCTGCGTTGGGACTTCGCTCTGATCGCGCTCGCGGTGGTGCCGGTCGTTATCTTTTTCGTCATACGTGTCGGATCGGCCATACAGAAGGCAACCAGGGAGGCCCGCGACCGCCAGGCGGATATCGTCGCCGCAGTCCAGGAGGGCCTGGAACAAGTGGAGGTGGTCGAGGCTTTCCAGCGCGAGGACCTCGAGGAGCGCCAGGTGTCGGAGATCAGCAGGGAGGCGGTAAATGCAGCGCTGAAGGCCCGGCGCGCATACGCATTCCTTTTACCTGCAATCAGCATTCCGGTCGCCCTAATCCTCGCCATCCTGTTTTGGCGTAGTTCGTCGCTGTTGCTGAGTGGCGCGATGACCTTAGGCACGCTTCAGGTATTCGGGAACTACCTGGCACGGTTTTTCCCTATGGTGCAGGACATGTCGCAGCAATCCGATCCCTTCGCCCAGACGGCGGTGGCGGTGCAGCGGATACACGCGATCCTCGACGCCGACGCGGTGACTCCGCAACGGCTCGACGCGGCCGATCCGCCCCCGTTTCGCGGGCAGATCGCCTTCGAAGGCGTGGCCTTTCATTACGATGCCGAATCCCCGTTGCTACGCGATATCAGTTTCACCGCGGAGCCAGGCGAGTTGGTCGGAATCGTCGGCCCCACCGGCAGCGGCAAGTCCACCGTTGTGAGCCTTATCCCGCGGTTCTACGACCCGCACTCGGGCACAATCAGCATCGATAGCAGCGATGTGCAGGCCCTTACGCTACACGGATTGCGCAGCCAGATCGGCTTCGTGCTGCAGGAGACTGTCCTGTTCCGAGGAACCGTACACGAGAACATCGCGTTTGGGCGCCCCGACGCCACCCGGGAGGAGGTTATAGAGGCCGCCAAACTCGCTAACGCCGATGAGTTCATCACCCGCATGCCGCGCGGTTACGACACCTTGGTGCACGAGCGCGGCTCATCGCTCTCCGGCGGACAGCGCCAGCGCATTGGGATAGCCCGCGCTCTCATCCGCGACGACCCGATCCTGATTCTTGACGAACCCACCGCAGCCCTTGATGCGCAATCCGAACATCTGGTGATCGAAGCCCTGCATCGCCTGATGAAGGGCCGCACCGTTCTTTGCATCGCCCATCGATTGAGCACCATCCGCAACGCCGACAAGATCATCGTGATCAAAGGCGGTGTGGTCGCAGAACAAGGCACCCACCATGAGTTGCTGGCCCTCAACGGACTGTATGCCGAGTTGCACCGCATCCAGTACGGGGAAGAGGCGACGCCAACCAATCCTCCAGGCGACATGAGTGCTGTCTGACGACTTGGAGTAGTCGGCCGCAACCCACTGCCGACTACGATGCCAGGTTTTCCCGGAGTTCCTTTGCGTGCCACTCGATAGTGCGTGCAATCCCTTCACGGACCGAAACCTGAGGGCTCCATCCCAGCCGATCACGCGCTTTTGTGATATCGGGCCGCCGGCGGGTTGGATCATCTTGCGGCAGCGGATTCAGCTCTATTCGGGAAGGTGAACCAACTAGCTCGAGCACCAATGCAGCAATCTCGAGAACACTAAGTTCCGCTGGGTTGCCGAGGTTAATCGGTCCAGGTTCATCGGAACCCAGCATCGCCAGGATGCCATGAACCAAGTCGTCTACATAGCAAAGGCTTCTCGTTTGGGTTCCGTCCCCGAAAACGGTCAATGGTTCGAGAATTCAGGGCCTGGTGAATGAAAGTTGACACAACACGTCCGTCGTCGGGACGCATCCGTGGTCCGTAGGTGTTGAAAATGCGGATAATTCCCGTGTCTACGCCACCAGAGGTACGGTAAGCCATCGTTAATGCTTCTGCATAACGTTTAGCCTCGTCATAGACGCTTCGCGGCCCGACAGGGTTGACGTGGCCCCAATATTCCTCTGGCTGCGGGTGAAGGAGGGGTTCACCATAAACTTCACTACTCGAAGCGAGAATAAAGCGAGCGGATTTGGCCTTAGCGAAATCGAGTGCATTCCGTGTTCCCTCCGACCCGGTTCGTAACGTGAAGATGGGCCTGTCCAAGTACGCGAACGGCGATGCTGGGCTGGCGAGGTGAATCACGCCATCGAATCCGCCGTCGATATCAAACGTGTCAAGAACGCTCGCCTCGATGAATGAGAAATTAGGCGACGTGCCGAGATGCTCGATGTTGGTGCGGCAGCCGGTTGAGAGATCGTCAAGGCACACGACAGCATGGCCCCTGGCTATCAGCAGATCGCAGAGATGCGATCCGAGAAACCCAGCTCCACCGGTGACGAGGACCCTCACGACTCTTCCCCCTCTACCTGTACCTGACTTCTTTGTGGCAACATCATGGGCGCCCGAAGCCTCGGTAACTCCCAGCCAGCGGCACGCCAGGACTGCGGGTCAAGGCAATTACGAGCATCGATGACGCGCTTCGACCTGGTTACCGTCGCAAGTTCATCCGGTTGCAATTTCCGAAATTCATCCCACTCGGTGAGAATCAGGACCACATCGGCTCCCTTACATGCATCAAGGGTTGACAACGCATAGTTGAGCGTTGGAAATAAGTGTCGGGCGTTGTCCATGGCTTTGGGGTCGAACACGCTCACAGTGGCGCCCTGTAGCTGTAATTCACCAGCCACATCTAGTGCCGGCGAGTCACGAATATCGTCTGAGTTCGGCTTGAAGGCAACGCCAAGAACAGCGATTCTCGCTCCGGGCAGGGATCCACAAATTTCACGAGTGACAGAGACTACACGGCTGCGTTGTCTCATGTTGATGTCATCGATGGCGTGCAAAAACCTGACAATATGATCGAGGCCCAATTCGTCGGCGCGTGTGATGAAGGCACGTATGTCTTTCGGAAGGCACCCACCGCCAAAACCCAGCCCGGCATCGAGGAACAGGCGCCCAATGCGCCTGTCAAACCCGAGTGCGTCGGCGAGCATGGTCACGTCAGCAGATGCAGCTTCGCACACTTCAGAAATCGCGTTGATGAACGAGATTTTTGCGGCGAGAAAAGCGTTCGCGGCCACTTTGACCAACTCGGCAGTCGCCAGATTTGTTATCAAGAACGGGATGTCACCATTGGTCGATAAGGGGCTGTATAATTCTGCCAGCTTTTTCGCCGCCCGCTTCTCGTGGAGGTATTCCACACCCACGACAATGCGATCCGGATGCAGAGTGTCGTGCACGGCAAAACCTTCGCGGAGGAACTCCGGGTTCCACGCGAGTTCTATGTCATCACCGGCAGGCGCAATGCTTCGCGTACGTCTCGCCAAACGCTCCGCCGTGCCGACAGGTACGGTCGACTTCCCCACGATTAGCGCTGGTCTCTTTAGGTGCGGGGACAAAGTGTCGATCGCCGCATTTAAGTCCGATAGGTTCGCGCCCAACCCCGTTTCGCATTGTGGCGTGCCTAGCGTAAGAAAGTGCACGTCCGCAAACTCTGCCGCTTCCACGTAAGAGTCGGTAAAGCGGAGGCGCCCGGATGCCAGGTTGTCTCTCACGAGGTTATCGATGCCAGGCTCGAAGAAGGGCACCTCACCGGACTGGAGCTTGGCTACCTTACCCGGGTCGATATCTACGCCCAGCACATTATGGCCAATATGTGCCATGCAAGCAGCATGGGTTGTACCCAGATAACCGGTTCCAATCACTGCTATCCGCATCTGAAATCCGCTCGCGTTCACGCGATATTGTTGTCGACTAAAGCGACGACTTCTCGCGTGGCTTCCTTTGCCCAAGCAACTCCGCGCGTCACTTCCGCGGCCCTTCGGGAGAGCTCAAGCAGGCATGGGGAGACAATTTTCGAGGCGCCCGCGAGTTGACCCTAGCGGTCGAAAGCGATAACGAATTCCTCTGGTTCACCGACCAATCTACTAGAGCAGTCGGTAAGCACTAGCTTGCCGCTACGCGTGCCTTACCGATCCAACAAGCAGGCTCCATGCCCCATGTTCTCATCTGGGTCGCCGTGTTGTGCGTGATTAGACAATCTTGGTGGCCGACGAATTCGGCGCAATTTGATCCGGTCTTGGTCCCGAGCGTCAAACCTGATTGGACGACTACGGGGGGCGGAAGGAGTGGAGGCCTTCTCCTTTCCGCATGGCATCGCCTTCGCCGACGAATACTTTTATGTATCGAACCGACGCACAAGCGCATTCCAACCTACGACCCCGACCGCATCTATCTCCGCCACTACCGATGGCGTCGACGCGCTGACTGATGCCCCGAACTTCCGGGAGCGCTAGAACTTCTCGACGACGTCAGCCGCTCGGCCGATCGGCGGGTCCGGCGATCCTGACCACAGAGCCACGGGATGTGGTTGCCGCGGTCATGGCAACTCCACCCGCTAAAGAGCAGAAGACGCGACCGCTGCCGCAGTTGTTCGCCACCAAGCGCGCACGCCCGGTGGGATACACCTCCGAGACGTGTGGCGCTTGGTCTCACCTGCTCGACAGCTAGCTTCGAAATGTGGCCGGATGCGATGCACTCGCGCTCGTCCTCGAGCCGGTGCAGCTTAGCCAGCGAGTCGCAAGCACCTGGCGATCCTGGTGTAAGAAGTAGGCCATCCCGGCCTGCCCGGTGCACAACCATGGTTCATCGATGGTCGCGCCGATTTCGGGCATTTTCTCCATGCTGTGAAACCGGGTAGCGCACGGAGGCGGTCCACACCTGCGGTCGCGCCCGCGCGACCCCCTGGGCCGGATAGTGCGCCGCTGTTAGCCGAGTACCGGCGCACTCGGGGTGAACGCCACCGGCATTTTCTCTAGACCGGACACGAAGTTGGCCGGTCGCAAGGCTGCTGGGCATCCGATGCCAGCCGCAGTATCCGGCAGGCGCTGCAGTAGCCGAGTCTGCATGATCGACAGCTCCAGCCGGGCCAGCTGGTTGCCCAGGCAGAAGTGCGTGCCGAAGCCGAAGG
>CAVUOR010000003.1:0-407338 GCA_963743145.1 uncultured Actinomycetota bacterium | reverse complement strand
GCTCCGCCTGAAAGTCGGAAGGTCGGCTACCGCGGGAAAGTGGCTTTTCGCTTCAAGGGCGTGGCCGCGACCTTCAATGGCTCGGGGGTGGTGCGTTGCGGACAAGCCGGGTGAGGTCCTGCCGGCGGTATCGGATTTAATCTCCCAATGTCTTCTTCGAAACATCCGCAGCGCAACGGATCGCTGACGACAATTCTGACGACAACCCTGACTACAGTTGCACGCCCCACAACGCCCACAACTGCCCGAAAACGGTCCTATCGTGCCTGGTCACGCATTCCGCCTGCTCCTGGCAGTGTGGGGGTCAGGGGTTCGAGTCCCCTTAGCTCCACCCATGTGATGAGTCGGGTCATGGGTTACACATGAGTCGCGTCATCGGTTACAGGTTCCCCGGCCATCGGCCGGGGTTTTTGTTTTGGTTGCGCCAGTAGTTGCGGTCGGGGTCGATGTGGTGGCTGCTGAGGACGTGGTGGTGGTTTTTGCTGACGACGGTGACGGTGGTGGTGGTCACCAGGATCAGCACGGGTGTGTGTGCGTGGGTGCGGCCGATGCCGAGGTGGTGGAGCTGGCTGCCGTGGCGCAGGGTGAGTTTGCCGAATTGGTCGACGGTGTCGTGGCGGATGCGGAAGTGCTCGATTGAGGTTGATGGGGGGCTGGCTTTGGGTAGTGCGGTGTAGGCGTGGGCTGGTGTGCGGCGTTCGGGTAGGGCGCGGTGCGGGCGGGCGTTGTTGTAGAGCTCGCGGAAGGTGTCGAGCAGGGTCTGTAGTTGGTTGATGTCGGTGGGGCGCGGTCGTGAGGTCAGCCAGCGTTTGAGGGTTTGGTGGAAGCGTTCGATTTTGCCTTGGGTCTGGGGATGTCCGGGGTGGCCGTTCTTTTGGATGACCCCCAGGCTGGCCAGGAGGCGTTCGAAGTCGTTGTGGCCGTGGGTGAATCGTGAGGTATAGACCGACCCGTTGTCGGTCAAAGTGCAGGCGGGTAGGCCGTAGGCGGCTGCGGTGGTGGTGAAGCTGGCCACGATATCGGGTCCACCCACTCGGTGATAAGCGGTGCAGTACAGCAGGTATCGGGAGTGGTCATCGAGCCAGTTGAGGATCTCCACATCGCTGCCGTCGGCCAGTGTCCAGTGGGTGAAGTCCGATTGCCAGCACTGGTTGGGTTGGGCGGCGGCGAAGCGGATGTAGGAGCTTTTGGGCCGTTTGCGCGGTTGCGGATGGATCAGGCCGTGGTGGTGCAGGATGCGCCGGATGGTCGAGGTGGATGGCACGGGCAAGCCCTGGGCAGCCAGATGCCATTGCAGGGTGACCGCACCGGCGTCGAGGCTCTCGGCGACAAGCTGCTCACGCAGCGTGACTACCGCACAGATGACCTCATCGCAGGTCGCTCGAGGGTTGCTGGCGGGGCGCCGCGAGCGCGGATCGACGCCGTCTAGACCACCCTGCCGGTAGCGGGCCAGCAGCCGGTAGATGTGTTGACGAGACAGGCCATAGACCCGCGCTGCCTGAGTGACAGTGAGGCGGCCGCTGACGACTTCGAGGACAACCACGCGTGCCTTGGACATGAGCCATGACTGTCACCTATGACGCGACTCATCGAAGCCCTTCGCAGGTGTAACCCATGACCCGACTCATCTGTCACCTATGTCGTGAACTCACACACCCTTAGCTCCACCCATTTGACAAGGCATTATGCGCGTATCGCGGCGCGGATAGGTGCCGGCCGCCGCAGATTGACGACAGATTTGACGACAGTTGTCGTTCGAAAATGCGCATCACACTCGAACGCACCGGTTGGTGAGGTGAAGTACCAGTGGCCAGCGAGGGCAGGACTGCCCCCCGAGGCGGGCAGGGCAACGAGGCGGGCAGCGTCTACCGACGCGGCGTCGGCGCCATCTTGGCCACCCACGGCTTGCGGGCCAGGGCATCGCCGCGCTCGAAATGCACGACTTAGGACCATATCCTGAGGCCATCGCCTTCGAGACTCTCGACGCCACATCCGATGCGAACTGTCCGACGGAAATTGCCTTTACCTTCAAGATTGCAGTATCGCCCTACTGAGTCGGCATCACGAAAACTCATCCTATGCTGCTCAGATGGCTAATGAAGTCAACCAACGCGAGCGACCGTTACCGGTGAGCGAGGCGCAGCTGGCGGCGGTGTTGCCGCCGGTGCGCATGTTGGCGCGGGCCCGCACGGTGCTGGGCTATCAGCTCGGCGCGGCGGCGCGCCGGGCGGTGGGGGTGCTGCCAGGTCTGCGTGAGCGGTCGGATGTGCCGCGGCTGCAGCCGTTGCGCAGCAGCAGCCTGGCGATGTACCGGTTTTGGAAGCTGCCCTACGGGGTGGCCGAAAAGCCGCACTCGCTGGCCGATGTGCCGTGGGAGTATGTGCGGGCCAACTGGGACAAGATCCCGTTTTTGGGGTTGCGGGAGTATTGGTACCCGGCGCTGCAGACCCGCCAGCTGAAAAACAACAGCGTCGTGCCGGTGACACTGGCCGGGGACAATCTGGTGTTTTTCCGTGACGGCGATGGGGTGACGCGGGCGTTGGAAAACCGCTGCCCGCATCGGTCGGCGTTGTTGTCGCTGGGACAGGTGGGGGTGTTTCGCCCGGGGACGCTGACCTGCCGCTATCACGGGATGACGTTTGACGGGGCTGGCACCTGTGTGGCGTATTTGACCGAGCCCGACAGTCCGGCGTGCGGCAGGATCCGTGCGCGCGCTTATCCGGTGCAGGAGATGGGCGGCATCGTCTGGGTCTACATGGGCGACAACACTCCGGACCCGGTCGAGCAGGCCGTCCCGCACGCCGCCACCGTGCTCAGCCAAAAACATCTAGTGGTCTTCCGAGCGGTACTCCCTTACAACTACCTCAATCAGAGTGACGCGCACGCCGATCTGGCGCACTTCGGCGTGCTGCACCGCAACTGCCTGGTTTTAGCCGACTCGAAGGGGTGGGGCGGCATCGACGGCAAAACCCTTCCCGGCGGGGGGTTACAGGCCTACTTCACCGAACCCAATCGGCATCCCGGCCCGCTGCACGTCGACAAAGTCACCTACTACTTGCCGGGGCTCGTCTACGTTGGTCCCGGTGAAGGATACGATTCCTTCACCGAACACTATTACTTCTGGGCTGTGCCCCGCGACATCGGCAGTTTCGAAGCCTGGATAGTGTTTTCCGGGCCCAGCGGCCGCGTCAGCGGCGGCGTGGTGCGCACCTTGATCCGCGCCTTCATTTCGACGCCGTTGAGCCGCAACATACCGGGGGCTGACTGTATCTACGGCGGGGACGGCCCTATGCAGATGGGCCAGGGGCGGGTGGTGCGCTGGGACACTGACCAGCTGACCCGCATCGACCGCGCGGTCAGCAAAACCCGACTGCTGCTGCAGCAGGCGCATGCCCGCGAACTAGCCGACCGCGCGCAACGCGGCCAACCCTCACGCCCGGCGCCGCCCTAGGAGTCTGCTGCGCCGATGGTGGAGCCGTAGAGCGCTCCCTCGCTGACGACGGGGCTCGGCGTATTAGTAACCGTCGCCCTCGCGCCGTCGCCGAGATAGAAATGACAGCGCAAGAGCGCCTCTCCGGAGTTCCAGAGGCACTGCACCCGGGTCATGGGACAAGCGCGAACTCAGGACGGCGACTAAATAGTACCGCGCCGAGACCGGCAGATTGCAGTAGTGCATTACTGCGCTCGTCGCACCCAACGCGAACGACGATGGATCGGCGACAACCCCAAACACGGAAGGGGAAGGCATGAGCACCAATCCGTTCGACGATGAGGATGGCGCTTTTTTCGTCTTGGTCAACGATGAGGAGCAACACAGCCTGTGGCCGGTCTTCGCCGACGTTCCAGCCGGCTGGCGGGTGATTTATGGCGAGGCGGACCGCGCTGCGTGTGTGAACTACATCGAACAGCACTGGACCGATATACGGCCGAGGAGTCTGCGAGAAAGGTTGGCTTCGGGCCGGGCTTTTGGTGCCTAACTGGTTTCGTTTGGAAGGGTTCGGATGAAGCTTGACGAGCAGGCGCTTCCGCTGACGCAGGGACAGCTGGACATATGGCTGGCGCAGGAAATGGCTGGCTCGGGTACGGAGTGGCAGATGGGCTACTTCGTGGTAATTGAGGGCACGGTAAGGCCCGAGTTGCTTGAGTGGGCGATCCGCCAAGTGGTTCGTGAGGCCGAACCGGCTAGGGCGGCTTTCTTTGAGGAGAATGGCCAGGTCTTCCAGAAAGTAATTGATTACCCGGACGTCGAGCTTGCCTGCTATGACCTCACCTTTTCGCTAAATCCGGTGCAGGAAGCTTACCGGCTAGCATCATCGATTCAACGAACGCCGATGTCATTCAATGGCCCGCTATTCAAATTTGCTTTATTTCAGACGCGGCGGGATCAATTCCACCTCTTCACATGCATTCATCACATAGTGATCGACGGAAGTGGTACCGTGCTCCTAGCCAATCGGATTGCGGAGATTTACTCTGCGCTAGTTTCCGGCGCGCCGACACCTCCTGCCTTTTTCGGGTCGCTGCAGGACTTGATTGCCTGGGAGTTAGCTTACGAATCCTCCAGCGATTATCTCGAAGATCAGGCCTATTGGTCTAATAATCGTCCACCGGGAAACGAGCCGAATTATCGGTTGCCAAAGGCCGCGGGCAGCCGTGATTCACATTCGGTTCCTGTGCCGATTCAATTGGACCCCGCGGTTCTTGACCGCATCCAAGAGTTATCTGAAGTGTTGAACGTGCGCCGGAACTCGGTGATCACAGCTGCCTGCGCGCTCTTGGTGCGTGGATGGTGTGCTGACGCCGCGCATGAGGTGATCCTCGACTTCCAGGTCAGCAGACGCACAAGTTTAGCGGCCAAGACGTTTCCCGGGATGGTTACCGGGGTTGTGCCGCTGGTGTTGCGGATTTCGCCGGGGTCTGTGGTTGCCGATTTTTGTCGACATGTTGACACGCGAATACGAGAAGCGCTGCAGCATCAACGGTTTCCGGTGCATATTCTTGAGCGCAAAGTCCACCTGCGTCGCCCAGGGCAGGCCGCCGATAGGGTGGGGGTCAATTTCTTCCCTTCTACAACTATTCGGCCGTTCGCGGAGGCTGCGGCAGCGGCGTCATACACCACTGTCGGTCGCGTGGACCACGTTGGGTTGTTCTTTTTCAACGCCGATGGGCAGCTTTTTCTCAGCACCGTGGGCTCGGGCCAGCCGTATATGGATTTTGACGCCTCTGATTTAGCGCAGCGGTTGCAGCGGGTGTTGGTGGCGATGACCGACGATCCGACACGGCGGTTGTCGTCGGTGGAGCTGCTCGACGGGGCTGAGCATGCCCGGCTGGATGGGTGGGGTAACCGGGCGGTGTTGACCCAGCCGGCGACCGCGCCGGTGTCGATTCCTGCGTTGTTTGCCGCGCAGGTGGCCCGCGCCCCGAAGGCGGTGGCGATCAGCTGCAGAGAAAACTCGTGGACCTACCGCGAGCTTGATGAGGCTGCTAACCGGTTGGCGCACCTGCTGGCCGGCCAGGGTGTGGGCCCGGGGCAGTGTGTGGCGCTGCTGTTGGCGCGTTCGGCCGAGGCGGTCGTGGCGATTTTGGCGGTGCTCAAGACCGGGGCGGCTTATCTGCCGATCGACCCGGGGCTGCCTTCGGCGCGGATGGAGTTCATGGTTGCCGATGCCGCGCCGATGGCCGCGATCACCACGGCGGACCTGCGTCCGCGGCTGGACGGGTGCGATCTGCTGGTCATCGATGCCAACGACCCCGCTGTTGACAGCCAACCCAGCACGGCACTACCGGCGCCGGCCGCCGGGGACATCGCCTACCTTATTTACACCTCGGGCACCACCGGTGTCCCCAAGGGGGTGGCGGTCAGCCACCACAACGTCACCCAGCTGCTGGCGTCACTGGATGCATATCTGCCGGTGGCGGGGGTGTGGACGCAGTGTCATACCTATGGGTTCGACACGTCGGTCTGGGAGACCTGGGGTGCGCTGTTACATGGTGGGCGAACGGTGGTGGTGCCCGACTCAGTGACACGCTCGCCGGAAGACTTCCACGCTTTGCTGGTCAGCGAACGCGTCAGCGTGCTCACCCAGACTCCCTCGGCGGTGGGGCTGCTCTCCCCGGAGGGGTTGGAGTCGACGGCGTTGGTGGTGGCCGGTGAGGCCTGCCCGGCCGAGGTGGTGGATCGGTGGGCGCCGGGGCGGGTGATGATCAACGCCTACGGCCCGACCGAGACGACGATGGTTGTGATGCTGAGTGCGCCGCTGACGGCGGGGTCGGGCGTGGTGCCGATCGGCTCGCCGGTGCCGGGGGCGGCGTTGTTTGTGCTGGATGGGTGGTTGCGCCCGGTGCCCGCCGGGGTGGTCGGGGAGTTGTATGTGGCCGGTCGTGGGCTGGCGTGTGGGTATGTGCGCCGGGCGGGTTTGACCGCGTCGCGGTTTGTGGCGTGTCCGTTCGCCGGTGCGGGGGCGCGGATGTATCGCACCGGGGATCTGGTGTGTTGGGGCGCCGATGGGCAGCTGCGGTATCTGGGCCGTGCTGATGAGCAGGTCAAGATCCGCGGATACCGCATCGAGCTTGGTGAAGTCCAGGCGGTGTTGGCCGGGCTGGACGGCGTGGCTCAGGCCGTAGTGATCGCCCGCGAGGACCACCCCGCTGATAAGCGCCTCGTGGGGTATGTCACCGGCACCGCTGACCCGGCCGCACTGCGTGCCGCGCTGGCCGCGCGGCTGCCGGCGTACATGGTGCCGGCCGCGGTGGTGGTGGTGCAGGAGCTGCCGTTGACGGTCAACGGCAAACTCGACAAACGGGCCCTGCCGCCACCCGAATACCACGATGCCGATCGTTACCGGGCCCCCGCCCGCCCAGTTGAGGAGATCCTCGCTGGCATCTACGCCCGGGTGCTCGGGCTCGAGCGCGTCGGAGTGGATGAGTCGTTTTTCGAGCTGGGTGGGGATTCACTGTTAGCGATGCGGGTGATCGCCGCGGTCAACAAATCTTTGGATGCCGGCCTTTTGGTGGGCGCCGTGTTCGAGGCGCCCACAGTTGCCCAGCTGGCGCCCCGCATCTGTGATTCGGGTCGGCTGGCTTCGTTGGTGGCTGGTGAGCGGCCCGAGGTGGTTCCGCTGTCGTATGCCCAGAGCCGGTTGTGGTTCCTCAATCAGTTCGAGGACGGGGTAGCGACCTACAACATGCCGACGGCTTTCCGGATCCGCGGGCCGCTGGATGTTGAGGCACTGGGCGCCGCCCTCGATGATGTCATCGCCCGCCACGAATCGTTGCGCACGCGTTTTCCCGACATGGACGGTGTGCCCTTCCAGGAGGTGTTGCCGGCTCGGGCCGGGATGTGGCTGCACGGTGGCGCAATGGTGGTGTCGTTGCCGGAGCAGGAGGTGGCCGGCGAGTTGGCGGCGCTGGCAGGGTATCGGTTTGATTTGTCGGCGGACATCCCGATTCGTGCACAGGTCTATTCGGTGGGCCCCGAGCAGCATGTGGTGGGGATTGTGGTGCATCACATCGCTTTTGATGGCTGGTCTATGGCTCCGATGGTCCGGGATATGGGCCAGGCGTATCGGGCGCGGCTGAAGGGCCGGCCCCCGCAGTGGGCGCCGTTGCCGGTGCAATATGTGGACTACACATTGTGGCAGCGCCAGTTGCTGGGGCAAGAGTCTGAGCCCGACAGCGTGATCGCTGGGCAGTTGCGGTACTGGCGTAATGGGCTGGCTGGGTTGCCCGAGGTGGTGTCGCTGCCCCTTGATCGACCCCGCCCGCCGGTGCCCAGTTACCGCGGTGATGCGGTGGAGGTGCGCCTCGACCCGCCGGTGTGGGCGGGGGTCAAGGCGCTGGCGGCCGCGCATAACGCGACCGTGTCGATGGTGCTGCAAGCGGTGGCGGCGGTGGTGTTGCACCGGGTCGGCGCGTGCGAGGACGTTGTGATGGGCGCACCGATTGCCGGGCGGCGCGATGAGGCGCTCGATGATCTGGTCGGGTTCTTCGTCAACACGTGGGTGTTGCGGGTGGCCGTGAACTCCCAGCACCGGTTCAGTGAGGTGCTTGAGCGGGTGCGTCACAAGGCGCTGGATGCCTACAGTAACCAGGATGTGCCGTTCGAGCGGCTGGTCGAGCAGCTCAACCCGGTGCGCTCCACGGCGCATCATCCGCTGTTTCAGGTGCTCATGGTTTTCCAGAACAACGTGCGCCCAGACATGGCGCTCGACGGCGTCAGCGTCGAGCAGATTCCGGTGTCCACCCGCACCGCGAAATTCGACCTGGATTTCCAGCTGAGCGAGGTGCCCACCGTGGACCCGGCCGCACCGATGGCCGTCGGGGTGGTCTCGTATGCCACGGATCTGTTTGATCGGGCCACCATCGAGCGGTTCGTCTGCTGGTTTGGCCGGGTGATCGAGGCGGTGGTGGCCGATGCGTCGGTGAAGGTGGGGGCGGTGTCGCTGCTGGATCGCGATGAGCGTGATCTGGTGCTGTCGGGGTGGTCTGGTGCTGGGGTGGGCGCGCCCGTGGGGATGGCGCCGCAGTTGTTGGCTTCCGCGGTGGCCGCCGACCCGGATGCGGCGGCGGTCATCGACGGTGCGCGGGAACTGTCGTATCGCGAGCTTGATCAGTGGTCGACGCGGTTGGCGCGGTTGCTGATCGAGGCGGGGGTGGGTCCGGAGCGCGCGGTGGGTGTGGCGATGGATCGGTCCGTGGAGTTGGTGGTGGCCTGGTGGGCTCTGATGAAGGCCGGCGGGACGTATGTGCCGCTGGATCGGGCCTATCCCGTCGAGCGGATTGCCACGATGTTGGACGCAGTGGACGCGATGTGCGTAATGACCTGTGGCGCCGATACTTTGGCCGGGGCCGGGGCGCGCCCCGTGCTGCGCATCGACCGCCTGGATGTGTCCGGGCGGTGCGCCGATCCGATCACCGACGCCGACAGGCTGGCCGTGCTGGGGGTGGACACCACCGCCCATGTGATCTTCACGTCGGGCTCCACCGGCACCCCCAAGGGGGTGGCGGTCAGCCACGCCGGTCTGCTCGGGGCGGCGGCGCTGGGCGAGGTGATCGGGTTAGGCGCGGATGCGCGACTGCTGATGGTGGCCGCGCCGACCTTTGATGTGTCGGTCGGCGAGATGTTGTTGGCGGTGGGGGCCAGGGCGACGTTGGTGGTGGTGCCGCCGGACGCATATGCCGGGGAGGCGTTGACCAGGTTGCTGGAAAGCCATCAGGTCAACGCGGCGGCACTCACCCCGACGGTGCTGGCGACGCTGGACCGGACCCGTCTGGACGGGTTGGACACGCTGATCACCACTGGGGAGGCCTGCCCGACAGAATTGGCGACCGCCTGGGCGCCGGGCCGGCGGATGTTCAACGCCTACGGCCCGACCGAGACCACTATCTGGGTCACGTGTGCGCCGCTGTCGGCGGGACAGCCGGTGGATATCGGCGCCCCGATCCCGGGGGTGTGCGCGCTGGTACTCGACGCGCGGCTGAACCCTGCACCGGTCGGGGTGGTGGGCGAGCTGTATCTGGGCGGGCCCGCGTTGGCGCACGGCTATGTGGGCCGGCCGCAGTTGACCGCCGAACGGTTCGTGGCCAACCCCTACGGTTGCACCGGAGCACGCATGTACCGCACCGGGGATTTGGTGCGGTGGACACCGGCGGGCACGCTGGACTATCTGGGCCGCGCCGATGCCCAGATCAAACTGCGCGGACAGCGCATCGAACTCGGCGAAATCGAAAACACCCTGCTGGCCTGCCCGCAAGTTGGCCAGGCCGCCGCCAGTGTGCACCATAGCGACACCGGCTCGGTTCTCGTCGCGTACATCACGCTCGAGCACACCGCCACAGCCGACCACGACGCCGACATCGTCGAACAATGGCAACACATCTACGACGACCTGTACGGCGCTGACGGAGTGTCGGGGTTCGGCATGGATTTTCGGGGCTGGAACAGCAGCTACACCGATGATCCGATTCCGCTCGAGGAGATGATGGAGTGGCGTTCGGCCACGGTGGATCGGATCATGGCACTGCGGCCACGGCGGGTGTTGGAGATCGGCGTGGGCTCGGGGCTATTGCTTGCGCACGTAGCCCCGGCGTGTGTCGAGTATTGGGGTACGGACTTCTCCGCGAAGGCGATTCAGGCCTTGCAGGCGGCGGTGGCTGCGCAGCCGTGGAGGGATCGGGTGCGGTTGCAGGTGCAGCCGGCGCATGTCAGCGAGGCGCTGCCGCCGGCCTACTTCGACACCATCATTCTCAACTCGGTGGTCCAGTACTTCCCCAGTGCGCGTTATCTGGCTGATGTCATCGACAGCGCTATCGGCCTGCTGGCACCGGGTGGGGCGTTGTTCGTCGGCGATGTGCGCAACCACAGCCTGCAGCGAGCGTTTCAAACTGGTGTCGCGATCGCCCACGCCACTGACACCGCCGAGATCCGCCAGCGAGTCCACCGCGCCATGGTCAGCGAACCCGAATTATTGCTAGCCCCAGAGTTTTTCACCACCTGGGCCGCCGCGCACCCATCCGTGGCCGGACTCGACATTCAAGTCAAACGCGGATCGGCCGACAATGAACTGAACCGGTACCGCTACGACGCCACCATCCACACTACCCCCACCCCGGTACGGTCTATGGCCACCGCGCCCAGCTGGACGTGGACCCAATGCGCGGGCCTAGGTGGACTGCACGACCAGTTGGTATCCCAGCGTCCCGCCGCGGTTCGCGTCGCCGCGATCCCGCGCACCGGGCTGATCACCGATGTTTGCGTCGAAGAGGCCCTGGCCGCGGGGCTACGGCTGGCCGATGCACTCGTCCAGGCCCCCGGGACCGCGACCCCCGACCAACTGCACCGCCTGGGCGAAACCACCGGATACCACGTTGCCGTGACCTGGGGCGCCCAGGGCGGCACACTCGACGCCGTCTTCACCGCCCCCACCGACCCTGGCCCCCTGACCGACGTTTACCTGCCCCCCGCCGGGGCCCAACAAGGCGTCAGCCACGCCAACGACCCCCAAACCGACACAAAGATCAGCGCGGTGCGTCAGCGATTGAGCGCAAGGTTGCCCGACTACATGGTGCCGACCCAGATCGTGGTGCTCGGCGAGTTCCCGTTGACCTCATCGGGCAAGATCGACCGAAAGGCCCTGCCGGCACCGGTATTTGGTGCAACCACCTTCCGGGCACCGCAGACCCAGACCGAAAAGGTCCTCGCCGGCATCTACGCCCGGGTGCTCGGGCTCGAGCGCGTCGGAGTCGACGACTCATTCTTCGACCTGGGCGGGAATTCGCTTTCCGCAATGCGAGCGATCGCCGCGATAAACCACGCCCTGGATACCCAACTGCCGGTGCGTATCCTGTTCGAAGCTCCATCCGTCAGTTGCCTGAGTCAGCAGTTGTGCGCAGATGTCGCTTCAGTCGAAATCGCTCCGGTTGAGACCCTCAAGCAAGGGACAGGCGCTCCGCTGTTCTGTTTTCATCCAGCTGGTGGGCTTGCCTGGCCATATCAGCCTCTAGGTAACTACTTGGACTGCCCCATCATTGGCATTCAACAAGCGCACGACGACGAGCCTGAATCAATTCGCGGCATGGCGACACGGTATGCAGACCGGCTTCAAGCGGTTCATCCAAGTGGGCCCTACAGCCTTCTCGGCTGGTCTCTTGGAGGTGTCATTGCGCACGAAGTCGCCATTGAGCTTTGTCGACGCGGATGCGAAGTTCCAAACCTCATTTTGCTCGATGCTGTGCCGGGTGGGAACAACAGCCTCACAAGAGAGCAAATATTCGGAGCTATCGGCGAGAGTTACGTGCTGGAACTAATGTTGGGATACCTTCATATAGGCAATCCAGAGCCGTCGGAACCTCTTATTTACGAACGCGTAGAGAAACTAATCCATAACCAAATCCCTCTTCCAATCGCACAACTCCGGACATTCTTGAAGTTCTTCATGCAGAACATGAAGAATAGCGTTTGGTATCAAGTGGAGCACGTTCCCGGGGTATTTGATGGCGATATGGACATATTTTACTCAACACAAAATGAGACCAGTTGGGATCTATCTCTACAGTGGCGCCCACATGTCACTGGCAAGATCACTAAGTACCCGGTCGACTGCGGGCATCTCGAGATGTTGTCTCCCGAGTCCATCACTATGTACGGCAAGCAACTCAAACTTTCATTAGAACCTAGCTAAATCGGCCTCCCTAGCATTTCAGCAAACAACATAATTGCCGACTACTCCCTACGCTCGATACGCAACGCCGACCTGGCAGGAGGCACTGATGTTGGACAAAATCGCGCGGCTGGCCGTCTCGCGACCCAAAACCGTTGTTGCGGTGGCCCTCCTGATGCTGATCACCGCGTTGCCGTATGCCGGTCAAGCGGCCGACAGGCTCTCCGGCGGCGGATTCTGGAGTGAGTCGTCCGAATCAAAACATGCCGCAGCTCTGCTGGCGCAGCGATTCCACGCCGGCAAGCCGAACGTCGTGATCCTTGCGACCGACACCCGCGGCCGATCCGTCGACGATCCGGATGCTGTCGCCGCCGGGCGGTCGATCACCCAGCAGCTCGCCGCCACTCCTGGTGTCGATGCTGTGATGTCGTACTGGGGTTCCGGTACGTCGGAGTTGTTGCGCAGCCGTAACGGCTCCCGGGCGCTGATCCTGGCCCACATCAAGGGAGATGAGCTTGATGTCAATAAGGTCGCAAAGCACCTCATCCAGACCTTCCGCGATACCCGCAGCGGCCCTTTGAATATCGAGATGGGTGGCGAGTCGATAAGCTATCTGGAGGTCACCAAACAAATCAATGACGACCTCTCCCTGAGTGAAGCGCTCGCTATGCCGGTGATCCTCCTGCTTCTGTTGTTGGTGTTCGGAAGTCTTGTCGCGGCCGGGCTGCCCCTCATCATCGGAATCTTCTCGATCGTCGGCACGCTTGGTCTGCTGACCGCGCTGACACACTTCACCTCGGTGTCGAACTATGCGCTGAGTTTGACGACGGTGCTGGGCTTGGGCCTTGGGATCGACTACAGCTTGTTCATCGTGACCAGGTTCCGCGAAGAGCGTGCCGCCGGGCGCGACCTCGAATCCGCCATCGTCACCTGCGTGAGAACCGCTGGGCGCACCGTGCTGTTCTCGGCGGTAACCGTCGCGCTGTCGATGTTGGCTATGCTCGCCTTCCCGATTATGTTCCTGCGCTCAACCGCCTACGCGTGCATCGGCGTCGTCACGCTCGCCGCTCTCTGTGCCGTCGTGGTGCTGCCGGCCGTGCTGAGTATCCTTGGCGCACGGGTCGAGTCGCTGGACGTACGCCATGCGATCCGACATCTCATCCGGCGGCCAGCCCAAGCTGGCACAGTGGCAGTCGAGAACGGGTTGTGGTTCCGCAGCGCGCGACTGGTGATGCGACGGCCGGTGCTGTTTGCCGGCGCCGTCCTGATCCTCGTCTCGATCTTGGGTATGCCATTCGCCGGAATCCACATCGGCTTTCCCGATGACCGCGCAATGCCGACGACGGTGGGAAGCCGGCGAGTGGGAGACACGATCCGCAACGAATTCCCGGCCCAGCCCACCGCGGCCATGGACGTGGTTCTCGACGGCCCGGTGGCGCCGGATCGGCTCGACGAATATGCGGCGGTACTATCGCGGCATCCGCATGTGGTAACAGTCACCACACCTTCGGCGAGTTATGCGGAAGGCCGACGAATCGCGGGAATGCCGGCGCCCCTTGCCAATGGCGCACACCTGACCGTGCTCCCCGATGTGGATCCCTACAGCGAAGACGCGGATCGGCTGCTCGAGCAGATCCGTCATACCCCAGCACCCGCAGCCGTCCTGGTTGGCGGACTCACCGCCGAAAACGTGGACACCAAGGACGCCTTGGTCGCACGTATTCCGCTGGCCGCCATGGTGATCGCGCTCACCATGTTTGCATTGCTGTTCGCCTTCACGGGCAGCGTCGTGCTACCGCTTAAAGCGCTGATACTCAACCTGATCAGCCTGTCGGCGACGCTTGGCGCCATGGTGTTCATATTTCAGGAGGGCCACCTGAAGTGGTTGGTCGGCGACTTCACCGCGATCGGGACTCTCGCCGCACCGATGCCGGTGGTCATGTTCTGTCTAACGTTCGGTCTGTCGATGGACTACGAGGTGTTCCTGCTGTCGCGAATCACCGAGGAATATCGCGTCCGTGGCGACACCAACGCCGCGGTGATGTACGGGCTACAACGTGTCGGCCCCATCGTCACAGCGGCCGCACTCATCATGTCGATCGTGTGCCTCGCGATGGCCGCGTCCCAGGTGTCGTTCATAAAGGCGTCCGGCGTTGGGATAACGCTAGCAATCCTGATTGATGCCACCCTAATCCGCGCAGTGCTCTTGCCCGCGGCGATGAGGCTACTGGGCAGCGCGAACTGGTGGGCACCAGCGCCGTTCCGTGCCTTGTGGTCGCGCACCGCGTCTGATAACGAAAGGCGCTTACCGGCAAGTACTCCCGATGCGTCCCCAGAGCAGACTCCGGCTGTTGCGAGCGTGGAAGGGAGTTCGATGTAGGAGCGCGGAATCGTGAAATTGCCGACTATTCCCCACCGTCGATCAGCGCCTCGGCCATCGCGGTGTGTCCTTCGAAGCCAAGCGATTCCGCCATCGCGCGATAGCGATCTCGATAGTCGCGGTAGGCAGCGTCGTCGCCGCGGGCCCGGGCCAGCAGGGCGCGCAGCCGCAGCAGCCAGATGTCGCGTATCACCAGACCGTCATCGGCTGGCGCGGCTGCTAACCGCTCAATCGCGGCCTCGGCTTCGGCCCGATCATTTTCGGTGCCGCGCTCGAGCAGAGTCTCCACCAGAACACCGGTCGCGGGAGGGCCCCACCCCAGCAGCTGTCCCTCGCGAACCATTTGGTCGACGGCGGCGCGCATGAGCGGAATCGCCACATCACTTTCTCCACGCCGAGCGCTCTCACGCGCCAGGTACACCTCGACGATCGGCAAATCGCACAGGTTGTATCCGATGCCGCGGCAGCGGACAGAGTGGATCTCTAGCCGCGCATTTGGTGACTGGTGGCGGCGTAAGCAAGCTGGGCACAGCACCACGAAGGCATCGTTGAAGCGCTGGCTCAGGCATGGCAACCGCAGGGGCGGCAACAGCCGTCGGCTCCAAACCCCTCCCTCGTTGCTGCTCACTACGCCTGCGGAACCACCCGGCCCTCCATTAGCCAAGCCAGGGTTCGCGCCAGGCGGGGTGGCCGGTCAGCAGTTTGTCGGCGCTGGGTGGGCCCCAGGTGCCGGGCTGGTACGACTCGATCGGCGGTGGCGTGTCCAGTAGGGGCTGGACTATGCGCCACGTCTGGTCCACGGTGTCTTCTCGGGTGAATTGGGTGGAGTCGCCCTTCATCGCGTCGGAGAGCAGTCGCTCGTAGGGTTCGGGGGCTTCGCCGAGTTCGTCGGCGAAGATCAATGACAGGTCGACGGTGCGGGTGCGGTTGGCGCCGGGCGTTTTTGCCTGAATTACCAGGTCGGTGCCAGGTTTGGGGTCAATGCGCAAAATGAGCTCGTTGGCGTCAGGTATGTGTGCGGTGATGGGCAGTCGGGGTGGCTTTTTGAAGATGACTCGAATCTCGGTGGCCCGCACCGGCAGTGCTTTTCCGGCCCGGATGAAAAACGGCACCCCGGCCCAGCGCCAGTTGTTGATCTCGAGGCGCAGCGCGGCGAACGTTTCGGTTTGCGATCCTTCTTGCACGCCTTCGATCGCTTGGTATCCGTCGTATTGGCCGCGCACGTAATGCTGGGGTTCGACGGCGGGGATGGCCTGGAACACCTCGACGCGTTTGTCGCGTAGTCCGTCGGCGTCGGCCACGCTCGGCGGCTCGGCGGCGAACAGCCCGATGAGCTGCAGCAGATGGTTTTGCACCACGTCGCGCAGCGCCCCGACCGCGTCGTAAAAGCTGCCACGGTCCTCGACCCCGAAGTTTTCCGCCATCGTGATCTGGACACTGGCGATCCGGTCACGATTCCACAATGGCTCAAAAATCGTGTTGGCGAACCGCAGGAACAAGATGTCCATCGCGGGTTCTTTGCCCAGGAAGTGGTCGATGCGGAGGATCTGCCACTCCCGCAGGTGCTTGCGCAGCTCGTCATTCAAGGCGCGGGCCGAGTCGAGGTCATGGCCGAAGGGTTTCTCGATCACCACCCGGGCACCTGAGGTCAGGTGGGCGCCGGCCAGACCGTCGACCACTAGGCCGAACAGCGAAGGCGGGATCTCCAGGTAGAACACCGGGGTGTGCTTGCCCTGGATCGCTTCGCCAATGCGCTCATAGGTTTTCGCGTCGTCATAGTTGCCCGACACCATTGACAGCCGCTTGGCGAAGCGGGCAAAGACAGCGTCCTCGAGGGTCTCGCCGCTGGCTCGAATGGCCGCGCGCGCATGAGCCTGCAGCTCCTCATCTGACCAGGCGCGGCGGGCGACGCCGACGATCGGGCAAGCCAGGAGCCCGCGACGTTCTAGCCGGTACAGCGACCGGAACGTCATCTTTCTAGCCAGATCTCCGGTGATGCCGAAGATCACCAGCACATCAGCCGGGGTTGTCGCCGGGTTGGTCATGGGATGCCTTTCTCGGCGTGGATGCCGAACCTTGAAGGATTCTCGGTCGGCCAGCCGCCCGAAGGAGAGCAGGGGCGGCCCGATCAACTATTCAAAGGACTGAGTGTTACCTACTTTCGTGGGTTGTGTGGTCATCGTTCCGCCATTCTCCCCGTGAACGCATATCGTCCTGGGCCGCTTAGCATTGTGCCGCCAGCTGCCGGTAAGCCGCGGCGGTGTCGGAATTGCTGAACTGCTCGCCCAACCCGGCGGTGAGCAGCCGGATCAACTCCATCACGAATTGCAGGGGCCGTCCGCTGTTCAGCGCCTCCTTGATCGCGTCGATCATGTCGTGGAACTGCATGTCGCTGTTGGTGCCCGCAGCAAGTGCGAGTGTCACGGCGGCGCGGTTAGTGTCGTCGGGCCAGATGGAATCGTTATGCGGCGGTATCATCTCCATTTTCCTTCCGGCGGCGCCAAAAGGTGGGCCGGCCTCAGTTTCGCTCTTTCCTGGGGCCAGTTCCACTGTCGAGGGAGGACCTGCACGAGCGTTGGTGCCGCTGCGCAATGAAGAGCTGATCCGCGGACCAACCGGATGACAGCGGTATTGCACTGTGGACTTGCTGATGCGAACCTACGCTCACGGAGCTGAGGATCGTTCCGACAATGGACCGTTTTGATCGGCCAGTCACAACCGCGCAGGGGATAACGAGATGAATCTGTCACGAAGGGCATTCGCCCAGATGGGGATCGCCGGTACCGTCGCGGTCGGCGCTGCTGGGCTGTTGAGCCCATCAGCGCGCAGCGATACGCCGCTATTGGGGATACCGGTCGCTGCGATACGCGCCCGAAGCGTCGTCCTGGTCCACGGCCTGTATGCGGACGGCTCCTCGTGGATCGATGTCGTGCCGTACTTGCAGGCCGCCGGGCTCAACGTGGCCGTCGTCCAAAACCCGCTGACCACTCTCGCCGATGCAGCAGCCGAGACCCGACGGGTTTTGTCGCAACAACCCGGTCCGGTGGTCTTGGGCGGGCATTCTTGGTCGGGAACGCTGGTCAGTGAGGTGGGGATCGAGCCGTCGGTCAGTTCGCTCGTTTACATCGCCGCTCGGGCGCCCGACGCGCACGAGGACTTTCCGACGCTGTCCAAGCGGTTCCCGACGCCGCCGGCGTCCGCGGGTGTCGTCGTATCACCCGATGGATACGCCGAACTCGACGAGGCAACGTTTCTCCGCGATTTCGCCGGCGGCGTTCCAGCCGAACGAGCCCGCGCGCTCTGTGCCGTTCAGGGACGCAACCAGAGCACTCTGCCCGCTGAGCGCACGTCCGTGGCCGCCTGGCACGATAAGCCGAGCTGGTATCAGGTGTCCACCCAGGACCGGACCATCGACCCAGATCTCGAACGTTTCCTTGCCCAACGAATGGGCGCGCACACGATCGAACTCGATACCTCGCACGTTTCGCTCATCACTCAGCCCGAGCAGGTCGCCGGGCTGATCCTGGCGGCCGCAGGTATTCCGCAAGGCTAGGACTCGGGCGATGACGCGATCGTTAACGGTCTCACCGGCACACGTCGAGCGTCGCGTGATCGACGCAATCGGGCCGGACACGTCGGCCCACTCCTGCTCGACGCTTATCTCGTCGCCCGCACCGGCACCGAATTCTGGGGAACGCTGCGATAACGTGCACCGGTTGCAAACCAAACATTCACCTACGCAAGCACTCCACGCTAAAGGTGTGGCGGGGTCGGTGTGGCAATCAGCAAATGGGGTGCATCGTCATCTTGATTGATTCGACGGTGTTCGACTCCGAGCCCCGCGCCGCGCAGCGTGTCGATCACCTCGGGCACCGAACGGAGGTGAAAGCCGTGCCCCGTGAACGGCATCCTGGCCATCGCGTCCGGGTCGGCGAGTCCGACGACGATCCGACCCGCGCTGCCCACCACCCGAGCGAGCTCGGTGAACGCACGATCCAGCTCAGCGACGAAGTAGATGGTGTTGACGGAAAGGACGCCGTTCAATGCGCTATCGGCGAAGGGCAGCTGCGTCAATGACCCGGTATGCAACGCGAGCCGCCCGGCCGCGATGTCGCGGCGGTATCGACGTGTGGCCTGGCTGAGCATCGTGTCCGACACCTCGACCCCGTGTACCCGCCCCGACTGACCGACGCTGTCGAGTAGGAACTTCAGCCCGACGCCACCGCCGAACCCGACGTCGGCGACCACCGCCGCCGCATCGGGTTGCAGCGCCTGCACGGCGGCGCTAACGAAGCGCCGGTTGCCACGATTGAGCGCCGCACCGACTAACCGCCCCCGCAGACCACTTGGGTGACCGAGCTGCTTAGCGATACCCGCCATGAGGGCGCCCCGGACAGCCATCTCACGACCGTACCGGCATGGGTCCAGATACCACACGGGATAAGAAACAACGGGAATAGAAGCCGACTACCGCCTACCGCAAGATCGGACAGCGCACCGGTCACACGCAACGACGTGTGCATGAACCCCCGGTCCTGCAGACCCAGTGCTCTTGACGCCGTCAAGACCCGAGAACGAAACCGCAGGTAATGAGCGGGACTGAATCGGACCGAGACGGAACGAATCGGCAGGTTCGAGTCCCCTTAGCTCCACCGACCCGTTCGCTCCACCCTTTAGCCTCACCGGGTTTCTGCGTGTTAGCACCCTTTCGGAGTTGCTAGTCCGCAGTGGACGGCTTGCGGTGTCCCGCCGGTCGGCAACGCCGTCCAGATCCTCATCGAACAGGTCGGCTTAGATACCCAAGTTTTGGCGGGCTTGATCAGCCTAGAAGCTGTCGACGCCCGCGCCCACGCATCACGCAGACGTGGGCGGGTTGTTGGGGTCGCGACGGTTGACGAGGGGTCTTTTGTAGGACGGATCGGTTCGGTCCCGTGCTGAAACGCCGTTGGCTCCGATATCGGGTACGTCGGCGAACGGTATTGGCATCGTCGGCAGCATTCCGGACCATTCGATCACGTTGGTGCGCAACGTTATCCGCCATTGGCCGTGTCTACGCTCGAGGCGGTCGAAGTAGCGGCCACCGGCGATCCAGTTGGATTCGTCGAGGTTGCGGGCGGCGAATAGGTAGTAGGTTTCGGAATGCGCGATTTCGCCGTCGACGTCGCATGTGTTGTTTAGCAAGTTGTGTTGAGTAGCGATCTGCGCCTGCGCGTGCATGTTGTGTGCCCACTCGTACAGGTCGGCTGGTCCGCCAACAAAGTCGCCGGCGGCAACCTCGGCGTCGGGGTGGAATGCCGAAAGGAATAGGTCACGGTCGAAGCGGTCGATGCCGCGGCAGAACCGTGTTAGACAGTCGGTGATGTCCTGACGAGTTACCAGTCGTTCGAACCGGGCAAGTTGGTCAGCATCCATAGCCTGCTCCCGTGATTGGTTGCCAGATAGGGGATCCCCGTTCGGCGCGCAGCGACGGAATGGTTTTGCCGTCGACGTCGGTGATTCCGTAGCGTTGTGCGAGTTCGGCGGTGATGAAGGTGCCCCCGGAGAGGTTCATCAGATCGGAGTCGGTGGCCAGTGCCGCGATGACCCGGCCGGGGAACTCCGGTGAGCAGCCCACTGCGGGGCGGGTGACGATCGATTTCGTCATTTCGGGCCGAGCATTGAGATTGCGTTGTGCCCGTTCGGTCATCGTCAGTCCCTGCCACAGTGATACCGAAGCGACGTTGTGGGGTTGTAGCTCGATGGCCATGTCGCGGGCCATCCGGTCGACGGCGGTCTTGCACAGTCCGAAGACGACTCCGTAGGTGTAGGTAACGCCGACGTAGCCCGACGTGGCGACGATCAGCCCGGATCCCTGGGGCACCATGATCTGGGCAGCGAGGCGGGCGGAGGCGAAGTTGGAACGCACGCCGACGTCGACCATCTCCCAGTTGGATAGGGGTTTCTCCCAGAAGGGTTTCGGGTCAGTGAGGTCATCGGACAGCATGAAAGCGTTGTTCACCAGGATGTCGAGCCGGCCCTGCTCGACTCTGATGCGGTCGAACAGAGCGGTTACTTGACCGTCGTCGGCGTGATCTAGCTGCACGGCGATCCCGGTGCCGCCCCGTCGGGTGACCTCTGCGGCTGTCTCGCCGATCGTGCCTGGCAGTTCGTGCTCACCCACTGCCGCGGTGCGACCGGTGACGTACACGGTGGCGCCGCCGTCACCGAGGGCCGCCGCGATGCCTTTGCCGATGCCGCGGCTTGCTCCGGTGACGACGGCGACGGTGCCTGTCAGTGAGATCATTCGGTGGTGTCGTCCGGGTGAGTCTGCCATGTGGAAAGCATACGCCGGACAGCACATTGTGGAGAAGTCAGATAATAGCGAAAACGCCTCTGTACTAGTTACTTTCGAAAATTGCCAGCAGCGCAACCCTCGGCATGACGAGCGGCTGATGCGACGCCGCAGGACCTTCCGGTGTCGCGGCTACTGTGCGGTCGATGGTGGCCAGTGCAGACGACTACGAAGCCTTTCTGCGTGCAGGCTATCTGCCGACTATTCCGAGCCGCTGGAAAGTGTCTCGGACCCCGTCCTTCCAGTGCACCGAGCACTTGCCGATGAGCCGTTCGCGGCGACTGTTATCCGAGGGGAAGGAGTCAAAGCTGATCGGGCTCTCAGCTAGGTTCAAGGTGATGCCTGTGAGCTTGGCGACGTACTCGCCCATCTCGCGATCCGATACGGCGTCATCGCCGCCCCAATTCACGACGGTAGCTGGGACGCTGGCGATTTCGAGAAGCTTATGCGCCTGTAAGCCAATGTCGACCCCGCCGATCGGGGAGCCGAGGTTGTAGTAACCGCTAGGTACTGGCCAGGGCTGGCCGGCTTTCATCGTGTGGTACATCATTACGGGCAACCCGCCGTGACCGGTCCAGCTGTATCCCACATTCATCCGCGCGATCGTTGTCGGAAGATCGAGCATTCGGGCGGCCGCGCGGACGGACCCCTCGGAGGTCAGCTTGATCACCGGGTACACCTCTGCATAACTGGCCAGGCCGCCTAGCGCGTCAGTCTCGGCATACAAGTGATTGGGATGATCGTCGTGCCGTTTGTACACGCACGTGCTGGAAACATGCAGAAATGCGTTGGCTTTTCTGCAATGCTGCATGAGCAGAGCGGTTGCTTCAGCGTTGTTGGTGATCGACGCGTCGTAGTCCGGACTCACATGAAGCGCCGAATGCACGACGTGCGTGAAGTCGTCAGGCAGCGCCGACATATCGCCGCAGTCCATATCCCACGCGACCGTCGTCACGCCTATTGCCTCGAGTTGCGCTTTGCGCGTCGGATCAGAAAATCTCGCGGCGCACCACACCTCGTTGGTCTCCGCGAAGTTCTCCGCGATGGGACCAGCTATCTGACCAGTCGCGCCGGTCACTAGGACTTTTCGATCCTCAAGCATGGCTTCTCCCTCTGACAGACATGAGCGCGTCGCGTCCCTTGATAGCGCCGAAGCGATCCGATTTTGTAGGACATCACCCGAACTCAATGGGCAAGCTTGTCGGCCCACTCATGCCGAGTAGCGGCTTCCATGGCGCCGGCCCGGCGCAACGGGGGTTTGGCAGGCGCTGGGCCAAGATCTTGAGCGCTTCGGCGAGTTCACGGCGCGCCAGATTGGCACCTAGGCAGTAATGCACGCCTCCACCAAACGTCAAGATGGGTGGTGGATCGTCGCGGGTGATGTCGAAGCGCGTCGGATCGTCGTAGACGGCGAAATCACGGTTGGCCGCGTAAGTGTTCACCAAGATGAATGTGCCTGCGGGGAAAGAGTAGTCGCCGATAGCGACGTCGTCGTTGACGCTTCGCACCGTGCTGCACATCGACGGTGAATGTCGCATGGTCTCCTCGACGGCGCGCATTGCCAGTTCGGGCTGGTCGCGCAGCAGCACCAACTGCTCGGGGTGATCGCAAAGCACCTGCATGGATGCGGCCAGTTGGCTGCGCGTGGTGTCGGTGCCGGCCACCAAAATGCTGAATGCCAACATGCGCAACTCGCCGGCGTTCAGGCGGTCACCCGCGTCCTCGATGCCGATCAGCTCAGACAGCAGATCCTCGGTCAGGTGTCGACGCCTACGCGCGACCATGTCGTCGATGTAGTCGTCGAACTCACCCCACGCCTTCAGGACAAGGGGCTCCTCCTCGGAGAGATCGCAGTCGAAGCTCACTATCTTGAAGATGTCCTCGGCCCACCGTGAGAACTGTTGCCAGTCCACACGAGGCGCACCAAGCAACGCGCAGATGACCGGGATGGGATATGGCCGTGCGACGTCCGCTACGAATTCGCAACGACCCGAGTCCGCGACGTGATCGATGAGCTCGTTGACGACGACGTGGATGGTGTCATCCATGCGCGCCGTCGCACGCGGCGTGAAAGCTTTGGACACTAAGCTGCGCAGTCGACGGTGTTCGTCGCCTTCCATGTTCAAGATGCTGCGGGTGACTCTGTCCCATAACGGTCCCGACGTGATCCCGTGGGCGGAAAGATGAATCCCCGGAGGGATGACGAACCGCGAATCACGAAGCACCGTCCGGGCAAGTTCATACGACAGTACCTCGGGGCCAATGGGTCCCAACGCGATCGGCGCCTTTTGCTGGGCTGCTTGGAACTGCGGATAGATCTGCTGCGGGGTGTCGGTCAGGTCATAACTCAGCGTGGGTAGTCCGGCGTCGAAAACACTTGGCCTTGCCGCGTCAACTGTCACGCCGTCTCCTAGCTGCTGGCTTCGTCACGGGATATTGGTCGACAGCAAGGTCAGCGGAAGGCCGAATACCGACAGGTCGATTTCGTCGAGATAGGAACCCTCACCGGAAAAGCTCTGCCGGAACCGGATTTCCGACCCGTAGCGTTCGGTGACGGCTTCGGCGTCGGATGCCCCCGGGACGCGGAGCACCACGGTGTACACGCCGTCGCCGTTACGGTTCACGAATTCACTGACGGATGCCGCCACTTCGGCGGTCGCACCGGGGATCGCGCTGATCAGTTCGACACCGCCGTTCCAATCCAAATTAATCGTCAAACCGAGTTCAGTCAGCTCGGTGTTCTCGAAGCTGAAGCCGAGTTCAGTGAACATCTGCGCCACGGCCGCCTGCCGTTCCGGCGCGACGGCGAACACGACGTGATGAAGCTGCGTCTCTCGTTGTTCGGTCATCTGCGCACCAGCCGGATGATTCGATATGTCTGTTCAGGCATTGATGACTCCACGCGGAAGTAGCAGTGGCAGATCGTTATAGGTCGCTATTCCGGGCGGCGCGGCGACGACGGCAGGTATCGCGGTAATGGCCGGCACTGCTGTGATGGTCAGACCAAGCAGGATGTATTCCTCGATCGTCTCTGCGACGAAATCTGAGGGCGGCTCGAACGCCAGCGTTGTCTTGATCGTCGGTCGGCCTTCGACGGTGATGTTGTATCCGAAGCCCATCGTCCAGGTGGGCTCGAGCGATTGGCCCTTGGTCCACACCCCCCGTACCTCGACGACGTCACGCTCACCGACAAAGCCCTTCCAGCTCAAGTCAATTCCTGCCACGCAACCCTTGGCGATGACCCAGTCCCCGGGAAGGTGGACGTCTTCGGTGGCTTGGGCATACTCAGCCTCGCAACGAATCTCGTCGAGCTCAACCCCCAGCGCATCTGCGACGATGAGGACGGCTTCGCGGAAGATCCCCGACCCCTCCTTGGTCACCGCCAGCAGGTCCGGCTGGTCGATCGGGCATCCGAACCCCATGATCTTCTCGGTCTCCGGCGAGTTGTAGATCGTCGTGTCAAACGATTCCACGATGCACACTCGGTCGATCCTGTCCGAGAGTCCTGCAGAAACGATCGCAAAGAGTTCGATGAAGCCTGGGTTCAGGCCACTGCCGAAGATTGTCGACCCACCGAGTTCGCACGCCGTGAGGATGCGTTCGCGCCCGTGGCCGAGTCGATGGCCGGTGATGAACTCGGACGTGGTGACAACGTTGATGCCCGCCTTGAGAATGCGGACCAGATCGTCGACGTTCGCGAACATCTGGTTGTACGCCACGCAATCGGGCTTGAGCGCGATCAGGGCGTCGATGTCGTCGGTGGCCGGCACGCCGAGTGGTTCGATGCCGCACAATTCCCCGACGTCGCGGCCGACCTTGTCCGGCGACCACGCGTAGCATCCGACAAGCTCGAGTAGCGAGTTCTCGACGATCGCGTGTACCGACTTCGTGCCGATGTTTCCCGTCGTCCACTGAACCACTCGAAAGGTCATGTTGCTGTTCTCGTTTCAGGACTGAAGACGACGGGAATCTTTCGGAATCCCCTCGTGACGGAGTTGCCGTGGAACGTGGCATCGGCGCCGGGCGCAAGGGTGTAGTCCGGGATCCTCGACAGCACCTGCTCAAGACCAACCGTAAATTCCAGGCGGGCGAGGTTCGATCCGAGGCAGCGATGTACTCCGGCCCCGAATCCGAGGTGGCGATTATCGCGGCGATCGAGGATGCACCGATCGGGTTCAGGGAACTCGTCCGGGTCGCGGTTAGCGGAGGCGTAGTTCACCAGTACCGACTCGCCAGGGCAGAAGGTTTGTCCGGCGAGTTCGACGTCCTTGGCGACAGTTCGCGGTATGCCGTGAATCGATCCGCCGAAGCGAATGAACTCCTCGACGGCTCGTGGCAGTATCTCCGGTTCGCCGGCGAGCCAGTCGCGTTCGTCGGGATGTGTTGCCAGATAGTGGAATGCAAACGACATCGCGTTGGCGGTCGTCTCTAGGCCTGCCTGCACCAGCAGCATGGCATTGGCAACAACGTCGCTGAAAGGAAGCCGCTCACCGTCGATCTCGGCATTGAGGAGCACGTCGATCATGTCGTCCTGCGGAGGCTGGGCGCTTCGCGCCGACACCGCATCATGGACGTGCTGATAGAGGCCGCCCCACGCACCCATCCGAGCTTCCTCGGTTTCACCGTTGAGCGCGGTGTCCGTCAACTCGATACACAGCGGGACGTCGTTGATCGGCAATCCGAGGAGATACTTGAAGAAGACGATGCCCGGCTGTCGCCAGGCGACCTGAGCGAGGTCACCGGTCCCCAGTTCAACGAAGGCGTCGATCAACTGGTCCGTCTCATCCTGAATCTGTGGCCGCAGCGCCTTCATCCGCGCCGGCGAGAAGTAGGGGTTGAGCACCTTACGGAACTTCTGCTGCCGAGGCGGATCCAGGGTGATCACCAGATCGCCGGCGAGCTGCTCAGACGCTTCCGGCGTTGGGTTACTGGAGAAGTGCTCCCAGTCCTGCAGAATCCGGTAGCACTCCGCGTATCGCGTTGCCACCCACGCACCGCCGGGAGTGGCGCTCAGAAACGGCGTATCTGTATGGGCGAAGGGCGCATTCCGACGCATGACCGAATAGACCTCATATAGGAAGTCATTGTCCTGAAAATCCCTATGACGAAGATCCCAGTTGTGTGCGTGCTCCTCGAGTGCCTTGGTCACGGATGCGGAGCACCTTGCTGCTGTGCGGCCTGCCGGGCCACACGTGCGTCGTGGATGCGCACCAGTTCGCGGAATTTCAGCCGATGATATTTCGGAACCGGCTGGATGCCCCACTGGTCCCGGGCGGTGTCCTTGCCCTCGGCGCCCTCCGGTGGCCCCAACATTGGATAAGGAACCTTGCACTCCAAGGTGTCGTCGGAGTAGCGGACCTTGAGCAATTCGCTGCAGATCTGGGTCAGGCTCAGAGTCGGATAGCCGTAGTAGACCGCCATGAAGGGCAGCGTGAAGGCACCTTCGATGACGAGGGCGACCAGACAGACGATGACGGCCCGCTTGATGTATTTGTGCATCCTTGCGTAGTACGGCGTGGTGCCGGGGGGTAGATCCTCGCCCTGGTCGTTGCCTTCGGTGGACGCCGGTGCGGGTACAGGTGAAGTCACAGCTGTGCTCCTTAAAGTGTTCAGTCGGTGAAGATTTCGCGGTTGACCGTGTGCAGATACGGGATGGCCAGGAACGGCGTGATGTAGAAGATGTCGTAGAGCCACCAGCCGATGACGGGGAATACCACGCCCGCATAGCGCACGTCGGCATACATGGTCATGTTGAACACATAGGCGCACCAGATCACCACGCCCATCCAGCAGGTGATGACCATCCATTGGTGACCCCACCGCTTCATCTGCAGGAAGCCGATCGCCGCGGCACAGCGCATCGCGAACACTGTCAGGATCAGCCCCGCCACATAGGCTTTCTCACCGGGGCCGGCGGCGCCGCCGACCCACAGTTCGTTGTAGTGCCAGAAGTAACCGGCGTCGAACATGTTGCCCCACCCGACCATCAGTACCCGGTTGATCAACGTGTGATTGGCGACCAGATCCAACGCCCAGCCCAGGCTGTTGAGTGCTCCGTCGATCAGCACCAGATAACCGATCAAGGTGACGATCATCGGCCGCACCGACAGACCTGCCCGTAAAGCCTGGCGCTGCAGCCAGACTCCGCGCATGAAGATGGGGAAGCCGATCAGGCCCGGCGCCCACATCCCCATCAGAGCGGCGCCAACGATCATCCACTTGTCGGCCCCGCGCTGCGCCAGATGGGATTCGTCGTGATGGTCCTCGAGGCTGACCGCGTCATCGGGTCCGCCTGTTTTCCCGCTCGAAAGCCGGTTCAGTAGCGGAAGATTCACAATTCCCACCAGCCGCGCGCGAAAGACATATAGAGCTGAATTCCAAACATCAGCAGCAGGTAGCCGTAGATGACGATCTGCAAGATGATGAGCGCTTTCTTGCGCTGTCGTTCCTTCTGATCCATAGTGGTGGCTCCTTTCCCGGTTCTGCTAGTGAGGCGTGCGCGAGCTGTCGGCGGTGGCGAGACTGGCGACGGCGACCTCGCGTAAACCGTCTTTGATGTCACCGTCGGTCGAGAGTGGAGCGAGGATGCAGGCTTCGGCCGCCTCTAATTCGCCTGCGCCGGAGGCGATCAACTGTGCGGCGGTGACCAGGACGCGGGTAGATGGCGGCTCGAAGTGGAAGGCGTGGTCGGCGGTCCGGATGGCGGTGGCGCAGGTAACGAGCCTTTTCGCGGTCGAAGGCTCGATGCCCGCTTCGGTGACGATCACCTCGGCTTCGCGGTCTGCGGGCAGATACCTCATCGGAAGCGTGACGAACCGCTGGCGGAAGGACGGCTTGAGCTCCTTCAGCGAACTCCGGTATGCCGGATTGTAGGAGCAGACGAGCATGAAGGTTTCGGGTGCTTTCACGACTTCGTCTGCCCGGTCGAGGTAGAGAGCACGGCGGTGGTCGGTCAGCGAGTGCAGGATGGCCAGCGAGTCGTGGCGTGCTTCGACGACCTCATCGAGGTAGCAGATCGCGCCGGCCTTCACCGCCCGGGTCAGTGGGCCGTCGGTCCACACCACATCGCCACCGGTCACCATGAACCTTCCCACGAGGTCCGAACTGGTCAAATCGTCATGGCAGCTGATAGTGACCACGGGTCGGCTCAGCAGCAGGCCCATATGCTCGACCAGTCGTGTCTTGCCGCAGCCGGTCGGGCCGGTGAGCATCACCGGCAGCCGTTGCCGATAGGCCTGCTCGAACAACTGGACTTCGTTGCCGTTCGAGTAATAGGTGTCGGTGGTCATGTGTTCCTCAGCGTGTTGTCGGTCATGCGGTTACCAGCTCACGGTGAACATGGGCCAATACCCGCGGAAGCTCTTCGACTCGCCGGATGCGTTGGGAGCGAAGGGGTCCGAAGACCTCGGGAAGCGGGTCAACGCGGGTCGGCCCGACGCCTAGGTAGTAGATAGAGACGCCGGCGTCGTTCGCTTCCTCGACCGCATGCGTGACGTCGGCCCACGCGTAGCGCCCCTCGTAACCCTCGTCGGAGATCAGGCCGTCGCCGATCACGATGAGCAGCCGCCGCTCGGAGGACTGAGCAAGAAGCCGACTGGTCAAGTGGCGCAATGGTGCACCGAGTCTGGTATAGCCGCCAGTGGCCAGGCCCAATCGGCCTGGCGGCACGAACCGCGGATCTTCGAAGTCCTTGAGGCAATTGACTTCGACGCGGTGTCGCGTGTTGCCGGTGAATACAAAAATTCCGTGGCGCTCCCGCGCGAACGTCATCGCGTTCGACAGAGCGTCGGCACAGGCCAACTCCAGCTTGAAGATCCGTCCGCCGTGCACACCCAATGACGAACTTCCGTCGAGCAACAGCGCCGTTGTGACGTCGCGGCTGGCGGGCAATAAGTCGCGGAAGATGCGCGGTTCGATCGCTTCGCCGATCGCGAGGTCGATGTAGTGGCGTACGTACTGCTCGACGTCCAGGTCCGAGCCGTCCTCGAGGCGGCTCGTCATCGCCCGGTGGGTGTGTTCTTCAAACCATTTCCGCAGCTCTGCGGACGCGGGACCCGGTGAACGCGTCGGGGTGGCATGCGTCCGTTCGAGAACGGCAACATGCTCCCGCATGAAACTCTGTGTCCAGGAATTCCACTCGGGGTAGGGGATACCCGGCCGGTGCTCTGGAGTGATATCGAGGTCGTTGTCCTGAGGCCGGCTGGGCGGCGGTAGGTTGGGGTTGCGCACGCCGCCGTCGCCACCGACCGGAACGGAGTAGGGGCGTGGCAGGCGTTTCTGCGTTGTGGTCCAAGGCATCCTGCCGAAGCTGCGACGCAGCTTGTCGGACAAACCCTGCGGCGCTGTGTAGGCCAGGGGCAATCTGCCCAAGAGTGGATGAACAATCAGCGGCGCGGCGGAGCGTGACATCGAGATCGCCCGGTTGACCATCTCGCCGGCATCCGTGTCGGCGGGCAATGCCGGCAGGTCTGGCAGCACCCGGTGCGTTTCAACGAGTAGCCCGGGCCAGCTGGACGCGATCCACCCCAGGGCCACGCTGGCCTCGACGAGAGTGATCGCACGCAGTTCGCGGGCTGACAGCTCGTTCAGCCGAAACGTGGCGAGTCGCTCCTTCGACGGTGAGCATTGAAACGCCACACCGCATGTCAGGGTCCTGCGTGTCCAGTCCCTTTCGATCGACGGATACGGAACGTGCACGAAATCAAGTTGTGAACTCAGGCTGAACTCACGGTGCCCACCGGTCACCAGACGCACACCCTCGCGACGCCGCCCGCTCAGGGCGACAGCCGTTACCGCGCAACTGCGTTCGATCGCCATTGCATGTGCGTCGGAAAGCTCGATCATCGGGGCTCAGAACGTGCCGAGATTCGAGAACATCCAGTACCAGAACCAGATGACCAGTCCCGTCCCGCCCCACGCTGCGACGTAGCGCAGGATCTCCCAGATCCAATCCACTTCAGACCTCCTTTGTTGATGGGTTGTTGCGTCATCGGACTTCCAGACCGCGCACGGCGGTGGCGATCAGCTTCGTCAGCATCGTGTCGCGCTTATCGGCATTGTCGGTTGTGGTGAGGACGCCGTAGATGCCGAGCAGAAAGAACGTCGCACTGTAGAAGGCGTCCACTTCCAGATGCACTTCGCCATCGCCTCGCGCCCGCTCGATCTCATCAACCAGCAGGACGATCACGGGATGATCGCTCCAGTCATCTTTATTGGGGCGTGTCGGCGAGAAATGCAGCGCCAGAAGGTCTTTGAAGAGCTGCGGACCGAGCCGCTGTTCCAGGCCGGCCACAAGACGGACCACTTCTGTCAACGCGGCAGCAAGTCCGTGTGCGTCCTCGAGATATGTGGCGAATTCCGCCGCGATGCGTGCTTCTTCGCGGAACTCCAGGTCAAGAAGTACATGCTCCTTGCTCGGGAAGTGGAAGAAGAACGTTCCGTGTGCGACGCCTGCGGCTGCGACGATCGCGTTCACATCGGCGCCTGTCATTCCCGACCGCTTGAACTCGGCGATCGCCGCGCCGAGTATGCGCTCGCGGGTTTGTCGCCGACGCACCTCGCGTGCCGTGGCCTTGACCTGTGACGTCATGGTCTAGTCTTTGTAGCGCGATTACTGACCAGAGTCAATGATTGGAGTCAATAAGGGACGGGTCAGTCGGTGAAGATCTCGCGGTTGACAGAGTGCAGGTAGGGAATCGCGAGGAATGGTGTGATGTAGAAGATGTCGTAGAGCCACCAGCCGACGACCGGGAAGATGACCCCGGCGTAGCGCACGTCAGCGAACATCGTCATGTTGAAGACGTAGACGCACCAGATCAGCACGCCCATCCAGCAGGTGATGACCATCCATTGGTGACCCCACCGCTTCATCTGCAGGAAACCGATCGCGGCCGCGATCCGCATGGTGAACACCGTGAGGATGAGACCCACTTCGAGGGCTTTCTCGCCCGGCCCCGCCGCACCGCCGACCCACAGCTCGTTGTAGTGCCAGAAGTAGCCGGCATCGAACATTGCTCCCCAGCCGTTCAACAGGATTCGAGCCAGAATGGTGTGATTGGCCACCAGGTCGAGTGCCCATCCCACCGTGTTGATAGCTGCGTCGATGATGACCAGGTAGCCAAGCAACGTCACCAGCATCGGGCGGACCGATAGGCCGTCGCGCTGCGCCTTGCGCAGCAACCACACCCCCCGGAGAAAGAGTGGGAGCCCGAAGATACCGAGGGCCGCGGTGCCGATGAGGATACTGCCCGAGATGAGCCACTTGTCGGCCTGCCGCTGCGCAAGGTGCGACTGCTCGAAGTGTTCGTCGAGCTGGCTGCCTGTCGCGGTCAACGTGGGCGAATTCAAGGATTCCTCCTACCGATCGGCTGGCCCGATCTTCCCGCACAGACTGACTAACGTCAATCAGTTACCGCGTTGGAGGCTGCGCAGCGTGCTGGCCAGGTAATCGTCGAGCATCGCGCTCTGGGTAGGCCAATCGTGTGTTGTGGTGAGCAGCGCATAAAGGCCTAGCAGGAAGAACACGGCACTGTGCACCGGAACGACCTCCGGTGCAACGTGACCCAGTCGCTGGGCCCGCTCGATTTCTTGGGCAACGTGCACGATGACTGGATGCTCTTTGCTTTCGTCCGCGGGACGGGTCTGTGAGAAATGCAGAGCCAGAAAGTCTTTGAAGAGACTCGCGCCGAGGCGGCGCTCCAGACCCAGGATGAGTCTAACTGCCTCCCGGAGTGTGGAGGACAGATCGTGCGCGGCCTCCACATAGCGGTCGAGTTGTTTGGCGATGCGTTCCTCTTCGCGCCGTTCGAGTTCCAGCAGCACATGTTCCTTGGTCGGGAAATGAAAGAAGAACGTGCCGTGTGCGACTCCGGCGGCCGTAACGATCGAGCCGACGTCGGCGTCTGCCATGCCGCGCCGTTTGAACTCCGCGATGGCAGCTCCCAGTAAGCGCTCCCGGGTCTGTAGGCGCTTGGTCTCGCGCGCCGACGGCTTTTCCACCGTTGCCATACTGCGTTTCCTCTGATCCTGGTTCCCCGCCCTGAGTGCAGAATAGCTGCCGGGCCGCCCGCCTGCGCGTTCCATTCCGTTGACTTTAGTCAGTTTTGTTTGTTAGATGAGCACGACACGATGCGGGCGAGAGGATTGGGATGGCGCTTGAACAATTCAATCTAGAGGGCCAAGTCGCGATCGTCACCGGCGCTGGGAAGGGTGTCGGACAGGGCATCGCCCGGGTTCTCGCCGAGGCGGGTGCGACGGTGGTTGGCACCGCGCGCACGGAGGCGGACATTGTCGGAACAATCTCGGGCATCGAAAGCGCTGGCGGCAAGGGACTTGCGCTCGTCGCAGACGCCATGAGCCGGCCCGATGGCGAGCGGGTCGTCAACACGGCCATGGAGAGCTTCGGGCGCATCGACATCCTGATCAATAATGTCGGTGGTTCGACATACGCACGCTTCCTCGACATCACCGACGATGATTTTCGGCACACGTTCGACTGGTGTGTCACATCCGCATTCATCATGAGCCAGCTCGCCGCACCCCACATGATCGAGGCCGGCCACGGCAACATTGTCAACATCTCCTCTGGCTCAGCCCGTTTCGGCATCCGCGCGCTGACGGCGTATTGCGTCGCGAAGGGCGGCCTTGAGGCGCTTACCCGCGCGATGGCGCAGGAGCTTGCGCCGAAGATCCGTGTCAATGCGATAGCCCTGGGCTCGTTTGCCACCGACGGACTGCAGGGGAGTCTCGACATGATGCCCGGATCGCGGGAGAAGATGCAGGAGTCGACACCGCTGCATCGCCTGGGCGACGTCGCCGACCTCGGGCGGCTCTGCGTGTATCTGTCCACTCGGGACTGCTACGCGACCAACGCGACCTTTCATGTGGACGGCGGCATCGACTCGAACAACTCGCCGTTGCCGATTCCCGACTACTGATCAAGGACCGACGCAGGATGCGCAGAATAGTTCAGTTTTCGACCGGCAATGTCGGGGTCCATTCGCTACCGGCGATCATCGGACGTCCCGATCTGGAATTGGTCGGTGTGCACGCCGCCAGCCCTGACAAGATCGGGCGTGACGCCGCCGAGTTGTGCGGGCTGGGCGAACCGACCGGCATCATCGCGACCGATGACATCGACGCGCTCATTGCGCTGAAGCCGGACTGTGTGGTGTACACCGCACAAGGTGAGACAAGGCCAATGGAAGTCATCGAGCAGATGTCGAAGTTCCTTTCCGCGGGCATCAATATCGTGGCGACATCGATGGTGTGGCTGGTGACTCCTCGCCAGGCTGACGACTGGCTGCGGGTGCCGCTGGAACAAGCCTGCGAGGCCGGCAATGCCTCGCTGTATGTCAACGGCATCGATCCTGGCTACTCCGGCGACACCGAGGTTCACTCCGCGCTGAGCCTGGTCACCCGCGCCCGGGCGATCACCGTTCAGGAGATCTTCGACTATGCCAACTACGACGACTACGAATTCACAGGCAAACAAATGGGTTTCGGTGTCAGCGCTGAGGACGATACGCCGATGCTGTTCCTGCCGGGCGTCCTCACCACGATGTGGGGCGGTGCGGTTCGCAACCTTGCCGAGCAGCTGGGCGTCGAACTCGATGAGGTTCGACAACGCATCGAGCCGTGGTACACCGACAAACGGATCGAATGCAAGATGGCGACGGTGGAGCCGGGACAGATGGCCGCGGTCAAGTTCGCGGTTGAAGGGGTTCGTGACGGAGTTCCGGTGATCACCATGGAACACATCACGCGGCTCACCGCCGACTCGGCCCCGGATTGGCTCTATCCGCCCGACGGCCGTCCTGGCGTTCATCGAGTCGTGGTCGACGGGGATCCTCGCGCCGAGCTGAACACGCATGTGTCGCACCCAGGGCTTGACGTCACCGAGGCCGGATGTCTTTCGACTGCGGCTCGGGTGGTAAACGCGATCGACTGGGTCTGCCGCGCTCCCCAAGGGCTGATCGCCGTCGAGGACATCCCTGCGGCAGAAATCATCCGCGGACTGATGTGGTGACAGAACCTAGACCGTCGACCGGACGGGCGGCCGGCAAACGAGTGCTGATCACCGGCGCCGCGCGCGGTTTGGGGCGCAGTCACGCGCTCAGACTCGCCGAGGAGGGTGCGGATCTCATTCTCATCGACCTCTGCGAGTCCCTGCCGGAGATCGAATACGACTTGGCTACTCAGGACGACTTAGCCGAGACGGTGCGTTTGGTCACCGAGCACGGCGGCCGGTGCGTCAGCCGAGTCGCTGATGTCCGCGACGAAGCGGCATTGCGATCAGCTGTCGACGAGGGCGTCGACGAACTGGGCGGATTGGACAGCGCCGTCGCCAACGCCGGTGTCCTGACCGTCGCTCCTTGGGACAGAACAACTTCCGATCATTGGCGCGCGGTCGTGGATGTGAACCTCATTGGGACCTGGAACACCTGCGCCGTGGCGATCCCGCATCTGCTCGCGCAAGGCGGCGGCAGCTTGGTCAACATCAGCTCGGCCGGGGCGATGAAGGGTTTCCCGCTACAGATTCCGTACACCGCATCCAAGTACGGCGTTACAGGTCTGACGATTGCGCTAGCCAATGAGCTCGCCGCACAGAGCATCCGGGTCAATTCAGTACACCCCACCGGCACGCCCACCGGAATGGTTCCGCACTCGTTCGGCGCCACTCTCGGCGAAGAACGTCCGGACCTGATACCGATCTTCGTCAACGCCATGCCGACACCATGCATCGAACCCGTCGACGTCAGCAATGCGGTGCTGTTCCTGGTCTCGGATGAATCGCGTTTTGTCACCGGACTGCAGTTCAAAGTCGATGCCGGAGTGTCGATCAACTAGTGATCATGAAATCGAAGGAGGAGCAATGACGACGGTCGAGCAAGGTCACGCAAAGACAACGAAGTCCCCGGTCGACAAGAAATATCGCGTAATCCAGTGGGGCGTCGGCAACGTCGGAACGATAGCGCTCCGCCATTTCGCCCATAACCCTGCCTACGAACTGGTTGGGGTGCTCTGCAACCGTCCTGAGAAGGTCGGCAAAGATGCCGGCGAGCTCTGCGGCAAGGCGCCGACCGGTGTGCTCGCCACCAATGACAAGGACGCTATCGAGGCACTGGAAGCCGATTGTGTCTTCTATGCGCCGCTGTGGTCTGACCCCGACGAGGTCTGCCGTCTGCTGCGCGGAGGCAAGAACGTCGTCGCCTCAGGTGGCGCATGGTGGTACCGAACCGAACACAGCCAGGCGGATATCGACAAGATCCATGCCGCGTGCCTCGAGGGCGGCACCTCGTTTCACGCCGGGGGTGTCAATCCCGGTTTCGCAGGAGACCTGCTCGTTCTCACGCTGGCCCGAATCGTCAGTCAGATCGACACCATCCACATCTACGAGGTGGTGAACTTCGGCAGGGACACCTTGAAGTACCTGTACGAGATGGGCATGGGCAGTGATCCGGCCGGGTTTGAGGACGGCCCCAATCTGCTGGGGCAAGCGTGGCCGTTGTTCGCGCAGTCGATGGCCATGATCGTCGAGGGAATGGGCAAGACAGTCGACAAATACACTACCGAGGTCGAGCTCGGGATCGCCACCCGCGACATCCCGTTCGAAGGTGGCGAGACGAGCGACATGCCGGGGTTCAAAGGCGTGATCAAGAAGGGCACCGTCGCCCGTCAACACCACAAATGGACGTCGTGGGTGGACAACAAGCCGCTCGTCGTCTTCCACGAGATCTACACGATGGATACATTCGATGCCATTGAGCCGCAGGAGGATTGGCCCCAGCACTATCACTACCGCATCGTGATCGAAGGCGATTCATCCACCGAGCTCATCCTGCAAGGGGCCAAGGATCCCGACGGCGGCTACGCGTTGCCCGGCTACACCTGGACCGCGATGGGTCCTGCTAACGCGATTCCCGCCGTCGTGGATGCACCGCCGGGGTTCATGAGCCACAACGAACTTGGACTGATGCCGCTGCGCGGCGTTATACGTCCCTAGCGTTTCGTGGAGTGCTGGCGGTGTTCGCGCGACAGACTTGACGGTTAACCGTCAGTTAGACGTCAAGTCTGGTGACGATGTCGGCCGACCGGCCACTGCGGATCGGCGCGGCGCGCACGCGGAACTTGGACCCAATGCCCCGATCGAGGTCATCGACCGGCGCGCGTGAGCACCACCTCCTCGCCGGGGCTAGGAGAGTCGACGCGCTAGCCAACATCTCGGCGCGACTTGACGAAGCCCTCTGCGACCTGACCGCTCGTGTCCAACGAGCCGGGATGGTCCGCGACGACCTGGTCGCCGAGGATCTGCCGCGGATCTTGTCGATGCTCAACAGCGTGCTGTGGACTATGGACCCATCAAGCGGCGGGTGGCGGCGCCACGTCGTGTTGATGCTCGATGCGATTTCCACTGCAGAGCGCCGCGAATTGCCGCCGGCCGTCCCGATCCAACATCTCCCGAGCCCGGAGGCCTGGCCGATCTGAACGGGTCGCGCTTGCTAGGCGGTGCGCCGTACTGCCGTGTCCTCTTGACGCTGTCAAGACCCGAAACCGAAACCGCCGGTAACGAGCGGGACTGAGTCGGAACGGGACGTAACGAAACTGCAGCTAAACCGGTGTTTTGCCTGGTCAAGGCGGGGGTTCGAGTCCCCTTAGCTCCAACGAAATTTATGCATGTGCCAGCTGCTCCCGGCGCGGCGGCGCTTTCGTCCCACCGCGTCAGTGGATGCCGCCCCTCAGTCTTTGATGAAGTGGTACATCCGGTAGGAAAGCTGTCCGCGTTGCAGTTGGCGGTACATCGTCGTGCCGGGCAAACCGGTGAAGAGGCGGCCGAAGGGCCGCAGGAATACGGGCACATGGCGAACAACTAGGTCCTGGTACCGCGGCGAGTTCTTGTCCAGCCCGCGCAGAACCTCCTCGTTGATGACCCGCTCGGAAACCATCCGCATCGGCAGGGCGGCAAGTGCTGCATCCCACTCGGCATATTCGAGGAACCCGCGGAAATCGGCGTAGAGGAAATGCCCTCCCGGACGCAGCACCCGCGTCATTTCGGGGAGGAAACGCTCAAAGTGTGGGTAGGCGTGCGAGGCCTCGACGTTGATCACCGCGTCGAAGGACTCATCGGGAAAAGGCAGGCTTTCGGCGTTGCCGTGCACGAACTCCAGCCCCGGTAGGTGATGTCTTTTCTGGGCGAATGCGACACCGTCCGGGTTGTAGTCCAGCCCCGTGTAGGCGGCCGGGTGCAATGTCCGTACCAGATACGCGGCTCCACCGCCGTGGCCGGAACTGACCTCGAGTACTTGTTTGCCGCCGAGATCCGCTTGGGTCGCCGTGCGGTGGTAAAGCTGGATGCAGTACCGGTCGGGCTCATCCTCAGGGGCCAGCGGCAGTCCCAGCGGCGGATCCTCCTCGTAGCCCCAGTTGAGAAAGACGATGTCTTCTTTCCCCCACCGGCGACTGATCAAGGGGTACCAGTACTTGTTCATGGTTATTTTCAACCCCTGGAAAGGGTCGATGGGCCTGAGGTACCGCTTGAGAGTGCTAGTCACAGCGGCGAGTATGCCAGGTCGGGTACGCACGAGGTTTTCGCCGCCAACTCCTGCAACTTCACGGCGATCGCTGGCCTTCCTGGACTGGGTTCTCCGATGCGTCGTTCTCAGCAGATCTGGACTGCTGATCAGCTTGGGCTGCCTGGCGGGCAGCCCGCGCAGCCGGCGACTGCGCCAAGTAGTCCAACGCCATCTGCGTGGAACATTCGGTGCTGGGATGATGGCTGGGGCGCAGATAGCGCAGCGTGCAGTTCACAATCAGATTCCACGGCCCGGGCACCTTGTACTCGCGGGCGGCCCGTCGCCAGTCCCTCAAGCGTGGTTTGGCGGTGGTGGTTGGGTCGTGCGCCATTAAGAAACGCACCCCTGCGTGCCACGCTAAGAAGAACCCCGGCGCGGTGAACAGCATCGAAATCGCGCGCTGCAGGTAGTTCCCGCACACATTCTGGTAGATGTCGAATACCAGGGCGCGGTGCTCGACCTCCTCGGCTCCGTGCCAGCGCAGCAGATCAAGCATGACCGGGTCGGTTCCTGCATAGTCCAGGCCGCGGTTTTGGATCCACCACTGGCCCAGCACCGCCGTGAAGTGCTCGAGCGCGGCCACGTCGCCCAGGCGCCGGTAGAGCCACCATCGCTGCAAGGGCTTAGGCCAGCGCGGGTGCTGATTAGTGCCCGTTGACAACACCTTCTGCAATCTGTCGGTGTAGGGCTTGGTGTCGATGCCCTGCCTGGCCAGATGATCGAGGACAACTGTGTGCGCCCAGGCGTGCCAGGCTTCCTGCTGCACGAACGCTTTCATCGGTGCCGCCAGTTCCGGATCGTCGACCAGTGGCGCGGCCTCATTGACGGCCTTGATGAATCCCCGCTCCCCTTCGGGCAGTAGCAGGTGCAGCGTATTCCAAAAGTGTGTGGCGAATGGGTCATCGGGGACCCAGTGCACCGGCGTGTTCGACCAGTCAAAGCGGGCTTTGCGCCGATGTGTCGGGTAGCCGTCGTGGTGCACTTCGAGTTCTTCGATTTCGGTCATAACTTCCCTCCCAAACGCCCGACTGACGTACGGGTCCCTGCTTCTCCGGCAACAGGCAAGCCGTCGTCAGAGTCCCGTTTTGAGGCGCCCCGGTTCCCCACATCGCGACGATACACAGATACCCGGCGCCGTGACTGCTGCCTTCTCGCAATTCTTAGAGTCTCGCGAAGGCGCATCTTTGCTGATGGCCGACAGCGTTCAGTGTCCGTTGGGCATTACATGACGGCGGCGCTCGCCGCGCCGCCTTGCCGTGACGCCAGAGAATGGTGGCAGCAGACGCCACATATCAACGAGGAGGTCTCATGGTTAGGGCGCCTCGATCCCTGCTTGTCGTCGGCAAGGCGATCGGCCTCAACGAGGTCCCCGACGCACTCGGTCAGCTGAGCAAGGGCCAAGGGCCACCACGCGTCGTCGCGCACCCGACGCCGGCGGAAAGCTAGCCCATGCCCGGCAAGAGTTTGGTGATCGGCGCGAGCGGATTTCTCGGTTCGCACGTCACCCGTTAACTGGTGGCTAACGGCGCCGACGTCCGCGTGATGCTGCGCCCCACCAGCTCCACCAAAGGCATCGATGACCTCGAAGTCGAACGACACTACGGCGACGTCTTCGACGACCAGGCACTACAAACCGCCATCGCGGGCTGCGACGTCGTCAACTACTGCGTTGTCGACGCCCGGATGTGGCTGCGAGACCCGGCTCCGCTGTTCCGCACCAACGTCGACGGACTCCGGCACGTACTTGACGCCGCGGCCGCAGCCAAGCTGACGAAATTCGTGTTTACCAGCAGCACCGGCACGTTGGCCATCAGCGACGGAACGCCCGTTACCGAGGCCGACCCGCACAACTGGAACCAGGGCGGGGCATATATCGAGTCACGCGTCGCCGCTGAGAAACTGGTGCTGGAATATTGCCGCGAGAAGGGCCTACCCGCTGTGGCTCTGTGCGTCTCGACGACCTACGGCCCCGGTGACTGGGCGCCGACCCCGCACGGATCCGTGATCGCACGAGTGGCCGCGGGTAGATTTCCGTTCTACTTCGACTGGTCCGCCGAGGTCGTAGGCATTGAAGACGCCGCGCGGGCAATGCTTCTCGCGGCCGAGCGGGGCCGTGACGGCAATCGTTACATTATCTCCGATCGCTACATGACGACGCGCGAGGTGCACGAGATCGCCGCCAGAGCAACCGGTGTCAGACCGCCGCGGTTCCGACTTCCCATGCCGCTGTTGCGCGCCGCCGCACACGCCAACGACCTCGCCGCCCGTCTGCTACGCCGCGACCTTCCTTTCACCGTTGCCGGACTGCACATGGCGGCGTTGATGTCACCGCTCGATCACAGCAAGGCCGAACGCGAACTGGTGTGGAAACCGGCCCCCGTCGAGGACGCCATTCGTCGGGCCGCGGAATTCTTCGCACACTCCGCCGGATAAAGAGTCGCGTCATTGGTTCCAGATTCCCCAGCCCCGGCCGGGGCGGCGAACCGGTCAGGTCCCGCCGACCAATGACTGCGCCTCTGCGACGCCGACGACGAGATCATGAAGGTCGCCGCCTACCTCGAGTCGACTCGATTGTTCGATCCCGCCGACCTTCACCGGCTCGAAGCCAGCTGCGCGAATCAACCGTTCGACTTGGTTGCCGGCAATGTCGTCGTCAGTCACGTAGAACAGGACCGCCGGCTCCGGTGACCGGTTGCTGGAGGACTCGAAGAGATCGGCCGACAGGGTTCCAAACGCCATGGCCAGGCGCGCCCCCGCCGGCAACCACCCGGCAACAACCTCGCCAGAGGATTGCTCTTTCGGCAGGACACGAAAGACGGTGCCTTGTGCGTCGGTGGCGAGTGGGTTGCTCGGAACGACGACAAGCTTGTCGGCCAGCGGGTCGGCGATCTCGTCTATGACGCCCCGCAGGGCGGCAAAGCGCAGCGCGAGCACTACGGCATCAGTGCCCTGCAACGTGTCGCGGTTGTCGACCGCGACGACGGCAGCTTGACCGATCTCTGCGGCCAGCTTTCGTGCCGACTGACTGGCGCTCGAAAGCCGCACGGTCTCGCCGCCAGAGGCGAGCTGGCGGGCAATGACCGATCCAAGCCCTCCAGTGCCGATGATCGCAGTGGTCATGACCGAAACCTACTCAGCGTTATGGTATTTCGCTGGCGATCGCGGCATTCACTCGTACTCCTCAACAGTCGCTCGCGATGGCCAGCGAGCAGGCGACCAGTCCCCCTCTGGGTCCGTCGTTTGCCCCACTTCGATCAAATGGCCGTCAGGATCACGTATATAGCAACGGATCTCGTACTGGTGCTGTTTCGGCGGCGTCAGGAATTGAGCACCCCGTGCGCTCCATTCCGCGTACACAGCCGCAATGTCTTTGACCCGGATGTTGAGGAAGCTGCTGACACGATCCGGATCGCGTGGCGCCTCCAGGGTGACCGTCGGCTTGTCGTCGGTCGGGCCTCCGCCGACATTGATGATGATCCAGGTGTTTGACAGCGCGACGTAGGTCACATCTCCGTGGAAGACCACCCTGCCGCCGAGTACTTCGGTGTAGAAGCGCCGAGAGCGCTCAACATCGTCAGAGACGATGAAGTGGGCCAGCACAATTCCCTCTGGGGGCGATGGGGGCACGGTCATTTGATATCTCCATCTTCACTGGTTGGCAGCTGGCCGCCGGGGGCAGCCGGGTTCCGCCATGGCGGGGGTCTCATCTCCTGAAGCGTCCGCGCCACCAATTCGCTGACAGTCCGGTCGATGTGCATCATGTGTGAAGCGTCCTTTACGGCTCTTGACGCCGTCAAGAGCCGACAACGAAGGGATTCTTCGTCCCTTTCGCTGTCGTCCTACCCTGAGTTGGCATGGCTTCGACAGGCGTTGCCTATGAATCTATTTGGTCTGCTGGGACGGAGACTCTTCGGTCAAAGCGGCGCTCAGTCGGCGAGTCGCAGAAGCGAGCTGCTTCCCCAGACGGGTGACCGCCGCGCCGCTCATCGGTTCGGCACTGGGGACCAGGCTGAGCATCAGGGCGATGCGGGTCCCTCCCTCCAGGATGGGGGAGTCTATGTGGCTCACCTCGTAGGTACGGTCCGGGGCCAGGCCGATCGGGAACCACTCCTCCTGGTGGATCAGTTCGTCGGTCAACGCCTGCGCCAGCTGGCTCAGCCGGGTGGAACGTACCTCGGCACTGCGCACTATCAGCGCCAGCTCTTGCAGGCGCAGATCGGGCAGGATGTGGAGACCGACCGCGTAGCCACGTTGCTTGGCAGTGGCGATGGCCTGGCGGTAGCGATCGCGCACATCCTCGGGCAGGGCGGCGAGCCAGCGCTCCCGAGCATCTGGTCCGGCCCAGGCAACGGTCGAAGCCCCATATGGCGGGCGGTGGGGGAACTGGGTGCCGATGGGCATCGGGTGACCGCCGCCGTGACGGCTTCGGACCTGATCGACGACGGTGGAGTAATCATCGCTTACCGAGAAGGCAACGCAGTGCGCGCCCGTCGCGGCCGACAGCTCGGACATCGCGGAGCGGGCCAACACCAAGGCCGGATAGCGGCCCGCTGCCTCTCGGCCCAGGCGGACCAGAGCGGGACCAAGGTGATAGGTCTTGCGAACCGGGTCGCGCAGCAGCCAGCCGGCCCGGAGCAGCTCGGACAGCATCGAGTGGCAGCTGGCCTTGTGGACGCTCAACTGGCGCGACACCTCGGCCAATGTCATGCCCCGGGTCCCATCACCTGCCAGGTGCTCGAACAGGGTCACGACCCGCTCGGTCTGCGGGGAGGGACGCGGAGCCATATCCAATAGTCGCATAGTGCGACTGCTTGCGGTGATATGCGCGACCATGTGACCATTGCCACAATGACGGACCTTCGAGGCAAGGCGGCGGTGGTAACCGGGGGAGCCGGAGGGATCGGCCAGGCCATGGGCAGGCGTTTCGGCCGAGGAGGGCATGAAGGTGGTGCTGGCCGATGTCCTCGCCGAACCGCTGGACGAGGCGACCCGGGCACTCGCGGACGAGGGCATCGAGGCGATCGGGGTGGTTACCGACGTCACCGACTATTCCTCGGTCGAGTCGCTTGCCAAGGAGGCGCTCGATCGCTTCGGCGCGGTGCACGTGGTGTGCAACAACGCCGGCACTGGCGGAGTCTCCGAGGGTTACATGTGGGAACACGACCTGGCTGATTGGCGCTGGGGGATCGACGTCAACGTGCTTGGCGTCATCCACGGCATCAAGGCTTTCGTGCCCATCCTGCTCGAGCAGGGCGAAGGACACGTGGTCAACACCTGCTCGGGCAACGGCGGCTTCGCGCCAATAGCTCGGGGAGCCATGGGCGGGCCGGCCACAGCCGTCTACCCGATGACCAAGGCTGCAGTGCTCTGCCTGACCGAAAGCCTCTACACCCACCTGGAGATGACAGGGACACGGGTGCGGGCGCACGTCCTTTTTCCCGGCGGCTTTTTGAACACCGGCATCTGGGAGTCGTGGCGACACCGCCCGAAGCGCTACGCCGCGACCCAGGAACGCCGCACACCCGACCAGACACTGGCAAAGGTTATGGCCCGCTTCGAGGCCGCCGGCGCACATGTCGAGTTCACCCCGCTCGAGACGGTCGCTGATCAGGTCGTGGACGGAATTCGGGCGGACCGCTTCTGGATGATGGGGCCGCCGACACCGGCCGATCAGGTCGTGAGCAGCAAGGCGGCATCAATCCTTGCTCGCGGCGAGCCCAACTACCTGGTCGACGTCCTCGGCCAGCATGCCGAGAAGGCCCAGGAAACCGAAGGAGGAAAGTGTTGAGCACCAATGCGGTTCGCTACGGTCCTCGCCCACCCGAGGCGCAGGTCGACCACGAGATCGATGCCACCAAGGCGCCGATCGCCACCGAGGCGGTCACCATCACGTACCTCACCGATCCGGAGATTGTCGCGGCCGTGCTGCCCAAGCCGCTGGAGCCGGCGGCCGAACCACTGGTGCGAATCCAGCTTCAGCGGGTCCAGATCGAGGGCATGGCCGCCGTTCGGGTCGGCGGTGTTCTCGGTGACCGCCCGGCACGACGAACGTCAGGGCGACTATCCCCTCTTCATGCCCCAGTCCACCGAACAGTCGGTCACGGGCGGGCGCGAAACATTCGGCGAGCCAAAGAAACTGGCCCATATCGAGGTGGAGCGCGACGGCGATCGCGTCACCGCCTCGGTTGATCGACTGGGCTATCAGCTCATCAAAGTGAACGGCCAGATCATTGGTCCGGCGGAGTTGCCGCCCGACCAGATGAACACCGAGTTCTACTTCAAGTTCCTGCGTGCCCCCGACGGCGGCGGTATCACCGACCCCCACCTGGTCTACGGCGAGTACCACCGGCATTACGAGCTGTTGGAGAACATCGACGGCGATCTCGAGTTGGGAGAGTCGCCGTTGGACCCGGTGGCCGACATCGTGATCCGGCAGATTCAGTCGATCACATGGTGTCGCCGGCGCACCGTACAGGTGGGGCGGATCGCGGCGCGGGTGCCGCAGGAATGGCTGCTGCCCTACGTGCACCAGCGCTACGACGATGTGGCCCTGCTCGCCGCCCCCCGGCCCGAGCCGGCGCGGGCATAGCGCAATGGACCGGTACACCGTCATCTCGGCCGACTGCCACGCCGGCGCTGACCTGCTCGGCTACCGCGAGTACCTCGATCCGCAGCACAGGGACGAATTCGACGGCTGGGCAAAGACATTCGTCAACCCGTTCGGCGACCTCACCGAGCCCGAGGCTGAACGAAACTGGAACAGCGATCGGCGCAACTCCGACCTGGATCGGGAAGGTATCGCCGGGGAGGTCATTTTCCCCAATACCGTGCCGCCGTTCTTTCCTCAGGCGAGCCTGGCCGCCTCCCCACCGGAGACCGCCCGGGAGCTCGAGCTGCGCTGGGCCGGCCTGCGTGCGCACAATCGCTGGCTGGCTGACTTCTGCTCCACGTCGCCCGAGCGCCGCGCCGGGGTGGGGCAGATCCTGCTCGGGGACCTAGATGAAGCCATCGCCGAGGTAGCACAGATCGCCAAGCTGGAGCTGCGTGGCGGTGTGCTGCTGCCCGGAGTTGCCCCCGGTACCGGCATTCCTCCGCTCTACGCCGAGCACTGGGAGCCGCTCTGGGCAGCGTGCGACGACGCGGGCTTGGTGGTCAACCATCACGGCGGCAACGCCGGGCCGAGCCCGACGGACGGGTGGGGCAGCACGTTTGCGGTGTGGGTGTACGAGACACACTGGTGGGCGCACCGGGCGCTGTGGCACCTCATCTTCAGCGGCGCACTGGATCGCCATCCGGATCTCACCGTGGTCTTCACTGAGCAAGGCGCCGGATGGATACCGGCGACCCTCGACTCGCTCGACGTCGCGGCGGCTCGTTACGCGCGAGCGAACTCGGCGATCGCCCGCTTTGCCGGACCCACCGCCGGCTCGCTGAGCCTTAAGCCCAGCGAGTACTGGTCCCGCCAGTGTTATGTCGGTGCCAGCTTCATGCGACCCGTCGAGTGTGCCGAGCGCCACGGAATCGGCGTCGACCGAATCATGTGGGGAAGCGACTACCCGCACTTCGAGGGGACCGCTCCCTACACCCGGGAGGCGCTGCGCCACACCTTCAGCGGCGTCCCGACGGCTGAGGTGGCCGCCATCGTGGGCGGGAATGCGGCGGCCGTGTACGGCTTCGACCTCGACGCCCTCGCACCCCTTGTCAACCGAATCGGCCCGACCGAGGCCGAGGTCGCCGAGCCGCTGGCGGCCGTGCCCGCCGACGCGAGCAGCACCGTCTTCGAGCCCGACCCCATCCGTACCTGGTAGCGAAAGGACTCTCAATGAAGAAGTCAAGCCGCCGATTGGGTGATGGGGGGTGAGTCGGGTTGCCAGGTGCGGTTGTCGCGGATGAGGGCGTAGAGGACGTTGGTACGGCGTCGGGCCAGGCAGATGGTGGCTGGGATCGGTCGTTTGCCTTGGTCTCGTTTGCGTTGGTAGTAGGTCCGAGAATGGGGGTCGCAGCGGATGGCGGTCAGCGCGGACATGTACATCACCCGGCGCAGTCGGCGGCTATAGCGCTTAGGGGTGTGCAAGCGTCCGGTGCGCTTTCCCGAATCGCGAGGAACCGGTGCCAGTCCGGCCCAGGCGGCCAGTTGGTCAGCCGATCCGATCAGCGCGGGATCACCGACAGCGGCCAGGAACTCAGCACCGAGCCGAAAACCCATGCCGGGCATGCTGGTGATCACTTCGGCGAGTGGATGGCGGCGAAATCGGCCCTCGATGTCAGCGTCGGTGTGTTTGATGCGTTCATCGAGGGCCATCACCCCCTGCGCCAACTGTGCGACCAGTCCGGCGGCGACCTGTTCGCCGGGCAGTCGCACCGTTTGGGTCTTCGCGGCAGTGACCGCGGCCGCCGCGATCGTGGGGGCGTTGCGCACCCCGGCATCGGTCAGTATCCGGGTCAGCCGCGAAAGACCGCTCTGCCGAATGGCTTTGGGGCGTTGGTAGCGCGCCAGCAGCACCACCCAACCTCGATCGGAGCTCAGCTGGGCGACCCGCTCCAAGGCGGGGCACACCGCGACGAGCTGCTGGCGCAGCCGATTGATCGTGCGGGTACGCTCAGCGACCAGATCCGCGCGATGAGCCGTCAGCATCCGCAGTTCGGCGATCAGGTCATCATCGGGATGCAGCACCGGCAGATCCGCACCGCGCATCCGGGATTGATCCGCGATCACCCGGGCGTCTTTGGCGTCGGTTTTGGCCTCCCCGCCGCGGTAGACAGCCGAGGCCTGCCACACCGCGCGCCCAGCCAGATAGCGCACCGGCTTGCCCGCGTCAGCCAGCACCGTCAACAGCAGACCTGCATACACAGTGGTCAGGTCCACCGTCCACGACACCTGGACACCCAGTGCGTCCACGTCAGCCACGAGCGCACGGATCTGGCCCTCGTCGTTGATCAGCTTGCGCGACAACACCTCCGTGCCCGTGTCGTCGACCACCGCAACCCAGTGACGCTCTTTGCCAACATCAACTCCAGCCCACACCTGGTCTGCGGTCATCGAACTCCTTTTCACTTGTCTGCCAACACAATGCCCATGGACAACCCCGCCAGCATTTCCTTAAACAAGCGATCACATCGCAGATCTCAATCAGCAGCCCGAGGAGTCCAGGCAGGCCGGGCGGCCAGTCCTTTCAAGCCGCACCCAAAGGCCGGCAACAACCATGTCCGCCTCACCCGACCCACCCGGGTCACAGCACAACGTAACAACACGAAGTAACTGCCCCTACGAACTTAAGGACCACCGTGAACAACTACGTCATCATCTCCGCGGACTGCCACGCCGAGCTGCCGACCGAGCAGTACCGCGAATACGTCGACCCCGAATACCGGGAAGACTTCGAGGCCTACCTGGCCGAGAAGGCTGCCGCGTCGCAAGTCGGCGGATTCATCGACGAGCAGTTCGCCGAACAGTGGTTCTCCGAGCACGGAGACGGCATCGCCGGCGGATGGGATGTGGCTCTGCGGGACAAAGAGCTCGACGGCGACGGGGTGGTCGGCGAGGTCATCTTCCCCGACGCCGACGCCGTGACCGGGGTCGCCGGGGCTCCGTTTGGGGCCGGCCTGGGTCAGTCGGGCGACCTTGACCCGGGACGCGCCGTGGCCGGGGCGCGGGCCCACAACCGCTGGTTGGCCGAGCTGTGCAGCCACAGCCCCGAACGACGGGCCGGGGTCGCGGTTGTGCCGATACTGGCGGACATCGACGCGGCGGTAGCCGAGATCACTCGAGCGGCAGAGTCCGGACTGCGTGGCGGGATACTGATCCCGGCGCGCTGGGTCGGCTACCCGCCCTACCACGACCGTCGCTACGACAAGGTCTGGGCCGCTTGCCAAGACCTACAGATGCCGGTACACACCCACTCTGGTCCCGCCCCGCAGGAGGAATACGGAGGACACCTGGGCATCTATGTCACCGAGGTGCGCTGGTGGGGGACCCGGCCCCTGTGGTTCGCGTTGTGGGCGGGCGTGTTCGAGCGCTTCCCCCGGCTGCGATGGGGGGTCACAGAGTGCGGGGCGTTTTGGGCCAACGATCTTCTCTGGCTGATGGACACCCGGTATCTGCGTGAGCACTCGGCCAAAAAGATGAGTCATCTGATGGAGGGCGATCTGACGATGCCGCCCTCGGCCTACTTCGACCGGAACTGTTTTATCGGGGCCACCACCACGGAGCGCAGGGAGCTGGCGCGGCGCTACGAGATCGGCGTATCCAACATGCTTTGGGGCAACGACTTTCCCCATCCGGAGGGGACCTGGCCGCACACCCGCGAATGGCTGCGGCGCTCGTTCTGGGACATCCCCATCGAGGAGACGCGGCAGATGCTGGGCCTAGCAGCAGCCGAGGTGTACAACTTCGATTTGGGCGCCCTCGCTGCGCTGGCCGAACGCATCGGCCCGACCCCTGAGGACCTCGGCCAGGACGATGCGGTGAGTGTGCCCAAGTGGGAGGCGGCCCGCCGGGCCGGACGCCACTGGCTGACGGACGCCGAGCCTATCCCCGACCTGGTGCAGAACTGAGGAATGCCAACCGGGGAAACCGAAGCTCGCCGATGGCGATCAGTGGCTGATGTAGACCGCCTTGGTGTTGAAGTAGGCTTCGATGCCCTTCCGGCCACGCTCGCCGCCCCAACCGGACTGCTTGTGGCCGCAGATCGGCATCGAGGGGTCTGCCGCGAGAGCACAGTTCACCCAAACCTGGCCGGCACGAAGCTCGTTCGCGACGCGATGGGCGCGGCCGAGGTTTTCGGTCCAGATGGCGCCGGCCAGCCCGTACTCGGTGTCGTTCGCGGCGGCGAGCACCTCGTCCTCGTCGTCGAACGGGATCACCGAGCCGACCGGCCCGAAGATCTCCTCGCGGATGAGCCGCATGTCGGGTGTGGTGTTGGTGACGATCGTCGCCTCGTAGAAGTAGCCACGACGATCCATCGGCTTGCCGCCGGTCACGATCTGCGCGCCGCGCGAAACGCCTTCTTGCACGATGCCTTCCACGCGCTGGCGCTGCTTCTCGCTGATTAGCGGACCGAGCACCGAGTCGGGATCGTCGCTGCCGCCCATCGGCAGCATCTTGGCGAAGGCGGCAAGGCCGTCCACCACCTGGTCGTAAATGCCGCGCTGGACGTAGATGCGCGAGGTGCAGGAACAGTTCTGCCCCGACCCCGCAAGCAGGCCCAGGCCCGCATTCATGATCGCCTTGTCGAGATTGGCGTCGTCGAACATGATCAGTGGTGACTTCCCGCCGAGCTCGAGTGTGAGGCGCTTGAGGTTGCCGGCGGCCGCCTTGACGATCAGCCGGCCGACCTCCGTCGACCCGGTGAACGCGATCTTGTCAACGTCGGGATGCGCGGCGAGCGCAGCACCTGCGGTCTCGCCGTAGCCGGTGATGACATTGAAGACGCCGTCGGGCACCCCCGCCTCGCGGAAGATCTCCTCCAGCTTCAGCGCGGTGAGCGGCGTCTCCTCGGCGGGTTTGAGCACGCAGCTGCAGCCCGCCGCCAGCGCGGGCGCGGCCTTGAGCATCGCGACGAAGAACGGCCCGTTCCAGGGGATGATCAGGCCGGCGACGCCGACCGGCTCGAGCTGGGTGAAGTTGTGGTAGTTCTCGTAGTGGCCGAGCAGACCGTCGGACACGACGTTGCTCGACTCGCCGTGGATCTTGCCGACCCAGCCGGCGTAGTAGATCAGCATGTCCATCGACACCTTGATGATCTGCTGGGCAGCCACCGGGTTCATCCCGTTGTCCTTGGACTCGAGGCCGGCGAGTTCGTCGGTGCGTTGCTTGACGATCTCTGCGGCGCGGAAGAGCACCTCCGCGCGGTGCGCAGCGGGCAGCTTGCGCCACACCCCCGACTCGAATGTCTCGCGGGCCCGGGCCACGGCCGCGTCGACGGTCGCCTGGTCGGAATCGACGACCTCGGCGATCTGCTCCTCGGTGGAGGGGTTGAAGACCGGAACGATCCCCGAGCTTTGGCTTTCGACCGCAGGTTCGATGCCGATGGTGCTACTCACTGTCCTTCGTCCTTTCGCCGAGCCGCTCCGACACGGAGAAGCGCGATGCCGTCAATTGTTGAGAACTCGCTGCTGTGCCCCAGAGGCAAGACTGGCCGCTTGCCGACGGTGTGGATTGTGTGGTGCCCCCGGACATCGCTGGTAGCCCTTCACTCCGTCAACACCATCGTCATGCATGTCAGGTTACGCGCGTAATTAGCGTGAGATTACGCGCGTAATTATGGGGCGTCTAGGGATATTGAGCGCGTCTGCGGATGGCATCGCGATCCGCTCGAATTAATCAAGATGCTTATTGTTGAATTAATCGAAGTGCTTATTGTTGGGTGTCCGAACCGATTCCGCGGATTTGTTCCTCTAAGGCGTTGCCACGCAGCATGGCTCATGCGGGGGCTGCACGACGAAGGCAACGGCGACCGGGCCGTCACGAGCGCAGCAGCAGTCTTCCGCGTTGTTCCCTGAGCCACAGCACTCTCGATGACCGCCGCTCGTCGCGTCAGTTGGAATCATTGATGACGTTGTGGAGCTATCGGTCTGCGTCGGTGTAGCAGATGACGCCGCGAATATTACGTCCTTCTAGCATGTCTTGGTAGCCCTCGTTGATCTGTTCGAGGCAATAGCGGCGCGTCACCATGTCATCGAGGTTTAGCCTGCCGGCTTGGTACATCGATAAGAGCAAGGGGATGTCATGTTGGGGATTACCGCCCCCGAAGATGGTGCCCTGCAGTCTCTTCTGCAGCAAGGTAAGTAACGAGAGGTTCAATGTCGCATCTGTGTCCACGACGCTGCCCATGGCCGTCATGACGCAAGTTCCGCCCTTCGATGTGACGGACATGTACTTCTCGAGGTCTTTGCCATTTGACCTCCCGACTGCGACGATCACCTTGCGGGCCATCCGGCCGACAGTGAGTTCGGCGATAGCCATCAGCGCGGTGTCGATGTCGGCATATGCATGTGACGCACCGAATTTGAGCGCTTGCTCGCGCTTCCACTCGACGGGGTCGATAGCGAAGATCTGGCGTGCCCCGCAATTGACCGCACCTAGGAGCGCGGCTATACCGACGCCGCCGAGGCCGACAATTGCCACATCATCACCCGGCTGAACTTCAGCTGCTCGCGTCGCCGACCCGAATCCGGTTGTCACGCCGCAGCTGACGAGCGCGGCGACTTCAAAGGGTATAGAGGGGTCGATCTTTACCAGTGAGGTCTGGTGAACCACGAGGTATGGCGCGAAAGTGCCCAACAAGGCGTAGGGATAGACGTTCTGGCCATTGGCCTGAATTCGAAAGGTGCCGTCTGAGACCGCTGTTCCAGTCATAAGCCCCATACCAAGGTCGCAGAGATTTCGCTCGCCTGACTGGCACGACGGGCACTTACCGCATGACGGTATGAACGACGCGGCAACATGGTCACCCACCGCGAGGTCTTCGACACCTTCGCCGACCTCGACGACGACGCCAGCGCCTTCGTGACCGCCGAGCATGGGGAAGGCTGCCATTGGGATGTCGCCGGTCACCACATGGTGATCCGAATGGCACAGCCCCGCAGCTTCCAGTTGTACCTTCACCTCGCCCCTGCGCGGCTCGCCGATTTCGATTTCTTCGACTGACCACGGCTGATTGAAATCCCAGATCAGTGCGCCCTTTGTTCTCATCGAGGTACTCCAAGGTTTGGATTCCCTAGGCGGAATCGATAGGGTGATGTATATCACTGATCGTACTGTAATATCTACGGTAAGGCTGACCTCACGTGCGCGGAGGGTGCCAGCGACCTCTGGCTTGGCGGAATCGCTTTAGTGGTGTTCCCGCTGCTGACGGCCCAGTGCCCACACCGCGTGTCGACGCGACGCACGTTGTGGTAGAAAACGGCTCAAGCCGAGACGATGCTTGGCCAGCTGTCGTCCGGCGGCAGTCCATCGAGGATGCGCTGGCAAATCGTGCCCAACTGACGAGCCTGAGTCGAGGTCAGCCGGTCAAAAACGAACTCGCGCACCGCCTCAACGTGTGCGGGCGCCACCGCTTGCAGTTGGCGGTGCCCTGCGCTGGTCAGAATCGCAAGAGTGTAACGACCGTCCTGCAGGTCAGGCTGCCGCGACAGCCAGCCGCGTTGTTCCAGACGGGCGACGGCCTGCGATAACCGCGGCAGCGAGCTGCCCGCGACGGTCGCGAGCTCGCTCATTCGCAGCTTCGACGCCGGCGCCTCCGAGAGCCGCGCCATGATGAGGTACTCGAAGTGACTGATGCCGAACTCGCGCTGCAAATGGCCGCTCAGCACCGGCTGCAACCTGAGGATCATCGTCGTCAGCTGTTCCCAGATGTGCTGCTCCTGGGCGTCCAACCATCGAGTCTCCCGTGCGGCGCTCATGCCCTCACTTACTCCAGTCACTTGATCGCTAACCAAACTGTGGAGACGGTTATTCCGTGAGAGGGAGCGAGTTTCGGCGATACCGGGTCGAGTATGCGCCCCATCGACGCCGGTCATTGCTCGGTGTTTTCGGGTCGGAGTGTTGACGTCGGCTAAAGGAACGCGGCATCCAGGGTGGCGATATCACGGTCGTCAAGCCACAACCCGCAGGCGCCGAGATTCTCCATGAGGTGAGTACGGGTGCGCCGCCTGCCGTCGGGGTGCGCCGGACGGTGCGCCATCAGTCGCGAAGCGGGCAGCCGGGCCGCGTGCTGCCGACGATGATCGCGATCCCCACATCGGTCATGAATGCCTCTCTTCGGTCGTCAAGTGCAACACAACCAATTCCCGCGCACCCCAATGATGTGGACCCGCGAAGCCTATGACCGATTTAAGTGATATGTCAAGTAAATGACGTCCAGCATGCGGTGGGTTTGGTTGGTACGTCGAAGCTGCACAGCGGACCGCCGCGGGTCATACACGAGATTTGTGCAGTTTCGTATGCCGGCTAGCTGGCTTATCGACGATTTGATCGCGGATAATAAGAGTGAATAGTCCAGCAGAAAGACCGTGATATGCCCAGACCTCGCCGCTCACCCGCGCCAGACAGTCCCTGGTTGTCCCCCGCACAGCTGCGCGCCTGGGTGGCCTATATGCGCGTGCAGTTGCGGATGAATTACGAGATCAATCGACAGTTGCAGCGCGATAGCAATCTGTCGTTGGCCGACTACCACGTACTCAATGCTTTGAGTAGTGCGCCGGACCACAGACTGCAGATCACCGATTTGGCTGCGCTAATCGGGTGGGAACGTAGCCGGCTTTCCCACCACTTGCGGCGATTGAGCGAGCGTGGCCTTGCCGACCGCGTTCAGTCCGCCGACGACGGGAGGGCCACCGACGCCGTCTTGACCAAGAAAGGAATGAACGCGATGGTCGAAGCCGCGCCGGGTCACGCCCTATTGGTCAGGAAATTGTTCTTCGAGCCACTGCCCGACGAACTGGTCGCTCCGTTCACCGCGGCTCTGGAGCACATCCAGGCCAGTCTGAATCTGAATGCCTCGTTGCCACCCGTGCCCCTCTAGGGCGGTTCGCAGCCGGGGCGGCTCACAGCTACGACGCCAGAACCGGGTTGACGTCCATGTAGATGCGGTAGTCGTCAACGACTCCGTCGTGCACTCGAAAGACATTGCAACACGGCAAGTTCAGCTCGTGGCCGTCGAGTCGACGGTAATACACGTCCATGAGCCCGATGACGGTGCCCTCGTCGACCTCCCACAGCTCCAGAATGGTGTGGCGCAGATCGGCGATCGCGTCGCGAAACGACCGGGCCGCCTCGATGAGCTCGGCTTGGGAGTCGGTCGGGTCGGCGTTGCCGAAGCGGAAATGCACGTTATTGGACGTGAGGGCGGCAATGGTGTGGAGATCCGCGTCGTCGACCGCACGGATCAAGGTCCGAATCAGGTCGCTGTGCGGGCGCGGGGTGTCAGTCATGTCCTGCTCTCCGGATCAGAGTAATTGGTTGGTTGGTTGGTCGATGGCTTCGCGCCAGATCCTTGGTGCCCATCAGAGCCGGCCCGGTGCAATCAGTGCCTTCATGATTCGGCCAGCCCGCAGTTCGTCGAAGGCGTCGAGGGTGTCCGGCAGTGGTGTGATGACGCTGGTGAGGTCATCGACGACGAGCTGACCTGTCGCAAGCAGCTGAATGGCTCGGTCGAACTCGTCTAAGTAGGTATAGGACCCGCGCACCGTAATCTCTTTGAGCAGGATGATTGCCGAGTCCAGGCCAGCTCCCTGGCCTGCGCCAACCACAACAAGCGTGCCCCCGGGTGTGAGCAGATTGAGCGCCGTCGCAGTGGCTGATTGATTGCCCGAACACTCGATTGCGACATCGATAGCTACCTCAGCGGCGGCAGCTTCGTCGGCCGTGACGATTGCGGCGTGCGAATTCGGCGCGAACTGCGCGCGATTGGCCGCGGGCTCGATCAGCAAAATGCTTTTGGGGGACTTCAAGTAAGCCAGTCGGCACGCCAGCTGGCCGATAGGGCCGCCACCCGTCACCAGAACTGTCCGTCCCGTCAGATCGCCGGCACGCTCCACCGCGCGTAAGGCTGTGGCGGCGGGTTCGACCCAGGCAGCTTCACGGGGGGCGAGGTCAGCGGGGATGGCACGCAGGTGAGACGGAAATGCGCGCATCAGCGGTGCGAGTGCGCCATCCGCCTGCAGACCCAGCGCTGTTTCCAGTGTTGCCTGCCGACAGAAGTTGAACCGTCCGGTTAGGCAGAAAGGGCAGACGCCGCAAACGTTTCCGTTGGGGTTGACCGCGACTCGTTGACCGACCCGCCAACCCGACACCTCCGCACCGACTTCGATAATCAAGCCCGTGGACTCGTGTCCGAGGATGCAGTCAGCGTGATACACCTGCGGCAGCTGCGGTGCATGAATGTCGCTGCCACAGATGCCGCACAACTCCACCTCGATCATCACTTGGTCAGATCGCATTACCGGGCGCTGGCGTTGCTCGACGGCGATAGTTCGTGCAGGGGTCAGCACCACTGCCGGCATTGTCATCGCGACACCCGCCCTTCGCAGCAACCTCGAGCGAGTCGGTCCAATCCGGCGCATTCCCGTGATGCCCGTTGCGTGGGCTGGGTAACTGAGATCACGCGCACGATGCCAAGCACTAGGGGTGCCGTCTTCTACGACGTTAAGGGGAATGGGCCCAACCTGCCCCATGCAACGAAAGCGGCCAGCGCCAGCAGCAGGAGGTTCACCACGATATTCATGGCTTCGCCACGGCGGCCGTGAACAACGGCCGCGCCCACCATCACGAGGATCAAGCCAATTGCTGCCAACGGGACGAGGATTGGGGCGATGTGGGTAACGGCAGGCAAGATCAGGCCGGCTGCGCCGAGAAGTTCAGCGACTCCGATCAGCCGGATGGCACTCTTGCTGACGCCCTGCGCCCAGCCCTGGCCAAACTCGACGAGTTTGTCCTTGGGTACTAACAGCTTCATCAGTCCACTTGCGGCGAAGCCAACAGCCAACACAATCGCGACTATCCATAACGCCAAATTCACGGTGTCCTCCTCGGTGATCGAAAAGAGTAGTGTGGATTGAGAAGTGGCAGGTCAGGGTCCGAACGCCGCGCTGAGACTTGCTATTTCGTCGTCCTGTAGTGACGCCGATCCGACCGCAAGGTTTTCAGCGAGGTGGTCGCGACTGCTGGTTCCCGGGATCAGCAGGACATCGCCCGCCAATTGCATCGCCCCGTAACCGACGCGCCACACCGCCTTATCCGCGAGGCGGTAGCGATCGCCCGTCATCGTGCTCATCTTCGGCGTCCTCCGCACAGTCCGCGGCCTGCACTGCCCGCCGACCGTGTCGCCGCAGCAATAGCGAGTGACACTTGGCGTGTGCATGCCGGTTCCGCAGTACATCTGGTCCGAACCGTAACATTTGATTACGTGATATATCAATCTTATCGGGTAACCGACTGGCCGTGAAGTCGTCGCAATGCCGGGTGTATGCGCGCGCCGCAACATTGACTTGCCCAAACGACGTCAGTCTCGGCGCAGCGTGGCGCACTGCGTCTCCTGGGCGATCCATCCTCTCCCAAGTGGTGTAGATCACTAGCTTTCCCGGAATCGCGGACCGGGCTGCCCGCTTGTAAGGGGCAGGCCGTGACTTAAACATTGAAGTGACGGTGACCGGGACAAGGAAGGGACCAAGTCATGAGCGCCGTCGCACCCCGGGTAATCAGGATCGGCACGTTGACCGTCCGAGAGGTACTGTCCACGATTTTCGCCGCGGTCGCCGTGGTCGCGATCCTTACTGGCTCGTTTGCATCCCTGCCGTTGGCGAATGCCGCCGACGACTCATGTCCAAGCGTCGAGGTCGTGTTCGCCCGCGGAACGAATGAAGCCCCCGGTGTCGGCGCGACTGGGCAAGCGTTGGTCGATGCGCTCAATGCCCGCCTACCAGGCAAAACGGTCGACGTGTATGCGGTGAACTATCCTGCCTCGTTGGACTTCGGGCGAGCCGTCGACGGGATCGTCGACGCCAGCAATCGGATCCAGACGATCGCGGCGACCTGCCCGACCACAAAGATCGTGCTCGGCGGTTACTCCCAGGGCGCCGCAGTAGCTGGCTACACCACCGCCGATACCGTTCCCGCCGGATTCGCATTGCCAGCTGGTATCACCGGCCCGATGTCGCCTGCAATAGCCCCGCATGTTGCGGCAGTGGTGCTGTTCGGAACACCGGACGCCTGGTTCCTCAACTTGGTCGACCAGAGCGCGCCACCGATTTCCATTGGCCAGCCTTACGCGTCGAAAACTCTCCAGCTGTGCGCAACCGGCGACCCGGTCTGCTTTCCCGGTGGCCTCAACCGGGCGGCTCACAGCTCCTACAAGGACAACGGAATGGCTGACCAGGCCGCTGATTTCGCCGCACACCAGTTGGGCGCTCCGGCCCCGGTGGCAGCGGTACAGCAGACGGCTGGTGAGGTCGGCAACTGAATGACATCGTCACCACGGAACCGGTGGTGAGCGACGAACGGCCGGAGGTGAGTCCGTAGGACTACTGCCGGCCGTTTGTCTTTTGGTCTGTCGGCGTCAAGACCGATCCGCGCAGTCATTGGTGCGCTGGCAAGAGCGGCGCACACTTGATCGCTCCGAAAATCAACTGATTGACACATCATGTAATTCTGTTATTTTGACCCCATGCCTACAGAACTCGAGGTGCCCATCGCTGGAGTCTTCGCGCTCAGTGATGTGGGGGCCGCGTTCCGGGAGCTCGAACTGCGACACACTCGCGGAAAGGCGGCGCTGCGACCATGAGCGGCGGCAGTTTCGCAGGGCACAACCGAGATTTTCCGAATGAGTCGCGGGAGTATCGCGAAGCGCGTGACGCGCTGTATCAACGGGAGGTCGATCTGCAGCGGGAAATGGAGGCCGTCGCGGCGCAGCGGAGATCACTACCGCCTGGCGGCGAGGTCCCCGAAGACTATGTGTTCGACCGAATGGGTGACGACGGCGCACCCACGACGGTGCGCATGTCCGAGCTATTCGGCGATAGCGACACACTGATGCTCTACCACTACATGTTCCCGCGTCTCTGCGGGGATGACCGGCCTAGACCGACAACCGGTATCGGCTCAGAACTGCCTACCAACGAGGGACCGTGCCCGTCGTGCACGCCACTGATCGACATGTGGGATGGCACGATCGCCCAGCTCGATGGTTTGGGTGGCAACTTGGCGATCGTTGCGAAGGCCCCGATCGAGCACGTAGCGGCGTTCGCGCAGGAAAGGGGGTGGCGACACATCGGGGTGTTATCGGGGGCGAATTGCAATTTTCGCCGTGACTACGGCAACGATGGTGCTGACGGCCAACCTTTACCGCTGCTGACCATCTTCAAGCGCTGGCCCGACGGCACGATACGGCTGCACTGGGCAGGCGAAATCGTTTTCGCACCCTTTGAATCCGACGATTCGGGGGAGGACCCAGAGCACCACGACACAGTGCAGCCGCTCTGGACGCTCTATGACGTCGCCACATCGCCCCGGTACCGGCACTGGCGGCTCGACCACCTACCGGCGAACTGGTGACTACGCTGACGGAGGTCGGGTAGGGTCTCCCGAACGCGGCGCTTGGGTTCGTCAGTTTTGCCGATGCAGGAATCCGTGCAGAATCGCCTGGACGAGTTCATCGATAATGGCTTCTCTAGACGGCTGCTGGGTTCCGAAATAAGTGGAGCGCAGAGCGACCATGCCGGCGATCATCGCCACCGTTGAGTGAGCTGGCAGGTCTGGTTCGCTAGAACGCATGCCCCGAATACGCATGCCCTCCGCACCGATCTGGCTTAGCACGTTGAGGGCGCGCCTGATGTCGGCAATACCGGCTTGAGTCATTTCCTCCTCGCTGAGAGTCGGGGCGGCCATCAGTGTCAGAAGCAGGCCCTGGTGTTCTACGAAGACGTCGTAAAGCTGCCCGACGAAGCGTCGAGCCAGCTCCTCCTCGTCGGTCTCCTCGGGGACGACTGCATTCCACGTTCGGCCGAATTCGTCGACGAAACCGGTGAACGGCAGGACGAGGGCTTCCCGGAATAGCCCTGCTTTGGAACCGAAGTTGCGGAACAGCAGATGCTCGGTAACGCCAGCGGCCTCGGCGATTTCACGCGTCGTCGTGCTGCGGTAGTCCTGACGAGCGAACAGGTCGCGGGCGGCGGCGAGCAGAAGCTTGCGTGGTGCGCCGCGCGGCCGACGCGACCCCTGGGCCGGAGTCTCAGCCGGCTTTCGGGCGGAAGGTCGCTGGGACACGGTGGTTCCTCCTCGAACCGCAATCGGTGGTTGACTCTTTTTAGGATAGTCGTCACTATCTAAAGATCGGGCTCTATTAGAGAGGTACAGCCGTGGGCGCTCTGATCATGCTAGGCACGCTGTTCGGACTGATCGCACTGGCATTCGGCCTGGTTCTTCGATACGACCCAGAAGCGCGGCGTGCTCCGGAGCCGGAGAGCGACCGATGAACACGAAGATGACGGCCCTGATGGCAGGGGAAATGTACTTCGCCTACGTCACCGGCATCGGATTTCTCCTGGCCGGACTTTATTTGAGCTATCGCCATCGACGCCTGCACCCGCTGCTACTTCTGAGCATCTCGGCGCTGTCGATCTCGTGGATCGAGGCCCCGTATGACTGGGCGATGTATGCGCAGTTTCCGCCCGCCCTGCCGCGGATGCCGTCGTGGTGGCCGCTGAACATGACGTGGGGCGGCCTGCCGTTGGCGGTGCCCATCGGCTACGTCTCCTATTTCGTGTTGCCTGCCCTGATCGGAGCCGCTCTCGGGCGATGGTTGAGCGCGGAGTTCGGCTGGCGCAGACCAACCACCCTCCTTGCGGTCGGCCTGACCGTGGGCTTCTGCTGGGCTTTCGTCTTCAATGCCATCACAGGGGCCCATTTCGGCAACTTCTACTACGGCTACGTGATTCCTGGACTCGCGATATTCGAGGGGACCAAACACCAGTACCCGCTCTATGACTCGCTCGCGATGGGCATCGAGATGATGGTCTTCACGTATCTCCTCGGACGTACCGATTCCGAGGGCCGGAATGTCATCGAGATGTGGGCTGAAAAGAAATCAGGACGTGGCGTGCGGTCATCGTTGCTGTCCGTCCTTGCCGTCATCGTCGTCGGACACTTGGTTTACGGCGCGGTCTTTGCGCCACACCTGATGACAAAGCTGGGCGGCTGGGTGACCGCAGGACCCACCGAACAGCTATTCCCGGGCACGCCGAACCAGCCCCGCTAGCAGAAGGAAGATCATGGCCAGTAATTCGACGGACGAGCTGTATTACGACCCGTTCGACCACGCTATCGACGACGATCCGTATCCCATCTGGCAACGGATGCGCGCCGAGGCCCCGCTGTACTTCAACGACAAGTACAACTTTTATGCGCTGAGCCGTTATGACGACGTCGCACAAGCACTGCCCGACTGGCAGACCTATCGCTCGGGACGAGGCACCACCGCCGACGTCTTGTTCAGCGGCATCGACATACCACCCGGCATCTTGCTGTGGGAGGACCCGCCCCTACACGACCTGCACCGGCGCCTGTTGTCTCGGGTTTTCACCCCCCGCCGCATGTTGGCGGTCGAAGGGCTGGTGCGTGACCTCTGTTCGCGTGCACTGGATCCGCTCCGCGACTTGGACGGATTCGACTTCGTCGACGACCTCGGCGCAATCATGCCTATGCGGACGATCGGCTACCTGCTCGGTATCCCCGAGGAGGGCCAACAATCGATCCGCGATCGCAACGACAAAAGCATCACGGTCGAATCCGATGGCAGCCTGCTCAGCACGACAACCCTCGAAGAGTCGATAGCACAGTTCGCCGACTACATCGAGTGGAGGGCGACGCATCCTTCCGATGACCTGATGACAGAACTGCTCAATGCCCAAGTAGAAGAACCAGACGGAACCATGCGCCGCCTCGACCGCGGCGAAGTCATCGCCTACACCGCGATGATCGCCGGCGCGGGTGGCGAAACCACCGCGCGGCTGATCGGGTTCATGGGCGAGCTGCTCGGTAACAACTCCGACCAGAGAAGAGAACTGGCCGCCGATGCTTCGCTGATCCCGTCAGCGGTCGAGGAGACGCTGCGCTACGAGCCGCCGTCACCGGTGCAGGCGCGCTACGTCGCCCAGGACGCCGAGCTTTACGGGCAGACCGTGACCGAGGGGTCCTACATGCTGTTGCTCAACGCGTCGGCCAATCGCGACGAGACTCATTTTCCTGAACCCGACCGCTACGACATCCACCGCAAGGGAGCGACATTTGAGCTTCGGGCAGGGATTGCATTTCTGCCTCGGCTCCGCGCTGGCGCGGCTGGAAGCGCGGGTCGCGTTCGAGGAAGTCTTCAAGCGGTGGACCGACTGGGAAGTTGACTACGAGCACGCGAGCAGGGCCGGACGTCCAGTGTGCGGGGCTGGGCCCGGCTGCCGGTCAAAACCGGATAGCGAAGCCGTCGAGGCAAGCAACTGGCGCCAGATCACCTACAACACAGAAGACAGCACCACCAAGGAGGAAGCAATGACCGCAGGCAACTACCGCGTGGTGGTGTGGGCGACCGGAGGGATCGGATCGATCGCGATTCGCACCATCTCCAATCGCCCCGACCTCGACCTCGTCGGAGTCTGGGTGCATTCCGAGGACAAGGTGGGCAAGGATGCCGGCGAGCTGGCCAACGGTGATCCGATCGGCGTGGCAGCGACCAACGACGCCGATGCTCTGATCGCGCTCAAACCCGACTGCGTGATCTATGCGGCCAGCGGACCTGAACGCGATGCCTTAGCGATTCCGGACTACGTGAAATTACTCGAAGCGGGGATCAACGTCGTCACCACCAGCACGACTCGGCTGGTCAACCCGCACGCCTACGAGCCTGCCGAGTGGCGTGAGCAACTCGCCGCCGCGGCCAAACAAGGACAGGTGTCGCTCTACGCCTCGGGCATCGAACCCGGATTCGCCGCCGACTACCTGCCGCTCGTCCTGTCCACGCAATCGTCCTCGATCGAGACGATCCACTCCTATGAGATCGGGTTGTACGACGACTACGGCGTGCCCGACATCATGATCAATGGACTTGGGATTCGGCCAACCCCTGGACTACCAGCCCTGGATCTCATTCCCCGGGGCGATCGCCGGTGAGTGGGCGCGGTCAGCTCCGGTTGATCGGCGACGCCTTGGGTGTCGAAGTCAAGGAGATACGCGAAGACTTCGATCGCGCCGTGACCAACGAGACCCTCGAAGTCGCGATGGGTACGGTCGAGGCGGGAACGTGCGGCGCGATCCGGATGAAGGCGATCGGCGTCGTCGACGGTCGCGAGGCGATTATCGTCGAACACGTCACGCGGCTGGCGCACAGCGTCGCTCCGGACTGGCCGACCGGTATCGGCGACCTGTCCTACCGCGTGGTGATCACCGGCGACCCCGACATCGACTGCACCCTGGCGGCAACCCTGCGCGACCCCGGTCGGGCCGGGATCGCCTCGCATGACCTCCGGGGCCGGCGCGATGGTGGCCACCGCGATGCGCGTCGTCAACGCCGTGCCCTACGTCGTCAACGCCGCGCCCGGGCTACTGAGCGCCGTCGACCTGCCCCTGACCATTCCCAAGAATGTCTTTGCCACGCAACAGGTCTGAGCGGAGGTGAAGAGCCACCCGGGTCATCCAATGGGCTACCGGTCCCGTGGGGTCGGTTCAGCTCGCCGAGGTCATCGATAACCCCGAGTTCGAGCTCGTTGGGGTCTTTGTCTACTCGCCCGACAAAGTGGGGGTCGACGCCGGAGCCTTGGTGGGGCGGCCCGACACCGGGATCGTGGCGACCAACGACAAGGCGGCGATTCTGGCTCTTGATGCCGACGTGGTGTTGCATTCGGCAAGCAAGGCTTACGGTTTCGACGCCAACACTGACGACATCGTGGCGCTGCTTGAATCCGGCAAGAGCGTGATCACGGTGACGTCATATGCGCATTTGCCGACTCTTGGCTCCGACGTCAGTGAGCGAATCCGCAAAGCCTGCGAGACGGGGAACTCGCGGTTCTGCCCGGCCGGCGAGCACCCCGGGTTCATGCTGGAGAAGCTGGCGGTCAGCCTGACCGCCCTGTGCCAGCGCGTCGACACCATCACCGTCCAGCAGTTCGTCGACTGTTCGCACGTGCCAGAGGAGCGGATGCTCGTCGACCTGATGGGCATGGGTAAGCGACCCGAGGAGATCTCGGTCGAGTCGCCCGCCTTCCGTGCCGTGTCGACCCAATCCGAACAGGCAATCGGCGCGGCGGCCGACGCGCTTGGCGTCCACATCGACAAGATACGCCACGTCATCCGAACTGCCGTGTCACCCAACGACGTAACCCTGGACTGCACGACGCTGCGGGCCGGCACGGTAGTCGGCCAAATCCTTTCCTGGACGGGGTATCACGACGGCAAGCCCGTCCTGGTTGTCGAAGAGTTTTGGACCTGCACGGCCGACATCCCGGAATGGGATCTGGTGCTTGACGGCCACACCGTGCGGATCCGTGTCGACGGTGTTCCTAACATCGCCGCCGAGGTCCGTGTCGACACCGACCCCATCGCCCACTTCGGTAATGTGTCGGGAGGCTATGTCGCCGTGGGGATCTCGGCGCTCCGCGCGATCCCCTACGTGGTCAAGGCACCCCCCGGCATCGTGGTTCCCGAAGTGTTCGGTGCGTATCGGTGGCCAGGGCCCCAAGTACCCGTGACGCCGACGCTCGATAGGCCCGTCCAAGACGCTCACCTGGTTGGTGGCGCGATCGCCGTCGGTGTGGTGCTACTCGGGCTGATCATCCACAACGCCCGCTATGGCGCGGTCTCTCCGCGGATCCGCAACCCCAACGACACCGGTGGTCCCCACCCGTTGTCGGATCCGCTGTTCGGCTACGGCCACTGGATCGTGACCATCGAGATATTCAGCTACCTGGCGCTAGTCAGCATCGTCGCGCTGATCGTCGTCCTGTGGCGCCGCCATCCCAAGCATCCCTATCTGCTGATGACGATTGCGGTCACCACGCTGGCGTGGCTGGACGCGCCCATGAACTGGGTGACGTTCGCGGCGTACAACCCCGACTTGTGGCACTGGCCCGAGGACTGGCCGATCGTGTCGCTGTCTCCGACCGTCGAGCCGCTGTTCATTGCGGCCATCTCGATGTTCGTGGTGCCGCCGTTTTTCCCGGCGATCTGGATCCTACGGCGCCTGCAAGCGCGCAGCTCCGTCGGATTCGTTCGTGTCGCGGCATCCGCTGATCAGCTTGTCCGGTCTGGTCTTCGTGTTCGGCTTCGTCTACGACTTCGCCATGGAAGAGTTGTGCGTCCGCATCGGTCTGTACACGTTCACCCAAGTCATCCCGTTCGGGTCGGTCTTCGTCGGTACGCGCTGGCAGTTCCCCTTGTTGTGGCAATCCTCGCTCATCAGCATCCTGATGATTCCGGCCGCGGCGTTGATCTATCGGGACGACACCGGACGCGCCGTGGCCGAGAGGCTGGCGCGGCGGGCCAAGATCTTCCGATCCCGGCCGGTGCTTGGTTCGTTCGTCGTAATGCTCGTCGGCGTCAACCTTGCCTTCATGGCCTACGGACTGGTGTACACGGCCGTCACTCGATGGTCGGGCGCGGCAACGTCGGTGGTTTGTCCGTGGCCGTGGCCGAGCGCCAAAGTCTATGACCCGCAGGGCTACTACGAGCAAAGCGGTGCACCGGGACCCTTCTCGGCGGGAATCTGGTCCACCTGGGAGAGCGCTCAGCCCGACGGGCGCCCAGTGGTGGCGGCTCCGCCGGGCGGCGGTCGTTGCACAGTCGCTCTTAAATCCATGCCGGGCGTTGGGTTCTCGAGTATTTGGCTGCGACGCGGCTAGCGCCGAAGTCGCTCAAGACCGTTGATGAGCAGCTTCATGCCAAATTGAAACTCCTGGTCGTGGTCGCAGATCGCCAACTGGTGGGTGGCCTCCGCCGCGTGTTGTAAACCAGCGGGGGCGAGTTCGGCTTGTCGTTCGCGGAGCCCGCCCAGGTTTTGACCGCTGAAGGTGGGCCCGATCGATGATTCTCGTAGCACGGTGCCGACAAGGAAGGCGAACACGCTTCTGAAGGCGTGGACCGCCTGATCGGGATTGAAGCATGCCGCGCGCAGCACGCCGAGCGCGGCGTCGGTGAGCGCTAGTCCGGTCATCGAGCCAAGCTGGCGCGTCAGCAACAGGGTGGCGACCTGGGGTTGGCCAGTGGCCGTGGAGCGAGACGCGTTGGCGAGGTCGACGATGTCGGCGCCGAGGTCGCCGGTGGGTGCAGGTGTGGGCATGGTGTCGAAGACGCGTAAGGACGACCCGATCAGTGGCTGATGTAGACCGCCTTGGTGTTGAACATGTCCAAGACCTACGGAATCTTCCTCATAACGCGGCACGGATTGCCCGCGGCAACTACGTGAGCCGGCACGTCTTGGGTGACGATGCTGCCAGCGCCGATGACCGAGTTTTCGCCGACCGTCACGCCGGGACAGACGATGACCCCTGCGCCAATCCAAACGTTGTCACCAATTGTGATGGCAGACAATGACTCCCAGCCTTCCCGTCTGGCGTCATGACCGTCGACGGGATGCTGGGCCGTGAGAAGCTGCACGCGGGGCCCGATTGATACGTCGCGGCCAATGATGATCGGCGCGCAGTCCAGCATGATCGAGTCATAGTTGACAAAGGTGTTTGCACCGATCGTTATGTACGTGCCGTAGTCGCACTGAAATCGCGGGAGTATGACCGAGCCGGTGCCGAACGAGTCGAGTAATTCGCCCAGCAGCTGTCGCCTCACAGCGTCGTCATCGGGCCCAGTTGCGTTGAAAACGTCGAGTAATCGTTGGCATGCCTGCCGGCCCGCTACGAGATCGGGATCATCGGCTCTATACAAGGCCCCGCTGAGCATTCGCTCCCGCTGACTAAGCATCCCAACTGATATTACGAAGTAGCTGGGCTGATCGACGACGACGCTCCGACCTGTGCAAATATCCGTTTGATCCCGGGTCCCGGTTCTGCAGACTTACCATCTGGGCGATACGGCGTCGAACAGAGGAGGCACGCATGGCCGCCGACGTGAGCCCGGCCCGGGTTGGCTTACTCATCGACTACCTGGACAACGGTGGAGCCTTCGATGACAACATCCTCGCCTCCCTGCGGCTCGTCTTTGACGAATACACCGAGCAGGGGATCCTCGAGCGACCGGTGGAGTTCGTGGTACGGGCCGTTCAGGGCCTGCCCAACGGATCGTTCCGGGCGGTCCGTGAAGCGTTTGATGAGCTCCTCGCGGAGGATGCGCTGGTGATCTTCGGCCCATGGGTATCGGAAAATGGCGTGGCGCTGCGTCGCCATGTCGAGGAAGCCGCCGAGGTGGCCTGCATCACGATGGGCGCCAGCGAAACCATGCTGGGGGAGTGGGTTTTCGGGCTTCCGGCCGGATCGATGGAGGAAGAACCGATCATCATGGCGACGGTTGCCGTGCTTGACGGATGCCGCACCGTGGGCATCGCGTTCGAAGACTCTTTGATCGGCACCGAGTACCTCCGGACCACCCGGGCGGCCTGCGCCGACGCCGACTTGCGCATCACCGCCGAAGTGGCCATTCCGCAAGTCCAGTCAGACAAGCGCGCTGCCATGGCTGTGCTGGCGGCCGACAAGCCCGACGGGATCATGCACGTCGGGTTCGGCCTCGGCATCGTCGGCATGAACGACGCGCTACGGGACATCGGTTGGATGCCACCGCGTTACACCACAACCGCATTCGAGTTCGCCGCGACGAGCACGTGGTGGCGTCAGCAACTCGCCGGCTGGATCGGCCTCGACCAGTATGACGAGCGCAACCAGGTCGGCAAGGAGTTCCTCGATCGGTTCGAAGCTCGTTACGGCCATCGCCCCGAGTACTTCTGGCCGCTGTATTGCTACGACGTCGGGCGGATGATGGCGATCGCATTGGCCAATGCTCGGCCTCTGTCGGGACTGGGTGTCAAAGAAGCGCTGGAGAAGATCAAGATGCTGCCCGCTGCGTCGGGTGCGCCTGGGACGCGGCTCCGGTTCGGCAAGTACATCCGCCACGGGTGGATGGGCAGCGAGTTCCTCGTGGCGCGTCGTGTCTTGCCCGACGGCAGCCGCAGTGTGCTGCATGGCACCATCGAGGGGCTTATCGAACCGCCGGCGCTGTCATGACAATTCGGGTAATCCAGTGGGCTACCGGGCCGCCGTCGGCCAGATCCTGTCCTGGACGGCGTATCGAGGCGGGGTTGAAGTCCTTGTCGCTGAGGAATATTGGACTGGCACCGGCGACACCTCGGAATGGGGCCCATCAATGGCCTCAATGATTCATGACGTGTTGATCGGCAAAGCCTAGAGCCGTTCTTCTAGCAGCCCCACGGCATCGAGATCGTCGATGGCTTCGGTGGTCCGGACCATCGCCGGTCTCGCGATCTCGATCGGCTGCCACGTGGATCCCATAGCTGCGGTCGAGGCGGCAGCTATCCACGAGTAGACCGAAAATAGGCGGTACTGGTCGCGGGCGGTGGCTTCATCCAAAGTTGCGCCGTGCGACTCCAAGGCGCGCCGATAGAGACTGAGTAGGTCGTCCTGCGCTTCGCGCCGCAATTCGGTGGGGACCGAGTTGCACATGAAGTAGGCGAGGTCCCGCATCCCCGGTCCGCGGCCGGCTACCGCCCAGTCATAGAAGCCGGTTCGCCTGTTGTCCACGAAGAGGTTGCCGATGTGGCTGTCGCCGTGGATCAGCGTGTGCTCGCCCTGACCGAATAGACCGACCACGTCAAAGAAGCGTTCGATGTACAACTCGGCGAGGCGTCGGAAAACGGGCGGCATTTCGGCGCCGAACTGGTCGAGCGCCAGTTTGATGAACATCGTGCGACGAGCCGCCACCGCCGGATCGTCGGGCTTGCGTCGCATGCCCTCAGGTGTCGGTAACCACGACAAGTCCCGGTCGCGATAGGCGGCATGTAGCTTCGCCAGCTCCTCGACCGTGGAACGTGCCACGTCCAGGATGTCGTCATCGTCGGTGGTGGGAAACCGGCAACCTGACGCGCCCAAGTCCTCAAGCACCATCACGAATGCGCCATCTGCCGAGTTATAGGCGCTGTGCCACACCCGCGGGACCCTAACTGGCAGTTCGCCACCGATGTTGGCGTACACCCGCGCCTCGGCCACGCCCAGTCCGACCTGTCGAATCAACTTGCGTTGATCTTCACTAAATGGCTGCAGCTTGACGAACAGGGTGTCGGGCACCGCGCCCTTGGCGCTGAGCTGGACAAGCGCTCGGCCGGTGGTGCCCGAGTGGGCGTCCATCACATCAACTGCGGTGACGGTGGTACCCAATACTAGGCTGAACCACTCCGGCGTGAGCTCGGTGACCTCAGCCGGGATCGGCAAGCGGTCACCGGGCTGGCGTGTTGTCACGAGTCCACTGTCCAACTACAGCCGAGTCAGTAGTGCGAGAGATGTTGGTGATCTTTCCAAATGCCGTCGTCCGGCATGTCGAGCCGGTCTGTCATGTGTTGGCGCCATTGGGGTGTCGCGACGGGCTCACCCCAATAGTCGGTGACGCGTCGAGCTTTGCCATGCTCCAGCTCGGCGATAGTGACATTGCGGTACAGGCGGCCGTCGCCATAATCGCATGTCCACTCGGCCACAACGATGTCGCCGTCGAGGCGTAGGCGTCGGCCGACTTCGAGGGTGAGTTCGGGGAAGTTGCCCTCGACGTCGGCGATGAGGGCGCTCCCGCGAACAACCTCGCCCATTTGCGGCCACTGTCGTTCACAGTCCGGTTCGAGGGCAACGTCGAGAATGTATTCCAGCCTGGTCCGCCCGTCCGACGTCTCGGGTTTTGCCATGGTGGCACCTCCTGGGTGCGAAGGACACGATGCGACCCCTGAGGTTATCGGCTCCGTCGGCCTTTACGCTATCCCAAACAGTACGGGCGGCACACTTGCTGCGATCCGCCACCGGAGCGATGCGCCGGCTGCGCAACGTGCCGCGGCGACTACCCGCCGAGGAGAAACGGCCGAGGGGACTCAGAGAATCAGTGACACGGGTTTAGCCCCCACGCAGGATCCGGCCGAGCAGCTCGGTTCCCGTTGGGAGACTGCGGGGAAGGTGGCAGCGACAAGTGCGCTGTGGGTGACGGTGTTTCTGCTGCAGCTGTCTTTCGCGGTGGAACTGTTGGCGATTTTCCAAAATAACCTCGGCTGCATTGACCTGCTCGTCTACCGCGCTAGCGGGCGGGCCGTTTTGAGCGATTCGTCCCTCTACGCACCCGATTTCGCACAGATGAACCATTCGCCGAATGGCCTACCCTTCACCTATCCGCCCTTCGCCGCGCTAATTTTTGTTCCCTTCGCGGTCATGCCGCTGGTGGCGGCCAAGACGGTGATGGTCGCGCTGAACCTCGCCGCCTGCGCGATCCTCTTCCTCGCGGTGGTTGTGTCGGTACGGGGCGGGTGGGGACGGCTTGGCGACTGGCGTCGGTGGGCAGCATCGGCGCGCCCCACGACCCGAATCGTGCTGTTCGTGTCAGCGGTGAGTTTCGTGATGAGCGAGCCTGTGCAGACCAATTTCAGCTACGGGCAGATCAACCTCATTCTGGCGGCCGCGGTCGCAGTTGACGTCTTGGTGCCCTCAGTTCGGTGGCCGCGCGGGTTGTTAGTCGGCCTGGCGGTCGCAGTCAAGCTCACGCCGGTCTTATTCATCGGGTACTTCCTTCTGACCCGCCAATGGCGAGCGGCAGTCGTGTCGTCGGTGACCGCAATGTTGGCGACGCTGGCGAGCTGGATCAGCCTGCCCGCCAACAGTGTCCAGTACTTCAGGTCGTTGCCGGCCCTACAGACGCGGGTCGGCGACCTCGAGTTGGCCTCGAACCAGTCGCTATGGGGCGTCATCGTGCGAGTAGCTGGACTGGATTCGGTGCGCGGACAGCTTTGGGCAACGGCGACGATGCTCCTGCTGACAATCGCAGCAGTCGCGATCGCGGTCAATTACCGTCGCGGCGACGCCTGTGCTGCGATGCTCGCCGCCGCGCTGGCCGGCGTGCTCTGCTCGCCAGTGTCTTGGAATCATCACTGGGTATGGCTTTCAGCGGCGGCGACATATTTTCTTATCCGCTGGACGCGTACCCGCGCTGCGAGCGACCTGCTCATCGGAGCGACGGTGGCGGTCATCACGGTGGTGGCCCCTTGGACGTTTCTGCCGAGCTACGATGAGCGGGAACGGCTGTGGAATCCTTTGCAACACTTGGCTGGATCGGCCTGGGCCCTAGCATCGGTGCTTATACTTTTCGCGTTTGCAAGCACAGCGCTTCATCGCGCACCTCGAGTTGTGTTGGGATGACGAGAATCCTCGATCCTCAGCTCACCAAGGCGCGATATCCGTCGAAACCACCGAGAAAATGTTGGAGTCACCACCGATAGCCCAGCCCGTCAATTGAATGCTGGCCAATAGTCCTAACAACGCCGTCGCAAACACGAATACCCCCAGTCGCGCGATTCGCGTGCTGCGGAACCCGGGTGGCTGGCCTGCCCCATCGAGCATCTTGATCTTCAACGCAGCCTGGCCAACGGTGGCACCTGTGCGGCTTTGCCGGTATAGCCAGTTCCAGGCCATGTATCCCAGCGCGGTGAATGCCGCGACGATCAGTGCGACGGCACCTATCACGGCTAGGTGCGTCTCGCAGGAGTAATAACACCACTCGTCGCCCGTCAAGACCGCAATGAGCACTGCGACCCCAAAAATTGCCAACACCGGAATCGCGTCGATGAGTGCTGCCGTCATCCGGTTCCCAGGCGAGAGCGGTGCCTTCTGCCCATCCCGGTATGACGACGACATCAGCGTTGGCTGGGTCGACGGGCGTTCGCCTGGCTGGGCAAATGCGCGGGTCCTATCAGAAGCAGGTGTATCGACGATCGATTCTGTGCGCCGGCGGGTAGGCGGAGGCTCGCTCGTGCTCGGCGCAGTCTCAGCGCTGACTTCATCAGAAGGTGTCGTCGTGTCTTCTTCGGTAACCGGGGGTGGCGGCTGGGGGCCCAGTTTTCTCAGGCGGGTGATGGTGCGGTCGACGTCGGCATACAGGTCGGGGCGCTTGCTGAGCCGGTCGAGAATGTCGCTGGCCCCCCGCCGTTCTTCCGGGTCATACGCATTGAGCCCCTGCTCGAGTTGAATGACGATCTGATGCTGGTCGTCGTGGCTGATGGCTGTCGGTTTGCTCACCAGATCGACAAGGTCGGTCAGATACGACAGCGGAGGGTCGGGCGGCTCGGGTAGTGGCTCCGGCAGCGCGGGCGCGCGGTCAAGCGTCCCGAGACCGCCCTGAAGTCGCAGCGCCGCTCGATCCCGTTCTGCGGGTTGGGAATAATCGATAATTTGTCGACGTGAGATCCGCCGCGGCAACGCCGTCGCGGGCAGTGCCTCGATCAGTACGGGAAGCACCGGCTTGCCGAGCGACTCAGCCCAATCGAGTTCTCTTCCGCAGGCTGTGGACTTCAAGCTGGCTTCTGAGACCGCCGTGATGAACACATCACTGTTCGTGATGCGGTCCAGGATTTCCTCCCACCAATCCTGACCGCCGCGCAGTGAAACATCCACCCATGTCTCATATCCCATGATAGAGAGGTGCTCAACTAACTGGTCGACTTCTGGCCTGTTCGTACGGGCATACGAAACGAATAGCTTTTGCACGTTGTCTCCGGTCGTGGTTTTGCCTGATCAGTATGCCGTGAGGCGACCAGATACGAAGCGGATCGACGATGGAACGACACCGCTTCGGCAGGCCGATCGGTAGGCCTAAGCGGCTCGCGCGGTCCAGGTGAAGCTGTGCATGTCCGGAATTTGTGCCGCCAGTGCGGCGGCCACCGTGCGACCCATTTGATCGGCCGCAGCGAGCGGCGTATCCGGGTCGAGGAAGCCTTCCACCTCCACACGCAGCGTCCGTCCGGTCCAGCGGGCTCGCGCGTGCGCATGCTGGACTCCGGGAACCGTGGTGGCCACGGTCTCGGCGACCGTGATGATGTCCGGGTCCACGCCATCGAGTAGACGGTGAGCGATATCCTTGCTCACCTCCCAGCCGACGTGACAGATGAATCCGGTAACCATGATTCCAGCGATCGCGTCAGCCCAAGCCCAACCAAGCGCGACACCGATCAGACCCAGCATCGCCCCAGCCGAAGACAACGCATCCAGCCACGAATGCTTAGCGTCGGCCACCATGGTTGCGGACCGGATCCGCCGCCCCACCGCCAATTTGTAGCGCGCCACCAGCTGATTGCCTGCGATCCCCACAGCTGCCGCGGCGATGCCCCAGCCCAAGTGAGCGGTGCCGCCGTGGCGGACTAGCTTGTCGACGCTTTCAAAGCCGGCGACCAGAGCGCTGCCCCAGATCACCAGCGCCACACCTATTCCGGCGAGGTCTTCGGCACGCTCGTAGCCGTAGGGATAGCGCTCGGTGGGAAGGTGACGCGATGCCCTGAACCCGACGAATACCAGGGCGCTGGTCGAGACGTCCGACAAGTTGTGCAGCGCATCGCCCAGCAGCGCTACCGATCCCGACACCAACGCAATGGTCAATTCGACCAGGCCGGTCAGCGCCAGCCCTACTGCGCTGACGGCGACGGCGCGGGTGGCCTGCCGACGTTCGCCCGCGTCGTCCACAACCGTGCTCAGTGGAAAGCTGGTCGCCGGGTCACGAACTCCGTTGATCAGATGCATACGCCAAGAATGACTCAGTCGGCCAGCGCACGGCCGACAATCAACGGATCCGGCTCACCCACAACCTCATCGTCCTTGTCGTCGTAGTCGAACCTGGCGAGCACATATCGCATGGCATTGATGCGGGCTCGTTTCTTGTCGTTGCTTTTGACCACGATCCACGGAGCGATGTCGGTATCGGTCGCACCGAACATCTCCTCCTTGGCCGCGGTGTAGGCGTCCCACTTGTCGATCGACTCCATGTCCATCGGCGAAAACTTCCACTGCCGCACCGGGTCCACTAGCCGCACGGCGAAGCGGGTGCGTTGCTCGGCGGGTGACACCGAGAACCAGAACTTGGTCAGCCTGATGCCGTCATTGACCAGCATCTGCTCGAAGAACGGTGCCTGCCGCAAGAATTCGGCGTGTTGCTCAGGTGTGCAGAAGCCCATCACTTTTTCGACGCCGGCGCGGTTGTACCAGGACCGGTCGAACAACACCATCTCGCCGGCGATCGGCAGGTGAGTTACGTAGCGCTGGAAGTACCACTGCGTCTTTTCGCCTTCGGTCGGCTTCTCCAGCGCGACGACTCGTGCGGCCCGCGGGTTGAGGTGCTCCATGAATCGCTTGATGGTGCCGCCCTTTCCTGCCGCGTCACGACCCTCGAACACGATCACGTGGCGGGCACCGGTGCGTTTGCGCATGTTTCTGCAGCTTCAGCAGCTCAATTTGCAGCCGCCGCTTCAAGTGCTCGTATTCGTCATGCGGCATCCGGTGGTCATAGGGGTATCGCTCGCGCCACGTGTCGATGTGATGGCCGTCCTGATCGAGCAAGACCGGGTCGTCGTCATCTCTGTCGTCGACCGTGTACCCATGCTCGGGAGTCGACAGGGCTTCGAGGTCTATCTCCGGCATTCTCCGACGCTAACCCAGCCGGAGCCGTTCAGGAGTCGAAGTCGGTGCTGGTCGTCAGCTGTTCCCAGTTCGCGATCTCCTTCGCACGCGCGTCGGCGACATAGCGGTAGGCGGCAAGGGCGTCGGCCCCCAGCAGCAGAAATGCCGGAGGCTCAGGTGATTCGACGGCGGCGATGATTGCGGCGCCGGCCTTGACGGGGTCGCCGGTTTGGTTGCCGTGCATGGTGTCGTGCTCCTTGCGACGTTGCCCAGCGGTCGCGGCGTAGTCGTCGATCACCGTGGCCGACTCGACGAGCGAGCGTCCGGCGAAGTCGGTGCGGAAGGCGCCGGGCTCAACGACGGTGACCGAGATGCCAAGAGGGGCGAGCTCACCGCGCAGCGCTCCACTGAGACCTTCGATCGCGGCCTTGGCTGCCGAGTAATAGCCCGATCCCACCGGGGTCAACTGGGCGCCGATCGAGGAGATGTTGACGATGGCGCCGCCGCGGCGGGCGCGCATGTCCGGCAGGACGGCCTTGATCATCGCGACGGTGCCGAAGAAGTGCGTTTCGAACAGGGTGCGCACGTCGGCGTCGTCGCCTTCCTCGACGGCGGCGCGGTAACCGTAGCCGGCGTTGTTGACCAGGACGTCGACGCTGCCGAATCGCTTTTGAGCCTGCTGTACGGCCGAGGCCACTTGATCGGGCTTGGTGACGTCGAGGGCGACTGGTAGCACACGTTCGGCTGCGGTGTCGGCCAGATCGGCAACGCTGGTGACGTTGCGTGCGGTGACGACGGCGTTGTGGCCGGCGCCGATAACGGCTTCGGCGAGCGCGCGGCCCAGCCCGGTCGAGCAGCCGGTGATAAGCCAGGTGGATATCGGGTTGGGCATGAGACTGTCTACTTCTCCTCGCGGCATGACGTCAACCATTCGACGCTTGACCTGAACTGCGGTTCAGGTTCTAACGTCGATGCCATGACGCAACAACCGCCCCGGCCGTCGACGGGCTGGCCGGACGAATTGGCCTTGATCGGCGCGATCCGTTTCGCCCGTCGCTCCGCGCATTTCGAGTCAACCGTTCGGTTTTACCGCGACCTTGTCGGACTGCCGCTGTGCGCCACATTCGGGGACAGCTACGGCAGCACGGGCGCGATCTTCGGGCTGCCAGGATCTTCGTTGACTTTCGAGATCGTGAAGGCCGACGCACCCGTGGCAGTCGACGCTGGTGAGCAGCTGTGCCTGTACTTTCCCGATGCAGCTGCACAGCGGCACGCGACGGCCCGGCTTTCGAGGGCCGGCATACAGCCCGCGGAGTCCCATCCGTATTGGGCCGCGACCGGAGCCGTCACGTACCGCGATCCCGACGGCCGCGAAGTCGTGTTCGCGCCGTTCATATTTGGCGTCAACGAGCCGGTAGAAAGCGATGCCTCGGGTGAGCACTAGCCGACAAACGGAAGGCCACCGGGGTCGCTTCCTCCGGTGGCCGTCCTGTTCGTGCTAGCTCGTTGTGGCTTACTGCTTGAAGGCGTCCTTCACTTTCTCGCCGGCGTCTTTGAGGCTGGACTTCGCCTGGTCGAGCTTCCCTTCGTTCTTGGTGCTGTCGTCTCCGCTGGCCTTGCCGACAGCCTCTTTGGCCTTGCCGCCAAGGTCGTCGATTTTGTTTTTCGCTTTGTCGGTAGCGCTCATGCCCGCTGCTCCCTGCTCATGTGACTCGATAGCCATTAATGCTTCGTGTCGGACGGAATACCCGGCCCGAGGGGCGGTTCAAACCAGGTGTGGGACATTGGCACCATGCGGGTCGCGATCCTCGATGACTACCAGAATGTCGCGTTGAGCATGGCCGACTGGTCGGAGGTCGCGGCGCAAGCCGACATCACTGTGTTCACTGATCATCTCGCCGACCAGAACGCCGTGGTCGAGCGGCTGGCACCGTTCGACGTAGTGTGCGTGATGCGTGAGCGCACCCCGTTGCCGCGTAGCGTCATCGAGCGTCTGCCACGGCTGAAGATGATCGCCTCGACCGGTCCATTCAACGCTTCGATCGACGTCGAAGCCGCCAAGCAACGCGGCATCTACGTCAGCACCACCGGCGGCTACGTGGAGTCGACGGTGGAACTGACCTGGGCGCTGATCCTCGCCACCGCGCGCCAGATCGTCGACGAGTGCCTGTCAGTGCGCGGCGATGGGTGGCAGACGTCGGTTGGTCGTCAACTGGGCGGGGCGGTGCTGGGCGTGCTGGGGTTGGGGCGGATCGGAACGCGGGTGGCGCGGGTCGGGACGGCGTTCGGGATGGATGTCATCGCGTGGAGCACGAACCTGACACCGGAGGCCGCCGAACAGTCCGGGGCGACATACGTGTCCAAAGACGAATTGTTCAGCCGCGCCGACGTATTGACGATCCATTTGGTGCTCAGCGAGCGGACCCGCGGCTTGGTTGGCGCCGGCGAGTTGGGACTGATGAAACCCACAGCGTTGCTAGTCAATACATCCCGCGGCCCAATCGTCGACGAGACTGCTCTCGTCGACGCCTTGCGATCGCACCGACTCCGCGGGGCCGGCCTCGACGTCTTCGGCACCGAGCCGTTGCCGGCTGGGCACCCGCTGCGCTCGTTGGACAATGTGGTGGCCACCCCCCATATCGGCTACGTCGCCGACCGCGTCTACCGCACCTTCTACGGTGAGGCCGCCAGCAAGATCGCCGGCTGGCTCAGCCGGGTCGACGATGGCTGACTTCGACGCGCGGTGTCGGGCCCACGCCGACTCAAGACGACCGATGACCAGCAGCACGATCGCTGCGAATGCCCAACCCAGCAGGATGTCAATCACGAAGTGCTCGGCGGAGTACACCAGCACGAAGGCCATCGCCAACGGATAAGCCACCAACAGCGGGCGCCACTTGGCCTTGACACGGCGCCACAGAAACACCGAGACCATTGCGGTCAATGCGGCGTGCAGAGACGGAATTGCCGCGACCAGATTCACGCTGAACTGCTGCGAGTTGACCAGCGCGCCAGCCGATTGCAGATGCAGCGTTCCATAGCCGCGAGTGGAGATCCGCTCAACGAAGTGGTGGGCACCGGGCTGGCTGGTGTGCATCGCTCCCAGCAGCCCACCGTCGCGGACACCCGCGGGACTTCTGAACATGCATCGCGGATTGGACGGGCCGCCGACGATGTCGGCCGGGGTGCAGCGAGCGGCCGCCCACGGCGGCGCCGCCGGCAGAACGACGTAGACGATGAGCGCGGCGAAGGACAACGTCACGAACCGCCGGACAAACGCTGCCCAATCGCTCCGGTTGCGCAGCCAGAGCACTCCGGCGACCGCATAAGGCAGGATGAAAAACGACATGTAGATGCTGCTGATGATCACTTCCCACCAGGGTGGTTGCGCCATCTTGATGTGCTCCTGCAACCAGACCGTCGGGACGGTCCCGAAAACAACCACCGGTCTGCGTCGACCTGGAATTTCCACAGCGTGGGGGCTCCGAGCAACGCTGTTGCTCCCCGGCTAAGGTCATAGAGCAGCAGGAAAAGCGCGAACGGCAGCCAATCGCAGACGACCGCGAATACTTTGCGACCGCGACCGATACTCGCGGCGATAAGCCCGGTGGCGATGTAGAGCAGCAACAGTTCGCGATTGAAGGCGAGCCCCTCGGTCACGGTCCGGTAGACCACGACAACGGCCCAGCTGCTGACCGCCACCCAGCGCGCGTAGGTAAGCCAACGGTCGCGGGTCTCGCGCGTCGCTGTGTCAACGTCCGATTCGGCTTGCTTCACCGGCACCGCAGACGACCCAGTTAACCGGCGGAACAGCCGCGCGCCTGGCACCTGCGAGTCGCGCTTGAAGAGGCGGGCCTTGCGATCGGTTGTTATTGACACCAGTCCGGCCTTCTCGGGATCCGGCTGTTCTGCGACAGCTGTGAATTCGGTTGGCGGCGGCCGGTATCGGCAGATCGCGATCTCGTTAGCAGCACCGCGCGCCGCCATCCGCGCTGTATCGCTGTCGCCAATAGCCCCGTTCGGACAGCACGGGTTCGCCGGCATGCGCGCGTTGCCAATACTCGAGGTAACGCCGGTAATGGGTGTCACCCATCAAGCTGCCTGATTTCGCCGGCGATACGGCGGAACCGGCTTGCCCCGACGGCGCTAGGCGCAAGGCCTCCCATTGTCTTTGTACCTCCCGTTCTGCGGCCGTAGGGACCAAGCCGGATGGCGCGAATCTCCTAGACCGCACTGGCTCGTCTTCGGTCAGCGGCATACCACCACCGCGAATTGCTCCGAATGTCACGATAATTGCGGCGGCAAGCACAATGACAACGACAGTGGCGAACAGGACGGACAGCGTGCCCTGGATAACGGTGTTTCTGATCACGGTTGCGAGCTGATCAGGTGTCTTCGCCGAACCGAACGCCGTCTTACCCGATGCTTTGGCGGCTACGTATTGGAAATGCTGAGTCCAGTAGCCCACGTTGGGATCTGACGAAAAGATCTTCTGCCACGAGGCCGTCAATGTGACAACCAGAGCCCATAGCAGTGGAACACCCGGTATCCATGCCCACTTCAGATAGCCCTTCTTGATGACGATGACGGTGACGACCGTCAGCGCCATCGCGGCCAATAGCTGGTTGGCGATACCGAACAGCGGAAACAGCGTGTTGATGCCGCCACGCGGGTCAGTCGTACCGAGCAGCAGCATGCTGCCCCACGCCGCGGCAACGGCCAGGCTGCAGCCCCACGCGCCGGGACGCCAGCTCGGGTTGCGCAGTTTGGCCAGTGGCCCGCCCAGATTGCCCAGACCATCGGAAAGCATGAAACGCGCGACCCGGGTGCCGGCATCCACGGTGGTCAGAATGAACAAGGCCTCGAACATGATCGCGAAGTGGTACCAGAACGCCTTGAGGGCCGCACCGCCGAACACCTGGTGCAGGATCTGCGACATGCCGAAGGCCAGGGTGGGGGCGCCGCCGGTGCGTGACACGATAGAACGCTCACCGACGCTGGCGGCGGCGCCGCGGATCTGGTCGCCGGTGATCGGCGCACCAGGCAAACCGAGGCCGTTGACGTAGTCCGCGGCCGTGGTCGCGATACCGCCGGTCTGCGCGGCCGGCGCGTTGAGAGTGAAGTACAGGTGCTGATCGAGCATCGACGCGGTGATCAATGCCATGATGGCGACGAACGACTCGGTGAGCATGCCGCCGTAGCCGATCAGGCGCATCTGGCTTTCCTTCTCCAGCAGCTTGGGCGTTGTGCCGGAGGAGATCAACGCGTGGAAGCCCGATAGTGCCCCACAGGCGATCGTGATGAACAGGAAAGGGAACAGCGAGCCGGCGAACACCGGGCCGTTGCCACGCGCGGCGAAGCTCGAGATCGCCGGAGCGTGCATGGCCGGGCGGGCGATCAGGATCCCGACGGCGAGCAAGGCGATGGTGCCGACCTTCATGAACGTCGAGAGGTAGTCGCGTGGTGCAAGCAGCAACCACACCGGCAGCACCGACGCCGCGAAACCGTAGCCAATCACGAGCCAGGACAACGTGACCGGCGAGAGGTTAAACCACGATGCGCCCCAACGGGTTTCGGCGACCCAGTCGCCAGCAGCGACGGCGAGCAGCAGCAGCGCGACGCCGATCAGCGACACCTCGGATATTCGCCCGGGGCGGATGAACCGTAAATAGCAGCCCATGAAGATGGCGATCGGGATGGTCATCGCGATCGAGAAGACGCCCCACGGACTTTGCGCCAGCGCGCGCACCACCACCAACGCCAGCACCGCGATGATGATCACCATGATGGCGAAGGACCCGATTAGTGCAGCGGCACCCCCGACGGCGCCGAGCTCGTCGCGGGTCATCTGGCCAAGGGTGCGGCCACGCCGCCGGGTGGAGATCCACAACACCAGGTAGTCCTGCACGCAACCGCCGAGCACGGCGCCGACGATGATCCAGATCGCACAGGGCAGGTAGCCCATCTGGGTGGCCAGCACCGGACCCACCAACGGGCCTGCTCCGGCGATGGCGGCGAAATGGTGACCGAAAAGCACGCGCCGATCGGTCGGCAGGTAATCGATGCCATTTTCCAGGACTTCGGCAGGCGTGGCGTGGTCGTCGCGGGGCTGGACGATCTTTGTCTCGATCAGCCGCCCATAGAACCGGTAGGCGATGACGTACGTACAGAGCGCGGCGACCACGAACCACACTGCGCTGACCGTCTCGCCGCGGACGAAGGCGATGACCGCCCAGGCCACGGCGCCCAATACAGCGATGATCCCGAAGGTGATCTTGTGCCTGGTGCGGATGGGCGAGCGGTCGATAATCGCGACGGGCGGCAGGTCAGCGTCGGTGTGGAGGTAGCTCAGACACCCGTCGATGCGCGTCGGGGCCCGCCGTGTCGTGCGGTGCTGCTGCCACGGCGCTCCCTCCATGACCCGCCACGTCAGCGGCACCCTATGCGACTAAAGATCAGGTGGTACCCGTTTAACATGCCGTGTCGACACGGTGAACGGGGCCGTCGGCCAGCTTAACCCGCCTGCAGCTCACGCACGGTGTCGATGGTGTCGGCTTGGTCTGGTCCCTTGTCGTCGCGGTATCGCACTACCCGAGCGAAGCGCAGCGCGGCACCACCGGGGTAGCGCGACGACTGCTGCACGCCGTCGAACGCCACCTCTACCACCTGCTCGGGTCGCAGCTGGACGACGTAACCGTCGGTGGCACCCACGGCCAGCTCGTGAAACCTCGCGGTTTGCCAGTTCAGCATCGCGTCGGTCATGCCCTTGAAGGTTTTGCCCAGCATCACAAAGCCGCCGGTGGCCGGGTCGCGGGCGCCCAGGTGAATGTTGGACAGCTTCCCGCGACGCCGTCCCGAGCCCCACTCGACAGCCAGCACTACCAGGTCCAGGGTGTGTACCGGTTTGACCTTCAGCCAGCCGGCGCCGCGGCGGCCGGCCTCGTAGGGTGCGGTCGGCGACTTGGCCATCACGCCCTCGTGTCCGGCAGCCAGCGTCGCTGCCAGGAAGTCGGCGGCCGCGACCGGATCCGAGGTGACCAGCCGATCGACCCGGTTCTGCCGCGGCGCGATGTCGTCGAGCACCGCGGTCCGTTCACTGGCCGGTGCGTCGAGCAGGTCGACGCCATCGCGATGCAAGATGTCGAAGAAGAACACGGACAGCGGCTGGGCCGCGCGGGCAGCCGCGACATCGACGGATCGGCCGAATCGCGACCCGGTGACCTGAAAGGGCTGGGGCCTGCCGTCGGCGCGTAACGCGATCGCCTCGCCGTCGGCGATCAGGTCGGCCACCGGCAACGCCAGGGTTGCCTCCACCACTTCGGGCAGCCGGGCGGTGACGTCGTCGAGACTACGGGTGTACACGGCGACGTGGTCACCCCGCCGATGCACCTGCACCCGCGCGCCGTCCAGCTTTGCCTCGAAAATTGCCGTACCACCGAGCTTTTCGAGCGCTTCGGTGACGCCGGCGGCGGTCTGCGCCAGCATCGGGCCGACCGGCCGGCCCACTCGCAGGGTGAAGGCGTCCAGTGCGACCGTCCCACCGGTCAGACCCGCTGCTGCGACCGACGGCAGGTCCCCGCCCAACATCGCCGCGCGTCGCACCGAGGCCGCGGGGATCTGCGCGGCGGCGGCGACTGCATCGGCCATCACGCCGGCCAGCGCGCCTTGGCGCAGCTCGCCGGTCAGCAGCCGCCGCAGAAACGTCTGCTCGGTTTCGGTTGCGGACGTGAACAATTCGGCGACCAACTCGGCGCGGCGGAGCTGCGAGCCCTTGCCCGATACCGCGCCGATCGCGGCGAAGGCGGCGTCGACACCGATAACCGTCAAGCTCGGCTGGCGCGCGGGCGGCGGCAATGACCGCAAAGCCGCCCAGCCGACGCCGATTTGGCGTTGCGGCAGCTCCCCGGAGAGCCACGACACGATAATGGCCACCAGCTTGGGATCGGATTTGGCGTGGCTGAGCAGCTCGGCGATGCGGGTGATTTTGGCCCGCCGCGCAGCGGAGCCGCCGACATCAGCTGAGGTCGTCGCGACGTCAATCAGCAGCACAGCTCAGCTTGGCATGCCTGACCGACAAGTCCGCAGGTCCTCGCGATAGCGTGCTGGCAACGAATCAGACAAGGAGGTTTGGATGGAGATCAACGGCAAGAAGGTGGTCGTCATCGGCGGCGCCTCGGGCATGGGCCGGGCCAGCGCCGAACTGCTGGCCGCCCGCGGGGCGAGTGTGGCGGTACTGGATCGCGAAGGCTCGGACGGCAAGGACGTCGCCGCCGGTATAGGCGGCTCGTTCTATCCGATCGACGTCACCGATTTCAGCGGTACCGAGGAGACCCTGCAGTCCGCGGTCGACGCTCTCGGTGGCCTGCACGTCACCGTGACGACGGCCGGTGGTGGCATCGCTAAGCGGACGATGTCGAAATCCGGTCCGCACGACCTCGAATCCTTCCAGTCGGTGATCGACCTCAATCTCATCGCCACGTTCAACATCAGCCGGCTGGCGGCAGACCACATGAGCAAAAACGAACCGGAAGACGACGAACGTGGCGTCATCATCAACACCGCGTCGATCGCGGCGTTCGAGGGCCAGATCGGTCAGGTCGCCTACACCGCGGCCAAAGCGGGCATCGCCGGTATGTGCCTGACCATGGCACGCGATCTTGGTTCGCTGGGCATCCGGGTGTTGGCCATCGCGCCAAGCTTGTTCGCGACCGGGTTGACCAAGGGCATCCCGGACGAGTACGCCACCGCGCTGACCAAGGACGCGGCATTCCCGAAGCGCCTCGGCCGACCCGAGGAGTACGCCAAGTTGGTCGCGGCGATCGTGGACAACCCGATGCTGAACGGCCAGTGCCTGCGGCTGGACGCCGGACAGCGCTTCGCCCCGAAGTGACGCAGTAGCCGTCACGAGGCAGAAGCTGTGGTCGTGATCCGGGCCAGATCGCAGCCCTGGCTTCTTTTTCGCGGCCCACCCGTATTAAGTACACTTTTTGCACGGCGCTGCATTGACGAGGAGGGCCCTCGAATGGGTATCGCACTGACTGACGACCATCGCGAGCTCGCTGAGGTCGCCCGCAGCTTCTTGACTTCCCAGAAGGCCCGTGCGGCGGCGCGGTCTTTGCTCGACGCGCCCGAGGAGGACCGACCCTCGTTCTGGCAGGGCATCGTCGAGCTCGGCTGGCTTGGGCTGCACATCGACGAGAAACACGGCGGCTCGGGATACGGGCTGCCCGAACTCGTGGTCGTCATTGACGAACTTGGCCGTGCGGTCGCGCCGGGGCCGTTCGTGCCGACCGTGATCGCTTCGGCGGTGATCGCCAAAGACGGCACAGCCGAGCAGCAGTCGCGGCTGTTACCGGGGTTGATCGACGGAACCGTGACCGCGGGCATCGGTCTGGACGGTCAGGTACAGATAAACGCCGGCGTGGCCGACGGTGAAGCCGGCATCGTCTTGGGTGCGGGGCTGGGTGACCTGCTGCTGATCGCGGCGGGTGACGACGTGCTTGTGGTAGATCGTGGCCGCGCTGGCATTTCGGTCGAGGTGCCGGAGAACTTGGATCCGACCCGGCGCTCCGGACGTGTTCGGCTGCAGAACGTCAAAGTCGGCGACGACGATGTTCTGCCGGGAGCCCGGGAATCGGCGCTGGCGCGGGCCCGAACGCTGCTGGCGGCAGAAGCGGTCGGTGGGGCCCTCGACTGCGTGGACGCTGCCGTCGACTATGCCAAGGTGCGTCAGCAGTTCGGCCGGACCATCGCCACTTTCCAGGCGGTCAAGCATCATTGCGCGAACATGCTGGTCGCCGCCGAGTCCGCGATCGCCGCGGTGTGGGATGCCTCCCGGGCGGCGTCCGAGGATGAGGACCAATTTCGGCTGGCGGCGGCTTCGGCTGCTGCGCTGGCGTTCCCGGCCTATGCCCGCAATTCGGAACTGAACATTCAAGTGCACGGTGGTATTGGTTTCACCTGGGAGCACGACGCGCATCTGCACCTTCGCCGGGCGTTGGTGACCTCAGCATTGTTCGGCGGCGACGCGCCGGCCGCTGATGTGTTCGAGCGCACCGCCGCCGGTGTCGCCCGGGAGAATAGCCTGGACCTGCCACCCGAGGCCGAGGAGCTGCGCACCAGAATTCATGCCGACGCCGCCGAGATCGCCGCGCTGGACAAGGACGCACAGCGCGCCAAGCTGATCGAGACGGGCTATGTGATGCCGCATTGGCCCAAGCCCTGGGGGCGGGCCGCCGACCCGGTGGAGCAGTTGGTGATCGAAGAGGAATTCCGGGCGGCCGGCATCAAGCGGCCCGACTACGGGATAACCAGTTGGGTGATCCTGACGCTCATCCAGCACGGAACCCCTTGGCAGATCGAAAGGTTCGTGGAGAAGGCGCTGCGCAAGGACGAGATCTGGTGCCAGCTCTTTTCCGAGCCCGACGCCGGCTCGGACGCGGCGTCCATCAAGACTAAAGCGACGCGAGTGGATGGCGGCTGGAAGATCAACGGCCAAAAGGTGTGGACCAGCGGGGCGCACTACTGCGCGCGGGGCCTGGCCACGGTCCGCACCGACCCGGAAGCACCCAAACATGCCGGCATCACGACGGTGATCGTCGACATGAAGGCCCCCGAGGTCGAGGTGCGGCCACTGCGGCAGATCACCGGTGGTTCGGACTTCAACGAGGTGTTCTTCAACGACTTGTTCGTGCCCGACGAGGACGTGGTCGGGCCGCCTAATGCGGGCTGGACGGTCGCGAGGGCGACGCTGGGCAACGAGCGGGTCAGCATCGGCGGCAGCGGGTCTTTCTACGAGGGGCTTGCGACGCAGCTGGTTCAGCTTGCGAAAGAGCAGCCGGACCGGTTGGCGGGCGGACAAATTCGGGTGGGTTCATACCTTGCCGAGGAGAATGCCCTGCGGTTGCTGAATCTGCGGCGCGTCGCGCGCAGCGTCGAAGGAGCGGGCCCTGGTCCCGAAGGCAACGTCACCAAGCTGAAGTTGGCCGATCACATGGTCGAGGGCGCCGCGATCATGGCGGCGCTGCTAGGGCCCGACGTCGCGGTGCTCGACGGGCCCGGCGCGCTGCCCGGCCGGCTGGTCATGGGCGCGCGGGGGATGGCCATCGCCGGCGGCACCTCGGAGGTCACTCGTAATCAGATCGCCGAGCGGATTCTGGGAATGCCCCGCGACCCGCTGATCAATTAGCGGGCGCACAACATCCCGGACATCGCAAGAATCCTCCAAGGCGGCTACCGCACCTTTACCATTTGCGCATTGGGCAATTCGGTGAGAGAGGTAGAGCGCGATGGCACAGCGTCAGTCCAAAAAACGCCAGATTGTCGTCTACAGCGTCGCAGCGGCGAGTTTCCTCTTGAGGGCCCTGCTCTATTTCTCTGTAGGCGCGTGGCTGTGGGGTTTGGCCTTTGCCTTGATCGCCGTTCTCTTGGCCTACTCGGCTTATAAGTCCCACCTGGCACAGCAGTCGGTCGAGGCGGCCTGGCAGGCATACCGCTCAGGAGACGACAAGGCCGCCGCTCCCGATCCCGATGCCTACATCAAGAAGTGCCCGGAATGCGGCAAATTCACCCGCGACGCGGACGTATGCAGGATCTGCGGCCACAATTTCGACTATCCGCCGACACGGCCAGCCCAAACGATTGCAGAAAGCGACACCTGAGCCCTACGTCCTGTGCCGCAAACGCGGGAACACTCAGGCCGGCGCGAAACGTGGTGCGCCGCCCGCGCCGGGCTCCGCCAGGGCCTCGACGCGCATACCGCATGACACCGAATCAGGCTCACAGTCAACGATATTCGCTGCTACCCGCAGTCCGCTCTGCTCGGCGAGCTCGACGAGGGCGATGACGTAGGGGGCCGGAAGTTCCGGGTTGAAGGCGTGGTGGTTGATGGTGTACGTGAACACCGTGCCGTGACCGGACACCGGTCGAGCCACCAGCGGGTCACCGCAGTCGCGGCATTTGCCGGTAGCTGGATGGACCCAATGTGCGCAATTGTCGCAATGCTCGATCAGCAGCTGAGACGTCGACACGGGCAATACAGTACACTCAATTGGCTTGGGTAGGTGTGCAGCGGGTTGGCCTAACGGACGGCGCAGGTGAGCTACTTCGAAAAAGACGCGATCATTTCCGGTATCGGCATTTCGCGAATCGGGCGGCGCACCGGTATTCCCGGGCTGGAGCTCACCATGGAGGCGGTGCGGGCCGCGATCGATGATGCCGGCCTTGCCACCTCAGATCTCGACGGGATTGCCACCCTGGGTGACACCCCTGCCGCCGAAGTCCTCGCCGAGCTGCACATCGAAGCGCCCGACTGCGGGTCGGGGTTCGGCACCGGCGGTCTGCTAAACCCGGTCATATCGGCATGCCGTGCGGTCTCCGAGGGCCACGCGCGGCACGTGGTGATCTACCGAACCATCCAGATGCTGGGCGGCACTGTCCCGGTGAAGCAGGACGAGAATGCGCCCGCCCCGCCTCTTGCGCGGATGTTCGAGACGCCGGAAGGCGAGGAGCCGCCCGCGGTCGGCCCGATGGACGATGTCAACGATCTGGTTGCCGCACATGCGTATTCGGCAGCGAACTGGCTGGCGCTGAACTGTCGTCGGCACATGGAGATCTACGGCACCACCAAGGAGCAGCTGGGCTGGCTGGCGATCAACAGCAGGCGCAATGCGGCACTGAATCCCCTTGCGGTGTATCGGGATCCGATGACCATGGCCGACTATCTGGGCGCACGACCGGTGTCCACACCGTTCGGGCTGCTGGACTGCGACGTCCCGATCGACGGGTCGATTGCAGTGGTGGTGTCGACCGCTGACTATGCCGCGGACTGTCCGCACCGGGCGGTGGCGGTGGAGGCGGTCGGCGGCGCCACCGGCGCCGGTGGATGGTTTCACCGCGCGGACTACCCGAAGATGGCCTCAGTCGACGCAGCAACGCAAATGTGGTCACGCACCAACCTGACGGCCGCCGACCTGGACCTCGCGGAGTTGTACGACGGGTTCACCTTCCTCACCTTCGCCTGGCTGGAAGCCCTGGGCATCTGCGGTGACGGGGAAGCGGGCCCGTTCGTCGAGGGGGCCGAGCGGATCGCCCTCGACGGCACGCTGCCGCTGAACACCTACGGCGGACAGCTGTCGGCAGGGCGCATGCACGGTTACTGGCTGCTGCACGAGACCTGCCTGCAATTGCGCGGTGAAGCAGGGGAGCGGCAGGTGCCCCGCCGGCCCGAAGTCGCGGTGGCCGCCGTGGGCGGCGGCCCGATCGCCGGATGCATGCTGCTGACATGTTGAGTAACGCTGTGCGAGTGTGCAATTGAGCCCTGAAGCTCGTCTTGATGTCACAGCCGGTACTGACGCCGAGCACCGGTCCGATAAACGAGCTTCGCAGATCGCACGGCGCATCGAGGCCGATATCATTCGGCGCGGCTGGCCGGTCGGCCAATCGATGGGTTCCGAGCAGGCACTGCAACAGCGTTACCGGGTAAGCCGATCGGTGCTGCGGGAAGCCGTTCGGCTCGTCGAGCACCACCGGGTCGCGCGCATGCGTCGAGGTCCCAATGGCGGCCTGCTGGTCTGCGAGCCCGATGCCGCCGCCGCGACGCACGCCATCATCATCTACTTGGAGTACCTGGGCACTACGACCGCTGATCTACTGGATGCGCGCCTGTTGCTGGAGCCGTTGGCGGCATCGCTTGCCGCCGAGCGAATCGACGAAGCCGGAATTGACCGGCTACGTGCTGTGCTGCGCGCCGAACAACACCGCGACGAGTTTCATGCAGCATTGGCCGAGCAGTCTAAAAACCCTGTCCTGCAATTGTTTATCGACATCCTGATGCGATTGACCGTTCGCTATGCCGAAGATTCGCGGCTGGATTCTGCCAGCGATGCCCTCGAGGCGATCGAGCGGCGGCACCGGGAACACTCCGAGATCGTCGCGGCGGTCACCGCGGGTGATTCGGCGCGGGCCAAGACGCTCAGCGAGCGCCACGCGGAATCGGTGACGGCCTGGCTGCAAGACCACCAGCCCCCGGGCCGGGCGGGCACGCGGCGCGACCCGGACCGCGAGGCGCCGCACGGCAAGCTCGCCGAGGTGTTGGCGACCGCCATCCGCGACGATATCGCCACCAGTGGTCGTCAAATTGGGGAGGTCTTCGGGACCGAAGTCGCACTGCTGGAACGGTATCGGGTCAGCCGGTCGGTGTTCCGAGAAGCGGTGCGGCTGCTGGAATACCACGCGGTCGCGCGGACGCGGCGCGGGCCCGGCGGAGGACTGGTGGTGGCAGAACCCCAGGCGCAGGCCAGCGTTGACACCATCGCGCTGTATCTGCAGTACCGCCAGCCTGGTGGGGAAGACCTACGGCTGGTGCGCGACGCGATCGAGATCGACAACGTCGCAAGGGTGGTCAAACGCCGCCAAGCGCCCGAGGTGCGTGCCTTCCTCGATACCCACCGGCTGGGCGATCGGGGAAGCCGACGACGATCCGCGCAAGGCGGGTATGGAAGAGTTCCTGTTCCACACCGGATTGGCTCAGCTGGCCGGCAACGCGGTGCTGGAGTTATTCCTGCGGATACTTGTCGAGCTGTTCCGCCGCCATTGGGCCAGTACAGCGCAGCCGATTCCGAGCCACGGCGACCTTGCGGACGTACAGCGTGCTCACTTGCGCATCATCGACGCGATCGCCGCGGGCGACGAGAGTCTTGCCCGTCACCGCACGCGCCGTCACTTGGACGCCGCCGCGTCGTGGTGGTTGTAGCCCGGCGTTAGCGGCCTAGTCGTCGCCGCCAGTCTCTGGCCGATGTCATCCGGAGCATGGCTGCGACGACCTTGCCCTTCTTGGGGCTATAGGGATACCAGAGCGGTTCTTTTTTCATCGCAACCCGCTCGGCCACAATGCTTTTGGTGCGGCAGAATTTGCGGATCCCGTCGGCCCCGCCGGAGCGGGAACCTACACCCGAGTCTTTCCAGCCTTCCATCGGTACCGGGAACTGCAAGACGTTGGTGATGACGTTGTTGATGTTCACCGTTCCGGTGTTCATCTTGTCGCGCCAACGCCAGACCCTTGCTTCTTGTCTCGCGTCCACACGCTGCCGGACAACCCCAACTCGGAGTCGTTCGCCTTCTCGATCGCCTCGGCGACGTCACGGACCTTCATCACCGGCAAGGTCGGGCCGAAGGTCTCCTCGCGTCATGCACTTCATGCCGTGGTCGACATCGACCAGCACCGTCGGCTGGTAAAACAGCCCCTCAGTGGTGGGGTCGCTCGACGTACCCCCGACCAGGACCCTCGCGCCCTTGCTGACCGCGTCGTCGACATGGCCGGACACGATGGCGAGTTGCTGCGCAGTGGTCATCGACCCGACGTCGCAGGAAAAGTCATGCTCGGAATCCATTCCCTGGCGAAGTTGCGCGGTCTTGGCCACCACCTTGGTGACGAACTCGTCATACACCGGTTCCTCGACGTAGACCGTTCCACCGATATGCAGACTTGGCCGGTGTAGGGCGAATGCGCCCCACACCGCGCCGTCGGCGGCCCGGTCGATGTCCGCGTCTGCGCAGACGATCATCGCGTCTTTACCGCCGAGCTCCAGGCTGCACGGGATCAGTCGCTGCGAGGCCGCGACGGCGATGCGCCGACCGGTATTGACCGAACCGGTGAACATCACGCAATCCACCAGATCGACCAATGCGGCCCCGGTTTGCGCCGAACCCGTGCACGCGCGTCGAGCACGTCCGGTGCACCGATCTGCTTCCACCCGTCGACGGCCATCTGCCACACCAGCGGGGTGACCTCCGAGGGCTTGGACAGCACCGCGCAACCGGCCATCAAGGCGGCCGGAATGTCGAGCAACGGGATCGATAGCGGGACGTTCCACGGTGTGATCATGCCGACGAGTGGATAAGGCTCGTAGGCAATGGTCAGCTTCTTGGCCGCGTTGGCCGCGCCGTACGGGGCGAACAGTCTGTCGGGCGAGGAACTCGGCCGAATTGTCGATCCAGTAATTGATGATCTGCACACCGGCGAATTCGATGCTGGCGTCACCCCAGGACTTGCCCGTTTCGAGTTGTAGCAGTGTCAACAGCTCGTCGGTGTGGTCGATTAGCCAGTCGCGCCACTTGCCCAGCCATCGTGCGCGACCCTCGACGCCCATCTGCTGCCACGCCGGCTGGGCCACCCGCAGCCGGGCTGCCACCGCCTCGACCTCAACCGATGTCGTCACCGGGACGCTGCCGACTACTTTTCCGGTGGCCGGGCACCTAACCACGACCTCATGCGGTGCATCCGCTTTTGCCGGGCTGGTCGGTTCGCTGTATCTGTAGTCATTGCCGTCACCTCAGCCGAATGAGAATGAGCATGGCGTTTGCCAGCTGGCACGAACGCTACGTCGTTCCAGCGACCTGGACGTCGATTCCGCAAATCTAGATCAGGTGATGCCGTCCGGCTCGCTGCGGCCAGAGCGCATCAACTCCAGGCCGGTCATCGCCTCCTCGGCGCCGGCCTTATCGGTCTTCTCCACCACGAAGCCCATGTGGATAATCACCCAGTCGCCCGGCTCGAACGTTTCCTCCGGCAGCATGCCGACGTTGACCTTGCGGTGCTCACCCGCGACGTCCACCAGCGCAACCTGGTCGTTGTAGCCGTCGAGCATCCGGACGACTTGGCCGGGAATTCCTAGACACATCGGTCAAACCTCTCCTACCCGAGCGTGGTCTTCGGCACGCAACATCGCAATCGCAGATTCGACCGCCCGCACTGCTTCCGGGACTGCTGCTTGAACCGGATCGCTCAGACTCATCCCGTCGCCGACATCGGCAACCTCACACCCCACCACGATCGTTCGCGGAGGTGTCCCGCCCAGGGCGCGAAGGCTGGCGAACACGGTTGCCGGATCCATGCCGTGCGCGTCCAAACCTGCAGGGGAATCGGGTGTTCCATGGTCAGCCTCGAACACGTGCACCGTCCCGGCCGAGCCCCGGTTCGGAATCGCGTCGACGAGAACCAGCGCATCCCAGTCTTCGAGTAGGTCGTAGGCCAGATGCATACCGCCGATGCCATAGTCGGTCACGCGTAACCCCTCCGACCCGTCGAGCCGGTCACAGACGTGACGCAACACCTCGGGACCAAAGCCGTCGTCGCCGAGGAAGATGTTGCCGATGCCGGCTATCAGGATGCGGGACGCCATACCGCCGCGGTCGCATCCGCTACATGTGCCGCATCTTCAGGTAGCGCCGGGCATCTGGCAGTGACACCAGGCCCATCACTACGGCCGAGAACACGATCAGTCCAAGGATGCCGATGAACACCCACCCTACGATCTCCATGTGGAATTCCTTTCCGTGCCGGTGTTTTGCGTTTCGAGCGGTTCGACTTCGTCGGGTGCGAAGTACAGATAGCGGCCATACCAGTCGTGCAGGTCGGCCGCCGGGTCGTCTTCGACGACCACCCCCACGTGCTGGTTGCCGTCGACGTCTTCGTGCACCGAGGTGACACGAGCCGTCTTGCCCGAGAAGAACAGGTCCTGCGCGTCGGCGCGGCGGCCGGGATGCAACCGCACCCGGCTGCCCCGCGACACCGCGACACCATTCACCAAAACCGCATCAATGTCCGGGCGAACAGCATTGTCGGCCAGTGGGTCCCACCACTGCACGCCATCGGGGATTTCCGGGATCAGACTTGGCTCGCCGGCGTGTGGATCGCGCAGCACACCGTGCAGGCGCTGCATCGCCTCGGGCGACATCGCATCGCAACGGTCGATGATCTGCGCCGCCAGTGGATCAGTGGCCCGCGCCTGGGCCTTCTCCTCGTCGGTCATGGTCATTACCCGCAGGGTCAGGATCTCATCGATCTCGGTGGAGTCGTAGAGCGCACCCTCGCTCTGCTCGGCGATCTCGGGATGGTCGTAGAGAATAATCGGCGACACCAACAGCAGATCGGTCTCATCGCGCGGGCCCGCCAGCACCGGGAAGCATCGGTGCTGGCGGCAGGCCGCCGCCGCAGCCGCGGCGTGATCCGGGGGATCCAGCAGCGAAATGAATTCACCGCCAACGACTTCTGCGATGACGTGGGTGCCGATCAACGATCTGGCGATGGCCCAGTCTTTGCCAGCATCCGCGATGCCGGCGACGGTGTTGCGAATCGTGACGCTGACCCGGCTCAGGCCGTCGACACGTTCGACGCCGATGGTCAGCTCACCGTCGATGCTCTGTCTGGTTCGCACCAGCCTGCCACCGTCGACCAGTTCGACGTCGCTGCTCGCCGGCGCGGTCACCGCTAGCGTCCACTGCCCGGCAGGGTCGGCGAAATCGAAGGGTCCAAAGGGCAGTTCAACTTCGACGGCTTCATCCCAACTCAGCCATGACCCGGACGGGGTGGTCAGTTCATCGACCGGCTGGTAGCGCCCGCCGACGGTTTCGCGCTCGGCGGCACGGTGCTGCAACTGCAGGAAGCGCACGACCAGCCTGATGCCATCCGCGCCGTCGACCAGGAATTGCGTCGAGAGACTGTCTTCCTCGCCGATGCCCGCCTCAGCCGCGCCGGAAGGGCCCAAAACGCCGAATTGCCAGCGGGTTTGGTTCTTGCGCGACGATGCGCGATACGGGTAGAGCAGATAGCCTTCGTAAAGAACGGCGTCGGCGATGGTACGGGCCCGGTCCCAGTTGGCGCTCATCGCGCCTCCTCGTGCGCCTGGGCCAGTAGCTCAGTCACGGCGTCGTCGAGGCCGAGCAGTCCGCGCGCGGACTTGTACGTATTCAGGGCCACGACCGTGTCGTGGCCGAGGCGCACCCATCCGCTGTTGGGATAGTGCTGTTGGATCAGGTCCCGCCACACCGACACCGGCATGTGGTAACTGTCCTCGCAGTCCCACGGCACTTGCTGGACCGAAAACCCACGCTCGCCTGCCATGAAAACCGTTCCGCTGAAGAGAAACTGCAGCGGCACCACACCGTCGCGCAACGCGTGCAGATACTTCGCTGCCGTCACCTCGAAGTCGTACGTGCAATCCAACCCGAGTGCGACGTCGGTGCTGGTGGTGAATCCCGGGACCATCGCCGCGCAGTGCTGCCACAGGAAAGTGTGCTGGGTGGTCGCCCACCGCTCCCGCGGTCCGAACAAGTCAGTCAATCCGGCGGCCTCTTCGTCGGAATAGCCGCGCCGCAACGGATCGATGCGGACCTGACATCGCAGCGCAATCGCGTGCACCGGCTGGTCGCCGGGTACCGCGACGTCGATGCGAGCGGTCAGTACCGGCGTGACCGCATACGGCTCGGGGGCCACGTCGACAACGGTGAACGAGGTCATCTGCATTGCTCCACAGAGCGTTCGGCGATGGTGGTGAAGAAGTCGTCGATGAATTGGCGCGCCTCCTGGCCACCGTCGAACCCGCGCCACCGCGTCCGCAGTCCGCCGACGAACTCGTAGCAGGCGTCGATTGGGACCAGGTAGCACTGCGGCTGGGCGGCTTCGGTGTCATCAGGTATGCGGACCAGCACGGCCTCTACGTCGTCGGCGAGGAGACCGACCCTTGGTTCGGCAACGCTGATCGCCCGCCACGCTTCGAGGTCGAGTTCGGATTCGGTCGCACCGGCCGGTCCCGGATAGAACGCGACGGTGCGATCCAGCGCCGAGTTGCGGAAGAAGAACGCCAGACCGACCGGGATCTGCAGCGCTTCCCAGGTACGGCGATCAAGCGCGAAGTCGGGAAATGACAGGTAGCGGTCGGGGACCGAGCGGTAGCGCAGCTCCGCATGGCTGTCGGTAAACAGCAGGTAGCAGCCGCGACAGACGCACATCAGTTGCCGCCCGGTCACATTCACCACGTGCTGGTGTTCGTCGGCGATGGCCTCCGAGCACATTTCGCAGCGCTGCCCGGCCGGCTGTGGCGCGCGCCCGTTGCTGGTGATGCGGGCCAGGACGTCGTAGGGGGTGGTCATGCCGGCGTCCCCATCGGCTCGGCCGGCACCGCGAGGGACAGCACGCCGTCGCGCACGAGCAACGGGATCGGATCGAGGTGGCGCTCGGCGCCATTGGTTAGCTCGTCGAGGCCCGCACCAGCGTGCACGACATCGAAATGCGCGTGGCAGCGCGGACATCGCAACACTGGCTCGGCAGCCGTGGTCCGTCGGTGCAGTGCCGCGCCGGCCAGCGATCCATCGCAGGCCGGGCAGTGATCGCGGTAGGCGTACAGCTGGTCGCCAACCCGGCAGGCCAGCACCACCACGCCGGCCACCGAGAACCCGCCAACTTCACCGGGAGCCAGGTCTGCCAGGTCGGGCACCGGATGCCAGGTCGCCGAGCCGCCGCTATTGCTGTGCACCCTGGCGAGCAGCGACTCCGTCGGGATCACCGCCGGACCAACGTCGTCCGCCCCGGCTGATCCGCCGCTGGGGGCCACCACCTCGATCGACGAAATCTCCGGTGCAGCAGCACGAATCGCGTCCTCGACAGCCAATTCCAGCGTCACCGCCGACGATGGGCAACTCTTGCAGCTTCCCGCGAACTGAAGCTGCACCGTGTCGCCGACGATGTCGAGTAGATGCACATCGCCGCCGTGTGAGCCCAGATACGGCCGGACCCGGTCGAGTGCGTCGCAAACCCGGCGCCGCAGGTCGTGCGGGTGCAGGCTGTGGACCAGTAGCAGGCTGGCCACCAGATCGTCGGCGACCAGGCGGTCGAGCATCCTGGGATCCGCGTGATCGCCAACTGCATCCAGAATCCGCGATAAGCCTGCGCCGTAGAGCTCGACTACCTCGCGGACAAGCTGCTCGGCGCGCTCACGCGCGACCGCCCCACCGGCCGACGTCGCGTCCAGCAGCGTCTGGATCCGATCGCCCGCCGAGCGCCACAGCGCGTCCCCCTCGGATTGCTCGGGGCGATCAGCCATATATCACTCCCCGGTCGCTGTTTGCGTCGGCGAATGCAGGCGCTCTATTGTCTTTCCCTTGCCCAGGTACATGTGCACACCGCAGGGCAAGCACGGGTCGAAGCTGCGCACCGTGCGCATGATGTCGATGCCCTTGAAGTGTTCCCGGTCGTTCTCCTCGAAGATCGGCTGTCCTTGCACCGCGTCCTCGTAGGGGCCTGGCGTGCCGTAGCTGTCGCGCGGATTGGCATTCCACGGCGTCGGCGGATACGGGTGGTAGTTGGCGATCTTGCCGTCCCGAATCACCATGTGGTGACTCAACACTCCGCGCACCGCTTCGGTGAAGCCGCAGCCGATGCCTTCCTTGGGCACGTTGAACTTCTCCCATGTCTTCGTACGCCCAGCGCGGATCTCCGCTAACGCCTGCTCAGCGAAGTGCAACGCGCACGCCGCCGCGTAGGCTTGGAAATACGTGCGGGCACGGTCTCGTTCGATGGTGTTGGACCCGTGCTGCGGGATCTTCCACTCGAACTCGACAGGCCCTTTGAGCACAGTCTTGGGCAGGTTGATCTGAACCGAATGACCCGTGGACTTGACGTAGCCGATGTCGACCAAGCCGGCCAGCGCGGTCGACCATAGCCGGGCCAGCGGACCGCCGCCGGTGTCCAGAGCCAGGTGGTCCTTGCCGTCGAACCAGCGCGGCGACATCACCCAGCTGTAGTTGCCGCCGTCCATGTCCCGCTTCTGCGGATGCGGGTTGGTGTGCTGGTTCCACGGGTGGCGCCGGTCGACCGGGTTGCCCAACGGGTCGGTCTTGACGAACATCTCCTGTTCGTTCCAGTCGTCGTAATACGAACTGCCCAAAAGGATCCGGATGCCCAGGTTGATGTCGACCAGCGAGTGTGTCACCAGCTTGCCGTCGACCACCACGCCCGGTGTGACGAACATGGCGTTGCCCCAGCGCTCCATGTCCTTGTATTCGAAGTTGCACACGTCGGGATCCTGGAAGGAGCCCCAGCAGCCCAGCAGGGTGCGCCGCAGCCCGACCTTCTCGTAACCCGGCATCGCCTCGTAGAAGAAGTCGAACAGATCGTCGTGCATGGGCACGACCTTCTTCATGAACTCGACGTAGCGCATCAGCCGCGTCATGTAGTCGGTCATCAGCTGAATGGTCGCGACGGTGCCGACCCCGCCGGGATACAACGTGGACGGGTGCACATGGCGACCCTCCATCAGGCAGAACATCTCTCGTGTCCAGCGACTGACCTGAAGGGCTTCGCGGTAGAACTCCCCACTGAATGGGTTGAGTGACCGCATGATGTCGGCGATGGTCTTGTACCCGTGTGCGTCGGCGTGCGGAGCTGCGGTGTTTTCCGCTTTGGCCAGCACACCCGGATTTGTCTCGGACACCATCTTTTCGCAGAAGTCCACGCCGACCAGGTTTTCCTGGAAGATGTTGTGGTCGAACATGTATTCTGCGGCCTCGCCGAGGTTGACGATCCACTCGCCCAGGTGCGGCGGCTTGACCCCGTAGGCCATGTTCTGCGTGTAGCACGAACAGGTGGCGTGGTTGTCACCGCAGATACCGCAAATGCGGCTGGTGATGAAGTGGGCGTCGCGAGGATCCTTGCCCTTCATGAAAATCGAGTAGCCACGGAAGATCGACGATGTGCTGTGGCACTCGACGACTTCGCGGTTCTCGAAGTCGATCTTGGTGTAGATGCCGAGGCTGCCCACGATCCGGGTGATCGGGTCCCAGGCCATTTCGACAAGTTGGCCGGGCTCGCGCTTCGCGTGGGACGGCTCGGGGATGATCGTTGTCATCGAACTTAGCTCCCTATCTTCAGCTGAGATGCTGCGTCGCGCCTACCAGGTGCGGCGTGCGCCGGTCGTCAGTTTGTCGCCCTTGTGTCGCCACTTCGGCTCCTTATCCACGGTGCGCGCGGTGACCCCGCGCAGGTTGCGGATCAGCGAGCCATACATCCCCGACGCGGTGGTCGAGACCTTGCCGCCCGGCGGCTCGTCCATGAACGGCATGAACTTGTCCGGGAACCCGGGCATGGTGCATCCGATGCAGATACCACCGACGTTGGGGCAGCCGCCCATGCCGTTCATCCAGCCCCGTTTAGGCACGTTGCATTTGACGACCGGCCCCCAACAGCCCAGTTTCACAATACATTTCGGCGACCCGTACTCGGTGGCGAAATCGCCCTGCTCGTAATACCCGGCCCGGTCGCACCCCTCGTGCACGGTGGCGCCGAACAGCCAGGACGGCCGCAGCTGGTCGTCGAGCGGGATCAGCGGCGCCTGGCCGGTGGCCATATACAGCAAATACGTCAGCGTCTCCGACAGGTTGTCCGGCTGGATCGGGCAGCCCGGAACACACACGATCGGAAGGCCGGCTTTGCTCTTCCACTCCCAGCCCAGGTAGTCGGGTACGCCCATCGCCCCCGTCGGGTTGCCGGCCATCGCATGGATGCCGCCGTAACAGGCGCAGGTCCCGGCCGCGACGATCGCGGTCGCCTTGGGAGCGAGCCGGTCCAGCCACTCACTGGTGGTCATCGGCTGTCCGGTGGCGGGGTTGTTGCCGAACCCGCACCAATAGCCCTCGTTCTTGAGCGCCTCGTTGGGAATCGACCCTTCCACGACGAGGACGAACGGTTCGAGCTCACCGCGGTCAGCCTTGAAGAACCATTCGAGGAAATCGTCCGCCCCACCGGTGGGGCCGCACTCGAAGTCGATCAGCGGCCAGTGCACGGCAACCTTGGGTAAGCCGGGGAGCGCGCCGAGCGCAATCTCCTCGACACTCGGTTGGGTGGCGGCAGTCAGCGCCACCGAATCACCGTCGCAACTCAGACCCGCGTTGATCCATAGAACGTGGATCAATGTTTCTTCCGCTTTGACTGCTGCTTCCGTTGGCATACCGCAGCTTTCCGGGGCCCGGGCTAAGGCCCCTCGCACCGCAGGAGTCGACGGTCGGCACGCTTACGCGACGCTATTTTCTGGGTCTACTCTCGCCGAACTGCCTTGTCAACGATGTCCTGGCAAATCCGGAAACCTGGTACGGGTTTCCGGATTTTCGGGTTGATTTCGGCGGCCAAGGGGTACCCTGGGGCCGATCGCAGTCGGGGGACCAGCGATGGCGCGTGCCTATCAGCAACACATCTAACGTCTTGCGAATTACTTGCATGTGTTGTCGGGCAAGCGATTAAAACACCGGCGATGCTCGGCGGTTTAACACCGCACCACAGTTGCTTTAGCCGGCCGAGCCTGCCATGAACCGTCGCAGCCAGTCGAACCAGTCGACCATGCCGGCCCCGGTGCGGGCACTGACCGGCAAAATCGTCGCCGTCGGATTCACTTCGCGGACGCGGGCGATATACGAGTCGACGTCGACGTCCAAATGCGGCACCAGATCGATCTTGTTGAGCAGCACCACGTCGACGGCGCGGAACATCACCGGGTACTTCAGTGGTTTGTCGTCACCTTCGGTGACCGAGTAAACCATCGCCTTGGCGTGCTCGCCGACGTCAAACTCAGCGGGGCAGACCAGATTTCCGACGTTTTCGATGATCACCAGGTCCAGGTGGGCCAGATCCAGTCCCTGCAGCGCGCGGTTGACCATGGGCGCGTCAAGGTGACATTCGCCGCCGAATCCGTTGCCGGTGTTCAGCAGCGATATCTGGGCGCCCCGGCCACCGAGCTTGGCCGCATCCAGGTCGGTGGCGATATCACCCTCGATCACCCCGACGGCGAACTCGCCGACGAGTTCGTCGAGCGTTGCGCCCAGTATCGTCGTCTTGCCGGAGCCGGGTGAGCTCATCAAATTCACCGCGCGAACGCCGTTGCTTTCGAATGCCTTTCGGTTGTAGTCCGCGCGGATATCATTTTCAGCGAAGATCGACTCCAACACGTCGATGCGTTGCGACCCGGTCTGGTAGCCGCTGTGGTCTCCGTGGTCGTGATGTTCGTGGCTGTGCCCACCGTCGTCGTGGTCGTGGGTGTGCACGGTGCCGTCGTCGTGTCGATGGAACCTACCCATGCGCTCTATCTTTCACATGCTCCTCACGAAACGTCCAGTGAAGTCACCAGGAACTCGTCGCCGCAGAGCACCTCAACGTCGGCGCTCTCGCAGTGCGGGCACAGCAGCGACCACTGGGAAGTGATCGCGGACTGCTGGCCACACCCGCGGCACCGCACCTCTGCGGTGACGAACTCGAGCTCCAGCTCGGCGTCGGGCATGTCCTCATAGTCGCGGATAAGCGACCAGCAGAATGTCAGCGAATCGGGCACCACCTGACGCAATGCACCGATCTTGACGCGGACGATGTCGACGTGCCGACCATCGGCATACGGTTTGACCACCCCGGCGATCGCTTCGCACAGCGAAAGCTCATGCATGGCTGATCGCCAACGTGACGCATCGAGGGCAGGGCAGGCCCATGAACCCCGTTCTACACCTGCAGGCGGCGCTGCTTCGCGAGATTGCACTGAGGGCTGCGATTCGGCGCCGACCACGACCCTGGCGGCAATCTCGACGCAGAAAGTTAATGAAGTTGCATTGGCTGCCCATCAGCGTCTAACCTCGGCGATCGTGCAGAGTCTTCTCGTAGTAGCCAGCACCCGCAGCGGGGTCTGATCCTTTAAGACCGACCCCCCGCTGTGGGTCGGAAGTTACTACCTGTCGGTCGCCACTGCAGACCAGAGAAGACCGGCACATGACAATCACCAACCTGAGATTTCCGAGTGGCGCCGAGATCGCGCCCGCTCCACCCGAACCGGCCGAACCGCCAGTGGTCGGCTTTGACGGCATATCGCTACCGCGGGGACTCCGGGAGGACGCCAACAGCATGTCGTGGAGCACATTCACCGCCACCTACGCTCCCAGCGTCGGGCCGTTGCGCTTGGGTCACTGGGAATGCACCGACCCGGCCGCCAGGCTAGGACCGCAGCCCCGGACATTCCGGGCCACATTGGGGCTCGGCGACCGCATCGAGACCGCGACCGCCACCGCGACAGGCCCGGTTGCCGCGTTGACCGCGATGCTTTACGAGCACGGCATCGCTGTCGAGATGCTGCGGTTTCATCAGCTGCAATCGCACAACCAGACCGCGACGTTCATCCATGGCACTGACGGCTGCCGGGCCGAGTGGGCGATGGGGGTGTCGGAAGACCCAACTCAGTCGGCCCTGAGTGCGGTCGTCGCCTGCGCCAACCGGCTGGTGGCCGGGCAAGGCCCGGCGAACACCGCTGTCTGATCCCGGGCTAGAGCGGACGCAACACGATCGGCATGCCGTCCATCGGGATCGGCATGCCGCCGTAGTCCCACCGCGGCTGGTATCCGGGCCGCGGCAGCTCCAGCCGGTAGCGGCGCAGCAGCCGGTGAACGACTGTCTTGACCTCCAGTTGGCCGAACACCATCCCGATGCACTTATGCGCCCCGCCGCCGAATGGCGCAAAGGCGTAGCGGTGCTTCTTGTGTTCGGACCGCGGCTCGGCGAAGCGATCCGGATCGAATTTGCGCGGCTCGGTCCACAGTTCGGGCAGCCAGTGGTTCATCCCCGGCCAGGTCACGACGTTGGTGCCGGCAGGCACGAAGTAGCCGAGCAGCTCGGTGTCCCGCACGGTCTGGCGCATATTGAACGGCAGCGGCGTGACCAGCCGCAGCGACTCGTTCATCACCAGATCCAATGTCTCCAGCTTCTCCAGTGACTCGATGTCCAAGGGGCCGTCGCCGAGCCGGGCCGACTCGTCACGGCACCGCTCCTGCCACTGCGGGTTGGCGGCCAGATGGTAGGCCATGGTCGTCGTCGTCGACGTCGAGGTGTCGTGGGCGGCCATCATCAAAAAGATCATGTGGTTGACGATGTCTTCGTCGCTGAAGCTGTTGCCGTCGTCGTCCTCGGTGTGGCAGAGCACGGTGAGCATGTCGGTGCCCTCGGCGTTGCGGCGTTCCTTGACCCGTTCGGTGAAGTAGTCCTCGAGCACCTTGCGGGCCCGCAGCCCACGCCACCACTTGAATGGCGGAAGACCCGTCCGGATGATCGCGCCGCCGGCCCGCGTCGTGGTGGTGAAGGCCTGATTGACCTTGGTGACCAGGTCATGGTCGGTGCCGGGTTCGTGGCCCATGAACACCACCGACGCGATATCGAGGGTGAGCTCCTTCATCGCCGGATGGAACAGGAAGCGCGCGTCGTTGGTCGACCAGTCGGCCACCACCGCCGTCGCCACCCGGTCGATGTGCGAGACGTATCCGGTCAGCCGGGAGCGGGTGAACGCCTCCTGCATGATCCGCCGGTGATGCATGTGCTCGTCGAAGTCGAGCATCATCAGCCCTCGGTTGAAGAACGGGCCGATTACCGGATGCCAGCCCTTCTGCGAGTAGTCCTTATTGCGGTTGGAGAAGATGGCCTGGGTGGCGTCCGGTCCGACGGCAACGATGGACGGCAGGATTGGCGAGTCGGCGAAGAACACCGGGCCGCGGGTGTCGTACAGGTGCAGCGGAAAGTCCGGGCCTTCCCGGAACATGCTCGATGATGTGGCCCAGAACCGGCAGCCCTGAATCACCCATCACCGGCTTCAGCCCGCTGCCCGGTGGCGGCTCAGCCAGCGCGTGCTGCTTCCAGTCGACGGTGAGCAGCCGCTTCTCGATCAGGCCCATGCCCGGAATCGTGTTCACCGTGGGAACCAGCCGGCGCCTGGCCTGATCGAGCAGGTACTGCGGGGTGCTGATGGTCGCCATTAGCGCTCCTCCCTAGACGCCTGCGATGAGGGTAGACCGGTCCGAGACCGGGAGTGTGGCAAGCGTCACCCAACCGCCATCCTTCGGTGAAACTTGACGGCTGTCAAGTTTCCTTTTGGGCAGGGCGTGGTGCAAGGTCAAAGGGTGAGTATTGAGCACGGGAACAGGGCGGAGGCTGTTCACGGTGCGGTCGTGCCGGTCCCGAAACGAAGAGGTGACCGGCAGCGGCAGGCCATTGTGCAGGCGGTGCGCGAGCTGCTCGAGGAAAGACCGTTCGCGCAGCTGTCGGTCAGCACCATCAGTGACCGTGCGGGTGTGGCCCGATCCGGCTTCTACTTCTATTTCGACTCGAAATACGCGGTGTTGGCTCAGATCCTTGCCGACGCGACCCACGAACTCGAAGAGCTCACCGAATACTTCGCCCCGCGCGGGCCGGACGAATCACCGGCTGCGTTCGCCAAGCGGATGGTCGGCAGCGCTGCCGTTGTTCATGCCCACAACGACCCGGTGATGTCGGCATGCAACGCCGCCCGTAACACCGACGCGGAGATTCGTGAGCTCCTGGACCAACAGGTCGAAGGCGTGGTCCAGCAGATCATCGGCATCGTCAAAGACGAGTTACGGGCCGGCACCGCCCACCCCATCACCGACGACATCCCGGCCTTGGTGCGCACACTGGCTGTCACCACCGCGCAGATGCTCTCCGGCGACACCACGTTTTTGGGCACCGACGGCGACGTGCAACGTGGTGTGCGGGTGCTCGAGGCGCTGTGGCTCAACGCGCTGTGGGGCGGTCCGGTCGACGCCTAGGCTCGGCCGTCGTCCGTTACCGTCGGTATCGTCATCTCCCATGGCGCAGACGAATGTCGCGGGCAAGTTCGCGGGTAAGCGGTGTTTTATCACCGGTGCGGCCAGCGGTATTGGCCGCGCGACCGCACTACGACTCGCCAGCAAAGGTGCCGAGCTCTACCTGACCGACCTCAATGCCGACGGCCTGGCACTGACCGTGGCCGACGCGCACGCGCTGGGCGCACAGGTGCCCGAGCACCGCGCGTTGGATATCGCCAACTATGACGACGTCGCTTCGTTCGCCGCCGACGTCCATGCCAATCACCCGAGCATGGACATCGTGATGAACATCGCCGGAGTTTCGGCATGGGGGACCGTGGACCGGCTGACCCACGAGCAGTGGACCAAGATGGTCGCCATCAACCTGATGGGCCCGATTCACGTCATCGAGAGCTTCGTGCCGCCGATGGTGGCGGCCCGTCGGGGCGGTCATCTGGTCAACGTGTCCTCGGCGGCCGGACTGATCGGGCTGCCGTGGCATGCCGCCTACAGCGCCAGCAAGTTCGGGTTGCGCGGCCTGTCCGAGGTGCTGCGTTTCGACCTCGCCCGCTACCGCATCGGGGTGTCGGTGGTGGTGCCGGGCGCCGTCGACACCCCACTGGTCAACACCGTCGAGATCGCCGGCGTCGACCGCGACGATCCCGCAGTGGGCCGCTGGGTGGATCGCTTCAGCGGCCACGCGGTGACGCCGGAAAAAGCCGCGGACAAGATCCTGGCCGGCATCGCCAAAAATCGGTTCCTGATCTACACCTCGGCAGACATCCGCGCGCTGTATGCGTTCAAACGGGTCGCGTGGTGGCCCTACAGCGTGGCGATGCGCCAGGTCAACGCCGTGTTCGCCCGAGCGCTTAAGCCGTCCGCCCCGACCCGGTGATGTGCCAGGAGCCGGTGTAAATATTCGTCACCCAGCGGCTACGACAACGTGCGACGATATGCGACGGTCCCGTCATCACGAGCAAAGGTCAAAAATTGGTAATCACGGTCGTTGCGCTCATCGTCATCGTCGGAATCATCGCCACCCTCGCGTTCGTCGCGCTGGGCATCTACAACGGGCTGGTCCGTCTTCGGAACGGCTACAAGAACGCATTTGCGCAGATCGACGTTCAGCTGACCCGGCGTCACGACTTGATCCCGAACCTCGTTGAAACCGCTAAGGCCTACATGGCCCATGAGCGCGGCACCTTCGAAGCGGTTTCTCAGGCGCGCAACGCCGCGATAGCCGCGCGCCAAGCAGCCACCGCTAACCCGGGCGATCCGCAAGCCATGAGCCAGCTCTCGGCCTCGGAGGGAGCGCTGACTGGCGCTCTGGGCAAGCTGTTTGCGGTCAGTGAGGCATACCCCGAACTCAAGGCCAACCAGAACATGATGCAGCTCTCTGAGGAGCTGACCTCGACGGAGAATCGCGTTGCATTCGCTCGGCAGGCGTACAACGACTCGGTCCTGGCTTACAACAACAAGCGCGAAGTTTTCCCAAATTCCTTGTTCGCAGGGATGTTCGGCTTCACCGCGGCAGCGCCGCTGGAGGTAGCCGGTCCAGAGGTGCGCGAAGTGCCCCGCGTTCAGTTCTGATCCGCCGTGGACTTCTTCGAGCGCGAGCGACACGTCCGCGCGGCGTCGAGAAGGCTGGTGGTTCTTTTCGTCTTGGCAGTTCTCGCAATTACCGCGCTGGTGAATGTCGCCGTCATCGCAGCGGCGGTGTCTCAGGGGCAGGCAACCGCGCAGGACTTGGTTGGGACATCGGTGCTCGTGAGTGCCGCAGTGCTGCTGATCATTGGCGGGGTGTCGATGGTCAAGACGCTGTCGTTGCGCCAAGGCGGCGGGGTCAAGGTTGCCGAGAGCCTGGGCGGTGTACGGCTGCCGGATATCCCAACGGATCCCAAGCTCAAGCGCTATCGCAACGTCGTTGAAGAAATTGCCATCGCGTCGAGCACACCGGTGCCGGTGCTGTATTACCTGCCGGAAGAGGCGGGAATCAACGCGTTCGCTGCTGGGTATACGCCGGCCGATGCGGCGGTCTGCGTCACCCAAGGCTCGCTCGACCGGCTCAACCGCGACGAACTCCAGGGTGTGATTGCCCACGAGTTCAGCCACATTGTGAATGGCGATATGCGGTTGAGCATCAGGCTGATCGGCGTGCTGGCCGGGATCCTGGCCTTGTGGGTTGTCGGTCACACGGTGCTGTATGTCGGCCGGACCCTGACGCTGATGTTCGGGCGCAGCCGCGATCGCGTCACCGGCGCCATCGGGGCGACGGGCCTCGGGCTGTTGGTCCTAGGTTTCGCCGTTCTGGTGGCAGGCTGGCTCGGAGTCTTCTTCGGACGGCTGATCAAAGCGGCCTTCTCACGTCAGCGGGAGTATCTCGCCGATGCGTCAGCGGTCCAATTCACCCGGCAGACCAGCGGATTGACAGGAGCGCTGAAGAAGATCGGTGGCCTCGAGGCCGGCTCTCAGCTGCGCAGCCCCAAGACCGAAAACGTCAGCCATATGCTGTTTGGCGAGGGCAAAAAAGCCGCTGCGTTGTACGCAACCCACCCGCCGCTTATCCAACGCATCCAGGTGCTCGAGCCCGGCTTCACTCCCAGCAACCTCGACGAGCTGCGACAACGCTGGTCCGCCCAGCTGCCGGACGGCTTGCAAGAGGACTCCCGGATGGGCTTCGCAGACGCTCCGGTAGCCCAAGCTGCCCCTGCGGTACCGCACGCTGCTCCTGCGGCGCGCCAAGCTGCCGCCGGGGCATCACAGGCTGCTCCTGCGGTACCGCAGGCCGCGCCACGCCGCGTTGATGCTCGCGAATACACGGCCAGCGTTGGCAATCCGACTTCCGCCTCGTATGAGGCTGGAGCTCGCATCCGTAAAGCCATCCCAGAGCACCTGGCCGACCTTGCCCACAACCCCACCACCGCGGTTCCGCTGATCTACGGGCTTGTCTTCGACCGCAGCCAGGACATTCGGAACGTCCAGTACGGGATTGTCGCCCAGTATCACGGCAGGCAGATGGCCGATGAGGCATGGCGATGTGGCGCACAGTTGGCGGACCTCGACCCGAGCTTGCGCCTGCCCCTCGCATCCATCGCCTTCCCTTCTCTGCGCAGTCGATCAGAAGCGCAAACGCGATTGATCACCTCGGTTCTTCGTGAACTGATCCACGCCGAAGGGCAGGTTAACGTCTTCGAATACTGTTTGGGCACATTAGTTTTCGTTGGCTTGCACGAAACGCTGACGTCAGCATCGCCGTGGAGTGACAGGCGTCAGAATCTGGCCAGCGCCCAAAACGCGATTAGTTGCCTGATCGCTGTGCTGGCGCAGACGGCGAACAGCGACCCGTCCGCGGCGGCTGCAGCATTCCAGGCGGGCATCTCCGTCGTGTACCCCCAGGCACGGATCCCTCTGTTGCCGGTGCAAGGCGTCTTGGCGCTTGAACAAGTGTGGCCGGTGATCGACGGACTCGAAGGCAACGACAAGGCCACTCTCATTGCCGGCGTGGTGACGACGATAACGGCTGACAGGGTCGTTACCGAGGAAGAGTCTGAGCTGCTTCGAACGGTGTGTGGTGTGCTGCATTGCCCGGTTCCGCCGGTCGTCTAAGTCACGTTACTGCGGCATCTGCAGCTCCAGCCGCACTCCCAGCAGCCGGACCGGGCGGTCCAACTCGAACAGGTCCAGGACCCGCAGCGCGGCCGCGACGACCACGTCGGCGTCGGTCGTGGGCTCGTCGAGCTTGCGGATCTTGGTGCGGGTGTAAAACGTGGCGGTGCGGACGGTCACTGCGACCCGGGTGACGATTCGCGACGCGGCTACTACTTCGCTCAATGCCCGCTGTGCGAGTTCGATTACCGCCGAATCCATTTCGTTCCGATCGATCAGGTCGTGCGGGAAGGTCACGACGTGACTGCGGGAGCGCGGTACCCACGGCTCGGCGCTGACCGATTCGTCGCCGCCGCCGTTGGCCAGTAACAACAGCCACAGCCCGGTCCGCGGGCCGAACGTCGATGTCAACAGTTCGGCGTCGGCATGCGCCAATTGCCAGACCGTGGTGATATCAAGCCCAGCAAGCTTTTTCGTGGTCTTTTGGCCAACGCCCCATAGCGCGTCGACCGGACGGTCGCCCATCACGGTCATCCAGTTCGCGTCGGTGAGGGTGTACACGCCGGCCGGCTTGGCGAATCCGGTGGCGACTTTCGCGCGCTGTTTGTTGTCGCTGACGCCCACCGAGCAGGACAGCCCGGTTGCCGACGAGATGACGGTTTGAATGTGTTCGGCAAGAGCGATGGGTGCCTCGTTTCGCCCCTCGGCTGGCGCCGAAATGAAAGCCTCGTCCCAGCCCCACACCTCCACCGGGTGCCCGAGGTCGCGCAGCAATCCCATCACCTGGTCGGAGGCCGCGTCGTAGGCCACGGGATCCGACGGCAGGAAGGTCGCGTCTGGGCAGCGGCGGACGGCGGTGCGCAGCGGCATACCCGCGTGCACACCGAATTCGCGGGCCTCGTAGGAGGCACACGTGACAACCTTGCGCGCTTCAGTCGGATCGCCGTTGCCGCCGACGATGACCGGCAGCCCGACCAACTCAGGGTGGCGGCGCAGTTCGACCGAGGCCAGGAATTGGTCCAGGTCGACATGCAGCACCCATCGTTTCGTCGAAGGATTCGAGTCGCTCACCGCCCGCACAGCTTGCGCGCCAGGCTTTCCCACCCGTCGCCCAGGCTCTGCAAGGTCTGGCCGTAGTCGGCGAGCTGATGCTCGACGTAGTCGACGTCGAGCAGCGCCAGTAGAGCATCGGTCTGGGCGTCGAGGTTGCCGGTCGTCTCGGCTGAGGCCAACAGCACCCGAACATGCATGCGCAGCACCATGAAGGGAGCATTGACCGGCGAACCGTAGCGGGTCTGGGGGTCGCGGTTGGCGGCCGAAAGCAGTTCGTGGTGGGCATGGACGAAACGCAGCCGGTCACGCCCGAATGCGAGCAGCCGGTCCAGCGGCGGTGCGTCCGGACCCAGCGGCGGCGGACCGAAGAGGAATGCCTGCTGGCTGGCACGCTCATCCTCGTCGAGCAGCACCATCATCAAACCGGCCCGGCTGCCGAACCTGCGAAACACCGTGCCCTTGCCGACCCCGGCAGCGGCGGCGATGTCGTCCATGGTGACCGCGTCGGCGCCGCGCTCGGCGATGAGACGGCGCGCGGCGTCTAGCAGCAGCGCGCGGTTGCGGGCCGCGTCGCCGCGCTCCGACGGAGCCGAGGCGGGCAGCTCGCCCATCCAGCTGCCACAGCGCTCACCTCTGCACTTTAACGCGGCCGGAATAAATCGGACCACGGTCCGTTTAAGCCGTGTAAGGATGTAGACCAGCGACCGAAGGGATAAGGACATGTCGGACATCAAAGTGTTGACGTTCGTGGGAAGCCTGCGTGCCGGGTCGGTCAACCGGCAGATCGCCGAGTTGGCGGCGGAAGTCGCTCCGGACGGCGTTACTGTGACAATCTTCGACCAGCTCGCCGAGCTGCCGTTCTACAACGAGGACATCGACAACGACGACGTTCCGGCCGCGGTCAGCGCGCTGCGGGCCGCGGCGGCCGACGCCGATGCGGCCCTGGTGGTGACGCCCGAATACAACGGCAGCATCCCGGCCGTCATCAAGAACGTCATCGACTGGCTGTCCCGTCCGTTCGGCAATGGCGCCATGAAGGACAAGCCGCTGGCCGTGATCGGCGGATCGTACGGCCAATACGGCGGCGTCTGGGCACATGACGAGACCCGCAAGTCGTTCGGGATCGCCGGCCTGCGCGTCGTCGAGTCGATCAACTTGTCGGTGCCGTTCAAGTCGCTGAACGGCCAACATCCGCGCGAGCACGCCGAGCTGGTGTCCAACCTGCGCGATGCGGTGGGCAAACTGGTCGCCGAGGTAGCCTGACGCCTGCGTCGGGCTCTTTGCTGGACGGCTGGGCACCGCGTGACTTGTCGGTGCCGAGTGGTAAATCTGACCGTATACCGCAGCGACACCGTTTTGTGATCTACGACACGCCGAGAGTGCACCGTCGCCGGGCTGACGACCAGGGAATTTCATGAATGTTGTTCAGAACATCTTGTATCTCTTCTCAATGTCACCCACTAGGTGTAGTGTTTCGATCACCGACAGACCCCAGGTTTCACCCGGTCAGTCCGGCCGCGTCACCGGTATCACACGCCGGCTGACACGGATCGGCGAAATGGGAATTCTGTGGCGCGGCGGTCTGCTGAACAGCAGTGCAGATGCAGTACCCGAGTAGTTGCCAGTCCGTGTCTCGTTTCTTGTCCCGTCCCACGTCGACAGAGGAGTCGTACCGCCGATGAGCATCACCGTTTACACCAAGCCGGCATGCGTGCAGTGCAACGCCACCTACAAGGCGCTGGACAAACAGGGCATCGCCTACGAGAAGGTCGACATCAGCCTGGACTCCGAGGCGCGTGACTACGTGATGGCGCTGGGGTATCTGCAGGCTCCCGTTGTGGTTGCCGGAAACGAGCACTGGTCGGGCTTCCGGCCCGATCGGATCAAGGCACTCGCCGGCGCCGTGCTGAGCGCGTAGCCGCTGCGGCGCAGTAGGACAAGAGGAGATCGTGGTGCCGTCCTGCAGCCTGGTGTACTTCTCCAGTGTGTCGGAGAACACCCACCGCTTCGTGCAGAAGCTGGGTATTCCGGCGACGCGGATACCCCTGCATGGCCGCATCGAGGTGGACCGGCCGTATGTGCTGGTGTTGCCGACCTACGGCGGCGGCAGGGCGACTCCGGACATCAACGATGGTGGCTACGTCCCCAAGCAGGTCATCGCATTTTTGAACAACGAGCACAACCGATCGTTGATCCGCGGCGTCATCGCCGCGGGCAACAACAACTTCGGTGCCGAATTCGCCTACGCGGGCAACGTGGTCTCCCGCAAATGTGGCGTTCCCTACCTCTACCGCTTCGAACTGATGGGAACCCCGGACGACGTCGAGGCCGTCCGCGCGGGTTTAGCTGACTTCTGGAAGGACGACACGTGCCACCAACCGCCGCAACTGCAGAGCGTGTAACACCTACCGGCCACGGCGCATTGCCGGGCGAGACGGATTATCACGCGCTCAACGCGATGCTGAATCTCTACGACGCGGACGGCAAGATTCAGTTCGACAAGGATCGGGAAGCCGCGAACCAGTACTTCTTGCAGCACGTCAACCAGAACACGGTCTTCTTCCACAACCAGGACGAGAAGCTCGACTATCTGATCCGCGAGAACTATTACGAGCGTGAGGTTCTCGACGAGTACTCGCGCAACTTCGTCAAGACTCTGCTCGACCGCGCCTACGCCAAGAAGTTCCGATTCCCGACGTTTCTGGGCGCGTTCAAGTACTACACCTCCTACACGCTGAAAACCTTCGACGGCAAGCGGTACCTGGAGCGCTTCGAAGACCGGGTCGTGATGGTGGCGCTCACCTTGGCGGCCGGTGACACCGGCTTGGCCGAGAAGCTCGTTGACGAGATCATCGAGGGCCGGTTCCAGCCGGCCACCCCGACATTCCTCAACTCGGGCAAAAAGCAGCGCGGCGAGCCAGTGAGCTGTTTTCTCTTGCGCATCGAAGACAACATGGAATCGATCGGGCGCTCGATCAACTCCGCACTGCAGCTGTCCAAGCGGGGTGGGGGAGTCGCGTTGCTGCTGAGCAACATTCGCGAACACGGCGCGCCGATCAAGAACATCGAGAACCAGTCTTCCGGGGTGATCCCGATCATGAAGCTGCTGGAGGACTCGTTTTCCTACGCCAATCAGCTCGGTGCGCGTCAGGGCGCGGGCGCGGTCTACCTGCAGGCTCACCACCCTGACATCTACCGCTTTCTGGACACCAAGCGGGAAAACGCCGACGAGAAAATCCGGATCAAGACGCTGAGCCTGGGCGTGGTGATCCCGGACATCACCTTCGAGCTGGCCAAGAAGAACGAGGACATGTACCTGTTCTCGCCGTACGACGTCGAACGGGTTTACGGCGTGCCGTTCGCCGACATCTCGGTCACCGAGAAGTACTACGAGATGGTGGACGACTCGCGCATTAGCAAGACCAAGATCAAGGCACGTGAGTTCTTCCAGACGCTCGCCGAGCTGCAGTTCGAGTCCGGTTACCCCTACGTCATGTTCGAAGACACGGTGAACCGGGCCAATCCGATCGAAGGCAAGATCACCCACTCCAACCTGTGCTCGGAGATCTTGCAGGTGTCGACGCCGTCGCTGTTCAACGAAGACCTGACGTACGCGAAGGTGGGCAAAGACATTTCGTGCAACCTGGGTTCGCTGAACATCGCCAAGACGATGGACTCGCCGGACTTTGCGCAGACCATCGAGGTGGCGATCCGGGCGCTGACCGCGGTGAGCGACCAGACCCACATCTGGTCGGTGCCCTCGATCGAGCAGGGCAACAACGACTCGCACGCAATCGGGCTCGGGCAGATGAACCTGCACGGCTATCTGGCCCGCGAACATGTCTTCTACGGTTCCGAAGAGGGCGTCGACTTCACCAACATCTACTTCTACACCGTGCTCTACCATGCGCTGCGCGCGTCGAATCGCATTGCGATCGAACGTGGTTCGCACTTCAAGGGCTTCGAGCGGTCCAAGTACGCGTCGGGGGAGTTCTTCGACAAGTACACCGACCAGATCTGGGAACCCAAGACCGAGAAGGTGCGTCAGCTTTTCGCCGATGCCGAGATCCGCATCCCGACCCAAGACGATTGGCGCCGGCTCAAGGAGTCCGTGCAGGCACACGGCATCTACAACCAGAACCTGCAGGCGGTGCCGCCGACCGGGTCGATCTCCTACATCAACCACTCGACGTCGTCGATTCACCCGATCGTGTCCAAGGTCGAGATCCGCAAGGAAGGCAAGATCGGCCGCGTCTACTACCCGGCGCCCTACATGACCAACGACAACCTGGACTACTACCAGGACGCCTACGAAATCGGCTACGAGAAGATCATCGACACGTATGCCGCGGCCACCCAGCATGTGGACCAGGGGCTGTCGCTGACGTTGTTCTTCATGGACACCGCGACCACCCGCGACGTGAACAAGGCGCAGATCTACGCCTGGCGTAAGGGCATCAAGACGCTCTACTACATCCGGCTGCGCCAGATGGCGCTGGAAGGCACCGAGGTCGAAGGCTGCGTGTCCTGCATGCTTTAGGCCGCGGCCGAGTAGCCACCTAATCCACCAATTCGCCCTTTCGCGTGACAAAACTGGCCACCCGACCTCTCGGACGAGGCCAGTCTCCCCAGGTCAGCGGCTGCAGCGCGGTAAGGTGCTTGACGTGGTCAGAATTCCTCGGCCCCCATTACCGCACCCCGGCCCCAAGACTGGGGTGAAGGTCGATGCGCGCAGCGAACGCTGGCGCGAACACCGCAAGAAGGTTCGCGGTGAGATCGTCGAGGCGGCGTTTCGCGCCATCGACCGGTTGGGGCCCGACCTGAGCGTCCGCGAGATCGCCGAAGAAGCCGGCACCGCCAAACCCAAGATCTACCGGCATTTCACCGACAAATCCGACCTGTTCCAGGCGATTGGCGAGCGTCTGCGCGACATGCTGTGGGCGGCGGTTTTCTCGTCGGTCGATTTCGCGACTAACTCGGCTCGCGAGATCATCCACCGCAGCGCGGAGGAGTACGTCAGCCTGGTCGATGAGCATCCCAACGTGCTGCGGTTCTTCATCCAGGGCCGCTTCCCGGAGCAGTCCGAGTCGACGATGCGGACGCTGAACGAGGGCCGGGAGATCACGCTGGCGATGGCGGAGATGTTCAATAACGAGCTGCGCGAGATGGAACTCGATCCGGCCGCCATCGAACTCGCGGCTTTCGCTGCGTTCGGTTCGGCGGCGTCGGCCACCGATTGGTGGCTGGGGTCCGACCTCGACAGCCCGCGGCGGATGCCCCGCGACAAGTTCGTCGAGCACCTGACCACGATCATGATGGGGGTCATCGGTGGCACGGCCGATCTGCTCGGCATCAAGTTGGATCCCGATCAGCCCATCCACAACGCGGTGCCGCACAACTCCGCCGCGAGCTGAGCATCGGCGGCGTTGACATCGCCGAGCCGATCGATGACACTTTTGCGATACCACGGGTACCGGATACTTGACACTCTGGGGGAAGAGGGAGCGATCCGAGATGAGCGTTGCCGAGTCGACGACCCAACCCGCCGCGCCGGCTCCGCCGGTGCATACCCGCGCGGTGATCATCGGGACGGGATTCTCCGGCTTCGGGATGGCGATCGCGCTACAAACGTCAGGGCGTGGACTTCGTCATCCTGGAGAAGGCCGACGACATCGGCGGCACCTGGCGGGACAACAGCTACCCCGGATGCGCCTGCGACGTGCCGTCGCACCTGTATTCGTTCTCGTTCGAACCGAAGGCCGACTGGAGCAAGCTGTTCTCTCCGCAACCGGAGATCCTGGAGTATCTGAAGGGCGTCACCGAGAAGTACGGGTTGCGCCGCTACATCCGGTTCGGTTCGCTGTCGGACCGCGCGACCTGGGATGACAGCGAATACCGCTGGCACGTGTTCACCGAGTCCGGCCAAGAGTATGTGACCCAGTTTGTAATCTCGGGCGTCGGCGCGCTGCACATCCCGCGGCTACCCGACATCGAAGGCATAGATGAATTTCGCGGTGCCGCTTTCCATTCCGCGCAGTGGGACCACACCGTCGACCTGACTGGCAAGCGGGTGGCGGTGATCGGCACCGGGGCCAGTGCCATTCAGATTGTGCCGGAGTTGGTGCGCCGCGACGCCGGTGTGGCCGAGGTTCAGCTCTATCAGCGCACTCCGCCGTGGGTGATGCCGCGGCCGGACGGTCCGCTACCGGACGGGTTGCGCCGAGCTTTCGCGAACGTGCCCGGTCTGCGCCTGGCGGTGCGGTCGGGAATCTACTGGGGGCTGGAGAGTTTGGGCTACGCGATGACGCAACGCCCCAGCCTGCTGCGTGCTGTCCAGCTGGTCGGCGAGTGGAACATTCGGCGCAACGTTCCCGACAAGGACCTGCGCCGCAAGCTCACACCGCGCTACCGCACCGGCTGCAAGCGAATGCTCTACTCGCCCAACTACTACCAAGCGGTGGCTAATCCAAAGACGACACTGATCACCGACCGGATCACCCGCATCAGCCCCGACGGCATCGTCACCGACGACGGCGTCGAGCACCCGGTCGACGTCATCGTCTACGCCACCGGCTTCCACGTCGCCGACTCCTACACCTATCTCGACATCAAGGGTCCGCGCGGCGAGGACCTGGTGGATCGCTGGAACCGCGAGGGCCTGGTGGCGCATCGCGGCGTCGCCGTGGCCGACATGCCCAACCTGTTCTTCCTGCTCGGGCCCAACACCGGGTTGGGTCACACCTCGGTGGTGTTCATGATCGAGTCGCAGATTCACTACGTCACCAAGGCGATCGCGGCGGTCGACAAGGCCGGCGCGCAGGCGCTGGCGCCCAGCCGCTCGGCCCAGGACCGGTTCAACACCGAACTGCAGGACAAGCTGGCCGGCTCGGTGTGGAACACCGGCGGCTGTAGCAGTTGGTACTTCGACGAGCATGGCGTCAATCGAACCCTGTGGAGTGGAATGACCTGGCAGTACTGGCGGGCCACCCGCTCGCTCAAACTCGCCGAGTACCGGTTCTTCGGGGTGGGCACCCGCGCTGCGGCCGAGCGTCCCGCGGTAGCGGTCTCGCGGTAGTCGCCCGGCGCCGACGCTAGGCGACGCGGGCGTTGAGTTGCTTGAGCGCGGCCTCGGCGCCGTTCCACCCGGGGATACCGGTCACTCCCGGACCAGGATGCGTGCATTGGCCACAGAGGTAAAGCCCGTCGACGGGGGTGGCGAATTTGTCGGCTCCCTCGACGACGCGGCCGGTCCACAGTTGGTTGGGCTGCAGCAGGCCGTGTGAGTAGTCACCGGCGTGCGCGCTGAAAGTACTGCCGAAATACCGGTTGGAGAACACCACACGATTGGTGACAGAGTCGGCGAAGCCGGGCGCGTACTTGTCGAAGATCGCTACGCAGGTGTCGGCGTAGTGCTCCTTCCAGCTTCGGTTTTCATCGGCGTCGAGTCCGGTGGGGAAGTACGGGGTGAAAATCGTTGCGCTGTGCTTGCCGTCGGGGGCTAATGACGAGTCGACCATGCTCGGTATGTACAGATAGGTGGGTGGGGCATCGGGAAGCTGCCCTTTACGGTATTGCTCCCAGGCGTCGCTGATGTATTCCGGCGACGGCGCGTAGGCGACGGTGGGGCACCATTGTCCGTTGTCTTGCATGTAAGGCTGCAGGCGCTCGATCCATTGCGGCGCTTGATCGATGGTCAGGTGGGCTTGGATGTATCCCAAGTTGAAGTTGATTTCCTTGATCTTGCGGATGTAATCGGGCGGAAAGTGTTCTGTGCCAGCCAAATTCACAAATGTGGTATACGGGTCCAGTGAGGAGAGCACCGCGTCAGCCGAAATCGTTGTGCCGTCGCGAAGTTGCACTCCGGTGGCGCGGCCGTCGGTGACCAGAATTTGCTTGACGTGCTGCTTCATCTGCACCTCGGCGCCAAGTGATTGGGCGCGCCGGCACAGCGCGGCGCTCAGTGAGCCGATGCCACCGCGCGGCATGATGTATTCGACGTTGCCGCCGCCGATCAGGTAGTGGTAGAGCGTCGAGGCGTTGGAGCCCGGCGTCCAGGGACCGCCGTCGAACGCGTCGATCGACATTGCGGCCAGCGAGCCCTGGATGCAGCGTCCTTGGTCGGGCGCCAGGAAACGGCGGACCGTGTCCATGGTGCTGCCGTACCACATCTGGGCGAAATCGTGCCGGTCCTCCGGCGTGGGCTGCGCGGCGATCACCTCGATGATGTCCAGCGGCGGCCCGAATGCCGAGTCGACGAAATACGGCGCGAATCGGCCGATATGGGCGAACAGACCGCCTAAAGCCGCTGCGGTGTCGGCCCCGTGATCGTCGAGCAGGTGGCGCGCCATGCGTTCGAGGTCGTTGTACATCACGAACGGGACGTCTTCAGCGTCGCCGAACGTGCACGTCGACGTCCACTGATCCATCAGCTCGAAGCCCCACTTGGTCAGCTCCAAGCGCTCGGTCATCTCCTGCCGCCAGATCAACACCGCCCACGCGCCGACGCTGTGCTTGTAGCCGTCGAAGAGTTCCCGGGTCGCAGCCATCCCGCCGAGGAAGTGCGCTCGTTCCAGGACAAGCACTTTCGCGCCGCCCTTGGCCAGCACGTTAGCGGCGACCAAACCGTTGTGGCCTGCCCCGATGACGATCGCGTCGTAGTCGGCCATGCTGACGTCCTTCCGAGCCGGTGGGTGATCTTGCGCCTGACCCGCACCATGTCATAACTGACATATTTGCGTCAATGGTGACATTTGGTGTGTGCTGGCGGGGTGAAAGTGAGCCGTAGCGCCCGCACGCGACAGGCGTTGCAGCAGGCGGCGATGAAACGCTTCGTCGCCGACGGGGTGCACCAAACCAGCGTGGCCGACATCGCCGCCGACGTCGGAGTCACCGAGCGAACCTTCTACCGGCACTTCCCGTCCAAACACGCGGTGATCTTCGCCGACTACGACATCGGCTTCGAGTGGTTTGCCCGGGCGCTGGCACTGCGCCCGCACGGGGAGCCCATCACGGTGTCGGTGCGTAAGGCTGTGGACGCCTTCCCATTTGACTTTCAGATGGTCCGTGAAGCTGCCACCATCCGGTCACGCGACCTCGACCAGGACATCATCACCAGCCACATTCGGCGGCTGCGGGATCAGCTTGCCGAGGAGATCCAGCGCTTCATCCATGAACGCTCCGCGCCCACTGCCGACGGGGCGATGATCGCCGACATCGCCGCGCACAGCCTGGCCACCGCGGTGTTCGCCGGATTGGAAGCCTGGATGAGCAAGGCCGAACACGACATCGACGACCTGAGTCGCCTCACCGACATCGCGCTGCGCGCTCTTGAAGACGGCCTCACGCATACCTTGCGGCATGCCGGACTTGACCGAAACCTGCCGTAGCGGGTCCGAAGGCTTGATAATGAGCCCGTTCACACACTCGGGGGTGCGGTGAATGGAATGGGCATGGCTACCGATAGCGCAACGCACACCGAAAGTTGCGACACTTGCATTGTCGGAGCCGGCGTCGCTGGGATGAATGCGCTCTTTGCGGCGAGCCGATACCTCGACCGCAGTCAGAGAGTCATCCTGCTCGATCGCCGGACCCGAGTCGGCGGTATGTGGGTCGAGACCTATCCGTACGTGCGGCTGCATCAGCCGCATGGGATGTTCACTGCCGGCAACATCGGGTGGACGTTGGGCAGGGATCGGGGCTACCTGGCGACGAAGGACGAGGTGCTCGATCAGTTCGGGCATTGCCTTGATGTCATCAAGCAGCGGATCCGGGTCGACGAGTTCTTGGGCTGGGCGCTGGAGTCTCACGAGGTCGCCGACGGGGTGGTGCGGATCAGCTGTCGGTCGTCTGACGGGCGGTCACTGGTCATCACCGCCAAGCGATTGATCAAGGCCGCCGGCTTCGGAGTCCAGCCAAATGACCCGCTAGAGATCTCTAGTTCTCGAGTGCGTTCGGTATCGCCTGACAGCTGCGACGTACGCAGCGGCGAGATGCGGGCAAGTGATACCCCGGTCTGGGTGATCGCCGGCGGCAAGGCCGCAATGGATACCGCGCACACACTCATCACCGAATACCCCGGTCGTGAGGTGAATCTGGTCGCCGGCACCGGGACCTCCTTCGCGTCCCGAGACCGGTGCTTCCCGACCGGGGTCCGCAGATGGTGGGGTGGTACACCGGTGAGTCGAGTCGCCAACGAAATGACACGTCTTTTCGATGGAACCAACGAAGCGGAAACCTTTGCATGGCTGCGGTCCAACTACGGCACATGGCTGACCCCCACGACAGGCAACTATTTCCTCGGCGTTCTCTCCGAATCGGAGAACAAGACCATCGCCGCGGGCCTCAACCACGTGGTCATGGACCACTTGACCGACGTCGTCGACCGCGGCAACGCGACCGAGCTGGTTTTGCGCAGCGGATCGCGACGAACGATCACACCAGGCAGCTGGATAATCAACTGCACCGGATATATCTTCCGTGACGAGCTGCCCTACGAGCCTTACGCTTCTGATGCCGGCGCGGTGCTGTCGGTTAATACACGCTCGGCGACAATGCATTTGACGTCGTTCATGGGCTACTTTCTGGCGCACCTGCTCTTCCTCGGGAAGCTGCGCGAAATCCCCCTTTATGAACTGGACATGCCGGAGCTTCGAGCGAAGTCGGTTATGACGCTGCCGTTTGCGATGATCACGTTGGCGCAGCACAATGTCAGCCTGATCTTCGACACCGCTCCGACCAAGGTATTCACCGAATGTGGAATCGATTTCGATCACTGGTACCCGTTGCCTCGCAGGCTGGCCATGACGGCGCGATACGTGCTGACCCACCGACGCGCCCGCGAGCAGCAGCGCCGTGCGCTTGACACCGTGCGCGAACGTTTTGGCGTCCGGTGCGGCCCGCTACCGTCGATCTAGAGGCGCGTCGTCGGGCGTGCAGGCCCACCGACGGCAATGATCACATCCGCCACCCGATTACCTGGCGCCGGCGACACATGACTTGCCCGCCCATCAGCGACAACTCCGGGCGTGACAGTGTCGGCGGCAACCGGTGCGGCGCTGAGCCACTTCCGCATGATGGCCTCGGGTGCACAAGCACAGCATTATCGCGCGTAGGCGGCACAACGCCAACGCCTCTGAGCGGAGGCGCATGTGGCAGATGTGAATGTTGCGCGTCTGGACGGCGACCGCACGCGACACGCGAACACAACGTGTTGTGTTACATCGCGTTGTCGCACCCCAGGGGTAGTGTCTGAAGTCTGAGCATGCTCGACTATCCGTCCTGGTGAAACGGGGTTCTGGTGACCGAAAAAATGAAGCTGATCGACCGGGTTTCGGCGATCAACTGGAACCGTCTGCAAGACGAGAAGGACGCCGAGGTCTGGGAGCGGCTGACCGGAAACTTCTGGCTGCCGGAGAAGGTGCCGGTATCCAACGACATCCCGTCGTGGGGCACACTGACGGCCCACGAGAAGCAACTGACCATGCGGGTGTTCACCGGGCTGACGTTGCTGGACACCATCCAGGGCACGGTCGGGGCGGTCAGCCTGATTCCCGATGCGCTGACGCCCCATGAGGAGGCGGTCTACACCAACATCGCGTTCATGGAGTCGGTGCACGCCAAGAGCTACAGCTCGATCTTCTCCACGCTGTGCTCAACCGCCGAGATCGACGAAGCCTTCCGCTGGTCGGAGGAGAACCCGAACCTGCAGCGCAAGGCCGAGATCGTGATGCAGTACTACCGCGGCGACGAGCCGCTCAAGCGCAAGGTGGCCTCCACGCTGCTGGAGAGCTTCCTGTTTTACTCCGGGTTCTACCTGCCGATGTACTGGTCGAGCCGGGCCAAGCTGACCAACACCGCCGACCTGATCCGGCTGATCATTCGTGACGAAGCCGTGCACGGTTATTACATCGGCTACAAGTTCCAGCGCGGGCTGGCGCTCGAGGACGCGGCCAGGCAGGCCGAGCTAAAGGACTACACCTACGAGCTGCTTTTCGAGCTTTACGACAACGAGGTGGAGTACACCCAGGACCTCTACGACGAGGTCGGGCTGACCGAAGACGTCAAGAAATTCCTGCGCTACAACGCCAACAAGGCGTTGATGAACCTCGGCTACGAGGCGTTATTCCCGCGCGACGAGACCGACGTCAACCCGGCGATCCTGTCGGCCCTCTCACCCAATGCCGACGAGAACCACGACTTCTTCTCCGGATCGGGATCGTCGTATGTGATCGGCAAGGCCGTCGTCACCGAAGACGAGGACTGGGACTTCTAAACGCGCAGCAGACTACATTTACCCGCAATGGGGCGCTACGGGCACTTCTCTGCTGTCGAGGGGCTACCAACGGGCTCGGCGCTGCTGGTGGTGAAACGGGGTCCCAACGCCGGAGCCCGATTCCTGCTGGATCGGCCGATCACGTCGGCAGGCCGGCATTCCAGCAGCGACATCGTTCTAGACGACGTCACGGTGAGCGGCCGGCACGCGGAGTTTAGGTGGGAGAACGACGAACTGCATGTGGTCGACGTCGGTAGCCCCTACGGCACCTACGTCAACCGGGAGCTGGTGGAGTCGGCGACGCTGGCCAACGGCGACAAAATCTATATTGGCATATTTTGCCTGGTTGTATTGAAATCCCGGAACGACTGGGAGCGCAGCGAAAAACCGGTAGCGAGCCGCATGTCGGCGCTGATGGCTCAAGCAAGGCGTGCGGTGTAATTGGCAGGCAGAGGAGATTCTGATCGATCGCCGAAGCCGCTATCCGATCTGCGCTCGGCCACGGCAGAGCCGACTTCCAACACGGCATGATCAGCGTCATCAATGGCCGGCCGCGAGTCGAAATCCATGAGTGCCCAACAACTTAGGAAAAAAAGTAGCTCAGACGCTGATTGCGGGTTGTGAGCCGTGTCTCAGGAAACGCTTCCTCGATCACCGAGCGTTTCGCTCGCCGCCACGGCTGGTTGACGGCGTTCGGGGCGGCGCAAGTTGGCGGCCGCAACGCGGATCATCATCGTCGGCTGAAGCAGTCGAGTGGGCGGGTCGACGAATGCGACGACCTTTGTGAACTGTTCGGCGACAGAGAGGTCGGACTCGGCGGCGGTCTGAAGCCGGTCGACGTACCTATTGGCGAGGCGCAACGACAGTGGCCTGGGACCTTCGACCTCGGGCAAGGCGAGATCACCGCCAACCGCGAATCGCCAGGCCACCCCGATCGGTTTTGCCGCGGCACGAAAATAACGCCGCGCCAAGCCATCCACCCCGCGTTGTAGACATTGACTCAGGGCCTGAGCCTGCAGTGCGGCCACCGTCATGCCCTGGCCGTAGATCGGATTAAAACTGCAGATTGCGTCCCCGATAACCAGCAAACCGGCGGGGAACCGCCGCATCTTGTCGTAGCGTCGCCAGCGACTTTCAGGGTAGCGGAAACGACAGACTTCGGTCAGCGGCTCAGCGGCACCAATCGCCGCCACCACATGCGCCGGAGCCAAACCCTCTGCAAAGGCCAGCATTTCGGCCGGCTGGGACGGCGGTTCGTGACCTACCATCCCGCCTACGGTGAACATCCAGGTGTCGTTCTCGTAGCCGGCTAACGCCATTGCGGTGGGCCGGCCCGGGACGGGAGTGACAAGGACCACCAATTCGTTGAGCGTGCCGGGCGGCATCCGCAGCAGCTGACTGGAATACGCCACACGCACACCGACTTCGTGTTCAGACGGACGCCCATAGCCCAACGCGTCCAAGAACGCCGGTGTTCGCGCACCCCGACCGGTGGCGTCAGCGACCAGATCGGCCCTCAACACCCGTTCACCGCTACTGTCTCGCGAACGAACCCGCGCACCAGTGACACGATCCCGTGCCGTGGTCGACTTCAAATCAACAACGTCATGGTCCTGCAGCAGCGTGATATTCGCCGTTTCGCGCACCCGTCGCCGAACAAGACACTCCAACAATGGTCTGCTTGGGACAAAGGCGGGCGGGATGTCTCTGAACCCTCCACTACGGACAAGCTGATGGCCGGCAACACAAGAGAACAGCTTGGACAGGTCGGTGTAGTCCACCACAGGGGCCCCGGCCGCAACGAGGTCGTCAAGGAATCCGGGAAACAGCTCAGCCAGGACCTGGGAGCCTCGGCCCAGCAAGGCATGCACATGGCGACCCTGCGGAACCCCCCGCCGGTTCACCGCATCGTCGGGCAGCACGTCCCGCTCCACCACGGTGACCATCTCATAAAAGTCGGCCAAAACCCTCGCGGCCAACAACCCGCCCATGCTCGCGCCGAGAACCACCGCATGCTCACCGATCTTCGGCACGAGCCACCACCTAACCCCGCCGTTAGTTGATCGCTACCAATGATCTTCCCCTTGCCGCACACGCGCGCGAGTAGTCCACTACTTCACTTGGTCCGGTACTTCACTTGTTCCGGCCTCGCGGTAGCCGCCGCGCGGAGGCGGCCTTACCGCCGAAAGGCCCTGCTACCGGCGCGAACGGCTTTCGGGGCGTAAACGTTGCGCTTCGCCGCACAGCACAGCGGCTCGGTGTCGGCAGTCGATCGATGGGGGACTGCATGCCTCCATTGCCTTGTAGTCTCGAATCGTTACCGACGACGAAAGATTCACGATGATGAAGGCAACGGTCCCACCCGAAGTCGAAAACGCCATCGCCGACATCGCCCGGCGCCACGGGCTCTCCCGCGAGGCGGTGCTGGCCATGCTCTTTGCCATCCAGGTCGGCGGCGGCACCATGGCCCAATTCTCGATTCCCGAGCTCGGCGGATCCGGGCAATGGATGCAAGGCGGCATGACGATGGTCGGCAACATGTTCGACAACGCGCTGAAGGCGCGCGTCGATGCATTGTGCAGCGAGCTGGCCCAACTGCTAGCCACCACCCCGGTGTTTCTTCCCTCGGCCAACTGGTGGCCGGCCAACCTCGGCGTTCCGAGCGCGGCAGGCGGGCAGAACACCGTGCGCTACGCAATCTTCCCGAGTACCCGGCGGCTGGCGATCCAGATCAACGGCGTGACAAAGGTTTTTGACACAAGCGAGCACCACATCGGTGGCGTGCAACAACAGCAGCAGGGCGGCGGATACGGCTCGGTGAGCTTTACCAGCCAGCTCGGCACCTTCGATGTATCGAGCCTGACTGAGCTCGGTACCGTGCGGGTGGCCGAAACTCCCGCCTCGGCGCCCAGCCCTCAGCACCAGTCGCAGTACCAGTCTCAACCGACACCGCACTTCGCACCTCAGACGCAGGCACCCGCCCCGCAGTACCAGTCCGAACCGGCACGGCAATTCGCCCCCCAAACGCATTCAGCGGAGCCTGCTTCCGCCGCGTCCGGGGATGATCCCGCGGCCATCGTCGCGGCCATTGAGTCGCTCGCCGGGTTGCATGAGCGCGGCATCTTGTCCGACGAGGAGTTCGCCGCGAAAAAGACCGAACTGCTCGGCCGGCTCTGAGGCGCGTCCACCGCAAACGGTCGATCGTCGTCACCGGAGACGCGGACTTCTGCCGCTCTATCACCAAACCCGTGTGGAATCCGTCCGATGAGGGCAACTATTGGGGGATGAGTACCGTGAGGCACGCGAGACCGTGGGTTCGGCAGTGCACCAGCGTGCTGGCGGGTGGTCTGGCCTTGTTCGCTTTCGGATTGGCTGGCGGCATCGCGACGGCGGCGCCTGCTCCTGCGCCCAACTCCCACTGGTGCCCGGGAGATCCATGGGATCCGAGCTGGGGCAACAACATGGACGCGAATCACTGCCACGACTGGCAGGGCCCGGGCGGCCCATATCAGAGCGGGCCGGGCGGCCTGGTCGGCTGGGGACCGTGGGGACCCCCGCCGCCGTGGGCGCCGCCGCAGCCACCCCCGCCGCCGTGGGCAGCCGGGGCTAACTTGATGTGGAACCCCAATGCCAATAGTTGGGGATTCTGGAACAACGGAGTATGGGCTTCGGTCTAACAAGCGCTCGACGCCGGAATCCGGCAGAAGACGGCCGACCTGCGGCGGAGGCTTCCTAAGAAATGAACGGTGCATGAATTGTGGGGACGGTGGGGCGCGATGGTAGCGCCGCTGACCCAACTTTCGTGACACTGGTGGGGTGGCGATAACCCCATCTTCTACGGCGGCTTTTTTCCGTTCAGTGATCCAATGGCTGCAGGTCGGCTACCCAGAAGGCGTTCCTGGTCCCGATCGCGTGCCGTTGCTGGCGCTGCTGCGCAGCACCCCGCTGACCGAGGATCAGATCACCGAAGTGGTCGACTCCATCGACGAGGAGGTCGAGGGCGAGGTTAACCGCGATGTGATCGCGGATTTCATTTCCGACATGACGCAATACGACGCTGGTCCGGAGAACGTCGCACGGGTGGCCGCCAGGCTTGCCGCTGCCGGCTGGCCGCTGGCGGGTCTCCCGGTGCCTGACAGCGCCGACAACTCTAACGGCGAAGCTGCAAGCTCAGAGGCCGCCTCACAAGCTTGAGGTGTCGATGACGAAGCGGTAGCGCACGTCACTGGCCAGCACGCGCTCGTAGGCTTCGTTGATGTAATCCGGCTCGATGAGCTCGATTTCCGGCGTCACATCGTGCTCGGCGCAGAAGTCCAGCATCTCCTGGGTCTCGGCGATCCCGCCGATGTTGGACCCGGACAGGCTGCGCCGCGCCAGCGCCAGCGGGAAAGCCGGCACCTCCATCGGGTGCTCGGGTATACCCAGCTCGACGAGCGTGCCGTCAACGTCAAGCAGGTTCAGGTAGTCGCCGAGGTTGAGGTTGGCCGAGACGGTGTTGAGGATCAGGTCGAAGCTGCCCCGACGGTTCCGGAAGGTGTCCGGATCGGCGGTGGCGTAGTAGTGGCGGGCGCCCAGGCGCAGTCCGTCCTCCATTTTCTTCAGCGACTGCGATAGCACCGTCACGTCGGCGCCCATCGCCGCGCCCAGCTTGACGCCCATGTGACCCAGCCCGCCCAGGCCGATGATCGCGAGCCGGGTGTCCGGCCCTGCTTTCCAGTGCCGGAGCGGCGAGAACAGCGTGATGCCGGCGCACAACAGCGGGGCCGCCTTGTCCAGCGGCAGCGAGTCGGGGATGCGCACGACGAAGTTTTCGTCGACGACGACTGCCTGGCTGTAGCCGCCCTGCGTCGGCGTGCCGTCTTTGTCGATGGAGTTGTAGGTGAAGGTCGCGCCCGGCTTGCAGTACTGCTCGAGCCCAGCCTTGCAGCTGCTGCACTGACCGCAGGAGTTCACCATGCAGCCGACGCCGACGTGATCGCCCACCTTGTGTTTGGTGACCTCAGAGCCGACGGCGCTCACCACGCCGGCGATCTCGTGGCCGGGAACCACGGGGTAATTGGGTTGGCCCCATTCAGCTTTGACGGTGTGGATGTCGGAGTGGCAGATGCCGGCGAACTTGATGTCGATGGCCACGTCGTGCGGACCGGGTTCGCGGCGGGTGATCGTGGTCTTGGTCAGCGGCTCAGTCGCCGAGTTAGCGGCATACGCGGAAACAGTGCTCATGGGCAAACCTCTTGTGTGCGCTTGTTTCGTTATCGAATTCTATTTGTATCGGACCCAATCCGAGAATAGCATAGATAGGCTATGTATTTCCTTTCCTGCGGTCGCCGTCACACCTAGTTGATCGGGGCGTTGACCCAGCGCAGGTCGTCGACAACGCCGCGGGCCGCGACCACGCCCTCGCCGGTCTGCCACACCTCGTTGTTGACCACGAAGATCCGATTGTCCCTGTTGGCAGACAGCTTTCGCCACGGGTCGCTGTCGAAGATGGTCGCGGCGCGGTCTTTGGCGGCCGGCGACGCGAACGACACGTACACGAGGTCGGCGTCGGCCGCGGAGAAGTCCGGGTTGCCGACCAGGTCGGCGTCAGTGCTGCCCAGCTCGATGTAGGGCTTGTCAGTGAAACGCTGCGACGCAGGGCGATCGACGCCAACGGCGATCAGCACGCTGGCCGGGAAGTTGTGCGCCCCGTAGACCCGGATGGTGTTGTCGGTGAACTGGACGATCGACGCCTGGTAGTGGGCCGCGTCGTGGGCGGCACCGTCGTCGTGAGCCTTGGTGGTGAAGCCGTCGATCAGCGCGTCGGCAGCACCGGCGCGTGCGGTGGCCGCGCCAACGCCTCGCAGGTTGTCCTCCCAGGCCGCACCCGGAGCCGCGGTGAACACCGTCGGCGCGATCGCCGCCAGCGCCGAATACAACTTCGGCGTCAACGCCTGCGAGCCAAGGATCAGATCCGGCTTGGCCGCCGTGATTGCCGCCAGGTCGGGACTGCTGCGGGAACCTGCGCCCGGCAGCTTATGCACGATGGTGCCCAAGTAGGAGGGCTGACTCGAAGAGCCGTCGGGCAAGGCGGCGGCGACGATCCGCGACTGCAGTCCCAGCGCGCACAGGGCGTCGAGCTGGTCGCCGGAGAGCACGACGATGTGCTGCGGATCGGCGGGCACGTGGGCCACATCGGGCTGTACGCCCGCCGCGTTGGGGGCGGTCCGGGTCGCCGGCCCGGGATCGGACTCGGCCGGTTGCGGCGCGCACGACTCGTCAGGCCGGCGCTGATTGCCCAAAACCCCCGCCCCGGCGATCTGGGTGGTGCTGGTGATCACCGAGGTTGATGGCGACCCGCCGCCGGGCGGCCCGAATGTGCAACCGCTGGCCAGTGCCGCCAGTGCCGCCAGTGCCGCCGAAATCGCTATGGCGGCGGCAGCGGCCACGGTAGGTCGCAGACGCCGGAACAGCACGGGTCCGACGCTAACATCTGCCCGCCTGGCGCCTAGTACGACAGTTTGTAGGACCAGTGCGTCGCCGGGGCGCATCGAAGGCTAGACTCAATTCCTGCTGATCCCAGTTGCCCTGCCCGACGTTTGGAGGAGCTGTTGACTGCCGAAGCGCCCCCGCTGGGAGAACTCGAGGCCAGTCGTCCGTACCCGCCGCGAACAGGCCCTAAAGGCAACCTGGTCTACCGACTGATCACCACCACCGATCACAAGATGATCGGGATCATGTACGTGGTCACCTGCTTCATTTTCTTCTTCATCGGTGGGCTGCTGGCGCTGCTGATGCGCACCGAGTTGGCCGCGCCGGGTCTGCAGTTCTTGTCGAATGAGCAGTTCAACCAGCTGTTCACCATGCATGGCACGATCATGCTGCTGTTTTATGCGACTCCGATCGTGTTCGGGTTCGCCAATCTGGTGCTGCCGCTGCAGATCGGCGCGCCCGATGTGGCGTTCCCCCGGCTGAACGCCTTCTCGTTCTGGCTGTTCTTGTTCGGCGCCACGATCGGGATGGCCGGCTTCATCACTCCCGGCGGAGCCGCCGAATTCGGCTGGACCGCCTACACCCCGCTCACCGACGCCATCCACTCACCGGGCACCGGCGCCGACTTGTGGATTGTGGGCCTCATCCTTGCCGGTCTGGGAACGATTCTGGGCGGGGTCAACATGATCACCACGGTCGTGTGCATGCGCGCGCCCGGGATGACGATGTTCCGGATGCCGATCTTCACCTGGAACATCCTGGTGACGTCGATCCTGGTGCTGTTGGCGTTCCCGCTGCTGACCGCGGCGCTGTTCGGGCTTGCCGCCGACCGGCACCTGGGCGCTCACGTCTACGACCCGTCCAACGGCGGAGTTCTGTTGTGGCAGCACCTGTTCTGGTTCTTCGGACACCCCGAGGTCTACATCGTGGCGCTACCGTTCTTCGGCATCGTCACCGAGATCTTCCCTGTGTTCTCCCGCAAACCGATCTTCGGCTACACCACGTTGGTTTACGCCACGCTGTCGATCGCCGCGTTGTCGGTGGCGGTGTGGGCGCACCACATGTTCGCGACGGGTGCCGTACTTCTTCCCTTCTTTTCGTTCATGACGTATTTGATCGCGGTGCCCACCGGGATCAAGTTCTTCAACTGGATCGGCACGATGTGGCGGGGCCAGTTGACGTTTGAGACGCCGATGCTGTTCGCGGTCGGCTTCCTGGTCACGTTCCTGCTGGGTGGTCTCACCGGTGTGATGTTGGCCAGCCCGCCGCTGGACTTCCACGTCACCGACAGCTACTTCGTCGTCGCGCACTTCCACTACGTGTTGTTCGGGACGATCGTGTTCGCCACCTTCGCCGGTACCTATTTCTGGTTCCCGAAGATGACCGGCCGGTTGCTCGACGAGCGGCTGGGCAAGCTGCATTTCTGGTTGACGTTCATCGGTTTTCACACCACGTTTTTGGTCCAGCACTGGCTAGGCGACCTCGGGATGCCGCGGCGCTACGCCGATTACCTGCCCAGCGACGGATTTCAGCCCTACAACGTGGTTTCCACGATCGGGGCGTTCATCCTTGGTGCGTCGATGATTCCGTTCGTCTGGAACGTCTTCAAGAGCTGGCGCTACGGCGAAGTAGTCACCGTCGACGACCCATGGGGATACGGCAACTCCCTGGAGTGGGCTACCAGTTGCCCGCCGCCGCGGCACAACTTCACCGAGCTGCCCCGCATCCGTTCCGAGCGCCCGGCTTTCGAGTTGCACTACCCGCACATGGTTGAGCGGTTGCGCGCCGAGGCGCACGTGGGTCGCAGTCAAGGCCCCGCGGGCGGCGATGTCACTAGAGCCGACGACGTCAGCGTTCGCACCTAATGGCTTGCCGCCGAGGCAATCTGGGGTGAGTACACCCCGTAAGGTGTCGGCGTTGATCACCGTCACCGGTGTCGACAAGCCAGGTGTGACGTCGGCACTCTTCGAGGTCCTGTCGGGCCACAAGGTCGAGCTACTGAACGTCGAGCAGGTGGTGATCCGGGGCCGGCTGACGTTGGGCGTGCTGGTGTCGGCTCCGCTGGAAGTTGCCGAGGGCAGCGCGCTGCGGGCGGAAGTCAAGGCGGCCATTCACGCAGTGGGCCTGGACGTCAGCATCGAACGCAGCGACGACCTGCCGATCATCCGGGAACCGTCGACGCACACCATCGTGGTGCTGGGCCGCCCGATTACCGCCGAAGCATTCGGCGCGGTGGCCCGTGAAGTGGCCGCGCTGGGCGTCAACATCGACCTCATTCGCGGCGTTTCCGACTATCCGGTCACCGGTCTGGAGTTGCGGGTCTCGGTGCCGCCCGGCGTCGGAAGCCGGCTGCCGGCCGCGTTGACCGAGGTGGCCGCCGATCAGCGCGTCGACATTGCGGTGGAGGATTACGGCCTGTCCCGGCGCGCCAAACGGCTCATCGTGTTCGACGTCGATTCGACGCTGATCACCGGCGAGGTCATCGAGATGCTGGCCGCCCGGGTGGGAGCCCAGGAGGCGGTCGCCGCCATCACCGACGCCGCGATGCGCGGCGAACTGGACTTCGCGGAGTCGCTGCGCCAGCGGGTCGCCACCCTGGCAGGTCTGCCCGCCGAAGTGCTCGACGAGGTCGGCGAACAGCTGGAGTTGACCCCGGGCGCGCGGACCACGCTGCGCACATTGCGACGGCTCGGTTATCACGTAGGCGTGGTTTCCGGGGGTTTCCGCCAAGTCATCGAGCCGCTGGCGCATGAGCTGATGCTCGACTTTGTCGCCGCCAACCAGCTGGAAATCGTCGACGGCAAGATCACCGGCCGGGTCGTCGGCCAGATCATCGACCGCGCCGGTAAAGCCAAGGCGCTGAGGGACTTTGCGCATCAGGCCGGCGTGCCGATGGAGCAGACCGTCGCGGTCGGCGACGGCGCCAACGACATCGACATGCTGGCCGCTGCGGGCCTGGGCGTGGCATTCAACGCCAAACCCGCGCTGCGGCAAGTGGCCGACGCGTCGCTGAGCTACCCCTACCTGGACACCGTGCTGTTTTTGCTCGGCATCACCCGCGGTGAGATCGAAGCCGCCGACGCGCTCGACGGCGTGGTGCGACGCGTCGAAATCCCACCCGAGTAAGCGCCACCGGCCACTGACCCGACAGCCGTCGCGGCGTCGCGGTACGGCACGATGGTCGAGTGGCCGGAACCGACCAGACTAGCGAGGCAGCCGACCCGAATAGCCAGGCAGCCGACCCGGATCTGCTGATCGACTTCACCGACGTTTCGCTGCGACGTGGTGGCCACGTACTGGTCGGGCCGGTGAGCTGGCAGGTAGAGCTCGACGAACGCTGGGTGATCATCGGGGCCAACGGCGCCGGTAAGACGTCGTTGTTGCGCATCGCCGCGGCCGCCGAGCACCCCTCGTCGGGTGTCGCCTACGTGCTTGGCGAGCGCCTGGGCCGGGTCGACATGTCCGAGCTGCGCTCTCGGGTGGGCCTGAGCTCATCGGCGTTGGCGCAACGAATTCCCGGCCATGAGGTGGTACGCGATCTCGTCGTGTCGGCCGGTTATGCGGTGCTGGGCCGGTGGCGGGAACGCTACGACGAGGTTGACTACAGCAGGGCAATCGACATGCTGGAAAGCCTGGGCGCCGAGCACCTCGCGGACCGCAGCTATGAAACCCTGTCGGAGGGTGAGCGCAAGCGGGTACTGATCGCGCGCGCGTTGATGACCGATCCCGAGCTGCTGCTGCTGGACGAGCCGGCCGCCGGCCTCGATCTGGGCGGTCGCGAGGAGCTGGTGGCCCGGCTGACCGATTTGGCCGCCGATCCCGACGCACCGGCGATGGTCCTGGTCACCCACCATGTCGAGGAGATTCCGCCTGGCTTCAGCCACTGCATGCTGATGTCGGAGGGACAGATCGTCGCGGCGGGTTTGCTGCCAGACGTGCTGACCGCCGAGAATCTGTCCACGGCGTTCGGTCAGTCGATCTCGGTGGACGTGATCGACGGGCGTTACTTCGCCCGGCGCACTCGCACCCGCGCGGCGCACCGAAGGCCCTGATGAGCTCACCGACCGAGGAAGGATCGTCCCGTTGACGCTCCCTTTGGTTCCAAGGCCCGCCGCGACCGTGATGCTGATCCGTGAAAGCGCCGGTGAGATCGCGGTCTTCTTGATGCGACGGCACTCCGCAATGGAATTCGCGGCCGGGGTAATGGTCTTTCCCGGCGGTGGCGTCGACGACCGCGACCGCAACGCCCAGATCGCCTGGACGGGGCCGCCGCCGTTGTGGTGGGCGCAACGGCTCGGCACCGAAACCGAACTGGCCGAGGCGCTGGTGTGCGCCGCCGCCCGGGAGACCTTCGAGGAATGTGGCGTGCTGTTCGCCGGCCCGGCCGACGACTCGGGCGGCGCGCACAGAATTGTCGGCGACGCGTCGGTGTACCGCGAATCCCGGTTGGCGTTGGCCGACCGGACACTGTCGTTCGCCGATTTCCTACGTCGGGAGAACCTGGTGCTGCGGGCCGACTTACTGCGGCCATGGGCGAACTGGGTCACGCCGGAAGAGGAACGCACCCGCCGCTACGACACGTACTTCTTCGTCGGAGTGCTGCCGGAGGGTCAGCGTGCCGACGGCGAGAACACCGAATCCGACCGTGCGGGATGGACGACGCCGCAGGCGGCCATCGACGACTTCGCAGCAGGCCGCACGTTTCTGCTTCCGCCGACCTGGACACAGCTGGACTCGCTGGCCGGACGCACGGTCGCCGACGTGTTGGCCGTCGAGCGTCAGATCGTCCCCGTGCAGCCGCATCTGGAGATCAACGGCGACAACTGGATTTTCGAGTTCTTCGACTCCGACCGATACCACCAGGCGCGCAAAGCCGGCGGACAGGGATGGCCGCTGTGAGGGAGTTCGTCAGCATCAACCTGGGCTCACACCACCCGGGTGTGGGAACCCTGGTGCTCTCGCGGCCGCCCACCAACGCCATGACCCGGCAGGTCTATCGGGAGATCGGCGAGGTCGCCGCCGAGGTTGCGCAGCGTACGGACATCGCCGCCGTGATCATCTTCGGCGGCCATGAAATCTTCTCGGCGGGCGACGACATGTCCCAACTGCGCTCGCTGACCGCGCCGGAAGCTGAGACCTGGGCACGAGTGCGCCGCGAGGCCGTCGACGCCGTCGCTGCGATCCCGAAGCCGACCGTGGCCGCGATCACCGGGTACGCGCTGGGCACCGGTCTGGGCTTGGCGCTGGCCGCCGATTGGCGGGTCAGCGGCGACAACGTGCGGTTCGGCGCGACGGAGATCCTGGCCGGTCTGATCCCCGACGGTGCCGGCATGGCGCGGCTGACCCGCACGGTCGGGGCCAGCCGGGCCAAGGAATTGGTCTACAGCGGGCGATTTTTCGACGCCGAGGAGGCGCTGGCGCTGGACCTGATCGACGACATGGTGGCTCCGGACAACGTCTATGACGCCGCCGCGATCTGGGCAGGCCGCTTCGTGGACGGACCCCGGCACGCGTTGGCCGCAGCCAAAGCGGGCATCAATGACGTCTTCGACTTGTCCCTGGCCGAGCGGCTGGCCGCCGAACGCCGCCGCTACGTCGAGGTATTGGCCGCCGACTCCGTCGATCCGACCTAAATAGCATCTGAGAAGAACCTTTACACATCGTAAGAACGCCTCGATACTATGAGCTGGCTCACGTCCCACCACGCTGTAGTTCGGAGCGGAGGTCGAACTGCTCTCCAAGACACGCCGCCGCGGCCGGCTCGTCGGCGCAGGTGCCGCGGCCGGCGCCGTTCTGGCGTTCGGGATGACCCCGCTGTCCACTACGCCAACCGCCCATGCCGACGATTTCGGCCTCGGTGACTTGATCGGTGACCTGCTCGGCAACGCCGTCACCGCGACGGCGGCCAGCGCCGGTGATGTCGCCGGGGATTCCAGCCAGGCGGCCAGTCAGACCGCCATTGAGCTCAGCAGCCAAAGCCTCGACCAGGCCCTGGCCGCGACGTCGAGTGCACAGACGTTGTCTGCAGAAGCGGTTTTCCAGCAGGACGTCTACGACCCGATTCACACCGCCATCGAGGACTGGATCAACAGCCCGCTCGGCGAGCAGACCGACAACTTCATCAACACGACGTCTGGGCAGTTTCTGATCGGTAATGGTGCTGACGGGACGTCGACAGATCCCACCGGCGGGTCCGGCGGATTGTGGTTCGGTGACGGCGGCAACGGCTGGGACAGCAACGAAGCCGATGTCGCCGGCGGTGCCGGCGGGAGCGCTGGCGGCCTCTTCGGCAATGGCGGTGACGGCGGCGACGGTGGCGCAGGCGCCAATGGTGGGGCTGGCGGTGACGGCGGCTCGCTGCTGGGCATCGGCGGCAATGGCGGCAACGGCGGCGACGGCGGGGCCGGCGGTGACGGCGGTGACGGTGGTAACGGCGGCTCATCGTTCGGCATCGGCGGCAATGGCGGAAACGGCGGCGACAGCAGCGATCTCGGTGGTTTGGCTGCCCTCGGCGGGGCCGGCGGCGCCAGCGGTGCGCTCGGCAACCACGGCATGGTCGGCGACTACGGCACGGTCACCGGCGGCTCAGGCGGCGGCTCGGATACCGACGGATCGCTGTTGGCCCTCGGAACCACCGGCGACTGGCTCACCAACAGTGACGGGCAGGTCGTCATCATGCACGGGCTCGACGAGACGTACAAAGTGGCGCCCTATGAGCCCGCGGCCGGCGGGTTCAGCAACGACGACGCGGAGTTCTTGGCCGCCAACGGCTTCAACGCTGTGCGGGTGGGTGTCATTTGGTCCGAGTTGGAGCCCGAGCCAGGAGTCTTCAACACCGCCTACCTCGAGTCGATCGAACAAACCGTTCAGACTCTCGGCAACAACGGCATCTACAGCATCATCGACTTCCACCAAGACGTTTTCGGCAGCGAGTTCGGGGGAGAAGGGGCGCCGGACTGGGCGACGGAAACCGACGGGGTAACCAACGTCTCGCTGCCGTTCCCGTACAACAGCTTCCTCGATCCCGCCGAGCTTCAGGCCTGGGATTCGTTCTGGTCCAACGCCGAAGCGCCGAACGGTGCGGGGCTGGAGGACGATTACTCGCAGATGCTGGAGTACGTTGCAAGCGCCTTCAACGGTAACCCCGATGTGGCCGGCATCGAGATCATGAACGAACCGTCGCCGGGGTCAGAGGAGGTGAACACGCTGTTGGGCAGCTCGTTCTTCGACAGCCAGCAACTGACCCCGTTCTACGACCAGGCGGCCGACGCGATTCGGGCCGTCGACTCGACCACCCCGATCTTCTACGAACCGAACATCCTGTTTTTGGCGACTGTGCCTACTCACCTGGGCACCGTTGACGCCACCGGCACCGTCTTTTCCTTCCACGACTACTGCGAGTTCGACCTGGGGGCGCTGGGTTGCGTGCCGAGCGTCAGCGCCATCGCGGACAACGGCGAGACCTATGCAGAAGCGCAGGGAATCCCGGCCTTCATGAGCGAATTCGGGGCGCGCAGCGACCAGTTACAGCTCACAGCTCCGATGCAGACCGCCGACCAGAACCTGATCGGCTGGAGCGAATGGGCCTACAGCAGCCAAGGCGACGCCACCACCACCGCGTCGCCACCGAGCGTCGAGTCGCTGGTGTACAACCCCGAGGATCCACCGGTCGGCAGCAACGTCAACACCGGCAACCTGGACATCCTCGCTGAGCCCTACCCGCAGGAGATCTCCGGCACCCCGGATTCCTACTCGTTCGACAACGGCACCTTCCAGTTCAGCTACTCCACCGAAGAGGCCGACGGCCTGGGCAGCTTCCCCGCTGGCTCGCACACCACCATCTCGGTGCCAAGCGTCGAATTCCCGGACGGCTACCAGGTGACCGTCACCGGCGGCGAGGTGGTCTCGGCACCCAACGCTGCCGACCTGGTCATAGCCTCAAACGCTGGCGCGACCGCCATCACCGTGACGGTGAGCCAGGCCACCGGCTAGGTAGTGAGGATGGTCGCCAATCCGGGCGGCCGATAGGCTGGGCCACCATGACCAGTACCGACCCGGCGCCGCAGCCGCATGCCACCGCCGAGCAGGTTGAGGCCGCCCGACACGACAGCAAGCTGGCCCAGGTGCTCTACCACGACTGGGAGGCGGAGAACTACGACGAGAAGTGGTCCATCTCCTATGACCAGCGCTGTGTCGACTACGCGCGGGACTGCTTCGACGGCGTCGTCCCCGACGACGAGGTTTACCGGCTGCCCTACGATCGTGCCCTCGAATTGGGCTGTGGCACCGGCTTTTTTCTGCTGAACCTGATCCAGTCCGGGGTCGCGCGCCGCGGATCGGTCACCGATCTGTCACCCGGCATGGTCAAGGTCGCCACCCGCAACGGGCAGTCGTTGGGCCTAGACATCGACGGCCGAGTCGCCGACGCCGAGGGCATCCCCTATGACGACAACACATTCGACCTGGTGGTCGGACACGCTGTGTTGCACCACATTCCCGACGTCGAGCTGTCGCTGCGTGAAGTGCTTCGAGTGCTGAAGCCCGGCGGCCGGTTCGTGTTCGCCGGCGAGCCCACCACCGTCGGCGACGGCTACGCGCGGACGCTGTCCACGCTGACCTGGAGATTCGCCACCAACGTCACCAGGTTGCCCGGTCTGGGCAGCTGGCGACGCCCACAGGAAGAGCTCGACGAATCCTCGCGCGCCGCGGCGCTGGAAGCCCTTGTCGACCTGCACACCTTCGCCCCCGGTGACCTGGAAAAGATGGCCACCGGCGCCGGTGCCGTCGACGTCGAGACCGCCACCGTCGAGTTCACCGCCGCGATGCTGGGCTGGCCGCTGCGGACCTTCGAATACGCGGTGCCTGCGGGTCGGCTGGGCTGGGGCTGGGCCAAGTTCGCCTTCACCAGCTGGAAGGCGTTGAGCTGGGTCGATGAGAACCTGTGCCGAGGTGTGGTGCCGAAGGGCTGGTTCTACAACGTGATGATCACCGGGATCAAGCCGTCCTGAATCTCGGGCTTGACGACGTTGCTTATCTGATATCGGAGGCGGGCTCCGCTGCGTTGAGCGTCGTCGAGACGCTGCCGCTGACCGACCGCGTTAGCGAGATCACCGCGCTACGCAAGCAATTTGGCGATCGGACTGCGGTATTGGTGGAAACCGTGCTGCTGCGGCGCCGTGCGGCCGACAAGATGCCCGGCACGGGCGCCTGGCTATTCACCGACGAGGCGTTGCAGCAAGCCAGCGCCACACCGGTGGCATCGCATCGAGCACAGCGGTTGGCCGGTCGGATCGTGCACGATGCGACTTGCTCGATCGGCACTGAGGTCGCCGCGCTGCGCGGCCCGGCGGCCAGGGTGGTCGGCAGCGACATCGACCCGGTTCGGCTCGCGATGGCGCGGCACAACCTCGGCGACGCCGCCGACCTGTGCCGCGCCGACGCGCTGCACCCGGTGACCCGCGACGCGACCGTCCTCGTCGATCCATCTCGTCGGGCCGGCGGACGGCGCCGCTTCAACCCGCGTGATTACCGGCCCGCACTAGACCAGCTCTTCGATGTCTATCGCGGCCGTGAGCTGGTCGTAAAGTGCTCTCCCGGAATCGATTTCGACGTTGTGCGGCGGCTGGGCTTCGACGGCGAGATCGAGGTGACTTCCTACCGTGGCTCGGTGCGAGAGGCATCCTTGTGGTCCGCGGATTTTGCCGAGCGCGGTGTGCGCCGTCGAGCCAGCATCCTGGACCGCGGCGAGCAGATCACCGACGCGGAGCCGGACGACTGCCCGGTGCGGCCTGCCGGCCGGTGGATCGTCGACCCCGACGGCGCGGTGGTGCGGGCCGGTCTGGTGCGCCCCTACGCCGCACGGCACGGGCTGTGGCAGCTGGACCCGCACATCGCCTACCTGTCCGGCGACCAGTTGCCGGCGGGGGAGCGCGGGTTCGAGATTCTCCAGCAGTTGCCCTTCGATGAGCGCCGGTTGCGTCAAGCACTGTCAGCGCTGGACTGCGGTGCCTTGGAGATCCTGGTGCGCGGCGTGGACGTCGACCCCACGGCACTTCGACCGCGGCTGGCGCTGCGCGGAGGCCGCTCGTTGACGGTGGTGATAACCCGGGTCGGCTCGGGTAAAGCCGCGCGGGCGTCGGCGTTCGTCTGCCGCCCGTCGCGCTAGGAGCGCGCGGAACCCCTCTCTGCCGGTAGTCGAACGTTTGTGCGTCTCCGAAAGAAAAGCCTGAGATATTTTTCCCAAATTTTATTAGTTTTCGTTTACAAATTTACGCCAGCGCATAAACTAAGCCCCTCAGCGGTCAAGCGCTGACGACCAAATCGCGCGCCTTTCGGGTGTGGCGGGGGAAAGGGAAAAAGATGAAAGCTCGTAGTATCGCCCGCCTGGGCATGCTGGCGGTGGGATTGGGTATTGGAGCGGCTGCGGCATCCATGCCGGGGATCGCCTCGGCCGACTCGTCTACCGATTGGTTGTCGTCAATCGATAGTCTTCTGACTGGTTTGTCCTCCCCAGCCGCCGACACGACAGACAATTTTGCGGTCTCGTTCGACGGCCTCAATATTCTTGAGGGGGGCAGCGCATATGCCTCCTCGAGCGGTATTGGGAGTTTCGCGCTTGCCGACGGCGCCGACAGCACCGCCACCGCCACCGGCACCGACGACTACGCCCTCGTCTTCGGCAACGACTCGACAGCCGCGGGCGGCGTTACCGGCGCCTCGAGCGACGACATCGCCCTCGTCAACGGCGACGGCAGCGCCGCGACCGCCGGCGGCTTCGGCGACAACCCCGGCACCGAGGACTACTCCCTTATCTTCGGCAACGACGACATCGCCAACGCCGGTTCGAACGCCTCGAGTGTCGGCGATAGCGATTTTGCCTACTCCGAAGGTGATGGTCTCGCGCCAGCCAACGCGGTCGGTGGCGACTACCTGATCGACATCGCCAAGGTGTATGAGGGCAGCGCTTCCGCCAGCAGCCTGTTGACCGACGCTACGTCTAGCACTGCCGACAGCAGCAACCTATGGACTGACCTGCTGTCGTCGCTAGGTGAGGGTACGGCCTCGTCGGGCGGCAACCTGCTGACCGACCTCGCGTCGCTGTTCTAGGTCGCTGCGCTCACCAGAGGAAGCCCGCACCCGTTGGGTGCGGGCTTCGTCTTGGATGCCGCCCGGGCAGTTGGTCGCCAACGAGATCCGCATCGCGGCCGCAAGCGGCGGCCAGCCGACCTGCTGGCGGCCAGACCGGCAACGGTGCGCGTGCTCAGCGGCGGGCATAGTGCAGCACGACGGATGACTGCTGACCTGCGTCGTAATGACGGCGGGGAACCACTCCAGCTCCGCGGGCAACCCGGTCCGCTCTGAACCCAAAGTGGTAAGTAGACGCGCTTATAATAGATCATGGACAAAACGTCCGGATATTTGGAAGAATCAAAGAGTTCTATCAGTTAATTCATATCCACCACTTAAGCCCGCGCAATTTTTAGAGCCGCCAGCGATGGGCACACTGAGGAATATCAATTCTGGATTCGTCTGGGTGCGATGGGCGTCGGCAACAAGGCATCTCCTACTTGTTGGATCCCACTGTCGCTGACTGCAGCGACGCTTTCTTCGGGCACCACTAAGTGAACGGCGTCGCTGATAATAACGACCTCTCCGCTACCCTCATATCTGACGTTCTGAGGTCGCTCGCGGCGGCCGCGAACGTTTGCGTTTTGTTGAGATAAACGCCAGGTAGGCTGGCGGAACGGCACTCAGCCGTTCCCAGCCTGCGAGGACAAGTCGACCGATGCGCAACGTGACGGTGGCCGCGCTGATCGCGGCCGGAGTCCTGCTGGGCTGGCCCGGTGGTCCGGTTGCGGCCGCGGACTCCGACTGCAGCAGCGTGGGCGGCGAGATCCAGAGCGAGCAAACGTGTCGTGTGCACGTCGCCAATTCCACTTACATCTTGGACATGACGTTTCCGGTCGACTATCCCGACCAGCAGGCGCTGACTGATTGCATCAGCCAGAACCGAGATGGATTCGTCAGCGTCGCGCAGACATCGTCGCAGACATCCGGAGCGCGCGATGTCCCATACCAGATGGACGTCACCTCAGAGCAATACAGTTCCGGGCAGCAGCCGGGCGGCACCCGCAGCGTGGTGCTCAAGGTCTACGAAGACCTCGGCGGCCCGCATCCGTCCACCTCCTATAAGGCGTTCAACTACGACCTCGGATCGCATCAGGCGATCACCTTTGACACGCTTTTCGTGGCCAACAGCAAACCGTTGGACTCCATCTATCCGATCGTGCAACGCGAGGTGGGGCGCCAGACCGGGCTCGGCGCTGCAATCCTGCCCGGTGCCGGCCTCGACTCGTCGCACTACCAGAACTTCGCCATCACCAATGACGACGTGATTTTCTACTTCGCGCCGGGAGAACTATTGCCGCCCTTCGCCGGCGCCAACCAGGTGCATGTGCCCCGCAATGCCATGCCGCCGCTGACGATTAAGGGCTAGAGCGGCGTTGATTCGGCAGCGGCGATCTAAGCCACAGCAGTCACGGCTGTCACGCTGATCTCTGTCGGGAATCGGCACGCAATTTGCCCGCCTTGCAGCGACAAACCACGCCGCGCGCGGAGCCTGTCGCTGTGAGACATCCCAGCTTTTTAACTGTCAAGCGGCGGCGGGTGTGCGGTGTGCCCAGGCGGTGTCTTCGTTGTAGAGGGTTCGGTGGCGTAGGCAACCGTGCAGGATGCCGACGAGGCGGTTGGCCAGGGCCCGTAGGGCTTGGTGATGGGTGTTGCCGGCGGCACGGTGTTGGTCATAGAAAGCGCGGGCGCCCGAGCTGCATTTCAAGGTGGCGAACGCCCAGCGGTCGAGGGCGTCGTAGAGACGGGGGTTGCGGACGTGGCGGGCCATAACGGCGTGTTTTCGGCCTGAAGCGACCGTTACCGGTGAGGTTCCGGCATAGTTTTTGCGACACTTGGCGTCGGTGAACCGGTTCGGGTCGTCCCCGAACTCACCGAGCACCCGGGCGCCGAGGATGACACCGATTCCTGGCTGGGAGAGGTAGATATCGGCGTCCGGGTGTGTCCTAAAATGTTGGGCCAGTTCGGTTTCCACTCGCTGATTTGATCGGTCAACTCCAGCAGTAGGTGCACCGTGGCGCGGGTGGTGGCCCCGTACGCCGCGGTCACCGCCGCGGATGCGCTGAGCTGTTCGCTACGCAGGATCGTGCTGGATCTCGCGGGCTCGTTCGTCGACATAGCGTGTGCGCCCACCAGCTTTGAGCGCTGCGGCGATCTTGCTCAGACTCAGTCGGGCACCCTCGCCGGGGGTGGGAGCTCGACCCAGCACCGCCAGTGCATCACGATCGCGATCCCGGTCGCCGAGATTGGGGAACGCCTGCAACGCAGCCGGGTAATATTCCAGCAACCCCGCGCGCAGCGTACTGACCTGGCGGGTCCGGGTCCAGATCAAACCTCTGGTGCGCCCTGGCTAACACCTTGATCGCCTCGGCCGCGTCGCTATCCCCATCGAGTGGGCGATGGTTGTGCCGGTCGGTGCGCACCAGGTCCGCCAACAACTTCGCATCTGCGGCATCGGATTTCGCGCCTGAAAGCCGGTGGCGATCTCGGTAGCGGGCGACCGCCATTGGATTAACCGCGTACACCTCATAGCCGCTGGCGGCCAACGCACCCACCCAGGGGCCGTGATCCTTTTCAATCCCCACGAATACCTCGCCAGGATCATCGGCGTGGGCAGCAACCAGATCATGCAACTGCCCGACACCGGTCAAGCCTTCCGGTAGCCGACGAGCTTCCAGACGGACACCAGCCTCGTCCATCAGATACACATCATGATGGTCTTCGGCCCAGTCATCACCGACAAACAACATCACCGCACCCTCCTCCTCGAGTTGTCGTGGTCGAACCACGCTGTCGAGCCTGAGGACACCCGGCTGCGACCTAATGGATCAGTGCTCAATCCGGCACGACATCCCAGTAGCGCTACAGGTGACCCACCAACCAGCCGGGGCACGATCTCTCCAGAAGGAATCGGCCATCGTTCCAGGCGGGCAAAGTGCTCACCGGCCAGCGGCTCATCGATCAGCGTCTCGCCGACCTCTCCTAAAGTCCATCAACGACGCGCCGATCATGTCCCATTAGGCGGGCACAACGAGAGCCGCAACTCGCAGAGACTCAAGTGGCTGTTGGGACAGTTGTTGCGAGGAAAGGCTCAGACCGGGCCGGCCAGCGATTCTATCGCCACTGCGCCGATGGCCAATGCCACCTGGGCGATGCAACCGATCAGCGGCACGAACCAGGCGACCCGCTTGCGGACCAATCGAATCAACGTGATCACCACGTCGGCAAACAAGATGGCGCCACCGGCCCATAACGCCAAATTCATCGCCCGATCCAGCCATGCGGGGTCGCCACATTTCTGGTATGCGCAGGGATCGGTACTCATCACCCCGAGTCCGAGCACCGTGATTGTTCCGCCCAACAATAAGAAGTGCACGACCAGCAACGCGGCGGTCGCGAGGACATCCCCAATCTGACGGCCGGTGCTACCAGCAGCGCCGGGCGCCGGCGCCTGCTGCGCGGCCGGGTCATTGGTCGACACGCACACCATCCTTGCCCAGCCGATGCCGGCGGACCAATCAGTTCGGCGAGAAGCTGTACACCTGGCCGTCGCTGGTAGCGGTGACCACCCAGCGGTCATGACCGATCGAGACGCCGACCGGGTAGCCGGTGGCCTCGGGCAGCCGATAGCTGTTGACGGTGTGGCCGTTGCTCGGATCGAACACCACCAGCGCCATGCCTCGCGCTCCCTCACCGGGGCCGCCGGTCACCACGGCATAGCCCACGCCCGGACCGGCCAGGCTCGACGTCGACAGCGGGCTGACATCGTCGCGGCGCCACAACTGCTGGGCATGGTCCCCGGCGTCGCTGAAGGCGACCAGCCGGGTGTCCGGGCCGCCGCCCGATACGATCAGCCCACTCGGCGTCACCGACGGTGGGGTCTGCGCGAGGAACTTCAGCGGCACTGACCATTTCGGCTTGCCGTCGGCGGCGTGCAGCGCCCACAACCGTTCGTCGCGGCCATTGACGTAAATCGTCGAACCATCTCTGGACAGCACCGGGCTAGCCAGCACACCGGCGCTGACCGCATCGCTGGTCCATTCCCGGGTGAGCAGAGGGTTTTGGCCGGGGTGGTACTTCAGTCCGACCAACACTGCAGCGGGTGCGCCCGGCTGCCAGAGGCCCACCACCACCATCCCGCTCGCCGGAGAAAAAGCTGGCGCCGCGGCGATCGGGCAGCCAGCGCGCGCCGGTGCGCAATCGGAGAGTCCTCGGGTGAAGTCGGCTGGGTCGACGTTGTCCACCAGATCCACCGAATTGCCGACCGTGATGCCGCGGTGGCCGTCGAACACTTGCACCTGTCCCAGATGGGTGACAACGAGCAGCTGACTGTTCTGCAGAATCCTTGGGGTGGAAGGCAATCCGATGACCGGCCGTCGCCAACGGATCCACTGGGTCACCGGAAAGGACAGCATCGCCCCGGGCTGGCCGACGTAGAGGTTGTCGACGCCGTCGAACAACGGCCCGGAGATGCCGCCGCCTTGGAATAGCCGCGTGCACCAGCGCTGCCTGCCGTTGTCGTCGTTCTCCCATTCCATCAACGAACAGCCGCCCGGTGTCTGCGCGTTGGCCGCCAGCCAGTTGCGGGAGCTCAGCGCAGGCGCCGCCGCCAGCGAGCCCTTGACTGAACGGGTCCAGCGCAGGGTCAGTGCTGTGGCGCCGGACGTCGAGATGAAGCTGCTGTTGGTCGCGTCACCGTATTGCGCGGGCCAACCCTCGGCGGGCACGGTGTCGACCCAGTGATCGGTGTTACCGCAGCCGGCCATGGTGGCCGCGAGAACGACCGCCGACACCGTGGACAACCAACGCCGCAGTGCACGTCGGGGACCTGGCCAGAACACGGTGTGGCTTCCAAATCCTTCCCGGAATGGGCATGAGCAGCGATCGAGTACAGCCGAGGGTAACCTGCGACGCCTCGCCGGGACGTAAGCCTGCCTCCTCAGCTTCCCGCTGCGTCGCGGCGCTAGGCTTTTTGGCCATGACGACAATGTGGGGGGCACCTCTGCATCGCCGCTGGCGGGGATCGATGCTCCGCGACCCACGCCAGGCCAAGTTCCTCACGCTGGCGTCGCTGAAGTGGGTGGTGGCCAACCGCGCCTACAGCCCGTGGTATCTGGTCCGCTACTGGCGATTGCTGAAGTTCAAGTTGGCCAACCCACACATCATCACCCGCGGCATGGTTTTCCTAGGTAAGGGTGTCGAGATCCACTCGACCCCGGAACTGGCGCAGCTGGAAATCGGCCGCTGGGTGCACATCGGGGACAAGAACACCATCCGAGCACACGAGGGCTCACTGCGATTCGGCGACAAGGTGGTGCTGGGCCGCGACAACGTCATCAATTGCTACCTCGACATCGAGCTCGGTGATTCGGTGCTGATGGCCGACTGGTGCTACGTCTGCGATTTCGATCATCGGATGGACGACATCAATTTGCCGATCAAGGATCAGGGCATCGTCAAAGGCCCGGTCCGGATCGGGCCGGACACGTGGGTTGGCGTGAAGGTAACGGTGCTGCGTGGCACCACCGTCGGACGCGGCTGCGTCTTGGGATCGCACGCCGTGGTCAAGGGCAACGTGCCGGACTACTCGATTGCGGTCGGCGCACCGGCCAAGGTGGTCAAAAACCGTCAGCTCGCCTGGGAGACGTCGGCTGCCCAACGCGCTGAATTAGCCGCGGCGCTGGCCGATATCGAACGCAAGAAGGCCGCGCGCTGAGGCCGCTCAGCTGATCTGTTGGTAGCGTCGCAGCGCTTCGCTGCGTTCCGCGCCGTGATCGACGATTGGCTCTGGGTAGCCGTCCGGCCGGTCGTCTTTGTTGAGGCGGACATTGTCGACGTCGGCGAGTTCGGGCACCCAATGCCGGATGTACTCGCCTGTGGGATCGAACTTCTCGGCCTGAGTGGCCGGGTTGAACACCCGGAAATACGGCGCCGCGTCGGTGCCGCATCCCGCGCACCACTGCCAGCCATGCTGATTGTTGGCCATGTCGCCGTCGACCAGTTGATCGAGGAACCATCGGGCTCCCCACTGCCAGGGCAGGTGCAAGTCCTTGACCAGAAACGACGCGACGACCATCCGTATCCGGTTGTGCATGAAACCGGTCTCGCGTAGCTGACGCATGCCGGCGTCGACAATCGGGAATCCGGTTTCGCCAGCCTTCCACGCCTCGAAGCGTCGCTTGGCGGCGGCTCCAGTGTCGGTCTCGATCGCGTCGAAGTCGCCGTTCCAATTCCACCAGGCGCTATCTGGCCAGTGATGCAGCACCGAGGCATAGAAATCGCGGAATGCCAGCTCGCGCAGGTAGGCAAGCGCTCCGGCCCGCCGCAGATCCAAGTCGGCGACCATCGTCCGCGGATGGATGGTTCCGAACTTGAGGTGCGCTGACATCCGGCTGGTGCCATCGTGACTGGGCGTATTCCGATCGTCGGCGTAGCGGTACAGGCCGTTGTTGACAAACGCTTTCCATTGCCGCAGCGCGGCCGGCTCACCTGCTGGCAGATCAATCTCGACGCCCGGGTCGGGTATCTCAACTGGCTTGGCGCGCCTGCCCAACTGCCCCGGATCGACCCAGCGCGCCGATTTGGCGCTGGATCGCGCAGGTGCCCGCCAGCCCACCTCACGCCATTGGTTGAAGAAAGGAGTGAACACCTTGTATGGGGTGCCATCGTCCTTGGTGACACTGCCCGGCGACACCAAATACGGCGACCCGGTGGCCACCAGCGGCACGTCGCCCAATGCCGAGCGCACCCGCTCGTCGCGGCGCCGCCCGAAGGGCGCGAACTCCTCCGACACATGCACCGAGCGCGCGTCGATTTCCTTGGCGATGGCGGGGATTCGAACCTCGGGCCGGCCGCGCGTCACCAGCAGCCGGCCATTCAAGTCGCCCCGTAACTGCCGTAGCGAATCACACAGAAACTGCATCCGGCGTACACCTGACGAAGCTTCCAGGCGCGGGTCAAGCACGAAGCAAGCGAGCACCTCGTCTGAGTCGGCGGCAGCATCGCGCAGCGCCGGCAGATCGCGCAGTCTCAGGTCTCGACGAAACCACAACAACGCGGGCATCAGCGGGCCACCTATCTCCCCACCGCTCGGGCTACCTGTCTCCCCGCCGATTGAGTACCCAAATATGGCCGGACATCACAGTGGCAAAGGCGCACCAGAGCGGATACGGCAACAGCGCCGCTCCGGCACGCGGATCGGCCGCGGCCGTCCGCCGGGCCAGGTCGGCGCTGCTGGCCGCCAGCGCTGCTGCGCCGACCGTGGATGCGCCGAGCTTGTGATACCTGAAGAACAGCCAGCTCCAGCCGGCGTTGAGGATCAGGTTGGCGCCCAGCGCGACGACGTAGTTGCGCGCTTCGTCGTGGCGCCCCGCCGCGCGCAGTCGGTCCACAGCTACCGCGGAGGTACCCGCGATATCGGTGTATAGAGCGGTCCAGGCCACCGGAAAAACGCCGTTTGGTGGGACGTAGCGGGGTCTGCGCAGCCGCGCATACCAGCCGGTTGGGCCTGGCCTGCTGGCCACGCTTCCGACGCCGGCGGCGGTGGCAACAGCAAGCGTGGTGGCGGCAAGGGTGTGCTTGTTCACCACGCCGAGTGTTTCAGTGATTGAAGTATTAATCAACTGAAGTATCGCGATATGCTGAATATTGTCATGGGCTCTGAACAGACGGTCGATGGCCGAGCCGCGCTGGAATCGCAGATCTCGGTCGATCTGCGGGTAATGGCGGCCGAATCCGATCAGATCGGCCGGCTTTTCGCCATCGCACACGACGTGCGGCCCACCGACTTTCGCGCGCTGCTGCACGTTATGGTCGCCGAGACAGCCGGGGCGCCGATAACTTCTGGTGAACTGCGCCAGCGAATGGGGCTTTCCGGCGCTGCGATCACCTACTTGGTGGACCGGATGACGGCGTCTGGTCACATCAGGCGGGAATCCGACCCGGGCGACCGGCGCAAGGTCGTTCTGCGCTATTCGGGATCCGGCCTCGAGACCGCCCGCGCGTTCTTCATGCCGTTGGGGGTGCACACCCGCGCTGCGATGGCCGACTTGCCCGACTCTGACCTGTCAGCGGGCCGCCGGGTGTTGATAGCGCTCATCGAGGGCATGCGGCGATATCAGGACGAGCTCACATCACTCGAACCACCGGAAGAGCCAACGAGCTGATGTGGGTAATCCGATTGTGCGCGCGCAACCAGCGCATGCCATCCGCGGAGAGGGGGTTGGTGCCGTGGCAAGTGACCTGCACGGGATAACGACCCGCAAACGACGTCACATCGACGTGTGTCTTGACGACCGGGTCGAGTTTTCCGGTGTCACGACCGGGCTGGAACGCTACCGCCTGCCGTACAACGCGCTGACGCAGACCAGCCTCGCCCACATCGACTTGTCCGCTGAGTTCCTCGGCGCCTCCTTGCGAGCGCCGATATTGGTCGGCGCCATGACCGGGGGCGCTGAGTTGTCGGGGACCATCAACAAACACCTGGCCGCCGCCGCTCAACGGCTGGGTATCGGGATGATGCTCGGCTCGCAGCGGATCATGTTGGACAGTGTGCTCGGGCAGCAGGCTGCCGCCAGCTTCGCCGTCCGCGACGTGGCGCCGGATGTGTTGTTGTTCGGCAATATCGGCCTTTCGCAGCTGACGACTGCCGCCATTCCGGATATTTCGAATGCGCTGAGCCGGGTGGGAGCGGATGCGCTTGCGGTGCACACTAATCCGCTGCAGGAGGCGGTGCAGCGCGACGGCGACAACGACTTCTCCGGGTCGGTCGGCAGGCTGCGTGAAGTGGCCGCCACGCTGGAATATCCGGTGCTCCTCAAGGAGGTTGGTCACGGAATCGGTGCGTCGGCGATCGCGGAGTTGATCGGGCCGTCGGGCGAGTTGCCGGTCGCGGCCATCGACGTCGCGGGCGCAGGCGGCACCTCGTGGTCACGCGTGGAGCAACTCGTCCGCTACGGCGAGCTGCGTTACCCCGACTTGGCCGACTGGGGCATACCCACCGCACGTGCGATCGTGGAAGTGCGTGAGGCGCTAGCTGCTGTCCCGCTGGTCGCCTCCGGCGGTATTCGAACCGGCATGGACGCAGCCAAAGCGCTGGCACTGGGTGCCGACGTGGTGGCGGTCGCCCGACCCCTGCTCGCGGCAGCGATCGAATCCGTTGACGCCGTGCTGCATTGGCTGCACCGGTTCATCGACGAGCTACGGATCTGCCTACACGCGGCTGGCGCAGCCAACTTACGAGCCTTGCGTGAAATCGGCGTCACACCGGTCCCGTAATTTCGGCTAGTTGACGGATATGGCGGTCATCCTGGCTTACGGCTCGCCGGCGCTGGGCCATCTGTTTCCGCTCGCTGCGTTGCTGAGCGAGCTGGCTGAGCGCGGTCACCACGTCCACCTGCACACCATGTCCGGTGGCGTTACCGATATGCGCGCAGCCGGTATTCACGCCGAGCCTGTCGACCCGCGCATTGAAGCCATTGTCGGACCGGATTGGATGGCGCGAAACGCACTGGACGTCTTGAAGATCTCGATCGACGTGCTGTGTCGGCGGGCGGTGTTCGAAGTCGACGATCTGCGGGCGGCAATCGATCGGGTCCGACCGGACGCGATGATCGTCGATGCCAACTGCTGGGGTGCGATCTCGGTGGCCGACGCGCTCGATGTGCCGTGGCTGGTGTTCTCACCGTTCACGCCCTACCTGCGCTCTGCCGGTGTGCCGCCATTCGGACCTGGACTGCGCCCGCTGCCCGGTGTCCTTGGCCGGCTTCGTGATGCGGCGATTCGACCATTCGTGACACATCTCTTCGACGGCCGAATGTTGCCTCGGAGTGAATGCCATTCGCGCCGCAGTGGGTGCACCGATAGTCAGGTCGGTCGACGAGTTGATGCGACGGGCGCCATTGCTGTTGGCGGTCGGTGGCGAACCATTCGAGTACCCGCATCCCGGGTGGGGCAACAGGGTTCACCTGATCGGCGCATGCAAATTCGAGCCCGGCCCTGCTACGGCGCCCGACTGGGTTACCGCAATCGACCGACCCATCGTGCTAGTCAGCACCTCCTCGATCAAGCAGGCCGATACCGTTCTGGGGCGCACCGCATTGCAGGCGTTGGCCGATGAGCCGGTCCACGTCGTCGCGACCTTTCCGGCCGGGGTGCCTCAAGGTCTGCCCGAGGTCGCCAACGCTACGGTGCGCCAATTCGTCCCGCACGGTGCGCTGCTCGATCGCGCGTGCTGTGTGGTTACCCACGGCGGGATGGGCACGACGGTCAAGGCGTTGGACCGCGGGGTGCCGGTCTGCGTCGTTCCGTTCGCGCGTGACCAGGCCGAGGTTGCGCGGCGGGTCGAGGTGTCTCGCTGCGGCATCCGGCTGCCGGCCGAAAGGCTCACCGCGCCGACGCTACGCGAGGCGGTCCGGAGCACGATGACGATGGTCGATGGTGCGCGGCGGGTGGCAGCCGGTTTCGCTGCGACCGGAGGCGTCGCGCGAGGCGCCGAATTGGTCGAGCAGCACGTGCTCCGGCCAGTCGCCAGGGAAGTCGCGGAATGACAAGGCAACGTCCTGCGACGACAGCTACGACGGGTAACTCAGACGGGCTCAGCGTTTTGGCGGGATCGGTCTTTGCGTCGGCCCGGAGGAGTTGGCAATTCGGCTTGCTGTGCAACAAGCTCACTTTCAAACGCCGACATTGCTGCGGCCATCGCGGTGAGCACCCGATGAGCGGCCTTCAGGTCCGTGTCAGGCAGCTCCGCGAGCGCGGCGCGCAGATGCACGCCCAGTGGGGTGAAGAACGCGCGCGCCAACTCCATACCGTGGTCTTCGTACCGAAGCAGTGCCTTGCGTCGGTCCGCCGGATCAGTCTCACGCCGTAAGTGGCCGGAGTCGATCATCCGATCGACGAGGTAGGTAATCGCGGCCGGGGAGACGTCCATGCGCCGTCGTAATTGAGCCATGGTCAACGGTGTTCCCGCAGTTTCGGCAACCATGATGTGCAGCAAGGCGTGGAAATCGCTGCCGCTCACCTTGTTCTGGCGCGCGAAATAACGACCCACCCGATCGGACTGTGCCGTGACCGCCCGCATGTCCGCGGACATCAGCTTCTCCAGCTCCGCTCGGGTTGGAGGTGAACTCTTAGTGCCCCGACTAGTCACCCAACCGCATCCTTCTCAGCGATAAGGCCCACAGGGTATCGGAAAAGCCCCTCGACGAACGGAGGTACGGAACTAACTCTTAAGAATGTCGATGTGATTCCCGCGACATCGAAATGCGTCGCGTATCTACATCACACCTGGTCAGGCCGCAATGCCTCCGGTTTGTGCACGGTATCCGCAGAGGTTTTGCTGCTTTTCACGCGACATTGCGGTTGCCGGTCGACCTTGTCACCTTGCTGAAGCTGGCGTCTGCCATCCCATACGCTTCCGCCATCATTTGACACAACTAACTTAACTATTAAGATTATGAATTATATAGGCCGGAGGCGCGTGCAGGGCACCAGGTGCCGGCCAGGGGAGGAGTATGCGATGCGTTGCGTCGTATTCGGCGCTACCGGGTATCTCGGCGCCCGGTTGGTTCCCGAGCTGCTGGCAGCCGGTCACGATGTCCGGGTGATGGCCCGGCAGCCGGCCAAGCTCGATGACGTGCCATGGCGCCGAGACGTCGAAGTCGTCGAAGGCGACGTCACTGAGCCAGACCAAGTGCAGCGAGCAGTCGACGGGCAACACGTTCTCTACTACTTGGTGCACTCGATGCTGAAGTCGGATTTCGTCGACCTCGATGCGCGCGCCGCAAAGATCGTCGCGGACTCGGCGGCTCAAGCCGGACTGGCCCGCATCGTCTACGTGGGCGGGATCATCCCGGATCAGCAACAGTTGTCCGACCACCTGGCGTCGCGCGCCGAGGTCGGACGGCTGCTCCACGAATCCGGCGTTCCGACCGTCGAGTTGCGCGCGGCGGCCATCATCGGAGCGGGGTCGGCCAGCTTCGAGATGCTGCGGTATCTGACCGAACGGCTGCCGCTGATGCTCACGCCCAGCTGGCTACGAACTCGGGTTCAGCCCATCGCGATACACGACGTGCTGTATTACCTGACCAACGCGGCGGAGCTGCCGGCGGCAGTGAGTAGGGCCTTCGATATCGGCGGCCCGGATACCTTCACCTACACGGGCATGATCCGCAAATACGCGGCGATCGCGGGCTTGCAGCGCCGCATCGCGGTTCCGGTGCCGGTGCTAAGTCCATGGTTGTCGTCGCATTGGGTTAACCTGATCACCCCGCTGCCCCGAGCGCTGGCGTCGTCGCTGATGAAGTCACTGGAAAACGACGTGGTCTGTACCGAGCACGACATCGCCGAGCACATTCCAGACCCCGCGGGTGGACTCACCCACTTCGAAGAAGCCGTCGATCTGGCTTTGGCCCGGCTGCGCGACGGGGAGCTGCAGACCCGTTGGTCGCGGCCCGGAGACGACGACTCGCCGTCGCGGCCGTTGCCCACCGACCCGTCCTGGGCCGGCGGATCGCTGTATGAGCAGGTGAGCGAACGTCGCGTACCCGCCGACGCTGAAACGCTCTGGCAGGCTTTTGAGTCGATCGGCGCCGAGCATGGTTGGTCGGCAGCACCTTTGGCGTGGGCGCTGCGTGGCTGGATCGGCCGACTCGCCGGAGCCGCCAAGATCGACCGAGTGCCGCTTTATCCGCATCGCCTGCATTCCGGTGAGGCGCTGGATTGGTGGCGCGTCGAGTACGTCGAGCGACCACAGCTGCTGCGGCTGCGCGCGGACATTCCGCTACCAGGTCGGCTATGGCTCGAGTTGTCGGTGCACGAGGACGGCGATGGAGTTTCCTGTTATCGCCAGCGTGCGCTGTTTCAGCCGCATGGCCTCGCCGGTGAAGCATTGTGGAAAGCCTCTGGGCTGTTTCGTGATGCGGTGCTCGGCGGGATCGCCCGCGACCTCACGTCGGCCATCCGCCAGCGCCGAATTTTCCATGACGACGGTGTGCTTCGGTCGCGACTGTGAAACGTTGCGGCGCTACGCCAAAGGCATTCGCTTCATCGCGTTGCGTCGGTGCGCAGCCGGTACAGACGCTCGGCGTAGGCAAGGTCGTCTCGCCACAGCCGGGACGCGGCAACGCGCATCAGTCCGTTAATCAGCGGGGCGGCGTGGCGGGCCCGCCTGAATCCGGCTCGCTCGGAGTGGGCGACGACGGCTTCGATCACCGCGGTGCGCGGGCGGCTGTCTGGACCAGAATCGATTGGGGTGGCGTGAGTTTCCACGACGCTGCCGGTTCCTTCACCGTCCACGATCCGCATGACGATGGTGCGCGGTTCGGGGCTGCTGAACTCTGCAACGGTCGGTACACCAATACGGCCGACGCGGAATGTCACCGCGACCAGGAATCGGTCCGCCTCCTCGGTCGGCGTGGTCAGCACCTCGAGGCGGGTGAATGAGTAGGGGTGATACCACGCGCCGTGCCACGGATCGAACCGGTTAGCCATGATGTCGGTGGGCTCGCACTCGCCGACCAGACGGGTGACCGCGTGCAGCGTGTCGCCGGTTGGCCTGGCTGCAATCACCGGCTGATCGAGCGGTGCCTCACCACCAACGCCGTCCAGACGCACCCACGCCAGCACCCCGTCGTCGTGGCTGGGCAGCGGCCGCCATCCGAATTCGTCTGTGTCACCGTGCAGGCATAGTCCGTGCCATCGGCAGATCAGGGCGCCGCGATGCACCACTGCGGTGGCAAGATCGGCGCCCATATGCGGGCAACTGCGCGGGCCGACGCGCAGCCCACCGTGCTGATCACGCCACGCGACCAGTTCGATGCCGGCGACACGAGTGCCGAAGGGCCGGCCGGCGCGTACTTCGCGGCTCGCCGCGAACGCATACCAGTTGCCGGTTGGTCTGCGCTGCGATCGCTTTAGCGCTGCGTCGATGATGGCCGGCGCAGCATCGCGATACGTCGGAGGCTGGCTGGCCCAATCCACGGCGGGGATGGTCTGCAGCGGCCAGTCTTTCGGCCAGCGACGCCGCACGTAGTCACCGATATTCATCGTTGGACGAGCCTTTCCCGGCCGGCGAGAAAGCGCAACAGCGCCGAGCGTCCTCGAGTGGGAACCGTAGATAAAGCATGGCCGGCAAGCCCCCATTGCGCCAATATGTGGTTTGCCGCCGACCAACCTGTGGTGGCCGCACGCTCCATCAGCGCCACCGGCAAGTCGATGCGGATGCCGTCGCCAGCCAACAGCAGACCGGGCTGCGGTGTGATCACCCCGGGTCGATGAGCGTAGGTCCCCGGTGCGAACAGCGGGCAGTCACTGCGATGCAGCGTGCGTTGGTAAAGAACTCGTGCGTCGGCGGTTTCAGGGTAGAGCCGATGCAGCATCGCCGACATCGCCTCCGGCGACCAGGTGGAATCCACAGCATAGGAATGCAATTCGACCACAGAGCCGCGGTGATGCCGTGCCCAGTCGGCGGCTTGGCGTTCGTAGTGGTCAAGGATGCTGATGTTGTCCAACGGTTCGTGGCCGGCGGTACCCAAAAAGGCAGGCCGGTCGGCGGCGACCGGTTGATTGAGCCACAGCCGGTGCACTACGAACGGCGGCGCGGTGCGCAGCCGCCGTATCCGTGCCCGCCACATGTCGTCGCCGAGATCCGGTGACGCCCCGACGATCCGCTGCAGTCCGGCCACGTCGGTGGCCAGCACGACAGCATCCGCTTCCAGGGCGTCTAGATCGTGGCCTGCGCCCAGATGGATGCGAAACGTGCCCGGGTGGCCGCCGTCGATGCTCGCCACCGAGATGCCCTGGTGGAAACGCACACCCAGCTCGGATAAGTATTGCTGCAGCGGCTGCCACAGCGCGGTGTCGTAGTTGGCATTGGCGACGTCGAAGATCAGACCCTCGCTGGAGCCGAGGAAGTAGATGTGGAACATCGTCGCCAGCTCTGCGGCCGACAGTTGTGTTGGGCTGGCGAAGAAGCTGCGGGAGAACACCTCGAAGGCGAGATGGCGTGCCGCCTCAGGAAAATTGAGGCTCTTCAGAAAAGTCTCGGCGTCGATGTGGTCGAGACGGCGATAGATGTCGGGCACCGAGACCGCAGCAAGCGGCGCGGCCGCGCGGGCGTCGATCCGGGCCAGGTCGCGAGGTCGAAAAGTGGGGCTGCGCAATGCGAATGCCAGCGCATTCCACGGCGGTCTGCGGGGCAGACCACGGAAGCTGTCTTGCCGGCCGGCTCCGTCGATGAGCGGGTAGTCGTCGACCTGTGTCAGCATGGACAGCTTCGGATCGACGCGGCGCAGCAGTGCCCGCAGGTTGTAGTACTGCCGGAAGAAGGCGTGGAAGCCGCGGTTCATCGCGACCTCGCCGCCGCGGTAGTGCTCGGTCCAGGCGCCGACGCGCCCGCCGAGGTAGTCCTCGCGCTCGATGACGTCGACGCTGATCCCGCGTTCGGCCAGACCGGTGGCAGCGGCCAGCCCCGCGATTCCGGCGCCGACGACGACTGCCCGCGGCCGAGCCGACAGGGCCTCGGCGCTGGGCAGGCCGGGTAATGCCGGGTGCGTCCGGCGGCGCCGATCGGTCATCGTGGCGCGTCCGCGAGGAAGGTGTGCACGATGTTGGTTTCCCATCCGGGCACGGTTTCGCTGTGCACCGCGGTGAACCCTGCGTCGCGCAGCCGGCATCGGAATTGCCGTGCGCCGTCGAAAGTCAGCACGCTGCGCCACAGATGCCGGTACAGCGTCGTGTCCCGGGTTCGCCGCCAGCCGGCGGGGATGATGATGCCCCAGCACACCGCGTGCCAGACCCAGGTGGCGGCCCGGGAATCGCGCACCGAGTAGTCGTGGACGGCCAGTGTGGCACCGGGACGCAGCAGAGTTCGAAAAGACCGCAGTTGGGTATCGGGGTCGGACAGATTGCGGATCAAATAGGCGGCCAGGATCCCGTCGAACGGTCCGGCGACGCCGTTTTCGGCGAGCGCTTCGACCGGTGACTGTACGAATTGGACCGACGAGGGCCACGATTTGGCCCGTGCTTGGTCGAGCATTCCTCGTGATGCGTCGACGGCGGTGATGTCGGCCTGCGGGGCGACGCTCAGCAGGGCAGCCGTCGATGCGCCGGTACCGCAGCCGGCGTCCAGCAACCGCAGGCCGTGGCCGCGGCCGGGCAGTCGCATGCGGCGTGCCGAGAGCCGCAGGTGGGCGTGGTACTCGGGGTTGGCGCCAACGAGCCGGTCGTAGGCGGGCGCGCCGACGTCGAACGCGGCGGGCACGTCGCTGCGGGGCAGGCCGGTGTTACCGACGCTCACGTTGACGCTCCCACAGCAGCAGGACCCCCGTGACCAATGCGAAGCCGAAGAGGAAATCTTCAACCGGAATGTCGAACGGAAACCGCAGACCGCTGATCTGTCGATCGTTGTACATCACGATCGGGGCGCTTAGCTTGGTCAGCCATCCGTCGACCAGGATTTGAAACCCGATCACAATGAGCATCGACAGCCAGTAGGCCGGGCGCCGAAAAAGCCCGGTGCGCAACACCGCAAACTCCAGCACGCACACCGCGGCCACTGCCACTACGGCAGGCACCGTGTAGCCCAAGCCGGTCATCGCCGGTTGAACCGATCGAGAATCGTGCTGACCGCGTTATAGGTCAGCAGCGCGCTCAGCGGAATGACGACGAAGAACAGGACCTCCTCGATCGGCAGCTGAACCGGGATATTCGCGCCGATGATGTAGGTGGCGTTGTAGGTCCACACGTGCGCGGCGATCGCGACCTCATCCCAGAGCAGAAATACCACCGTCACCGGCAGCACCGCGCGTACGACCCGCCACGTTCGGCGGTAGACGCCAGCGCCGAAGAACTCCAGTGGCAACGTGATTGCCACGCACGCCGCTAGAACGATCAGATATTGCCAGCGATCCATCACGCCACACCGAAGCGGCGATGGTCTGATACGGCCGGGTGGCTCAGCCGTGCCCACCATGACCGCAGCAGGCCGGCACCGCCGACCTGTAGTCGTCGGGCCTTCCCCACGGTGGCGCGGCGGTCGAACACCGCGAAGTCACAGTCTTCGATGCGGTCCAGAATATCCCGATACAGAGTCAGCGCCGTGGCCACACAGGAACGTGAACGCGGCGCTAACAACGAGATGCCTTTGCCGGCATAGTGATAAATCTGTCGTGCGGTGTCGTGCTGATCGGCCAGGGCGTTGCGTACCCGCAGATCGGTGCTGCGATGACTGTGGCACCACATCAGCAGGTCGCGATCAACGCCGTAGGTGGCCAGTTCGTCGGCGGGCAAATAGACCCGTTGGCGCATCAAATCTTCGTCGACGTCGCGCAAAAAATTCGTCAGCTGAAAGGCCCTGCCCAGCGCGGCCGCATACGGCGCCGCCTCGTCGGCCGGACCGACGGTGCCCAAGATCGGCAGCAGCTGTAGACCAATCGCTTCCGCAGAGCCTTTCATGTACAGGTTGAGCGCAGCGCGGTCGGGATAGTCGGTGATCGTGAGATCCATTCGCATGGACGCCAGGAAGTCGTCGAACAATTCGTCATCGATGCCGTAGCGGCGGGCCGTGTGGCTGACTGCCGCGAGGACAGGGTCGGAAAAGTGGTCACCGCCGGCGAAGAATTGGTCGGAAAGCCGCTGTAGCCGTTCGGCCCGAGTGGCGGTGTCCAGGTCCGGGTTGAGGTCATCGAGGATGTCGTCGGCGTAACGGGCGAAGCCATACAGCGCATGGATCGGTGGACGTTGATCCGGCGCGAGCAGCCTGGTGGCCAAAAAGAATGTGCGGCCGTGCGCAGCGTTGATTTCGCGACAGCGTCGGTACGCGCCGCGTAGCCGTGGGTCCTCGATACCGGCCGCGTTCAACTCGGTGCCGATCATGAGCGGCCGGCTTTCGTGACGACGCTGCGCCGGGAGTCCTCGAGGGTGCCGGTGATGCGGTCGGCGGCCAACCGCCCGGAGATCAGTGCGGTCGGCACGCCGACACCGGGCACCGTCGACGATCCGGCCAACACCGCGTTGTCAATGCCCCGCACGGTGTTGGCGGGGCGGAACGGTCCGGTCTGGGCGAAGGTGTGGGCCAGCGCAAACGGGGAACCGGCGACCATGCCCTGCCGGGCCCAATCCGCGGGATTGACCACGTGCAGTATCTCGGCGTCGTCGGCTAGGCCCGGCAGCACGCGCGCCGCGACGATGTCGACGAGCTGGTGAGCGTAGCTGGTGCCGATAGCGGACCAATCGACCCGGCCGCGGGTGAGGTTGGGCGCCGGCGCGAGCACGTAGAGCAGGTCGTGGCCGGCTGGGGCTAAGTTCGGGTCGCTGGCTGTGGGCCTGGTGACCAGCAGCGACGGATCCCGCATGAGCTGGCCGTCGCGGATGATGTCGGTGAAGGTCTGCTCCCATGCGGTGCCGAAGACGATGTTGTGATGTGCCAGCCGATGATTCACCGATGGCTCGCGGCCGCAGCCGATGTGGACGACAACCGCCGACGGCGCCGGCCGCACGGTGCCGACGCGGCGCGGTTGGCGCCCCAGCAATGCGTAGGTCTGCGGCAGTTCAGTGGTCAACACCACGGTGTCGCAGCTGATGCGCTGATCTTTATCGGTGTACACCGCAGCAATACGGTTGTCGGTTCGTTCGAGGCCGGTAACCGTGGTGCGGTAGTGGAATTGCACTCCGGCATCGGTTGCAGCGGCGGCCAGCGCATCGGGCAGGGCCCGCATTCCGCCGCGCGGAAAGTAAACCCCCGCGATGGTGTCCATGTAGGCGATCACCGCGTAGACGGCCAGAGCTTGCCGTGGTGCCACACCGGCATACAGCGACTGGAACGTGAACACCCGTCGCAGCTGCGGGTCGGTGATATGTCGCTTGACCATGGCATCCCAATTGCGGAATCCGCCGATCGCCGCCAGCCGTGCCAGCTGCGGATTCAGCAGCGAAAGCGGGGAATCGAAGTTTCTGGCGATGAACCCGTCGAATTCGATCTCATACAACCGGGCCAGCCAGTCGCGTAGCCGGCGATAGCCCGCGGCCTGCTTAATGTCGGCGAATTGCTCGATCGCAGCGGCCATTCGCTCCGTGTCGCTGTGAACGTCGAGGCTGCTGCCGTCAGCAAATTGGGCGCGGTAGGCTGGATCGACGGCAAGCAAATCCATTCGGCTCGAACGGGTTTCACCGACCGCGGCGAACGTGTCATCGATGATGTCGGGCATCGTCAGCACCGTCGGACCGGTGTCGAGCTGATAACCGCTGACGTCGAGCCGGCCCGCGCGGCCGCCGGGCCAGGCTTCACGTTCGACGACCGTGACCTCACGGCCACGACCGGCCAGATGCAGCGCCGCCGCCAGCCCGGCCAAGCCCGCGCCGACAACGACTACCCGATAGCTTGGGCCCTTCAAGGTCCGCATCAGGGAAAAGCCTTGGCGTTCAACGGCGTCATTCCATCCGCTCCGTACAGACCGCAGCCATCTTTTCCAACGCAACTCGCACCGGTTCGGCAAGCGGGAGCCCGTCGAGTGCATCGCAGGCCGACCCGACGCGCTCGCTGATCGTGTCTTCGATCCACTGTACGGCGCCGGTCGTGACGATCAACGCCCGCCACCAGTCGATTGCGCTGGCGTCAAGGTCACCGGCGTTCATCAGGTCCGTGAGCTGCCGACGGGTGGGCGCGTCGGCCAGTTGATAGGCCGCGATCACCACACTGGTCGCCTTGCGTTCGATGAGATCTCCACCGCTCGGCTTGCCGGTCACCGACTCGGCGCCGAAGACGCCCAGCAAGTCGTCGCGCAGCTGGAACGCTTCCCCCACGGCGGTGCCGTAGCGGCCCAATCCCGACAATGTGCGATCGCTGCACCCACTCATCGCCGCACCGATCTCCAACGGCCGGCGCACCGTGTAATTGCCCGATTTGCGGCGCGCCACCTCCAACACAACGGCCATCGACGGCAGGTCGCGGACGTCGCTGGCCAGATCGGCAAACTGGCCCAGCGCCAGCTCAGCCCGCATGGCGTCGTAGTGCGGCCAGGCCTGTTGCAGACGACGGTGCTCGACGCCGCTCTCGCGCAGCATCTTCTCCGCCCAAATCAGGCAGAGATCACCGAGCAGGATCGCGGCTGATTCACCGAACCGCTGCGAAGAGCCGGATAACCCTCGCTTTTGATGCCAGTCGGCGAATTGGATATGCGCCGCAGCACGGCCCCGCCGGAAAGGCGAAGCGTCCATAACATCGTCTTGCAGCAACGCGAAGGCATGCAGCAGCTCCAGGCTCGCCGACGCGAATACGGCCGACTCGTCGGCCACCGAGCCCGACAGCCAGCCCAAATACATGAACGTCGAGCGCAGACACTTGCCGCCGGTGAGAAACGTCGTCAGGATGTCGCCGGCCACCTCGACGCCGGCGTCATCCAACTCGGCCGCACACCGGTCGGCGACGAACCGGGTGATGTGGGTCAGCACCCTGTGGCGCAAGGCGTTTCGCCATGCGCCGAATTGCCGGAGGTCTGCCCAGGATTCATCGCCCAACCGCGCGGATTCGGCGGGGGGGACCAACGACAAAGCACCCACCTCGCCTGCCGCAGACCGTCTCCACACGTCGGGTCTGCGCCAGCTCGAACGGCTGAGAGTCACGCGGTCATACCCCCTGACAAAGATGGTAAACACGCGGGCCTGGGCGCACCCAGGTTCGCTTCACAAGGTTAAAGTTTAACTTACTGAACTTCTGACGGTCTTGCCAGAGCGCAGTCGGGCAGAACGCGGTGACGATGCTGGCGAGGATGGGAAAGCCCGGATCTGTCGCATATCGTGGGGCCATGAGCTCTGCCCAGCGAGAACGAAAAGCGCTGGTCGAGACCTTGCGCACGGTCGGGCCTGACGCGCCAACGCTGTGTGCGGGCTGGACGACGCGGGACCTGGCAGCTCACCTGGTGGTGCGAGAGCGGCGTCTGGATGCCACGCCTGGTATCGCTATTCCGTTCCTTGCCGGTTATACCGCCAAGGTCCAGGACCGGGTCGCGCACTCCACCAGCTGGGACCAGCTCGTCGACATGATCGCGTCGGGGCCGCCCGTCTACTCGCCGTTCAAGCTGCTCGACTCGGTGGCCAATGTCGGCGAGATGTTCATCCATCACGAGGACGTCCGTCGCGCCGCTGGGCCGGAGGGCGGGTGGGAGCCGCGAGTGCTCGACGACTCGACTGTGACGGTGTTGCGCCGACAGCTCGGTCTGCTGAGCCATATCACGCTGGCAAAGGTGCCCGCGCGGCTCGTGCTGCGGACGACCGCGGGTCGGCAGATTGCCCAGGTCGGCCGTGGCAGCGCCGTCCCAGCCGTCGTCGTGACCGGCGAACCGCAGGAGTTGTTGTTGTTCGCCGCGGGCCGCGACGCGGTGCGCGTCGAATTCGACGGCGACCCGCAGAGCATCGCTGCGGTCCGCGCCGCGCCACGCGGCCTGTAATCGCCTGCGCCGCTTACGCCGCGGCGCGGCCGAGCAGATGCCGCAGTGTCTGATCGAGGTCGGGATGCCGAAACCGGTGATCGGCCTGTTGCAGACGGGCCGGAAGCACCCGTTGGTTGGCGCAGGCCAGCTCGCGCGCACCCTGCTCGCCCAGCAGCAGCCGCGGCCCAAGCGGCGGAACCGGCAATACCGCGGGCCGGTGCAGCACGTGGGCGAGCGTGCGCGTGTAGTCGATGTTGCGAAGCGGCTCGATGGTTACCGCGTTGACCGGTCCCGACAAATCGGTGTCCCACAACCCGCGGTGGTAGATGTCGACCAAGTCGTCGAGTCCGATGTAGGACAGCCACTGGTGACCATCACCGAGGCGACCGCCGAGCCCGGCGCGGAACAGCGGAAGCTGCAGGCGCAAAATCCCGCCGCGCGGGGACTGCACGATCCCGGTGCGCACCCTTATCACCCGAACCCCGGCCTGCTCGGCCGGCCCGGTCGCCAGCTCCCATTCGTCGACCACGTCGGCGAGGAACCCATCGCCGCGCTCGCTGTCCTCGGTCAACGTCTGATCTCCACGGTCGTAGCCGTAGTACCCGATCGCCGACGCGCAGATCAGCACCTTTGGCCCGTCGGCCGAGTTCGCGATCAGTTCGGCCAGCCGGCGGGTGGGATCGATCCGGCTATCGCGGATCGCGGCGCGGTGCCCGTCGGTGAAGCGGCCGGCGATCGAGGCGCCCGCCAAGTGAATCACCGCATCGACGCCGGTCAGCAGGTCCGGGGCGGGATCAGCCGGATTCCATTGTCGCTCTGTCGGTTCGGTTGCCGGATGACGGACCAGGCGGATCACCCGGTGACCGCCGGTGGACAGGAACGCGGTCAGCGCCGACCCGACCAGCCCGGATGATCCGGTGACCGCCACGGTCACCGGCGCCAACCCGTGGGCGGCTGCCCGCTGATGGGCAGCGATGTCACCGGCCAACTGACGATGCCGATAGGCGAACATCGCGCGCAGCGCGCCGGCCGGGACCGGGGTAGCGACGCGGTCGGTCACCCGGGTGCGCTCAGCGCTGAGTTCTTCGAAGTCGTGGGTGTGCCGCCAGCGCACTGCGAGCCGCACCGGCAACGACGCCAACCCCTCGCTGCCGATCGAGTCGACGAAGCGTCGCGGTGGATCGTAGGAATCCGCTTGATGGTCGGCCACCCAGCGCAGACCGCCGGGCAGGCCGAGTTCGGCACGGCCGTTCGCCAGCGAGTCCGCTTCGGCAACCACCCGCACCGGCTGCCACGGCGGGCTCAGCCGGGTAATCGCGCCGGGCCGCGTATGCCAGTCGAACACCTCGTAGATCGGCGCGTCGATGACGCTCGAATACACAAGTCCCATCAGCCCGACGGTACGCGGCGATCCCGCCGGGTCTGTCGAACTACCGGTCCGGCAGCGCGTGCTCGACGATCGGCAGCCGCGGCAACGGCTGGCGTTCGCGGCGTTTAGCCGCCAGATACACCTGCGCGGTCTCGTCAGCCACCGTGTGCCAATCGAAATCGGAGGTCAGGCGGTCACGCGCGGCCCGGGCCCGGCGCTGGGCGGCCGCCGGATCGTCAAGCACGGCGCTCACCGCGTCGGCCAGCCGCGCTACGTCGCGCGGCGGACAAGACATTCCGGTCTTGCCGTTGATCACCGCTTCGCCCAGTCCGCCGATGTTCGACGTCACCAACGGGGTCCCGGCCGCGGCGGCCTCCAGCGCCGCCAATCCGAACGGCTCATAGTGACTAGGTAGCACCGCCGCGTCGGCGCGATGAAGCAGCGCCAGCAGTTCCGCGTGATCGAGCCGCCCGGCAAACCGGGTTGCCTTGATTACCCGGTGTTTACGAGCCTGTTCGACGAGCCAGTCCTGCTGGGTGCCGTCCCCGGCGATGGTCAGCGTGGTACCAGGATGGGAGCGCCTGATCCGCGGCAGCGCGGCGATCGCGTCGTGCACGCCTTTCTCGTACTCCAGCCGGCCCACGTAGAGCAGTTCCGGGGGCCCGGTACGGCGCCGGCGGGTTGCGAACGGCCAACGGGCTGCGTCGATTCCATTACGGATGACCGTGGTCTCGGCCAGCCCGGGCCCGAACAGCTCGGTGATCTCTTCGCGCATCGATGCCGAACAGGTGATCAGCGAATCGGATTCGCGCACCAACCAGGACTCGACGGCATGCACCTGGCGGCTCAGCGATCCCGAAACCCATCCGGAATGCCGACCGGCCTCGGTGGCGTGAATCGTGGAAACTATTGGCACGTCATAAAATTCGGATAGCGCAATGGCCGGGTGGGCCACCAGCCAGTCATGCGCGTGCACCACATCTGGCCGCCATGGGCGGTCGCTGCGCCGCTTCTTTAACGACAATCCGGTGCGGACCATGGCGTGACCCATCGCCAACGTCCAGGCCATCATGTCCTTGCCGAAGGTGAATTCGTGCGGGTCGTGCGCGGCGGCGACGACTCGGACTTCCTCGCTGACTTCATCCGACGACGGGTGCGTGCTCGGATCGGTCCCCGACGGGCGGCGGGATAACACCACAACCTCGTGGCCGGCGGCCGCCAGCGCTGTCGAGAGGTGATGGACGTGGCGCCCCAGTCCACCGATCACCACCGGTGGGTACTCCCACGACACCATCAGGATTTTCATCGTGGCAGCCTCCGTGCGTCCAGCGCCCCAAACAGCCCGTCGGCCCGGTTCCAGCCATCGGTCAGGCGCTGGGCGACCTCTCGGCGGCCCGACGCCAACGCTCCGCAGATCTCGCGGGTGGCGTGTGCGTGCAGATGAGCACGGTACCGGGCATAGTCGGCGGCGGAATCCTTGCTCACCATGAACGGCCAATCGCTGGACACGGTGAGCAAGGTCTCGCGCAGGATCTGATCGGCGATCCGGTCGCGGGGGAGCGGCCCATCCAGGGATGCGGTCTGCGCAAGCGCCTTGTCGACGGTGCTGAGCGCGGTGTCGACAACCTCGGTGTTGAGCTGTACCAGGTCGGCCACTTTCGGACCGGCCCACACCTGCCAGTCCTTGCCGGAACCCCAAGAGCTGGGCGGTAATTCGACCGCATCGCCGACGAAACCCTTGGCAACCGCGTCGCTGAGCGTGCCGACGCGGACCCCGGCCTCCGGCAACGCCCGCAGTACCCGTTCCAGCCACAATGGTCCCTCGTACCACCAGTGGCCGAACAACTCGGTGTCGAATGCGGCGACCACGAGCGCCGGTCGCCCGATGCGCTCGGATTCGGCCAGCAGCCGGCCGCGGACCACCTCAACGAAATCGGCGACGTGATCATCGATTGCACTCTCGGCGCGCCGGGGATCGTAGGGCGCCTTGGCTTCCGATGGCACATGGCGGCCGGTCACCCGGGCGGGCTTCAGGCCGGTGCGATGGTCGTAGGTGTGAAAATCGCGATAGGCGGCGTGACCGGGATAGCCGGATTTCGGCGACCACACCCGGTAGCTGACCTGCAGGTCGCGTCCGAAGGCGACCACATCGCTATCGCCGACCGGCCGACCCAGCGCCGTGTCGCCGTGCAGCGACGGCCCATCGACCATGAAATGGCCGACCCCGGCTGCGGCGTAGTCATGTTCCATGCCAGGGGCGTAGGCGCATTCGGGCGCCCAGATTCCAGTCGGTGTGTGCGTCAACCGCTGCTGGGCGTCGGCCAGGCCCTCCCGCAGCGCGAATTCGCGTAGCCGCGAGTTCAGCAGCGGCTGAAAAGGATGCGCGAGCGGACCGCCCAGCAATTCGACTGTGCCGGCGTCGATGAGTCCGCGTAATACCGGGCTTCCGCCGTGCTGCCACCAGGTGGTGAACTCATCGAGCGCTCGCTCGGTTTCGGCGAATTCACGAACCCCAAAGGACCGCAGCGATTCTGGTGTGCACGACTTCGCCCCATCGGAGAAGTCTCCGGGTCGGACACTGGCCGCTTCGGCGGCGCGCAATTGCCAGTTGGCCAGCCAGTGATACATGCCGTCAAGGCAGTACGGGTCGTCGAGCTGTGCCGTCACCACCGGAGTCATGCCCAGGGTGATCAGCCGATGGCGGTCCTCGCCGGCCAGTTTCCGCAGCACCCGCACCAAGGGCAGGTAGGCCGCTGACCACGACTGGTAGAGCCATTCCTCACCCACCGGCCAGCGGCCGTGGTGGGCCAGCCATGGCAGATGGGTGTGCAGCACCAGGGTGAACAGACCGGGAACCTGGCTACCGGATGGCGCCTTCACGGGCGCACCGCGATTGCGATCAGATCCAGGCTGTCGTCAATGTCGCGGCCATCCCGTTGATCTTCGGCCTCCACGATGTCGAAATCCGCGGTGGTGACCGCGGCGACGTCGGCCAGCAAGTCTGACGGCCAGGGAGCATCGGCGACCGCCCGCGCGATCTGGGCGTCGATGATCGAGCCGCCGTGTCGGGCATCCATCTCGGCCAGCCGCGGCCCATGGAAGACGCCGCTCAGCGACACCGACGCAAACCCGGCGTCAACCAATAGCTGGGTCAACTCGTCGGCGTTCAGCTCTCGGGTGTGGAACGGGTTGATTGGGGTGTCGCGGCCGGGCGAGAACGTGATCCGGTTGGGCGTGGACACCATCAGCAGCCCCGACGGGCGCAGCACCCTGGCACACTCGCTGACGAACCCGGCCTGGTCCCAAAGGTGCTCGATGACCTGAAAGTTGACCACCACATCGACCGAGCCGTCGGCCAGCGGCAGCTCAGCCAGGTTGCCGTGGATGATCTCCACCCGCGGGTAGCGGGCCCGTACGTGCGCCACCGTCGCCTCGTCGTAGTCCACCGCTATCACCCGGTGCGCGACCTCGGCGATGAGGTCGGCGCCGTAGCCTTCCCCGCAGCCCGCCTCGAGCACCTCACAGCCAGCGCAGCGCTGCGCCAACCGCTGGTAGACCACCTCATGGCGGCGAAACCAGTAATTCTCCAGGTCCAGGCCCGGGATCGTGCGTTCACCGGTCAACGTCAAGACGGCGTCGACTGGGCTGACGGTGGCGTGCGGAACGTCGGGGACGAATGCGCTCATTGATTAGGCAGGCTAGTGCCTGGCGGCGTGTTCGCGAATGGTTCACCGGGGTATTCGGGCCTGTGGGCCGGAGGCACCATCCAGAACCTGCAGGACGACCCGCTATGGTGTGAGAGCGAACCGCACAAAGTTACCGGTCAGTAACATGCGCGTGCGGGGGCCGTAAGACGTGACCTAAGTCTTGCCGCTGGCGGCTGCAGGACTCATTCGAGGAGGACGACCCACAGTCATGACGAACATCGTGGTCCTGATCAAGCAGGTCCCAGACACCTGGTCAGAGCGCAAGCTCAAAGACGGCGATTGGACGCTCGACCGTGAGGCTGCCGACGCCGTGCTGGACGAGATCAACGAGCGGGCCGTCGAGGAAGCGCTGCTTATCCGGGAGAAAGAAGCCGCCGACGGCACCGAGGGCTCGGTGACCGTGCTGACCGCGGGCCCGGAGCGTGCCACCGACGCCATCCGCAAGGCGCTGTCGATGGGCGCCGACAAGGCTGTCCACCTGCTCGACGACGGCATGCACGGCTCGGACGTCGTCCAGACGGGGTGGGCGCTGGCGCGGGCGCTGGGCACCATCGAGGGCACCGAGCTGGTGATCGCCGGTAACGAGGCCACCGATGGCGTCGGCGGCGCGGTGCCGGCGATCATTGCCGAATACCTCGGCCTGCCACAGCTAACTCATTTGCGGAAGCTGTCGGTCCATGACGGCAAGATCACCGGCGAGCGGGAAACCGACGACGGCGTATTCACCCTGGAGGCCTCGTTGCCCGCGGTAGTGAGCGTGACCGAGAAGATCAACGAGCCGCGCTTCCCGTCCTTCAAGGGCATCATGGCCGCCAAGAAGAAGGAAGTCACCAAGCTCACGCTGGCCGAGATCGGGGTCGAGGCCGACGAGGTCGGTCTGGAGAACGCCGGCTCGACGGTGCTGGCGTCAACCCCCAAGCCACCCAAGACCGCCGGTGAGAAGGTCAACGACGAGGGCGAGGGCGGCAGCCAGATCGCTCAGTACTTGGTCTCTCAGAAGATCATCTAAGACTTAATCCCGAACCGAAAGACTTGAGAAGAAACCATGGCTGAAGTACTGGTGCTCGTCGAGCACGCTGAAGGCGCATTGAAGAAGGTCAGCTCCGAATTGATCACCGCCGCCCGTGTTTTGGGCGAGCCCGCGGCCGTCGTGGTGGGTAAGCCCGGCACGGCCGAGCCGCTCGTCGACGGATTGAAGTCGGCCGGTGCCGCCAAGATCTACGTCGCCGAATCCGACAACGCCGAGGACTATCTCATCACTCCTGCCGTCGACGTGCTGGCCGCTCTGGCCGAATCGGCCAGTCCGGCCGCCGTTTTGCTGGCGGCCTCGGCCGACGGCAAGGAAATCGCCGGCCGGCTCGCCGCCCGGATCGGTTCCGGTCTGCTGGTCGACGTGGTCGACGTGCAGGAAGGGCCGAAGGCAATTCACTCCATCTTCGGTGGTGCGTTCACCGTCGAGGCGCAGGCCAACGGCGATACCCCGGTGATCACCGTGCGGGCCGGCGCGGTCGACGCCGAACCGGCCGATGGCGCGGGCGAGAAGGTCACCGTGGAGGTGCCGGAGCCCGCGGAGAACGCGGCCAAAGTCACGTCCAGGGAGCCAGCGGTTGCCGGGGACCGTCCCGAGCTCACCGAGGCGACCATCGTGGTTTCCGGTGGCCGTGGTGTGGGCAGCGCCGAAAACTTCAGCGTGGTCGAGGAATTGGCCGACTCGCTGGGTGCCGCGGTCGGTGCGTCTCGTGCCGCCGTGGACTCCGGCTACTACCCGGGCCAGTTCCAGGTCGGCCAGACGGGTAAGACGGTGTCGCCGCAGCTCTACATCGCGCTGGGCATCTCCGGCGCGATCCAGCACCGCGCCGGAATGCAGACGTCGAAGACGATCATCGCGGTCAACAAGGACGAAGAGGCGCCAATCTTCGAGATCGCCGACTACGGCGTGGTCGGCGACCTGTTCAAGGTCGCGCCGCAACTCACCGAGGCGGTCAAGGCCCGCAAGGGCTGAGTTTTCCGCGAGGCACGTTCAGCGTATCGCCGACTGCGGCCAGCCGCACGTTCGGCCTCGACTGTGCGGCCAGCCGCACAGTCGAGGGTTAAGGCGGCGAGGGTAACGTCCGGACAATGAAAAGCTGCGGTTTGCCGACTTGGCGAATCTAGTGTTGGCACATCGCGGTGATTCCATTCCCGTCGTCGTCGACCCGTCGGCCCGCTACTTCGGCACCCTCGTTTCCGAGGACAGCCTGGTTACCGGTGACGGCGCGGTGCTGGCCCACATCCGGCTCGCCGACTGGTTGGCCGCTCACTGAGCAGCCGTCAGATGCCAAGTGCGGGTTCGGGTCCGGCGGCCGAGTTGGCCCGGGTGGCCGACGGTGATGGTCCTGCCGCCCGCGCGGCGAAAACCGCACTCGGCGGCGGCCCAGTGGCCAACCGGCTGCGCGCAGCGATTCTGGCGTTGGCGGGCCATCGCGGACCGACCTCCAGCATCTGCCCATCCGACGCGGCCCGAGCCATCGGCGGTGACGATTGGCGCCAGCTCACGGAGCAGGGTCGGACGATCGCGTTCAAGCTGGCCCGCGATGGTGATGTCGAACTCACGCAGCGGGGCAACGTGATTGATCCGGACCGCCCGTCGCGCGGACCTATTCGCATTCGCGCGAAAGACTAATGGAGATGCAACCGTGAAGCCGTGGCCCAAGCCCGATCCTCCTGGCCCAGGGCAGGAGTCGGTGTGGGACTATCCTCGCCCGCCGCGGTTGGAGGGCTTCACGGGTTCGATCACCATTGAGTTGGGCGGCCACCCGATCGCGTCGACCACTCGCGCGTGGAGGGTGTTGGAGACCAGCCATCCGCCGACGTATTACCTGCCCCGCAATGCTTTCGCCGAGGGTGTCCTGCGCCCGACGGCCGGTTCGTCCTGGTGTGAATGGAAAGGGCCGGCCAGCTATTACGACGTGGTGACCGCGGAGCGTGAGGCGCCCGGCGCAGCGTGGACCTACCTACAGCCGAGTCGTGATTTTGCGCCCATCGCCGGTGCCATCGCGGTGATGGCTGCAGCCGTGGACCACTGTACCGTCAATGGCGAGGAGGTCATCCCGCAGCCAGGAGGTTTCTACGGCGGCTGGATCACCAGCTGGATTGTCGGTCCCTTCAAGGGAATTCCGGGATCCGCAGGTTGGTGATACACGGCTCCGGCGGGTGAGGCTATCACGAACCGGTCACCAAGCCGTCGATGCGGCGCAGACCGATGGCACACACCGACAGATAGGGGAGTGCCCACAGCGGAACCGAGATGGCCGCCCGCGTGTGATCACCGACCGGCTCCACCCGATGATGCGTTGCGGGCACGCCGGCCACCTTCCAGGCCCAATGTCGGCCTGGTTCGAACTCGGTCACCACAAACGGCATCGCAAACCCCAGAGATGTCTGCACGCTGCCGGTGACGTGTAAGCCGAGTTCGGTGTGCGGCGGATCGAACCGGGCCCCGCTGACGGTCGGACCCCACTTTGGCCATGCTTCGAGGTCGACCAGAACCCGCCACACCGCCGACGGCGGCGCCGCGATCAGCTTGTCGACGGCCAACATTGCCGGACCGTCCCAGCTGATTTTTTGCCCTTACTCACCCTCTGCTTCTAGCACCACCATTGCGCGTGCACCTACTGGGACGGTACTGCCGGCCCGAATTGGTTGCTGGCTTTCTGAACTCGGCGTTGCGAGAGAGGTATCGACGACGGGCACCCAGGCTCGGCCGAACTCTTTGGGCGGCAGCGTGAACTCGATCGGCTCGTGGTGGGCGTTGAAACACAGGAAGAATGAATCGTCGGTGACGCGCTGTCCGCGGGCATCGAGATCGGGAATACCCAAGCCGTTCAAATAGACTGCCACCGATTTCCCGAAACCCGAACCCCAGTCTTCATCGCTCATTTCGGAGCCATCCGGCCTGAACCAAGAGATATCAGGCTGCGCCTCTGCACCCCGTCGGCGTACCGGTGCTCCTTTGAAGAACCGGCGGCGACGAAACACCGGATGTGCTGCACGCAGGGCGGACACCGATCGGGTGAACTCGATCAGTTCGGTGTCCGCCTTGTCCCAATGCACCCAGGTGATCTCGTTGTCCTGGCAGAACCCGTTGTTGTTGCCGTTCTGAGTGCGGCCGAGCTCGTCGCCGTGCGAAATCATCGGAACTCCCTGCGACAGCAGTGTTGTCGCAAGGAAGTTACGCTGCTGACGGGCGCGTAACGCGTTCACTTCGTGATCATCGGTCGGACCTTCGACGCCGCAGTTCCAGGACTGGTTGTTGCTCTCGCCGTCGTTGTTGTCCTCTCCGTTGGCCTCGTTGTGTTTCTCGTTGTAAGAGACCAAGTCACGCAGTGTGAAACCGTCGTGCGCGGTGACGAAGTTGATCGACGCCACCGGACGCCGCGCCGTGTCCTCGTAGAGGTCTGCCGAGCCAGTTAACCGGGAGGCGAACTCTCCGAGCGTCGCCGGCTCGCCGCGCCAGTAGTCGCGAACCGTGTCGCGGTACTTACCGTTCCACTCCGTCCACTGCGGCGGGAAATTTCCCACCTGGTAACCGCCGGGGCCAACATCCCAAGGCTCGGCGATCAGCTTGACCTGACTGACCGTCGGATCCTGCTGCACCAGTTCGAAAAATGCTGATAGGCGGTCGACGTCATAGAATTCGCGAGCGAGCGTGGCCGCGAGGTCGAATCGGAAGCCGTCGACGTGCATTTCGGTCACCCAGTATCGCAACGAGTCCATGATCAGTTGCAACGTGTGCGGGTGGCCGACGTTGAGGCTGTTACCGGTGCCGGTGTAGTCCATGTAGTACTGCCGGTCGTCATCGACCAGCCGGTAATAAGCGGCGTTGTCGATGCCGCGCATCGATAACGTGGGGCCTAGGTGGTTGCCTTCGGCGGTGTGGTTGTAAACGACGTCGAGGATGACTTCGATTCCCTCCTCGTGCAGCGTCCGGACCATCGTCTTGAACTCTTGCACCTGACCCCCGGGGCTGGCGCTGGAGGTGTATTTGAAGTCAGGGGCTAAGAAGCCAATTGTGTTGTAGCCCCAGTAGTTTGATAGACCCTTGTCGACCAGCGTGGAGTCGTTGGCGAAGTGGTGTACCGGCATCAGCTCGATCGCGGTGACACCCAGATTCTTGAGATGCTCGACGATGACCGGATGCGCGATACCGGCATAGGTGCCGCGCAGCCGCTCTGGAATATCAGGGTGTAGTTGAGTCAGCCCCTTGACGTGGGTCTCGTAGATAACTGTGTCGGCGTATTCGTGGTTCGGCGGGCGGTCGTTGCCCCAGTCGAAGAACGGGTTGATCACCACCGACTTGGGCATGCGCGGTGCAGAGTCGTCATCGTTGCGGCTGTCGGGGTCGCCGAAGTTGTAACTGAACAGCGCTTGGTGCCACTCGAAGTTGCCGTCGATGGCCTTCGCGTATGGATCGATCAGCAGCTTGTTCGGGTTACATCGGTGCCCGGCAGCCGGGTCGTAGGGCCCGTGCACCCGGTAGCCGTAGCGCTGACCGGGTTCGACTGCCGGCAAAAAGCCGTGCCAGATGAATCCGTCCACCTCGATCAACGGCACCCTGGACTCCCCGCCGTCGTCGTCGAAGAGGCACAGCTCCACCCGCTCGGCGACCTCGCTGAATATCGCGAAGTTGGTGCCCGAGCCGTCGTAGGTCGCGCCCAGCGGATAGGCCTTTCCCGGCCACTGTTCCCATCCGGACGCCACATGCTGAGGGTCGACCGATTCGACCGTTTCTGTCACAGCGCCCTCTTTCTCCTGTCGGCCTCGTGTCGACGGCTCGAATTCACTCTCGAATCCAACGAGGTGGGATACCCGCAGGGCGGCGGATCACACATGCGTGTGATGCGATCGACCGGTTTCGGCCTAGGACCGGACCTCGAGTCCGTCGAGGTTGCCCGCCGTTCGCCAGCCGTCCAGGATGTCGGCGTATTCCGTTGGGCTGCCGAAGAAAAAGCTGTCCTGGTTGAGTCTGGCGCTGGCGTGGCCTTCGCGGTTGTAGTAGCCGGGCGTGCAGGACTCCCGCCGTCCCGCGATGACGCTGGAGCGCTTGACGACCGTGTCGACCCAGGCTGCTTCGGCGTCAAATGTCGCTTCCACCTCAGCGGCGTCGTGTTGCAACGCCCAGGCGATCACCCAGGCGATGTGCCGGGACTGGGTGTCGATGAGGTACGGGAAGTTCACGGTGAACCCGGACTGGGCGATGCTCTCGATGAAGCAGTTCGGAAAGCCGTTGACGTGTAAGCCATGCAAAGTGCGCACGCCGTCGGCCCACTTCTTGGTCAGGGTCACGCCGTCGCGACCGATGACTTCGAAACCGGTACGTTGCGAGTAATCGGTGCCGACCTCGAACCCGGTGGCGAAGATCAGGCAGTCCAGTGGGTATTCGACGCCGTCCACGACGACGCCGTTGGCGGTGATCTGCTCGACGCCCTGGCCGTGCGTATCAACGAGGCTGACGTTGTCACGGTTGAACGCCTGTAAGTACTCGTCGTGAAAGCAGGGCCGCTTGCAGTAGTACCCGTACCACGGCTTGAGCGCTTCGGCGGTGGCCGCATCCGTGACGGTCGCGTCGACGCGGGCCCGGATCTCTTCCATCTTGGCGAAGTCGGCCAGTTCCGCGGCGTTCGGCCCTTGGTCGTTCACGATCGGCATTTTCTTGGTGAGGCTGGTCCAGGCGTCGTCGACCAGATCCTCGTCGGCTGCACCCCCCGCGGTGAGGACTTGGAAGTTCTCCATCCGGCGTCGTTGCCAACCCGGCTCCAGCGATTCCGCCCAGCGCGGGTCGGTCGGCCGGTTGGCCCGTACGTCGACCGTTGACGGGGTGCGCTGAAAGACGAACAGGCGGTGCACCGATTCGGCGAGGCGCGGCACGCCTGAATGGCTGTCGCGCCGGTACCGATGATGCCGACCCGCTTGTCGGACAAGCCGGCCAGGTCGGTGCTGGTGTAGTCGTAGTCCCAACGGCTGGTGTGAAATGCATGACCGCTGAACTTGGTAATACCTGCAATCCCAGGAAGTTTCGGCTTCTGTAGATAGCCGTTCGCCATGGCCACGAACCGGGCACGAATCTTGTCGCCGCGGTCGGTGGAGATCACCCATCGGGAACTGAGCGAATCCCAGAGGATTTCGTGTACCTCGGTCTGCAGGCACGCGTCACGGTATAAGTCGTAGCGCTCGGCGATGCGCCGGCAGTGCGCGAGGATCTCGGCCCCCTTCGCGTACTTCTCGGTCGGGATGTAGCCGAGCTCTTCAAGCAAAGGCATGTAGACATAGGATTCGACGTCGCACGCGATGCCGGGGTAACGATTCCAATACCAGGTTCCGCCGACGTCGGCGGCTTTGTCGATCAGCCGAACGTCCTCGACGCCGAGTTGCTTGCAGCGCGCCCCGATCAGTAAACCGCCGAAGCCGGCGCCGACGATCGCCACATCAACCGTGTCGGTGATGGGGTCGCGGGCGAAGTCGGGATCGGCCCACGGGTCGTCGGCAAAGCGACGGAATGCGCCGGTGATCTCGACGTACTGGGAAATCCCGTCGGCGCGTAGCCGCCGTTGGCGTTCCTGAGCGTATTTGGCGCGCAGCGCGTCGGGGTCAAATGTTGCGCCACTGAATTCCCTGCCCTCAGCCACGATCGCAGTCTTTGCCGTCGTCTGCCTGCGCCGTTGCTCCGAGGCCCAGGCGGATCAGGTGCACCAGGCCTGCGCTGCTGCTAACCGCCACGGCAGAATACTGGCCCAATTTTGCCAACCGGGCAAACATCTGTGCAGCGCGACGCGCGTGATGTTTCGATTTTGGCTGCGACATCGTCATCTAGCGTGCATGGACACGTCACGGCGCCGATGCCAATTAGCTGATCAACGAGGCTAACTCTGTTGCCATGAGCATTGAGTCGGTCCTCATACACTCTGAACAGCCTGCCAAACCGGCCGCGGGGACAGGTTCGCCCACCGAGCCGCGTTACTCGCTATTGCTGTCCACCGACGCAGAAGTGATCGAAGCCGCGCAGCGGCTCCGCTACGACGTGTTCAGCAGCGAGCCCGGCTTCACGGTGACCGACCAGCAGGCCGCGGGCCTAGATGCCGACCGGTTCGACGAACACTGCGACCACTTGGTGGTGCGTGAGGACAACTCGGGCGAAATGGTGGGCTGTTACCGCATGCTCTCGCCAACCGGTGCCGTCGCGGCCGGGGGACTTTATACCGCAACCGAATTCGACATCCACGCGCTGGATTCGCTGCGGCCGTCGCTGGTGGAGATGGGACGCGCGGTGGTTCGCCAGGACCACCGCAACGGCGCCGTCGTGCTGCTGATGTGGGCCGGCATCCTGGCTTACCTCGACCGATGCGGCTACGACTATGTCACCGGCTGCGTGTCGGTCCCAGTCGCCGGGGACGGCGAACCACCGGGCGCTCAGATTCGCGGGGTGCGGGACTTCGTGCTGCGCCGGCATGCCGCTCCGCCGCATTACCGGGTGCATCCGCATCGGCCGGTGATCATCGACGGACGCCCGCTCGACGACATCCCGGCCCCCGCGCGGCCGAAGATCCCGCCGCTGATGCGCGGCTACCTGCGGCTAGGGGCGCAAATATGCGGTGAGCCGGCCCACGATGCCGACTTCGGGGTGGGAGACTTCCCCGCGCTGCTGGACAAGCGTCATGCCGACACCCGCTATCTGAGGCGACTCCGGTCGATGTCGGCAGCCAATGAAGCGGCAGGCAGGGTCGCCTGATGAGCAGTCCGAACCCGCGCGAGCACGCCTGGCTACCGCGGGCATCGTGCGATACGGGATGCCTGCGTGCCGGCGGCTCGGCGGCGTCCCGACGGTTGATCGTGGTGCTGCGGGTCACCATGCGCGGCAGCCTGGCGCTGTTGTTGGCGGTGGCGCTGCCGCTGCTCGCGATTCCGCTACCGGGCCGCTCGCAGGCCAAGCGGTTGTATTGCCGGCTGCTGTTGTGGTGTCTGGGAGTTCGGATCATGCTGTCGGGCGGTCCGATTCGCAATCTGCCCGGTGTGCTGGTGGTCAGCGACCACATGTCTTGGCTGGATGTGATCACGATCGCCGCGGTGCTTCCCGCAAGCCGGTGGCGGACGGCACCGCTGTCGTTTGTCGGCCGCGCCGATGTGGCGGGCAACCCCGCCGTGCGAATGATGGGGCTCATCATCAAGGTCATCCCGATCAACCGGGCCAGCCTGCGGCAGCTGCCTGGCGTCGTCGACGCCGTGGCCACGCGGCTGCGCGCCGGTCACACCGTGGTGGCGTTCCCGGAGGGCACCACCTGGTGTGGTCTGGCCTCTGGGCGGTTCTATCCGGCGATGTTTCAGGCGGCCGTGGACACCGGACGACCGGTCCAGCCGCTGCGGCTGCGCTACCACCACCGAGACGGCAGGGTCTCGACCGTTCCGGCCTATATCGGCGACGACACGTTGATGCGTTCGATTGGTCGGCTGCTGGCAGCCCGCCGCATGGTGGCGCGGGTCTATGTCGAATCGTTGCAGCTGGCGGCCGCCGATCGACGTGAGCTGGCCCGTCGCTGTCAGGCCGCGGTGCGGATGACGGCGATGCCGGACCCAGGTCATCGACAGCGTGGACAAGTGCTGGCCTCCTGACGGCTAGCTGGGTCTGATCGCCCTGCTTGCCCCCTCGCCGCTGCGCGGCTGGGGGTACCCCCACCTCAGGCCGATCGGGCCTGCATCGTCGCAGGGCGGCCCTCGGTATCCTGGGCGGGTCATGGTCTACCTGGATCACGCCGCGACCACCCCGATGTACCCCGCTGCCATCGAGGCGATGACGGCTGCGCTGAACACCGTGGGCAATGCCTCATCACTGCACACCACCGGCCGGGCCGCGCGGCGCCGCATGGAGGAGTCTCGCGAGTCGATCGCGGCCAAGCTCGGTGCACGTCCGTCTGAGGTGATCTTCACCGGCGGCGGCACCGAGAGCGACAACCTCGCCGTCAAGGGGATCTACTGGGCGCGCCGTGACGCCGAGCCGCGCCACCGGCGCATCGTCACCACCGCGGTCGAGCACCACGCCGTGCTGGACTCGGTGAACTGGCTTGTCGAGCATGAGGGCGCCGAGGTGACCTGGTTGCCCACCGCAGCCGACGGATCGGTGTCCGGCGCTGCGTTGCGTGACGCGCTGCAGCGCCACGACGACGTCGCGCTGGTTTCGGTGATGTGGGCCAACAACGAGGTCGGCACCATCATGCCGATCGCCGAACTGGGCGCCATCGCTGCCGAATTCGACGTCCCCATGCACAGCGACGCCGTTCAGGCCGCTGGGACAGCTGCCGGTCGCCTTCGCCGCCAGCCAGCTATCGGCGCTGAGTGTCACCGCACACAAGTTCGGCGGACCGCCCGGTGTGGGCGCGCTGGTGCTGCGCCGCAACGTCGGCTGCGTGCCGCTGTCGCACGGCGGGGGCCAGGAACGCGACATTCGCTCCGGCACACCTGATGTCGCCGGTGCCGTCGGCATGGCAACCGCGATGCAGCTTGCGGTGGACGGGCTAGAGGCCAATGGTGCGCGGCTGCGACTACTGCGCGACCGGCTCATCGACGGCGTGCTGGCCACCGTCGAGGACACCCGCCTCAACGGTGCTGGCGGCTCGCGACGACTTCCCGGTAACGCGCACTTCACCTTCGACGGCTGCGAAGGCGATGCACTGCTGATGCTGTTGGACGCCAACGGAATCGAATGCTCCACTGGCTCGGCATGCACCGCCGGAGTCGCGCAGCCATCACATGTGTTGCTCGCGATGGGCGCCGATGCCGCCAGTGCCCGCGGCTCGCTGCGATTGTCATTGGGCCACAACAGCGTTGAGGCTGACGTCGATGCGGCTCTGCGGGTGCTGCCCGGCGCGGTGGCCCGGGCCCGGCAGGCTGCGCTGGCCGCCGCGGGAGTGTCACGATGAAGGTGCTCGCCGCGATGAGCGGCGGCGTCGACTCGTCGGTCGCCGCCGCCCGCATGGTCGATGCCGGGCACGACGTGGTCGGCGTGCATCTGGCGCTCTCGCACGCCCCGGGTACATTGCGCACCGGGTCGCGGGGCTGCTGCTCCAAAGAAGATGCCGGCGACGCCCGCCGGGTTGCTGATGTGCTCGGAATCCCGTTCTATGTTTGGGATTTCGCAGACCAGTTCAAAGAGGACGTAATCGATGATTTCGTGTCCTCCTACGCCCGCGGCGAGACCCCGAACCCCTGTGTGCGGTGCAACGAGCGGATCAAGTTTTCGGCGCTGGCCACCCGCGCGCTGGCGTTGGGATTCGACGCGGTAGCCACCGGCCACTACGCCCGGCTGTCCGGCGGCCGGCTGCGTCGGGCCGTGGACCGGGACAAGGACCAGTCCTACGTACTTGCGGTGCTGACGTCGGATCAACTCCGCCATGCCGCATTCCCGGTCGGCGACACCACCAAGCCTCGCATTCGCGCGGAGGCGGCCGACCGCGGTCTGGCCGTCGCGGACAAGCCGGACAGCCACGACATCTGCTTCATCCCGTCCGGTGACACCCGCGCTTTCCTGGGGGAGCGCATCGGGGTGCGCCGAGGCTCGGTCGTCGACGGTCTCGGCACCGTGCTGGCCACGCACGACGGTGTACACGGGTTCACCATCGGCCAGCGCAAAGGGCTGGGCATCGCAGGCCCGGGCCCGGACGGCCAGCCGCGCTACGTCACGGCAATCGACGCCGACACCGGCACGGTAGAGGTCGGCTCGGTGGCCGACCTGGATGTGTGGCGGCTGAGGGGGCAGCGGCCGGTTTTCACTGCGGGAACGGCGCCCACGGGACCCCTGGAGTGTGCGGTGCAGGTACGTGCGCACGGCGAGACCGTGGACGCGGTGGCCGAGTTGACCGGCGATGAGCTCGTGGTGCGGCTGCGCTCTGCGTTGCGCGGCGTGGCTCCCGGGCAGACGCTGGTGCTCTACCGCCCCGACCCGGACGGCGACGAGGTGATCGGCAGCGCCACCATCGCCGGTTCATCCTGACTCGATCGTCGTGGTGCAAACCGGAGCGCGACTGTCGCGCATGACCGCGGGGGTTGTTCGTCGGCTCGGGTTGGTCGCGCTCATCGGCAATGCCGGCGGCTCCGTGGTCGTGACGGGTTTCGCGTTCTACCTGGCGCCAACCGTGCTGGCGGCCCGATGAATACCGGGAATTACAACGGCGTGGTGTTGCCGCCTTGGTCGTTTTCACCGTGTCTGCGATGGCATTCGGCGCATGGTGGGTGGGGTGGCGGCTGTTTGCCCCGATCGCGCGCTGGCTTGCCGATGACCGGGCGCCGACGGAGTCTGAACGCAAACGCGTCCTGCTGTACCCGCGCGACTGGGCGCTCAGGGTGTTCGTGATCTGGATGTTCGCTGGTGTCGTCGGGACGGTCGCAGGGGCCAGTGTCTCCAGCCAAGCGATCCCGGCGAGCGTTCTGCCCACCGTCTTGGGCGCGGCCATGACGTGTGCGCTGCAGTACTTGATGGTCGAGCGCGCGATGCGTCCGATCACCGCGTTGGTGCTGGCTGACAGCGAGCCACCGCAATTGCGTGGTCCCGGCGTGGGTTTGCGGTTGAGCGCCTTCTGGGCGCTTAGTACTGCTGTGCCGCTGCTGGGCATCGTGGTCTTCGCCGGGCTCGACCTGTTGGGGGTTGGCTTCGATCGGACCCGGGTGGTCGCGGCTGCGCTTTTCCTTGCGGGGGTTGGCTTGCTGGTGGGATTCGCGGCGACCCGTTTCGCCGCCCGATCGGTGGCCGAACCGCTCGCTTCGTTGCGGATGGCCCAGGCCGACATCCGAGCGGGCGATTTCGACGCGCGGGTGGCGGTGGAGGACGGCAGCGAGGTGGGCCTGTTACAGGCGGGCTTCAACCATATGGCGAGCGGTCTTGCCGAACGAGAACGGTTACGTCACGCCTTCGGTGCCTACGTCGATCCTGAACTCACCGAACGTGTCCTGCGCGAAGGCACCGATCTGGCGGGCCAGGAGGTCGAGGTCTCACTGCTGTTCACCGACGTGCGGGATTTCACGGCGTACGCCGAGGCCGCTGACGCGCGTGACGTTGTCACGCGCTTGAACGAGCTCTACGGCGAGATTGTCCCGATCGTCCGACGGCATGGCGGACATGCAAACAAGTTCATCGGTGATGGTCTGCTCGCAGTGTTCGGTGCGCCGGACCGCCGACCCGACCACGCCCGTCGCGCGGTCGCCGCCGGCCGCGACATCGTCGAAACCATCCGACATCACAGCGGCGCGTTTCGTATCGGTGTCGGCATCAACTCGGGAAATGTCATCGCGGGGACAATCGGCGGTGGCGGTCGAGTCGACTTCACGGTTATCGGTGACACCGTGAATACCGCGGCCCGCGTCGAGTCGGCCACCCGGGACACCGGAGACGACCTGCTGATCACCCACGCCACATGGAGTCTGATCGAGGACGATGATGCCTGGATCGAGCGTCCCGCGGTTGCCTTGAAAGGGAAATCGCAACCCGTCCGTATCTACGCCTTGCGTACCGACTAACCCGACGGCACGTTGGCGGCGATATTCGTGATCACGATGGTGGACACCGACTCCGGGAATCCGCAGAAGGTGACCTCCATCAACACCACCGACTTCAGCCGATAGTCGCGCCCGCAGTCGCCGGGACGAGTCTGCAGTGATTGTTCGTCGGCGCTCCAGGCTCCGACGAGCCCCATCCCTGCGGAGCTGTCCGCGCAGGCGTGCACGGATGTCACCAGAGCGTCGAACGCATGACGCGCGGTGTTCGCGTCACGGTAGGCGGCCGCACCCTCCGAGATCAGCCCGCCGCGCGGTGGGTTCTGGAAGGTGGTTTTGTGGAACTCGTCGATGTCGGGTCCGAAGGTCGCGGTGTCGGCGTAGACGAACCGGCATTGCGGCGGTGCGGTCTGCGCGAGGATGTCGATGTCTACCGGGGACTTGCCATCCATCGACGGGATGATGGTGAGGTGTTCACCGCCGCCGGTGATTGCTTGCATTCGGGACTGATCGAGCAGTACTTGGTCGACGTCGACGGCAGGGATGGGGCCGGCGTCGAAGGCCGGTACCCCGGCACCGCCCACGACCCGTGTGCATGCCGCAGCCAGCAGGGCCGCAAAACACAGCATCAGCGAGCGCGCCGCTACCGCCATCTGTGACATTGTTTTCCAGGTTTTCCCAGCTCTTTGGGGCCTCCTTCAGTCGAGGGTAATCGCGCCCCTGGTCAGGCGCATCAGGACCAGTCGATACGGTTGGCCGGTGAGCGTTTTCGCAACCGCCAGCGGGACCGGATCATGGCCCGGGACCGTCGCGCGGCAGGCCGCCGAGGTCATCGTCGGTGAGTTGGGCGGGGCGCTGGCCCACATCGTCGAGTTGCCCGCCAGAGGAGTGGGCGCCGACATCATCGGGCGTGCCGGTGGGCTGCTGATCGACGTAGCCATTGACACGGTGCCCCGTGGCTACCGGATCGCGGGCCGCCCCGGCGCGGTGGCGCGGCGGGCAGCCAGCCTGCTCGAGGAAGACATCGACGCGTTGGAAGAGGCCTGGGAGACCGCGGGTTTGCGTGGCAGTGGGAGACCGGTCAAGGTGCAGGCGCCCGGGCCAATCACGCTGGTCGCCGAGCTGGAACTGGCCAACGGGCACCGCGCGATCACCGATCGCGGCGCCGTGCACGACATCGCCGCCTCGCTGGCCGAGGGGGTCGCCACGCACCGGGCCACGGTGTCGCGCCGACTCGACACACCCGTGCTGGTGCAGTTCGACGAGCCGTCGCTGCCGGCGGCGGTGGCCGGGCAGCTGACCGGCGTGAGCGCGCTGAGCCCGGTGGCCCCGATCGACGAGTCGCTGGCCGCCACACTGCTCGACACCTGCGTGGCCGCCGCCGGTGCCGAGGTGCTGGTGCACAGCTGTGCCGCCGCATTGCCGTGGAACGTGTTGCAGCGCAGCAACATCGCAGCTGTTTCGGTGGATGCCGGGACCCTTTCGGTCACCGATCTGGACGCCATCGCGGAATTCGTTGAGTCCGGCCGCGCCGTCATGCTGGGCGTCGTCTCGTCCAGCACGCCGGCGCGCCGGCCGTCGGCGGAGGAGGTCGCCGCGGCCCTCGTCGCGGTCATCGACCGGCTCGGCTTCGGCCGGTCGGCGCTGCGCGATCGCATCGGCGTCACGCCGGCCTGTGGGCTGGCCGGCGCGACCCCGCAGTGGGCCCGCACGGCCATCGGGCTCGCCCGGCGGGCCGCCGAGGCCTTCGCCGACGACCCTGACGCGATCTGAGCGCGTCGGTGTGCTCCGATAACCTGCCAACGTGAGCTCAGCAGAGGCTGATCCCGTCGCGCCCGAGGTGCGGCGGCAGTGGCGCGAATTGGCCGACGAGGTGCGCGAACACCAGTTCCGCTACTACGTGCGCGACGCGCCGATCATCTCCGACGCCGATTTCGACCAGCTGCTTCGTCGGCTGGCCGCGCTCGAGGAGGCGCATCCCGAGCTGCGCACGCCGGACTCGCCGACCCAGCTCGTCGGTGGCGCGGGCTTCGCCACCGACTTCACCTCGGCCGACCATTTGGAGCGGATGCTGAGCCTGGACAACGTGTTCAGCACCGAAGAATTCGACCTGTGGGCCGCGCGTATCCACGCCGAGGTCGGTGGCGACGTGCCGTACCTGTGTGAGCTCAAGATCGATGGCGTCGCATTGGCTCTGGTCTACCGAGGCGGCCGGCTGGTCCGCGCGGCGACCAGGGGCGACGGGCGCACCGGCGAGGACGTCACGCTCAACGCGCGCACCATCGACGACGTCCCGGAGCGGCTGACCGCCAGCGACGACTACCCGATACCCGACGTCCTCGAGGTGCGCGGTGAGGTGTTCTTCCGGGTCGCCGATTTCGAAGCGCTCAATGCGGCGCTGGTCGAAGACGGCAAGACGCCGTTCGCCAACCCACGCAACAGCGCGGCCGGGTCGCTTCGGCAGAAGGATCCGGCGGTCACCGCGCGTCGCAAACTGCGGATGATCTGCCACGGGCTGGGGCATAGCGAGGGATTCCGGCCGGCCACACTGCACGACGCATATCTGGCGCTGGGCGCCTGGGGGCTCCCAGTCTCCGAGCACACCACCCGGGTGGAAAGTGCGGCCGATGCGCTGGAGCGGATCGCCTACTGGGGCGAGCATCGCCACGACGTGGCCCACGAAATCGACGGTGTGGTGGTCAAAGTCGACGACGTGGCGTTGCAGCGCAGGCTGGGATCCACGTCGCGCGCGCCGCGCTGGGCGATCGCGTACAAGTACCCGCCTCAGGAAGTCCAGACCAAGCTGCTCGACATCCGCGTCAATGTGGGACGCACCGGACGGGTCACGCCTTTTGCGTTCATGACGCCGGTCAAGGTCGCCGGATCAACGGTCAGCCTGGCCACCTTGCACAACGCTGCCGAGGTCAAGCGCAAGGGCGTGCTGATCGGCGACACCGTGGTGATCCGCAAGGCCGGCGACGTCATTCCCGAAGTGCTCGGCCCCATCGTCGACCTGCGCGACGGCTCCGAGCGCGAATTCGTCATGCCCACACACTGTCCGGAGTGCGGCACCGAGCTGGCACCGGCCAAGGAGGGCGATGCCGACATCCGCTGTCCCAATGCTCGGTCCTGCCCGGCGCAGTTGCGGGAGCGAGTGTTTCACGTCGCCGGTCGCGGTGCGCTCGACATCGAGGGGCTTGGATACGAGGCGGCCATCGCGTTGCTGCAGGCCGGGGTGATCGCGGACGAGGGAGATCTGTTCACCCTCACCCAGGACGACCTGCTGCGCACTGAACTGTTCCGTACCAAGGCCGGGGACGTGTCCGCCAACGGCAAGCGACTGCTGGCCAATCTCGATGCGGCCAAAGCCACGCCGCTGTGGCGGGTCTTGGTGGCGCTGTCGATCCGGCACGTCGGGCCCACCGCGGCCCGCGCCCTGGCCACCGAGTTCGGCGATCTGAAGACAATCGAAGATGCGTCTACCGAGCAGTTGGCCGCAGTCGAGGGCGTCGGCCCGACCATCGCGGCCGCGGTCACCGAGTGGTTCACCGTCGACTGGCATCGGGCGATCGTCGACAAGTGGCGCTCGGCCGGGGTACGGATGGCTGACGAGCGCGACGCCAGCGTTCCCCGCACTCTGGAGGGCCTGACGATCGTGGTCACCGGCTCGTTGAACGGCTTCTCCCGCGACGACGCCAAGGAGGCCATCGTGGCCCGCGGTGGAAAGGCCGCCGGCTCGGTGTCGAAGAAGACCGCCTATGTGGTTGCCGGTGATTCCCCCGGAACGAAGTATGACAAGGCCGTCGAACTCGGCGTGCCGATCCTCGACGAGGACGGATTCCGCAAACTCTTGGCGGAGGGACCCACCGACACCGGCTCCCTCCCAAGCTGAGTGAACGTCGCGGCTGTTCACGTCATCAACGGCAGCCGCCACAACGGCGTGGCCGGTTCGATCAGCCACATCCGAATTGCCGTCAGCTGCACCAGCCGCAACGTGCCGGCGATGAGCAGCACGGCCAGCGGCAAGTCGGCCATAGCCGCGGTCAGCACCGACACCCAGAAGTCGTCGGGTCCCGCAGTCATCAAGTCGAACCAGGCGTCGCAGACCAGCAACACGCCGGTGGCGAACGCGGTGAGCAGCATCAACTGTCGGCGCAGCAAGCCCAGCACGACCGTCGCCACCATCAGCCCGGCAAGCAGCACATCGAAACCCACCCAGGTCGCCGTCCAGCCATGCACCAGATAACTGTCCGGCAACGCAAACGCGAGGTAGACGATCCAGGGGATCAGGACGAGCGTCCCGCCGATCATCATGCCCAGCCATCCCCACCGCAGCCGGTGCACCTGAGCCACCGGCATCACCTCTTCCAGGGGCCGCCCGAGCCGTTCGATTAATTGACGACGCTCCTCAGGAGACATCGCGGCGATCTGGGTGTCAGAAAGCGTGCTCACACCTGATCAATACCCCTTTGCCGCCTCGCGAGACTGGGGGCACCCCCGCTTGCGGGGGAAAACCAAGGTCGTGGTTTGCCGGTGTTAGCAGCCCTGGCATCTGTCTCGCGGTAACAGCTCAGAGCAGCAGCGTCGCGACGATCCCGGCCAGATAGCCCAGCCGCGCCACCTCGGATGGCCGGAATTCCGGGCCGCCCGGCCGGCCCAGCAGCACCGCCGTGTCCGCGGAGCCCAGCGGCGCAGCCAACAGCGTGGTATCGAGCTCGCGCCACACCTGCGGCACCCAGTCGTCGTTGACGTCGAGGGCAGCGGCCTTTTCGATCGGCATCCACGGCACGGCGTCGAGCCGGGTTTCCGGCGCACCGGGGCTGCCTGCGACGCGCTGGATCCCGCTGTCGGAACAACGCAACACGGTGCACCAGCCCACCCGCAGCACCTGTGGGGCTTCGTCGACCAGCACATTGAGCTTGGCCGGGGTGTCGCCGGCCGCGGCGACGTGATCGATGAGCTCCAATTCCCGGTGTGCTTCCAGCAGCCCGGTATGCGGTCGCAGGCTATCCACCCGCACACCGCTGAGCGCTTCGGCCGCGGTGATCAGGGTGTCGGGCATGCCTCGCGCCGGCAGCTCGACCACGATGTCGTCGATCGCGTAGCCGGCTCGGCGATCCACCACGTCCAGGGACAAGATGTCGGCTCCCACCGAGCCCAGCGCGACGGCCAACGAGCCCAAGCTGCCCGGTCGGTCGGCCAACTGAACTCGCAGCAGATAGGAAGCCACGCGCAACACTGTCGCACAGCAATGCGCTCCCGGCATTCCGGCGGGATGCTGCTGCCCCCCGACGGCGGTGCGCGGCAGGCAGGCGTCTTCGTGAGCTATTGCCCGCCTCGCCCCCTCGCCGCTTCGCGGCTGGGAGGTACCCCCACCTCCCGCCGTCCCCCGCAAGCGGGCGGTTCCCCCACCGCGGCGGGCATCGTCACCGGGCTAGGCTTTTCGGTCGTGTCCCAGATCTCCCGTGACGAGGTGGCCCATCTGGCCCGGCTGGCCCGGCTGGCATTGACCGACGACGAGCTGGACAGCTATGCCGGCCAACTCGACGCCATCCTTAACCACGTCAGCCAAATTCAGGCGGTTGATGTCACCGGCGTCGAAGCGACCGACAACCCGCTCAAAGACGTCAACGTCACTCGCCCCGACCAGACCAGACCCTGCCTGACCCAAGAGGAAGCGCTGGCTGAGGCGCCCGAAGCCGTCGACGGTCGTTTCGCCGTCCCGCAGATTCTCGGAGATCCGCAGTGACGGACATCATCCGGCTGGACGCCGCGACGCTGGCCGCCAAGGTCGCCGCGAAGGAGCTATCGTCCACCGAGATCACGCAGGCGTTCCTGGACCAGATCGCGGCGACCGACGAACGCTACGGAGCCTTCCTACACGTCGCGGCGGATGCGGCGCTATCGGCCGCGGCGGCCGTGGACAAGTCGCTGGCTGCCGGTGATCAGCCGCCATCGCCGCTGGCCGGCGTGCCCCTGGCCCTCAAAGACGTGTTCACCAGCCTCGACATGCCCACCACCTGCGGGTCGAAGATCCTCGAAGGCTGGCGCTCCCCCTACGACGCCACGGTGACCGCGCGGCTGCGTGCGGCCGGTATCCCGATCCTGGGCAAGACCAACATGGACGAGTTCGCGATGGGCTCGTCGACGGAGAACTCCGCCTACGGCCCGACCCGCAACCCGTGGGACACCGAGCGGGTGCCGGGCGGCTCCGGGGGCGGCAGTGCGGCCGCGCTGGCCGCGTTTCAGGCACCGCTGGCCATCGGGACCGACACCGGCGGCTCCATCCGCCAGCCGGCCGCGCTGACCGCCACCGTGGGGGTTAAACCGACCTACGGCACGGTGTCGCGGTATGGCCTGGTGGCCTGCGCGTCCTCGCTGGATCAAGGCGGTCCGTGTGCGCGCAATGTGCTGGACACCGCGCTGCTGCATCAGGTGATCGCCGGGCACGACCCGAAGGACTCCACGTCCATCGACGCTGAAGTGCCAGACGTCGTTGGCGCCGCCAAGGCGGGCGCAGCAGGCGACCTGAGCGGCGTCCGCATCGGCGTGGTGCGGCAGCTGCGCGGCGAGGGATATCAGGAAGGCGTGTTGGCCTCGTTCAACAGTGCCGTCGAGCAGTTGACCGCGATCGGCGCCGACGTGTCCGAAGTCGACTGTCCCCATTTCGATCACGGGTTGGCCGCCTACTACCTGATCTTGCCGTCGGAGGTGTCCAGCAACCTGGCGCGCTTTGACGCCATGCGCTACGGGCTGCGGGTTGGCGACGACGGCACGCACAGCGCCGAGGAGGTGATGGCGCTGACCCGGGCGGCCGGATTTGGGCCGGAAGTCAAGCGGCGCATCATGATCGGGACTTACGCGCTATCGGCCGGCTACTACGACGCCTACTACAACCAGGCGCAGAAGGTGCGCACGTTGATTGCCCGCGATCTCGACGAGGCCTACAAATCTGTTGACGTGCTGGTGTCGCCCACCACGCCGACAACCGCGTTCCGGTTGGGGGAGAAGGTCGACGATCCGCTGGCGATGTACCTGAACGACTTGTGCACGCTGCCGGTGAATCTGGCCGGCCATTGTGGGATGTCGGTGCCCTCGGGCTTGTCGCCGGATGACAACCTGCCGGTCGGGCTGCAGATCATGGCGCCGGCGTTAGCTGACGACCGGCTCTACCGGGTGGCGGCCGCCTACGAAGTCGCGAGGGGACCCCTGCCGTCGGCCATTTGATATCCGCTGGCGGCCGGGCAGGCCCGGCAAACACCGACGGAGGAAACCGGGCAAGATGTGGGCATGCGGATCGGAATTCTTACCGGAGGTGGGGACTGTCCCGGGCTCAACGCCGTCATCCGGGCGGTGGTGCGCACCTGCGATTCACGCTACGGGTCGTCGGTGGTCGGATTCCAGGACGGCTGGCGCGGGTTGCTGGAGAACCGGCGTGTGCAGCTGGCCAACGACGACCGCAATGACCGGCTGCTGTCCAAGGGCGGCACGATGCTGGGCACCGCCCGGGTGCATCCCGACAAGTTGCGCGCGGGTCTACCGCAGATCATGCAGACCCTGGACGACAACGGCATCGACGTGCTCATCCCGATCGGCGGCGAAGGAACCCTGACCGCTGCGCACTGGCTTTCCGAGGAGAACGTGCCCGTCGTCGGTGTGCCCAAGACCATCGACAACGACATCGACTGCACCGACGTGACATTCGGGCATGACACCGCGCTGATGGTGGCCACCGACGCCATCGACCGATTGCACAGCACCGCCGAATCGCACCAGCGGGTGATGCTGGTGGAGGTGATGGGCCGGCACGCCGGCTGGATCGCGCTGAACGCCGGGCTGGCTTCCGGCGCCCACATGACGCTGATCCCCGAACAACCCTTCGACATCGACGAGGTGTGCCGATTGGTCAAACGGCGCTTCCAGCGCGGCGACTCACACTTCATCTGTGTCGTCGCCGAGGGCGCCAAACCGGCCGAAGGCTCGATGAAGCTGGCCGAGGGCGGCATCGACGAGTTCGGCCATGAGCGGTTCACCGGAGTGGCCGCGCAGCTGGCATACGAGGTGGAGAAGCGCATCAACAAGGACGTCCGGGTGACCGTGCTCGGCCACGTCCAGCGGGGCGGCACTCCGACCGCGTACGACCGGGTGCTGGCCACCCGATTTGGGGTCAACGCCGCCGATGCGGCGCACGCCGGCGAATACGGCCAGATGGTGTCGCTGCGGGGTCAAGACATCGGTCGGGTGCCGCTGGCTGACGCGGTGCGCCAACTCAAGCTGGTACCGCAGAGCCGCTACGACGACGCTGCCGCTTTTTTTGGGTAGCGTCCCTCGTCCGCCGCACTGCATGGTCATTCAGCGGTCGGTCGCTCCACGGGCGGGAGCGATAAGCCAACGTGCGTGCTGCGTGGCTAAGGGAGTCACTTGTCTTTGGTGGTGAGAGTCAGTAGGTAGTGGTCGATAGGTGCACGCGTCGCTGGGCGGGCATCGACTAGGTCCGGCAACTCGGCGACCAGTTTTTCGGCGACGGTCGTGAGTTTGACGTTGAGGTCTTGCGATCGCCACTTCAGGATTGCGAAGGCGGCGTCGGCGCTGAGCTGGTAGATCAGCATCAGCATTCCCTTGGCCTGTTCAATGACCTCTCGGTGAGGCACGATGACGTGCAACTTGTCGCTGATCGCCTGCTGGAGATCGGCGTTAAAGCTCTCGGTGATGTCGATGTAGAACCCGCGTGTAGCCACGATGAGGCCGTCGGCATCGGTGACAGCGTCGCCCACTACCACCACCGTGCGTATCTCTCCGGCTGTCGTGCGGATTCTGTGCCGGCTGCTGAACGGAGCCATCGATTGCTGCAGGAGACCCTTGACGCGGGCTAGGTCTTCAGGATGCTTGTGACTCAAGATGAGTTCGGTGGTCGGTTCGACTTCGCCGGGCTCGTAGCCGTGCATCCTTGCGACCGTGTCCGACCATGTCCACGCGCCGTTGTCGTATCGGTATTCGAATCTGCCGACTCGCTGCGGTTCACCGCCAAGGAGAGCCCTGTCTAGAACGCGGACCGCATGCCCATCAGTGGCGGGATAAGCGTCATCGGTCGGTGACCGGTCCTCTGTTGTCTGGTCAAGCTGTTTTCTGCTGTCAGCCATTGTTCTGACTTCCCGCTGTCGAGTACTGCCCGGATAAGGACGCGGTTTGTGGGCGGACCAAGTCGGCACACAAGTCGCGGGTAAAGCTAAGTATCCGCGTCTGAGCATACGACCTGATCACCGCCAAGGTCGCCGATATCACTGCCGACGGCGGTGGCGAGGCGACGGCTCCGACAGCCAACTAAAATCGAACGCATGACCTTTGCTGCGAGCGCCGCCAGCACGGCCGGGGCGGAGCTGCTCGACTACGACGACGTCATCGCACGCTACGAGCCGGTGCTCGGCCTGGAGGTGCACGTCGAGCTGTCCACCGCCACCAAGATGTTCTGCGGCTGTGCCACCGCGTTCGGCGCCCCGCCCAATACCCAGGTGTGCCCGGTCTGCCTGGGCCTGCCCGGTTCGCTGCCGGTGCTCAACGAGGCCGCGGTCGAATCGGCGATCCGGATCGGGCTGGCGCTGAACTGCGAGATCGTGCCGTGGTGCCGGTTTGCCCGGAAGAACTACTTCTATCCGGACATGCCGAAGAACTACCAGATCTCGCAATACGACGAGCCGATCGCCGTCAACGGTTATCTGGAGGCGCCGCTGGAGGACGGCACCACCTGGCGCGTCGAAATCGAGCGCGCGCACATGGAGGAAGACACCGGCAAGCTGACCCACTTGGGCAGCGAAACCGGCCGCATTCATGGCGCGACGATGTCGCTGATCGACTACAACCGCGCGGGTGTGCCGCTGATCGAGATCGTGACGAAACCCATCGAGGGAACTGGTGAGCGGGCGCCGCAGATCGCCCGAGCCTATGTGACGGCGTTGCGGGACTTGTTGCGCGCGTTAGGTGTTTCCGACGTCCGGATGGACCAGGGCTCGATGCGTTGCGACGCCAATGTGTCGCTGAAGCCCATAGGCGCCGTCGAGTTCGGCACCCGCACCGAGACCAAGAACGTCAACTCGCTGAAAAGCGTCGAGGTCGCGATCTCTTACGAAATGCAACGACAGGGCGCAGTTTTGGCGTCCGGCGGCCGGGTCACTCAGGAGACCAGGCATTTTCACGAGGATGGCTACACCAGCCCGGGCCGCACCAAGGAGACCGCCGAGGACTACCGCTATTTCCCCGAACCCGACCTGGAGCCGGTCGCGCCCAGCCGCGAGCTGGTCGAGCGTCTTCGTCAGACCATTCCTGAACTTCCGTGGTTGCGCCGCAGGCGGATTCAGCAGGACTGGGGCGCTTCCGACGAGGTGATGCGCGATCTGGTTAACGCTGGCGCCGTCGAACTTGTTGCCGCCACGATCGAGCACGGCGCGTCCAGTAAGGAAGCCCGTGCCTGGTGGGGAAACTTCCTGGTCCAGAAGGCCAACGAGGCCGGAGTGGAACTCGACGTACTGCCGATCACACCGAAGCAGGTCGCCGCGGTAGTGGCGTTGGTCGATGCGGGCAAGCTGTCCAACAAGCTGGCCCGTCAAGTTGTCGAGGGCGTGCTGGCTGGGGAAGGTGAGCCCGAACAGGTGATGACCACGCGCGGACTGGCCGTGGTGCGCGACGATTCGCTGATCCAGGCCGCGGTCGACGAAGCCCTGGCCGCCAATCCCGATGTAGCGGAAAAGATTCGGGGTGGAAAAGTCCAGGCGGCGGGCGCGATCGTAGGCGCGGTGATGAAGGCCACCAAGGGCCAGGCCGACGCGGCGCGGGTGCGCGAACTGGTGCTGGCTGCGTGCAGTTAGCGAGCTCGGGCCGAGCGCGTCGCTCAGGGCACGAAAGCGGCAGGATCAGCCGCTATCGTATTCAACCCGGCGATGATTTGCTCAACCATCGTGTACAGCTCGGGGCCAAAAACAGTACCGTCGACCTGCGAGTCAAGGTAGCTAGCGAGAGTTGCAAGGTAGTCATCGTCGCCGGTTGGGACTACGAACGCAGAAAAATCCTGCGCCAAATACTGGTCAAAGGCCGTGAAGGGGTCATCGCCGGTGGCCAGCGGTGTTATCAGAAGGCTGTCAACACAACTCGGAGTGTCCGCGCAGACGATTTGCGTGGCGATCGTATTGATCTCCGGGCCAAAAACAGTATCTGCCAGACCCGAGTTAATTTGGCTAGAGATAACTCCGAGTAAGTCATTAGCGGCGCCGTCAGCGGTAAACGCGTTCCCGTCGATCGCCTCGATAAATTCTGTGAAGGCGTCATCGTTAGCGGCGTCCGCGGGAAGGGCGTCTGCGGGTAGGGCGGCCGCGGTAACGGCGCTCGGGTCGACCGCCTGCGCCACATCCGTGACGGCGTCATCGCCGGCGGCCGGTCCGAGAAGGTCGTCAGCGGAAGCCTGGCCCGTCGAGACAAACGCAGCTGTTATGGCGCGCCGACGGTTCCCATCGGCGACGGTGCTGGTCAGGGGTCCGGCGATGGCGACCCTTCTTGCTCATGGCCTGACTCCTTCTCACGTACGGGCTATTAAACATGGGAGCAATATGAAAAGCAATGAAAGCGATACTGAACTGAACCTTGGGGCTTGCACGCAAAGCGAGGTTACGAAGGACGTTACGAAGGACAACGACTCAGAGTTAGAGAATGCCGGGCTGGTCGACGGCCAATCACCTGCTTGCGGCCTGCACGACGGACCGGCGGTGACGGACTCCCAAGCTCCATCACGAATCGCCATCGGCCCCTCCCGAGGAAGGGGCCGATCGCTACTGAGCTGCAGGTCGAGACGGGCTGGTGCGCAGGTTACTGAGTTCGGCTGCCGGGCTCCCGCGTCGGCCGTACTCGCCCGGAGGTTGACCCGACTGGAAAGCGGGACGATTTGCATGCCGAGCTTATTGGACGCTTGTCTAATTACGAGGCCCGGGGAACACTATCTGAGAGTAAGTTTTGAAATATCTGAGAGCGAGTTTTGGAATTAATAAGTTTCTCGAAGAAAATTTTTGAGCCGTTTCGCGACGCCGTTCGAGCGCTGACTGCCACCCAGCATCCGACGGGTCGGAATCCCTAACCGGTATGTGTCATCGGCGCCTACGATGGGTTTCGTCGGGGTGCCGTGACAACAGAACGGTGTGATCGCGACGTGTGCTGAGTGGGATGCCAACCGGAGCGGCGACGACGTCGAGCCGCCCAGCACCTTGATGCCCGTGCCCGTCTGGCGGCCGTCATGACCGACATCCTGATGCTGCGATCCGACGACGTAAGGCAGCGGTTCACCGTCGTCGGCGTGGTGCAAGGGGTGGGTTTTCGTCCGTTTGTCCACCGGATTGCGACCGATCTGAAGCTGGCCGGATTCGTCGGCAACGATTCCGGCGCGGTGTTCATCGAAGTGCAAGGGCCCGTCGCCCGGATTGACGAATTCGGGCGTCGACTGCGTGCCGAGGCGCCGCCGCTGGCGCGCATCAACACGGTCTCGATCGCCGACATCGAAGCGGACACCCTCGCCGGCAACGGCTTCCGCATCGTCGACAGCCACACAGCCCCCGGAGCCACCACGCCGATTCCGCCGGACATCGCGGTCTGCGACGAATGCGTCGACGAGCTGTTCAACCCGCAGGACCGCCGCTACCGGCATCCGTTTATCACCTGTACCAACTGCGGGCCGCGGTTCACCATCATCCGCGCGTTGCCCTACGACCGTCCGGCCACCACGATGTCGGCCTTTGCCATCTGTGAGCGGTGTGCCGCCGAATACCACGACCCGGTCGACCGCCGCTTCCACGCCCAGCCGATCGCCTGCCCGGACTGCGGGCCATCGCTGTGGTTCTGCTTCGGAACCGAGCGGGTTGATGGCGCCGACGCGGCGCTGGCCGCAACGCAACGGGCGTTGGCGGCCGGGGCTGTTGTGGGGATCAAGGGCATCGGCGGCTATCACCTGGCCTGTGTCGTCGACGACGAAACAGTGGTCGGCGCGCTGCGCAGCCGCAAGGCGCGCGGCGCCAAGCCGTTCGCCATGCTCGTGCGCGATCTCGACGTCGCCCGCCGCTATGCACACATTGACGACGCCGAGGCCGCCGTGCTCTCCAGCCCTGCCCGGCCGATCGTGTTGCTGCGCCGACGGGCCGGACGCGCCGGTCGCCGACGCCGTCGCACCTGGTAGCCCGCTGATGGGCCTTATGCTGCCGTATTCGCCGATCCATCACCTGCTGCTCGCGCCGGTCCCTGGGGCCGATTCCACGGTGCCCGACGCGCTGGTGCTGACCAGTGCCAACCGCTCCGACGAGCCCATCTGCTTTACCGAAAACGATGCAGCCACCGGCTTCCGCCGCTTTGCGACGCGGTGCTCGACCACAACCGGCCGATCCACGTGCCGTGCGACGACTCGGTGGTCCGCGTCGTCGACGACCGAGAACTTCCGATCCGCCGCTCCCGCGGCTACGCCCCGCTGCCCATCGACCTCGGTCGCGACGGTCCGGCGGTATTGGCAGTCGGCGGCGAACTGAAGAACACGTTCTGCCTGACCGACGGGCCGCGCGCGTACATGTCCGGGCACATCGGCGACATGGCGACCTGGGAGACTCTGCGGGCGTTCGAGACGGCGGTCGGTCAGCTCAGCGAGATCCGCCAACGGCCCGGTGCGGTTGGCCGCTGATCTGCATCCTGGGTACCAGACCCGAAGTTGGGCCGAGCGGCAGGTCGGCGGCCGTCCGCTCGATCTTGTCCAGCATCATCACGCGCACGTTGCCTCGCTGCTGGCCGAACACGGCCGGCTCGGTGAGCCGGCCGTCGGTGTCGCGTTCGACGGCACCGGTTATGGCTGCGACGGCACCATCTGGGGTGGGGAGATTCTTGCGGTCGGTCCTGACAGCCATCGTTTTCGCCGGGTCGGTCACCTGAAGCCGGTCCCATTGCCCGGTGGTGACGCCGCGGTCCGCAATCCATGGCGAATGGCGCTGTCTCAGTTGTGGGTCGCCGGCATCGAGTGGACCCCGGATTTGGCGCCGGTCAGCGCGGCCAGCCCCGCCGAGCTTGCCGTCACGCGATCCCAGTTGGAGAGCGACGTGGGCTGCGTGCCGTGTTCGAGCATGGGGCGGCTGTTCGACGCGGTCGCGTCGCTGCTCGGGGTGCGGCACCGGATCGACTACGAGGGTCAGGCGGCTATCGAGCTCGAGGTGCTGGCCGAGTCGGTCGCCCAGACACCGACTCAGTTGCGGATGGATGTGCACACCGACGGAGTGATCGACCCGACCGGCATGGTGCGGGCCATGGTGTCGGCACTGCACGCCGGTGTCGAACCGGCGGTGCTGGCCGCGGGCTTCCACCAGGCCGTCGCGGATGCGGTTTTGGAGGTGGTCGGTCTGGTCGCCGGCGAGGTACGGCTGGTGGGCCTCACCGGCGGGGTGTTCCAGAACGTGCTGCTGCTGCGTAAATGCCGACAGCAGCTGCAGCAGAACGGATTCGAAGTGTTGACGCACCACGCGGTTCCGCCCAACGACGGTGGGCTGGCGCTAGGTCAGGCCGCGGTCTCGGTGCTGACGGCGTTGGCCGAAAGGGGGGTTGATGGGTAGGGATGTGGCGACCACGGCGATCGACCGCGGGCTGGACGCCGACTTGGCCGCCGACCTGGCTGCCACCTCGTTCACGTTGGCCAAACGGTTCGCGGCGGGCGCCACGATGTGGTCCATCGCGCCGGGCTGGGAGCCGCATGCTCTGCATATCGCGGTCGAATTCATTCATCCGGTGATCGTGGGCAAGCGGGCACTGCCGGCCGTCGCGATCACCGGGCCGGATGTGGTCGACGTCGTGCGGGTGTCGGTGCGGCCCGGCGACATCGTGGTCGCCGTCTCCGGCGCCGACGACCCCGACGTCCGGTCGGTGATGCACCGAAGCCGGGCGTGGGGTGTCACGACCGTCTGGATCGGCAGCGGCGAGCGGCCCGAAGCCGGTATGGCAGACCACGTGTTGTGGCTGGACGACCCCGACCCAAGAGTGCCGGCAACCGGTGGATTTGTGTTGTTCTACCACCTGCTGTGGGAGCTGACCCACGTCTGTTTCGAGCATCCGGGCCTGCTGAAAGAACCCGATGTTTGCGCCGACGAGATTTGTGTCACCTGTAGCGATGAAGGTCGCCTCGGCGAGGTGCTTGCCGCTACGGCCGACGGCATGGCCACCGTGCGCACCGCCAACGGCATCGAAACGGTGGCGACCGCACTGGTCGATCCGGTCGCCGCCGGCGAACTGGTGCTGGTGCACGCGGGAACGGCGATCAGCCGCGTCGAAGAGGAGGAGCGGCGCTCATGACTGACGAACCGACCAACTTCCTCTATCCATTTATCGACGCGCAAGAAGACGACCCCAAATCGCTGCTGGCCGATCTGACCGCTTCAGCGCAGGCCAAGGCCGCCGAAAGCCTGGCGTTGCGCCGCTCCACGCTGGAGGCCAACACCGAACTGGTCGGCAGCTGCAGCCGCCGAGCTGGCGCGTCGATTCAGCACCGGGGGAAGGCTTTTCACCTTCGGCAACGGTGGCAGCTGCACCGACTGCACCACCTTGGCGCGGCTGTTCGCCCAACCGCCTGTCGGTAGGCCGTTGCCGGCCTGGTCGTTGACGGCCGATCAAGCCATCATGACCGCGCTTGGCAACGACGTCGGATTCGAGCTGGTCTTCGCCCGGCAGTTGATCGCCCGCGCAAAAGCCGGCGACATCGCGATCGCGATGTCGACCAGCGGCAGCTCGCCCAACTTGATGGCCGCGCTGAAGGAGGCGCGCCATCGCGATATGTACACCATCGGCTTCGCTGGATACGACGGCGGCGCGTTCGCGAAGAGCCCGGATGTCGACGTCTGCTTCGTGGTTCGCTCGCAAAGTGTGCACCGGATTCAGGAGTCCCAAGCGCTGCTCGGCTATCAGCTGTGGCTGGCAGTGCACGACCAGATGGCTACCCAGCCAGTGGAGGCCGTATGAGTAAGTCGTCAGGCGAATACTTGGCCTCGGGGCCGCGTTTCGGCGAGGGCGAGGTGATCGAGCGGATCGAGTCGTTCCGCAGACGCCGTCCCCGCCTGCTCGACGAGCACGTGACGCTGGCGCACGGCGCCGGTGGAAAAGCCTCGGCCGCCTTGACGGACGCCGTCTTCCTGGAGGCGTTCCGGAACCCGCTGCTGGAAACACTCGGCGACGGTGCGGTGATCAACCTGCCCGGCGGTGAGCGGCTGGTGATGTCCACCGACTCATTCGTGGTGCAGCCCAGGCGTTTTCCCGGCGGCTCGATCGGCGAACTGGCCGTGCACGGTACCGCCAACGACCTGGCGGTGGCCGGTGCTGTGCCACAATGGATCTCGGCGGCGTTCGTCTTGGAGGAAGGCTTTCCGATCGCCGAGTTGAAAGAGATCGTGGCCGACATGGCGGCGTCCGCCGCAGCCAGCGGTATCCAGATCGTCACCGGTGACACCAAAGTCGTGCCCAACGGGGCGGCCGACGGTCTGTTCATCACGACCACCGGCGTCGGCGTGATCCCGGAGGGCCGGCAGTTGTCGGCGGCGTCGGTGCGTCCCGGCGACAAGCTGCTGTTGTCGGGATCGATGGGCGATCACGGAATGGCGGTGATGCTGGCCCGCGGCGACCTGGCGATCGAGGCCGATATCCATTCTGACACTGCATCGGTCAGCCCGCTGGTGGAGGCGCTGTTGTCGGCGGCGCCATCGACTCGGTGGCTGCGTGACCCGACCCGCGGCGGCGTCGGCACCGTCTGCAACGAACTGGCCCAGGCCTGCGGTCTTGGGGTACTGCTCGAGGAGGACCGCCTTCCGGTGCACCCGATGGTCAGTGGCGCCTGCGAACTGCTCGGCATCGATCCGCTTTACGTCGCCAACGAAGGCAAGTTCATCGCCGTCGTCGCGCCGGAGGAGGCTGAGGCCGGGCTGGCGGCGTTGCGATCGCATCCGTTAGGTGCCGAGGCGGCCGAAGTGGGGCAGATCGTCGCCGAACCCGCCGAAACCGTTGTCGTGCGAACGGCTTTCGGTGGTTCCCGGATCGTCGACATGCTCGTCGGCGACCCGCTGCCGAGGATCTGCTGAGAAAGACGAGAAAGGAACTGAGCGCACATGTGTCTTGGAATCCCGGGGCGGATCGTCGAGATCACCGACGCCGAAAACTATCTGGCCAAGGTCGATGTCAACGGTGTGCAGCGCACCATCTCGGTGCGACTGCTGGAAAACGAGATGCCCGAACCCGACGACTGGGTGCTGGTACACGTCGGCTTCGCGATGGCCAAGATCGACGAGACCGAAGCGTTGCTCACGTTGGCGGCCGTCAAGAAGCTGGGCGACGCCTATACCAGCGAAATAGAAGCCTTCGATTCGTCGGCGATCGTCTGAGGGGAAGGAAACGATATGAAATTCGTTGACGAATTCCGTGACCCGGCGGCGGCTCGCAAGCTGCTGGTTGCGATCGAGCACCTGGCCGGTACCGGCGACGGCGCCGACCATTTCAAGTTCATGGAGGTGTGTGGCGGCCACACCCACACCATCTACCGGCACGGCATCGAACACCTGCTGCCGGAGAACGTCGAGCTAGTTCACGGCCCCGGTTGTCCGGTCTGCGTGATCCCGATGGGTCGCATCGACGACGCGATGTGGCTGGCCGGACAACCCGACGTGATCTTCACCTGTTTCGGCGACATGATGCGGGTACCCGGCTCCAACGGCAGCCTGCTGGACGCCAAAGCACGCGGTGCCGATGTGCGTTTCGTCTACTCGCCACTGGACGCACTCAAGATCGCCACCGACAACCCGAATAAGCAGGTGGTGTTCTTCGCGATCGGATTCGAGACCACGGTCCCGTCCACCGCGGTGACGCTGGTGCGGGCCCGCGATCTGGCGCTGACCAATTTCAGTGTGTTCTGCAACCACGTCACGATCGTGCCGCCGATCAAGGCCATCCTCGACTCGCCAGACCTGCGCTTGAACGGCTTCATCGGCCCCGGCCACGTGTCGACAGTTGTCGGCAATCGGCCATACCGATTCGTGCCGGAGGTGTACGGAAAACCCTTGGTGGTCGCTGGTTTCGAGCCGCTGGACATCTTGGCTTCGGTCGCGATGCTGCTGACCCAGATCCGCGAAGGCCGTTGCGAGGTGGAGAACCAGTACTCGCGGGTGGTGCCCGAACAGGGCAACCCGGCGGCTTTGGCGCTAATGGGCAAGGTGTTCGCGCTGCGGCCGCACTTCGAATGGCGGGGGCTGGGGTTCATCTCGCAAAGCGCGCTGCGGCTCAGCGACGACTTCGCGGACTTCGACGCCGAACTGCGTTATTCGATGCCCGGCGTGCGGGTCGCCGACCCGAAGGCCTGCCAATGCGGCGAGGTGCTCAAGGGCGTGCTCAAGCCTTGGGAATGCAAGGTTTTCGGCACCGCATGCACACCGGAAACCCCGATCGGAACCTGCATGGTGTCCCCGGAGGGCGCCTGCGCGGCCTACTACAACTTCGGCCGGCTGCATAAAGACGCCCTCAAGTTGGTGGAGTCCGGGCGGGCCTGACGCGTGGCGGCGCCGACCTCTGACAAGCGGGACATCCGCGGAACTGAGATGTTCGCCCGCTACGCCTACGCGCCCAACGCGTTGGGCTATTGCGGCCCGCCGCTGGGGGCCACCTTGCGAGACGGGTCGGTCGAGGACGTCCGGACGGCTGCGAGGAAATTCTCCGGCGCCTGGCCGTATTTGCAGGTGCTCTCGTCGCTGACCGGCATCGCCGAGCCGCTGGACTACCGGCTGGTGGAGTCCTACTGGCTGGGCGGCGGTGTCGGCGCAGGGCTGGACGCGGGGGAATTCGTCGATGCATTGCTGGCCATCATCGGTCCGCAGGCAGGGCGCTACTGGTCGCACCTCGGCCCAGATCTGGTGCCCGAGGCCGCCGCCAACCACTGCTTCCACGTGTTCGGCGTATACCCATGGTCACGGCTGCTCGGGCGCGGGCTGGACGAGCAGCCAGTGGGTGTCCTGGACAATTGCCGGATCACCTGGGGCACTGTGCTTTCCCGCGATGGTGATGACGTCGAGGTGTCGTGCGCAAGGCTGATCTGGGACGGCCGGGCACTGTCGCTGTCCGAACCGTCGGCGCGCCGACTCGATGTCTGGGCGGACGGCTACAGCGCGGTACCCGACGTGTCGGTCGGCGACGAGGTCGCGATCCACTGGGGCCGGTTGTGTGGGCGGCTGCGGCCTGAGCAGATCCGGGCGCTGGCCGACGCCACCACCCGACAACTCGTGGTGACCAATCAGCGGCTGGCGCGGGTCTAAGCCGACGGCGAACAGCGGCATATCGGCGACCGCCGCGACGCTAAGGCAGTTATGCCTGAATATCGCCCCGACGCTGACGCTTTGGACGCCTACTCGGCCGTGGTCACTGCGGTGGCGCAAACGGTGCTGCCCAGTGTGGCCAGCATTGCGGTGCGCAGCCGCCGCGGCAACGGCGGCGGCAGCGCAAGCGTCATCACATCCGACGGCTATTTGTTGACCAGCGCTCACGTCGTCGCCGGAACCCGATCAGCTCAGGCGAGCTTCGCTGATGGCACCACGGTGGCGGTGGATATCGCCGGTCGTGACGAGCTTTCCGACCTCGCCGTGCTTAAGGCGCGCGGCGCCGTTCCCGCGCCGGTGACGATGGGCCGCGCCGAGGATCTGCAAGTCGGACAACTCGTCGTGGCAGTTGGCAACCCGCTGGGCCTGGCCGGCAGCGTCACCGCCGGCATCGTCTCCGGCCTCGGACGCTCGCTGCCTACCCGAGCCGGTCGTGTTGTCGACGAGGTGATCCAGACCGATGCCGCGCTGAATCCGGGAAACAGCGGCGGCGTGCTTGCCGACGGGCGCGGACGCATGGTCGGGGTGAACACCGCCGTCGCGGGCGTCGGCCTCGGGCTCGCGGTGCCCATCAACGCATCCACCCACAAGATCATCGCGGCGCTGATGCACACCGGCCGGATGCGCCGCGCGTGGCTGGGTATCGCCGGTGCGCACATCCCGGTGCCGCCGGCCGCCGCCGCCAAACTGGGCACTACGCACGGTCTGCAGATTGCCAGCGTGGTCGCCGGCAGTCCGGCCGCCGAAGCGGGTTTGCGACGTGGCGACATCGTGCTCAGCGTCGACGGCAAGAATGTCGTCACCGCCACGGCGATTCAGCAGCTGATGGTCGAGGATGCGATCGCCCGCCGCATCGAGGTGACGGTGTGGCGCAACGGCGCTCTCGTCGACGTGTTCGTGATCCCCCGCGAGCTCGCCGAACGTTGACCCGACCAGTCTCCGTTCGAGGGAAAGCGGTTCTGAGGCAGCGTCATTGCGCTTGCGGCCGAATCATCGGCCATGTTGGGCCATGATGGCGGCGTGGGCGATGAATCTTTCGACCGGCTGGTCGGGATGTTGGATTACACGATGTTCGTCGTGACGACCCAGGCCGACGGACATCCGTCGGGTTGCCTGGTCGGCTTCGCCACCCAAACCAGCATCCGCCCGCCACGGTTTCTCGTCGGACTGTCCAAGAACAACCACACCTGTCGAGTGGCGGCGCGATCCGACCATCTGGCCGTGCACGTGTTGTCGCGCCAGCACATCGGGCTGGCCTACCTTTTCGGCGGCGAGACCGGCGACCAGATCAACAAGTTCGACCAGTGCTCGTGGCGCACCGGCCCGGAAGGGATGCCGATCCTCGACGACGCGGTGGGCTGGTTCGTCGGCAAGACGCTCAAGCGGTTCGACCTCGGCGACCACATCGGCTACCTGTTGGAACCCGTCACCGGAGATGCCGGTGAACGCTCCGATGATCTGGTCAGCTTCGCCGACGTCGCCCACCTTGAACCGGGTCACGAGGCCTGAGGCCGACCGAGCTTTAGGTCTTGTCCTCGTTGGCCCGCGGGAAACCGCCGCCCTGCGGGAACAGCGGGAACACCACGTCATCGAGCCTGCTGGCATCGCCGTCGGTCCTGTTGACGGTGTCGCCCCAAACGTTGCCATCCGGCGACATCCGCAACGCCCAGGCATGCCCATGGGTGTCTTGACGGATGACGTCAGGCGGGCCGGTGACCGCGCCGGTGCCCTGCGCAAGGTGGACGGCCACCGTCTGTTTGGTGTTGACGAGGTTGACCAGCACGGTGCCGTCCAACGCCGCACAACCGGCCACACCTGGCCGATCCGGCCAAGTCCACACCGTGGACACCTTCGAGTCCTTGGTGATGCGCTGCAACCGGTCGGCCGTGGGAGCGCGGTCCAGGACGTAGAGCGAGCCGTCGACGGGGTCGGTGCACAGGCCGCCGCCAGCGCCCATGCCGCTCAGCGCCGTGGTCGGTGGTGCCTGGTTGAGCGTGGTGGGCTCCTCGATCCGGATGACTTTTCCGGCCATCGATGCCGGATCGGCGGCCATCGCCGGATTGCCCGCATCGCCGGTCAGCACAACAAGCGTGGTGGGGCTGGTGAAGAGCAGTGCGCCGGTGTTGCCGGTGGCACCTTTCGGGATCCCGGTCAAGATGTCCTTGGGGATATCGCCGTCGGCGACGCGGATGACCCGGTTGTCGCTGGGCGTGCTGATGTAGGCATACATCAGCCGATCTTGTGAATACGTCGGTGAAAGCACGATGTCCATCAGCCCGCCGTCGCCGGACGGGTCGACCGGGATGACGGTCTTCACCTTCGGCTCGGCGCTGACCGACACCTCTTTGACCGCGCCGGTGGTCCGCTCGGCGACCAGCGCTGACTTGCTGTCGGGCTGCATAAGCAGGCCACTGGTGCTTTCCAGACAGCCCTGCATCACTCCTGGTGCCGGGCACACTTTGGGAAATGGCTTGTCGGGCAGTGGCGGCGGCGGGGGAGGCGTCGAACTCGGCGGCGGGTGGCGTTCGGGCTCGGTGGTGAATGGTGCCGACGCGGCATCGTTGAACTCGGCGCAACCGGCTAAAACCAGCAGCGTCGAGCAGAGCGCGACCAATACGCGCCAACGCGATCTCCCCCGGGACCACCGCAACTGCATGACTGCCAGATTACGGACATGTCGAGTTGGGCGCCCGCGACGGGTGCCGCGCGTCTTTCGCATTTGCCCGCAAACACCCGACCGGGCCAGGCGACGCGCGAATCAGACCAGCGAAAGCGCCGCTCAAATCCCCAATTCGGGCCGAATTGCCCTTACCCTGACACGGGTGAGCAGTCAACCGAACGACGCACCTTGGCGGCGACCGGACGATTCCGCGGCGCCAACTCCGGTGCGACCGAGCTCAGCACGCTTGGTCGACCCCGAGGACGACCTGCCGTCAGCCACCTATGCAGGCGATTTCGAGACGACCCTGATCCCACACTATGCCGCCAGCGATTCCGGCAGCGTCCGCTCGTCTAGCTCGGGATACGGGCTGCTCGGCGGACAGGAGCCATTGCCCTACCAACCTCAACCCACCGGTGGGCACCCGGCATTCGGATCCGAAGCCATCGACGAGGACGACCACCACGACGACGAGCGGGTACGCGCCGCCGGACGCCGCGGCACGCAGCATCTTGGTCTACTGGTCCTGCGGGTGGGTTTGGGCGCGGTGCTGGTCGCGCACGGACTTCAGAAATTGTTCGGCTGGTGGGGCGGGCCGGGACTGAACAGTTTCAAGAACTCGCTTTCCGGTATCGGCTACCAGCACGCCGACATCCTCACCTACTGTGCCGCCGGCGGCGAGATTGCCGCCGGGGTGCTGCTGGTATTAGGGCTATTCACCCCGCTGGCCGCCGCGGGCGCGTTGGCCTATCTGATCAACAGCCTGCTCGCAGGGATGTCGGGCCAGCACGGCGTGAAGTCCTTTCCGTATTTCCTCCCTGACGGACACGAATACGAGATCACCCTGATCGTGATGGCTGCGGCGATCATCTTGGTCGGACCTGGGCGCTACGGGTTTGACGCCGGCCGCGGCTGGGCCCGACGGCCGTTCATCGGCTCGTTCGTCGCGCTGGTAGTGGGCATCGGGGCCGGCATCGCGCTGTGGGTGCTGCTCAACGGCGCCAACCCAGTGACGTGAGCTGCGCTGACCTGATCAGCGGTAGGGGTTGGGCACTCGGCCGGCGCTGGCCTGCGTCAGCAGAGGCAGGGTTGCGAAGGTAACCGCGGGCAGCCGCAATTCGCCGCCGTTCTTGAGCTGCGCACGCGCCCAAGAGCCTTTGTGGAAGCGAAGTCCCTCGATTTCTTCCCAGCGCACCGTTTGGCTGCCGATTAGCGTGCGCACGGATACGCCATGCTGGTCGGCCTGAGTGCGAAGCCGAATGATCAACGCCGACAACACCACCGGGATGATGAGCAGCGGTGCCGTGGCCGGCCAGGTCAGGACCGGCACAAGCAGCCCGAGAGCGAAGAAGCCCACCGCGAAGTGCGCCATCGGTGAAACCTTGATCACAACCGGCGGTGTTTCCAGCGAATCTTTCGCCACACTGGCATCATGTCATCCCTCGAGATTGCGCTGAGGGCTGCGGATGAAGCGGAAACCACGACCCTGTGTGCAATCTCGACGATGAGAGACCTGCGAGGCCAAATTTGACTGCTGACCTGTGCGGAGGCTACCGTCGACCGTTATGAACAGCCGCGAAATGCTCGTAGTACTTGGTCGGCGCGTTGGTGCCTGACTGATTACGCTTTCGAGCACCAACGCGCAACCCTCGTGCAGCCGCTGAGCTGGCGAGGGTTTTTTGTTGTCACCGTTAAGACACCGACGAAGAGGACCTGAAGAGGACACCGTGAGCGCACCTACTACGCGACCGCCAGAGCCGTCGGCGCCATCGCAACCCATCAATGGCACAGGGGCCCAGGCTAGTACGCCCGCGACGCCGCCACAGCAACCTAAACATGTTGCGCCCGAGCAAGTTACCGGCGCACAGTCGGTGATCAGGTCGTTGGAGGAACTCGACGTCGAGGTCATCTTCGGGATTCCCGGCGGTGCTGTGTTGCCGGTCTACGACCCGCTGTTCGATTCGAAAAAGCTCCGCCACGTGCTGGTTCGACACGAACAGGGCGCCGGCCACGCGGCCAGCGGCTACGCGCACGCCACCGGGAAGGTCGGTGTCTGCATGGCCACCTCTGGTCCTGGCGCCACCAACCTGGTGACACCGCTGGCCGACGCGCAGATGGATTCCATCCCCGTGGTCGCGGTCACCGGGCAGGTCGGGCGTGCGCTGATCGGGACCGACGCCTTCCAGGAGGCCGACATCTCCGGTGTCACCATGCCGATCACCAAACACAACTTCCTGGTCCGCGACGGCAACGAGATCCCTCGGGTGCTGGCCGAGGCCTTCCACATCGCATCCACTGGACGCCCGGGGGCGGTGCTCGTCGACATCCCCAAAGACGTGTTGCAAGGCCAGTGCACGTTCAGCTGGCCGCCGCACATGGACCTGCCCGGTTACAAGCCGAACACCAAACCCCATAGCCGGCAGGTCCGCGAGGCCGCCAAGCTGATAGCCGCCGCGCGCAAACCGGTGCTCTACGTTGGCGGCGGTGTCATCCGGGGCGACGCGACCGAGCAGCTGCGCGAGCTGGCGGAGCTGACCGGCATCCCGGTGGTGACCACGTTGATGGCACGCGGCGCCTTCCCGGATAGTCACCGGCAGCATCTGGGCATGCCGGGCATGCACGGCACGGTGGCGGCGGTGGCCGGGCTGCAGCGCAGCGACTTGTTGATCGCGCTGGGCACCCGTTTCGACGACCGGGTGACCGGAAAGCTCGACTCGTTTGCCCCCGAAGCCAAGGTGATTCACGCCGACATCGACCCCGCCGAGATCGGGAAGAACCGACACGCCGATGTGCCGATCGTTGGTGACGTCAAGGCCGTCATCACCGATCTCATCGAGGCGCTACACCACGCTCGCGTGCCGGGCAATCTCGACATCGCTGACTGGTGGCAGTACCTCGACGGTGTGCGGGAAACCTACCCGTTGAGCTACGGGCCGCAAAGCGACGGCAGCCTGAGCCCGGAATACGTCATCGAGAAGCTCGGTGAGATCGCCGGCCCGGATGCTGTGTACGTCGCCGGCGTCGGCCAGCACCAGATGTGGGCGGCGCAGTTCATCAAATACGAGAAGCCACGCACCTGGCTGAACTCCGGCGGCCTGGGCACGATGGGCTTCGCCATCCCGGCGGCCATGGGCGCCAAGCTCGCTCGCCCGGACTCCGAAGTGTGGGCGGTCGACGGAGACGGCTGTTTCCAGATGACCAACCAGGAGCTGGCCACCTGCGCGATCGAAGGCGCGCCGATCAAAGTCGCGTTGATCAACAACGGCAATCTGGGCATGGTGCGGCAATGGCAGTCGCTGTTTTACCAGGAGCGCTATTCGCAGACCGATCTGTCCACCCACTCGCACCGCATCCCGGATTTCGTCAAACTTGCCGAGGCGCTGGGCTGTGTCGGATTGCGTTGCGAGCGTTCAGAAGATGTCGTGGACGTGATCAACCAGGCACGGGCGATCAATGACCGGCCAGTGGTTATCGACTTCATCGTCGGCGCCGATGCGCAGGTGTGGCCGATGGTCGCCGCCGGAACCAGCAACGACGAGATCCAGGCTGCCCGCGGCATTCGCCCGCTCTTCGATGATGAAGGCAACGAGGGGCACGCCTGATGCGCGCCGGCGACGATGCAGTGGGGGCACTCCCCAGCCTTGCGGGGACCCCACCCGCTCGCGGGGGACGTAGCGATGAGGTGGGGGCACCTCCCGCTTGCGGGGGAGAGTGGCGCATATGATCGGATCGCCCAAGACGCACACATTGTCGGTGTTGGTCGAAGACAAACCCGGTGTGCTCGCCCGGGTGGCTGCGCTGTTCTCGCGGCGCGGGTTCAACATCGAATCGCTTGCCGTCGGCGCCACCGAGCAGAAAGACATGTCCCGGATGACGATCGTCGTCTCGGCCGAGGAAACACCGCTCGAGCAGATCACCAAGCAACTCAACAAGCTCATCAACGTCATCAAGATCATCGAGCAGGATGACGAAAAGTCGGTGGCCCGCGAGTTGGCGCTGATCAAGGTGCGGGCCGACGCCGGCACCCGCAGCCAGGTCATCGAGGCGGTGAACCTGTTCCGCGCCAAGGTCATTGACGTATCGCCCGAATCGCTGACGATCGAAGCGACCGGCGACCGCGGCAAGATCGAGGCGCTGTTGCGGGTGCTGGAGCCCTTCGGTATCCGCGAAATCGTCCAATCGGGAGTGGTGTCGTTGTCCCGCGGGCCACGCGGCATCGGCACCGCCAAATAACTCATCGAATAGAAGGAATACACAGTGGCATTAGAGATGTTCTACGACGACGACGCGGACCTGTCGATCATCCAGGGCCGCAAGGTCGGCGTCATCGGTTACGGCAGCCAGGGGCACGCGCATTCGCTGAGCCTGCGGGACTCCGGAGTCCAGGTGCGCGTCGGCCTGAAGGAGGGATCGAAGTCGCGGGCCAAAGTCGAGGAGCAGGGCCTCGAGGTCGACACTCCCGCCGAGGTGGCCAAATGGGCTGACGTGATCATGTTGTTGGCGCCCGACACCGCCCAGGCGGACATCTTCAAGAATGAGATCGAACCCAACCTGAAGGACGGCGACGCATTGTTCTTCGGTCACGGGCTCAACATCCATTTCGACTTGATCAAGCCGCCCGCCGACGTCACGGTCGCGATGGTCGCCCCGAAGGGCCCTGGCCACTTGGTGCGTCGCCAGTTCGTCGACGGCAAGGGTGTGCCGTGTCTGATCGCCGTCGACCAAGACCCGACCGGTGACGGCGAAGCGTTGGCGCTGTCCTACGCCAAAGGCATCGGTGGTACCCGCGCCGGCGTCATCAAGACGACCTTCAAAGACGAGACCGAAACCGACCTGTTCGGTGAGCAGGCGGTGTTGTGCGGTGGCACTGAGGAATTGGTGAAGACCGGCTTCGACGTGATGGTCGAGGCGGGCTACCCGCCGGAGATGGCGTACTTCGAAGTGCTGCACGAGCTCAAGCTCATCGTGGACCTGATGTATGAGGGCGGCATCGCGCGGATGAACTACTCGGTGTCCGACACCGCCGAGTTCGGCGGGTATCTATCGGGTCCGCGGGTCATCGACGGCGACACCAAGGAGCGGATGCGAACCATTCTGCGCGACATTCAGGACGGCAGCTTCGTCAAGAAGCTGGTGGCCAACGTCGAGGGCGGCAACAAGCAGCTCGAGCAGTTACGCAAGGAAAACGCCGAGCACCCCATCGAGGTCGTCGGCAAGAAGCTGCGCGACCTGATGAGCTGGGTGGACCGCCCGATCACCGAAACGGCCTGAGCCCGAAGCGCCGAGATCGACGCTAGCGCGGACCGCTTCGGCGTGTCGCCGCGCTGACGTCGATCTCGCGTCGCTCCTAGCTTCCGGGCGTGCCGTCAATCGCAGCATCCGAGCACGGCGGCTTTTCACGATCTGAGCTGGCCGGCGACCGACACCACCCGGCGGGCTAGGTGGTCAAGTGCGTTGCGGGTGGCTTCGTCGAACTCGGCGATGTTGTCATGCGTGGCGACCAAGCTCACCCCGTACGGATTGCCGTCGACGAACTTGCACGGATCGGTGTAGCCGGGCGGGACAATGATGCCGCCCCAGTGGATCAACGTGATGTAAAGCGCGACCAAGGTGGTTTCCTGGCCGCCGTGCAGGGTGTTGGAGGACGTGAAGGCGGCGTACACCTTGTCGGCCAGCTTGCCTTCGGCCCACAACCCGCCCAGCGAGTCGATAAAGTTACGTAACTGCGCGGCGGGCGAGCCGAAACGAGTTGGTGATCCGAAAATCACTGCGTCCGCCCACACGATGTCCTCGCCGGTGGCGGGCGGTAAATCCCGTGTGGCTTCGTAGTTCGCGGTCCACGCCGGGTTGTGGGCAAACGTTTCCGGGTCGTGCGTTTCCCTGACATGTCGCAGCCTTACGTCGGCGCCCGCCGATTCCGCGGCAGCAGCGACGCGTTTTGCCATCGTCGTTCCATGGCCGGTGGCCGAGTAGTAGATGATGGCCAGCTTGGTCATGGGGTCATCCTAGGCATGGCGGTGATGCCGAACTCGTGCTTGAGCACCGCGCGTGCGGCGTAGTATCCGCACATGCCGTGCACACCGCCACCCGGCGGGGTGGCCGCCGAGCAAAGGTACGCCCGCGGCATCGGTGTGCGCCACGGATTAAGCCGCGGCGTAGGGCCGGCGATCGCCCGCCAGGCAGAGTTTCCGCCCATCCCGATGTCGCCGCCGACGTAGTTCGCGTTGTGGTCGGCCAGCCGCGCTGCGGGCACACTGCGAACCGCCGCCACGATGTCACGGAAGCCCGGCGCGAACCGCTCGAAAATCTTTGTCACTGACTCACTTTGATCGACGGTGGACCCCGACGGCACATGCGCGTAGGTCCACAATGGTCGACGACCGTCGGCGTCGACTCGCGCGGGATCGGCGACATGCGGGGTGGCCGCTAGCACCATCGGCCATTCCGCATGCCGTCCGGCCGCGATTTCAGCCTCAGCGTGTGCCATCTGCTCACGGGTACCGCCGAGATGAAACGTCGGCACCTGCCGCAGCCGCGAGTCCGACCACGGGATGTCGTCGCTCAGCACAAAGTCGACCTTGGCGACGCCGGGCCCGAACCGATAGCGGTGCAAAGCTTCCGCGTAGCGGGACGGCAACGCGTCGCCGTAGATTCCCAATAGCGCGGTCGGGGCGGTGTCGTAGATGACCACACCGCTAGGCGGCTCGGTGATCTCGACGCCGGCGGTGAGCTCGCCGCCGTGCGAGCGCAGGTCGGCAATCAACGCGTCGGCGATCGCTTGGCTGCCGCCCACCGGAATCGGCCAGCCGACGGAATGTGCCAGCGTCGCCAACATCAAACCCGCGGCCGCCGACACCAATGACGGCATTCGCGAAATGGTGTGGGCCGCAACACCGGTGAACAACGCCCGAGCATCCTCGCCGGCCAGCGAGCGCCACGCCGGGGTGGCCTGCGCGAGTATGCGCAACCCGAGGGCGGCGGCGGGTCGCACGGTGAGAGGCACCGAACGTTTGTCGCCGAGCAGCAATTCGACCGCCGCGTCGGAGTTGTCGACCAGCGGACCGAGCAAGCGTCGCCACGACGCGCCGTTCTCGAGTTCGGCGCAGGTGGCCTCGAGAGAGTGATACGCGATCGCGGCGGGTCGGCCGGGCAGCGGGTTGGCGTAGGACATCTCGGGTACCGCCAGCCGGACCCCGCGGGCGGGCAGATCGAACTGCGCCAGGAACGGCGAGGCCAGGGCCAGCGGGTGTACCGCCGAACACACGTCGTGCGACACCCCGGGGAAGTCGGAGTCCGGGGCGGTGCGGGCACCGCCGCCGAACGTCGGCTGGGCCTCGACGACCTGCACATCGAGGCCTGCGCGTGCGCAGACCACGGCAGCGCTCAGCCCGTTGGGCCCGCTACCCACGACCGTGACGTCCATCGCTTCAGCCAACACCATTGCAGGTGGCGGAGACCTGGGGGCACCACCCGCTTGCGGGGGCCGGCGCCCGGCTTCGCCGCGCTTGCGATCGCCGCTTAGGCTGGCCGGGTGAGCCTGCCTGTTGTCTTGATCGCTGACAAACTTGCCGAATCAACCGTCGAGGCCCTGGGTGACCAGGTAGAGGTGCGCTGGGTCGACGGCCCCGACCGGGAGAAGCTGCTGGCTGCGGTGCCCGAGGCCGACGCGCTGCTGGTGCGTTCGGCCACCACCGTCGACGCCGAGGTGCTCGGTGCGGCGCCCAAGCTGAAAATCGTCGCTCGCGCCGGGGTCGGCCTGGACAACGTCGACGTCGACGCCGCCACCGAACGCGGTGTGCTCGTCGTCAACGCGCCGACGTCGAACATCCACAGCGCCGCCGAGCACGCTCTGGCGTTGCTATTGGCCGCGGCCCGCCAGATCACCGAAGCCGACGCGTCGCTGCGCGACCGCGAGTGGAAGCGCTCGTCGTTTTCCGGCACCGAAATCTTCGGCAAGACCGTGGGAATCGTCGGCTTGGGTCGCATCGGGCAGTTGGTCGCCCAGCGGCTGGCTGCCTTCGGCGCCGACATCGTGGCTTACGACCCGTATGTGTCCTCGGCGCGCGCCGCGCAGCTGGGCATCGAGCTGCTGGCCCTCGACGACCTGCTGGGCCGCGCCGACTTCATCTCGGTGCACCTGCCCAAGACGCCGGAAACCGCCGGCCTGATCGACAAAGACGCGCTGGCGAAGACCAAGCCGGGAGTGATCATCGTCAATGCCGCGCGCGGCGGGCTGGTCGACGAGGCGGCGCTGGCCGAGGCGGTGAGCAGCGGGCACGTCCGCGCCGCCGGCATCGACGTGTTCAGCAGCGAACCCTGCACCGACAGCCCACTTTTCGACCTGCCACAGGTGGTGGTCACACCGCATCTTGGGGCCTCCACGGCCGAGGCCCAGGACCGTGCTGGCACCGATGTGGCCGAGAGCGTAAAGCTGGCGTTGGCGGGGGAGTTCGTCCCCGACGCGGTGAACGTCGGCGGTGGCACCGTCAGCGAAGAGGTTGCGCCGTGGCTGGATCTGGTGCGCAAACTCGGTCTGCTGGCCGGTGCCTTGTCCGACAGCCTTCCGGTGTCGTTGTCGGTGCAAGTGCGCGGTGAGTTGGCCAGCGAAGACGTTGAAGTGCTGCGGCTTTCGGCGCTGCGCGGCCTGTTCTCCGCAGTTATCGAGGACCAGGTGACATTCGTCAACGCCCCAGCCATCGCTGAGGAGCGCGGTGTTGACGCCGACATCAGCACCGCCACCGAAAGCCCGAATCATCGCAGCGTGGTCGACGTGCGGGCGGTCGGATCGGATGGTTCGGTGGTCAACGTTGCCGGTGCGCTGTCCGGGCCGCAGCAGGTCGAGAAGATCGTGCAGATCAACGGTCGCAACTTCGATCTGCGCGCCCAAGGCACTTACCTGGTCATCAACTATGCCGACCAGCCCGGCGCACTGGGCAAGATCGGAACGCTGCTCGGCACCGCGGGGGTGAACATCCAGGCCGCTCAGCTGTCCGAGGATGCTGAGGGGCCGGGCGCGACGATCCTGCTGCGATTGGATCGCGACGTGCCCGCTGACGTTCGCGCGGAGATCACCTCTGCCGTCGCCGCCAACAAACTCGAAGTCGTTGACCTGTCGTGAAGTTGGCGATCATCCCCGGTGACGGCATCGGGCCGGAGGTGGTGACCGAAGCGGTCAAGGTTCTCGACGCGGTGCTCCCTGGGGTGGAGAAGACCAGTTATGACTTGGGGGCCAAGCGCTTCCATGCCACCGGCGAGGTGCTGCCCGATTCGGCGCTTGCCGAATTGCGGGCACATGACGCGATCCTGCTCGGTGCGATCGGGGATCCATCGGTGCCCAGCGGCGTGCTCGAGCGAGGCCTGCTGCTGCGGCTGCGCTTCGAGTTGGACCACCACGTCAACTTGCGGCCGGCGCGACTGTATCCGGGCGTGCGCAGCCCGCTGAGGGTCGAGCCCGGCACCAACATCGACTTTGTGGTGATCCGCGAGGGCACCGAGGGTCCATACACCGGCACCGGCGGTGCTATCCGCGCCGGCACACCCCACGAGGTGGCCACCGAGGTCAGCCTCAACACCGCGTTCGGTGTCCGCCGCGTCGTCCAGGACGCTTTCGAGCGGGCCGGCCAGCGTCGCAAGCACCTGACCCTGGTGCATAAGACCAATGTGCTGACGTTCGCCGGATCACTGTGGTCGCGGACCGTGCAGGACGTCGGCGAGAAGTATCCCGATGTCGAGGTGGGCTATCAGCACGTCGACGCCGCGACCATCCATTTGGTCACCGATCCCGGCCGATTCGATGTCATCGTCACCGACAACCTGTTCGGCGACATCATCACGGATTTGGCCGCCGCGGTCTGCGGCGGTATCGGGCTGGCGGCCAGCGGCAACATCGATGCCACTCGCACCAACCCGTCGATGTTCGAACCGGTGCACGGCAGTGCACCCGACATCGCCGGTCGGGGGATCGCCGATCCGACCGCGGCGATCATGTCGGTGGCGCTGCTGCTGTCCCATGTCGGCGAAGACGCTGCCGCCGCGCGAGTGGACCGGGCCGTGGCGTCCCATCTGGCCACTCGCCCGACCGAACAGATATCCACCGTCGAAGTCGGCGAAAGGATCGCGTCCGCGCTCTAGTCTCCAGGCCTGGCGGGAGCACCTTGGTCGGCACAATCGGCACGGCCAGCAGCGGGAAAAGCCCGCAAACCAGAAATCCCGGCGGATAACCGTGTGCGGCGATCAGTTCACCGAATACCGGAGGCGCGCCGGCCGCCATCAATCGCTGGTAGGTGTTCTGCAGGCCGAGCGCACGCCCACTCCAGTATGGTCCGGCATATTCGGTGATCGCGGTGGATTCCAGCCCGTTGTCGAGCACCGCGACCACCGATGCCGCGACCATCAGTGGCACGGCGATCGATGAGCGCAGGTGATCAGCCACTGCCAACCCAGCCAGAGTCAGGACGCCAATGACGGCCATGGTGCGCACCGGGCGCAACCGAGAGCCGATCCGGTCCGACCACCGGCCCACCATGACCCGGCCCACGGCGCCGAGTAGCTGTGACAGCGTGACCACTGCGCCTGCCGACGCGATCGACCACTTGTAACTCGTGATCAGCCAAATCAGCATGAATGTCACGGTCACCGTTTGGGGCACCATCAGTAGAGCGGAGACCGCGTGAATCCGGCGCAGCACCCAAGATCCGCGATAGGGGTTGGCCCGCTCCTGGTCGGTGGCCTCGTCCCATTCCTTACGCGGCGGGTCGACGATGGCCACGACGCTGGCCACCGCCGATACCGCACACAGCACGGCCGGAAATATCATGCCCGCCGTGGCCGACGGGCTGCGTTCTGAGAGCTCGGGAATGACCAGTGCGCCAAGTGCGATTCCGAGCGGCTGCGCGGTCTGGCGAACACCCATTGCAAAACCGCGCTGCTCGGGCGGAAACCACCCGGAGACCAGGCGACCGCCGGCCGAGTTGCAGCTGGCGGCCGCCATGCCGCCGACGAACAGTAGCGCAGCGAACGACACCATTGAGTGAACCGTCGTCGCGAAGTAGGCGGCTATCGCGGTCAACGCTGTGCCGATTGACAGCACAATGCGTTCGCCCACCCTGTCGAGCAGGTAGCCCCAGACAATCAACGTCACCACCATGCCGAAGCTCGGCATCGAGGACAGCAGGCCCGCTTCGGCCAGCGGCGTGCCGAGGTCGTCCTCCAGGGCAGGGATCAGGAAAGCAACGCCGTTGATGAAGATGAACGCGCTCGCCGTCGCCACCAGCGAGACGACGACGATCGACCAGCGCCGGACCGTACTGAGTGCAACGGTGCCGGTCGGGTCCGTCGGCATCGATCCATGCTCGCACAGCCCTGTGAATGCTGAGGCTAAAGCGACAACCCGCCCGGCTCCGCCGCGCTTGCGCGCATCGCTAGGCTCTGACGAATGCGCATTGGCCGAATCGCCAGTCCTGACGGTGTCGCGTTCGTCACCATCGAGGGCGAGCTGGATGATCTGGGCGGGATGACTGTCCGGGAGATCGCCGAACACCCTTTTGGCACGCCGACTTTCACCGGCCGCTCCTGGCCACTGGCCGATGTGCGACTTTTGGCCCCGATGCTGGCCAGCAAGATTGTCTGCATCGGCAAGAACTACGCTGATCACATCGCCGAGATGGGCGGCCAAACCGGACCCGCGCCCGCCGACCCGGTGATCTTCCTCAAGCCCAACACCGCGATCACCGGGCCGAACGTGCCAATTCGACTGCCCGCCAACGCATCACCAGTGCATTTCGAGGGCGAGCTGGTGGCAGTCATCAGCCGGCCTTGCAAGGACATCCCGGCCGCGCGCGCCGCCGAGAGCATCCTGGGCTACACCATCGCCAACGACGTGTCTGCCCGCGACCAACAGAAGGCCGACGGCCAATGGACGCGCGCGAAGGGCCACGACACGTTCTGCCCAGTCGGGCCCTGGGTCGTCACCGATGTCGACCCGACTGATCTCGAACTACGTACCGAGGTCAACGGTGAGGTCAAACAGGACAGCCGCACCTCGTTGATGATTCACGACGTCGGCGCGATTGTGGAATGGGTCTCGGCGGTGATGACGTTGCTGCCCGGCGATCTCATCCTCACCGGCACACCCGCGGGCGTCGGGCCCATCGAGGACGGCGACACCGTCAGCATCACGATTAGCGGAATCGGGACATTGACCAATCCCGTTGTTCGCAAGCCAAACTCGTAACCAAAACGGCGGTTGTGTCCTTCCTCGGCCGGTGTGGCGTGTGCCGGCTGACCTGACACGCGAGAAATGCCATCGGGCGATGCGAATGCGGATGTCTGATGACGTCTCGGTGGGTAGCGGCCATGGGTGAGCGGTGACCCGATTGTTTGGTAGTCTGCACGTCGGCCCTTGGGCGGCTGGCAGCAACGCCGCATGACCTCGTATCGACTGCGGAAAAGCCTCTGACCAGCTGTTTTAGGCAGCCAATGGGGTATGGTGTAATTGGCAACACAGCTGATTCTGGTTCAGCCATTCTAGGTTCGAGTCCTGGTACCCCAGCAAAGGTTGTCCACTACAAGCGATTAGGTGGGCATACCTGGGTCAGCTATGCTGGCTCGGATCGGTTCTGGCCCCGTCGTCTAGCGGCCTAGGACGCCGCCCTCTCACGGCGGTAGCGTGGGTTCGAATCCCATCGGGGCTACTTATTCCACTGTCTCGCGCTACACGGCTGCGGGCGCCGTCGATCCGCCGACCGGCATGTGAGGTAGCCCGAGCTTGCGGTGATCCCATGAGCGGGTGCGATGGCTGACAATGCGCACCGCAACTCGCTTATTCATCATCATGTCGACCGCGGGTTTCATCTCGTCGCTGTAGGGGCCGGTGTAGCGCTCCCACACACTGACCCCGACCCGAAAGATGGCGTCGGGATCGTCGACGATCTCGGCGACGCCCTCGAAGGACACCCCGCGCAAGGTGTCATAGGTTTGGCCGTCCTCGAGCAGAAAGCTCACTCGCGGATCACGCTTGAGGTTGACGGCCTTCTGCGACTTCGCCTTGGTCTCCAACCAGATCTCGCCGTCGACGACGCCGTACCACATGGCGGTCAAATGCGGCTGCCCGTCCGGTCCGATGGTGGCCAGCGTGCCGGTACGGCTACTGGTGACGAAATCAGCAACCTCGTCGTCGGACATGACGATCTGCGCGCGCTGGTTATTTCCCATGGCGATAGTTTGTCAGGTCGCTATCGCGGGCCGGTTGGGGCGGGCAATCGTGGTGTGTTTCACAGTCGGCGGGTCAGAGCATCGGCAGCAGCGAGCAGGTCGGCCGCCCAACGCGCGCCTGGCCTGCGACCGATGCGGTCGATCGGACCGGATACCGAGATAGCAGCGATCACCGCACCGCGGGCATCGCGTACCGGGGCCGAAACACTGGCCACTCCCGGTTCGCGCTCGGCTGCGCTCTGGGCCCACCCGCGCCGGCGGACGTCGGCCAGCACGCGGTCGCTGAACTTCGCGGTGGGTAGCACCGCCTGCCGGGTGGCGTCGTCGCTGTATGCCAGCAGCACCTTGGCGCCAGAACCGGCTGTCATCGGCAAACGCGTCCCAACCGGAACGGTATCGCGAAGGCCCGCAGGTGGTTCCACGGCGGCTATACAGATCCGCCAGGTGCCCTCACGACGATACAGTTGCACGCTTTCGCCGGTGATCTCGCGCAGTCGCGGCAACACGGCCGCGCCGGCCGCCAGAAGTGGGTCGTTGACATGAGCAGCCAGCTCGCTGACCGCCGGACCCAGCCGCCAACGCCCCTCGCCGTCGCGGGCCAGCAAGCGATGGGCCTCCAACCCGGCGGCTAATCGGTGTGCGGTGGCTCTGGGCAGACCCGTGCGGTCGCACAATTCGGCCAACCCGCAGGGTGATTCCGCGATGGTGTGCAGCACCCCCACGGCTTTGTCGAGGACGCCGATGCCGCTATCCTGTCTCACAGAGAGATACTAACGTCTCGCATAGTGAGATCAAGTGGTAACCCGCGACGGAATCGAGATGACCTGGAGATGAGACATTCAGCCGACACGGATGGCGCGCGTCCGCGCACGCTGGCGCAGAAGGTTTGGGACGACCATGTGGTGGCCGCCGGCGGCGACGCCGAGCCGGACCTGATTTACATCGACCTGCATTTGGTGCACGAGGTCACCAGCCCACAGGCCTTTGACGGTCTGCGCCTGGCCGGACGCCCGGTGCGCCGTCCCGAACTGACGCTCGCCACCGAAGACCACAACGTGCCGACGATCGACATCGACAAGCCGATCGCCGATCCCGTTTCCCGCAACCAGGTCGAAACGCTCCGGCGTAACTGTGCCGAATTCGGAATCCGGCTATACCCGATGGGCGATATCGACCAGGGCATCGTGCATGTCGTCGGCCCGCAGTTAGGGCTGACTCAGCCGGGCATGACCATCGTGTGTGGCGACAGCCACACCTCGACCCACGGTGCATTCGGCGCATTGGCAATGGGCATCGGGACTTCGGAAGTCGAGCATGTGCTGGCCACCCAGACACTTCCGCTGCGACCGTTCAAGACGATGGCCGTCAATGTCGATGGGCAACTGCCTGTCGGCGTGACAGCCAAGGACGTCATCCTTGCCGTGATCGCCAGGATCGGCACCGGCGGCGGCCAAGGTTATGTCATCGAATACCGAGGCAGCGCCATCGAATCGCTCTCGATGGAGGCCCGGATGACGATCTGCAACATGAGCATCGAAGCCGGGGCTCGCGCGGGGATGGTGGCACCGGACGCGACTACCTACGAGTACCTACGTGGCCGGCCGCATTCGCCGACCGGCGAGCAGTGGGACGCGGCACTGGCCTATTGGGACCAGCTGCCGACCGACCAAGGCGCGGAATTCGACACCGAGGTCTATTTGGATGCCGCGTCTTTGACGCCGTTTGTCACCTGGGGGACCAACCCCGGGCAAGGCGTACCACTGGGAGCCTCGGTGCCTGACCCGGAGCTGATGACTGATGAGACCGAGCGACAAGCCGCCGAGAAAGCGCTGGCGTACATGGACCTTCGACCGGGGACTCCGATGCGTGATATCGCGGTGGATGCCGTGTTCGTCGGGTCGTGTACCAACGGCCGCATCGAGGATCTGCGCGCGGTGGCCGATGTGCTGCGTGGCCGGAAAGTGGCCGACGGAGTACGGATGCTGATCGTGCCGGGTTCGATGCGGGTACGTGCGCAGGCCGAAAAAGAAGGGCTGGGCGACATCTTCACGGCCGCGGGCGCGGAGTGGCGTCAGGCCGGCTGCTCGATGTGTCTTGGTATGAATCCAGACCAGCTCGCGCCGGGGGAGCGTTGCGCGGCAACGTCGAACCGCAACTTCGAAGGACGCCAGGGCAAGGGCGGCCGCACGCACTTGGTTTCGCCGGCCGTGGCTGCCGCCACCGCGCTGCGCGGGAAACTCTCTGGCTTGGCCGACTTGCACTGACGTAAGAGGAGATGGTTATGGAACCCTTTAGGACCCACACGGGTATCGGAGTGCCGCTGCGGCGGTCCAATGTCGACACGGATCAGATCATTCCCGCGGTCTATTTGAAGCGGGTAACCCGAACGGGTTTCGAGGATGGATTGTTCGCGGCGTGGCGGGCCGACCCGTCTTTCGTGCTCAATCTCAGCCCGTTCGATAGGGGTTCAGTACTGGTTGCAGGGCCCGATTTCGGCACCGGATCCTCCCGCGAGCATGCGGTGTGGGCGCTTATGGACTACGGATTCCGGGTTGTGATCTCGTCCCGGTTCGGCGACATTTTTCGGGGCAACTCGGGTAAGGCGGGGCTGTTGGCGGCCGAAGTTGCCCAAGACGATGTGGAACTGCTTTGGAAGCTCATCGAGGGCAGTCCCGGGTTGGAAATCACTGCCAATCTTCAAGATCGGAATGTGGTCGCAGGAACGGTGGTGGTGCCATTCAAGATTGACGATTACACGGCCTGGCGTTTGATGGAAGGCCTCGACGATATAGCCCTTACGCTGCGTAAACGCGGTGAGGTCGAGCTTTTCGAGGCGGCTCGGCCGCTCTGGAAACCGCAGACTTTGACCGGATCCTGACGGCTAGATCGGGCCCCGAATTCCGGGCGCAGCAGGGGCATATTTGACGGCTGGATCCCTCAGAAGCCACCGACTATGCGCGGCAACCGGATTCCAAAAAAGTTCGCCAGAGCCGACTGAAATTGCGCGTGGCTCTTGGAAATCAGGCATGTGAGGGTTTACCGTGTCCTCTAGTCGGTCCAACAAGGGCCACTGGCTGCGGAGGTTTTGTATGAACAAAGCAGAGCTCATTGATGTGCTCACAGAGAAATTGGGCTCGGATCGTCGGTCGGCAACAGCCGCCGTCGAGAATGTCGTCGACACCATTGTGCGTGCGGTGCACAAGGGCGACAGCGTCACCATTACCGGTTTCGGTGTGTTCGAGCAGCGGCGCCGCGCGGCGCGCGTTGCCCGTAACCCGCGCACCGGCGAGACGGTAAAGGTGAAGCCCACATCAGTGCCGGCGTTTCGCCCGGGCGCGCAATTCAAAGCGGTTGTGTCTGGCGCGCAGCGTCTCCCAGCCGAAGGTCCAGCAGTGAAGAGAGGTGTCGTGGCAACCGGAGTGAAGAAGGCGGCAAAGAAGTCGCCGGCAAAGAAGGCTGCGAAGAAGGCCGTGGCGAAGAAGGCTCCGGCCAAGAAGGTCGCGGCGAAGAAGGCTCCGGCCAAGAAGGCGGCGACCAAGCGCGCACCGGCCAAGAAGGCCGCAACCAAGCGCGCGCCTGCTAAGAAGGCCACCAAGTCGACGGCCAGGAAAGCCACCAAGGCGACGGCCAGGAAAGCAACGAAGGCTCCAGCTCGTAAGACTGCAGCCAAGAAGTCGCCTGCCAAGAAGGCGACTGCTCGTCGCGGTCGCCGGTAACATCCGCAATTCGCCGATTCGTCGCGGCCGCTTCTTTTGGTGAGGCGCCGCGGCGAATCTGCGTGCTAGGTCACTACGTTGGTGGCCAGCGCACTGCCGATGTGATCTGCCGCCACGAGACGGCCGGCCGCCAGCGACAGCACCCAGGTGCTGCCCTTGCGGTTGCGGGATTTGTCTGGACTTACCCCGTCGCGGTCACACCACCACGCGATCAGATCCGGAATCACCTTGCCCTGCGTGCAGATCACCGGGGTGCGGTGTAAGTCGGCAATCTGCAGAACCCGACGTCGACCGCGTTTAGGGTTGCCCGCGTACGCCTCCTCGGTCAGCGTGGGCTCATTGCAGATCATCACGCCCAGTTCCTCGGCCAGCGGTTCCACTGTCTGGTGGCATCGCAGGCGGTCGGCGGCGTAGACATCGGTGGGACCGAAGGCTGAGAGCTGCTCGACGAGTGCCTCGGCCTGCGCACGACCCTTCTTGTCCAGCGGTCGCATTTTGTCGTCGCCGGAGAATCGGGACTTGCTACCCGCGGTGGCGTGCCGTACCACCAAGACGGTCTGGGTGTCTGACGGATACTTAGTAAACCGGCGCAATACCTTTCGGTCGTACGCGTAGGACACCTTTTTGATCGCAGCGGGGGTAGGTAGCCAGATCAGGTCATCGACTTCGTCGCCCGGGGCAAAACTGCCACCGAGGCTTCGTGCCGCCCAGTAGCGCACCGTCTTGGTGCCTTGGTCGACCTTATAGCTCACCGTCGCGATCCGACGGCCGAGGCGCGCATGGTGGCCGGTTTCTTCCAACACCTCACGCACCGCCGTCACCGGTTCGGTCTCGTCGGGATCGGCTTTGCCTTTGGGCAGCGACCAGTCGTCGTACCGCGGACGGTGGATCACCGCAATCTCCGCCGCGGACTCGCAGTGCCCAGGCCGCCAAAGCACCGCACCCGCGGCACGAACGATCTTGCCGGCCCGTCGGTTCGACGAGGTCTGTGTCGGCACCTAAACTCCTGCAGTCAATTCGGACTCGCCGGACCCTGGGGCCGGAAGGTCAAGAAGCAAACTCCGGTCAGGGACTGCGGTGTCGTTCCATCAGCGATGCCTGGTGGTCGCGAACCGAATGACCCGGTTGCGGTGACGCGGTCCAATGTCCTTCCGGACCCAGTTCCCAGCAACGCGTAGCGGGGTCTAGCGCTGACTTGAAGATGTCGTCGAGTTGCGCGGTCAGGCGCGGGTCCTTCACCTGAGCCAACACTTCAACCCGCCGGTCGAGGTTGCGGTGCATCATGTCGGCACTGCCGATCCAGAATTCGTCGATGCAGCGGAAATTCAGGATCCGCGAGTGCTCTAGGAAGCGACCGAGAATCGAGCGCACGGAGATATTTTCGGAGAACCCCTCGACGCCGGGGCGCAGAGCACAAATTCCGCGCACCACAACTTCGACCTGCACTCCCGCTTGCGACGCGCGGTAGAGCGCGTCGATGACCTGTTCGTCGACAAGGGCGTTCATCTTGAGCCGGATCCGCCCGTTGCCGGTTTCGCGGTGAGCGGCGATCTCCCGCTCGACCCGTTCGATGATGCCGGAGCGGATTCCGTGTGGGGCGACCAACAGGTTGCGGTAGGACAGCTTGCGCGAATAGCCGGTAAGCGAGTTGAACAAGTCGGTCAGGTCGGCACCGATGTCGGGGTCGGCGGTCAGCAGGCCGATGTCCTCGTAGAGCCGGGCGGTCTTGCTGTTGTAGTTGCCGGTCCCGATATGGCAGTAGCGCCGGATCACTGAACCTTCGCGGCGCACCACCAGACAGGTTTTGCAATGCGTCTTGAGCCCGACGAGTCCATACGCGACATGAACGCCCGCTTGCTCCAGCGCGCGTGCCCATTTGATGTTGGCCTGTTCGTCGAACCGGGCCTTGATCTCGACCAGTGCCACTACTTGCTTTCCGGCTGCGGCGGCTTCGATGAGGGCCCGCACGATCGGTGAGTCACCAGAGGTGCGATACAGCGTCTGTTTGATTGCCAGCACGTTGGGGTCGGCGGCAGCCAGCTCGATAAATCGTTGCGTGCTAGTGGAGAACGAGTCGTAGGGATGGTGAACCAATACGTCACCCTCGCGCAGGGTCGCGAAAATGCTCTTCGGCGTTTCCCGATCGGCGAATGCGGGATGGGTGGCCGGAACGAATGCGGGATCCTTCAGCGCTGGCCGGTCGACGTCATAGATTTGCCACAGTGATGACAAATCGAGCAGCCCTGGCACTTGGATGACGTCGCCGGGATGCACGTCGAGTTCACGTAGCAGCAGCTCCAACATGTGCTCGGTCATGTCGTCGGCCACCTCGAGGCGCACCGGCGACCCAAACCGTCGACGCGCCAGTTCCCGCTCGAGCGCCTGCAGCAGATCCTCGTCGCGATCCTCTTCGACCTCGAAATCGGCGTTGCGGGTAATGCGGAACGCGTGGTGCTCGACGACTTCCAAGCCCGGGAAAAGTACCGGGAGGAAGGCAGCGATCAATTCCTCCATCGGCAGAAAGCGGACTTCTGGCTTTCCGTGTTCACCTTGCTTCACGTCGAGCTCAACGAAGCGATCGACGTTGTCAGGCACCTTGACCCGAGCAAAGTGCTGACCGCCGTCCTCGGGCTGCTTGACGGTGACCGCGAGATTCAGACTCAAGCCACTGACGAACGGAAACGGGTGAGCCGGGTCGACGGCCAGTGGAGTCAGGACGGGGAACACCTGCTCGTTGAAGTAGGTCGAGAGCTGGTCGCGCTCAGCGTCGTCCACATCGGCCCACGTGACAACGTGAATACCCTCCTCGGCTAGCCCCGGCCGCACCGAGTCGAGAAAGACACGCGCGTGGCTGGTGGCGATGTGCTGGGTCTGCTCGCCGATTTGACGCAGTTGCTCGCGCGGGGTCAGACCGTCTGCGGAGCGCACCGACAGGCCCATCTCGTCGCGGCGCTTCAGTCCGGCGACGCGAACCATGTAGAACTCGTCGAGGTTGGAGGCGAAAATGGCCAAAAACTTCGCTCGCTCCAGCAACGGCAATGACGTGTCAGCGGCCAGCGCCAGCACGCGCGCGTTGAAGTCCAGCCAGCTCAGCTCGCGGTTGAGGTAGCGGTGCTCGGGAAGTTCGTCTTCGACAAGAGCCGCCGTGGCGGCTGGCGGTGCGGCCGGTGAATCACCCGTTCGCCATGCGGGCCCGTTAGGCCGCGCTTCGGCTGCGGCGGCCGGAGTGGCTGCTGCGCCGTTGTCTTCGGTGCCTGCCCTGGCTTCGATTTCGGTCACCCTTGCGATCATTCCCCAAAAGCGGGTGGCGCTGCCACCGACTAGCTGACATCCATTTGCTGTTGAGGCGCCGTTTACCCGCCGTTACCGCTGTGCGCTACCGGCGACGGCCCGACTGGTCGCCGGTCCTACCCCGAGACGCCGCGCGACCGCCAGGTCGCCGGGTGTGTCGATGTCGCAGCGCAATCCCGGCCACGCCCCGGTGAGCTCAATCGCACCCGAACGCCGATGTCGCGCGGAAGAATCCGGGCCGAACCGAGGGTCGAGCTCTGCCCCGAAGGCGCACAGCGCCGCGGTACCGGTGCCGAGCCGGTCGGCGACGAAACTGCGTTCGTGGTGACGTGCCGCAGCGATCGCCTCAGCGAGTTCCTGTGTCTGCAATGCGGGTAGATCACCTTGCAGGACAACGATATTGGATATTGACTCGGCCACCACCCGTTCAGCGGCCGCGATTGCGTTGTTGAGCGGGTCGGGGTGGCCCGCTGGCGTGGGATCGGACAGCACCTCGGCGCCGAGTTCGGCTGCCGCCGCAGCCGCGGCGTCGTCGGGCGTGACGACGGTGATGCGACGCACAGACCTGACCCTTGCCGCGGCGTTGAGGGTGTCGACCAGCATGGCCAGCACCACGTCCTCTCGCTTCTGCGCGGAAAACACCGACGCCAGCCTGGTCTTGGCGACGGCCAACCGCTTGACCGCGACGATCAAGCCGACGTCCGCCCCCGTGTCGGCTCGGCTGCCGCTCATAAGGCCATCCTGCCAGTGTTATCTCCCGACGTAGCCTGCTGGGCTACGGTGGAGCGCCGGCAGTTGAGCGCATCAATGAGACGGGGGCAAGGGCAGACCATGGCCAGCACGACAGCGGTGATGGGCGCCGGCGCGTGGGGCACGACGCTTGCCAAGCTGCTCGTCGACGCCGGCGGTGAAGTCACGCTGTGGACGCGGCGATCCGAGGTCGCCGAGGAAATCAACGCTACCCGTCACAACTCCAAGTACCTGAGCGGTGTGCAGTTGCCAACGGCCATCCGGGCCACCGGTGACGCCGGGGAAGCGCTCAGCGGGGCGTCGACGGTGCTGCTGGCCGTGCCGGCGCAGACCATGCGGACCAACCTGCAACAGTGGAGCGGCCTCTTCGCCGAAGGTGCGACCCTGGTCAGCGCGGCCAAAGGCATTGAACTGGGCACCCTGATGCGGATGAGCCAGGTCATCGTTGCCGTGACCGGTATCGATCCGTCGCAGGTAGCTGTGATTTCCGGGCCGAACTTGGCCAATGAGATTGCCGACGAGCAACCCGCCGCCACCGTCGTTGCGTGCAGCGATTCCGGTCGCGCGGTCGCGCTGCAGCGCATGCTGAACACCTCATACTTCCGCCCGTACACCAACGCCGACGTGATCGGTACCGAGGTCGGCGGCGCATGCAAGAACGTCATCGCGCTGGCCAGTGGGATGGCAGCCGGAGTGGGCCTCGGGGAGAACACCGCGGCGGCGATCATCACCCGCGGCCTGGCCGAGATCATGCGGTTCGGGATCTCAGTCGGCGCGAAAGGCACAACACTGGCGGGTCTGGCCGGCGTGGGCGATCTGGTCGCCACCTGCACCTCGCCCCGCTCGCGTAACCGGTCGTTCGGCGAATCCCTGGGTCGGGGCGCGACGATGGAGTCGGCGCTGCGGGCGCGCAACGACGATGTCGTCGAGGGCGTGACGTCGTCCGAGTCGGTGCTGGCGCTGGCCTCGAGTTACGACGTCGAGATGCCGCTGACTGATGCCGTGCACCGGGTGTGTCATAAGGGGTTGTCGGTGGACCAGGCGGTGGTTCTGCTGTTGGGACGCAGCACCAAGCCGGAATGAGCCTGGCCAGCGATAACCATCCACCTAACACCGCGTTAACCAGCGCGGCAGGGTCCAGGCGGTAGCCTCTCTAGGTTGTGAGTGACCGCTTGTCGTCCAGAACGACCGAGCGCGGACGTGTCCGCGTGGCCGTGGTATTCGGCGGACGCAGCAACGAGCACGCCATCTCCTGTGTTTCAGCGGGCAGCATTCTGCGCAATCTCGATCCGCAGCGGTTCGACGTGGTCGCGGTGGGCATCACCCCGGACGGTTCGTGGATGCTCACCGACGGTGACCCCGAGGCGCTGGCGATCACCAATCGGCAGTTGCCGGGGGTGAGCTCCGAATCGGGCACCGAGCTGGCTCTGGCTGCTGATCCGCAGCGGGCCGGTCAGCTGGTATCACTGTCGCCCGGTGGGGCTGAGGTGCTGGCATCGGTCGACGTGGTGTTCCCGGTATTGCACGGACCGTACGGGGAAGACGGCACCATCCAGGGTCTGCTCGAACTCGCCGGCGTGCCTTACGTCGGTGCCGGGGTGTTGGCCAGCGCGGCGGGGATGGACAAAGAATTCACCAAGAAACTGCTGCTCGCTGACGGACTTCCGGTCGGCGCTCATGCGGTGCTGCGGCCCGCCCAGTCGACTCTGGACCCCGGGCACCGCGAACGACTTGGGTTGCCGGTCTTCGTCAAACCTGCCCGCGGCGGCTCGTCGATCGGCGTCAGCCGGGTAGCCAGCTGGGAAGAGCTGCCGGCGGCCATCGCCTACGCTCGTCAGCACGACCCGAAAGTGATCGTCGAGGCCGCGGTGATTGGCCGCGAACTTGAGTGCGGCGTTCTCGAATTCCCCGACGGCACAGTCCAAGCCAGCACCGTCGGAGAGATCCGGGTGGCCGGGGTGCGCGGACGTGAAGACTCCTTTTACGACTTTGCGACGAAATACCTCGACGACGCCGCCGAACTCGACGTGCCCGCCAAGCTCGACGACGACGTCAGCGACGCAGTGCGCGCGCTCGCGATCCGGGCGTTCAACGCGATCGATGGCCAGGGGTTAGCGCGGGTGGATTTCTTCCTCACCGAAGACGGGCCGCTGATCAATGAGGTCAACACGATGCCCGGATTCACCACGATATCGATGTACCCGCGGATGTGGGCAGCCAGCGGGATGGATTATCCGACGTTGCTGGCGACCATGGTCGAGACGGCGCTGGCCCGCGGGACGGGCCTGCGTTAGCACCCGTCGAGCGTGGGCTTGATGCACGCTGAACGGGTCTGGAGCGTGACATAACCCCACATTCGACCAACTAGCTGGGTGAGGAGGGTCTGATCGGCACCGCCGGCATGGTGTGGTCGATCAGATCGGAGAGTTGCTGGATCGGCGTCGGGCCAGAACCCGACGGCAGCGTGAGCGCCACATAGACCGGCCGGTCGACCGTGTACCAGGTGCTGCGGCTGGGTTCGCCCGATCGCCGGTCCGCCTCGTTGAACCACTGCACCCGGTCGACCAGTTGGATCGGTGAACCAACCACGAAGTCGGCCGGACGATCGAGTCCACACCGCAACACCACCGGCTCGGCATCCGCTTCGGCCCGCCAAGCGGCGGTTCCGGCCGGCGTCGGCTGCACGGTGGGTGCGCGCTGATAGTTGCCGAGCCGCTGCGGCAGCGCTTCCAGCAGCGCCCGGCATGCCGGATCCTGCGCGTGAGGGGCGGGGACGATGGGGATGGCCACCGGTTGCAGCGGCGGATGGCGGTTCACTGCGATCCCCACGATGATGCCGAGGGCACCGATCGCCACGGCCAATGCCGCGATCAGCGCCGCCCGCGGCGGGCCCTCGGAGTCGGCCTTGGAGTCGCCCACTGCCCCACCCTTTGCTCTGCTTACACTCCCGAAGTCGGCGGAGAAAAACCTACCGGAGGTGGTGTGGGCAGCGGCGAACCTGATCGCACATTGGCCGAGCTTGGTGAGTTCGGAGTGATCGACCGGCTCACCCGGGGTCGGCGTCAGCCAGCTGCGGTCGCTCTCGGACCTGGCGACGACGCTGCAGTGCTGTTCGCCGGTGACGGTCGTGTCGTGGTGTCGACGGACATGCTCGTCGAGGGTCGCCACTTCCGGCTGGATTGGTCGACGCCGCACGATGTCGGCCGTAAGGCCGTCGCGCAGAACGCTGCCGACATCGAAGCAATGGGCGGACGGGCCACCGCGTTCGTCGTCGGCTTCGGCGCACCGCCGGAAACGTCAACCGCGCAGGTCAGTTCGCTGGCAGACGGGATGTGGGACGAGGCTGGTCGAATTGGCGCCGGCATTGTCGGCGGAGATCTGGTCAGCAGTCCGCAATGGGTGGTGTCGATAACCGTGCTGGGCGATCTCAACGGCCGCGCGGCGGTGCCGCGGTCTGGGGCTCGCCCCGGCTCACGGATCGCCGTGGCCGGCCAGCTGGGATACTCGGCTGCTGGATATGCCTTGTGGCACAACGGTATTGAAGGATTCGATGACTTGCGGCGGCGACACCTGGTGCCGCAACCGCCGTACGGGGAGGGGAGCGCGGCCGCCGAGGCCGGCGCGCAGGCCATGATTGACCTCTCCGATGGCCTGATCGCCGACCTGCGGCACGTGGCTGAGGCTTCCGGCGTGGGCGTCGACCTGAGCACCGAAGCGCTCAGCGCCGACCGCGAGCCGCTGGTGGGTGCTGGGCAAGCTGTGGGTGTCGACCCATGGACCTGGGTACTCGGCGGGGGAGAAGACCACGCCCTGGTCGCAGCGTTCGCCGGCCCGGTTCCCGAGGGATGGCGGGTGATTGGGCGAGTGCTGCACGGGCCAGCGCGGGTGCTCGTTGACGGCGCAGAGTGGCACGGATATGCGGGCTGGCAGTCGTTCGGTCAGTAGGGTGACCCGGTGACTGTCTACGCCATCGCCCAGTTGCGGATCACTGACCGCGGCGCCTACGACCGCTACCAAACGCGATTCATGGATGTCTTCCGTCGTCACCGCGGAACGTTTGTTGGTTGCCGACGAATCCCCGCAAGTGGTTGAGGGCCAGTGGGACCAGGACAAGGTGGTTTTGATGTCGTTTCCCGACCAGGAGGCATTCCGTCTATGGTCGGAATCGCCTGAATATCAGGAGATTTCAAAGGATCGACGCGATGGTGCGGACAGCGTGGTGCTGTTGGTGAAGGGGCTCGGATGACCGCCCGGCCGCTGAGCGAACTCGTCGAGGACGGTTGGGCCGGTGTGCTGGAGCCCGTCGGCGAGCAGGTGGCGAAGATGGGTCAATTTCTGCGCTCGGAAATCGCGGCCGGCCGCGGATACCTTCCCGCTGGGCCGAATGTGTTGCGGGCTTTTACTTTTCCGTTGGATCAGGTGCGGGTGCTGATCGTCGGCCAGGACCCGTATCCGACGCCTGGGCATGCGGTAGGGCTCAGCTTCTCGGTGGCTCCGCACGTGCGGCCGCTGCCGCGCAGTTTGGAGAACATTTTCGCCGAATATGCCAGCGATCTGGGCTATCCGGCGCCGTCGTGCGGTGATCTCACACCGTGGGCGCAGCGCGGGGTGATGCTGCTCAACAGAGTGCTGACCGTTCAACCGGGCAATCCCGCGTCACATCGCGGCAAGGGCTGGGAGGCGGTTACCGAGTGCGCCATCGGTGCCCTGGTGGAACGGCAGCAGCCTTTGGTGGCCATTCTGTGGGGCCGTGATGCATCGACGCTGAAACCGATGCTGGCCAAAGGCGACTGCGTCGTGATCGAGTCGCCGCACCCCTCACCCCTGTCGGCGTCACGAGGATTCTTCGGGTCGCGGCCGTTCAGCCGCGCCAACGAGCTGCTGATCGGGATGGGCGCCGAATCGATCGACTGGCGGCTGCCTTAATCGACGCAGGTGCTGAGCATTCCGGTGCTCAGAACCCAGAACTGCCAGACGGCTGCAGGATGAATCCATGGTTTTCGGATGGTGTCGATGCACGCGGTCAGGTCGTTTGCCCCGACAACGCAGGTCACATTCGTGGCGGAGAGTTTCTGCCCGACGTTTAGCGGCAACAGCGAACTGTCGAAGGCTGGGCATGTGCCGTCCTGCCGGGTGAACACATAAGGCCCGGTCCTATTGGCTGGATAACCCGCTACCTCAACCTGGGCGCACCCACCGTTTCCGGCGTCGGGGACGGAAGCCGGGAACCCGGGAATATTGCCACTACATTGGACGGCGTCGTGATCGTTGGGGTCCGAGCTATAACGCCAGGTGCATGCGACTCCGTCGGGGGCCATAAAGCCGATCGTTGCACTCCGGGGGTTACCGACTATGTAGATGTTGGTGTCAACCGGAGTAAACGCGTTCAAATCGGGAAACCCGGCCGGAGCCGCCGCACCTATCGGCATGCTGATCGCGCTCAGAACGATCGCCGCGGTCGCCGCAGTCAGCGGTTTAGCTATCACAGTCGCCCCTCCGCTAGTCGCTGTCGCCGAAGCGGAACCCGATCCCAAAATTCTGCGGCATGCGGTCAACCCACTGCCAACCGGGTGCCAAGCTGCCGGCGACTCAGCCGTCGAGGACGCTTGTCCGCTTAACCGCGGGTGACCTTACCGGCCTTGATGCACGACGTGCAGGCGTTGATGCGGTGCTTGTTTCCGCCGGGGCGGGTGGCAATGCGCACGCTCTGGATGTTGGGGTCCCATCGGCGGCTGGTCCGGCGATGGGAGTGCGACACCGACTTGCCGAAGCCGGGGCTCTTTCCGCAGATATCGCAGACGGCAGCCATACGTGAAACTCCTCAAAGCTCTGGGGCCAAACAACCGGTGACGGGTGGCCCGGCGACCAGGCCAGAATAGCCGCCATAGGGCGGAACCGCCAAAACGATCAACAATCGCCGCGTGCCATGTGACCTGTGCTGTCGGCCGCACTGGATAGGCTAGCGCCCACCGATAGCGGGGCGAGGAGGTGGCTTGAAGTGGGGTCGGGGCTGGCTGGGCCGGATCGTCCGTTGGACGCGTCCGCGCTGCGCGACTGGGCGCATACGGCCGTCGGCGACCTCATCACCCACATCGACGAGATCAACCGGCTCAACGTGTTCCCAGTCGCCGATTCCGACACCGGCATCAACATGCTGTTCACCATGCGTTCGGCGCTGGCCGAGGCCAACACCGTTGCCAGTTCCGAGGCCCAACCGGGCGATGTGGTCCGGGTAGCCGCCGCCCTGTCGGCGGGCGCGCTGAACGGTGCGCGCGGCAACTCCGGGGTGATTCTGTCGCAGATTCTCCGGGGTATTGCCGATGTCACGGCCGACGCCGCCGCCGAATCCGGTGGTCAAGTGCACGTGATAGACGCGGCGCTGCTCGGCGCGGCGTTGCGCCGCGGCGTGGATCTGGTTGTCGCCTCGATGGGCGGTCAGGAGGTCACCGGGACGATCGTGTCGGTGTTGCGGGCGGCCGCCGGTGCCGTCGAGCAGACCGGCGGGGAGGGGCTGGTCCGGGCGATCATCGCCGCTGGCGACGCCGCGGTGATCGCGCTGGAGAAGACCCCCGAGCAGCTCGACGTGCTGGGCGACGCCGGGGTGGTCGACGCAGGTGGACGGGGTCTGCTGGTCCTGCTCGACGCGTTGCGCTCGACGATCACCGGCCAGGCGCCCGCGCGCACCGTCTACGAGGCCGTACCGCGGCAGCTGGCAGAACCCGCCGCCCAACCTCCTGCGCCGCAATTCGAGGTGATGTACCTGCTCGGCGGGTGCGACGTCGAAGGCGCCGACCTGCTGCGCGAGCGGCTCGACGAGCTCGGTGATTCGGTCGCCATCGCAACGTCTGGCGTCGTCGGCGGTTACTCCGTCCATGTCCACACCGACGACGCCGGGGCGGCCGTCGAAGCGGGTCTGGCGTTCGGTGATCCGAGGCGGATCCAGATTTCGGCGTTGAGCGCCGGCGCCACTGGACTGCCGCCGGGCAGCTGGACCAGAGAGCGCGCCGTGCTCGCGGTCGTGGACGGCGAGGGTGCGGCCGAGCTGTTCGCCGGCGAGGGGGCCTGTGTGCTGCGGCCCGGCCCACACGCCGCCGACCCGTTGACCGACGTCCACGCCCAAACGCTGTTGCGCGCCGTCGTCGACACCGGGGCCGCGCAGGTGATGGTGTTGCCTAACGGCTATGTGGCCGCCGAGGAACTAGTGGCCGGCTGCACCGCGGCCATCGGGTGGGGCATCGACGTGGTGCCGCTGCCGACCGGATCAATGGTGCAGGGGCTGGCGGCGCTGGCCGTACACGAACCGGGCCGGCCGGCAGTCGACGACGGGTACACCATGGCCCGCGCCGCCGGCGCCGCCCGGCACGGGGCAGTGCGCATCGCGACCGAGAAGGCGTTGACCTGGGCCGGCACCTGCGAGCCCGGCAACGGCCTGGGCATCGCCGGCGACGAGGTGCTGATCGTGGCTCCCGACGTCGCCTCCGCCGCAACCGGCCTGATCGATTTGCTGCTGGCCGCCGGTGGCGAGCTGGTGACGGCGCTGATCGGCGCTGGCATCGGGGGCGAAAGCGAGGCCGATGCGCTGCGCAAGCGGCTCCTCGCCCACGTGCACGACCACCACCCGGGTATCGAGCTTATGACCTACCACACCGGGCATCGCGGCGACGCGCTGCTGATGGGGGTCGAGTAGCCATGGCGACGCTGAGTGACCGGTTGCAATACATCGTTGGCGCCAAAGCCGCCGACCCGCTCGACGAGGTATTCGGTATCCGCACCGTCGACGACCTGCTTCGGCACTACCCGCGCAGCTACGTCGAGGGCACCAGCGTGCGCAGTGCAGATAGTGCCCACGACGAGCCGCCGGTAGCAGGTCAGCACGTCACGGTGGTCGACGAGATCACCCACGTCGTCGAGAGGCCGATCAGGAATCGGCCCAAAGACAAGCTGTTGCTCGTCACCCTGGGTTCCGGCCGAAGCAAGGTCAGCGTCACCTTCTTTCATCCCAAGAAATGGATCAAGGACCAGCTCGCCAAGGGGGCTCGGGTCATGCTGTCCGGGGAGGTTAGCTATTTCCGCGGCGCCATGCAGCTCACCCACCCTGACTTCCTAGTGCTGAACTCGCCGGACGGCGTCAATCGGGGGAGCAGATCGCTGAAGATGATCGCCGACGCGTCGCAAGCTGTCAGTGGCGAGGTGCTGCAAGAGGCCTTCGAGCGACGCTTTTACCCGATCTATCCGGCCAGCACCAAATTGCAGAGTTGGGATATCTTCAACTGCGTACGCCAAGTGCTCGAGGTCCTGGACCCGGTGCCCGATCCGTTGCCGAAAGCACTGTGCGCCAAGCACAAACTGGTCTCCGAAGATGAGGCACTGCGCGCCATCCACCTGGCTGAAGACGATGTTGACCGGCGGCGTGCCCGCGAGCGGCTGACGTTTGACGAAGCCGTCGGCTTGCAATGGGCGTTGGTGACTCGCCGCCACAGCGAACTGTCCGAATCCGGGCCGCAGGCGTTATCTCGTCCGGACGGCCTCAAGCAAGAACTCCTGCAGTGCCTGCCATTCGAGCTGACCGCCGGACAGCGCGAGGTGCTGGAGGTGCTATCGGCAGAAATCGGGGCTACTCGCCCGATGAACCGGTTGCTGCAGGGCGAGGTGGGGTCCGGCAAGACGATCTTGGCGGTGCTGGCCATGCTGCAGATGGTCGACGCCGGCTACCAGTGCGCATTGTTGGCGCCGACGGAAGTCCTTGCCGCACAACATCTCCAATCGATCAACGATGTGCTGGGTCCGCTGGCCATGGGCGGCCAGCTCGGCGGTGCGGATAACGCCACCCGGGTGGCGCTGCTCACCGGCTCGATGTCACAGGCCCAGAAGAAACAAGTGCGCGCCGAGATCACCGGCGGCCAGGCCGGCATCATCGTCGGCACCCACGCGCTGCTGCAAGATGCCGTCGAGTTCCACCAACTCGGCATGGTGGTCGTCGACGAGCAGCACCGGTTCGGCGTCGAGCAGCGAGACCAGTTGCGGGCCAAGGCGCCTGCCGGAACCACGCCGCATCTGCTGGTCATGACGGCGACGCCGATACCGCGGACGGTGGCGCTGACCGTCTATGGCGATCTGGAGACGTCGACACTGCGTGAGCTTCCCCGTGGCCGCCAGCCGATTACCACGACCGCCATCTTCGTCAAGGAAAAGCCCGCATGGCTGGATCGGGCCTGGCGGCGCATCATCGAAGAGGTTGCCCAAGGGCGCCAAGCCTATGTGGTGGCGCCGCGGATTGATGACAGTGACAACAGCGGCCAGAATGATAAGGATCAAAGGCCTTCGGCGACAGTCGAAGAGCTGTTTGGTCGGCTGGGCCGAGACCAGCTGGCCGGTCTGCGACTCGGGCTGATGCATGGGCGGTTACCCGCCGATGAGAAAGACGCCGTGATGACGGCATTTCGTGCCGGCGACATCGATGTGCTGGTGTGCACCACCGTCATCGAAGTCGGTGTCGACGTCCCGAACGCGACCGTGATGCTGGTTATGGACGCCGACCGGTTCGGCATCAGCCAGTTGCACCAATTACGGGGTCGCATCGGCCGGGGCGCGCATGCCAGCGTGTGTCTGCTGGCGAGCTGGGTCGCGCCTCATTCGCGGGCAGGCCGCCGATTAACTGCCGTCGCAGGCACTCGAGACGGTTTCGCCCTCGCCGACTTGGATCTCAAGGAGCGACGGGAAGGAGATGTGTTGGGCGCCAGCCAGTCCGGTCGTGCGATCACTTTGCAGCTGCTGTCGCTGATCGATCACCAACAAGTCATCGAGGAGGCTCGGGACTTCTGCCAACAGGCCTACGGCGATGAAGCCTTTAATCCCGGACTGGCGTTGCTGGCGGCACCATTCACCGGCACCGAACGTATCGAATACCTGGACAAGTCGTGAACCGCAGGACGTTGTTGTGGCTTTCGGCGATCGCGATGCTCGCGGTGCTGGTGGCCTATCAGGTAGTGGCCACCTCGGTGGGAGAGCGCGCTCAGGAGTTCGCGGCGCAAGCCGACGTTCCGACCGTACAACCCGGCGTCGATGTGCTGAATGGAATCGTGTTGGTGCCGATCAGGATCCACCGCTACGACTACCGTCGCGCGGCGTTCGGCGACGCCTGGACCGATGACAATGACGCGCCCGACGGACACAACGGATGCGACACCCGCGACGACATTCTCAACCGCGACCTCGTCGACAAGACGTACATCTCCATCAAGCGATGCCCAGATGCCGTCGCCACCGGCATTTTGCACGACCCGTATACCAACGCCACCATCGACTTCCACCGCGGCGCCGGTATCGGGGCGTCGGTGGAGATCGACCACATCGTGCCGCTGGCGCTGGCTTGGGACATGGGGGCCTACGACTGGCCCCCTGCCGAACGGATCCGCTTCGCCAACGATCCCGCCAACCTGCTGGCGGTGTCCGGCAAGGCTAACGAAGACAAAGGCGACTTACAGCCGGCGCTGTGGATGCCACCCAACAACGCGTTCTGGTGCCAGTACGCGATGCAGTACCTCGCGGTGTCGCGCGGGTATGCGCTCCCCGTCGACCAGGCTTCGGCCGATGCACTGCGTCACGCCACGGCCACCTGCCCATCGGGTAACGAGCTAGGTACCCGTGTAGGTCAGCGGATCCTCACGCACCCGGGTGCCGTCATTGAGCCCGTTGAGCACGTCCATGTGTTCGACGGCCAACTCGAAATCGAAGACGTCGAGGTTCTCGGCGATGCGCTCGGGTTTGGCCGATCGCGGAATCACCACGTTGCCCAGCTGCAGGCTCCACCGGATCAGTACCTGTGCGGGGGTTCGGCTGTATTCGGCGGCGACGGACGTCACCGTCGGGTTGTCCACCAACCTGCCGACCGCCAGCGGGCTGTAGGCCTCGGTGAGGATGTTGTGCTGGGTGTTGACCGCGCGCAGCTCGGCCTGGTTGAGCAGCGGGTGCAACTCGATCTGGTTGACCGCCGGGGTGACGAAGGTCAGATCGATGACCGCGTCCAAGTGTTCTTCGGCGAAGTTGCACACCCCGATCGAGCGGGTCAAACCGTTGCCGCGGGCCTGAATCAGGCCGCCGAAGGTGTCCACGTATTTACCCAGCTGCGGCATCGGCCAGTGGACGAGAAAGAGGTCGACGTAGTCCAGGCCGAGGCGATCCAGGCTGACCTTGCAGGCACCTTGGGCGGTGTTGAAACCCTGGTCGGCGTTTGCCACTTTGGTCGTGACGAACAGCTCGGCGCGGGGAATCCCGGAGGCCGCGATGGCGCGGCCGACGGCGGCTTCGTTGCCGTACACCGCGGCGGTATCGATCAGCCGATAGCCCATTTCCAATGCCGCCGAGACCGCGCGTTCGGTTTCGTCGTCGGACAATTCGGCGACACCGAGGCCAAGTGCCGGCATCGTGTTCTCGTCATTGAGTGCGATGGAGGGGATGTGGGAAGGCTCAGCGGCGCCGCCGGTCACGTCATTTACCTGCCTGTGGAATTGAAGGTTCGTGGATGGGGACCCAGCCGGTTTCCGTCGTCGAGCGAAGAGATCGACGCCATCTCGCTGCTGGTGAGTTTGAAATCGAACACGTCGAAGTTGCTCGCAATCCGCTTAGGGTTCACCGACTTGGGGATGACGATATTACCGAGCTGGATATGCCATCGGATCAGAACCTGGGCGGGTGTCCGGCTACAGCCGTCAGCGACCGCGGTGATTCTCGGGTCGGTCAGCAAGGAACCCCGCCCGAGCGGTCCCCACGCCTCGGTCGCGATGCCCAGTCGGGCGTGCATTTCGCGCAGCTCGGTTTGCGGCAACCGTGGGTGCAGCTCGACCTGGTTGACGGCAGGCACGATTCCGGTGGCGTCGATGAGGACATTGAGGTATTCGGGTTCAAAATTGCTGACCCCGATCGACCGGATTCGGCCCCGGTCGCGCAGGTGGGCGAACGCCTTGAAGGTGTCGACGAACTTGTTCAGCTGCGGCATCGGCCAATGCACCAGGTAGAGGTCCAGATAATCAATCCCCAGCCGCTCCATGCTGGCGTCGAATGCCGCCAGCGTGCTGTCGTAGCCCTGGTCGGCATTCCACAACTTGGTGACCAAGTAAAGTTCGTCTCTGGGCAGGCCGGACTTGGCGACCGCGCGACCGGTTTCGCGTTCGTTGCCGTACATCGCCGCGGTATCGATATGGCGGTAACCGGTGCGCAGCGCGGTGCCCACCGCGTGCTCGGTGTCCGCGGGCGGGATCTTGAATACGCCGAATCCGAGGGCAGGAATGCCATTACCGTCGTTCAGTGCGACTGAGGGAGCAGCCATGACACGAAGTCTGCCAGGCGTCCCGCACCTGCAGCTCAAAGTGTCGAGCGGGTGGGCTGGTCGGCTGCATAGCGTCGCCACCAAGGCCGGTGCCACGGTGCTTCCGTGGGTGCCGACCTGCGCCGCGCGACTGCTGGCCTGGGGTCGTTCCATCACGATCGACGGCAATACCCTTGACCCGACGTTGCAGCTGATGCTGTCGGCCCAGCACGCGCTGGGGGTGGACGGTCTGGCAGTAGCTGACGACGTCGCTGCTTCCCGCGCAGTGATGCGGGACGGTCTCACCGGGTTTTCCGGCCCGCAGGTGCACGTCGGTGTCAGCGACCTGTCGATACCCGGACCTGCCGGCGATATCCCAGCGCGGCACTACCGCCCGACGACCGCTGAGCCAGCGCCGTTGCTGGTCTTCTACCACGGCGGCGGCTGGACGATCGGCGACTTGGACTCCCACGATGCGCTATGCCGGCTGACCTGCCGGGACGCCGACATCCAGGTGCTGTCGATCGACTACCGGCGAGCCCCTGAGCACCCGGCGCCGGCCGCGGTTGAGGACGCCTACGCGGCCTTTCGGTGGGCCCACGAACACGCCGGCGATCTCGGGGCGATCCCCGGCAAGGTGGCCGTCGGCGGGGATAGCGCCGGTGGCAACTTGGCGGCCGTGGTATCCCAGCTGGCGCGCGACGATGGGGCCGAAGGCCCTGGAAAACCTCAGCCGGTGCTGCAGTGGCTGATGTACCCGCGGATCGACTGCACCGCGCCGACCAGGTCGTTGAGCCTGTTTGCCGAGGGTTTTTTGCTGACCAAGCGCGAGATCGACTGGTTCGATGCTCAGTACCTCGGCGGCTCCGGCGTCGAGCCGACGGACCCGCGGATATCGCCGCTGTTGGCCGACTCGCTGGCTGGGTTGCCGCCCGCACTGATCGCGACTGCGGGCTTCGACCCGCTGCGTGACGAGGGCGATCGGTACGCCGCGGCGCTGCGCGCTGCCGGGACTCCCGTCGACTTGCGCTCTTTCGGGTCGCTGACCCATGGGTTCGCCACCTTGTTCCCGCTTGGCGGCGGCAGTGCGGTGGCAACGTCCGAGTTGATTTCGGCGTTGCGTGCTCACCTCAGCCGCGTCTGAGCGCTCCACTACCGACCTGCGCCGTCGCCGAACTGACCTGGCAATAGCGACGGTAGGCTAGGGAGCTATCGCAGGCCGTGCCGCGGTCGGATCAGCCAAGCCGACGATCACATAACGGAGGGTGAGTAAGTCCATGGGCGAGAAAGCCGCCAAATCGAAACGCCCCGCCAGCTACGACCTCAATGCCGCCGGGCGCAGACGCGATCTGGTGGTAAGGATCGGGCTCACCGCGATCGTGGTGATCTTTGCCGTCGTCCTGGTCGGCTACATCGTGATCTCGCACGAGAAAAAGACTTCCGACAGCCAGCGCGCGGTGCGGGTGACATCGAGCAAGCTGATCACCAAGGACGGCAGCAAGGATCCCAAGGCGGTCGTCTCGTTCTACGAGGATTTCCTCTGCCCGGCCTGTGGCAACTTCGAGCGGAACTTCGGACCCACGGTGGCGAAGCTGATCGACAGCGGTGCCATCGCCGCCGACTACTACATGCTGGGGTTCCTGAGCAGGCCGGAAAATGACGAGTATTCGTCCCGAGCCGGCAACGCGGCCTACTGCGTCGCCGACGAATCGATCGACGCCTTCCGGCGATTCCACACCACGCTGTATCGCCCCAACATTCAACCCTCCGAGACCGGCTCGACGTTTCCCGACAACGCCCAATTGATCGAGTATGCCCGGGTGGCCGGTGTAGTCGGCACGGTGCCGAACTGCGTCAATAGCGGCAAGTACCTGTCGATGGTGAACGGATTGGTTAAGGCCGCGGGCATTCACGGCACCCCGACGATCCGCATCAACGGCCAGGACTACCAGTGGTCGACGCCGGATGCGTTGGTCGCCAAGATCAAAGAGATCGTCGGCGACGTCCCGGGCCTCGACTCGGCTGCGAGTCCAGCGGCGTCGTGACCGCCGCGGTGTCAGCGCAATCTGGCGAGCCGATTGACCATCCGGCGCCCTCGCCCGAGCCCACGGTGCGTTCATCGCCTGCCAGCGCATGGTGGGTGCTGATCGCCGGGGTGACCGGGCTGATCGCGTCGGCGACACTCACGGTCGAGAAGATCAAGATTCTGGTTAACCCGTCCTATGTCCCGTCGTGCAGCATCAACCCGATCGTGTCGTGCGGCTCGGTGATGACAACGCCGCAAGCATCGGCGCTAGGTTTTCCTAACTCGCTCATCGGCATCGCCGCGTTCAGCGTCGTGGTGGTCACCGGTGTTTTGGCGGTGACGAAAGTCTCTCTGCCGCGCTGGTATTGGGTCGGACTGGCCGCTGGGACACTGGCCGGCACCCTGTTCGTGCATTGGCTGATTTTCCAGAGCCTCTACCGCATCGGGGCGTTGTGCCCGTATTGCATGGTGGTGTGGGTAGCGACCATCTCGCTGCTGGTGGTGGTCGCCTCGATAGCTTTCGGACCTTCCGACGATAATGACGGCGGGGCGGTGGCGCGCGAGCTCTACCGTTGGCGGTGGCCGATCGCCACGCTCTGGTTCACCGCGGTCTTTCTGCTGATTCTGGCCCGGTTCTGGGACTACTGGTCGACGCTGCTGTGACGAACCGAGTTGGGAGACGCGGATGATCTCCAAAGTGCTGGTTGCCAATCGCGGTGAGATCGCCATCCGTGCTTTCCGAGCTGCCTATGAGCTCGGGGTCGGCACCGTCGCCGTCTATCCGTACGAAGACCGAAACTCGGTGCACCGTCTCAAGGCCGACGAGTCCTACCAGATCGGCGAGATCGGTCACCCGGTGCGGGCGTACCTGTCGGTCGATGAAATCGTCGACAACGCACGCCGTGCCGGCGCCGACGCCGTCTACCCGGGATACGGGTTTTTGTCGGAGAACCCGGAGCTGGCGGCCGCGTGCGCTCGGGCGGGTATCACATTTGTCGGCCCCAGCGCCGAAGTGCTCGAGCTGACCGGCAATAAGTCGCGTGCGATTGCAGCGGCGCGCGAAGCTGGCCTGCCCGTCCTGAAGTCGTCCGCGCCTTCGGCATCCGTCGACGAGCTGGTGTCCGCCGCGGCGGATCTGCAATTCCCGTTGTTCGTCAAGGCGGTCGCCGGAGGCGGCGGCCGGGGGATGCGGCGGGTCACCGATGCCGCCGCGCTGCCCGAGGCCATCGAGGCCGCCAGCCGGGAAGCCGAGTCGGCGTTCGGGGATTCGACGGTTTACCTCGAACAGGCGGTGATCAAACCGCGCCACATCGAGGTTCAGATTTTGGCCGATGCACACGGCAACGTGATCCATCTCTACGAGCGGGACTGCAGTGTGCAGCGGCGCCACCAGAAAGTGGTCGAACTGGCACCCGCGCCTAACCTGGCCGAGGAATTGCGCAACAAGATCTGTGTCGACGCGGTGGCTTTCGCCCGTCACATCGAGTACAGCTGCGCGGGCACCGTGGAGTTCTTGCTGGACGAACGCGGCCATCATGTCTTCATCGAGATGAATCCACGGATCCAGGTCGAGCACACGGTCACCGAGGAGATCACCGACGTCGACTTGGTCTCCAGCCAGCTGCGCATCGCCTCCGGTGAGTCCCTCGACGACCTGGGCTTGCGGCAGAACACGATTCGACCGCATGGCGCCGCGCTGCAGTGCCGGATCACCACCGAGGACCCGGCCAATGGCTTCAGGCCTGACACCGGTCGGATCAGCGCCTACCGCAGCCCGGGCGGCGCGGGCATCCGGCTGGACGGCGGGACGAATCTGGGCGCGGAGATCAGTGCCCACTTCGACTCGATGCTGGTCAAGCTGACCTGCCGGGGCCGTGACTTCCCGACCGCGGTGAACCGGGCCCGGCGCGCGATCGCGGAGTTCCGCATTCGTGGCGTTTCGACGAATATCCCGTTCCTGCAAGCGGTCCTGGACGACCCGGACTTTCAGGCCGGCCACATCACCACGTCGTTCATCGACGAGCGCCCGCAGTTGCTGACTGCGCGATCGTCGGCAGACCGTGGCACCAAGATTCTCAACTATCTGGCCGAAGTCACCGTAAACAAACCGCACGGCTCACGACCATCGACGGTGTACCCGCACGACAAGCTGCCCGAGGTCGACCTCGAGATCGCACCGCCGCCGGGGTCCAAACAACGGTTGGTCGAGCTGGGGCCGGAGGGTTTCGCGAGCTGGCTCAGGAAGTCACCGGCCGTGGGCGTTACTGACACGACGTTCCGCGATGCCCACCAGTCATTGCTGGCCACCCGGGTGCGCACCAGTGGTCTTGCGATGGTCGCGCCCTACATCGCCCGCACTATGTCCCAGCTGCTGTCGGTGGAGTGCTGGGGCGGCGCGACCTACGATGTCGCGCTGCGCTTCCTCAAAGAGGACCCCTGGGAGCGGCTGGCCGCGCTGCGGCAAGCGATGCCCAACATCTGCCTGCAGATGCTGCTGCGGGGCCGCAACACCGTTGGCTACACGCCATATCCGGAGCTGGTGACCTCGGCCTTCGTCGAGGAGGCAACCGCCACCGGCATAGACATCTTCCGAATCTTCGACGCGCTGAACAACCTCGAGTCGATGCGCCCGGCGATCGACGCGGTACACGAAACCGGTTCTGCGATCGCCGAAGTCGCGATGTGCTACACCGGGGACCTATCCGACCCGGGCGAGCAGCTCTACACGCTGGACTACTACCTGAAATTGGCCGACCAGATCGTGGATGCCGGCGCACACGTGCTGGCCATCAAAGACATGGCCGGGCTGTTGCGGCCGCAGGCTGCGCGACAACTGGTCGGCGCGCTGCGCAGCCGCTTCGACCTGCCCGTGCACGTGCACACCCATGACACACCCGGCGGTCAGCTGGCCAGCTACGTGGCAGCCTGGCAGGCCGGCGCCGACGCAGTCGACGGTGCTGCGGCGCCGATGGCGGGAACCACCAGCCAGCCGGCGCTGAGCTCGATCGTCGCGGCCGCCGCGCACACCGAGTACGACACCGGTCTGTCGCTGTCGGCGGTATGCGCGTTGGAGCCCTACTGGGAGGCACTGCGAAAAGTGTATGCTCCCTTCGAATCTGGGCTGCCAGGGCCGACGGGCCGGGTCTATCACCACGAGATCCCGGGCGGCCAGTTGTCGAATCTGCGTCAGCAGGCGATTGCGCTGGGACTGGGGGATCGGTTCGAGGAGATCGAAGAGGCCTACGCCGGTGCGGATCGGGTGCTGGGCAGGCTGATCAAGGTCACGCCATCGTCGAAGGTGGTCGGCGATCTGGCGCTGGCGTTGGTGGGTGCGGGTGTGAGTGCAGACGAATTCGCTGCAGAACCAGCGCGACTCGATATCCCCGAGTCAGTCCTTGGTTTCCTGCGGGGGGAGTTGGGCGATCCGGCCGGCGGATGGCCGGAACCGCTGCGCACCAAGGCGCTATCCGGACGTGGCCCGGCCAAGCCCGTCCAGGAACTGACGCCCGAGGACGAGACCGCACTCGCGCTGGTTGGGCCGAAACGGCAAGCCACCCTCAACCGGCTGCTATTCCCTAGCCCGACAAAGGAATTCGAAGGGCACAGGGAATCCTACGGCGACACGTCGCGGCTGTCGGCCAACCAGTTCTTCTACGGCCTGCGACAGGGCGAAGAACACCGGGTGCAACTGGAGCCCGGCGTGGAGTTGCTGATCGGCCTGGAAGCCATCTCCGAGCCCGACGAACGCGGTATGCGCACGGTGGTGTGCATCATCAACGGCCAGCTGCGGCCGGTGGAGGTGCGTGACGGCAGTATCGCCAGCGCCGTTCCGACTGCAGAGAAGGCTGACCGGACCAATGCCAACCACGTCGCGGCACCCTTCGCCGGTGTCGTCACCGTCGGCGTCTCCGTGGGCGACAAGGTAAGCGCCGGCCAGGCCATCGCGACCATCGAGGCAATGAAAATGGAAGCCCCGATCACTGCCCCCGCCGATGCGACTGTCGAACGGGTCGCGGTGTCGGCCACAGAGCAGGTGGAGGGCGGCGACCTGCTGGTGGTGCTGCATCCCCGGCAAGCGGGTGGGGACCCCGCTTCGCAGGGGCGGACCCCCTGACGCGGATCATCGGCGGCGTCGCCGGGGGGCGGCGCATCGCGGTCCCGCCGCGAGGAACGCGGCCGACCACCGATCGGGTGCGCGAATCGTTGTTCAACATCGTGACCGCCCGAAGGGACCTGTCCGGTGTGTCGGTGCTGGACCTGTACGCCGGCTCGGGCGCGCTGGGTCTCGAGGCGCTCTCCCGCGGGGCGACGTCGGCGGTGTTCGTGGAGTCCGACCACCGAGCGGCGGCCGTTCTCGCCGACAACATTGCGCGCCTTGGCCTGAGTGGCGCGACGCTCCGCCGCGCAGCGGTGTCGGCCGTGCTGGTTGCCGGAGCGCAAACACCAGTCGATCTGGTGCTGGCCGATCCGCCTTACGACGTCGACGCGAAAGAGGTCGAGGCGGTCCTGGAGGCGTTGACCACCAACGGCTGGGTGCGTCACGGGACCGTCGTCGTAGTTGAGCGTGCGGTCAGCGGTGCACCACTGAACTGGCCAGCCGGCTGGCAGCCCTGGCAGCAACGGGTCTACGGCGACACCCGTCTGGAGCTGGCCGAATGGGTCCCGGCCAGCGTGTAGCCTCATCGCTCATGGGCGCCGCTCCTCTTCATCACTTCGTTCTGCATCGTCGCCGGCGCGGGTCATGAGCGGCGCGGTATGCCCGGGATCATTCGATCCGGTGACGTTGGGCCACATCGACGTCTTCGAGCGTGCCTCGGCCCAGTTCGACGAAGTGGTGGTGGCGATCCTGTTCAACCCCGCCAAAAAAAGCATGTTCGACCTTGACGAGCGGATCGCGATGATCGAGGAGTCGACGGAGCACCTGCGCAATCTGCGAGTGGAGCCCGGCGAAGGTCTCGTGGTTAATTTCGTCAGGTCGCTCGGGATGACGGCCATCGTGAAAGGTCTGCGCACCGGCACCGACTTCGAATACGAGCTGCAGATGGCGCAGATGAACAAACACGTCGCCGGCGTCGACACCTTCTTCGTCGCGACCACGCCGCGGTACTCATTCGTGTCGTCGTCGCTGGCCAAAGAAGTTGCGATGCTTGGCGGCGATGTCTCCGAGCTGCTGCCCGAGCCGGTGAACCGCCGGCTGGCCGAAAAACTGCGCGCGCGAGGGTAACTGGAGAATCACCAGCGCGGCCGGGCATACGCCACGGCCGCGCTGGTGGTTTGGTTCCTCACTCTCAGTCTCAGCTCTCAGCGAGCGCGGCGTGCAATGATTGCTTCGCCTCGTTGATCGCAGCAAGGACCTTGCCGCGAGCCTCGGCGAGCTTCTCCTTCTGCGCATCCGTGCCACGCCACATGATCGTTCGCGTGAGCCCGGCCAGTTCGACGAGTCCCCAACGGATCTTCATGAAGTCGGCGAACTTTGCGGCTTGACCGAGCATCGCGCGGATGCCTTCGCTGCTGATGCCCTTCCACTCCAACACATTCGTGCCGCGCTCGGTCAGGGTAGCGACTCCGTCGCTGACCGTCACGAAGCCGCGGAAGGCCAGTCGTGCGATGGCGAACTCAACGATCTCCTGCGGAGGATGCAGAGCGCCGCCCGTCGCGTCCGAAACGCGTTCTACGATCTGCTCGGCGTTGGCCGGCCCCTCCAACAGCAACGCAGCGGTGCCGATGAACACGCGCTTGCGTCCTCGCGCGAAGCCGTGGCCGCCCCGGCCGTGTCCACCCCTGCCGTGCTTACCCCATCCGTGGCCACCCCAGCCTCGGCCGCCGCCGGGTCCGCCCCAGCCGGGTCCGCCGCCGCCGGCCCCCGCCGCCGCCGGGTCCGCCCCAGCCGGGTCCGCCGCCGAAGCCGGGTCCGCCAAAGCCGGGTCCACCGAAGCCAGGTCCGCCCCAGCCAGGTCCACCGTGTCCACCGTGTCCACCAAAGCCTGGTCCGCCCCAGCCGGGGCCACCAGAAAATCCACCACCGAACACCCTTGTTCTCCTTTAGGTAACGGCGACCAGACAACCGATCCAGTCGCCAACTTTTATCTCTAGTTACTTGATACCCGGCCCTATGATGCGTGTCAACAAACTTGATATGAAGATGGATCGCCGAGCGACTCGCTGACTAATTGGGGCCTGCGACCAGGCGATCCGTGCCAGCATGGTGGAGATGAGGGAATCCGCGGACCAATCGCTGGGCTTTCTGCTGCGCCGGTTGATGGCGCGATTGCGACCAGAGGCAGCGACGGCGTTGCGACCGCTCGGGCTCGGACTGCCCGAGTTTGTCTGCATGCGCATTCTCGAGTCGTATCCCGGCCGTACCAGCGCCGAGCTTGCCCGTCACACCCACGTGACGGCCCAGGCGATGAACCAGGTTTTGCAGGGGCTGCAGGATATGGGCGTTGTCGACCCGCCCTGCGACGGCGCCGTCAGGCCGTGCATTGCCTGCTCAGCTAACCCGCAAGGGCAAAGTGCTACTCAAGCGTGCGGAAGCAGTCGTCGAGGCGGCTGAGGACCGAATACTTGCCCACCTCAGCTCCACCGAACGACGCCAACTCAAACAGCTTCTCTACCGTGCCGGAAACCCGTCGACTGACGATGCCGCACCGTGGGAATCACGCGATCCGCTGCGGGTTGAACAGAAGTAGCCGCGTGGCCCGAATACCTGCTTCGTAACCATCACCGGAGCCGGGAAATCAGCAACGATCAGAATCCAAGGCGGGTTGTACTGGCCGCATTGTTGGGGTAGGGCGAATGGCGGTACCGGCGATCCCGCGGGCTTGCAAGAGGATACTTGCCTGCTCCCAACTCGCGTCGGATGCGAGTTGAATCAATGCTCGGGCCACCTCTATTGGGCGGGTCTACCTCTATTGGTGGTCGCAACGGCCGACGGGTAACGCCGCGAGGTGCTGGGTCAACCATTTGCTTGCTTCGGTGAGTTCTGCAGTGCCGTCGGCGAATAACCCTGATGCCGGCTGGGTAGCCACGGCAACTGCGGTCAGTCCGGTCGGCATCTCTAGTACTCCGAGCTGGCGCACCAGATAACTACCGGTGGGTGACGGCCCCCATCCACCTTTAAACCGGGTGTTCGGGATTAGCCCGAGGCCCCAGCGCTGATCGGTCACCACTTGACCCATCAGCTGGAAGACCGGTGCGTTGGCCGGGTCGCACACCGCGCCCGCGGTGAACCGGGCCTGGTTGGTCAACGACCAGATCGTCTGGCCGAAGGCAGTGAATTCGGGCCGCACCTTGCGCCACTGCACCGTCGTCGGATCGCCGTATTTGCTCAGGACGTCTTCGACTTTGTGGGCTGCCGTTACCGGGTCGCCCAGCTTCTCCCAGATTGACTCGGCGGCCGCATTGTCGGACTCGGTGATCGCAGCCCGCATCGAGTCGGTGATCACCGGCGGGTGTTCTTCGCCCAGGGCGGCGATGATGAGCGGCACTTTTATCGTCGACCACGCAGGTCCGCTTGCCCACTCACCGAGGACCAGCTGCTGAGGGTTGGCGCCTACGGCGCTGACGACAAGGCCCATCGTGGCGTGCAGTCTTTGCTCCAGCTCGGTGAACTCTGCCGCCAGCGTCATCCCCGCGTCGCTCGGAGCTGAACCCGGTACTACAAAGCTTGTCGCGACGATGGACACGGTCATCAACAAGGCTGTGACGGCCGGCAATAACGGACAGCATGCGAGTGCCGCGACCGCGCTGGCGACGTGGTTTGCTGTTGTCGTCGGTCGCCAGTGGCGCACATGGTGTGAATGCTTAGTCGGCAGAGCCGATTGCAAGACGCTGTGACATCGTGTTCGACAATCCTCGTTTAGGGATGTGCGCTGCCAACAAAGCTTATCCGCCGAGATAGGCGACTATCCCCTGAGTGACTGCCGCGGCGTATTTTGCCCGGCCATCCGGGCTTTCCATCTGAGCCGCGTCGTCGCTGTTCTTCATGTTGCCGAGCTCGACAAGAATCGCCGGGTACTCCGCGAGATTTAAGCCAGCGAGGTCCGCGCGGCCGTATAGGCCGTTCGACCCGACGTATGTGGAGGGCTGCAGGCCGCCCGCGACCAGCGAATCACGCATGGTCTGCGCCAGCCGCAAGGCGGGTCCGGCCTGTGCGTCGTTTAGCGGCGGACTGGAATAGTTGACGTGGAATCCGCGACCGGACGCCGGCCCACCGTCGGCGTGGATGCTCACTATTGCGTTCGGGCGCATCGCGTTGGCGAGGGCGGCGCGCTGATCAACGCAGGGCCCCAGGGAATTGTCATTGTCCCGTGACATCGCAGTGTGCACACCCATCTGGTTGAGTGCATCACGGATGCGTAAGGCGACGTCCCAGTTGAAGGCGTGTTCGGGATAGCCGTCGTCGGTCGCAGTTCCAGTCGTGTTGCACTCCTTTGTGCCGCCGCGGCCGTTTGGGACTTGCCGGGTCATTGAGGCGTCGTATTGACCGTTGTGGCCTGGGTCGAGAAAAACTGCCGTTCCAGCGATGTTCGGCGCGGCCACGGCGTTTGGCTCATCGCCGATCGGCACCACCATGCAAGCGCCGGCAACGACGAATACCGTGGCTACCAAACGGCGAGCGTGGTACCTGGCCTGACAGTGCATCGCGAAAGGGTAGCAAGCCACCCCCATCCCGTCGCCAACCTGAGCGTTTGGTCAGCGCCTCATCCGCAGGGTCGTTTCGCTAGTCACAGTGTTGACTGTGGTGGTGGTGATCGTGTTCGGCGTCGGGCGAGCCGCCCATCATCCGCAGCATCGGGATGCCGCCCGTCGCCACGAACCGTACGACGAGCACCGTGGCCAGCGCGAGGAAGACGATATTGAGCCAGGTGGTGTAGTTCCACGAAATCCCGGCGTGCATCACCGTTGCATTGTGCTGCGACGGAATGAGATTGGCTGCGCCGAAGATCAATTCGACGAGATAGCCGGCTGCGACCATCGCAACGTAGAAGGTGCCCAGCAGCGTGAGCATCATCGCAGTGCCGTAGTACTTCCGATAAATGTTCAAGATCGGCAGGATCAACAGGTCGGCGAAGATGAACGCGACGACTCCGCCGAAGCTGATGCCGCCGTTCCACAGCACCGCCGCTAGCGGCACGTTGCCGATCGAGCAGACGAACGAGACGATCGCTACGACGGGTCCCACGATCGGCCCCCACAGCGTCGACAAAACCGGATGATCAACGAAAAAGAAGCGTTGCCAAAATGATTCGGGCACCCAGGCAGCGATGGCGCCAGCGATCAACAGCCCCAGGATCAGATCACGAAGGATGGCGGTCCATTCCATGACGAACACGTGTGAAACCGAGGTGAACCCTTCTCGCGACAACAGCCGCCGCCAAAACGAACCCTCACCCTGAACCGACATGTCCATGGCCGCATGGCCTTCCATCGCCCCGGCTAATCCTTGATCGGCCTGGCGACGGGCGGCGTCGATAAGTCGTGAGCGCACGAACAGTCGGAACAACACGGCCAGTACCACGATCATCAGTGGGCCGCCGACGAACTCCGCCGCGGTGAACTGCCAGCCCATCAGCAGCGCGAGGATGATGCCCAACTCCACCACCAGATTGGTCGAACCGATCTCGAAGGCCATTGCGGCGGTGAAGTTGGCGCCCTTGCGGAACAGCGAGCGGGCCAGCGCGACCGCGGCATACGAGCACGACGAGGACGCGGCGCCCAGTCCCGCCGCGACAGCCAGCGTGCGGGGCCGGTCGTCGCCCATCAACGCCACGATCGTCGATCGACGCACAACGGCCTGCACCACCGCCGACAGGGCGAAGCCCACGATCAATGCCCACAGGATCTCCCATGTCATCGATCCGGCCAGCGCCAACGCATGCCCGAGCGCTCGCGCCGCTTCAGTTGCCACCAGACTCTCCGTTCCGGCCGTCCGCCTGCATCGGCCTGATCATCTATACCCCAGGGGGGTATAAGCCTACCGGCGGGTGGTCCTTGCGTGCCCGCGCACGCCGCGACGCCGCTCAGGGCTCGCGGCTCATGCTGCGCCATCCATAATTGCCGCAAATCTGCCCGACCCGACATAATGACGGCAAGTGTGCAGGTGAGTGGGCGCGGTTTTGGCTCGTCAATGTGCGACACACCGGGCCTGGCAACCTAGTCACAGACGTAACGCCAGGCACACTGGTAACAAACAACGACGCCGGGAGGGTGTTGCCGTGTACCGAGTTTTTGAGGCGCTCGACGAACTGGGCGCGATCGTCGAGGAAGCTCGTGGTGTGCCGATGACCGCGGGCTGCGTGGTGCCCCGCGGCGACGTGCTCGAGCTGATCGATGACATCAAGGACGCGATCCCGGGCGAGTTGGACGATGCCCAGGACGTGCTGGACGCCCGCGACTCGCTGCTGCACGAGGCCAAGGCGCATGCCGACTCCGTAATGTCCTCGGCGAACACGGAGTCCGAATCGATGGTCAACCACGCGCGCGCGGAGGCGGACCGGATCTTGGCCGACGCCAAGGCTCAGGCCGACCGGATGGTGGGTGAGGCGCGTCAGCACAGCGAGCGGATGGTTTCCGAAGCGCGTGAGGAAGCGGTTCGCATCGCAGCAGCGGCGAAACGCGAGTATGAGGCCACCACCAGCCGCGCCAAGGCGGAATGCGACCGGCTGGTCGAAAACGGCAACATCTCGTACGAGAAAGCCGTGCAAGAGGGCATCAAAGAACAGCAGCGCCTGGTCTCGCAGACCGAGGTCGTGCAATCGGCCAACGCCGAGTCCACCAGGCTCATCGACGCGGCGCACGCCGAAGCCGACCGGCTGCGCGGTGAATGTGACATCTACGTCGACGGCAAGCTCGCCGAGTTCGAAGAGCACCTCAACAGCACCCTGCGCTCGGTCAACCGCGGCCGCCATCAACTACGGACCGCGGCGGGCGTGCACGACTACGCGCAGCGTTAGCGCTCGTACCGGTGGTCCGGCGGCGCAAGACTGCTTCCGGCCGCCCGTAGGATTGCCGCTATGGCCCGGCAGCACAGCCAACCGGCACAGCCGCGATCGGACTCGCCCCTAGCCCTCAATATCGCGAGGCTAGGACGACGCCCGGGATCGATGTTCTCCGTGCACGACATCGTGCCCAGCCCGTCGCGCATCGGCCTCGAGCTGATCGGAATCCAGTCCGGCGCTCCATTGGACCTCGATCTGCGGGTCGAGTCGGTGTCCGAAGGTGTGCTGGTGACCGGCACGCTGGTCGCGCCCACCGCCGGCGAATGTGCCCGCTGCCTGACGCCGTTCACCGGGCGGGTCGAAGTTCAGATGACCGAGCTGTTCGCCTATCCGGACAGCATCACCGAGGCGACCACCGAGGAAGACGAGGTCGGTCGGGTCGTTGACGACATCGTCGATCTCGAGCAGCCGATCATCGACGCGGTTGGGCTGGAATTGCCCTTCTCGCCGCTGTGCCAACCGGATTGCCCGGGGCTATGTCCGCAGTGCGGCGTCCAGCTGGCAACCGCCGAGCCCGGTCATCACCATGACCAGATCGACCCGCGCTGGGCCAAGTTGGCCACAATGTTGCGCCCCGACGGGGACGGGGGCGGTCGTGACTGAGGTGCTCGACGCGCTTGGCGTCGAGTTGCCCGATGAGCTGCTGACCTTGGCGCTGACCCACCGGAGCTACGCCTACGAGCACGGCGGTCTACCCACCAACGAGCGCTTGGAGTTTCTCGGCGACGCCGTCTTGGGTCTGACCGTCACCGACGAACTGTTTCACCGCCATCCCGACCGTTCCGAGGGCGATCTGGCCAAACTGCGGGCCAGCGTGGTCAACACCCAGGCGCTCGCCGAAGTCGCACGGAACCTGACCGATCAAGGGCTTGGGGTGTACCTGCTATTGGGCCGCGGCGAGATCAACACCGGCGGGGCTGACAAATCCAGCATCCTGGCCGACAGCATGGAATCGCTGTTGGGAGCGATCTACCTGCACCACGGAATGGACACGGCGAGGGAGGTGATCCTGCGGTTGTTCGGTGCGCTGCTCGATGCCGCACCCACGCTGGGTGCCGGACTGGACTGGAAGACCAGCCTGCAGGAATTGACGGCGGCCCGGGGTCTGGGCGCGCCGTCGTATCAGGTCACCTCGACCGGACCCGACCACCATAAAGAGTTCACCGCCGTCGTGGTCGTGACGGATACCGAATACGGATCGGGTGTGGGCCGGTCCAAGAAAGAAGCCGAGCAGCACGCCGCGGCAGCGGCCTGGAAAGCGCTGAACGTGCTCGACAGCGCGTGACGTAATGCCCGAACTACCCGAGGTTGAGGTGGTGCGGCGCGGATTGCAGGCCCATGTGGTGGGCCGGACCATCGCCGCCGTCCGAGTGCATCACCCCCGCGCGGTGCGCCGCCACGAGGCCGGCCCCGCCGACCTGACGGCGCGGCTGCTGGACGCGCGGATCACCGGCACCGATCGGCGCGGCAAGTATCTGTGGCTGACGCTGGACGGGCCGGGCAGCGATGAGCAGGCTCTCGTCGTTCACCTCGGCATGAGCGGACAGATGCTGCTGGGTGGGGGCACCCCCAGCCGCGGAGCGGCGGGGGGGACGGTTCCGCGCACCGACCATGTCCGGATCTCGGCGTTGCTCGACGACGGCACGACGGTGAGCTTCGCCGACCAGCGGACTTTCGGCGGGTGGCTGCTTGCCGAGCTGGTGACGGTTGACGGCAGTGTAGTGCCGGCCCCGGTCGCCCACCTGGCGCGTGACCCGCTCGACCCGCGATTCGACATCGACGCAGTAGTTAACGTCTTGCGGCGCAAGCATTCCGAGATCAAACGCCAGCTGCTCGACCAGACCGTGGTGTCGGGAATCGGCAACATCTACGCCGACGAAGCGTTGTGGCGTGCCAAGGTGAACGGCGCGCGCCTCGCCGACTCGCTGACTCGTCGGCGGCTGGCCGAGGTGCTCGAAGCGGCCGCCGAGGTGATGGATGACGCGCTGACGCAGGGCGGTACCTCGTTTGATTCGCTCTACGTCAACGTCAACGGTCAATCCGGCTACTTCGACCGGTCGCTGAACGCCTACGGCCGCGATGGCAAACCCTGTCGGCGGTGCGGCGCGGTGATGCGCAGGGAGAAGTTCATGAACCGCTCGTCCTTTTACTGTCCGCGCTGTCAGCCGCGCCCTCGGCATTGACTTCGGGCCCGCGGGCGTGTCGAATCGACGCTGGCGCGCTCTTCGCTCAAATCTCCTGCGCTGGCGTCGATCTCGATGCAAGACGTTTCGGCGCCTGGGTCCGCCACGCCTGTTCTATGAGTTCTTGCGCGTGAGGCCGGTCGACTCCAGCCAGCCGCACCTGCAGCCCGAGGAAGCTATGTCGAGCGTCTTGGCGTCGCACTGATTCGTAGGTGTCCGGGTTCGCTGCGGCGGCGGCATCGGCGGCGTCCTCAGGGATGCAGAAGATAGCGGTGTCGTGGTTTCTACCTGGTTTCTGCCCATGCCCACGAACGTCTTACCGGAGACGTGAAACACGGGCACCTTGAACCTGGCATTCGACGTCTCGGTCACCTCCGGCAAGGCCATGGCCCACCGTCGGATTTCTTCGGTCGTGATCACGCATTCATCCTCTCCAGCGCAAGCGAGAGTTATTGCCATCTGGGCGGTGCGACATCTGTGACGGTGAATCCGGTTGTCGGAAGCCGCTTCTGGACAACAAGATCAACATCACAGGTTGATAACGAACGAGCGTTACCGGGTCACCCAGGTTGCGCCCCCTGCTGAGATCGCTGAGATTTGTCTGTGTAAAACGTAAGTGTGCGTCATACGTACACCAAGAAATTAGGGGGAGATTAATGACCCACGCACGCCACCAGCGGACCAGTAGCCTGCATCGACGGGGCGGCGCAGTTGTCGGCATCGGCGCAGCCGCCGGCGGGATGCTGTTTGCTGCGCTGGCCCAGCTGACCGCTCCCGCGGCGCACGCTGACGCCATCACTAATTCACTTGAGGACACTATCGCCGCAGGTAACGCTGATTACGCCACCGCGTCATCGGACTTCAGCAATCTTGATGTGCCCGACGGTCTGGGCTGGAGCTTTGCCGGGCTTAACGACTACTTGCTCGCTCCCACAGCTGATGTCTCGTACAACGGATATGCGGAACTCTTTGAGGGTTACACCGGCGCAGGCACCTATTTCTCCTTCCCCGAACTCCCTGATCCAACGACTCTGGCGGCTACCAGCGCCGATGTCGCCCAAGCCCTCGCCAATGCCCAGACCGATTTCACGACGGCTGCGGGTGATTTCGGTAGTAGTGACATCATCGACGGTGCCAGTTATGCCTTCCAGGGCATCGGACAATTGGTCGACGCTCCCGAGATTGAGCTCATCGGACTGACCGACACGTTGTTGGGCAGCTTGTGACAGCCATCTGATTGAAGTGCTTGCAAAGGCGGCCGGGCGAACGCGTCCGGCCGCCTTCATGCTGCGGTCGATCTCGGTCCGCAGCAGACCCGGTAGAAAGAACCCATGACGGAACTGTGGGCAGAACGCACCGGAGTGCGCCGCTACACCGGGCACAGCTCGCGCGGCGCGCAAGTCCTCATCGGCTCCGAGGACGTCGACGGTGTCTTCACCCCGGGTGAGCTGCTCAAGATCGCGCTCGCCGCGTGCAGCGGTATGGCCAGCGACCACCCGGTGGCCCGTCGCCTCGGCGACGACTACCAAGCGAAGATTCGGGTGTCCGGGGATGCCGACCGCGATCAGGAACGCTATCCGCTGTTAGAAGAAAGCCTCGAGCTGGACCTGTCCGGCCTGGACGACACCGAGCGGGCGCGCGTGCTCACGATCGTGCAACGCGCGGTCGACCAAGCCTGCACGGTCGGAAGAACCTTGAAGTCGGGCACGGAAGTCAAGTTCGAGGTTGTCGATGTCACCGATGTCAGAGCCTGACCCACAGGCTGACCAGGTCCGGCTGACCGCATGGGTGCACGGGCAGGTGCAGGGCGTCGGCTTCCGGTGGTGGACCCGCTCCCGTGCGTTGGAGCTGGGCCTAACCGGCTATGCCGCCAACCGTCCCGACGGGCGGGTGCAGGTCGTCGCGCAGGGCTCCCGTGACGCGTGTAAACAGTTGTTGCGCCTGTTGCAGGATGGGAAAACCCCAGGCCACGTCGACAACGTGGTTGCTGACTGGTCGCCGCGCGGCGAAACGATCAGCGGCTTCACCGAGCGGTAGTCTGGCACGCCGTGTACCTCAAGAGTCTGACGCTGAAGGGCTTCAAATCCTTCGCCTCGCCGACGACTCTGCGGTTTGAGCCCGGCATTACCGCGGTGGTCGGGCCCAATGGGTCGGGCAAGTCCAATGTCGTCGATGCGTTGGCTTGGGTGATGGGGGAGCAAGGCGCCAAGACGCTGCGCGGCGGCAAGATGGAGGACGTTATCTTCGCCGGGACGTCGTCGCGGGCTCCGCTCGGCCGCGCCGAGGTCACCGTGACCATCGACAACTCCGACAACGCGCTGCCGATCGAGTATTCCGAGGTGTCGATCACCCGCCGAATGTTTCGAGACGGTGCCAGCGAATACGAAATCAACGGCAGCGGTTGCCGTTTGATGGATGTGCAGGAGCTGCTGAGCGACTCCGGCATCGGCCGGGAGATGCATGTCATCGTCGGGCAGGGCAAGCTCAACGAAATCCTGGAATCGCGACCGGAGGATCGCCGGGCGTTCATCGAGGAAGCCGCGGGCGTGCTCAAACACCGCAAGCGCAAGGAAAAAGCCGTCCGCAAACTCGAGGCGATGTCGGCCAACCTGGCTCGGCTCACCGACCTGACCACCGAACTGCGTCGCCAGCTCAAACCGCTGGGCCGCCAGGCCGAGGTGGCCCGGCGGGCCCAAACTATCCAGGCCGACCTGCGCGATGCCCGGCTGCGGCTGGCCGCCGACGACGTGGTCAACCGGCAAGCCGAGCTCAACGACACCAACGAGACCGAGGCGGCCTTGCGCCGTGAGCACGACGAGGCCTCGGGCCGGTTGGCGCTGGCATCCGAGGAGCTGGCCACGCAGGAAGCCGCCCTGACCCGACTATCTGAGCGTGCCGAATCAGTTCAGCAGAACTGGTTTCGGCTGTCCGCGTTGGCCGAACGGTTGAGCGCGACCGTGCGGATCGCCAGCGAGCGGGCGCAGCATCTGGACGTCGAACCGGTCACGACCGGCGGCCCTGACCCCGAGGCGCTGGAGGCCGAGGCTCAACAGGTGGCGGCCGCCGAGCAGCAGTTGCTGGCCGAGCTGACCGGTGCCCGGACCCGTCTTGACGTCGCCCGTGCCGAGCTGGCCGACCGTGAGCGCGACGCCGCTGAAGCCGAACAGGCGCACGTGGCGGCGGTGCAGGCAGAGGCCGACCGCCGTGAGGGTCTGGCCCGGCTGGCCGGGCAGGTGGAGACGATGCGGGCGCGCGTCGAGTCGATCGACGACGGTGTGGCCAAGTTGTCCGAGCGCATCGAAGAAGCCGCCGCGCGCGCCCATCAAGCCCAGGTCGAGTTCGAAACCGTGCAAGGCCGTGTCGGTGAGCTCGACCAAGGCGAAGTCGGCCTCGACGAGCACCACGACCGGATGGTGACGTCGTTGCGGTTGGCCGACGAGCGTGTCGCCGAACTGCAATCAGCCGAGCGGGGCGCCGAACGCCAAGTGGCGTCGCTGCGGGCGCGGATCGACGCGTTGTCGGTGGGACTCGAACGTAAAGACGGTGCTGCCTGGCTCACCCAAAACCGCGGCGGTACTGGGCTTTTCGGGTCGGTGGCAAAGCTGGTCAAAGTGCATTCGGGCTATGAGACTGCGCTGGCGGCAGTCCTGGGCGCTGCCGCCGATGCGCTGGCCGCCGACAGCTTCAACGCGGCCGCTTCCGCGGTCACGGCGTTGAAGCAAGCCGACGGCGGCCACGCGGCGATCGTGCTGAGCGACTGGCCGGCCGACGAGTCAGTCCCGCTGGGCGCCCTGCCCGACGGCGCGCGGTGGGCTCTCGACCTTGTCGACGCGCCGGCGCGGCTGCGCGGCGCGATGGTCGCCATGCTCTCCGGCGTCGCGGTGGTCGGCGACCTCACCCAGGCGATGGATCTGGTGGCCGCCCGGCCGGGGTTGCGCGCGGTCACCCGCGACGGCGATCTGGTGGGCGCCGGCTGGGTCAGCGGCGGCTCCGACCGCAAGCCCTCCACGCTGGAGATCACCTCTGAAATCGCTAAGGCGCGAACCGAATTGGCCGCCGCCGAGTCGCAGGCCGGCCAGCTCGGCGCGGCCCTGTCCGGGGCGCTGAGCGAGCAATCCGCTCGTCAGGATTCTGCCGAGCAGGCGTTGGCCGCGCTCAACGAGTCCGACGCCGCCATTTCGGCGATCTACGAGCAGCTCGGGCGGCTGGGCCAAGACGCCCGCACCGCCGAGGAGGAGTGGCGCAGGCTGCTGCGCCAGCGTGAGGAATTAGAGGCCGGGCGCGCCGAGACCCTGGCCGAACTGGGCGAACTCGAGACCCGGCTGCGCAATGCTGAACAGACCCAACAGTTTGCGTCCGAGCCCAGTCCCGGGGAGGCCCGGCAGCGCATCGCAGCGGCGGCAGAGACGGCTCGCGGCGTCGAGGTGGAAGCCCGGTTGGCGGTGCGCACCGCCGAGGAGCGCGCCAATGCCGTTCGCGGGCGGGCAGATTCGCTGCGCCGCGCAGCCGCCGCAGAACGGGAGGCGCGGCTGCGCGCCCAGCAGGCACGCGCCGCGCGTGAGCACGCGGCGGCCGTCGCGGCGGCGGTGGCCGACGCGGGGCGGCAGTTGGCCGGGCGGCTGGGTCAGGTGGTCGGTGCCGCGTCCCGCAACCGCGACGTGCTGGCCGCCGAACGTCAGCAACGGTCTGTTGCCATGGCGGCGGTCCGCGACGAAGTGAACACGCTGGGCACCAGGATCGCGGCGCTCACCGAGTCGCTGCACCGCGACGAAGTGGCCAAGGCGCAGGCGGCGCTGCGGATCGAGCAACTCGAGCAGATGGTGCTCGAGCAGTTCGGGATGGCGCCTGACGACTTGGTCGCCGAATACGGCCCGCAGGTCGCGCTGGCGCCAACCGAACTCGAGATCGCCGAATACCAGCAGGCCCGCGAGCGTGGCGAGCAGGTAACCGCGCCGGCGCCGATGCCGTTCGACCGGCCCACCCAGGAGCGTCGCGCCAAGCGCGCCGAACGAGAGCTGGCCGAGCTGGGCCGGGTCAACCCGCTGGCGCTCGAGGAGTTCGCGGCGCTGGAAGAGCGCTACAACTTCCTGGCCACCCAGCTCGAGGACGTCAAGGCTGCACGCAAGGACCTGCTGGACGTCGTGGCCGACGTCGACGCCCGCATCCTGCAGGTGTTCACCGACGCCTACGTCGACGTGGAACGTGAGTTCCAAGGGGTGTTCGCCGCGCTGTTCCCCGGCGGGGAGGGCCGATTGCGGCTCACCGACCCCAACGACATGCTCACCACCGGCATCGAGGTGGAGGCCCGTCCGCCCGGTAAAAAGATCAAGAGGCTGTCGCTGCTGTCCGGTGGGGAGAAAGCGCTGACCGCGGTGGCGATGCTGGTGGCCATCTTCCGGGCCCGCCCGTCGCCGTTCTACATCATGGACGAGGTGGAGGCGGCGCTCGACGACATGAACCTGCACCGTCTGCTCGGCTTGTTCGAGCAGCTGCGGGCCCAGTCCCAGCTGATCATCATCACACACCAGAAGCCGACCATGGAGGTCGCCGACGCGCTCTACGGCGTGACGATGCGCGACGACGGCATCACCGCGGTGATCTCCCAGCGGATGCGCGGCCAGGACTTGGTTGCGGCTGGATCGTAGTTTCTGTGCTACACGCGCATACGCTCGCGTCTTTATCCCGGCTGGAATAGCTGACGAACACCGCCACGACGGCTCTCCCTCAAGCCCGCTGGACTTCGGTGCAGCATAAACGCCCGGCTCCGCATGTGCGTGGGCATCGAACGGACTGCGGCCAACGTCATACACCGGCACGCAACCGGGGGCAATCGGCGCCACGTCGCGCCCCTACGAAAGAATGTCGGTGTGTCTGAAGCTTTGTGGATTGCGATCGCGGTCGCGGCCGCACTGATCGTCATCGCCGCCCTGGTGCTGGGTCTGGCGCGCTATCGCCGACGCCGGATCAGCCTGTCGGCCTCCGAGCAAACCCCCACCCTCGACCGCTCGGGCGGGTACACGGCGTCGTCGGGAATCACGTTCAGCCGCACCGAGACTGCGGACCGAATCGATACCACCGGACTGCCCGCGGTGGGCGACGACGCGACCGTTCCCCGCGATGCGCCGAAGCGTCCGATCGCCGATGTCCAACTGCCCGAACCGGATACCTCAGAGATCGCGGCACCGCCGCCAGTACAGGTTCCGCCTCCGCCGCCGGTGCAGGTACCTCCAGCAGTGGAGGCACCTCCAGTGGTGGAGGCGAGTTCACCGCCTCCACCCGGAGCGCCGCCTCAGATTGAGGACATTGCGCCGCCCGAAGGGCGACTGGAACGACTGCGCGGCCGACTCTCCAGATCGCAGAATGCGTTGGGCCGCAGCCTGTTAGGGCTGCTCGGCGGCGGCGATCTCGACGAAGACTCCTGGGAGCAGGTGGAGGACACCCTGCTGGTCGCCGACTTGGGGCCGGCTGTTACCACGTCGGTGGTGGGCCAGCTGCGCAGTCAGCTGGCCAGCAAAGACGTACGCACCGAGGCCGACGTTCGCGCGGTGCTGCGGGAGGTGCTGATCTCCGAGCTGCAACCCGACCTGGACCGCTCGGTCCGCGCACTGCCGCACGACGATCATCCATCGGTGCTGTTGGTGGTCGGTGTCAACGGCACCGGCAAGACCACCACCGTCGGCAAACTGGCGCGGGTGTTGGTAGCCGACGGCCGACGCGTCGTGCTGGGCGCCGCCGACACCTTCCGAGCCGCCGCCGCCGACCAATTACAGATCTGGGCCGCGCGGGTGGGCGCCGAAGTGGTGCGCGGAGCCGAGGGCGCCGACCCCGCCTCGGTGGCGTTCGACGCCGTCGACAAGGGCATCGCCGCGGGCGCCGACGTCGTGGTCATCGACACCGCGGGCCGGCTGCACACCAAAACCGGGTTGATGGACGAGCTCGGCAAGGTCAAACGGGTGGTGACCCGGCGCGCGGCGGTTGATGAAGTGCTGCTGGTGCTCGACGCCACCATCGGGCAGAACGGGCTGGCGCAGGCGCGGGTGTTCGCCGAGGTCGTCGACATCACCGGAGCGGTGCTGACCAAGTTGGACGGCACCGCTAAAGGCGGCATTGTTTTCCGGGTCCAGCAGGAACTGGGGGTGCCGGTGAAGCTGGTCGGACTCGGCGAGGGACCTGACGACCTTGCGCCGTTCGAACCGGCCGCGTTCGTTGACGCACTTCTCGGCTAATCGGCGCGAGAAAATTCTGTAACACGGGCGAAACCTGCCAGCGTGTCATTTTGAAACACACACTGCGCAAGGTTCTCAGTCAGGCCACAGGTACTTGTCTGACGGCCATTTATGGCCGACCGGAGGTGATAGCGAGTGAGTTTCCCTATACTGGGCCAGCCCAATACCGGCGATACCGCCTGGATGCTGGCAAGTTCTGCGCTGGTGCTGTTGATGACCCCGGGGCTGGCGTTCTTCTACGGCGGGATGGTCCGCGCCAGAAGCGTGCTCAACATGCTCATGATGAGCATCAGTGCGATGGGCGTGGTGACGGTGCTGTGGGTGCTCTACGGCTACTCGATGGCATTCGGGAACGACACGGACAACGTCATCGGAGACCCGACCGAATACTGGGGTCTGAAGGGTCTCATCGGTGGCAACTCTGTGGCCGCGGATCCCAGCAAGGGCCTTGTGGCGACTGATATCCCGCTGGCCGGTACGTTGCCGGCCACGGTGTTCGTGGCGTTCCAGCTGATGTTCGCGATCATCACGGTCGCGTTGATCTCGGGGGCGGTATCCGACCGGCTGAAGTTCAGCGCCTGGCTGGTGTTCGCCGGACTGTGGGCGACGATCGTCTACTTCCCGGTCGCGCACTGGGTCTTCGCGTTTGACGGGTTCGCGTCTGAGCACGGCGGCTGGATCGCCAACAAGCTGCATGCAATCGACTTCGCCGGCGGTACTGCGGTCCATATCAACTCCGGTACGGCCGGCTTGGTCCTGGCGATCGTCCTCGGCAAACGCACGGGCTGGCCCACCACGCTGTTCCGCCCGCACAATGTGCCGTTTGTGATGCTCGGTGCAGGTTTGCTGTGGTTCGGCTGGTACGGGTTCAACGCCGGTTCGGCAACCAGCTCCAACGGCGTCGCCGGGACGACATTCATGACCACCACGATCGCCACGGCCACGGCCATGCTCTTCTGGCTGCTCACTGAGCGGATCCGCGATGGTCATGCAACGACACTGGGTGGGGCCTCGGGAATCGTCGCCGGACTGGTCGCCATCACACCGTCCTGCTCATCAGTCAACGCGTTGGGCGCCTTGGCGATCGGCGCGGTGGCTGGGGTGCTGTGTGCGCTGGCAGTCGGGCTGAAATTCAAGCTCGGCTTCGATGACTCGCTGGACGTGGTCGGTGTGCACCTGATCGGCGGTCTGGCGGGCACGCTGCTGATCGGTCTGCTTGCCGCCCCGCAAAGCCCTGCCATCAATGGCGTGGCTGGTGTGTCTAAGGGCTTGTTCTACGGCGGCGGTTTCGATCAGCTGGAACGGCAGGCGGTTGGCGCGTTCAGCGTCCTCTTCTACTCCGCCATCGTCACCCTCATCCTGGCTCTGATACTGAAATACACGATCGGGCTGCGCCTGAGTCCCGAGGCAGAAGCGGCTGGTATCGACGAGTCTCAGCACGCGGAAAGCGGCTACGATTTCGCGATACCCACCGGCTCTGTTCTTCCTCATGCGAGTATTCCGGATCCGGATAACGGTAATGGGCTGGAAGAGCGAGGTGGGCGACAAAGTAGAGGCGGAGCACAAATGAAGCTGATCACCGCGATCGTCAAGCCGTTCACGCTCGAGGACATCAAAGCCAGCCTTGAGCAGGTCGGCGTCCTGGGGATGACGGTCAGCGAGGTTCAGGGGTACGGGCGGCAGAAGGGCCACACTGAGGTCTACCGGGGCGCGGAATACTCGGTCGACTTCGTGCCGAAGGTCCGGGTCGAGGTCTTAGTCGAGGACTATGACGCCGACAAGGTCGTCGACAGCATCGTGGGGGCTGCGCGCACCGGTAAGATCGGCGACGGCAAAGTGTGGGTAAGCGCCGTGGAAACAGTGGTGCGGGTGCGCACCGGTGAACGCGGAGCCGACGCCATCTGATGGGCACCCTTAGGACCACTCCTCGCGAGTAGGCGATCCGACCTGGACGGGAATGAGACAGCGCGGAACAGATTCGCCCGACCCGTCTTCCTCGGAGGCCGCGTCGGGCAGCAGTGCCGGTCCGTTAAGTGATCTCCCCGCGGCCCGGGAAAGCCTGCTCACCCGCGGGGCGCGTGAACTTGATTCGGCCGCCTTGCGCGCAGCGTGGGGAGACCTCCACGAATCTTGGCTAACCGCAAAGGCCACGGAGATCGGCATCACCGATGGCAGCGGCTTTTCGATCGTGGCGACTGGCTCGCTGGGTCGTCGCGAGCTGGTGCCTTACTCTGACCTGGACCTCCTGCTGCTGCACGATGGGATGCCCGCCGACGAAGTGCGGCAGGTCGCAGATCAGCTGTGGTATCCGTTGTGGGACGCCAACATTCGTCTTGATCACAGCGTGCGTACTGTTGCCGAGACACTGCGGGTTGCCGGTGCAGATGTGGCCGCCGGTCTGGCCATGCTTGATGCGCGGCACATCGCCGGCGATGAGCAGCTGTCAGCCCGGCTGATCGAAGGAGTCCGGGGGCAGTGGCGGACCGGAATCCGGTCTCTGTTCGGCGAACTCGTGGAAGAGACGCACGCCCGGTGGCGTCGCATCGGCGAGATCGCGCACCGCGCCGAACCCGACCTGAAACTGGGCCGCGGTGGCCTGCGTGATCTTCAGTTGCTCGACGCGCTGGCCGTAGCTCAGCTCGCCGACCGCCTGACCATGGGCCGACCGGAGAACCCGGTAGGTTCGCTGACCGACGCTTACCTGACGCTGCTCAATGTCCGTACCGAACTTCACCGGGTTTCCGGTCGGGGGCACGACCTGCTGCTGGCCCAGTTCGCTGATGAGATCAGCGCGGCGCTGCACATCGGCGACAGATTCGACCTGTCCCGGACGTTGTCCGATGCAGGCCGCACCGTCAGCTACCGCGTCGATGCCGGGCTTCGGACTGCCGGTAACGCGCTGCCGCGGCGCGGGATTTCGGCAATCCGGCGGCGGCCACGTCGACCGCTGGACGAGGGAGTGGTCGAGTACGACGGGGAGATCGTGCTGGCCCGCGACGCCCGACCGCAAAGCGACGCCATGCTGCTCCTTCGGGTGGCGGCGGCATCGGCTAGCACCGGACTGCCGATGGCGGTATCCACGCTAAGCCGGCTGGCCGAGTCGGCGGCGGAACTCCCGACCCCGTGGCCGCGCGAGGCGTTGGACCTGCTCTTGGTCTTGCTGGCTGCGGGCCCGGACACGATAGCGGTCATCGAAGCGCTCGACCGGAGCGGTTTGTGGGTCCGCCTTTTGCCGGAATGGGCCGCAATCCGCGACTTACCGCCACGTGATGTCATCCACATCTGGACCGTCGATCGGCATTCGGCCGAAGTCGTCTCCCGAGCGAGGATCTTCACGACCCGGGTGGCTCGTCCGGACTTGCTGCTGCTGGCTGCATTGGTGCACGACCTGGGGAAAGGACGGGGTGTCGACCACAGCGTGCTTGGTGCCGAGTTGATCACCCAGATCGGCACCAGGCTGGGTATCTGGCCTTCCGACATCGAATTGCTTGGCAAGCTGGTGCGGCATCACTTGTTGTTGTCGATAGTCGCGACCCGCCAAGACCTCAACGACCCACAGACGATCGCCACTGTCTGCGAGGCGTTGGACGGAGATCCGGTGTTGCTCGACGTGCTGCACGCGTTGACCGAGGCCGATTCGCTGGCCACCGGGCCCGGGGTGTGGAGCGACTGGAAGGCATCGTTGATCGGGGACTTGGTGCGCCGCAGCCGGATGGCAATGATCGGTGAGTCATTGCCCCATGCCGATCCGCTTGACCCTGAGTATCTCGCGCTGGCAGCCGACGGCAAGGTGCATGTGGAGTTGCGGCCAGGCAGCAGCCAGCGCCTCTTTCACGCGGTGGTGATCGCCCCGGACCAGCGCGGACTGCTATCCAAGGCCGCCGGCGTGCTGGCCCTGAACTCGTTACGCGTGCATTCGGCGTCGGTGAACATTCACCAGGGTTCCGCGATCAGTGAATTCGTGGTCTCGCCGCACTTCGGCTCACCACCCGCCGCCGGATTGTTGCGTCAGCAGCTCGTCCGCGCGCTGGGCGGCGAAGTCGATGTCTTAGGCACGTTGGAACAGCGGAATAGCGTTGAGAATCCCAAACCCGTCGGTCAGGCACCGACAGCGGTTCCGGTTAACAGGTCGACCGCACCGCCGCGCATTCTGTGGCTCGACGGCGCGCCGGATCGATCGGTTGTCGAAGTCCGCGCGTCCGATCGCATCGGTTTGCTTGCGTTGCTCACCGGGGCATTGGAGCACGCCGGCGCAGACATCGACTGGGCGAAGGTTATGACGCTGGGGTCGATGGTGGACGACGTGTTCTGTGTCAGCCTGCCTGACAAAGCCGACGCGCGAGGTGTGGTGGAGCAAAACCTGTTGGCCGTGCTGGGTGCGGCAGGGGACCTCAAAGCGGTTTAGCGGCGGTCTAAGCGAGGTCGCGAGTCTGCAGCCACGCGTGAATGCGTGCGGCGACGTCAGCCCAGCCCGGTTCGAGCATCATGTTGTGGCCCATGCCGGGAAAGAACTCTGCTGCAGTCCGGTAAGCCCGCGCCGTAGCGCGCACCTCGGCGCAGGTGACCATGCCGTCCTCCGCTGCGCCGAGAACCAGCGTCGGGGTGCTCACCCGATTGGATCTGACGCGTCGGATCAGTGGGTCGATGAGCGAGGCCCGCACAGCCTCGGATTGCACGCTCGCCGCGCACGATTCCACGATGTCGTCTGGCGTGTGTGGACAGAACAGATGCTCGCGGACCAACGGCGGGGTACCGATGAACCCGGTCAAATTGCCGACGGGCAGCGAGCGCAACGAAATCCACGGGTGGCCGGCTCCAGATGCGCATTGCCAGCCCCAGCACGCCCTGCGGCGGCACCGATGCCACCAGGACAGCGGCTGGGGCGTCTCGGTCTTCCAGGTAGCGCTGCACCACGAAGCCGCCGAGAGAATGGGCGATGAGCACCGGGCGGCCGCCCAGCCGGTCGGACGTGGCGCGCACATCGTCGACATAGTCGGCGATGGAACATGCGTGAAAGCGCTTCGCGGTGGGGCTGGCGCCGTGCCCGCGCAGGCTCAGGGCGACCGCGCGGTAGCCGGCACCGGCAAAGAAGTCCAGGAAGTTATGCCAACACGACGCGGAATGCCAGCCGCCGTGGACGAAGAGCAGCGGCACCGGATGCTCCTGGCTACCAGCCCCCTTGTCGATCACCTCGAGCATGAGCTGATCATCCGTCAATACCTCAACGCGTGTGCGGCTAGCTTCACACTGGCCGACGGTTGTGCGGCCAGCTTCCCACTCGCCCTTCCGGCCCGGCTGATTGCCGGGCTCTCCCCGCAGGCGGGGGACCCCCACCTCATCGCGCTGCGCGTCCCCCGCAGGCGGGGGACCCCCACTGCATCGTCGCCCGGCTAGGCTGGGCGACGTGTTTGAATCGCTCTCCGACCGGTTGACCGGCGCCCTGCAGGGGCTGCGCGGCAAGGGCCGACTGACCGACGCCGACATCGACACGACCACCCGCGAAATACGGTTGGCGCTGCTGGAAGCCGACGTCTCGCTGCCGGTGGTACGGGAGTTCGTCGGCCGGATCAAAGACCGCGCCAAGGGTGCCGAGGTGTCCGGTGCGCTCAATCCGGCGCAGCAGGTCGTCAAGATCGTCAACGACGAGCTCATCGGCATCCTGGGCGGTCAGACCCGTCAGCTGGCGTTCGCGAAGACGCCGCCGACCGTGGTGATGCTGGCCGGTTTGCAGGGTTCCGGCAAGACCACGCTGGCCGGCAAGCTGGCGGTGTGGCTGCGGGGCCAGGGCCATACGCCGCTGCTGGTGGCCTGCGACTTGCAGCGGCCCGGCGCGGTCAACCAGTTGCGGATCGTGGGGGAGCGGGCCGGTGTCGCGGTATTCGCGCCGCACCCGGGCGCCCAGGCGGACGTCGATCCCGCGCACCAAACCGGTCCCGGTGACCCGGTCGCCGTGGCCGCTGCCGGACTGGCCGAGGCTCAGGCCAAACATTTCGACGTCGTGATCGTCGACACGGCCGGGCGGCTGGGTATCGACGAGGAGATGATGTCGCAGGCCGCAGCCATCCGCGCGGCCATCGACCCCGACGAGGTGCTGTTCGTCCTCGACGCGATGATCGGCCAGGACGCCGTCGCCACCGCCGAGGCGTTTGGCTCCGGCGTCGGCTTCACCGGCGTGGTGCTGACCAAACTGGACGGTGACGCCCGCGGCGGTGCCGCACTGTCGGTCCGCGAAGTCACCGGTGTGCCAATTCTTTTCGCGTCAGCCGGCGAGAAGCTGGGCGACTTCGACGTCTTCCATCCAGACCGGATGGCCAGCCGCATCTTGGGCATGGGCGATCTGCTGAGCCTGATCGAACAGGCCGAGCAGGTCTTCGATGCGCAGCAGGCCGAAGCCGCCGCCGCCAAGATCGGGTCTGGCGAGCTGACGTTGGAGGATTTCCTCGAGCAGATGCTGGCTATCCGCAAAATGGGCCCGATCGGCAATCTGCTGGGAATGCTGCCCGGCGCCGGCCAGATGAAAGAGGCCCTGGCCGCCGTCGACGACAAACAACTCGACCGATTGCAGGCCATCATCCGCGGCATGACGCCGCAAGAGCGCGCCGACCCGAAGATCATCAATGCGTCGCGGCGCCTGCGCATCGCCAACGGATCGGGCGTGGCGGTATCTGAGGTCAACAGCCTGGTCGACCGGTTCTTCGAGGCCCGCAAGATGATGTCCTCGATGGTGGGCAGCATGGGCATACCTGGTTTGGGCCGCAAGTCGGCGACCCGAAAGTCCGCGAAAGCCAAGGGCGGCAAGGGCAAGAAGGGCAAGAAGCGTGGACCCACGCCACCCAGGGTCCGCGGCCCGCTGGGTGCGGGAATGCCGGGGATGCCAGCCGGATTTCCCGATCTTTCGAGCATGCCGCAGGGTCTGGACGAGCTGCCGCCCGGCCTAGCCGACTTCGACCTATCCAAGCTGAACTTCCCGGGCAAGAAGTAGTCGCACCCGTGCGTTTGCACGCGCCACTGCACCTTCGGGGGTGTGGCTTACCTGACGAAGACGCCGTCGAGCTATGGATCGTCGACGGCAAGATCAGCCGGGAACCGGTTACCGGGGCGGACACCGTTTTCGACGGCGGCTGGGTGCTGCCTGGGCTGGTCGATGCGCACTGCCATGTCGGACTGGGATCGCACGGTGGCGCCATCGAGCTCGACGAAGCGGCCGTCCAGGCCGAGACCGACCGTGATGTCGGCGCGCTATTGCTGCGCGACTGCGGCTCGCCGACCGATACCCGTAGCCTCGACGCCCGGTTCGATTTGCCGCGCATCATTCGCGCCGGGCGGCATCTGGCCAGACCCAAGCGTTACTCACCGGGCTTGGCGATCGACATCGAAGACGAGTCGCAATTGCCGGATTTGGTGGCCGAGCAGGCACGCCGCGGCGACGGCTGGGTGAAGCTGGTGGGCGACTGGATCGACCGCGGAGTGGGCGATTTGGCCCCGCTGTGGTCCGATGAGGTGCTCAAGACGGCGATCGAGGTCGCGCATCAGCACGGCGCACGGGTCACCGCGCATGTCTTCGGCGAGGACGCGCTGCCCGGACTGATCAACGCGGGGATCGACTGCATCGAACACGGTATCGGACTCACCGATGACACCGTCGGGTTGATGCTGGAGCACGGCACCGCCTTGGTGCCGACGCTGATCAACGTCGAAAACTTCCCGGGCATCGCCGATGCCGCGACCAAGTACCCGACATACGCCGCACACATGCGTGACCTGTACGCCAAGTGCTATCCGCGGATGGCCGCAGCCCGGGATGCTGGTGTGCCGGTGTACGCCGGTACCGACGCGGGCAGCATGATCGCCCACGGCCGGATTGCCGACGAGGTCGAGGCACTCAGGGGCATTGGGATGAGCGCAACCGAGGCGCTGGGCGCGGCGTGCTGGGATGCCCGTCGTTGGCTGGGCCGGCCGGCCCTCGACGACGGCGCATCGGCAGACTTGTTGTGCTACAAGGACGATCCGCGTCAGGGTCCGGGCGTGCTGAATCGGCCTGACGTGGTTATCCTGCGCGGACAGCTGTTCTGAGCGACTGGGCAGATCACGCGGTGCGTCCTACGACGTCGCCGAACGCATCGAGGAACTGCTCGATCAAACCGGCTTTGCCATCCACCGTTGCGACGCTACCAGCCCGTCGCTGGCTCGGCGGAAGCCAAGCTCGTTCACGCTCTGGGATTCGACCAGTGTGCACCGGCGTGTCGGAACGAAATCGGCGCTCCCGCTGACCAAATCGATGCTCACTACGCATTCCTGCGTCGCGCGGTGAACGATCCGACCGTCGGGATCGCGCTATTCAGCACTACCCAATACGTCGCCCGCCCGCGCTAACCTGACTGTGGGTATGTCCTGATCGCGGCCTCTGTTAGACAGGTGAGTATGCCGATCCCCGAATTCATCGTCGACCTTCGTCGGCACATCGGACATGCGCCGCTGTGGTTGCCAGGTGTGACCGCGGTCGTGATTCGCGATCAGCAGGTGCTTCTGGTCAAACGTTCCGACAACCAGGCATGGACCCCGGTCACCGGCATTGTCGAACCGGGCGAGAACCCCGCGGATTGCGCCGTAAGAGAGGTACTCGAGGAGACCGGTATCCACGTGAATGCGCGCCGATTGGCCTGGGTGCACGTGACCCGGCCGATCGTTCATGCCAACGGCGATCACGCCCAGTACCTGGATCACGTGTTCCGGATGGACTGGGTTGCGGGAGAGCCGTTTCCCGCAGACGACGAAAGCCTCGACGCGCGATGGTTTGATCTCTCAAAGCTGCCGCACATGTCGGGCGATCTGCATCGCCGTATCGAGCTGGCACGCAACGATGGTCCGGATACCGGCACGGTCTTCGACACCAACAACACTTCAGAATTCGCTTCACCGAGGCCAGAAACGGACTGGCGATGACCGACAACCCGACATACGCCGTCGACCAATTAGCGGACTTCGTGGTCGGCGCCGCCCAATCCGATCTGAGCGATAATGTGCTGCCGCTGCTGAAGCGCAACGTTCTGGACAGCATCGCCTGCGCGGTCGGCGCCCTCGACGGAGAACTCATCCCCGCCATCCGCGCCCACGCCGAACAATTCAGCAGCCGCCCTACTGCGACATTCGTCGGCGGTGGACGCGCGTCGGTCGATCAGGCGGCCTTCTTCAATGCGGTATTGGTGCGCTACCCCGATCTGCTCGACACATACCTGACTCCCGGCGGTCTGTGCCACCCGGCAGACAACTTCGGCGCGGTTCTCGCCGTCGCCGAACACGTCGAAGCGAGCGGGGCAGATTTCCTAGTCGCCCTGGCCGTCGCCTACGAGATCCAATGCCGTTTCAGCGCAGCAGTTCCCGTGATGACCCGCGGCCTCAACCACGCGCTCCAACTGGCCATCTCGGCGGCTGCCGGCTCGGCCAAGCTGCTTGGCCTCGACGCCACACACACCGGCGATGCCATCGCCGCCTCCGCCGTGGACAATGTCTCGCTCGCCGCTGTGCACGCCGAACCGGTTGCCACCTGGAAAGGCATCTCGCCAGCCATCACCGGGATGCGCGCCGTATACGCCACCATGCTCGCGAGCCGCGGAATCACCGGCCCCCGAGCACTTTTCGAAGGTCCCAACGGCCTGGAGCGGCTGTTCGGCCAGCCAATCGACTTGCACACATCCGACCGGTCGCTGACAGCCGTCGAGCAGACCTACCTCAAGAAGTATTGTTCCCTGATTCACGGTCAGGTGATCATCGACGCGACGTTGGCACTGCGCGACGAGCACGACATCGTCGGCGCCGACGTCGAGACTGTGACCCTCGAAGTCTTTCAAGGCGCGTTCGACTTCGCCGGCGGTGGTGTCTATGGCAACAAGGATCATCCGTGGACGAAAGAGCAAGCCGACTACAACGTCAAATACCTCACTGCGGTCGCACTGCTGGACGGTCAGGTGGGCCCCGAGCAGCTTGAGACCGAACGCGTCCGCCGCGACGATGTCCAGGACCTGCTGGCGCGTGTCGACGTCAACGCCGCACCCGACCTGACTGAGGCCTACCCCGAACGGACGTCGGCTCGCGTGCACATCGCTTTGCGCGACGGCCGCACATTTGACCGCGAACAATCCGATTTCGAAGGATCCCTGTCCCGACCGATGTCGTGGGACCGGGTGGTGGAGAAGTTCCATTGGCTTGGCGAACCGTTCGCCGACGCCGCGCTGCGCGCCGAGATCATCGAGGCCGTGGCACACCTGGACGACATTCCGGTGGCCGAGCTCGCCGGCCTGCTCGGCGCGGTGAGTCCCGAGGCGCGGCGGCCACGGTCCAGAAAGCGGTTCTAGAAAAAGATTGCGAGTACTCACTATCTATGTTAGCTTCGCATTACCCAACGAAGCGGAGGAAGACAGTGACCTACGACGTGATCATTCGCGACGGCTTGTGGTTCGACGGCAGCGGCAACCCGCCGCAGACCCGTACGCTGGGCATTCGCGACGGCCTGGTGTGCACGGTGTCCGCCGGCCCACTGGACGAGACCGGCTGCCCCGAGGTGATCGACGCCAAGGGCAAGTGGGTTGTCCCCGGCTTCATCGACGTGCACACCCACTACGACGCCGAGGTGTTGTTGGATCCCGGATTGCGGGAGTCGGTGCGCCATGGTGTCACCACGGTGCTGCTGGGCAACTGTTCGCTCTCCACGGTTTATGCGCACCCCGCCGACGCCGCTGACCTGTTCAGCCGAGTCGAGGCGGTGCCCCGCGGGTTCGTCTTGGGCGCGCTGGAAGCCAACAAGACCTGGTCGACGCCCGCGGAATACGTCGAGGCCATCGACAATCTACCGCTCGGCCCGAATGTGAGCTCGCTGGTGGGTCATTCGGATCTACGGACGGCGGTGCTCGGCCTGGATCGGGCCACCAACGACGACGTGCGACCCACCGACGCCGAACTCGACAAAATGGCGGCATTGCTCGACGATGCGCTCGCGGCCGGAATGCTCGGCATGTCAGGCATGGACGCGGCGATCGACAAGCTCGACGGCGACCGGTTCCGCTCCCGCGCGCTGCCATCCACCTTCGCGACGTGGCGCGAACGGCGCAAGTTGATCAAAGTGCTGCGCAGGCGGGGCCGGATTCTGCAGAGCGCCCCCAACGTAGCCAAAGCCGAGTCGGGGCTGCTGTTTTTCCTGTCCAGCAGCCGGATGTTCGGCCGCCGCAAGGGTGTTCGCATGAGCCTATTGGTGTCTGCCGACGCGAAGTCGATGCCGTTCGCGGTGCACGTCTTCGGGCGCGGCACCCGGCTACTCAACTTTTTGCTGGGGTCTCAGGTGCGCTTCCAGCATCTGCCGGTCCCGTTCGAGTTGTACGCCGACGGAATCGACTTGCCGGTCTTCGAAGAGTTCGGCGCGGGCACCGCGGCGTTGCACCTGCGCGATCAGTTGGAGCGCAACACGTTACTGGCCGACAAGGAATACCGTCGGAAGTTCCGCCGACAGTTCGACCGGATCAAACTCGGACCGTCGCTGTGGCACCGTGACTTTCACGACGCCGTGATCGTCGAATGCCCCGATAAGACGTTGATCGCCAAGAGCTTCGGGCAGATCGCCGACGAGCGCGGGCTGCATCCGCTTGACGCATTCCTTGACGTCCTCGTCGAAAATGGTGAGCGCAACGTCCGCTGGACCACCGTCGTTGCCAACCACCGACCCAAGCAGCTCAACAAATTGGCCGCGGAGCCGACCATCCACATGGGCTTTTCCGATGCCGGAGCGCACCTGCGCAATATGGCGTTCTACAACTTCTCGCTGCGGCTGCTCAAGCGCTCGCTGGAGGCCCAACGGGACGGCAAGCCGTTCCTTTCCGTCGAACGCGCGGTGCACCGCCTGACCGGCGAATTGGCCGAATGGTTCGGCCTGGACGCCGGCACCCTACGAGAAGGCGACCGTGCGGACTTCGTCGTAATCGATCCGGCCGGCCTCGACGGCTCGGTCGACGCCTATCACGAGGAGAAGGTCCCGTTCTACGGCGGCCTGAGCCGCATGGTCAACCGCAACGACGCAGCCGTGATCGCAACGGGCGTGGGCGGCGCGATCGTGTTCCGCAATGGCCAATTCCGCGACGGCTACGGGCAGACCGTGAAGTCGGGCCGTTATCTGCGGGCCGCCGCGGGTCAACTGCAGTCCGCCGGCGGCGCGGGTCTAGAATGGCGACCCAGCGGCAGCGCCGCGAAGAGACGGTCGCGCGCCTACTCGAGGCCAGCATCGCCACGATCATCGAGGTCGGATATGCCCGCGCGTCTGCGGCGGTGATCACCAAACGCGCCGGAGTGTCGGTTGGGGCGCTGTTCCGCCACTTCGACAACATGGGTGACTTCATGGCGGCCACGGCGTACGAGGTGCTACGGCGTCAACTCGACTCGGCCACCAAGCAGGTAGCGGCAATACCGTCCGACCGGCCGGCGCTGGAGGCGGCGCTGACAATTCTGCGCGACGTCACTGGCAACTCGACGAACACCGTCATGTACGAGCTGATGATCGCCGCGCGCACCGATGAAAAGCTCAACGTGACTTTGCAAAACGTCCTCGAGCAGTACACCGCGAAGATCTGCGACGCCGCCCGCGCGATACCCGGTGCCGAGAGCTTTCCGTCGGAAACCCTCCCGGTGCTGGTGGCGTTGTTGATCAACACCTTCGACGGTGCCGCGATCGTGCGTGCGGTGCTACCGCATCCGGATATCGAGCAGCGACGGATTGAGCTGCTGACGTCGCTGCTGGGCGGACTCGGCCTACCGGCCTGAACGAGTCCCGGCGGTGGTCACCGGTCAGTCAGTTTGCTGACCGCGTCGTCCAAGGTCCGGCACAGCGACATCATCTCGTTGATCCCCAGCAGAGTCAGCGGCCGGTGCGTGGCCGGCCCGTCGGCAACGACGCAGAACTGCGTGGACTCGCCGATATTGTCGCGGGTTTTCATCAACACGCTGATTCCGGCTGAGCCGAGAAACTCGACTTTGGAAAGGTCGACGATCAGGCCGCTCGGTTTCTTAGCAAGCGCGGAATCGATGGCGTCGGCTAAGCCCGGAGCGGTGAGCATGTCCACGCTGCCACTCACCGACACCACGGCCAGTCCGTCGACCGATGTCTCGTGCGCGTTGAAGTCGTCCTTGTCAGTTTGAGGAGGCGAATTAGATGCAGTGGGTTGGTTATCGGCCATCATCGATCCTCGTTCCTACGTGGTTGGCAATGGCTGGCGATTCAACCGGCGGACAGGGTGGACGCGCGTCATGCGACGTCGTGAAATCCATATTGGACAACTGCAAAATAGGATGGCACGGCATTGGAAGACTAGCCGAAAACCCGGCAGGTGTCGCAAGAGGCCTACAGTGCCCCTACAGCGCGCCGATCGCCGACTGTGGGTTAAGGGCGAAACCCCAGTCGAGCAGGCTGGCGGCTTGATCCCAGTAGGTGGGACCGCCCTGGTGGATCAGGCCGTACATCATGGCGACCACCAGGCGGCGACCGCCGCGGGCAGCCGCCCCGACGAACGTCTTGCGGGCAGCGTCGGTGAAGCCGGTCTTGCCGCCGATGGCGCCCGGGTAGCGCTGCAGCAGCTCGTCTTGGTTGGCGATGGGGTGATCGCCGTTATCGCCAGGGAACATCGCCGACGGCTCAGCGGTGATCTGAGCGAACACTGGATTGGCCATCGCCGCCCGGAAGATGACGGCCAGGTCGTGCGCCGTCGACCAGCCCGAGCCGCCCGGCCCGTCGAGCCCAGACGGGGTCGACGCGTGAGTGTTCACCGCGCCCAGCGCCGCGGCTTTGGCGTCCATCTTGGCCACGGCGGCGCCTTGGCCGCCCAGCATGTGCGCCAGGGTGTTGGCGGCGTCGTTACCCGAAACCAGCAGCAGGCCGTCGAGCAACTGGCGGGCGGTGTAGCTCCGACCGGCTTTGATGCCCACGCAGTTGCATTCGACCTGGGTGTCGGCGGCGTCGGCGACGACCGTGGAGTCCAGGTTCAGCTCGTCCAGCACAACCAGCGCCAACAGCACTTTGATGGTGCTGGCGGGTGGGTGCTGCACGTTTTGATCACGCGCGGCCAGCACCTGACCGGAATCCATATCGGCGACCAGCCAGGTCTGCGCGGGCCCATCCGGGATGGGTACCGAGCCCGCCGGCTGCACGCCGGCGTCAGCCCACGCGGTTGCGTCGCAGGCGATGAGGGCGAGAACAGCCGCAACTGCGGCAAGGAGCGTCCGCATGGCCACTGAGCATACCGGCGCATACCGTTCCGCTCGCCCTGCGGCTCGTCGAGCAGGCAGCCATTGAACCGGAGTTCCAGATCCACCCAGTCGGCATTGCGGGGCAGGAGCCGTGCTCATCCGGTTGGCGTAGTGACCCGGAAGACCTCGGTCTCCTCAGGAAGACCCTTGAGGTGATGAGCACCGAGGCTTTCGAACCGCAGGCCCGAGCCGGCTGACAGATCGCGCACTGTGCGACTCGTGAGCACTTCGTCGGGTCCGGCCATCGCACTGATCCGCGCTCCGACGTGAATGGCCATCCCGCTCCATTCGTCCCCACGCCGCTCGCACTCACCGATATGGACTCCCGCGCGAATGCGAATGCCTCGGGCGGCCAACGCCGGGACCAGATCGAGACCGCAACGGGCCGCCTTGGTCGGGCCATCGAAAAGCGCGAAAACCCCATCGCCGGTGTGCTTGGCGCGGCGGCCGCCATACTTCTCCAATAGCCAGTCCGTGAGCCTGTCATGGGCATCTAGCACTTCGCGCCAATGCGCGTCACCCTGAGCGCTGAGTAACTCAGTCGAACTGACGATGTCGGTGAACATGACAGTTGACAAAACGCGCTCGGACATGGCGTCGGTGGTCCTGCCGCATATGAAGTCCAGGATCGCCGACGCCATCGCCTCGTCGAGCATCCCATGTGGTCCAGGTGGCAGTTCTCGGAATTCGGCATTCGGGATAGCCGCCGCCATCGCGGCAGCCGCCTCGACAGGGGCGATTTCATCGCCGCGCCTAGCCAGCACGAGTGTCGGTGTCCCGACTGACTTCAGCAACGGCCGCGCGTCGATGTTCGAGAGCGCCCGCCAGAGCATCAAAGCCATTGTCGGACTCGCACAGGCTCGTTGGACTCGTCCGTAGAATTCGCGGAAGCCCGGCACATCGGCGATAGGGCCGAAGAACGTGGTTGCCAGTGCTCCCTCACCCCACTGAGTTTCGATCTCCTCCAGGTAAGCGGCATGCTGATCCGAGGTGAACCCCCATGGATAATCGGGCAACTCGGGGGTGAAGCGGGGCATTGTTCCGTACAGGGCAAGTGACTGAACGAGTTCCGGGAAGGTGGCGGCGAACAGGATGCTCATCGGCCCGCCCTCGGAAATACCGAGAAGCGCCGGGCGGTCTGCCCCGGCGGCGTCGATCACCGCATGGAGATCGTCCATCCGCTCGTCGAGGGGCGGAACGTGTGTCACGGGGTCCGACAACCCGGTGCCACGCTTGTCCCACGCGACGAGCCGCGTTCGTTCGGCAACCTTTTCGATGAAAGGTCGGAATGGCGACAGCGGTTCATCGATCACGTCGACATTGCTGACCCAGCCGGGTACCCAGACAAGCGTGGTGTCGCCGTCGCCGAAGACCCGATACGCGAGACGGACGTCGCCGTTACGCGCGTAGTGCACTCCCAGGTCTTTCACACCAACATCATGGCATTCACCAGCTGGCGGAACGTGCTACTCCGGCCGGAACGAAACCGACGGCACGCTGCACCCGCCGCTGGAAACCCCCAGCAGACCCCAGATCGGGCTTTGACCAGTCCTACGCTCCGTCGTCATCACCGATCGGATCGTGTTCAATCAACCCATGTTGAGCCAGGCCGAAATCTCTGACCGGTTGGAAATCCAGCAGCTCCTGGTGGATTACTCCAGCGCCATCGATCTGCGCCGATTCGACGACCTCGACGCGGTGTTCACGCCCGATGCCTATATCGATTACCGGGCCCTTGGTGGAATCGATGGTCGCTACCCGGAAGTAAAGAAATGGCTGTCGAAGGTGCTGCCGAACTTCCCGGTGTACGCGCACATGCTCGGCAACTTCTCGGTCCGCATCGATGGGGACACCGCGACGTCGCGAGTGATCTGCTTCAACCCGATGGTGCTGGGCGGCGACAAGGACCAGGTGATGTTCTGCGGCCTGTGGTACGACGACGAGTTCCTGCGCACTCCCGAGGGTTGGCGGATGACGCGCCGGGTGGAGACCAAGTGCTTCCAAAAAATTCTGTGAAACCTGGCGCGTTTTTGCTGCCTGAGCACGCTCTGGCACAATAAATGGCTGTCCGCCGCGCGACCCACCTCGATCGGGGTGCTTGCTCGGCGGTCACACACGCGAGGCAAAACCGGATTCTGGCATCCCGCCCGAATCGCTGAATTGCAGCGTGACACCCGTAGGAGAAGTCGCTTAACCATGGCTGTAAAGATCAAGCTCACCCGGCTTGGCAAGATCCGCAATCCGCAGTACCGCATCGCGATCGCCGACTCGCGGACGCGCCGCGACGGTCGCGCAATCGAGATCATCGGCAGGTACCACCCCAAGCAGGATCCGAGCCTCATCGAAATCGATTCCGAGCGTGCCCAGTACTGGTTGTCCGTGGGCGCTCAACCCACTGAACCAGTCCTCAAGCTGCTCAAGATCACCGGTGACTGGCAGAAGTTCAAGGGACTGCCAGGCGCCGAGGGCAGGTTGAAGGTGGCCGAGCCCAAGCCGACCAAGCTGGAGCTGTTCAACGCCGCGTTGGCCGCCGCCGACGGCGCGCCCGACACCGAGGCCGCGGCACCGAAAAAGAAAAAGGCTCCGGCCAAAAAGGCAGCCGAGAAGCCGCCGGAAAAGGCCGAGAAGGCCGAGAAGACTGAGAAGGCCGACACCACGGCGGATGAGGCGCAGCCCGCTGAAGCCGGCGAGCAGGCCGAGCCGGCTGAGCCGGCCAGCGAGAGCTGACTGTTGGATGACTAAGTCATGAGTACCGTCGTCGTCGACGCCGTCGAACATCTCGTCCGCGGGATCGTGGACAACCCCGATGAGGTCCGAGTTGACCTGGTGACCAGCAGGCGGGGCAGGACCGTCGAGGTGCACGTCCATCCCGACGATCTCGGCAAGGTGATCGGTCGCGGCGGACGCACCGCCACTGCGTTGCGCACGCTGGTCGCCGGCATCGGTGGCCGGGGCATCCGCGTCGACGTGGTGGACACCGACCAGTAGCAGAGCCCGGCCCAATGGAACTCCCTTGGAGCTGACAGTCGGGCGGGTAGCCAAACCGCACGGCGTCACTGGCGAGCTCGTCGTCGAGGTCCGCACCGATGACCCCGAGATGCGGTTCGCGCCGGGCGCGGTACTGCGCGCCAAAGGATCCGATCACGGTGAGCGCAACTACGTTGTGGAGGCGGTTCGCCCGCACGGAAGCCGCCTTCTGGTGCGGTTGGCGGGGGTGGCCGACCGTGTCGCGGCCGACGCGCTGCGGGGCGATTGGTTCGTCATCGATTCCGAGGACCTGCCGCCCATCGACGAGCCGGACACCTACTACGACCACCAGCTGGAAGGTCTGCGGGTGCAGACGACGACTGGGCGCGACATCGGCACCATCGCCGAGGTTCTGCACACCGCGGCGGGCGAATTGCTGGCGGTCAACCGCGATCAGGCCGGCGAGCTGCTGGTGCCGTTCGTGAGCGCGATTGTGACGTCGGTGTCGTTGGACTCCGGCATCGTCGAGATCGATCCGCCCGACGGCTTGCTCGAACTGGAGACCTAGTGCGTATTGATGTTGTGACGATCTTTCCGTCCTACTTGGATCCGCTGCGGCAGTCGTTGCCGGGCAAGGCGATACGGTCGGGTGTTGTCCAGCTCGAGGTGCACGACTTGCGGAAATGGACCCACGATGTGCACCACTCGGTGGATGACGCGCCATACGGCGGCGGGCCGGGCATGGTGATGAGGGCGCCGGTTTGGGGCGACGCATTAGACGAGATCTGTTCGCAGGAAACGCTTCTGGTTATCCCTACTCCCGCGGGTGGCTTGTTCACCCAGGCGATCGCCCAGCGATGGAGTAGCGAGGCGCATCTGGTGTTCGCCTGCGGTCGCTATGAGGGGATCGACCAGCGGGTCATCGACGATGCGGCTCGGCGGATGCGGGTGGAAGAGGTTTCGATCGGAGATTACGTGTTGGCCGGAGGGGAGTCGGCCGCGCTAGTGATCATCGAGGCGGTGCTCCGACTCCTGCCGAACGTTTTAGGCAATCCGCTGTCGCACCAGGATGATTCGCATTCGCCGGGCGCCGTGGGGTTGCTGGAGGGCCCGAGTTATACGCGACCGCCGAGCTGGCGCGGACTAGACGTACCCGAAGTTCTGCTCTCCGGTGACCACGCTCGCATCGAGGCGTGGCGGCGTCAGGCCTCCGAACAGCGCACCCGCGAACGCCGTCCCGATTTGTGGGATCGAGATCGACGCTAGAACACATCTTCTCGACGAAAACCGCGCTCACGTCGACCTCGGCGACGAGACGGGTCAGATTCGGCCCGAAGGAAACATCGTCTTGACCGCCTGGGTGATCGTCGCTCGCGCGGTGGCGTCATCGGAGGGCTGCAGCGACTCGATCACCATCACGTAGCGTCGGTCGGCACCCACCACGCCCGTCGAGAGGTGCATCCAGCTGCTGCCGTCCATACAGCACATCCAGCCCTGTTTGACGGCCACCGGTTCGGCGTAGAGCCCGTCGGGAATCCCGAACCGCTGTGGGTAGCCGTCGGCCCCCGTTGCGGTGGATCCGGCGAGGTCGTCGACGATGATCTGCGCGCGTTCGCTCGACAGGCCGCCCGATCCGTCAAGCAGCTTGTCGTAGTAATGCACCAAATCGGATGCCGAGCTCACGGTGTTCCACCACTGCCCGTCGCTGGGCGGCGCGGTGGCCGTCAGTCCGTAGCGGCCCGCGACCTCGGTGATGATCGCGTCACCGCCACGCTGCGCCCAGAACGTCTCCGCCGCGCCATCGTCGGAGGAGCGCAGCATGCTGTCGAGCGCCTCGCGGTCCGCTGAGGACAGCTGGGCCGTGCCCTCCGCTCCGTCAGATTGCTGCGACAGCAGGTCATCGGCGATGAAAAGCTTGGCCACCGACGCGATCGCGACGAGCTGATCGTTGCCGTTGGAGACCAGTCGATTGGTGGATCGGTCGAGGATCGCAACCGAGATCGTCGCGCCGTCGGCGGCGGCGTCATGGGTGGCCTGCTCGATGCGGTCGGCCAAACCGTCGAACCCGGCGCCGGGCACGCTCAACGGCGACTCGGCCGGCGTGACGGCCTGCCCCGGAGGCGCCTCCGATGCGCCATCGGGCGCGCCGTACACCTTTGCTTCGCAGCCCGCGACCGACACCGTCAGCACCGCTGCGGTGGCGATCAGCAACATCGGCGGGCGCGCTCGCATGGCCAATATGTATCATTCGCCCACGTCACAGCGGGGTAGGCAGCGGCGGCGATTCGCGGTGATTTCACTGCGTGCTGGCAATCTGGCACAATTGACCAGTTGTCTCCAGCGGTTGTCGGCCGGCCGGTACGCTCCCACTTGCTGCGAGATGCACCCAGAGCCCGAATCCATCGGCTAGCTTGACTGCCCACACGCCTGCAGCGTGACCAGCAGCACGCAGCCGCGACCCGCAAGGAAGTGTCTCGGACATGAACACGCTGGACTTCGTCGACAAGGCGTCGCTGCGCGACGACATCCCGGCCTTCAGCCCCGGCGACACCATCAATGTGCACGTCAAGGTGATCGAGGGCGCCAAAGAGCGCATTCAGGTGTTCAAGGGCGTGGTACTTCGTCGGCAGGGCGGAGGGGTCCGCGAGACCTTCACCGTCCGCAAGGAAAGCTACGGCGTGGGCGTCGAGCGGACCTTCCCGGTGCATTCGCCGAACATCGACCACATCGAGCTCGTGACTCGCGGCGATGTCCGCCGCGCCAAGCTCTACTACCTGCGGGAGCTGCGCGGCAAGAAAGCCAAGATCAAGGAGAAGCGCTGACCAGGCAGCGGCCTGCGATGCCTTCGACGGCGCTGGCTACGCTGAAGCCGTGACCGAAACGACCGACTCGTCGCCTGAGGGTCAACCCGAATCTGATTCCGCCCAGCCAGAAGTTGCGACCAACGCTCCGGCCACTGCTCAATCGGAAGCCACGTACGCCGAAGACGCCGAAGACGTTGAATACGGCGAAGACGAACCCCAAGGCAAGAAGCGAGGGGCGGTGCGGGAGACCGTCTACCTGGCAGCGATCGCGCTGGCGCTCTACTACATCATGTTGACCTGGGTGGCACGGCCGTACCTCATCCCGTCGGAATCCATGGAGCCGACGCTGCATGGATGTTCGGGTTGCGTCGGCGACCGCATCATGGTGGATAAGCTCACCTACCGCTTCGGCTCACAGCATCCCGGTGACGTCATCGTGTTCAGGGGACCACCGTCGTGGAACATCGGCTACAAGTCGATCCGCTCGCACGACACCGCGGTGCGCTGGCTGCAGAATTCGCTGTCGTTCATCGGTTTTGTGCCTCCCGACGAGAACGACCTGGTCAAGCGCGTCATCGCGGTGGGTGGGCAGACCGTGGAGTGCCGCAACAATACCGGGCTGACGGTAAACGGCGCCCGGTTGAAGGAGCCGTATCTGGATCCCGCCACGATGGACGCCGATCCATCGGTGTATCCCTGCCTGGGCCCCGAGTTCGGGCCGGTCGCCGTCCCGCCGGGACGGCTATGGGTGATGGGCGACAACCGCACCCATTCGGCGGACTCGCGGGCGCACTGCACCAGCATCCCTGCCGATGCGATGCGGGGACTGCTGTGCACCGGTGATCCCATGGCGGGCACCGTGCCGGTGGGCAACGTCATCGGTAAGGCGAGGTTTATTGTGTGGCCGCCGTCGCGCTGGGGTGGTGTGCATTCGGTGAATCCGCAGCAGAATCAGTAGGCATGGCCACCACCTGGCCGCCGCGGACGGTGATCCGTAAATCCTCTGGCTTGCGCACCCTGGAGTCCGCGCTGTATCGCAGTGGCCTTGGACCGGTGGCCGGAGTGGACGAGGTCGGTCGTGGAGCCTGCGCCGGACCGCTGGTGGTGGCGGCCTGCGTGCTAGGCCCGGGTCGGCTGGAAAGCCTTGCCGCCCTGGATGATTCGAAGAAGCTCAGCGAAACTGTGCGGGAGAAGCTTTACCCGCTGATTTGTCGTTACGCATTGGCCTATCACGTGGTGTTCATCCCGTCGGTCGAGGTTGACCGGCGCGGCGTGCATGTGGCCAACATCGAGGGCATGCGGCGGGCGGTGGCCGGGCTATCGCTGCGCCCCGGATATGTGCTCAGCGACGGTTTCCGGGTGCCGGGGCTGCCGGTGCCGTCGCTGCCGGTGATCGGTGGCGACGCGGCGGCGGCCTGTATTGCCGCGGCCAGTGTGCTGGCCAAAGTCAGCCGCGACCGCTTGATGGTGAAGATGGATGCGCATCATCCCGGCTATGGGTTCGCCGACCACAAGGGCTACAGCACCGCTGCGCACTCGGCGGCACTGACCGAACTGGGTCCGTGCGCCGAGCATCGGTATTCGTTCATCAACGTCCGACGGGTGGCGACCGCGTCGGGCAGCCGGGTGGCTGGCCGACTGCCAGCCGGGGCGGGCGGCCCGAGGAGAAGCCGGGCAATCGGGCGTGGCCGACTGCCAGCCGGGGCGGGCGGATCAGCAAGCCGAAACCGGGTGGGGAAAGATGGAGGGAACAGGCTCGGTGACGATGCGAATCGTCGGCGATTCGCGAAGAAGCCGGGCAGATGGGGCAGATCGCAGATGAGTGCCGAAGATCTCGAAAAGTACGAAACCGAGATGGAACTCTCGCTGTACCGCGAATACAAGGACATCGTGGGGCAGTTCAGCTACGTCGTGGAAACCGAACGCCGGTTCTATTTGGCAAACGGCGTGGAGATGGTGCCGCGCAACGCTGACGGCGAGGTGTACTTCGAGCTGCGGTTGTCGGACGCGTGGGTGTGGGACATGTACCGCCCGGCCCGGTTCGTCAAGCAGGTGCGGGTGGTCACCTTCAAAGACGTCAACATCGAAGAGGTGGAAAAGCCCGAGCTGCGGCTGCCCGAATAGCTGGTCGCTAGCTTTTGCCCAACGACCGATCGTCGCCGGCGAAGATCGGGTTGCCGCGATGTTCGATGACCGTGCGCGCCACGTCTGCGAGCTTGATGTTCAGGTCCTGGGAATACCGTCGAAGCACGTCAAAGGCCTCATGCTCGTCCACGCCGTGCAGCATCATCAACATGCCGACGGCCTTGCCGATCTCGCGATTGCTCATCAGGCCGCGCCGTAAGGTGGCGACGTCCTCACCCTGAGCGACGGCGTTGATGGCCACGCTGGCAAACGATGCCAGCACGATGGCTTGTCCAGCGGACTGGGTGTCGAAGACGCCTGCCTTGTCACTAAACAGGTTGAGCGCACCGGTCTTGCGCCGGTCGACCAGGATGCGGAAACCCATCGCCCCGCGCACGGGGGTCTCGTCGACCAGACGGGCGGCCAACTTCGGCCATTGGTTCGGTGCGGTCAGGTCCGTTTCGATCTGCGGCGTCTCTTCCTCGATCGCGTCGACGCACGGCCCGTCACCGGCGATGCGTTCCATGTCGTCGATTCGCTGCGCAATGCGGTCGCTGGCGCCGATGGTCACGTAGCGATTGTCCCGGCGGACCAGCAAGCTGGCGTGGTCACACCCCGTTACGGTCAGCGTCGCTGCGACGCAAATGGCCGCGTACACCTGGCTGGCGTCCGAGCCGTGGTAGATGATCTCGGCCAGCGCGGAAAAGACCGTGGCAGGGTCTGCTGCCACCGGTGATCCCCCGGAGGGGGTCTTCCCCTCGTCTGCCATGTCGCCTATCATTTCAAACTCTTCTCCCTGGCCATTCTATCGGCGGATCATCTTTGGATCCGGCTCCATTGTGCGATCCCGTTCCGCTTATTCCGGCGGCCGGACAGTGCACAGGACCTTGGGCGAGCGTCAAGATCCCGTAAGGAAGACGGCGCCGAGCGTCAGGCTCCAGTAGGAATATGGCCGTGACCAATTTGGCTGACGCGGCCACGGTGCCGCCGTCGATTCTCTACGCCTGGAAGCGAGTCTTCCTCGGCAAGCCAATGATCACCGATGAGCTTCAGCACGAAAAGCTGTCGAACGGCGTTGCGCTGGGAGCGCTTTCCCCGGATGCGATCTCCTCGACGGCCTACGGTCCAGAGCAGATCATGGTCGAGTTGCTGCCGGCCGCCGGGATGGCCGCGTTCGTCTTATTGCTTCCGCTGACCGGCGTGATCCTGTTGATTCTGGCGCTGGTGGCCGCGTCGTATCGACAGGTCGTCATGGCCTACACCCGAGCTGGCGGATCCTACATCGTCGCCAGGGAAAACTTCGGCCCCCGGGTAGCGCAGATCGCCGCCGCAGCGCTGTTGATCGACTACGTCGTCACCGTGGCGATCCAGTGCGCGGCCGGAACCGTGGCGGTGGCGTCCGCGATACCGGCGCTGGGCCCCTACAGCCTGGAAATCTCGGTCGGTGCGGTGCTCATCTTCTGTTACGCCAACCTGCGTGGATTGCGAGAGGCGGGCCGGACATTCGCGGTGCCGACCTACTGGTTTATCGGCATGCTCACGCTGATGATTGTGGTCGGCATAGCTCGTGAAGTCTTCGGGAATCTACCGGCATACGACCCGCACCACATTGACGGCGCGGTGCCGATCCACCAGGGCAACGGCTTGGTGATGGGCGCGACGATCCTGGTGATACTGCGGGCTTTCGCTAACGGCGGCTCGTCGCTGACCGGGGTTGAGGCGATCTCCAACACGGTCAACCTGTTTCGCAAGCCCGAAGGCCCTAACGCGCGCCGGGTGCTCACTTTCATGGCCTGGATCCTGGGGCTGTTGCTGGCCGGGGTGGCCTGGCTGGGCTACGCCACTCACGCCACCCCGTTTTCCGCAGGATATCCGTCGATGCTGTCTGAGATCGGCCGCGCAGTCTTCGGCAACGGGTTGATCGGCAACGTTTTGTACTTTCTGCTGCAAGCGGCCAGTGCGGCCATCTTGTACAACGGGGCCAACACCAGCTTCAACGGTTTTCCGGCGCTGACTCACTTTGTTGCCGAGGACCGCTTCCTGCCACGCCCACTGATGAAGCGCGGCCATCGACTGGTGTTCTCCAACGCCATCATCCTGCTGACCGTGCTGGCGGCGGCGCTGTTGGTCGCCACGGGAGGCTCGGTCAACGCGTTGGTGCCGATGTTCGCGATGGGCGTGTTCACCGCATTCTCGATGGCCGGCTACGGGATGACCAAACACCATCTGACCCATCGTGGGCCCGGCTGGCACTACAAGCTGGTGATCAACCTGTCGGCGGGCATCTTGTCGACCAGTGTGGTGGCCATTTTCGCGATCGCGAAGTTCACCGAGGGTGCCTGGCTGGTTGTGGTGGTCTTCCCGCTTCTGGTTTTGGTGTTGATGCGCCTCAACCGGCAGTATCGCGTCGAAGCATCGGTGCTGGAGATGTCGCGCACCGTGCGTCCCGAGTTGACCAGGCACGCCCGACACCGGGTGCTCGTCTTGGTAGATTCGGTCGACCTCGCCGAGATCGAGGCGATGCGGTATGCGAACGGGCTGCACGCCGACAACCTGACCGCAGTGCACTTTGTGTTGGATGCGGCTCATGCCGCGCGCTTACAACAGCGCTGGGAGGACTTCGGGCACGTTCACTGAGTTGCGGATGGTCCAATGCCCCGATCGCCAGCTAAGCCGGGCCGCTCAAAAGCTGGTTACCCAGGCTATGCACGAGTATCCGGACACCAAGGTGACGGTGCTCTTGCCCCGCCGGGAGTATGCGCCGTTGGTGGGCCGGTTGCTGCATGACCGCACCGCGGACAAGATGGCCAAGGTCATCAGCCGGATTCCGGGTGCCAGCGCGCAAATCGTGGCTTACGACATAAAGTCCCGGATAGCGCAGGCGACCCGGACGACGAAGGATCATCATCCCGGCGAAGTGCTGACGGACAGCCCGGCAGTGCCAACAACAATGGCAGCCAGCTAAGCACCTAACGCCGACGGCGTCCCAGTTCAGTGCGCCCCGCGACCTGATCAAGCAGCGCAGGTGTCGGTGCGCTAGATCTGTCAGAAACCTGACGGTTGGTTGAGAATCGTTCCTGGAACTAGCCACGAGGTGCGGTCAGGCACGACCGTAGGCGATACTCTACGCGACAATCGTGGGCTTTCGGCAAGCTTCAAGGTCACGTAGAGGATGGGGTCGTGCCAGTCATTAACTGACGAACAGAAGGTTCCGTCGACTTTTTCTGATGTATGGAAGCGGTTCTTCCTGGGGAAGCCGCTGATCAACGAGAACCTGGAACACGAGAGTTTGTCGAATGTCGTTGCGCTAGGAGCGCTTTCGCCGGACGCGATCTCGTCAACAGTCTATGGGCCAGAGCAGATCATGGTCGAGCTGCTGCCGGCTGCCGGAATGGCCGCATACATCCTGGTGCTTCCGATCGCCGCTGTCATTCTGTTGATTCTGGTGCTGGTGACCGGGTCGTACCGCGAGGTGGTCATGACCTATACGCAGCGCGGCGGCTCCTATGTGGTGGCACGAGCCAATTTCGGCCCTCGGATTGCGCAGATCTCGTCGGCGGCCCTGTTGATCGACTACGTGGTTACTGTGGCGGTGCAGTGTGCATCGGGCACGTTCGCGGTGGTGTCGGCGGTACCGTCACTGGGTCCGTACCACCTGGCAATTACCATCGCTGCGTTGCTCATCATTTCCTACGCCAACCTGCGCGGGATGCGGGAGGCGGGCCGAATATTCGCCGTGCCGGTCTACGCCTTCATCATCATGCTCACGGTGCTGATCGTGACCGGCGTTACACGTCAAATCTTCTGGGGCTTACCACAATACGATCCCGCTCACATTGTCGGAGCGGTGCCGGTCCATCAGGGCAACGGACTGATCATGGGCGCGTCGGTTCTGATATTGCTGCGCGCGTTCGCCAACGGCGGCACGTCGCTGACCGGCGTCGAAGCGATCGCCGACGCGGTCAACGTCTTTCGTAAGCCGCAGGGACCCAACGCGCGTAGGGTCCTCACATCAATGGCCTGCATCCTCGGGTTTTTGCTGGTGGGTGTCATCTATCTGGTGCACGCCACCCACGCCGCTCCCTATATCGCCGAATATCCGTCGATGCTGTCCGAGGTGGGCCGCGCCGTCTTCGGCAGCGGCGCGATCGGGAACGCCATGTACATCCTTCTTCAGACCGCGAGTGCAGCCATCTTGTTTTTCGGCGCAAATACCAGTTTCAACGGTTTTCCTGCACTGACCAGTTTCGTTGCCGAGGACAGCTTTCTGCCGCGGCCGATGATGAAGCGCGGCCATCGGCTGGTGTTCTCCAACGCCATCATCGTGCTGACCGCGTTCGCGGTCACGCTGCTGGTGGTGACAGGCGGCTCGGTCGACGCGATCGTGCCGATGTTCGCGATGGGCGTGTTCACCGGATTCTCGATGGCCGGCTACGGCATGACCAAACACCATCTGAACCATCGTGGCCCCGGTTGGCGACGCAAGTTGGCGATCAATTTGTCCGCGGCGATTTTGTCGACGATCGTGGTGGGCATCTTCGCGGTGGCCAAGTTCACCGAGGGAGCCTGGCTGGTCGTGGTGGTCTTCCCCATTCTGGTGTTCGCTCTGATGCGGCTGAACCGCAAGTACCGCGCTGAGGCCTCGGTTTTGGAGATGTCACGAACCGAACCTCCGGACTTGCTCAAACATGCGCGGCATCGGGTGGTCATCTTCGTGGACAGCGTCGACCTCGCGGTGATTGAGGCATTGCGCTATGCCGACGGGCTAGGCGCCGAGGAGGTGATTGCGGTGCACTTGGTGATAGACGCGGCTCATGCGGCGCGGTTGCAGCAAAGCTGGGAGCATTTCGAGCACCAGACCCGGCTGCGGGTGGTCGAGTGTCCCGATCGCAACCTGGGTCGCGCTGCACAGGAGCTGGTCCTGCAATTGATGGACGAGGATCGAGACGTCACGGTGACGGTGCTGTTGCCGCGCCGGGGGTATGTGCCGTTGGTGGGCCGGTTCCTGCACGACCGCACCGCCGACAAGATCGCCGCCGCTGTCAGCCGCGTCCCGGGCGCGACCGCGCAAATCCTGGCCTACGATGTCGGGTCTCGAATAGCGCAGGCGGCTCGGACTCGACAGGCTGGCCATTCCGCCCAAGCCGAGGCGAGTGGTGCAAAGACTGAGGTGGCAGCGCCACCGACCTGATACTTAGAACACCGACGTTAATTTGGGGGTTCATCTGCCAGATACGTGTTATACAGTCGGTGTTAATGCAAAAGCGATGAGGCTCGCTACCGCACCCTGGCCGTCGATCCGGCGGTGAAAGGGGCTGATGGCTTCTAACCCCTTGGTTCTCAAGCGTCGTCGAGAGGGTAGGAGCGATGATAAACAGCACCGTTTTCCTGCAGCTCGTCCTCATTGCCGACATGCTGGTGGTGCGTTCGTTCGTTGGGGGGTGCCTGGTGCGTGCAGGGTCGGTCGTCACTGATCTTGTTGGTACTGTTGCGACAGGCGTTGCGGGTTATCGCAGGCGTGATCTCACCGTTACGCAAAGCATACGTTCGGCGATTTATATGTGGGTGAGCCCGCCGCTCGGTAGCGATGGGCGGTTGGGCCGTGCTCCGGCGGCTCCCGCGCATCACCTGGCGCGCGAACCTGGACAAAGTTTCGGATGCATCTGTTAAGACGCAAGGTCGAGTGAGGACGATGGAGCTAATTAATACGGCTAGCCCGCGGGGGATGTCACCTTCCTTTTCCGATCGGTTCAAGCGGCGTTTTCTTGGCGAGCCGCTGACGAGTGAGCACCTGGAATCCGAGAGATTGTCCAATCCTGTTGCGCTGGGTGCGCTCTCCCCGGATGCGATCTCGTCGACGGCTTACGGTCCCGAACAGATCATGGTCGAGCTGCTGCCGTATGCCGGGGTGGCAGCGTTTACGTTGTTGCTGCCGATCATCGGCGTGATCGCGGTGATTCTGGTGTTTGTCACCCTGACGTATCGCGGGGTCGTGACGGCGTACACCCGGGCCGGCGGCTCCTATATGGTCGCGCGGGACAACTTCGGGCCCCGGGTGGCCCAGATTGCGGCCGCCGCGCTGTTGATCGACTACGTGGTCACCTGTGCGGTGCAGCCGGCGGCCGGCACGGTGGCGGTGGTCTCGGCGATCCCAGCGTTGCGGCCGTACCACCTCGAAATCACCATCGGGGTGCTCGTTGCTGATCTGTTTTGCCAACCTGCGCGGATTGCGGCAGTCCGGCCGGTTGTTTTCTATCGCGACCTTCTCGTTCGTGGCGATGATCTTGGTGACGATCGTGACGGGTATCGTGCGGGAACTCTTCTGGGGATTGCCGCGATATCATCCGGCGCACATCGCCGGAGCAGTTCCGGTCCATCATGGTGGCGGTCTGGTGATGGGTGCCACGATCCTGATTGTGTTGCGCGCGTTTGCCAACGGCGGCACGTCGCTGACCGGGGTGGAAGCGATTTCCAACACCGTCAACGTCTTTCGTGAGCCACGGGGCCCCAACGCCCGTCGGGTGCTCACCGTGATGGCCTGCATCCTGGGGTTCTTGTTGGTTGGGGTGGCCTGGCTGGCGCACGTCACCCACGCCACCCCGTATCTGGATGAATATCCGTCGATGCTTTCCGAGATTGCCCGGCAGGTTTTCGGCCACGGAGTCCTCGGTGACGTGCTGTATTTCCTGGTACAGGCATCCAGTGCCGCGATTCTGTTCACCGGCGCCAATACCGGTTTCAACGGGTTTCCTGCGTTGGCCAGTTTTGTGGCCGCTGACCGTTTCTTGCCGCGACCGTTGACCAAACGTGGTCATCGGCTGGTGTTTTCCAACGGCATCATCACGTTGACCGCGCTGGCGGTGGTGCTGCTGCTGGTTACCCGCGCCAAGGTCACCGCGCTGGTGCCGTTTTTCGCGATCGGGGTGTTCACCGCGTTCGCGATGGCCGGTTATGGCATGACCAAACACCATCTCACCCACCGCGAGCGTGGCTGGCGCCACAAAGCGGTGGTCAACTTGGTCACCGGCATCCTGTCGACGGTGGTGGTGGCGAATCTTCGTGGTGGCGAAGTTCACCGAGGGCGCGTGGCTCGTCGTCGTTGTCTTCCCTGTCCTGGTGTATGCCCTGATGCGGCTCAACCGGCAGTACAGCGCCGAGGCCTCGGTGTTGGAGATGTCGCGCAACGAGCGTCACGACGTGGCCCGCCATCCGCGGCTTCGGGTGTTCGTCTTCGTGGATTCGATCGATCTCGCCGAGATCGAGGCGCTGCGCTATGGAAAGGGGCTGCACGCCGATGAGCTGATCGCAGTGCACTTTGTGATTGACGGCGAGCATGCCGCACGGTTGCAGGAAATCTGGGCTCTTTTCGATCACCAGACCCCGCTGCGGCTGGTCGACTGCCCGGATCGTAATCTCAGCCGATCAGCGCAAGAGCTGGTGCTCAAGGTGCTGACCGAGTATCCAGGTTCCAAGATCACGGTGCTGTTGCCGCGTCGAACGTACTCACCCCTGCTCGGGCGGCTGCTGCACGACCGTACCGCCGACCGGATGGCGCGAGCCGTCAGCCGGCTCCCTCATGCCACCGCGATTATCGTGCCCTACGACGTCGAGTCCCGACTCGCGCGGGTGGCTCCCCTAGGTCTCGAGGAGCGAGATCGCGAGTGAGGCCGACAAAATAGTGATCGAAAAGGCGGCAAAGTAGCGACTCAGACGATGCCCGTCGAAGAGTTCTGACCTCGTCACCCGCAGCCAGAAGGCGCGGGTTACCCGAGGCGATGCTCAAGTGAACATGAACAACATCATTATCAGCGGTGACGATGCGCTGGCATCGACCATCGCCGAAGAGCTGAAAAACGCTGGCGCAAACGTTGTCAAGCTCGAAGACACCGACGTCGCCGACACCGAAACCGATCTCGCCGAAGCTGGTGTTGACCAGGCGGCGGCGGTGATCTGCGCTGGCGACGACGACGCGATGAATCTCGAAATCGCTTTGCTGGCGAGGAAAGCCAACCCGAACGTGCGTGTGGTGGCGCGAGTGGCCAATGACGTGCTGCGCGAAGCGGTGGCCTACGGCAACGGACCCGGCGCCATCCTCGACGTCGCCGAACTCGCGGCGTCGTCGGTCGTCGAAGCCTGCCTAGGTCACGGCACGCACCAGATCGAGGCTGCCGGCATCCAATTCGTCGTCACGGGCGGCGAAGTGTCGCGGGATACTACGCTGCGCGAGCTCTACGGCGATCTGGCCCCGGTGGCGGTGATCCACGGCGAAAACTCCGCCATCCCTGGCGAAATCGAGGTCTCCCCGGGCCGGAGTCACCGGTACACGCCGGTGATTGGGCGATGATGATCGGCACCGCCGACGAGGTGGCCGCCCAGGGCATCAAGATTGCCCGTTCGACGAAAACGGGAACGCGGTCGCGCCGGCCGCGGCTGCGGCGAGCGGTCGACGCCGTCCGGGTGCTGATCAGTGACATGAACCCGGCGTTCTACCCGGTGGCGGCCGCAGTGCTGACGCTGCTGATCGCCGCGACCATCCTGCTGCGCTTCAACTACCAGCACCCGCGGATGAGCTGGGTCGACGCGTTGTACTTCACCGCCGAATCGATGACCACGACCGGCTACGGCGACTTCAGCTTTGTGCATCAGCCCACCTGGCTGCGCCTGTTCGCCGCCGCGTTGATGTTCGGCGGGGTGACCACCACCGCGTTGCTCGTCGCGTTCATCGCCGACGTGTTGCTGTCGCGCCGCTTCGTCATGGCGGCCGTTCGCCCACGGGCACGGCACCTGCGTAACCACATCGTGGTCGTCGGGCTCAGTGCGCTTGGGATGCGCGTGGTCAGCGATCTGGTCACTGCCGGATACGACGTGGCGGTGATCGAGATCGATGAGGAGAACCGGTACTTGCCGGTGGTGCGCGAACTCGACGTTCCGGTGATCTTCGGGGATGCCACGCTTGTCCCAGACCCTGGAATCCGCGCGGGTGGATCAGGCCCGCGCGGTGGCGGTGCTGACCCGCGACGACATGATCAACATCGAAACCGGCATGGTGCTGGCCGAAATGCATGGTCGCCAGGCTCGGCCCCATGCATCGTCGGCCCGAAGTTCCGCTGGTATTGCGGGTATTTGATCGCACGCTGGGTTTCGCGGTGGCGCAGCGATTCGGATTCGTCCACACTCGTTCCACTGTCGAGTTGGCCGCGCCGTGGTTCATCGGCGCCGCGACGAGCTTGCAGGTGCTGGGCACGTTCTCGGTGGGGCAGAACGCCTTTGTGGTCGGCGGGATGCGGGTGGCGCCCGGCAGTGAACTCGACGGTCTGCGCATGTCCGAACTATCCACCCAAACCCGGGTCATCGCGATCACTCAGCAAGACGAACCGGTCCAGCTCCACCCGCGACACGATGCACGTCTTCGCGCCGGTGACGCCGTCTACCTCGTCGGGCCTTACCGCGAACTTTTGCAAACCTTGCGCAAGGGACGTTTTCCGGCCGAGCCGGATGCGGCGAGGCGAAGGTCCGCGCGCCGACCAGGCGGTCGATGCGCGCAGCGGTGCACACACAGGCTGATGTGGGGTGCGCTAACCGAGGAAGCGTCTTTTCTGTTCGGTGACTTCCTCGGCAGTCATAAGTCCGGAATCGGCAAGCTTGGTGAGCAGCGATTGCGCCCGGGTGGCCAGTTCGCTCAACTCGGCGGCGATCGCGGTCAATGACTCAACCTGCTGCGGCTGCGGTGGTTTCGGGTTGGCGCGGGTCGTCACTCTGCTGCGCTGATCGCCGCGTCCCACGGAAGTGCTGCTGCCGATAGCGCCTCCGACCGCACCGGCGAGCCCCATGCCGCTGAACAGATTGCCGGAAGTGCCCGCAACAATTTCGGGAGCGGCGTCGGCCGCGGTGATCGGCAGCGCGTAGGCGGCCGCGCGGATCTCGGGTGCCGCCACGGTCCATGCCGACGGCACTGACAGTCTGCCGACTGTGGTCGCCTGGCCCAGGCCGGCCGATACCGATGCCGTGGCCGCGTTCGAGGGTGCACCGACGCTGCCTTGGCCGCCCCAGAACCATTCCGGCAGCCTGGCGGCGCCCGGCCCATAGCCCGTGAAAGGCCCCTTGCCCTGATAGAAGTCACGGTCGGCATTGATCTCAAAGCCGCGGAAGTTGGTCCCGACCCCCGTGAACGCTGCCGAGATGCTCGTCGCCGAGGAGCCGACAGAAGTCGTGCCTATGGGGATTTCCAGGAGCGTCAGGGCGACCGAGATCGGGGTCAGCAGATCAGACAACGACTGTGCTGGCGCTGCCGCCGCCGTCGACGACGCCAACGACTGCAGCGCCTGTGGCAGCGCAGTGATCACCTGCGAACCGCTCGACATGGATGACTGGGCCACCGCAGCAGCTTGGCCGCCCACTCCCTGCCGCATTGGTGGTTGGCGGCGGCGAAGCAAACGGCGTCAATGCCGATGCTGTGGCCGACGAGCCGGCATAGCCGTACATCGCGGCGGCATCCTGGGCCCACATCTCGGCGTACTGCGCTTCGGTGGCCGCGATCGCCGGTGTGTTCTGCCCTACAACGTTGGTCGCGACCAGCGTCGTCAACAAGCTGCGATTAGCCGCGATCACCGCAGGCGGCACCGTCATCGCAAACGCCGTTTCATAGGCGGCTGCGGCCGCGTTGGCCTGGGTGGCCGCTTGCTCGGCTTGTGCGGCGGTCGCACTCATCCACTGCACATACGGTGCCGCAGCCGCGGCCATCGACGCAGACGAGGAACCCAGCCATGACTCGCTCGTCAACCCGGAAACAACCGACTCGTAAGAGGCTGCCGTCGAATTCAACTCCGCGGCCAACCCGTTCCAGGCCCCAGCGGCGGCCAGCATCGACCCCGAGCCGGGACCGGAATACATTCTGCCGGAGTTGACCTCCGGCGGTAACATCGCGAAATCCATTGTGGTACCCCGTCCTAGCTCGCAGCTATAGCGTTGGCGGCTTCAGTAGCCGCATATGACGCAGCACTCGTTCCCAGGGTGCTGACGAATAGGTGATGAACTGCCTCTGCCTGGGCGCTGACTGCCTGATACATCTGCGCATGAAGAGCGAATTGGGTAGCCGTCAGCGCCGAGACGTCGTCAGCGGCGGCAGGTACTACGCCGGTGGTCGGCGGCGCTGCAGCCGCATTCTGGGCGCTCATCGCCGAGCCGATACCTGCCAGGTTGGCGGATGCGGCGGCCAAGGCCTCCGGTTGCGTGGTCACGAATGACATCGGTCTTCCTTTCGATAGGTGTTCAATACGGTTGATTTCGCTTAGTCGGATGGGTGATCCGTTGTGCCGGTGGGGATTTCTTTTCGACCTGAGTGGCAATGTGGATAGCACGCGTGAAACGGCTTTGAATGACCCGTGTCGGTCGAATGATGCTCAGGTTCTGCGTCACGGGCCCACCTCGCGATCCGCCCCATCAACTCCGGGGTAGAAGCCATCAGCCGTTGCGGCGGTTAAAGGCGAGCCTCATCGCCTGAACGTGATGCTAACGGCAGGTTAACCCCAGGTGCAACGCACTGCGGGTACCGATCGGCGAATGACCCGAAGCGTTAATCGGCGACCACGTCGTAGGCGTCGACCCGCCACTGGTCGTCAACCCGGCTGAGCTGATTCCAGCACGCGGTTCGCTGATCGACATTGCTGAGCGAGGGATCAAGCTGGCCAAGCAGTGCGCGGTTGAACGCATCGTGGGACACCATCACGATCGGTCCCGGACTGTAGTCGGCCACCAGCTCGACAAACGCTTGGCGAGCGCGCGCGGCCAGCGCCGTGAGTGGCTCGACGCCGGGAGCGCGATCCAGACTGCCGTATTCGCGCTCGACTTCGTCCCGCAAGCGGCCGGTCATCGGCCCATAGTCGCGATCGTTGAGTCGGACATCGACGGTTACCGGCGCGCCGCTGGCTGTGCCGATTGCCTGTGCGGTGGCGACCGCTCTTTGTAACGGGCTGCAGATCACCGCAGTGGGATGTTTGGCTGCGAGCGCACCGGCGAGCCGTGCGGCCTCGGCGATCCCGATCTCATCCAGCGGCGGGTCGCTCAGCCCACGGAGTCGCCCCTCCGCGTTGAGCTTGGTACGCCCGTGGCGGGCCAGATAGACGCGATCGGCAATCGTGGTCATGACTGGGTCGTTCCAACCTCAGGAACGACCAACCGACGGCACTGCGGCGCAATGGCTTTCGCACGCATCCAACAACCAGGACCACGGTGATCTCCTCTGGGGCCTTTGCGCCCGCGCAGACTCGTCCGCCTCGGTGGTAAGCCTAGGGGAGGAATCCGCTGCGGTCCTCACCTCGGTGCGATTGACCGACCATGTCGCAGCTGAGTAATCTGACCGCGAAGATAAGGCGGTGGGGCTCGCCCAACTGCAGTCAACCGACTGCCAACGGTCCCTGGGAACTGATCGGCACGACGGTGTCGCGCGCTAATCGCGAGGCACCAGGCGATGGACACCCAGGAGCCGTGTATGACTGCACCATCCCCGACACCACATCGAATCGCGTTTGCGCGCGTCAAACGTGACCGCCGAAAACTATTGTGCCGTAGTAATAGGAAGCGATCATGAACGAAGACTGCCTCAAACTCACTGCGTACTTCGGTGAGCGTCAACGCGTAGGCGGCCGCTTCGTGGCCGAAACCATGCTGGGCCTGTATGAGCAGCGGCGCGTCGCGACCAGCATCGTGCTCCGAGGGATCGCCGGCTTCGGCTCGCGACATCAGTTCAGAAGTGACCAATCGCTGAGCCTGTCGGAGGACCCCCCTGTCGCGGTAATCGCGGTCGACACCCGGTCCGTCATCGAGGGATTGTTCGAATCCGTGCTGGCGGTCGACAAGAGCGGCCTGATCAGCCTTGAGCGCGCGCGCTTGCTGCGCGACGACATCCACAGCATCGAACTGTCCGACGAATACCACGAAGCGACCAAGCTAACGATCTACGTCGGCCGCAAGGAGCGCGTCTACGGCGTGCCCGCCTATCTTGCGGTGTGCGATCTGCTCTACCGGCGTCAACTCGCCGGTGCATCGGTGTTCATGGGCGTCGACGGCACCGTCCGCGGCAACCGCGAACGAGCGCGGTTCTTCGACCGAAACACCAATGTGCCGATGATGATCATCGCCGTCGGCAGCGGCGAGCGGATTGGTCGGGTGCTACCGGAGCTGGGCGCGCTGCTGAAGCGGCCGCTGGTCACCGTCGAACGTGTCCGGGTGTGCAAGCGCGACGGCGAACTGTTGGAACGACCGCACGCACTACCGGGCACCGACGGGCACGGGTTGGCGCTCTGGCAGAAGTTGATGGTCTACTCCTCGGAATCCGCACGCGCCGACGGCATGCCGATTCACCGGGCGCTGATTCAACGGCTGCGGCAACACAAATCGTCACAGGGTGCAACGGTCTTGCGCGGAATCTGGGGCTTCCATGGCGACCACGCGCCGCATGGTGACAAATTCTTCTCGTTGAGCCGCGATGTGCCGGTCGTGACCATCATTGTCGACACCCCGCACAACATTGCTGCGTCCTTCGACATCGTCGACGAAATCACCCGCGAACAAGGCCTGGTGACAAGCGAAATGGTGCCCGCACTGGCCGCCGACGGCGACGACGGCCATAGTGGGCCGCGCATCGCGCATCACCGGTACTAACGGCCTGGATGTCGATACGGCCGAGTTGGACGTGATCGGTGTGCGCATCGGCCTCCGGAGCATACCGTTGCGGCCCAGCATAATTCAGCCTCAACCCGAAATTGACAAACTGCAAGTTGTTCCAACGACAGTTTGCAAAAACTTATCGCAAATTTCAGCGAACAGACTCCGCTGACAGCTACGCTTGCTCTCCCAGACCTGAGTATGAGGAGGGGCCAGATGGTGTCGGACGCGAATGAAGTCTCGTTGCTTGGGCGGGAACGCGACCGGTTCAAAGCCGCTGGGGTTGTTGTACTTCTGGTGTTGGCGGGGGCGCTCGGCGGTTTCGGGTTGCTGCTTTGGGTGACCGCTTTGGTGACGTCTCACGCGCCTGCAAAAGGCTGGCTTTTCGGCGGTGCGTTTGTGGCCGTTGGAGCATTGCTCTTGTGGACTGCCCGGAAACGGCGGGCGTCATATCTCCAGGTATGTGACAGCGGGTTCGCCATCATGAAGAGCGAGGGGGTGCCCCGCGACATCGTTCGCTGGGACGACATCACTGACGTTAAGCATCACACCCTCAAGACCATTACTAACGGAATCCAGACGGATTCCAAGTACACCTGCACCGTGCACGTCGCAAATCGGAAGAGTCCCATCAATGTGACCAACAAAGACTTCCGGGACGCCCGAACGCTCGGTGCACACATTCAGGCCGAGTACGCCCGGAGGCGCCCACAGTAGAGCTGATTGCGCTCGCTGTGGATTGAGTCGCAACTGGGGATAACCGGTCACCGTCTCGGATCGACGGGCGCGCGGCGCATACCTGCGTCGGTGTCCTGCCGCAGGGTGGGCGCATGACGACGTTGACGACGGCCGAACTGGGCGCGCTCGGCGAACAGCTGGCCACCGATCACCTGATCGGGCTGGGGCTACAGATCCTGATCCGCAATTGGCGCTGCCGGTACGGCGAGCTGGATGTCATCGCCGTCGACCCGGCCACCAACACGGTGGTCTTCGTCGAGGTCAAGACCCGCACTGGCGACGGCTTTGGTGGTCTCGCGCAGGCAGTGACCGCGCAAAAGGCACGCCGATTGCGTCGGCTAGCCGCAATCTGGCTGGCCACTCAGGACCACCGCTGGCAGGCGATCCGCATCGACGTGATCGGCGTGCGCATCGGCCGACGCCGCACTCCGGAAATCACTCACCTGCAGGGCATCGGCTGATGGCGCTCGGGCGGGCGTTTTCGGTCGCGGTGCTCGGCTTGGACGGCGAGATCGTGGAAATCGAAGCCGACATCACATCGGGCCTGCCGGGTGTGCACCTGGTAGGTCTGCCCGACGCTGCGTTGCAGGAGTCTCGAGACCGGGTCCGGGCAGCGATCACCAACTGCAACAACCGCTGGCCGATGTCGCGTCTCACTTTGGCGCTTTCGCCGGCGACGCTGCCGAAAGTGGGCTCGGTCTATGACCTGGCGCTGGCCGCTGCGGTGTTGTCGGCGCAGCGGAAGACGCCGTGGCGACAGCTGGAAACGGTCGTGGTGCTGGGTGAGTTGGCCCTCGACGGACGGGTCCGACCGGTGCGTGGAGTGCTGCCGGCCGTGCTGGCCGCCAAGGGTGAGGGCTGGAAGGCCGCAGTGGTTCCGGTGGAGAACCTGCCGGAAGCCAGCCTGGTCGACGGAATCGAGGTCTGGGGCGTGCGCACCCTGGCGCAGCTACAGGCTTGGCTCAGCGGAGAGGCGCGGCTGGATGAGCGGATCAGCGAATTGGTTCCGGTGGCTGAGCCGTCGGCGGATCTGGCCGACGTCGTGGGCCAGACCCAGGCCCGCTTTGCCGTTGAGGTGGCCGCCGCCGGGGCGCATCACTTGATGCTGACCGGCCCGCCGGGTGTGGGTAAAACGATGCTGGCACAACGTCTTCCGGGTATCCTTCCAGCGCTGTCGGACAGCGAGTCGTTGGAGGTCACCGCGATTCACTCGGTGGCCGGGCTGCTGTCGGATTCCACGCCGCTGATCACCCGGCCGCCGTTCGTCGCGCCGCACCACAGTTCCAGCGTCGCAGCGCTGGTCGGTGGCGGTTCAGGGATGGCCCGGCCCGGCGCTGTCAGCCGGGCGCACCGCGGGGTGCTGTTTCTCGACGAGTGTGCCGAGATCAATGTGAGTGCATTGGAGGCGTTGCGAACACCGTTGGAGGACGGTGAGATTCGGCTTGCACGCCGAGACGGGGTGGCGTGCTATCCGGCTCGCTTTCAGCTGGTCCTGGCCGCCAACCCGTGTCCTTGCGCTCCGGCGGATCCGCGTGACTGCATTTGCGCGGCGGCGGCTAAACGCCGCTATCTTGGCCGACTGTCCGGGCCGCTGCTGGATCGCGTCGACTTGCGGGTCGAGATGCATCCGGTGCGGATGCGCGCGTTTGCGACCACCGAGTCCGAGTCGACGGCCGAAGTCCGCAGCCGGGTGGCGTCGGCCCGTGCCGCAGCGACTGAGCGGTGGCGCTCAGCCGGATTCCGCACCAATGCCGAGGTCAGTGGAACGTTGCTGCGGCGTCGGTTCCGGCCCAGCAGCGCCGCGATGCAGCCGCTTCGGGCCGCGCTGGACCGCGGCCTGCTCAGCCTCCGCGGCCTCGACCGCACGTTGCGGGTCGCGTGGACGTTGGCCGATCTGGGCGGCCGCACCGCACCGGGACGTGACGAGGTGGCCGTCGCATTGAGCTTCCGTCAGCCCGGAGCCGCGCGATGACCGACCGGACGCAACGAGCATGGGCTTACCTGTCTCGGGTTGTCGAACCACCCTGTGCGCAACTCGCCGACCTGGTGGACCGGGTAGGGCCGGTCGAAACGGCCGAACGGGTGCGACGCGGCCAGGTCGACGACGCGCTGGCCCGACACACCGTGGCAAGGCGCGAGATCGATCGGGCCGCAGAAGATCTCGAACTACTGACATGCCGCGGCGGTCGACTGATCACACCCGACGACGACGAGTGGCCGACGCTGGCCTTCACCGCGTTCGGCGGTGTCGCCGCCGCAGCGAAGCCGCAGGGCAGGCCGCCGCTGGTGTTGTGGGTGTTGGGGCCGGCCAGGCTGGACGAGACCGCCCAGCGGGCAGCCGCCGTTGTCGGAACCCGCGCCGCGACCAGCTACGGCGAACAGGTGGCCGCCGATCTGGCGGCCGGGTTAGCCGAGAACGACGTCGCGGTGGTCTCCGGCGGGGCGTACGGCATCGACGGCGCGGCCCACCGCGCGGCGCTTGCCGTCGACGGCGTCACCGTCGGAGTCTTGGCCGGTGGGATCGACATCCCTTATCCCGCAGGTCATTCCGGGTTATTGCATCGTATCGCCGGCAGCGGGTTGTTGGTCAGCGAATATCCGCCCGGGCTGCGGCCGGCGCGGCACCGGTTTCTGACGCGGAATCGTTTGGTGGCCGCGTTTGCCGGGGCGGCGGTGGTGGTGGAGGCCGGTCTGCGCAGCGGCGCGGCCAACACCGCCGCGTGGGCGCGCGCGTTGGGCCGGGTGGTGGGTGCGGTCCCCGGGCCGGTGACCTCGTCGGCGTCGACGGGTTGCCACGCCCTGCTGCGCGCCGGCGCCGAAGTCATCACTCGTAGTGAGGACATCGTTGAGTTGGTGGGTCGCATTGGTGAGTTGGCGCTCGAGGAGCCCCGGCCCGCGACGGAGCTCGACGCGCTCAGTGACGTCGAGCGGCAGGTGTATGAGGCGTTGCCCGGCCGCGGGTCCGCCACGATCGACGAGATCGCCGTCGCCGCCGCGTTAATGCCGGCGCACATACTGGCGCCGCTGGCGATGCTGGAGGTTGCCGGCTTGGCCGAGCGCCACGACGGCCGCTGGCGAATCGTGCGGAAACGGAGCCACCCGGCGTAACGGCGGCGCTCGTATAGTCGACGGGGTCAGATCGAAAGGGAGGGAACCGCGTGGCCGGTCGACCAGTGCACACCTTCGACGTGGTGCACCGCGAACAACTCACCTCGCATATGTTTCGGGTTGTCCTCGGCGGCAGCGGCTTCGACACCTTCACCCCCAGCAAGTTCACCGACTCCTACGTCAAGGTGGTATTCGTGGCCGACGATGTCGACATGGCCGGCCTGCCTCGACCGTTGACACTGGACAGTTTCGCCGACCTCCCGGCCGCCAAGCAGCCGGTGGTGCGGACCTTGACGGTGCGGCGGGCCGACCCGGCCGCCCGCGAGATCGCCATCGACGTCGTCGTGCACGGTGAGCACGGCGCGGCCGGACCGTGGGCCGGCACGGCCGAGCCAGGCCAGCCGGCGTACCTGATGGGGCCCAGCGGCGCCTACGCCCCGGACCCGGCCGCCGACTGGCACTTGCTAGCCGGCGACGAGACGGCGCTGCCGGCCATCAGTGTTGCGCTGGAAGCATTGCCCACCAACGCAATTGGCCAGGCGTTCATCGAGGTCGCCGGACCGGCGGACGAAATCCCGCTGACCGCCCCGGACGGTGTCGAAATCAATTGGATTTACCGCGGCGGCCGGGCCGATTTGATCGCCGAAGACCGGGCCGGCGACTTCGCGCCGTTGATCGAGGCGGTCAAGTCCGCGCCGTGGCTTCCCGGGCAAGTGCACGTCTTCATTCACGGTGAGGCGCAGGCCGTCATGCACAACCTGCGGCCCTACATCCGCAAAGACCGCGAAGTCGATGCCAAATGGGCGTCGATCTCGGGTTACTGGCGGCGCGGTCGCACCGAAGAGACGTTCCGCCAGTGGAAGAAAGAACTCGCCTTGAAAGAAGCCAATGCGGAGGCCGACGCCGAAGCGGCGGCGGGCGCAGCCGACTGATCGTCGGCTGGCATCCTGTCGTTCATGGCATTCGGCGACTACCAGTTCGAGATCTACCTGCAAGGCCTGTCCGGAGTCGTGCCGTCGTTACCGATGGCCTACACCGAACTGGAAGCCAAGGCCGCGGCGGCGTTGCCTCCGTCGGTGTGGTCATATGTCGCCGGCGGCGCCGGCGACGAGCGCACTCAGCGGGCCAACTGCACCGCGTTCGAGCGTTGGGGGCTGATCCCCCGAATGTTCGTCGGAGCCAAGGAACGCGATCTCTCCATCGACCTGTTCGGGCTGACGCTACCGTCGCCGATTTTCATGGCCCCCATCGGCGTCATCGGCATCTGCGCCCAAGACGGCCACGGCGACCTGGCCACCGCCCGCGCCGCTGCCCGCACCGGGGTCCCGATGGTGATGTCGACGCTGACGGCCGACCCGCTCGAAGACGTCGCGGCCGAGTTCGGGGAGACCCCCGGTTTCTTTCAGCTCTACACCCCGACCGATCGCGACCTGGCCGCCAGCCTGGTGCATCGCGCCGAGGCAGCTGGTTTCAAGGGCATCGTGGTCACCCTTGATACCTGGGTGCCCGGCTGGCGTCCCCGCGACCTGAGCACCGCGAATTTCCCTCAGCTACGCGGACTTTGCCTGAGCAACTACACCAGTGACCCGGTATTTCGTGCGAGCCTGCCGCAGCCCCCTGAAGAGAACCCTCAGGCCGTGGTGCTGCGCTGGGCGCAGGTCTTCGGCAACCCGTTGACCTGGGAGGACCTTCCGTGGCTGCGCTCGCTGACCAAGCTGCCGCTGATCGTCAAGGGCATCTGCCACCCCGACGATGCGCGTCGCGCCAAAGACGGCGGTGTGGACGGCATCTACTGCTCCAATCACGGCGGCCGGCAGGCCAACGGTGGCTTGCCGGCGCTGGACTGCCTGCCGAGCGTGGTGCAGGCCGCTGACGGGCTGCCGGTGCTGTTCGACTCGGGAATCCGCAGCGGCGCCGACATCGTCAAAGCCCTCGCGCTCGGCGCGACCGCAGTGGGCATCGGCCGGCCCTACGCCTACGGCCTGGCGCTGGGCGGCGTCGACGGCATCGTGCACGTGCTGCGCGCGTTGTTGGCCGAAGCTGACCTGACGATGGCCGTCGACGGGTATGCGTCACTGGCTGATCTCACTCCGGACACCCTGCGGCGCGTCAGCTGAGCCAGACCGCCGGTGTCTGCGACCGTGGGGTGGTGGAGGCGATCCTCGACGAGTTCGACGACTACCTGGCGTTGCAACGCGGTCGCTCGGCTCATACCCGGCGCGCATATTTGGGCGATCTGCGGTCGTTGTTCGCCTTCCTCGACCAACGCGCGCCGGGGACTGGCCTGCCCGGGCTGAGCCTGCCGGTGTTGCGGTCGTGGCTGGCCGCCGCGGCAGGCGCCGGCGTGGCCCGCACCACGTTGGCGCGCCGCACCTCGGCGGTCAAGGCCTTCACGGCGTGGGCGGTGCGGTGCGGCCTGCTGACCGCCGATCCGGCTGCCCGGCTGCAGGTGCCGAAGACGCGCCGCACGCTACCGTCGGTGTTGCGGCAAGATCAGGCTCTTGCGGCCATGTCGGCCGCAAAATCCGGCTGCCAGCAAGGTGATCCGCTGGCTCTGCGGGACCGGTTGATCGTTGAGTTGCTCTACGCCACCGGCATTCGGGTCAGCGAGCTGTGCGGCCTGGACATCGACGATGTCGACACCGGCCATCGGCTGGTGCGCGTGCTCGGCAAGGGCGACAAGCAGCGCAGCGCGCCGTTCGGGGAACCGGCCGCCGAAGCGCTGCGCACCTGGCTGACCGATGGGCGCCCTGCGCTGGCCACTGCCGACTCTGGGCCGGCTCTACTGCTGGGCGCCCGGGGTGGGCGACTCGACGTGCGCCAAGCCCGGACCGTCGTGCATCAAACCGTCGCCGCGGTGGACGGCGCACCTGACATGGGGCCGCATGGGCTGCGGCACAGCGCGGCCACCCACCTGCTTGAGGGCGGTGCCGATCTGCGCGTTGTCCAAGAGTTGCTCGGCCACTCCAGCCTGGCCACCACCCAGCTCTACACCCATGTCACGGTTGCTCGACTACGGGCGGTGCACGACCAAGCCCATCCGCGGGCCTAGTCGGCTTCGTCGAATGTGGGGCCATGTCACGCGTTTCTGCAGAAAGCGTCGGATAAAGCGCGCGACTCGGCGAGCGGAGTTCACGCCCCGCAGCGGCTTCAGCCGGATCGGCGTGGAGGACAGCAATCCGAGCGGATCGACATAATCCGCACGGGCAGCTGCGGCCCCACATGGCGCCCCAGTGCAGACACGCCGCGACCGGACAACCCGGGTGCCCGGCCAATAGACCACCGATCACGGTCCCGGCGGTCAGTTGCTGTCCGACCCGCACGCTGGCCTGCACCGGCTGGTAGCTGGTGCGCAAACCGCCCGGGTGGGCCAGCGACACCACCTGACGACCGGCCAATGTCCCGGCGTAGACCACCGTCGCCGCTCCGGCGGCATACACCGGCTGGCCGACGGTTCCCGCCAGATCCACACCGCGGTGGCCGCGGTGCCAGTCCGGTGACGGGGCGTCGAAGGTTCGCACTACCGCTGGGTGCGGCCGCAGCGGCCACTGCAGGCGGGGATCGTCGCCTTGGGCCGGAAACGCACAGATCAGCCCCGCGGCCATGATCACTGCCACCCATCGCATATCCCCACTTCACCGCGGCACCCGCAGCCCAGCTAGCCAGCACTGTGGACAAAGCACGTGGGTGAACCCGTGTAAACTCCTCTGCGCAGCCTGTAGCAGGGCTGACTTCGCGCGTCTGCACCGCGGCTCCCGTTCCACTAGGAGTTCGCACCGCGTGCCGGGCGGTCCCGTAACAGGGTCCGGCATCGCCGCAGCCGCCAGGGCCCGGCTTCACCCGACGCCGGGCGACAACCGACACACAAAGGCATCAACATGGCCGTAGTAACCATGAAGCAGCTGCTGGACAGCGGCACACACTTCGGGCATCAGACCCGTCGCTGGAATCCCAAGATGAAGCGGTTCATCTTCACCGACCGCAACGGCATTTACATCATCGACCTGCAGCAGACGCTGACCTTCATCGACAAGGCATACGAGTTCGTCAAAGAGACCGTCGCCCACGGTGGCACGGTGCTCTTCGTCGGCACCAAGAAGCAGGCGCAGGAGTCCATCGCCGCCGAGGCCACCCGCGTCGGCATGCCCTATGTCAACCAGCGCTGGCTGGGCGGCATGCTGACCAACTTCTCCACCGTGCACAAGCGGCTGCAGCGCCTCAAGGAGCTCGAGGCGATGGAGCAGACCGGCGGCTTCGAGGGTCGCACCAAAAAGGAGATCCTCGGTCTGACTCGCGAGAAGAACAAGCTGGAGCGCAGCCTGGGCGGAATCCGCGACATGGCCAAGGTGCCGTCTGCGGTCTGGGTCGTCGACACCAACAAGGAGCACATCGCCGTCGGTGAGGCTCGCAAGCTGGGCATCCCGGTGATCGCGATCCTGGACACCAACTGCGACCCCGACCAGGTCGACTACCCGATTCCGGGCAACGACGACGCGATCCGCTCGGCGGCGCTGCTGACCAAGGTGATCGCTTCGGCGGTGGCCGAGGGCCTGCAGGCGCGCGCCGGTCTGGGCCGCGGCGACGGCAAGCCCGAAGCAGAAGCCGCCGAGCCGCTGGCCGAGTGGGAGCAGGAGCTGCTGGCCTCGGCAACGGCAACGGCGGCTCCGGCAGAACAAGCCGCCGCGGTCGCGGCGCACGCCGAAACCCCAACCGAATCAACCTCCACGGAAGGCTGATATGGCCAACTACACCGCTGCCGACGTCAAGCGGCTTCGTGAGCTGACCGGCGCCGGCATGCTCGATTGCAAGAACGCGCTGGCCGAAACCGACGGCGACTTCGACAAGGCCGTCGAGGCGCTGCGGATCAAGGGCGCCAAGGATGTTGGCAAGCGTGCCGAGCGGGCCACCGCCGAGGGTCTGGTCGCCGCGAAGGACGGCGCGCTGATCGAGCTGAACTGCGAGACCGACTTCGTCGCCAAGAACGCGGAATTCCAAAAGCTGGCCGATGAGGTGGTGAGTGCTGCCGCGGCGGCCAAAGCTGCCGACGTCGACGCGCTCAAAGCCGCCACTGTTTCTGGCGGTCAGGCGACAAATACCGTCGAGCAGGCCATCGCCGACCTGTCGGCCAAGATCGGCGAAAAGCTCGAACTGCGTCGGGTCGCATTCTTCGACGGCACCGTCGAAACTTACTTGCACAAGCGCTCGGCCGACCTGCCGCCGGCCGTCGGTGTGCTGGTCGAGTACACCGGCTCGGGAAGTGGGGCCGCCGCCGCGGCACATGCCGTCGCGCTGCAAATCGCCGCGCTCAAGGCCCGCTACCTGAGCCGCGACGACGTGCCCGATGATGTGGTGGCCAGCGAACGGCGCATCGCCGAAGAGACCTCCCGTGCCGAAGGCAAACCCGAACAGGCGCTGCCCAAGATCGTCGAGGGCCGGCTGGGCGGATTCTTCAAGGACGTCGTGTTGCTCGAGCAGCCGTCGGTGTCCGACAACAAGAAGACCGTCAAGGCACTGCTCGACGAGGCAAGCGTCACCGTGACACGGTTCGTTCGGTTCGAGGTCGGCCAGCAGTAGCAGCAGCGCGATGCGACACGTGCACGCATTCGGTGACGATGCGCTCGGCGACTTCGACGCGGTCGGGCTCGTCGATGCTCTCAAGTCCGGTCGGGTAGGCAGGGTCGAGGTCGTCGAGGCGGCGATCGCGCGCACCGAAGCCGTCAATTCCGCCCTGAACGGGTTGGCGTATCAGGCATTCGACCGTGCCCGCGACGAGGCATCACGCCCGTCGAACGGCGGCTTTTTCTCCGGTGTGCCCACGTTCGTCAAGGACAACGTCGATGTCGCCGGGCTTCCGACGATGCGGGGCACCGACGCGTGGACCCCGCGGCCGGCCGCCGCCGACAGCGACTTCGCGCGGCTGTACCTGGCTACCGGGATGACGCCGCTGGGCAAAACCCAGATGTCGGAATACGGATTCAGCGCCTCGGCCGAACACCCCCGGCTGGGACCCGTCCGCAACCCCTGGAACACCGACCACACCGCGGGCGCATCGTCGTCGGGATCCGGCGCCTTTGTCGCCGCCGGGGCGGTGCCGATCGCGCATGCCAACGATGGCGGTGGCTCGATCCGAATTCCCGCGGCCTGCAACGGACTTGTGGGGTTGAAGCCGTCCCGTGGCCGGCTGCCGTTGGACAAGGAAGTGCGCCGGATGCCGATTCGCCTCGTCGCCAACGGCGTGCTCACCCGATCCGTACGCGATACCGCGGCCTTCTACCGGGAAGCTGAACGCATCTGGCCTCAGCCGAAGCTGCCACCGATCGGGGATGTCAAGCACGTCGGCAAGCAGCGGCTGAGAATCGCCGTCATCACCCGCTCGCTACTGCGTGAATGCAGCGCCGAACTGCGCGAGCTCACGCTCAAATCCGCCGGTCTGCTCGAAGAGCTCGGCCACCGCGTCGACCACGTCGACAAGCCGCCGGTGGCCTCCAGCTTCGCCGCCGACTTCTTGCTCTATTGGGGGCTGCTGGCCGCGGGTCAGATCCAGCTGAACCAGCGCACGCTCGGCGACGGGTTCGACCGCACCCGGTTGGACAACCTGACACTGGGCCTGGGCCGGTACGCCCGCCGCAACATGCACCGTCTCCCGCTGGCGATCATGCGTCTGCGCCGCGCGCGGCGACAAACTGAGCGTCTTCGCGCAAACCTATGACGCGGTGCTGACACCGACGTTGGCCGACGAGACGCCGCGGATCGGTTACCTCGACCCGACGGCCGATTATCAGCAGATCATCGACCGGCTGGAAGATTGGGTCGCGTTCACGCCAGTACAGAACGTCACCGGCGAGCCCGCTATCTCGTTGCCGTTGGCCGAGTCCGCCAACGGCCTGCCGGTGGGCATGATGTTCTCCGCTGCCATGGGACAGGAAACCCGATTGCTGGAACTGGCCTACGAACTAGAAGAAGCGCGACCCTGGGCGCGCATCGATAAGTCCTAGCTTGCCCTAGTCGGATCCCAGAGCCGCCAGCATCCGTTTGAACTCCCGCTGTTCGGCTGCGGACAGCTTGGCCAGGACACGGCCGTCGGCCTCCCGGACGGCCGCCTCGGCTCGCTTCAACAGCGCCCGGCCTGCTGCGTTGAGCGTGGCCGGCAGCGCACGACCGGACGGCACCGATGCGGGCCGGGTCACCACGTTTGCGTTTTCTAATCTGTGCAACACCGTGTTCATCGCCTGCGGTGTGACGTTGACCTGCCGGGACAGTTCCGCGCTGGACATCCCCGGACTCATGGAAAGCATTCGCATGCAGACGAATTCGGGCAGCGTCAGGCCGAGCGGGCTCAGCACCGAAGCCACCTCCGGTCGCAGCGCGGCGACCACCTGGTACAGCAGGTATCCAAGTGGCGCGTCGTCGGTGATCGTCATATCAATCATATTGACATATATCAGGTTGGTTGATATATGTGGGGTATGACTGAGACACAAGAATTCGATTTCGATTTCGATCCGGCTTACCGCGGCGAGACTGCCGAGTTCGGGGCGGGCGTTCGACCGCCGTGGAGTCTCGGTGAGCCGCAACCAGAAATCGCGGCGCTCATCGACCAAGGCAAGATCACCGGCGACGTGCTGGATGCTGGCTGCGGCGAGGCGGCCTTATCGATGCACCTGGCAGCGTTGGGGCACAACACTGTTGGGCTGGATGCTTCATCGACCGCCATCAAGCTGGCCAAGGCTGAGGCGGCCAAGCGCGGTTTGACCAAGGCCTCGTTCGAGGTCGCCGACATTAGCTCGTTCACCGGGTATGACGGGCGGTTCAACACGATCGTCGACAGCACGCTATTTCATTCGATGCCCATCGAGCTCCGCGATGGGTACCAGCGGTCGATCGTTCGCGCTGCCGCGCCTGGCGCGTCGTATTTTGTGCTGGTGTTCGACTCAACGGGAATGCCCGATGGTCCGGCCAACGCGGTTACCGACGATGAGTTGCGCGATGTCGTGTCGCAATACTGGGTCATCGACGAGATCCGGCCCGCTCGAATTCACGCCAATGTTCCCGACGCAGGTCTGCCCGACTTCCCGGTCGTTGACTTGCGTGACGAGGCCAACGGGCGCAAGTCAATGCCGGCTTGGCTGCTGTCAGCGCACCTTGGCTGATAGGCACGCCGCGAAAGTCGTTACGACCGAAGGAGTTGGCTGAACTCCTCCAGATGCGCGCACACCTCGAGCGGGCCAGCGTAAATAGCGGCGGCGCCGGCGTGTTCCAAAGCCTCGCGCGGGATCCCGCCGCTGAGCACCGCCGCAGTCGGTACACCGGCGCGTCGGCCCGCCTGCACATCCCAGACGGTGTCGCCGAGGAAGACGGCGTCCGATGGCTGAGCCTCGATACGCTCAAGCGCGCTGGCGACGATGTCCGGATCCGGTTTTGACCGCTCCGCATCCGACGACGACGTCACCGCGCAGATCAGATCCTCGGCGTCGAGCGCATCGCGCAACACAGCCAGCTCCTTCTCGCCGGCCGACGTGGCAAGAACCGCTCGCCAGCCCAATTCTGTGATCGCCTCGAGCAACTCGCGCGCACCGGGAAGCGGGCGCACCAGGTCGGCAGAGTCGAGGAAGTAGCGGGTGTGCAGCTTTTTGACTTGCTCGCCGTGCGCGTCGGACAGCTCGTCGCCGAGCAGGATGCGGACAAGGTCAGAACCCGACCGACCAATCAGCCCGAGAATCCGCCAGCACGGCACCTCCTTGTCCACATCGAGAAACGCGCGGTGCCAGGCCACCACGTGGTGGAAGTTCGAATCGACCAGCGTGCCGTCGACATCGAAAAGGACGGCAGGCTTTCCGGCGGTATCGCGACCCCGCGGGGATTCGACCTGGGTGGGTTGCGCCATTGCGAATGGACCTTTCCGTCGGGCTGAGGGATGGCGACGGGGTACCCCGAACAGGACTAAACAAAGCAACAGCCGGGTATCCGGCGTGCGGGGGACAAACTTCGAGGGCATCCAGCCGAGGGTTGAAGACGCGACGATCGAGAGGTTAACCATGCCGAAGACAACAAAGAGCGGCGAGCCCATCAAGGACGAACTGCCAAGCACGCTGCAACGATCCGGTGCCAAAGCGCAGCGAACGTTCACCAAGGCGCATGACGCGGCCGCCGAAGAATACGGCAGCGAGGAACGCGCTCACCGCGTCGCCTACGCGGCCCTCAAGCACAGCTTCGAGAAAGTCGGCAACCGCTGGGAACGCAAGCAGCAGAAGGGTCCTTCGGACAAGCGGGCCGAGCGCGGCGGCCTGCACAACCCGATCCCGTCGGCCGAGGGCGTCGATGCCAACGCCAGCAAGAAACATCTGCTCGACATTGCCCGCCGGCTCGACGTCCGCGGCAGGTCGCGGATGGCCAAATCGGAATTGGTCGAGGCGATTAAGAAACAGAACCGTCGCCTCCGGAGCCGCTGAGTCTTCGTGGCTAGCTGCCTGAGAGCACCGCAGTTAATTGCCTCACGGTGCGAGGTGAACGTGGCCCCGCCCCGGAGACGGTGATGGCGGCGCCTCCGGTGGTGGTGCAGGCGTCTCCGGTGGTGCAGGTGCCGCCGGTGCCGGTGCCGCCGGTGGTGCAGGTGCCGCCGGTGCTGGGGGTGCCTCCGGTGGTGGTGGGGGCGCTTCCGGTGGAGGGGGCGCCTCTTGTGGTGCTGGCGGCGCTTCCTGTGGTGGTGGAGGTACTTCCTGTGGTGGTGGAGATGCTTCCTGTGGTGGCGGGGGTCTCTGCCGTTGCCGTGGGGGAGGCGGCGGCGGTTCTGCTCGAGGTGGCGGCGGCGCGACAGGCGGTTCGATCGCTTTGAGCGCCGGCGGCGGCGGCGTAGGCGTGATCTCCCCCTCCGGGGCTGGCTTGATCAGTGCCGTGAGCACCATGTCGTGCGCGCGAGATTCCGATGAGAGCCACGTGGTCGCTGGCAACTGCGCCGCACCCAGCACACCCGAGGCGGCGCTTATCAAGGCGGCGAGCGCCGCAGCCGACAGACGCCTGCCCGGCCGTCGCGCTGCGGCCCTGATCTGCGGGTCTGCGCGAAAGTCCAGTGGTGATTCACGGTGGCAACCAGTTACGATATCCATCATTGCAGGCGCCAGCCGCCTCCGCTGTTACCGCTTGGTGTCGATTCAATGAGATGTCGAGCAGATGACACAAAAGAAATGGAAATCGCGCCGTGCGCACCGGCATCACCCGCCTCGCAGCCGCTCTGATTAGCGCCCCCGTCGTGCTGATCGCCGCAATCATCTGCGCGGGCGCAGCAGCCGCCGACCCAAGCCAACAGCAGGATCAGTTTGTGGCGCTGCTCGAACAAGAACAGATTCCCGCCATCGATAACGTGCCGGGGCTCGTCGCGCGGGCCCATGAGATTTGTAGGCAACTCGATGGCGGCGCCTCCGTCGAGACGATCGTCGCCGACGAGATGGACAGTGCGTTCGGGGAAAATCCGGCTTTACGCTTATATCCCGCTCGGGTGAGAAGGACCGCGACCAGATTCATCACTGCATCAGTGGACGTCTACTGCCCAAGCCATCAAGGCGAGCTTCCTGCGCCCTGAGTGCGATCGCGCCGCAGAAGATTCCCAGGCGAAAGCCTCCAGTCAGTCGTTTGTCTAGTCGTTTGTACGAGCTCTGCTTTCGGGTACCCCGCCTCCGGATGGGCAGGGGCAGGAGGAGAGGGACACGATGGCGGCCAAAGATTCAAACGCAAAGCAGCAGCAGCTCGACGATTATCGGGTCCAGCGGGCAACCGGATACTTGACGACGCAGCAAGGCGTTCGCGTCGACCACACCGACGACCGTTGACCGCGGGCGAACGCGGCCCCACGCTGCTGGAGGATTTTCACGCTGGGGAGAAGATCACCCACTTCGACCACGAGCGGATCCCGGAACGGGCTACGACAGGTTAAAACCGAGATCGACTCGTTGCCGCCGCACGAGACAAATTGGGCAAGCGCTTCGGTATCACCGGTGAATAAGCGCGTGCGCTGCTAGGCCGCTCAACAACACTCCAAGCGAATTCGGCTAAACCCTGAGAGAATTGATCTTTCGCTGGCAACGGTTGCCGGCACACATAACCCTCTTTGCTCAGGTGATCCGGTTTAGCGGAAAGGCCATCCGGCGAGTCGGAACCAGCATGGTGCACAATGCATTATGGCCGTCCGCGGGAGCGAGCTGCGCATCAAAGCCTCTGTGGTGGCGGATGCTTGTGTGCTCACCGTCGACGGTGTGCTCGACGAAACCACCTACGTTCCGTTACGCGACACCATCGTCAAAGCGGCGTTCGATGAACCTCGAGCGGTCATCATCGACGTCACCGGCTTGGTCGTTCGCGACGAGGCGGCATGGGCCGTGTTTACCAGTGCCCGTTGGCAGGTCGCGGAATGGCCAGACGTCCCGATTGGTCTGGTCTGCGCCCACGATCAAGGCCAGAATGCAGTGCGCCGCAACGGCATAACTCGGTACGTACCTGTCTACTCGGCACTGCAGTCCGCGGTCACCGAGCTGTCCGCCGATGCACTGCGCAGATACCGCCGGCGCGCAAAGACCACCCTGCCCGCGATGCAAAGCAGCGCTTCGCGATGCCGAACGCTCACCTCGGAGTGGTTGACGACGTGGTCGAGAACCGACTTCATCCATGCCGTGTCCATCGTCGTTACCGAGTTGGTCGAAATGGCCCTCGCCGATACCAACAGCCCGTTTTCGCTTCGATTAGAAACCGACGGGTCCACCGTGGCAGTGGCAGTACAACATTTGGGCACCGCTCAAAGCGATTCGTCGCGAGTCGCTCGACGGCAACGTCTCCGGACTCGAATTGGTCGCCGCCAACTGCCGGACTTGGGGCAATTACTCCAGCGCGGCCGGCAACACCTTATGGGCAGTGGTTGGTCCGGAAAATCGCTTCTGAATCGATCGCCGTCGACGGGCAATAAATCTCAAACGTGTAATCCCATTGCGCCCGACGGTGTGGGCCGTTATCGCAGCTAGCGACGCCGGACGCGGCTTTCTGCCAGCTGGTGTTTGAGGCCGCCGTGGGTGGGTATGGGACGTATCGTGCGGTAACCGTTCGTAATTGGAACTAGAGCGGTCCGCCTAAAGCTGGCGAATGACGCGAAACTAAGGAGGAGTTAGCGTGAAGTTCACCTCGACAATGGCGAAAACGGCTATCGGAGCCGGCGGAATCGCAGCAGCCGGCATTTTCGTTGCGGCGACAGCGGTTGCCGCTCCGCCCACCATCCAGGGATTCGGTACCAGCGAACAGCTGGTGGATGGCCCGTTGATCACCGCTTACACGGTGGGCAGCTTGCAGCCGGCCAGCGTCACGATTCCCGGCTACACGCCAAAGGGGCAGCTTTACCAGGCGAACATCACCGCGCAGTCGACTGGCGGAACGATCACGCCGGTAGTTTCCGACTTCAATGCTCGCGCCGCCAGCGGCCAGTCGTACCGGGTGATTGACACCGTCCCGGTTCCCAACGGGCTGAACCCGGCGCCCATTACTCAGGGCAACCAGGTCAGTGGGTCGGTGTACTTCGACGTCACTGGCGCGCAGCCTAATGAAGTCGTCTACAACGACGGTGTGCAGGACGTCCTGATGTGGACAAGCAACACCTAACGCCACCCAGCGGTAGGCATTTGTCGACCTCCCCGCGTCGATTATCTCGACGCGGGGAGGCGGCTTTCTCGGCCATTGGGCAGCGCCCGATGTGCCCAATTGGAGGCAGTATGAGTACAAACGACGACCACCGATCAACGCAGCTGCGCGAGCAGGCGCGAAAACAAGCCGATCAAGCACGCGAGGCAATGGAGGAAAAGCGCGAGGGCCAAGACGGCGGCCTTAGTGGCTGGGTGGCCGAGCGCGCCGGCGAGTGGGATCTCAGCGGCTTCGATGAGACCACCTTGCAGCGTCAGAAGTTCTTCTGGAATCTACTGGTGGACTACTGGTTTCGGATGGAGATCGACGGCTGGGAAAACATCGGCGATCCGCCGGCCTTGCTGATCGGCATCCACTCCGGCGCGCCGTTTGTGTGGGACGCGTGGACCGTCGGCCTGCAGTGGTGGCGGCGGTTCGGCCAGGAGCGTCAACTTCACGGCACCGCCCACGACGCATTGATGGCCATTCCGGGGTTCGGCCGCTACTTCCGGGCAATGGGCGTGTTACCCGCGGCCCCGGATGCCATCGCGACCGCGCTCGCCGAAGGCCGCGACGTAGCGCTGTGGCCCGGCGGCGAGGTGGACTCGCTGCGACCGTGGTCTGAGCGCGACCAGGCTAACCTGGCCGGTCGAAAAGGCTTCGTGAAGATGGCGATTCGCGCCGGTGTTCCGATCGTGCCGATCGCGACCGTGGGAGGCGCCGACGCGATGCCAGTGCTGATTCGCGGTGACCGGCTCTCCAAAGCTCTGCGGCTGGATCGGTTGTTGCGGCTCAAGGTCTTTCCGCTGGCCATTTCGCTGCCCTGGGGAATCGCCCCTGCCGCGCTGCCCCAACTGCCGCTGCCGGCCAAGATCAGGACGCGGTTTATGCCCGCCGTCGAGATCGACCACGACCCGGCGCGCGCCGAGGATGACGAATATATCGAGCGCAAATATCACGAGGTGGAGGACAGCATCCAGCGCGGAATGAATGCGCTGGCCCGCAAGCGGGCATTGCCGTTATTCGGTTAAAGCTGTTGGGACTGAACCGACCCAAGACAAAACGAGGAGCCCGGTCCATCGCGGACCGGGCTCGCCGTCTGAGTAACCTACTTCTGGTGGGCCTGCTGGCGCTTCTCCGCCGCGGCAGCACCGCCACGGGCCGCTTCAGCTTCGGCTTCCTTCTTGGCAGCGTCGCGCTGCGCTTTCGCCTTGTCCTGCTGAGCCTCGCCCTCGTGCTCGAGGTCTTCTCTACCGAGCACGCTGCCGACGGCTTCCTTGGCTAGGCCTTTGGCGCCTTCGACGACACCCTTCACAGCTTCTTCCGGCCCACTCTTCTTGTCGTCCGACATGGAGTTGGTTCCCTCCTGGTTGGCTCGTATCGAGCTCACTTGCTTGCCCACCGGCCGTTGACTAGACCGGCTCGGGGCGCGGCCAGAGGCACATCGCTGTTCTAGCTCCATGCACGCAGGCTTTGCGTGCCGCGTGCGAGGGGATTCCCGTGGTGCGGCGCACTCAAACCCCGGCACGCGTCGGCCCGCGTGCGGCACGGCGCGTGGCGCTCTCAGCGCTGGTAGGACGGCTAACTCGGTCACTGTGATGGTGCACACGCCACATGCGCCGCACCGATTGCGCCTCAATAAGCCTCGTTTCTGGCTCTCGGTGGCCGGGTATGGGGGAGTGCAATGACACAAACGATGAAATCGTTGTGGCTGGCTGACAGAACTGGGCGGCACGGGGAAGCGGGTGTGGAACAAACGCTCCGCCGATGTGGTAGTCGTCGGCGCCGGCATTGCCGGCCTGGTGACGGCGGTGCTGTTGGCCAGGGCCGGGCAAAGCGTGCTGGTGCTCGAGGCACGCACTGCCGGCGCGGTGACGACGGGCAACACCACCGGCAAGCTCAGCCTGTTGCAGGGCACGGTGATGTCGAAGATCGTTGCCCGCCACGGCGCGGACATTGCCCGTGACTACGTGCGGGGCAACCGGGAGGGCCAGGATTGGCTGCTGCGCTACTGCGAGAAAGCCAATATCCCGGTGCAGCGCGAAGACGCCTACACCTACGCCCAATCGGCCACCGAAGTGCCGAGGGCGCGGGCTGAGTTGACGGCGTGCCGACTTGCCGGTCTTGATGCCGACTGGGATGACGACGCTGGCGTTCCGTTCCCGTATCACGGCGGTGTTCGGTTGGCAGATCAAGCTCAGTTCGATCCGATGCCATTGCTGGACAGCCTGATTGGGGAACTCGCCAATCGTGGTGGCCGGCTGGTCGAGGGTGCGCGAGTACGTTCGGCGTCGCAGCACCATGATCGGGTATGGCTGCAAGTACACACCAGCGAGGGCGATGTGGAGGTTGATACCCGTCGGTGTGTGCTGGCTACCGGCACACCGATTCTCGATCGAGTTTTCGCCAGGCTCAAACCCAACAGGTCCCACTCGTTCGCATTCGACATTCCCGGTGCGATTACCCGGCCCATGTTCATCTCCGTGAGTTCGCCGACCCGCGGCGCTATGCGCCGGTCTACGCGGCGAGTGACTATCGTCGCGGGCGCCGGCCACACCGTGGGTCGCAATAGCCCGACCGCCGAGCTGGATGAGTTGTCGTCGTGGGCGCGGAAGCATTTTCCGGGTGCCATAGCAACGCACCAGTGGTCAGCACAGGACTACACACCTATCGACCAGCTGCCCTATGTCGGACCGATCTTGCCAGGCAATGAAAGAATTTTTGTTGCAACGGGTTTCAACAAATGGGGGCTCACCGCCGGTGTGGCTGCAGCCCTCGTTCTCAGTGGCCGGATATTGGGCGGACGGATGGATTGGGCCCGAGCGTTCGCCGCGTGGAACCCGAACGAACTGACCGGCATCACCACTGCAGTGCAGGCAACCTTCGAAGTAGGGTTCCATCTGACCAAAGGCTGGCTGATGCCGATCGTGCGTTCACGGGCCTCGGCGCCGAGTGAAGGCGGCGCGGTGTCCGGGCCGCCTTGGCATCTGCAGGCGCGGTGCTCGGTTGATGGTTTGCAACACCGGGTTTCGCCGGTATGCCCGCATCTGGGTGGCATCGTGAACTGGAACGCCGTCGACAAGTCGTGGGACTGCCCGCTGCACGGATCCCGATTCGCGCCGGATGGGACGCTGCTGGAAGGGCCGGCTACTCGCGGCCTCACCGCGTAGCGGCAAGGGCGCCCCGCGTCGACTTGTGCAATCCAGTCCAGTCCCGGGACGCGCGGCCTGCCCATAAGGCAGGATGGACCGTGCAGTCTCGGGGGATTGCCGGATGGTGCCCTCCCATGCGAGGAGTCTGATGACGGAGCAGGAGTCGACGAGCACCAACGGCGCCGATGCGTTTCCACCGGACAACCGATACGCTCCTGGCGGCCCGGCGAGTCGCCCCAAATACGCCCGAGTGCTGCTCAAACTCGGCGGCGAGATGTTCGGCGGCGGCCAGGTCGGACTGGATCCCGATGTGGTGGCGCTGGTCGCCCGCCAGATCGCCGAGGTGGTTCGCACCGGCGTGCAGGTCGCCGTCGTGATCGGCGGTGGCAACTTCTTTCGCGGCGCGCAGCTTCAGCAGCGCGGCATGGAACGCACCCGCTCGGACTATATGGGCATGCTCGGCACGGTCATGAATAGCCTTGCATTGCAAGACTTTCTAGAAAAAGAAGGGATTGTCACACGGGTCCAGACCGCGATTACGATGGGCCAGGTCGCGGAGCCCTACATTCCGCTGCGGGCGCGGCGCCATCTGGAGAAAGGGCGGGTGGTGATCTTCGGCGCCGGCATGGGGCTGCCGTACTTCTCGACCGATACCACGGCCGCGCAGCGGGCGTTGGAGATCGGCGCCGACGTGGTCTTGATGGCCAAGGCGGTCGACGGCGTATTCGCCGAGGATCCGCGAGTCAACCCGCGCGCCGAGCTGCTCACCGCCATCACTCATCGGGAAGTCATCGACCGCGGGCTGCGGGTGGCCGACGCCACCGCATTCAGTTTGTGTATGGACAATGGCATGCCGATCCTGGTGTTCAACCTGCTTACCGATGGCAATATTGCTCGCGCGGTCGCGGGTGAGAAGATCGGGACGCTGGTCACCACCTGACGGGAGGAGCGGCGCCATGATTGATGAGACTCTCTTTGACGCCGAAGAGAAAATGGAGAAGGCCGTGTCGGTGGGCCGGGACGACTTATCGACCATCCGGACCGGCCGGGCCAATCCGAGCATGTTTTCCCGCATCGTTATCGACTACTACGGTTCGGCCACTCCGATCACCCAGCTGGCCAGCATCAATGTCCCAGAAGCGCGCCTGGTCGTCATCAAACCGTATGAGGCAAGCCAGGTCGGGCCGATCGAGACGGCCATCCGCAACTCCGATCTGGGGGTTAACCCGACTAACGACGGCACGTTGATCCGGGTGGCGGTGCCGCAGCTGACCGAAGAACGCCGTCGCGAACTCGTCAAGCAGGCCAAAGCCAAGGGCGAGGACGCACGGGTTTCGGTGCGCAATATCCGCCGCAAGGCGATGGAGGAGTTACACCGCATCCGCAAGGACGGCGAGGCCGGTGAGGACGACGTCGCGCGGGCGGAGAAGGACTTGGACAAGGCCACCCACCAGTACGTGACCCAAATTGATGAGCTGGTCAAGCACAAAGAAGGCGAGCTGCTGGAGGTCTAGCGGCCGCTCAGCAACGACGTCCGTGGCAGACACCGATACCGGCGCAAACACCCCCGCCGAGGGGTCGGTGCAAGAGCCCGTGAAGGACAAGCCGAAGAAGTCTCGGGCCGGACGTAATCTGCCGGTCGCGATCCTGGTGGGCGGGGCGATCGGCGGCACCATCATCGCGATCTTGATATGCAAGAAGATCCTGTGGGTCCCGTTGGTCGCCGCTGCCATTGCCATGGCCACTCACGAGGTGGTGCGCCGCCTGCGCCAAGCGGGTTTCGTGATTCCGGTCGTCCCGCTGCTGATTGGCGGGCAGGCCACACTATGGCTGACCTGGCCTTATGGGCCGCGTGGTGCGCTTGCCGGCTTCGGCGGCACGGTCGTGGTCTGCATGTTCTGGCGGTTGCTGCGTCAAGGCGCGCCCACATCCCAGGGCGAGGTCGCTGGCGAATCGCCGTCGGCGAACTACCTGCGGGACGCGGCGGCCACCGTATTTCTGGCCGCCTGGGTGCCGCTGTTCGCCTCCTTCGGTGTGTTGCTGGTCTATCCGGGCGACGGCGCCGGTCGGGTGTTCTGCCTGATGATTGGCGTGGTCTGTTCTGACGTGGGCGGCTACGCGGTGGGCGTGCTGTTCGGCAAGCACCCGATGGTCCCGGCGATCAGCCCGAACAAATCCTGGGAGGGACTGGCCGGTTCGTTGTTTTTCGGGGTTACCGCGACGGCCCTGACTGCGATATTGCTGGCCCACAAACCGCTATGGGTGGGCCTGCTGCTGGGTTTCACGCTGGTGGCCACCGCCACCCTCGGCGACCTGGTCGAATCGCAGATCAAGCGTGACCTGGGCATCAAGGACATGGGCCGCATCCTGCCCGGACACGGCGGCCTGATGGACCGGCTGGACGGCGCCTTGCCGGCGGCGGTGACCACCTGGATCGTCTTGACGCTGGTGCCCTAACGGCCGCTGCGGACCGATACTGGTCTTGACATGAAGCAACAGCTGGTTTTCGAGCCACCACGTCGGCGGCTGCCGCCGCGGCATCTGGCCGACCTCGACGAGGCTGAGGCCGTCGACGCCGTCGCGGCGCTGGGCCTACCGGCGTTTCGTGCCAAGCAACTGGCCCACCAGTACTACGACCGGCTGATCGCCGACCCGCAGCAAATGACCGACCTGCCAGTCGCGGTCCGCGGTGAGGTCGCCGAGGCCCTGTTCCCCGACCTGTTGACGGCAACCCGGGAAATCGCCTGCGACGCTGGCCAAACCCGCAAGACGCTGTGGCGGGCGGTCGACGGCACCAGCTTCGAGTCGGTGCTGATGCGCTACCCGCAGCGCAACACGGTGTGCATTTCGTCGCAGGCGGGCTGCGGCATGGCGTGCCCGTTCTGCGCGACCGGCCAGGGCGGTCTGACCCGAAACCTGTCGACGGCCGAAATCGTCGAACAGGTCCGGTCGGCGGCCTTGGCTCTGCGCGAGGACTGGGCAGACCGGTTGTCCAACGTGGTTTTCATGGGTATGGGGGAGCCGCTGGCCAACTACGCCAGGGTGCTGGCAGCCGTGCGCCGTATCACTGGGTCCTCCGACAAGCCGTCGGGTTTTGGAATCTCGGCGCGGTCGGTGACGGTGTCGACGGTCGGTCTGGCCCCCGCAATCCGGAAATTGGCCGACGAGCGGCTGGCCGTGACATTGGCGCTGTCACTGCACGCTCCGGACGACGAACTGCGTGACACGCTGGTGCCGGTCAACAACCGGTGGAAGATCAGCGAAGCGCTGGATGCCGCGCACTACTACGCCGAGATGACCGGTCGGCGGGTTTCGGTGGAATATGCGCTGATCCGCGACGTCAATGACCAACCCTGGCGCGCCGACCTGCTGGGGAAGCGGCTGCATGCCGCGCTTGGCCCGCTGGTGCACGTCAACGTCATTCCGCTGAACCCCACCCCCGGCAGTGACTGGGACGCCAGCCCCAAAGCTGCGCAGCGCGAGTTCGTCCGTCGGGTCCGCGCCGCTGGCGTGCCCTGCACGGTGCGGGACACCCGTGGCCGAGAAATCGCTGCCGCCTGCGGCCAGTTGGCCGCCGAGCACTGAGTATCCGCCCCGCCTTGAACCGGACCGGGTGTGATCACGTCATCGCTATGTAAGGTCCGCTCAGGAGGTGTCCGGTGAAGATTGCTATCGCAAGGCTGGCGTTCGTCGTGGCTTGCGCCGGCATGGCTTTCGGGCTGCTTAACGCGCCACCCGTGCTGGCATCCGACGATCGTCTGCACTTCACGGGCACCACCGTGTCCGGTGCAGCGTTCAATGGCGCAGCTTTGCAAGGCAAGCCGGCTGTGCTGTGGTTCTGGACGCCGTGGTGCCCATTCTGCAACGCAGAGGCTCCCGGTGTGAGTCAGGTAGCCGCCGCCAATCCGGCGGTCACCTTCGTCGGCGTCGCGGCCCACTCCGACGTCGGCGCGATGCAGAACTTCGTGTCGAAATACAACCTCAAGTTCGACAACCTCAACGATGCCGACGGGTCGATCTGGGCCCGTTACAACGTGCCCTGGCAGCCGGCGTATGTGTTCTACCGTGCCGACGGCACGTCCACGTTCGTGAACAACCCGACCTCGGCGATGTCTCAGCAAGAGCTTTCCGGCCGGGTTGCCGCGCTGACGTCGTAGCCGGAGCATTCGTGGACCAGGGCCTCGTCAGCTTGGCGTTTACCGCCGGATTGGTAGCTGCGCTGAATCCATGCGGTTTCGCCATGCTTCCCGCCTACCTCGTTCTGGTGGTACGCGGGGACACCAATACACCGAGGGGATTGGCCTCGGTCGGTCGCGCTCTGGCGGCAACCGCTGGGATGGGACTGGGGTTTCTAACGGTGTTCGGGTCGTTCGGCGCCCTCACCATATCGGCGGGCTCTACCGTGCAGCGGTATCTGCCCTACCTGACCGTGGTGATCGGCATTGTGCTTGTCGCCCTTGGGGTTTGGCTGCTGCTGGGCCGAGAGCTGACGCTGCTGACGCCCAGGTACGCCAGCGGCCGATGGGCTCCGACGGCTCGACTCGGCTCCATGTATGGCTACGGCGTGAGTTACGCGATCGCCTCGCTGTCGTGCACCATCGGGCCGTTTTTGGCGGTCACCGCCGCCGGCCTGCGCCGTGGCTCGCTGATCGGCAGCGTGTCGATCTACCTCGCCTATATCGCGGGCCTGACCCTGGTCGTCTGTGTGCTGGCGGTCGCGGCCGCGGCTGCGAACTCCGCGGTGGTGAATCGCCTGCGGCGAGTCCTGCCCTATGTCAACCGGATCAGCGGAGCGCTGCTGGTGCTCGTCGGGCTGTATGTGGGCTATTACGCCCTCTACGAGATCCGGATGCATTCCGGCCAGGCTCACGATGCGTTGATCATGGCAGCAGCTCACGTCCAAGGTGCGCTGGCCGGGTGGGTCTACCTGCACGGGGGGTGGCCGTGGGCGTTGGCATTGGCTGTGCTGATGGCGGGTGCAGCGGCCGCCGCATGGTATCGACGAGCACGTCGGAGCCATCGCGCACCAAATTGACTTGTGGTGACATCAAAATGATGCCACCATGACACCATGGACTTGCAGCCGTACGTAGACGCGGTTCGCCACGAGTTGAACCTGGCCGCCGCAGCCGGCGGCCCCGAGGCACAAGCCTTGGCCGATCGGCTCAGTGCGCCGCTGGAGTCAGCGATCCGCCTGGCCCTGCTGGACGCGCTGTCGGCCGGCGCGGAAGAGATCACCAGCGAGCTCGCTCCGCGATCGGTCGAGGTCCGGCTGCGTGGCCGCGATCCCGAGTTCGTCGTCGGCGCGCCGCTCGATGAGTCGCCGGCTCAGGAACCGTTCGACATCGCATTCGGCGACGAAGACGGCGGCACCTGGCGAATCACCTTGCGCCTTCCCGAAGGTCTGCGGGCCGCGGTCGAAGCAGCCACGCGCCGTGACGGCTCGTCGGTGAACGCCTGGCTGGTCCGCGCGGTCGCTGCGGCCATCCATTCCCAAGCCGGCCGGGCCACCTCCGGCAGTGCCCGCCAGGTGACTGGCTGGGTGCGCTGATATCGGTAGACACCGTCATCGAAGGAGAAGACACATGCCCACCTTTGACACCCCTGAACCCATTGCGGTGCGCGTCGAGGCCGCGGCCGGTTCTATCCGGCTCGTCGCGACCGACCGCGATGACACCGTCGTGGCGGTAAGCCCCCACGACGGGTCCCGCCCTGCCGACGTGCGAGCAGCCGAGCAGACCGAGGTGAATTACCAGAGCGGCAAGCTCACGGTGTCCGCGCCGCGGCGCGGCTTCGCACTCTTCCGTGGCGGCGCAATCGACATCGATATTGCGTTGCCGTCACGATCCCGAGTGAAGGCGGCGGCGGCCTCGGCCGACGTCCGTGCAGAGGGTGAGTTCGCCGACTGTCACGTGTCGACGGCCAGCGGCAACCTCGACGTCGACCACATCCAGGGAAACCTCAAGGCGGCAACCGCTTCCGGGTCGATCACCCTGCAGGCAATCACCGGGAAGGTGTCGGTCGCGGCGGCATCCGGCGGCGCGACGATCGGTGAGCTCGACGGAGAGCTGGTGTTCAAGGCCGCCAGCGGTGACCTTAGCGTTGCGCGGCTGTGCGGCGGCGTGCGCGCGAAGACGGCGTCGGGATCGGTGATCGTCGCAACCGCGGTGCGTGGCTCGATCTCGGTGTTCACCAGCAGTGGTGAGGTCGGCGTCGGAGTCGCTGAAGGCACCGCCGCCCGGTTGGACTTGATCACCGGCTCAGGTGCCGTCACCAACCTGCTGGAGCCGGCCGACGGACCGGCTGAGGGCGACGACACCCTGGTGATCGAGGTGCGGACCGGCTCCGGCGACATCGGCATTCGCCGGGCGGTTCGCTTGCCCGACGCGGGCTTGGCTACCTGAGCCAGCCGCGCCGGCGGCCCCAGATGTCGCGCACGATGACGAAGAGTCCCAGCACCGCGAAGGCGATCAAATACCAGTCCTCGATGTGGCCGACCTGATTTCCGTACAGCATCAGCAGCAAAAAGCCGACGATGCCCAGGCCCACGATGTGCCAAGTGCGGTAGTTGATCTTGCTCCAGCCCCAGTTCGCGGACGGCACATCAGCGATGTCAACTCCGGTGCTGCGTTCCACCTCGGTACTGGCCACTCTGACTCCTCGGAGACTCCTCGGATGTTTGGGATGCCTCGACATTCTGGCACATACCGGTTGCACCAGCGCCGCGGGCGGTTCAGCGGCGCGGCACAATGAGTAGGTGACCAACCGCCGCCTCAAGACCTTGGTGCTGGGCAGTACCGGCTCCATCGGCACCCAGGCGCTGGAGGTCATCGCCGCTAATCCGGATCGCTTCGAGCTGGTCGGGCTGGCCGCTGGCGGCGCGCATCCGGAGCTGCTGGCACGGCAGCGCGCCGAGACCGGGGTAAGCAATGTCGCGGTTGCCGACGAGCGCGCCGCGCAGGCAGTCGGCGACGTCAGCTATGCCGGGCCCGACGCTGTCACCCGGCTGATTGAGAACACCGAGGCCGACGTTGTGCTCAATGCGCTGGTCGGCGCACTAGGCCTGCGGCCGACGCTGACCGTCCTGGCCTCGGGTGCCCGGCTGGCCCTGGCGAACAAGGAATCGCTGATCGCCGGTGGTCCGCTGGTGCTGCAGGCGGCGCGGCCCGGTCAGATCGTGCCCGTCGACTCCGAGCACTCCGCGCTGGCCCAATGCCTGCGCGGCGGCTCGGCCGACGAGGTCGCCAAGCTGGTCCTCACCGCGTCCGGCGGGCCGTTTCGGGGCTGGTCGGCCGCCGACCTCGAACACGTCACGCCCGAGCAGGCCGGTGCGCATCCGACCTGGTCGATGGGGCCGATGAACACCTTGAATTCGGCGTCGCTGGTCAACAAGGGGCTCGAGCTCATCGAAGCGCATCTGCTGTTCGGCATCCCGTACCGCCGCATCGAGGTCGTCGTGCACCCGCAGTCGATCGTGCATTCGATGGTCACCTTCACCGACGGCTCGACGATCGCCCAGGCAAGTCCGCCGGACATGAAACTGCCGATCGCGCTGGCGCTGGGCTGGCCGGACAGAGTGCCCGGCGTGGCCGCGGCCTGCGACTTCTCCACCGCGTCCAGCTGGGAATTCGAGCCGCTGGACACCCGGATTTTCCCCGCTGTCGAGCTCGCCCGACAGGCAGGCGAGACCGGCGGCTGCATGACCGCCGTCTACAACGCCGCCAACGAAGAAGCTGCAGAGGCCTTTCTGGCAGGGCGGATCGGCTTCCCGGCGATCGTGCGCACGGTTGGCGACGTGCTGAGCGCCGCCGACCAATGGAGCGCTGAACCCGCTACCGTGGAAGACGTACTCGATGCGCAGCGCTGGGCCCGGGAACGGGCGCAGCGGGCTGTCACACAGGAGGTTCTACCAACCCGATGATGTTCGTTATCGGCATCGTGCTGTTCGCGCTCGCCATCCTGATTTCGGTGGCGTTGCACGAGTGCGGCCACATGTGGGTCGCCCTGGCCACCGGCATGAAGGTGCGCCGCTATTTCGTGGGCTTCGGCCCCACGCTGTGGTCGACGCGGCGCGGTGAAACGCAGTACGGCGTCAAGGCCATCCCGGCAGGGGGCTTCTGCGATATCGCCGGCATGACGTCGGTGGAGGAGCTCGAACCCGACGAGCGAGACCGCGCCATGTTCAAGCAGAAGACCTGGAAACGAGTCGCGGTGTTGTTCGCCGGACCGGGGATGAACTTCGTCATCGGCTTGGTACTGATCTACGCCATCGCCGTCGTGTGGGGATTGCCAAACTTGCACCCCTCCGCCGTTATCGGCCAAACCGCTTGTGCAGCATCGGAAATCAAGCAGGGGCAGTTCGAGAAGTGCACCGGTGAGGGGCCGGCCGCGGCCGCCGGGATCCGGGCAGGCGATGTGGTGGTCAAAGTCGGCGACACCCCGGTCACCGACTTCTCCGACATGGCCGCCGCGGTGCAAAAGCTGCACGGCACGGTTCCGATCGTGATCAAACGCAACGGCCAGACAATGACCAAATACGTCGACATCGCCCAACGGCAACGCTGGGTCACTGACGGTCAAGGCGGCGCCAAGCTGTCGACGATCGGCGTGATGGGCGTGATGGGCTCCGAACCCGGGCCCGTGCATTACAACCTGGCCACTGCGGTACCGGGCACCTTTGCCTTCACCGGCAACCTGTCGGTGTTGCTGGGCAAGTCGCTGGTTGCCATCCCGACCAAAATCGGCGCGTTGGTGCACGCAATCGGCGGCGGGCACCGGTCCCTCGATACGCCGATCAGCGTGGTCGGGGCGAGCATCATCGGCGGAGACACCGTCGACCACGGAGTCTGGATGGCGTTCTGGCTGTTCCTGGCGCAGCTGAACTTCATCCTCGGCGCGATTAACCTGGTGCCGCTGCTGCCCTTCGACGGCGGGCACATCGCCATCGCGTTATTTGAAAAGCTGCGCAACATGATCCGGTCTGCCCGCGGCATGGTCGCGGCCGCGCCAGTGAACTATCTCAAACTGATGCCCGCAACGTACGTAGTCTTGGTGCTGGTGGTCGGTTACATGCTGTTGACGGTCACCGCCGACGTCGTCAACCCGATCCGACTATTCCAGTAGCCCGACAGAAGGCTCGCGGAAGATAAAGGAGGCGAAGGCACAACGTGACCACAGGTCTGGGTATGCCGGCGGCCCCGGCGCCCACGCTGGCGCCGCGGCGAAAGACACGCCAGCTGATGGTCCGTGATGTCGGGGTGGGCAGCGATCACCCCATTTCGGTGCAGTCGATGTGCACCACAAAGACGCACGACATCAATGCGACCTTGCAGCAGATCGCCGAGCTGACCGCCACCGGCTGCGACATCGTCCGGGTGGCTTGCCCGCGTCAGGAAGACGCCGACGCCCTGCCGGCGATCGCCAAGAAGAGTCAGATCCCCGTCATCGCCGACATCCACTTCCAGCCCAAGTACATCTTCGCCGCCATCGACGCCGGATGCGCCGCGGTGCGGGTAAACCCCGGCAACATCAAGGAATTCGACGGACGGGTGGGCGAGGTCGCCAAGGCCGCCGGCGCCGCCGGTATCCCGATCCGGATCGGCGTCAACGCCGGATCGCTGGACAAGCGGTTCATGGAGAAGTACGGCAAGGCCACGCCCGAGGCGCTGGTCGAGTCGGCGCTGTGGGAGGCTTCGCTGTTCGAGGAGCACGGGTTCGGCAACATCAAGATCAGCGTCAAACACAACGACCCGGTCGTGATGGTTGCCGCTTACGAACAACTGGCCGCCCAATGCGACTATCCGCTGCACCTTGGCGTCACCGAGGCCGGTCCGGCCTTCCAGGGCACCATTAAGTCCGCCGTCGCCTTTGGCGCGCTGCTGTCGCGGGGCATCGGCGACACCATCCGGGTGTCGCTGTCGGCGCCACCGGTCGAGGAAGTCAAAGTCGGCACGCAGATACTCGAGTCGCTGAATCTGCGGCCCCGTGGGCTGGAGATCGTGTCCTGCCCGTCGTGTGGTCGCGCGCAGGTCGACGTCTACACCCTGGCCAACGAAGTCACTGCCGGCTTGGATGGTCTCGACGTTCCGCTGCGCGTCGCCGTGATGGGCTGTGTGGTCAACGGGCCGGGCGAGGCGCGCGAGGCCGACCTCGGCGTCGCGTCAGGTAATGGCAAGGGCCAGATCTTCGTTCGCGGCGAAGTGATCAAGACGGTGCCCGAAGCGCAGATCGTCGAGACGCTGATCGAGGAGGCCATGCGGCTGGCTTCGGAGATGGGCACACCGGACGCAAGAACGAGCGGTTCCCCCGTCGTGACCGTAAGCTGAGAGGGGCCCACTCGGGCAAAAGAGTCGGTCTCTAAATAACTCAGCAGAACCTAGAAAGAGTCAGCATGTCGGCTCCGCCCATCCATCGCTTGGTCAACGAGCGACGGGTGTCGGTGGTGCGCGACGGCGCGGCGGTGCGGCGCGTTCTCGACGACGATCCCATCGGATCATGCATGGTCGCCGCCAGGGTGGCCGATTACGGCATCGATCCCAACTCGATCGGCGGCGAGTTGTGGACGCGCCGTGGTGCCGAGGAGTCGCTGTGCTACGCCGGTGCGAACCTGATTCCGCTGCGCGGTCGACTCAGCGATTTGAATGCGTTCGCCGATGCGGCGATGAACGCGTCGCGCCGGTGCTCGTCACTGGTCGGGCGCACCGAATTGGTGATGCCGATGTGGCAGCGACTGGAGCCGGCCTGGGGGCCGGCCCGCGATGTGCGTGAGCAACAGCCGCTGATGTCGTTGAGCACGATGCCCACCTGTGCGATTGATGTCGGCGTGCGCCAGGTGCGGCCCGACGAACTTGACAGCTATCTGGTGGCCGCGGTCGATATGTTCATCGGCGAGGTGGGCGTCGACCCGCGGCTGGGCGACGGCGGCCGCGGCTACCGCCGCCGGGTCGCCAGTTTGATCGCGGCCGGTCGGGCGTGGGCCCGCTTCGAGCACGGTGAGGTGGTCTTCAAGGCAGAGGTCGGGTCTCAGTCACCGGCGGTCGGCCAGATCCAGGGTGTTTGGGTGCATCCGGAGTGGCGCGGCCAGGGTTTGGGCACGGCTGGGACCGCGACGCTGGCGGCGGTGATTGTGGGCACCGGACGGATCGCCAGCCTGTATGTGAACGACTTCAACACGGTGGCGCGAGCCACCTATGACCGAGTCGGCTTCGTCGAAGTCGGAACCTTCGCGACGGTCCTGCTGGACTGAGCGCGTCCGAGCGGTCCGCGTTCGGGCGACACTGCAACGTCGGCGACGACACGCCGAGCGGAGTCGCAACCGTTTACGTTTCGGCGCGAGCCTGGCGGCTGCCGCACCTAACGGATAGATCTCGGTGTGTCGCCGCCCATCCCGCTGTCACAGCTTTAACATCAGCCCCAATGACAACTAAAGCCTCAGTGGTAACGGTGGCGACAATCGCGATGCTGGTCGCGACAACCGCCTTATCGGCCTGCACCCCGCGCCCGGATGGCCCCACGCCGGCGGCCGAGCGATTCTTTGCTGCGCTGTCGACCGGTGACACCGCAGCGGCGGCCGAGCTCAGCGACAATCCCAGCGATGCCCGTGAAGTGCTCAACGCCGCATGGTCGGGGCTGCAGGCCACTCACTTGGACGCCCAGGTCCTCGGCTCGAAGTACACCGAGGACACCGGCACGGTGAGCTATCGCTACACCTGGCACCTGCCGAAAAACCGCACGTGGACCTACGACGGCCAGCTGAAAATGGCGCGCTACGAGGGCCGCTGGCAGGTCCGCTGGGGTACCACCGATCTGCATCCACGTCTGGGCGAGCATCAGACGTTCGCGCTGCGGGCCGACTCGCCGCGGCGGGCCGCGGTAAACGAGGTCGGCGGCACCGACGTGCTCGCTCCCGGCTACCTCTATCACTACACCCTCGACGCCTCGCGGGCCGGCGCCTACCTGATCACAACGGCCCGCGCGGTGGTCGAGGCCCTACATCCTTTTGACGACACGCTGAACGACCCGCAACGGCTGGCCGAGCAGGCCAGCGCGTCGGACAAACCGATGGATTTGATCACGCTGCGCACCGACGACAACAACAATGTCGCCCCGGCGATCGGCAACCTGCCCGGCGTGGTGATCACGCCGCAGGCCGAGTTGCTGCCGACCGACTACCACTTCGCTTCGGCGCTGATGGGCCAAATCAAAAAGGCCGTGATCGACGAACTCGACGGGCAGGCGGGCTGGCGGGTGGTCAGCGTCAACCAGAACGACGTCGACGTTGCGGTGCTGCACGAGGTAGAGCCATCGCCGGCGCCGTCGATCTCGATCAGCCTGGACCGGGCGGTGCAGAACGCCGCTCAGCACGCGGTGGACAACCAGGCTCGCCAGGCGATGATCGTGGTGATCAAACCCTCGACCGGCGACATCCTGGCCGTCGCGCAAAACGCTGCAACCGATGCCATCGGCCCACTTGCCACCACCGGCCTGTACCCACCGGGGTCGACGTTCAAGATGGTCACCGCGGGTGCAGCCCTCGAGCGTGACATGGCCAGCCCGAACACGCTTTTGGGCTGTCCGGGACAGATCGACATCGGGCATCGCACCATCCCCAACTACGGCGGGTTCGATCTGGGTGTGGTGCCGATGTCGCGGGCGTTCGCCAGTTCCTGCAACACCACGTTCGCCGAATTGGCCAGCCGGATGCCGCCGCGCGGTTTGACGCAGGAGGCAAGCCAGTACGGCATCGGGCTGGACTACCAGGTGGACGGCATCAACACGGTCACCGGTTCGGTGCCGCCGACGGTCGATATGGCCGAGCGCACCGAGGACGGCTTCGGTCAGGGCAAGGTGCTGGCATCTCCGTTCGGCATGGCACTGGTCGCGGCCACGGTGGCCGCCGGGAAGACCCCGGTGCCCAAGCTGATCGAGGGACGGCCGACCACGATCACCGGCGACACCACGCCGATCAGCGAGAAGGTGATCGAGAGTCTGCGCCCGATGATGCGCCTGGTGGTGACTAACGGCACCGGCAAGGACATCGCCGGCTCCGGTGCGGTCTTCGGAAAGACCGGTGAAGCCGAGTTCCCCGGCGGGTCGCATTCCTGGTTCGCCGGTTACCGCGGCGATATGGCATTCGCTGCGCTGATCGTCGGGGGCGGCAGTTCGGAATACGCGGTACGGATGACCAAATTCATGTTCGACTTGCTGCCGGCGGACTACCTGGCTTAAGAACTGCCGCGGGCTTTTCACCCGAGGCCAGGCGGTTGGTGGCGGTAGATTGGTATCGCCATGACGCGCCCTGACGAGCTGACCGAACTGCGGGTATCAGATGCCGACCGCAACGGCACGCTGCGCCGACTGCACAATGCGGTTGCACTCGGGCTGATCGACATCGACGAGTTCGAGGAACGCTCGTCGCAGGTGTCGCTACGCCCGGACCCGCAATGAGCTGGACAGCCTTGTCGGCGATCTGCCCGGGCCGGGGGCGATTGTCACGTCTGCGGCTGACCGGGTCGAGCTGCGCGGCTGGGCTCGGCTCGCTCAAGCGTCACGGGGAATGGACCGTGCCGAGTCGGCTGGCGCTGGTGCGCCGGATGGGGTCGGTCGAGCTGGACCTGGTCAAGGCCCGATTCGCGGGGCCGGTGGTCGTCATCGAACTCGACATGAGGTTCGGCTCGGTGGAGATCCGGTTGCCCGACGGGGCTAGCGCATCGATCGACGACGTCGAGGTCTACGTCGGCAGCGCCAGCGACCGGCGAAAGGACGCCCCCGCCGAGGGCACACCGCATGTGGTGTTGACCGGTCGGGTGGTGTGCGGCTCGGTGCATATCCGTGGGCCGCGGCGGTCGTTGCTGGTCGCGTGGCGCGCCGACCGACGGCTTGATTACGCTGGCGGTATGCCTGTTCGTACCGCGCTGACTGCCGGCGTGCTCTCACCGACACTGCCGGTGCCCAAGTCGATCCCGCGTCCGGAATATGTCGGCAAGCCGACCGCGCGAGAGGGCACCGAGCCGTGGGTCCAGACGCCCGAAGTGATCGAGAAGATGCGGGTTGCCGGCCGGATAGCGGCCGGCGCACTCGCGGAGGCGGGCAAGGCGGTCGCGCCCGGCGTGACGACCGATGCCTTAGACCGCATCGCGCACGACTACATGGTCGACCACGGCGCCTACCCGTCGACGCTGGGCTACAAGAGTTTTCCCAAGTCGTGTTGTACGTCGCTGAACGAGGTCATCTGCCACGGCATCCCGGACTCGACGGTGATCGAAGACGGCGACATCGTCAACATCGACGTCACCGCTTACATCGGCGGCGTGCACGGTGACACCAACGCCACGTTTCTGGCCGGCGATGTCTCGGAAGAACATCGTCTGCTTGTCGAGCGCACCCACGAGGCGACGATGCGAGCGATCAAAGCCGTCAAACCGGGGCGTTCGCTGTCGGTGGTCGGACGCGTGATCGAATCTTACGCAAACCGGTTCGGCTACAACGTCGTTCGCGACTTCACCGGTCATGGCATCGGTACAACCTTCCACAACGGGCTGGTGGTGCTGCATTACGACCAACCTTCCGTCACGACGATCCTCGAGCCGGGGATGACCTTCACCATCGAGCCGATGATCAACCTCGGCGCGCTGGACTACGAGATCTGGGACGACGGCTGGACGGTGGTCACCAAAGACCGGAAGTGGACCGCGCAATTCGAGCACACATTGCTGGTCACCGAGTCCGGCGTGGAGATCCTCACCCTGCCGTGAGCGGTGCGCTGCTGGTCGCCGGCACCAGCTCCGACGCCGGGAAGTCGGTGGTAGTCGCCGGACTCTGTCGGTTGCTGGCGCGCAAGGGAATTCGGGTCGCGCCGTTCAAAGCGCAGAACATGTCGAATAATTCCGCGGTCACCGTCGAGGGCGGTGAGATCGGCCGGGCCCAGGCGGTGCAGGCTCGTGCGGCAGGTCTGGCCCCCAGCGTCCGGTTCAACCCTATTCTGCTCAAACCTGGCAGCGATATGACCTCGCAGTTGGTGATCCGGGGACAGGCCACTGATACGGTTACCGCTGCCGAATACTGGTCGGATCGCAACCGGCTACTCGGTGTTGTGCTCGACGAATTGTCCCAGCTGAGAGCCGAATTCGATGCGGTGATCTGCGAGGGTGCCGGATCGCCAGCCGAAATCAACTTGCGGGCAATGGACTTGGTCAATATGGGCCTGGCCCGCGCCGCCGACCTGCCGGTGATACTGGTCGGCGACATCGACCGCGGTGGGCTGCTGGCGCATCTGTTCGGGACTGTGGCGGTGCTCGAACCCGACGACCAGGCCCTTGTCGCCGGTTTCATCGTGAACAAATTCCGCGGCGACGTGACGTTGCTGGAGCCTGGGTTGCGGCAGCTCACCGACCTCACCGGTCGTCCGACCTACGGGGTGCTGCCGTACTGCGACGACCTCTGGCTCGACGCCGAGGATTCCGTTTCGGTGCTGGCCCACCGCGTCATTGGCAGACCGCGACCGCCGCGCGGCTCCCAATGGCTTCGGGTCGCGGTGCCGCGGCTGCCGCGGATCTCCAATTCCACCGATATCGAAGCGCTCGCCTGCGAACCCGGCGTGCTGGTGCGCTGGGTCAGCCAACCCGCCGACCTGGTCGATGCCGATGTGGTCGTGGTGCCCGGCACTAAGTCCACCGTCGCCGACCTGGATTGGCTGCGTGAGCGTGGGCTGGAACAGGCCATCGCCGCACATGCGGCCTCGGGCCGGCCTGTGCTGGGCATCTGCGGTGGCTTCCAGATGCTGTGCCGCTCGATCGACGATCCGGTCGAAAGCCGATCGGGTCGGGTTGAGGCCATGGGGATGCTGGACGTCGATATCGTGTTCGCCCCGGACAAGATGCTCCGCCGCTGGCAGGCCCCGCTCTATGGCTACGAAATCCACCACGGGCGGGTGGCGCGCAGCGCAGAGGCCGCGTGGTTCGAGGTGGACGGATCCCCGCAGGGGTATCGGCGCGGCCAGGTGTTTGGGACGCATTGGCACGGCTTGCTCGACAACGACGAGTTCCGGCGGGAGTGGTTGACCGCCGTCGCCGCCGCAGCGGGTCGAGACGGTTTCGTGGTGGCGGATGGCATCGATGTGGCCGCCCGCAGGGACGCTCAGTTGGATGTGATGGCCGACCTGTTGGAAGCCCACCTCGACATCGATGCCGTCACCGGGCTGCTGGACGGTGGCCCGCCGCCGCGGCCTATTGTTGTCGCCACACTACGTTGACAGCGTGTCGGGGTCTTCAATCCAAAACACCGGTCAGTCAAGGATTTTCCCGACGACCGTTCCCTATTGTGGCCGTCGTCGTCGCACGTCCGAGCATCAGTTCGATGTTGCGAGAACGTTTCCACCTGCAACAGCGTTAACGAACCGCGCGAAAACGGCCCGTGCGCGGGCCAATTGACTGTAGCTTGCTGTGGTGCCTTCGACGATGATGACCACCGTCGACGGGTTTCCCATCCAGGTCAGTGACACCGGTCCGGACAAGGGCTCCGTCGTGGTGCTGCTGTGCGCGGCTCAGCGTGCGCTCGCCGCCTACGACGCGGTGTGTGACCGTCTGCATACCGCGTCGCTGCGGACAATCGTGGTGGGCCCGGACCCGCGCCTGACGCCCAAGTCGGTGGTGGGCATTCTCGACGTGCTCGACATCAATTGGGGCGTGTTGGTCGGGGATCGGGTGGGCGGCGAGCTGGCGTGGGAACTGGCGGCCACCAGACTGGACCGCTTCACGGGTTTGGTGGCCATCGACCGCGGGCATCCGCGGGTTGCCGATCTGGCCGGGGTGATCCGCGACGACCACTGCCCGCCGGTGGAGATCAACACGACTGCGCTGGTCAGCACCCCGGCTGCCCAGGCAGTGGCCCGTGCCAGCCAGCGGTTCGTCTACGGCGATTACCGGGTGGTAGAGCTGCTGGGACGGCGCAACGCGCACGAATCGACCGCGCAACTGGCAGCCGAGATCGTCCTGCGCACCAGCACCTGGTGACCGAAAACGATCGCCCTGCTGGCACTGAAAGCACTGAAGGCACCGAAGGCGCTGCGCCTTTGTCGCTGGGCGGGCTGGAGAAGCTGATCGCTGCCGGTGACGTCGACACCGTGATCGTCGGGTTCACCGACATGCAGGGCCGCATCATGGGTAAGCGGGTCTCGGCGCGTTTTTTTCTCGACGAGGTAGTCGAGGGCGGCGCCGAGTGCTGCAACTACCTGTTCGCCGTCGACGTCGACATGAACACCGTCGCGGGCTACGCGATGTCGGGCTGGGACACCGGTTACGGCGACATGGTGATGAAGCCGGACCTGACCACGCTTCGGCTGATTCCGTGGCTACCCGGCACGGCGCTGGTGCTGGCCGATTTGTTGTGGCACGACGGCAGCCCGATCGAGCCCGCACCGCGACGCGTCTTGCGTCGCCAACTGGACCGGTTACGTCAGCGCGGACTGCGTGCCTATGTCGCCACCGAACTGGAGTTCATGGTGTTCGACGACACGTATCGGCAAGCTTGGGCTAGCGAATATCGCGGGTTGACCCCGGCCAGCGACTACAACCTGGACTATGCGGTGATGGCCTCCAGCCGCATCGAACCGCTGCTGCGCGACATCCGCCAGCAGATGCAGGGAGCGGGTCTGCGCTGGGAGGCGGTCAAGGGCGAATGCAACAGGGGACAGCAGGAGCTCGGGTTCCGCTACAACGAGGCGCTGGTCACCTGCGACAATCACGGTATTTACAAGAACGGCTCTAAAGAAATCGCCGACCAGCACGGCAAGAGTCTGACGTTCATGGCGAAATACGATGAGCGCGAAGGCAACAGCTGCCACATTCACCTGTCGCTTCGGTCGGCCGACGGCGCCGCGGTGTTCGCCGACGAAGACCAAGTCCTGGGTATGTCGGAACTGTTCCGCAGCTTTGTCGCCGGTTTGTTGGCCACATTGCCTGAGCTGACGCTGTTTTACGCACCGAACATCAACTCCTACAAGCGGTTCGCTGATCGCAGCTTCGCGCCCACCGCAGTGACGTGGGGAGTGGACAATCGGACCTGCGCACTGCGCATCGTCGGTCACGGCGACAGCATGCGGGTGGAATGCCGGGTGCCCGGCGGTGACGTTAACCCGTACTTGGCCGTGGCGGCGCTGATCGCCGGCGGGCTGCACGGTATCGAGCGCGGCTTGCCGTTGCCGGAGCCGTGCGTAGGCAACGCCTATGAGACCGCCGAGGTCAGCGACGCCGAGCGGCTGCCCGGTACGCTGGCCGAAGCTGCGACGCTTTTCGAGGCGTCAGCGGTCGCCCAGCAGGCGTTCGGGGAGAACGTGGTGAGGCACTACGTCAACAACGCTCAAGTCGAGGTGGCCGCGTTCAACTCAGCGATCACCGATTGGGAGCGGGTGCGTGGTTTTGAACGGTTTTGATCCGGCGACGATGCGGGCCGGAACGGCCCGAGGAGAAGCCGGGCGATCAAGCCGAAGCCCGGTGATCGGCCTGACCACATATCTGAATCAAGCCCAGACCGGCGTTTGGGACGTTCAGGCCAGCTTTCTGCCCGCCGTCTACTTCCAGGGCGTCACCGCGACCGGCGGCGTGGCCGTGCTGTTGCCGCCGCAGCCGGTGGACCCGGACATCGCCGAGCGGGTGCTCGACGGACTGGATGCCTTGTTGATCACCGGCGGAAAGGACGTCGACCCCGCCGCTTACGGCCAGCAGCCGCACCCTGCCACCGACGAACCCGGCCGTCAGCGCGACGCATGGGAATTCACGCTGCTGGGCGCGGCGCTCAAGCGCGGGCTCCCGGTGCTGGGGATCTGCCGCGGCGCACAGGTGCTCAACGTCGCACTCGGCGGAACGCTGCATCAGCACCTGCCCGACGTCATCGGACACAGCGGGCATCGGGCCGGCAACGCCGTGTTCACCACGTTGCCGGTACGCACGGTCCCGGGTACCCGGCTGGCCGGGCTGGTTGGTGAATCGGTCGACGCGCGCTGCTATCACCATCAGGGCATCGCCGAGCTCGGCGACGGCCTTGTCGTCAGCGCTTGGGACGGCGACGGCGTAGTCGAGGCCCTGGAGCTGCCCGGCGAGGCCTTCGTGCTCGCCGTGCAGTGGCATCCGGAGGAAAGTCTCGATGACCTGCGACTGTTCTCCGCGATCGTCGAGGCAGCGCGGTCATATGCAAGCGGACGGGAGAGTCGATGAGCCGCATGGATTTGAGCCGGCGGCTGGCCGGCAGGGTCGCCGTTGTCACCGGCGGCGGCGGAGGTATCGGCCTGGCGTCGGCGCGGCGCCTGCAGGCCGAGGGAGCCACCGTCGTCATCGGCGACATTGACCCGAACGACCGGCGCGGCGGCCGCCGACGAACTGGGCGGTCTGTTTGTGCAGGTGGACGTTTCCGACGAGGCCGCGGTCAACACGCTTTTCGACACCGCGGCGAGCGCCTACGGATCGGTCGACATCGCGGTCAACAATGCCGGCATCTCGCCCCCGGACGACGAGCTAATCGAGAACACCGAGCTGCCGGTGTGGCAGCAGGTCCAAGACGTCAACCTGAAATCGGTGTACCTCTGCAGCCGGGCGGCGTTGCGGCACATGGTGCCCGCGGGGCGGGGGTCGATTGTCAACGTGGCATCGTTTGTCGCGGTGATGGGGTCGGCCACCTCGCAGATTTCCTATACCGCGTCCAAGGGTGGGGTGTTGGCGATGTCGCGGGAGCTCGGCGTGCAGTTCGCCCGCCAGGGCATCCGGGTCAACGCGCTGTGCCCCGGGCCGGTGAATACCCCACTGCTGCAAGAGCTTTTCGCCAAGGATCCCGAGCGCGCCGCCCGCCGGCTGGTACACGTGCCGATGGGCCGCTTCGCCGAGGTCGACGAAATCGCCGCTGCAGTAGCATTTTTGGCCAGCGATGATGCATCGTTCATCACGGCGGCGACGTTTTTGGTCGACGGCGGTATCAGCTCCGCCTACACCACCCCGCTGTAGCGCCGCCGGTTACCCGGCTGCGGGTGGGTGTGCCACCACCGTCGGGCGGAATCCGTACCGGGGAGTGGCGCCATTGATGTGGTTGCCGGCCGCATTGGCGAGCGGCATCCCGGGTATGCCGGCTGCGATCGCAGGCGGGGCGTTTAGTGGGGGATTATCCAACAGCGGGGTAAGCGGGGTTCTCACCGGGGCGACGGCGTCCCAGCTGGGCGGCACCGCCAGTGCCCCGATCGCGCCGGCTCGGCCCACGGCCGCCGACGCCGCCGACCCGAGCCCGCCTAGGCCACCGAAGGCCGGTAACTCCGATGCGGCCGAACCGAGCCCGCCCGTGGCGGCCTCTCCCAGCGCTTCACCGGCCGCGCGTCACCCGCAGTCGCAGCGCCGAACAAACTCCTAACAGGCGCCCAGGTGTTGCTCGGCATATAGAAGCCGGACGAAAAGATCGTGTTCCAGATATTGGCGTTCAAGCCCAGGCCACTCGACGAGAACAGCTCGTTGAACAGCCCCGAGAGTCCCGTCGTGGACGTCGAGTTCCCAGACAGCAATGTCAGCAGCCCATCGAGTCCGGATCCCGAGGACGTCGACGACGCGGGGGAGGCGAGACTTTGCAGCGCGGCGGGCATTCCGGTCACCAGCTGCGACAGTGTCATCTGGGTTCCTGTCCCGGTGGTCTGCGCGACCGTGGTGGCTTGGGCTGCTGCTCCCGTCGTCGTGGTGGTCGCCGGCGCCTGGGCGAACGGTGTCAATGTCGATGCGACCGCTGAGTATCCGGCGTAGCCGTACATTGCCGCGGCATCCTGGGCCCACATCTCTGCGTAGTGGGCTTCGGTGGTCGCGATCGCCGGGGTGTTCTGGCCGAGGATATTCGTGGAGACCAGCGATGCCAACAACGTACGGTTGGCAGCGACAACCGATGGAGGCACTGTCGCTGCAAACGCGGTTTCGTAGGCGCTGGCCGCCGCTTTGGCTTGACCGGCGGCCTGTTCGGCTTGCGCGGCGGTGGCACTCATCCACGACACGTATGGCGTCGCGGCGGCAGCCATCGACGCCGATGCCGGACCTCGCCATGCACCACTGGTCAGGCTGGAGATTGCTGACCCGTAATCAGTTGCAGCCGAGGACACCTCGGTGGCCAGGCGGTCCCAGCTGGCCGCAGCCGCGATCATAGGCCCAGAACCCGGGCCGGCGTACATCAGTCCAGAGTTGACTTCCGGCGGTAATGCTGCGAAATCCATTGTCAGAGTCCTCCCTAACCTGCGGCGGCCGCGTTCGCGGCTTCGGTGGCGGCATACGAACCGGCGCTGGCCTGCAACACCGTGACGAGCATCTGATGAACCGCGGCGGCCTGCGCGCTGACAGCCTGATACATCTGCGCGTGCGCAGCGAATTGCATTGCAGTCAAGGCCGATACCCGGTCAGCGGCAGCAGGGATCAGCCCGGTGGTCGGGGCTAACGCGGCTGCGTTCTCGGCGGCCACGGCGGAGCCGATCGATTGTAAGTTTGCTGCCGTCATGGAAAGCGTTTCCGGGACAATGTTGACGAATGACATGAACTACTCCTTTTCGATAGCACGAGAAATGGTTCGGCGCAGTCCGATTTCGGACAGCAAGCACCGTGCCGAGGACCGGATGGTCATCGACTTGCGTTGTGGGCATACCCCGACGAACGGGCTAGGAGTGCGGTATCCTCGTCAAAACCGTTGGCGCAGAAGACCGTTGTCTGGCCCAGCTCGCGGACAGGGCAGGGCTACATCAATGTCGAGTTTTTGCACGGTGGTGATCTCGACTTGGCGTGTATCCAAGCCGACTTGTCGACGCGTTTCAGCCGGCGCGCTCGGCCTGCACCGTCCACTTCTCCTCGATGCGCGCATAGCGCCAGATCAGCAAGGCGCCGACCCAGGTCACCACGAATAGGCCGACGATGAGAAAACCGATCGCGTTGAGGTCGACGCCGCCTAGCCAGCCCCAGAACCCGCCGCTCCAACCGAGCTGACCGGCAAGCAAAGTGAGCAGTTCCACGGTGCCGATGAGCAACGCCACGACCACCGACAGGCCGGTGATGGTGATGTTGTAGTAGACCTTGCGCACCGGGTTGGAAAACGCCCAGCCGTAGGCGAAGTTCATGAACGAGCCGTCGATGGTGTCCAGCAGGCACATCCCGGCGGTGAACAGCACCGGCAGACACAAGATGGCGTACCAGGGCAGACCGGCCGCGGCGCTGGTTCCGGCCAGCACCAGCAGTGCGACTTCGGTGGCGGTGTCGAAACCCAGCCCGAACAACAGGCCCACCGGATACATGTGCCACGGCGCCGTAATCGATTTGGTGAAGCGGCCAAGCACGCGGTTGAGCAGTCCGCGATTGTTCAGCTGTGCTTCGAGTTCGTCTTCGTCGAAGTCGCCGCGGCGCATCCGGGCGAACACCCGCAGGATGCCTACCAGGATGACCACGTTGATGATCGCGATCAGATACAAGAAGCCGCCTGAAACGCTGGTGCCGATCAAGCTGGTGTAGTGATGAAGGGTCGACGTGTCCGTTTCGACCGGCCCAACGATTGCCTTGAGTCCGACTGCGATGAGCAGCGCCAGCCCGAACACCACCGACGAGTGGCCAAGGGAGAAAAAGAACCCGACGCTAAGCGGCCGCTGGCCGTCGTTCATCAGCTTGCGGGTGGTGTTGTCGATCGCGGCGATGTGATCGGCGTCGAACGCGTGGCGCAGCCCCAGCGTGTAGGCGGTCAGCCCAATACCGATACCGAATGCCTTGTCTCCGACGCTCAGATGCGCCGGCTCGACGACGAGCACCAGTGTGCCCCAGCCGATTACATGCAATGCGACGATCACCGCGAACATCGACCCTAAGCGCAGCCACTCATCAGGCGTCAAAGCGGCCCGGAGTAGCGACCACGATGACTGCCGACTGAGCGTGTCAGCGGCCATGTTGCGTCCCATCTAGACAGCAACCCCGACAGCTGATGATGCTAACCGAGAGGTCGGCGTCCTGCAGACGATTCGCAAGAATTCTGCAAGTTTTTTGCACGTGGAACAATGTGGAATCTCCTACGATGCGCCGGACTCGCGCTCCGATCAACCTCGAAAGGCGATCAGCGGGATCGCCATTTCGGCTGGAGTGGCAGCGCCGTGGAAGCCGACGAGTTGAGCCATTTCCGGTGGCTCATGCGCGGTTGCCAACACCGCCGTGTCACCGGTGCAGGTGACGACGACATCGCCGATTCGAGGCAGATGGTCAGGATGGACGGGTCCGAACAACCCGGCCGCGACGGCATCGTCGCGGCCGCGCACCTCGGCTCGTCCGTCCAGCAATTCGCTCCAGGCACCGATCACGTCGGACGCGGCGCCGGGCTGCGTGTGCAGGTAGCGCACCCGTGGATCGCCGGCGACCGCTCGCACTCCCGCACTCAACCGGGGATCGGCGTCGAGGTCGATGCGCGCGGTGTCTGGCACGTTGAGCCCGCCGTGGTCGGCGGTGACCAGGACCGCGGCATCCGACGGCAACGCCTCGACCAAACGGGTCAGCAGCGCGTCGACGCCGACGGCCGCGGCGTGCCATTCGGGTGAACCGACGCCGAACAGGTGTGCCGAGTTGTCCAGTGCAGCGGTGTAGGCGTAGACCAGCCCGGGTGCCGCGTGCAACTGATCGATCACCAGTTGGGCGTAGTCGTCGTCGTCATTGGCGGCGTGCAATTGCGCACCGCGGTAGGCGGCCTGGGTGAGGCCGCTGCCGATGAACGCCGCGGGCAGCACCGCCCGAGCGTTGACCCCAGCCTGCTGCAGCCGCTCGAACCAGGTTGGGACGGGCTGCCATTGGGCCGGCGGGGGATCGTCGCGCCAGAAGATGTGGTAAAGAATCCGGTCGGCGTCGGGGATCTTGACGGTAAAGCCCAGGATCCCGTGCTGGCCCGGTGCGACTCCGGTAGTCAAGGACGCCAGGCTCGTCGGTGTCGTGGAAGGGAAGGTACAAACGAGTTCGTCCAGCCGTCCGATGTCACCGGCCAGCACCGACGCGAGCAGCGGCGCGTCCGCGGCCAACTCTGGCAGCAGATGGAAGCCCATACCGTCGACCAACACGACCACCACGCGGCGCACATCGCCGACCCACTCGGTCACGCCCAGCCCGTCGACTGCACCGGAAACCAAAAGCAGCGCAGCCGCAGCGGGCAGCACGTCGCAGATCGATCCGGGCATCACGTCAGTTTGGCAGGCGCATACTGGGTGTGTGGCCAAGCCCCCGGCAGTGGATCCCGCCGTCACCGAGCGGATCGGGGATTTGCTGCGAGCCCACGGGCTGCGGCGGATGGCCTCGCGGATCGCGGTGCTGGCGGTGCTCGAGCCGGTGCACGGTCATCTCTCGGTTGCCGAGATCGACCAGCGGCTGCGCGAGTGCCTGCCCGCCGACGAACAGCCGCCGGATTTGGCGACGATCTACCGCACGGTGACGACGCTGGTCGATCAGGGTGTGCTGCACGCGCTGGCCCTCGAGGGCGGGGTCACTACCTACGGCCTGGCCGCCGATCCGCACCATCACGCGGTGTGCACACGATGCGGCTCGATCATCGAAGTGCCCGCCGGACGGCTGGCCTCTGCGCTCGAACATGCGATGGTGGGTAGCTCGTTCACGCTGTCCGAACGCGCCGGCCTCACCCTGCACGGCCTGTGCCCGCAGTGCCAGCCCGACGGCCACTCAGGAAAGACCGAGTAAGGCGTTCTCGACCACCTCGGGCAGCGCGGGGTGGATCCAGTACTGACCGCGAGCCATCTGTGCGGCGGAGAGCCCGAAGCTCATTGCCTGGATCAGCGGCTGGATGAGCGAGGATGCTTGGTGGCCCATGATGTGCGCACCGAGCAATTGTCCGGTTTCGCGGTCGGCGACGAGCTTGACAATGCCGGTGGTGTCCTCCATCGCCCAGCCATAGGCGACGTCACTGTAATCTTGGATCTTGCGGGACACCTTGAAACCCTTTGCGACGGCTTGGTTCTCGGTCAGCCCAACAGTGGCGATCTGCGGGTCGGTGAATACCGCCGAGGGCACGTAGCGGTGGTCGGTGGCCACCATCGCGTCGGTGTCGTCCCAGCCGCAGAGCAGATTGTGCTGCACGACGCGCGCTTCATGGTTGGCTACGTGTTTGAGCTCATACGGCGACGACACGTCGCCGAGCGCGAAAACGCCACGTGCGGAGGTGCGTTGGTATTCGTCGACGACAACCCGACTGTCGTCGACCTCGATGCCGGCCTGCTCGGCTTCCAGCAGATCGCCGTTGGGTTTTCTGCCGGTGGCCACCAGCACGGCGTCGGCGCTCAGCGTCGAACCGTCGTCGAGTTCCAGCACGATGCCGGAACGGTCCTGATGGGAGCCGATGACATTGCGGTGGGTACGCAACTCCCATTTGGTTGATGCGATGCGGGTGAATCGTTCGCACAGGGTGTCGTCTAGGTGCCGCAGCAGCGTACCGCCGCGGATCACCAAGGTGATCCGGACACCGAGCGCGGAAAAGATGTGCGCGAATTCGGCTGCCACGTAGCCGCCTCCGACGATGACCAAGTGTCGGGGCAGCTCGGCGATGCGCATGACGGTGTCGCTGGTGTAGTAATCCACACCGCAGTCCAGGATGGCCGGCGGGATCACCGGTCGTGATCCCGCGGCGATCACCACCTGCTCGGCGGTGAACTCGTCGCCGTTGTCGGTGCGCAGCAGATAGCGGCCGTCGGGCTGGACCGCTCCGAACCGGGTGTGCTGGTCATAGACGTCAACATTCGGGGCAGACCGTCGGTAGTCTGCGCCGCTGATCGAGATCGGGTCGATGCGCCCGAAGACGCGCGAGACGATGTCGTCCCATCGGACTCGGTCGATGTGCGCGTCGACGCCGTAGCGGGCGGCGGCGCGGATCGTTTCGGCGACTTCGGCCACATACACGAACATCTTGGTGGGTATGCAGCCGACATTCAGGCAGGTTCCACCGAATGCGCCGTGTTCGCAGATCGCGACTCGTTTGTCCGCATAGCGTTCGTCGAGAATGCAGTTGCCTGAACCGGTTCCGATGATCGCAAGGTCATATGCTTCCATCCGGTAGTCCTTCAGCCGTTCCGGAACGTGACGTCAGCGCTGGCACCGAGATACCAGTCGAGCCAGTTGTCAAGCAACTGGTAGGCCACCTGCCGCGGCTGCGGCATCGACAAGAACACATCGTGTTTGGCGTTGGTCACCGGAACGATGGTGCTGCGATTACCGATGCAGCCGGCCCACCGGGCGATGTGTGCCACGTTGAGAACCGCGTCGCCGCATTCCAGTCCGGCCGGGTCTGTGGCCTGTGTCACGCTGTGATCTGAGCGCAGGATCAGGTTGGGCACGCCGACGTCAAGCCCGCGATGCAGTTGCTCCTGACCGCGTCGGACGGCGTCCAGCCAGCCGAAGGTGATCGGGAAGCCGCCGGTCGGCTTCCACTGCAGGTTGTAGTCGAACTCGCCGTGGTAGTCGCGGTGCAGGCTGGCGCCGTAACCGCCGTCACCCGGGGCCCGGGCGACCCGTTTGCCGCCGACTCGCGCGATCGCGGCGATCAGCGCGCTCGTCGTCGGCCAGCGCACCACCATCGGGCCGGGCAGATCCAGAAATGGGCTGTTGAGCACCAGTCCGGCGACCCCTGCGCGGGCGGTCGCGCCGCTTGGACTTCGCCGCATCCGGTCCAGCCACAGCGAGACGATCAGCCCGCCGGCGGAATGGCCGTACACCAACACCCTGCCGGGATCAGCCGAGTTGGTTTCCTCTGCCGACGATGCTGAGCGCGCGGTCGAGCTCGGCGTCGTAGCAGGCCAGGTCCGTGGTGAAGTGCGGGGTTTGGCCACTGCGCCATGACCGGCCACATTTACGCAGGTCCAGAGCGTAAAAGGCGAACCCACGGCTGGCGAAGTGCTCGGCCAGCTCGGTGTGAAAGAAGTAGTCGGTGTATCCGTGCACGGCCAGCACGGCGTCGGTGGCGCTCCTGGGCGTGCACGCCTCGCCACGGCGCAGCAGCGTCGCGACGATGTCTCCCTCACCGTCCGGATCGGGACCCAGCGGGATGGTCAGCTGCCAAAAGCCAGGGAGGACGTCGGGCTGCCAGCCGGTCACGCACGCCAGCTTAAAGCGTGCTGGGTCCCGCCGAGTCTGACGCGCTGGTCAGCGATAACCTGGCGAACGTGAAACCAGCTGCACGCTCGGCGAAGGTCGACGCCGTGCTGGTCGGGGCCGGGATCATGAGCGCCACCCTCGGTGCATTGCTCCGGCGCCTGGAGCCGGACTGGTCGATCGCGATGGTCGAGCGGCTCGACGGTGTCGCGGCCGAAAGCAGCGACCCGTGGAACAACGCCGGCACCGGGCATTCCGGGCTTTGCGAGCTGTTTTACACACCGCAGCTGCCCGGCGGCTCGATCGACATCGCCAAAGCGGTGCGGGTCAACGAACAATTCCAGGTCACCCGCCAGTTCTGGGCCTACGCCGCCGAGAACGGCATGCTGACCGACGTGCGCGGCTTCCTCAACCGAGTGCCGCACGTCAGCTTTGTGCAGGGCGTCGAGGACGTCGACTATCTGCACCGCCGCCGAGCAGCACTGGCCGACAACCCGCTGTTCGCCCGCACCGAGTTGATCGACGACACCGACGAATTCGCCCGCCGGCTGCCGTTGATGGCTGCCAACCGCGACCTGTCCGAGCCGATCGCGCTCAATTGGTCCGATGACGGCACCGACGTCGACTTCGGCGCGCTGTCCAAGCAGCTCATCGGCTACGGGGCGGGCAATGGGACGACGGTGTTGTTCGGTCACGAGGTGCGCAACCTGCATCGCTGGCGCGACGGCGGGTGGACGCTGACAATTCGCAACCGCCGCACCGGTGAAAATCGCTACATCAAAACGAGATTCGTCTTCGTCGGCGCCGGTGGACAAGCGCTGCCGCTGCTGCAGAAGTCCGGCATTAACGAGGCCAAGGGATTTGGCGGCTTTCCGATCGGCGGGAAATTCCTGCGCAGTGACAATCCCGCGCTCACCAGCGCGCATCGGGCCAAAGTGTACGGCTTACCCGCGCCGGGTGCACCGGCGATGACGGCGGCTCATCTCGACACGCGGATTGTCAACGGCAAGCCCTGGCTGCTTTTCGGCCCCTTCGCCGGCTGGTCGCCGAAGTTCCTCAAACATGGCTATATCACCGATCTGCCGCGATCCATCCGGCCGGCCAACCTGGCCACGATGATCGGCGCCGGCGTCAATGAGCGCAAACTGGTGAACTATCTGATCGGCCAGCTGCGACTGTCGCAGCCCGCCCGACTCGACGCGCTGCGAGAATTCGTGCCCAGCGCGCTGGATTCCGACTGGGAGATCACCACGGCCGGTCAACGGGTGCAGGTAATCCGGCGAGACAAGCGCAAAGGTGGGGTGCTCGAATTCGACACCACATTGCTTGGCGACGCCGATGGCAGCATCGCCGGGTTGCTCGGAGCCTCGCCCGGGGCCTCGACTGCGGTACCGGCGATGCTCGACGTACTGCAGCGCTGCTTTCCCGACCGATATCAGGGCTGGTTGCCTACGCTCAAAGACATGGTTCCATCGCTGGGGGCCGCATTATCCGGCGAGCCGGCGTTGTTCGAGGAGGTGTGGTCATGGGGCACCAAGGCGCTGGGACTGCACGACAACACGGCGGGGGCGTCATGACCGTCGCGTTGCATCGGGCGTGGGCCAAAGACCTTGACGTGCCGACGCTTTACGCGCTACTGCAGCTGCGGGTAGAGGTGTTCGTGGTCGAACAGGCCTGCCCGTATCCCGAATTAGACGGGCGCGATCTGTCCGCCGAAACTCGGCATTTTTGGCTGGAAGCCCCTGACGGAGGCGTGATCTGCACGTTGCGGCTGATGGAAGAGCACGCCGGCGGGCAGAAGACGTTTCGGCTCGGGCGACTGTGCACCAAACGCAGCGCGCGCGGCCAGGGGCACACCACCCGGCTGCTGCGCGCGGCTCTCGCCGAGGTAGGCGACTACCCGTGCCGGATCAACGCACAGGTCTACTTGGCAGACATGTATGCGCAGCACGGATTTGTCCGCGACGGGGACGACTTCGTCGACGACGGTGTTCCGCACGTGCCGATGCTGCGACCGGGCAGCGGTCCCGCCGGGGGGGTGCAGCCGTGAGGAATTACCCGTCCTATCCCTTCAGTGCAATCGTCGGCCACGACCAACTGCGACTGGCGCTGATCTTGTGTGCGGTGCGCCCGGAGATCGGCGGTGTGCTGATCCGCGGCCAGAAGGGCACCGCCAAGTCGACCGCGGTGCGTGGCCTGGCCGCGCTACTCTCCGCGGCGAGTGATCCGGCTGGCGCCGACGCGCAACTGGTCGAGCTGCCGATCGGCGCGACCGAGGACCGGGTGATCGGATCCCTGGATCTGCAGCGGGTTTTGCGCGACGGCGAGCACGCATTCTCGCCCGGGTTACTGGCCCGCGCCCACGGCGGTGTGCTCTATGTCGACGAGGTGAATCTGCTGCACGATCATCTGGTGGATCTGCTGCTCGATGCAGCGGCGATGGGGCGGGTGCACATCGAGCGTGACGGCATATCGCATTCGCACGAGGCCCGGTTCGTGCTGATCGGCACGATGAATCCAGAAGAAGGCGAGTTGCGTCCGCAACTGCTCGACCGGTTCGGGCTCACAGTCGACGTACAGGCGTCGCGGGACATCGACGTTCGGACGCAGGTCATTCGGCAGCGGATGTCCTACGAGGCTGACCCGGATGCTTTCGCTGACCGCTATGCCGCCGCCGACGCCGAGCTAGCTGGCCGCGTTGCCTCCGCCCGCACACTCGTCGATGCTGTGGGCTTACCGGACAACGAGTTACGGCGTATCGCAGCGGTGTGCGCCGCGTTCGACGTCGACGGCATGCGCGCCGACCTGGTGATCGCCCGGACCGCGGTTGCTCACGCCGCGTGGCGCGGCAGCGATACCGTGAGCGAGCAGGACATCCGGGTGGCGGCCGAGTTGGCGTTGCCGCACCGGCGCCGCCGTGACCCGTTCGACGATCCCAGGATCGACCCGGCACAGCTCGACGAGGCACTGGCGAATGCGGCCGACTCGCCCGGCCCTCCCGACCAACCCGAGCCTGACCCCGATCCGCCCGGCGGCGGCCAGGACCAGAACGACACCGCGCCACAGGGAGATTCGCTGGGCTCACGCTCGGCACCGCAACAAACGCCGAAGGCCAGTGCCGCACCGTCAGCAACTTTCCGCACCCGCGCGCTGACGGTGCCCGGAGTGGGTGCCGGCGCACCGGGCCGTCGATCGAGGGCCCGCAACGCCTCCGGCAGCGCGGTGGCCGCGACTGACCATCCCGCGGCCGGACACGGCCTGCATTTGTTCGGCACCGTCCTGGCCGCCGCCGAACACGCCGAGGCCGCAGGCCGACTGCGGCTTCAGCCCGGCGATGTACGCCGCGCGGTGCGTGAGGGCCGGGAAGGCAACCTGGTGATCTTCGTCGTGGATGCATCCGGATCGATGGCTGCCCGAGACCGGATGGCCGCGGTCAGCGGTGCCACGTTGTCGTTACTCCGCGACGCCTATCAGCGGCGCGACAAGGTCGCGGTGATCACCTTCCGCCAGGCTGAAGCGCAGCTGCTGCTGCCGCCGACGACGTCGGCGCACATTGCCGGGCGCCGGCTTTCGCGTTTTGACACCGGCGGCAAGACTCCACTCGCCGAAGGTCTGCTCGCCGCACACGCACTGGTCGTCCGGGAAAAAGTCCACGATCGGGCGCGCCGCCCCTTGGTTGTCGTGCTCACCGACGGCCGGGCCAATGCCGGACCAGACCCGTTGGGTCGCAGCCGATCCGCGTCGGCTCTGCTGGTCGCTGAGGGTGCATCCGCGGTTGTCGTCGACTGCGAAACATCGTATGTGCGCCTTGGTTTGGCGCAGCAGCTGGCTGCGCAGCTCGGCGCGCCGACGGTGCGACTGGAGCAGTTGCGGGCCGACTATCTGACCCGGGCCGTGCGCAGCGCGGCCTGAACCGCGTACTATTTGGCTCTCTAGCGGCACAAACGCAAGCAGCAAGCATCCGATCTCCGGAAATCGTCGTTCCCGAAGAATGTTCGGAGATAGCAGATTATCGGGAAGCGGCGGAAACCGACGCGGCCGTGCTCAACGTCGTCTCACGTAGGTCAATTTCGCGGGTGGATGCGGGCCCGAATCGGGGCGGCGGCAACCATGGTCAATGGCAGGGCGAGGGGAAAGTCGTCGTCGAGCGATTGAACTTCGGCGTTTCGAATGATGGTCGCCAGACCGAGCGTCGCTTCGAGCATGGCGAAGTGATCACCGATGCAGGACCGCGGTCCGCCACCAAACGGCAGGAATTGCCAGCGATCCCGGTCCCTGGAATTTTCCGGGCTGAATCGGTCGGGGTCGAACACCTGCGGGTGGTCCCACAGGCCGGGATCGCGATGGATGGCGTAGATCCCGACCAGTATCGTGGTACCGGCTTCCACCCGGTAGCCGTCGACGTCGAAATCCTTCATCACCGTCCTCGATACTGCGGGTGCAGGTGGGCACAAGCGCAGCGCCTCGTGCAGAACCTGAACGGTGTAACCCAGCCGGGGGACGTCGTTTGAGGTCAGTGGCCGGTCGCCCAGTGCGGCGACTTCGAAGGCGACCCGGTCCTGCAACTCGGAATGGCCGCCCAGCGCCCACAACGCGTACGTCAGGGTGGTCGCTGTCGTGTCATATCCGGCCCCCAAGAACACGACCAGCTCGTGACGAATGTCTTCATCAGACAGCGGCTGTCCAGTATCCGGGTCAGCGACGTCAATCAGCGCGCGAACCAGTGGTGCGTCGCGAGTCGGGTCGGCCCGGCAGGTTTGAAGGATATCGCCGGCGAGTTCTTGGAATTTGTCGTTGGCGGCGCGGGCGCGCCGCCGGGCGGGGGTCGGCAACCACCAAGGGGCGCGGACCGGTCGGGCGCCGCGATCGATGACGTACGTCTGCATGGTGGAAAGCGACTTGCCCAGCGGATCGGCCCGCGCGGCGAGGTCCAGGCCCAGTACCGATCGAGCCAACACCCGCAACGTCAGTTGGCGACACTGCTGATCGAGGTCGAGTTCCGCGCCGTCTCCCCACGACTGCGAAAGCTTGTCGGCGCCCTCGGCCATGTGCCCGGCGAACTGCTTCACGTGCTGCTTGGTGAAAACCGGTTGCAATGCCCGTCGCCGGGGCAGCCACGCTTCGTGTCTGAAGTTGAATAACGAGCCGCCGTTGAGCCGTCGTTGTTCGCAGAAGGCAGGCGCCTCCCTATCAACAAATGGGTAGCTACGGCTGAGAACATCCCGGGCGCCTTGAGGCGATGTTGTGACGACAATTGGCGGCACCATCCATTTGGGGCCGAGACTGGATCGCGTTACCCGCCCGCCGGCGTCGCGCAGTGTTTCGCAGCCGGTGTGATAAGCCCGTGCGGCTTTCACTTGTTGGAGAAATGGCAGCGGATTCCGCGGTGCCAGCGGCAGTGCCTCGACCTCGACCGTCTCGCTCATGGCGAAACCCCTTCCGGACGGGAGAAGTATTTCACCGTTCGACCACGCAGACCCATGTAATCGGCTGCCAACACGGCATTCGTCGCAAGACAGGCGTAGCCGTGGCCGCAACGCCCGGTCTGCCTTTGTTGGCCGACTGCTCAAACCGCTGGTCACAGAGGTAGCGGCGGAATGTCGGTAGGTAAGATACGGGCCGACTATCTGACCCGGGCCGTGCGCAGCGCGGCCTGAACCGCCAAGAGGTAAGCGCTTATGCCACAGGGTCGTCCGCCTTCTGTCCCCGAGGACGGGCTGACCACTCGCGCCAGACGTAACACACCGGTGCTGGCCGTGCACACCGGCGGCGGCAAGGGAAAGTCCACCGCCGCGTTCGGGATGGCGTTGCGGGCATGGAACGCCGGTTTGAACGTCGCGGTGTTCCAGTTCGTCAAGAGCGCCAAATGGAAGGTCGGCGAGGAGGCGGCGTTTCGGCAGCTGGGACGGCTGCACAACGAGCAGGGGCTGGGCGGCGCGGTGGAGTGGCACAAAATGGGCGCCGGCTGGTCCTGGAGTCGTAAGTCAGGCAGCGACGAGGACCATGCCGCGGCGGCCGCCGACGGCTGGGCCGAGATCGCCCGCCGGCTGGCAGCGCAGCAGCATGACTTCTACGTGCTTGACGAGTTCACCTATCCGCTGAAGTGGGGCTGGGTCGACGTCGACGAGGTGGTGGACACGCTGCTGACCCGCCCGGGCAGCCAGCATGTGGTGATCACCGGCCGCGATGCTCCGGCTCGTCTGCTCGAGGTCGCCGATCTGGTCACCGAGATGACCAAGGTCAAGCACCCGATGGACGCCGGTCGCAAAGGCCAGAAGGGTATCGAGTGGTGACGGTCCCCGCTCTGGTCATCGCCGCACCGGCCTCGGCAGCGGAAAGACCACCGTCGCAACCGGATTGATCGGGGCGCTGCGGCAGGCGGGCCATGCCGTCGCTGCGTTCAAGGTCGGCCCGGACTTCATCGACCCGGGCTACCACGCGCTGGCGGCCGGGCGCGTCGGTCGCAACTTGGATCCGGTTCTGGTGGGGGAGAAGTTGATTGGCCCGCTATACGCACACGGCGCCGCCGGTGCCGACATCGCCGTGATCGAAGGGGTGATGGGCCTTTTCGACGGACGTATCGAGTCCGGCGCACGCACAGCGGCGTCGGGCTCGACCGCCCATGTCGCGGCTCTGCTGAGCGCCCCAGTCGTCCTGGTGGTCGATGCTCGTGGCCAGGGCCAGAGCATCGCTGCACTGCTGCATGGCTTTTCGACATTCGACACCGCGACCCGGATAGCCGGCGTCGTGCTCAACCGGGTCGGGTCGGCGCGACACGAACAAGTGTTGCGGCAGGCGTGCGAACAGGCCGGGGCCCCGGTGCTGGGCGCCATCCCGCGCGACGACGAACTGGAGGTGCCGTCACGGTATCTGGGTCTGGTAACTGCGGTTGAGTATGACCGGCGTGCGCGGCATGCAGTCGAAGCGATGACGGCGTTGATCGCCCGCCACGTCGATGTCGCCGCGCTGTTTGCGTTGGCCCGCAGCCAGGTCGTCGATCCAGCGTGGGACCCGTCGACAGTCGGGGGCGAACCCGTCGGCAAGCGGATCACCGTGGCGCTGGCCGGCGGAAAGTCTTTCAGCTTCGGCTATCCCGAACACACCGAGCTGTTGCGGGCACTCGGCGCCGACGTGAGAGAGTTCGACCCGCTTGTCGACCCGCTGCCCGACGGCACCGATGCCGTACTGCTGCCGGGTGGGTTTCCCGAGCAGTTCGCCGCCGAACTGTCCAGCAATGAGATCGCCCGCCGCCAGATCAATGCGCTGGCGGCCACCGGGGCGCCGATTCATGCCGAATGCGCCGGGCTGCTCTACCTGGTTTCCGAACTCGACGGACACCCGATGTGCGGCGTGCTGAGCGGATCGGCCCGATTCACCGAGCACCTCAGTCTGGGCTATCGCGACGCCGTCGCAATGGCCGATTCGCCGCTGTACCGCGCCGGTCAGCGTGTGGTGGGACACGAATTCCACCGCACCGCGGTCACATTCACCGACACCTACCAGCCCGCGTGGGTATATCACGGGCAGGGTGCGGATCCGGTGCGCGATGGCGCGGTCCACCGCGGAGTGCATGCGTCATATCTGCACACCCATCCGGCCGCCACCCCCGAGGCGGTGGTGCGGTTCGTGGCGCATGCTGCGCGCAGGTCTAGGCTCGCCGGGTGACGACGCCGGAGAATCCCTATCTGGTCGGCTTGCGGTTGACCGGCCGGAAGGTTGTCGTGGTCGGCGGTGGAACTGTTGCTCAGCGCCGACTTCCGCTGCTCATCGCTAGCGGAGCAGACGTGCACGTCATCACCCGAACCGCTACCCGCGCTGTCGAGGCCACGGCAATGGAGAGCCGAATTACCTTGTCGCTGCGCGATTACCGAGACGGTGACCTGGCCGGCGCGTGGTATGCGATCGCAGCCACTGACGATCCCGAGGTCAACTCGGCGGTGGTCGCCGAGGCCGACCGGCACCGAATCTTCTGTGTGCGCGCCGACATTGCCGTCGAGGGCAGCGCGGTGACGCCGGCGTCGTTTGACTACGCCGGGCTGTCGGTGGGAGTCCTGGCCGGCGGCGAGCATCGTCGCTCGGCGGCGATCCGCTCGGCGATCCGCGAGGCGTTGCAGCAGGGAGTCATCACCCTGGAAAGCTTCGACAGCAACGACGTCGTGCACGGCGGGGTGGCGCTGGTGGGTGGCGGGCCGGGAGATCCGGAACTGATCACTGTCCGCGGCCGGCGTCTACTGGCCCAGGCCGACGTCGTCGTCGCCGATCGGCTGGCGCCACCGGAACTGCTGGCCGAGCTTGCTCCGCATGTCGAGGTGATCGACGCCGCCAAGATCCCGTACGGACGGGCGATGGCCCAGGACGCCATCAATGCGGCCATGATCGAACGGGCCCGTGCCGGACGGTTCGTGGTCCGCCTCAAGGGGGGCGACCCGTTCGTGTTCGCCCGCGGCTACGAGGAGGTGCTGGCATGCGTCGACGCCGGAATTCCGGTGACGGTGGTGCCCGGTGTGACAAGTGCCATAGCGGTGCCCGCGTCGGTGGGGGTCCCCGTCACTCACCGGGCGATAAATCACGAGTTTGTGGTGGTAAGCGGACATCTTGCACCGACGCACCCCGAATCGTTAGTGAATTGGGATGCACTCGCGGCGTTGTCGGGCACGATCGTTTTGCTGATGGCCGTCGAGCGCATCGAGCTTTTTGCCGAGGCCCTGCTAAAAGGCGGCCGACCTGCGGATACGCCGGTGCTGGTGGTCCAACACGGAACGACGGCCGCCGAACACACGTTGCGGACGACCCTGGCCGACGCGTCGGAAAGAATCCGCTCGGAGGGTATTCGACCTCCTGCGATCATCGTGATCGGTGCGGTAGCGGCATTCGGCGTTTAAAAGATTCCTAAGATTACTGTAGGGTAAGTTCTTATGACGGCTCTTAACGAAGCAGAGCGGGCTGTCCGCGAATGGACGACTGAACCCTCGGAGCGAGCAGTTCACATGCCCTCAGCGCACTCAGAGAAGACCGCCGCGAGCCCTTCCGGCAGCAGCCAGGGGGCGTGGCGGCCATCTCGGCGCTTTTTCGCCGCCGTCATCGCGATCTGCGGGATGCAGTTGATGGCGACGATGGATGGCACCGTCGCGATCGTCGCGCTGCCCAAGATTCAGAACGAGTTGGGCCTCACTGACGCCGGCCGCAGCTGGGTGATCACCGCCTACGTGCTGACCTTCGGCGGGCTGATGCTGCTCGGTGGCCGTCTCGGTGACACCATCGGCCGCAAACGCACCTTCACCGTCGGCGTCGCACTGTTCACCATCGCCTCCGCCCTGTGTGGCATCGCCTGGGATGACCCAACCCTGGTCACCGCGCGGCTGCTGCAGGGTGTCGGTGCGGCCATCGCAACGCCCACCGGCCTGGCCCTTATCGCCACCACCTTCGCCAAAGGTCCGGCGCGCAACGCCGCAACAGCGGTGTTCGGCGCGATGGCCGGCGTCGGGTCGGTCATGGGCCTGGTGGTCGGCGGGGCGCTGACTGAGGTGTCCTGGCGGCTGGCGTTCCTGGTCAACGTGCCGATCGGGCTGCTGATGATCTATTTGGCCCGCACCACGCTGCGGGAAACTCACCGCGAGCGGATGAAGCTGGACGCCACCGGCGCCGTGCTGGCCACGCTGACCTGTACCGCTGCCGTTTTCGCGTTCTCGATCGGCCCCGAAAAGGGCTGGATTTCCGTCACCACCATCGGTTCGGGTGTGGTGGCCTTGGCGGCCTTCCTGGCGTTCGCGATTGTGGAACGCAGCGCCGAGAACCCCGTCGTGCCGTTCAACCTGTTCTTCGACCGCAACCGGCTGGCCACCTTCGTGGCCATCTTCCTGGGTGGCGGTGTGTTGTTCACCGTGACCGTGCTGATCGGTCTCTACGTGCAGGAGCTGATGGGCTATAGCGCACTGCGCGCCGGCGTCGGCTTCATCCCGTTCACCATCGCGATGGGCATCGGTTTGGGCGCATCCTCGCAGCTGGTATCCAGGTTTCCGCCGCGGGTCGTGGTCATCACCGGAGGAATCCTGGTAGTCGGTGCGATGATCTACGGCTCGACGCTCGACCGCGGTATGCCGTACTTCCCGACCCTGGTGACGCTGATCACGTTCGGCGGCATCGGTATCGGCATGATCGTCGTCCCGCTGGCGCTCTCGGCGATCACTGACGTCGGCTTTGATCGCATCGGGCCCACATCGGCGATCGTGATGATGCTGCAGCAACTCGGCGGCCCGGTGGTGCTTGCGGTCGTCCAGGCCGTCATCACGTCTCGCACGCTGTATCTGGGCGGCACCAATGGACCGGTGAAGAACATGAACGCCGTGCAACTGCACGCGCTCGACCACGGCTACACCTACGGCCTGCTGTGGGTGGCCGGGGTCGCGGTCCTGACCGGCGGCGTGGCGCTGCTCATCGGATACAGCGCCAAGCAGGTGGCCCACGCCCAGGAAGTCCAGCAGGCCATCGACGCCGGAGAGATCTAGCTCCGGGTAGCTCCAAGCCTCGCGAGATTGCACCCAGGGTCGTGATCTGACCTCGGATAGCAGCCCTGGGCGCAATTTGGCGGTGACCCGTTAGCCACAGCTAGGCTTGCGCGCTGTGATCACCCGGATGTCCGAGCTGTTCGTGCGCACGCTGCGCGACGACCCTGCCGAGGCCGAAGTGGCCAGCCACAAGCTGTTGATTCGCGCCGGCTACATCCGACCGATCGCACCCGGCCTCTTCAGCTGGCTGCCGCTGGGACTGCGGGTGCTGCGCAAGATCGAACGAGTCGTGCGGGAAGAGATGAACGCCATTGGCGGCCAGGAGATCCTGTTGCCGGCCTTGGTGCCGCGGGCGCCGTATCAGACATCGAACCGGTGGACCGAATACGGCGACACCGTCTTCAAGCTCAAGGACCGGCGTGGTAACGACTACATGCTCGGCCCGACCCACGAAGAGCTGTTCACCTTGACGGTGAAAGGAGAGTACGGCTCCTACAAGGACTTTCCGCTGGTGCTCTACCAGATCCAAAACAAATACCGGGACGAGGCGCGTCCGCGGGCCGGCATCTTGCGGGTACGCGAGTTCGTGATGAAGGACTCCTACTCCTTTGACATCGATGACGCCGGGCTCAAGGCCGCCTATCACGCCCATCGAGAGGCCTATCAGCGCATTTTCGGTCGGCTGCAGGTGCGCTACGTCATCGTGTCCGCGGTAACCGGCGCTATGGGCGGGTCGGCCTCTGAGGAGTTCCTGGCCGACAGCCCAATCGGAGAAGACACCTTCGTGCGCTGCCTGCAATCCGGTTACGCCGCCAACGTCGAGGCGGTGGTCACGGCCCGCCCGGAGAGCTTGCCGATCGACGGGCAGCCCGAGCCGGTGGTTTACGACACCGGCGATACGCCGACCATCGCCACCCTGGTCGAGTGGGCGAACGGCGCCGACCTGGGCCGCACCGTCACCGCCGTCGACACCCTGAAGAACGTCTTGGTCAAGGTGCGCGAACCGGGTGGGGAGTGGGAGCTGCTTGGTATCGGCCTACCCGGGGATCGCGATGTCGACGAGAAGCGGTTGGGTGCGGCGTTGGAGCCGGCCGACTATGCGCTGCTCGACGACGCCGACTTCGCCAAGTACCCGTTTCTGGTGAAGGGATATATCGGGCCGAAGTCTCTGCGGGACAACGATGTTCGTTATGTCGTCGACCCGCGGGTGGTGGACGGTACCAGCTGGATCACCGGCGCCGACCAACCCGGCAAGCATGTCGTGGGGCTGGTGGCCGGCCGCGACTTCACCGCCGACGGCACGATTGAGGCGGCCGAGGTGCGCGACGGCGATCCGTCTCCCGACGGGGCCGGGCCGCTGGTCTCCGCCCGCGGAATCGAGATCGGCCACATCTTCCAGCTCGGCCGCAAATACGCCGATGCCTTCACCGTCGATGTGCTCGGCGAGGACGGCAAGCCGGTGCGGCTGACCATGGGTTCTTACGGCCTCGGGGTGTCGCGGCTGGTGGCGGTGATCGCCGAACAGCACCATGACGAGTTGGGACTGCGTTGGCCGGCTGGGGTCTCTCCGTTCGACGTGCACCTGGTAATCGCCAACAAAGATCCCGCGGCGCGCACCGGGGCCACCGCGCTGGCCGGCGATTTGGATCGGCTGGGCATCGAGGTGCTGCTCGACGACCGGCAGGCATCACCCGGCGTGAAGTTCAAGGATGCCGAACTGCTCGGTGTGCCCTGGATCGTCGTGGTGGGCCGCGGCTGGGCGGACGGGGTGGTCGAGCTGCGCAATCGATTCACCGGCCAGACCCGTGAACTGGCCGCTGGCGCCGCGCTGGCCACTGATATCACCGTTGCGGTGTCGGGCAATCAGGCCTAGGCAACTGCTGACGAAGCGACGCTAGTCGGCACCCGGGAAGGCCGTGGTGATGGGCCACTCGCCCAGCACCTGCTTCCAGCGGGCGGACAGCACGGCACTCTGGGTCAGCGCGGTCACGCCGAACCGGCGGTCGTCTGGGCCCTGAGCCTGCTCGACGACTGCGCGCCAGGCCACCTCGGTGTCTTTCTCCATCCGCACGGCCAAGCGCGCCGCATCGGTGGCATTGTTCACCGGCATCGGAAGTTGGTAGCCCGCCGCGGCCGCCGGGGCGGTGACCGAGCGGCTGGCCAGCGTCGCGATGACCTGGTCGCGGCGTTGGCGGTGCTGGTTCAGCGCGGAGGTCACCAGGTTGTTGACATCTGGCTGGCAGTGGGCGGACACGATCCCGTAGCCGTAGATGACGGCATGCTCGGTGGTGAGTGCAGCGCACAGCGCGCCGGACGCGGCGTCGGATGACGACTCGGTGGACGTCACGGCGTGGATGCTCCGGACACCAGCGCGACGGTGTGAGCCGCTGTGCACGCGGCGGCGATGGAGCCCAGCAGCCCCGCTCGATAACCGGACGACGTGGTGGCAAGCTGACCGGCGCTGGCCGCTGAGGTGCGTAGCGAATTGACTACATCGGACAACGACGGCGGCGGCGTCGCCGGCGCCGCAGTCGTGGGTGTCGGGCTGGCGGCCTCGGTCGAGGTAGCTGTCGGGTTGACGGCGAGGCGGGCGATCTCGGTCTTCAGGGCCTGCGCGTGTTGGGCGCGCTCGGCGGCGACTTGGGTCAACGCCGCACTGATCGGCTTGGACGCGGCTGTGGCCGCCGCCTCGGCCAGCTCACTGTCGTGGCGGGCCAGTTTCAACTGCGATTCGAGTTCGTCGACCGGCGGCGGCGCCGGTGGCGAACCGCACGCCGGCGCAGCCATCCCGAGCACGGCGAGAGCGGCCGCGCCAGCGAGCGCACGTCGCCTGTTGAGAACTGGCCTGACGGGCCTGACAGTGGGCAACGTGCGTGGCACAGCAACATCCTGCCATTGCTCTCTCAGCGCCTCGAACGGCCGGGCGTAACGGCGGACGAGCCAGCCGCGATCACGGTTTATAGCGCCATTCCTGGCGTATCGTTGATAGCTGGCTCCCCGGAGGCGCTGAATGGTGCGCACCGGTGCGCCGCCTGACCGACAACTCAAGATGAGGAGCTCGCCGTGGCCACCGGCCTACCGTCGCAGACGCAGGTGATCGAGCTGCTCGATGGTGAGTTCGCGCGCGCAGGCTATGAGATTGAGGATGTCGTCATCGATGCGCGGGCCCGGCCACCGCGGATAACGGTAATTGCCGATGGCGACACCGCACTCGATTTGGACACCATCGCCGAGTTGTCCCGATCCGCTTCGAGCTTGCTGGACGATGTCAAAAGCATTGCGGGTGGCTACATCCTGGAAGTCAGCTCGCCGGGTGTGGACCGCCCGCTGACCAGCGAGAAGCACTTCCGCCGCGCCCGGGGCCGCAAGGTCGAGCTGGCATTGACGAACGGAACGCAGCTCACCGGCCGGGTCGGTGAGGTCTGCGACAACACACTGAGGTTGGTGGTTCGCGACGATCGAGCCCGGGACTGGACGGTACGTCCGGTGCCGATTAGCGAGATCCTGAAAGCCGTTGTCCAGGTTGAGTTCTCGCCTCCGTCTGGACGAGAACTGGAGCTGGCGACTGCCGATCGGAGTGCGGAGGCGGAGGGCAGAACATGAACATCGACATGGCCGCTCTGCACGCGATCGAAGCGGACAAAGGCATTTCGGTCGACGTCGTCGTCGACACCATCAAGTCGGCGCTGCTCACTGCCTACCGGCACACCCAGGGACATCAACAGGACGCGCACATCGACATCGACCGAAAAACCGGCGCGGTCCGGGTGATCGCCCAAGAGCTCGACGCCGACGGCAATGTGCTCAGCGAGTGGGATGACACGCCGGAGGGTTTCGGGCGGATCGCCGCCACCACCGCGCGGCAGGTGATCTTGCAGCGACTCCGCGACGCCGAGAACGAGCGCAATTACGGCGAATTCTCTACCCATGAAGGCGAAATCGTTGCCGGTGTGATCCAACGTGACAGCCGGGCCAACGCGCGTGGTCTTGTCGTCGTTCGGATGGGCAGCGAGACCAAGGGGTCTGAGGGTGTGATCCCTGCGGCGGAACAGGTCCCCGGCGAAGCATATGAGCACGGTGACCGGCTGCGCTGCTACGTGGTGGGGGTGACCCGCGGCTCCCGCGAACCCCTGATCACGTTGTCTCGCACTCATCCCAACCTGGTGCGCAAGCTGTTCTCGCTGGAGGTTCCCGAGATCGCCGACGGCTCGGTGGAGATTGTCGCGGTAGCCCGCGAAGCCGGTCACCGTTCCAAGATCGCGGTTACGTCCCGGGTTCCCGGCCTGAATGCCAAGGGTGCCTGCATCGGCCCGATGGGTCAGCGGGTGCGCAATGTGATGAGTGAGCTGTCCGGGGAAAAAATCGACATCATCGACTACGACGAAGACCCGTCGCGGTTCGTCGCCAACGCGTTGTCGCCGGCCAAGGTGGTTTCGGTGGCCGTGATCGACCAGAACGCCCGCGCCGCCCGGGTGGTGGTGCCCGACTTCCAGCTGTCGCTGGCCATCGGCAAGGAGGGGCAGAACGCGCGACTGGCGGCCCGCCTCACCGGATGGCGAATCGATATCCGTGGGGATTCGCCAGGTCAGGATGCGGATCACCCGGAGCACGGCGCCAGCCACGGGATGGCGCACGACCGCTAGCCCGGTGACGATGCGCGCCGCGGGGGACGGCGGGCAGTCGGGCATAGCCCGGTGCCGATGCGCGCTGGCTGACGGACATCGCGGGTGGTTCTGACCACTAGCTGAGTGAAGGTAAACTAAGCCGTGATCCAGCGCGAGACTTCGGCCTCTGCGCACCGACGCATCGAAGGACCGGTGCGGACGTGTGTCGGTTGCCGAAAGCGAGAGTTGGCCGTCGAACTGCTTCGAGTGGTAGCTGTGTCGATCGGGAACGGCAAATTTGCCGTGACCGTTGACCCAGCGGGTACTCTTCCGGGGCGGGGTGCTTGGCTGCATCCCGTACCGCAGTGCGCACGCGAAGCGATCCGGCGGCGAGCTTTCGCCCGAGCGCTGCGCATCGCCGGCGCGCCGGACACAGCAGCGGTGGTCGAGCACATCAATGCGCTCGACACACCCGCCAACAGAACAGGTAGCAAAGAACATGAGCACACCGTGAAGTCTCGATGACCATGCGTCATAGCTAAACCCGAGGCGCGGCCGACCACCGCTGTCGCCTCATAGACAGGAGATGTAGTGGCAGGCAAGGCCCGCGTACACGAGTTAGCCAAGGAACTCGGTGTTACCAGCAAAGCAGTTCTCGCCCGACTGAGCGAACAGGGCGAATTCGTCAAATCCGCATCCTCGACGGTAGAAGCGCCGGTCGCGCGTCGGCTGCGAGAGTCCTTCGGCGGTGGCAAGCCCGCACAGGAGAAGACCGCCGGCAATGGCGCGGCCGCCACCACGGCCGCCAAAGGCCAGGAAGTTCAGGCGGCTCCGGCAGCGGCGAAACCCGCCAGTCCTAAACCAGCCGCGCCGCCGACGCCTGAGCCGGCTCCCGCGGATGTTCGGCCGGCCGCCCCGGCACCCGAACAGCCGCTGGCCACACCACCCGCCGGCGGCGGAGTCGGGGCTGCGCCGTCCGCGACGCCGGGGCCCGCTCCGACGCGCCCCGGACCAATGCCCGGTCCGCGCCCAATACCGAAACCGGCGGCACGCACGCCGCGCGTCGGGAACAACCCATTCTCCACGGCACAGCCAGTAGACCGGCCCGCCGTTCCGCGTCCTCCGGCGCCCCGTCCCGGTGCCCCGCGGCCCGGGGGCGCGCGCCCGGGCGCGTCGCCGGGCAGCATGCCGCCCCGTCCCGGCGGCGGTCCCGGTGGCGGACAGGGCCGGCCACCACGTCCCGGCGGGCCGCGACCTGGCGGCGGGGGTCGGCCAGGTGCTCCGGCCGGCGGCCGCCCCGGTGGTGGCGGTGGCGGTGGCGGTAACTATCGCGGCGGCGGAGGCGGCGCTGGTGGTGTCGGTGCCCCACCCGGTGGCGGCTTCCGCGGCCGTCCCGGCGGGGGCGGTGGACGTCCCGGCCAGCGCGGCGGTGCGGCGGGCGCGTTCGGCCGGCCCGGCGGTGCGCCGCGGCGCGGACGCAAGTCCAAGCGGGCAAAACGCGCCGAGTACGAGAACATGCAGGCGCCCGTCGTCGGCGGCGTGCGATTGCCGCACGGCAACGGTGAGACGATCCGGCTGGCGCGTGGCGCGTCGCTCTCGGATTTCGCCGAGAAGATCGACGCCAACCCCGCGGCGCTGGTGCAGGCGCTGTTCAACCTCGGCGAGATGGTGACGGCGACCCAGTCGGTCGGTGACGAGACGCTCGAGCTGCTGGGCGGCGAGATGAACTACGTCGTCCAGGTCGTCAGCCCCGAAGACGAGGACCGCGAGCTGCTGGAATCCTTCGACCTGACCTACGGCGAGGACGAAGGCGACGAGGACGATCTGCAGACCCGTCCGCCGGTGGTGACCGTGATGGGTCACGTCGACCACGGTAAGACCCGGCTGCTGGACACCATCCGTAATGCCAGCGTCCGCGAGGCCGAGGCCGGCGGTATCACCCAGCACATCGGCGCCTACCAGGTCACCGTCGACCTCGACGGCAACGAGCGGCCGATCACCTTCATCGACACCCCGGGTCACGAGGCGTTCACCGCCATGCGTGCCCGTGGTGCCAAGGCCACCGACATCGCCATCCTGGTGGTGGCCGCCGACGACGGCGTGATGCCCCAGACGGTGGAGGCCATCAACCACGCTCAGGCGGCCGACGTGCCGATTGTGGTGGCGGTCAACAAGATCGACAAAGAGGGTGCCGACCCGCAGAAGATCCGCTCCCAGCTCACCGAATATGGGCTGGTAGCCGAGGATTTCGGCGGCGACACCATGTTCGTCGACATCTCGGCCAAGCAGGGCACCAACATCGAGGCGCTGGAAGAGGCGGTGCTGCTGACCGCCGACGCCGCACTGGATCTGCGGGCCAACCCCGACATGGAAGCCCAGGGTGTGGCGATCGAAGCGCACCTGGACCGCGGCCGCGGCCCGGTGGCCACCGTGCTGGTGCAGCGCGGCACGTTGCGGGTCGGCGACTCGGTCGTCGCCGGCGACGCTTACGGCCGGGTTCGGCGGATGGTCGACGAACACGGTGAGGACGTCCACGAGGCTCTGCCATCGCGGCCCGTCCAGGTCATCGGCTTCACGTCGGTGCCCGGTGCCGGTGACAACCTGCTGGTGGTCGACGAGGACCGGATTGCCCGTCAGATCGCTGATCGCCGCAGTGCCCGCAAGCGCAACGCGCTGGCAGCGCGTTCGCGCAAGCGGATCAGTCTGGACGATCTGGATGCCGCGTTGAAGGAGACGTCGCAGCTCAACTTGATCCTGAAGGGCGACAACTCCGGCACCGTCGAGGCGCTGGAGGAGGCCCTGCTGGGTATCGAGATCGACGACGAGGTGGAACTGCGCGTCATCGACCGCGGCGTCGGCGGTGTCACCGAGACCAACGTCAACCTGGCGTCGGCCTCGGACGCGATCATCATCGGGTTTAACGTGCGCGCCGAGGGCAAGGCCACCGAGCTGGCCAACCGTGAAGGCGTGGACATCCGGTACTACTCGGTGATTTACCAGGCCATCGATGAGATCCAGAGTGCGCTCAAGGGCATGCTCAAGCCGATCTACGAGGAGAACCAGCTGGGGCGTGCCGAGATCCGCGCGCTGTTCCGGTCGTCGAAGGTCGGTGTCATCGCGGGCTGTCTGGTGACTTCCGGGGTGGTGCGCCGCAACGCCAAGGCCCGGCTGCTGCGGGACAACATCGTGGTGGCTGACAACCTCACGGTGTCCTCGCTGCGACGCGAGAAGGACGACGTCACCGAGGTGCGCGACGGATATGAGTGTGGTCTGACGCTCACCTACTCCGACATCAAAGAAGGCGACGTCATCGAAACCTACGAGCTGGTTCAGAAGGAACGCACCTGAGGATGAGTGCCGACAACCTGAACGCACGGCATGGTTGACCAGGCCCGGGCCCGCCGGCTGGCCAAGCGGATCTCCGCGATCGTCGCCTCGGCGATCGAGTACGAGATCAAAGATCCGGGACTGGTCGGTGTGACCATCGTTGACGCCAAGGTCTCCGGCGACCTGCACGACGCGACGCTGTTCTACACGGTGCTGGGGTCGACGCTGGATGACGAGCCCGATTACGAAGGCGCCGCCGCGGCGCTGGAACGGGCCAGAGGTGTGCTGCGCACCAAGGTTGGAGCCGGCACCGGCGTAAGGTTCACTCCGACGCTGACCTTCATCCGCGACACGGTGTCCGACTCCGTGCGCCAGATGGACGAGTTGCTGGCCCGGGCGCGTGCCGCCGACGCCGATGTGGCTAGGGTTCGTGAAGGTGCCAAGCCTGCTGGAGAGGCTGACCCCTACCGCGCGAATGCAGCGAACGGCGACGCGGATGAACCTGATGGGGAAGGCGGCGGTGGCGACGATCAACGCGAAGACTGAAACAACCGCCAAAGGGCGCCGCGTCGACGCCGACGGCGCCGCCGAAGTGTTGTCCGCCGCCGCCACCGTCGGGGTGGTCTGCCACGTCTATCCCGACGCTGACACGATCGGCGCCGGGCTGGCGCTGGCCTTGGTGCTCGACCAAAGCGACAAGGCCGTCCAGGTCAGCTTCGCCGCGCCGGCGGCCCTTCCGGAGTCGCTACGATCGCTGCCCGGTGGTCAGCTGTTGGTCAATCCCGATGCCATGCGCCGCGACGTCGATCTGGTTGTGACCGTGGACATTCCGAGTCTTCACCGGCTCGGAGGCCTGCAGGATATGGCTGATACGACCGACGAGCTGTTGGTGATCGACCACCACGCGTCGAATCAGCTGTTCGGTACCGTCAACTTCGTGGAGCCGTCTGCGGACTCCACCACGATGCTGGTCGCCGAGCTGCTCGACGCCTGGGGCAAACCGATCAACACCGAAGTGGCGCATTGCCTCTACGCGGGGCTGACGACAGATACCGGGTCGTTCCGGTGGGCCAGCCCGCGGGCACATCGATTGGCCGCACGGCTTGTTGAGCTCGGCGTGGACAACGCGGCGATCAGCCGGTCGCTGATGGACACCCATCCCTTCGCCTGGCTGACGATGCTGTCTCGAGTGTTGGGCTCCGCACAACTGCTGCCCGATGCCACGGACGGTCGTGGTCTGGTGTATGCCGTTGTCGGACACCAGGAGTGGATCAGCGCACGCCCGGAGGAAGTCGAGAGCATCGTCGACATCGTGCGCACCACCCAACAGGCTGAGGTAGCGGCGGTTTTCAAGGAGATCGAGCCGCAGCAGTGGTCAGTGTCGATGCGGGCGAAGGCCGCAGTGGATCTGGCGGCGGTCGCGTCGACGTTCGGCGGCGGCGGTCACAAGCTGGCCGCCGGCTACTCGACGACCGGTTCGATCGACGACGTGGTGGCCGCGCTGCACGCCGCTCTGGAGTGAGGAAGCCGGCCAACCGCAAGCGGTGGCCAAAAGATAGGGTTATCGGGCCTGGGCGGCATTTGGCCGGGCCTGGCGTTGCCCGGCGAATACCCTAAGCGCTGGCTCGCGAACCGTTACACTGCGCCGATGACAACGGCGCGGCGCACACGGCCGCCCAACCGGGGAGCGTTGCGGGACCGGCCGTCTCGGGACTACGCACTGTTCGTGCTGCTGGTGGGCCCCAACGTGGCGTTGTTGCTGTTGTTCATCTATCGCCCGTTGGTCGACAACATCCGGCTGTCGTTTTTCGACTGGAACATTTCCGACCCCACTGCCCGCTTCATCGGGTTGTCCAACTACGTGGAGTGGTTCACTCGTATCGATACCCGGCAAATCGTGCTCAACACGGTGGTGTTCACCGGGGCGGCGGTGATCGGTTCGATGGCGCTGGGGCTGGCTCTGGCTATGCTGCTCGATCAACCGTTGCGCGGACGGAACCTGGTGCGCTCAATCGTGTTCGCGCCGTTCGTGATCTCTGGTGCCGCTGTCGGTCTGGCAGGCCAGTTCGTTTTCGACCCGAATTTCGGTCTGGTGCAAGACTTGTTGCACCGCGTTGGGGTCGGCGTGCCCGACTTCTACCAGAACCCGCATTGGGCGCTGTTCATGGTGACGGTCACCTACATATGGAAGAACCTCGGGTACACCTTGGTCATTTATCTTGCTGCGTTACAGGGGGTACGCCGAGACCTGTTGGAGGCAGCGGAAATCGACGGCGCGAGCCGCTTGGCCACCTTCCGCCGAGTGGTATTGCCCCAATTGCGTCCGACCACATTCTTCTTGTCGATCACCGTGCTGATCAACTCGCTGCAGATATTCGACATCATCAACGTCATGACCCAAGGCGGTCCGCTGGGCACCGGGACCACAACCATGGTGTACCAGGTGTATCTGGAGACCTTCAGGAACTTCCGAGCCGGCTATGGCGCCACTGTCGCCACGATCATGTTCCTGGTACTGCTGGCCATCACCTACTACCAGGTGCGGGTTATGGATCGGGGGCAGCGCAAGTGACCAGTCGGCTTCGCACCACCCCGCGGCTACTCGGCTACGCGGCGATGTTGGTGGTGGTCGCGCTGATCGCCGGGCCGCTGATATTCGTCTTCTTCACGTCGTTCAAGACCCAACCCGACATCTACTCGCAGCCGACGTCCTGGTGGCCGCCGCGCTGGGATCCGGGGAATTACCGGACCGCCACCGAGCAGATCCCATTCTGGATGTTCCTGCGCAACTCGGTGATCATCACTTCGGTGCTGGCCGTGGTGAAGTTCACCCTCGGTGTGCTCAGCGCGTTCGGGTTGGTTTTTGTCCGGTTCCCGGGCAAAAACGCGGTGTTCTTGTTGATCATCGCCGCGTTGATGGTGCCCAACCAGATCACCGTGATTTCCAACTACGCGCTGATAGACCAAGTGAATCTGCGTAACACTTTTCCGGGCATCATCGTGCCGCTCGCCGGAGTCGCGTTCGGAACCTTCCTGATGCGCAATCATTTCTTAACACTGCCTTGCGAGGTCATCGAAGCGGCCCGGATGGACGGTGCCCGGTGGTGGCAGTTGCTGCTGCATGTTGTTTTGCCGATGTCTGGGCCCACCATGGTGGCCTTCGGCCTCATCACGGTGGTCAACGAATGGAATGACTACCTGTGGCCATTTTTGATGTCGGACGACGCATCGGTGGCGCCTATCCCGGTGGGGCTGACATTTCTGCAGCAAGTCGAGGGCCTGACAAACTGGGGTCCGGTAATGGCAGTAACGCTGCTGGCGATGCTACCCATCCTGGTCATTTTCCTTGTGTTGCAACGACAGATGATCAAGGGCCTCACCGCGGGTGCGGTCAAGGGTTAACTCGACATGGACGCGTTGAGCCGCCGGCAGTTTCTCTCGCTCGCAAGTGCGGCGACCGTCGGGGTGGCGGCTGGCTGCGCGGGGATGGGTGTGAGCACTTCGGTGAAGTCCGGGTCCGGGCCGATCGCGTTCTGGTCCAATCACCCCGGGGAATCCAGCGCAGTGGAAAACGAGCTCATCAGTCGCTTCGAAAAGCAGTTCCCCGGTTTGTCGGCTGAGCTGATCGACGCCGGTGCGGGCTACAACGACGTAGCGGTGAAGTTCAACGCGTCGCTCACCGGCGCTGACGTGCCTGATGTCGTTGTGCTGTCGGATGTTTGGTGGTTCAATTTCGCCCTCAACGGCACGATCGCTCCACTCGATGACCTGTTCGGCCAAGTCGGGGTGGACCCATCGGATTACGTGGACACGCTGCTGGCCGACTACGAGTTCAGCGGCCAACACTATGCATTGCCCTACGCGCGCTCGACGCCGCTGTTCTACTACAGCAAGCCGGTTTGGGAACGGGTCGGCCTGCCAGACCGCGGACCAGACAGTTGGCAAGAGCTCGACGAATGGGGTCCGCAGCTGCAGCGCGTCGTCGGCACCGGAAAATGGGCGCACGGCTGGGCTAACGCCAACTCGGGCCTGTCCTGGACATTCGAGGCACCGGACTGGGCGTTGGGCGGCAGCTACTCCCAGAAGTGGAACTTGACCTTCACCGCCCCGGCCACCATCGCGGCGGGCACCTTCCTGCGGGACTCCATCTACACCAAGGGTTACGCCACGGTCGGCAACGACGTCATCAACGAGTTCGCCACCGGCATCCTGGCCTCGACGGTGACATCGACCGGTTTCCTCGCCGGCATCGCCGAAACGGCCAGTTTCGACTTCGGCGTGTCACCTCTGCCAACCGGGCCGGGCGGAGCCCCCGCCTGCCCGACCGGTGGGGCGGGGCTGGCGATTCCCACAAAGCTCTCCGAAGAGCGAAAGCTCAATGCGCTGAAGTTCATCGCATTCGTGACCAACCCGACACAGACCGCCTACTTCAGCCAAAGCACCGGCTATCTGCCGGTGCGAAAGTCCACGCTCGACGATCCAAGTGAAAAAAAATACCTGGCGGAGAACCCGCGTGCCCAGGTGGCGATCAACCAGCTGCAGCACGTCCGTCCGCAAGACTACGCAGAAGTCTTTCTACCTGGCGGCCAAAGCATTATCGCCGCCGGGCTTGAATCCATCGGGTTGGAAGGAGCCGACGTGACCACAACCTTTACCCAGATCAACCAACAGCTGCAGGTCATCCTCGACAACCAGATCAAGCCGAAGCTGCCGAGTTAGCGCCATGGCGAAAGTGCAGTATTCGGCGGTCACGCATCGTTACCCCGGTGCCGACGCACCCGCGGTGGACAACTTGGACCTCGACATCGCCGACGGCGAATTTCTGGTGCTCGTCGGCCCTTCCGGTTGCGGCAAGTCGACCACCCTTCGGTTATTGGCTGGGCTGGAATCCATTGAGAGTGGCCATATCTCAATCGGCGACGTGGAAGTGACGCACCTTCCGCCGCGGGCGCGTGACGTCGCGATGGTGTTCCAGAACTACGCGTTGTACCCGAATATGACGGTGGCTGACAACATGGGGTTCGCGCTGCGAAACGCTGGCGTATCGCGCGCCGATACCCGACAACGGGTGCTCGAAGTCGCCACCATGCTGGAACTGACCGAATTGCTTGACCGCAAGCCATCGAAGCTCTCCGGCGGCCAGCGTCAACGGGTGGCGATGGGACGTGCGATCGTGCGCCGGCCGCACGTGTTCTGCATGGATGAGCCGCTGTCGAACCTGGATGCCAAGCTGCGGGTGAGTACCCGAGCGCAGATTTCGGAGTTGCAGCGGCGGTTGGGCACCACCACCGTTTACGTCACGCACGACCAAGTGGAGGCGATGACGATGGGTGACCGGGTCGCTGTGCTCAAGGACGGTGTGCTGCAGCAGGTTGACACGCCTCGAGCGCTGTACGACGACCCGGTCAACACCTTCGTCGCAACCTTCATCGGGGCGCCCGCGATGAATCTCTTCGAGGCCACCGTCGCCGATGGCGCCGTCAGGTTGGACGACTTGTCGATATCGGTTCCACGAGCGGCCGCCGGGAGTCGGGTGGTGATCGGCGTACGGCCGGAATCCTGGGATGTGGTGTCGGCGGGGAGTGCGGGGTCGTTGACTGTCCACGTCGAATTGCAGGAGGAGCTCGGTTTCGAATCGTTTGTTTATGCAGCCCCCGTCAAGCAGGACGGATGGTCGCTACGCGGGCAGCGCATCGTGCTCCGCACCGAACGCCACACCGTGGTAACGGTGGGTGAATCGTTGTCGATCAAGCCGCATGCGCACGAAGTGTATTTCTTCGACAGCCAGACCGAGACCCGCATTTGCTGAGGACAGCCGGTCACGGCCGGATTGCGGACACAATGGTGAGCTGACGTCACGTTGACCGGAAAGGCTGACAGCGCGATGTGGAAGGCAGCTCTCGAGTTTGGTGTGCTGGGGCCGCTGCAGATGACCGCGGACGGCATATCGGTGCCGCTGGGCGCCCCCAAGCAGCGGGCGGTGTTGGCCATGCTGGTGATCAACCGCAACCGGCCGGTATCGGTCGACGCGTTGATCGATTCGGTCTGGGACAACTCGCCGGTGCCCGCCGCACGAACGAGCATCCATTCTTACGTGTCCCGGCTGCGTGGACTGGTGAGTAACGCTGGCCACGACCCGAACACCGTCTTGGCGAGCGCGCCACCCGGATATCAGCTCAGCGTCGACGACGCCGACTGCGATCTGGGGCGTTTCATCACCGAGAAGACCGCAGGGGTGCATGCCGCCGCCGCCGGGCGTTTCGAACATGCCAGCAGCCACCTGTCGGCCGCGCTGGCCGAATGGCGCGGACCGGTCCTCGACGACTTGCGCAACTTCGCCTTTGTCGACGCATTCGCCACCGCGCTGCTCGAAGACAAGGTGGTGGCACACACTGCGCTCGCCGAGGCCGAGATCGCCTGCGGACGGGGTTACGCCGTCCTCGGTGCGCTAGAGGGATTGGTCGCCGAGCATCCCTTCCGCGAACAGCTGTGGGCGCAGCTGATGACCGCCTACTACGTCGCCGACCGCCAATCTGACGCCCTCGACGCGTACCGGCGACTGAAGACGAACCTGGCCGACAATCTCGGCATCGACCCGTCTCGCATGGTCAGCGCGTTGCATGAGCGAATCCTGCGTCAGGAGTCGCTGGACATCATAGGAACCGCACAGACCACCGCGCAGCACGCCGCCGTCGACCTCGGCCCGCACACTGCCACGTTGGTCGGCCAATCGGCCGTTGCTCAGCTGCGCGGCAAGGACGGACGCCGCCACCGGCTGGAAGTCTCGACGCGGATCGGGCGCCGTCCGGACAACGACATCGTTCTCGACGACGACGACGTCAGCCGGTACCACGCCGTCATCATCGACACCGGAAGCAGTTTTGTGATCAGCGATTTGCGGTCGACCAACGGTGTGCTGGTACGAGGCCGGCGAATCCGGCCCAGCGCCACCCTCGCTGACGGTGACCGTATCCGCATCGGCGGCTACGAGTTCACCTTCGAAATCACTTCGCGCTGAGCGGGTCTGCCGCAAGAATTCGACAAGATTCCGGCAAGGCGTCGGCTGCACCCTTGTGGTGTCGGGGAACGCAACCCGACCCCAGCGAAGGAGTTACATCCGGACCTGGGACACCACCGTCCGGTAAGGAATCACAACCATGACCACGAAAGTTTCTAAGCTGCGCGTCGCAGCCGCTGGCGTCCTGGCCGCCGCGGGTCTTTCAATCCTCGGGTCACTGGCGCCGGCTGTGGCGTCGGCGGATCCGTGGGTGCCGTTCAGCGGACCGCTGCACCCGATTCGTCACTACGCCGCGGACGTCCTGCACCCCGTTTGGTCGATCACGCACCCCATCCGCTCGACTATTCCCTGATCTGACGGACAAGCAAACAACGCATCCTGCCCCGGCTTCTTGCTTCGGAAACGGGGCAGGATGCCGTCAGCGCACCTGAGCTCGCCCGCGCTGCAGCACCGCCTCCCGGTTGCCGGCGATGTCGTCGCCGGTCGTCCGGAACTGTTTGGCAGCGGTTGCTTCCAGCCATAGCCCCGCGCTGGTTTGCGACTCGTCGATGCGGTGGTAGGACTCCAGCAGCGCCCGCACCGCGTTCTGGTTGTTGCCGACGATGGCCGAGGCCACCTCGCGGGCGGCGCTCAGCAGCTGCTGGTGCGGGACCACCTCGGTGACCAGGCCGGCTCGCAGCGCATTGTCGGCGGACAGGTAGTCACCGGTCAGGCTCATCCGTCGGGCCAGACCGACACCGACTTTCTGGGGTAACCGCACACTGAGACCCCAGGTCGGGAGCAGCCCCACCCGGGCATGGGTGTCGGCGAATCGCGCGAGCTCGGAAGCGATCAGGATGTCGCAGTACAAGGCCAGCTCCAGGCCACCCGTCACTGCGGCGCCGTTGATAGCGCCGATTACCGGTTTGGTCATGGCTGGCCAGCGCGGCGAGATGTCCGGCAGCGCCGACTGTCCGCCCAGCTCTTTGAGGTCGAGTCCTGCGCAGAACACCGGATCGGTGCCGGTGAGGATGACGACGTCGACGCCGTCGTCGGCTTCGGCTTCGGCCAGGGCTGTGAAAAACCGATCCCGCAGGGCGGCCGACAGCGCGTTGCGGGCTTGCGGCCGGTTCAGGGTCAGGGTGCGCACCCGCTCGTCGGTGTCGGTCAGCAAGATGTCGTCGGTCATGAGGGCAACCGTAGTCAGCCTGGTTCGTCGCATCTCGACCGGCTTATCGTTGAGGAATGTGCCGGAACATCACCGAACTGCGCGGACTCGAGCCTCCGGCGACCCGCGAGGAGATTGCGGCGGCAGCGCGTCAGTATGTCCGCAAGGTCAGCGGCATCACCCGCCCGTCGCCGGCCAACGATGAGGCCTTTGAAGCGGCGGTGGCCGAAGTCGCGGCGACGACGACACGGCTGTTGGACGCGCTGCCGGCGCGCCGCCAGCCCCCGAAGACCTCCCCGCCGTTGCGTCGGTTGCCTGACGACAGGCCCGATGACGGACGCCGCCACGATGCCCGCGCTCAAAGAGTGGAGCGCGGTGGTGCGGGCCCTGCTGGACGGCCGACAGCGGGTGCTGTTGCGTAAGGGCGGGATCGGCGAGAAGCGTTTCGACGTTGCCGCCCGCGAGTTCATGCTGTTCCCAACGGTCGCGCACACGCACGCCGAGCGGGTCCGGCCGGAATGTCGCGACTTGCTCAAGGCCGCGGCTCCCGACAGCGCCGACGACTATGTCGTGGTGCGGGCGGCGGCGAAAGTCGTTGCGGCGCTCCCGGTCAACCGGCCCGACAACATCGAGGCGATCGAGGATCTGCATATCTGGACCGCCGAGTCGGTGCGCAGAGATCGGTTGGACTTTCGCCCCAAGCATCGGTTGGCGGTGCTGGTCGTGCAGCCCATTCCGTTGGTCGAGCCGGTGCAACTGGCCCGCACTGCCGACTATGCGGGCTGCATCAGCTGGGTCCAGCTACCGGCGCCCACCAACTTCAGGCTGGGCGAACCGGTGCATGACGAAGCGTCACTGCGAAGAGTCGCCGACCGCGTCCGCGACGCCGTCGGATGACTTGAGCTTCACGGGATCTGGTCCACGAGCACCGCGCCGTCCGGCCGGTCCCCGAGGGTGCGCAGCGGAGTCGTCTCAGCGGCTGCCGTGAGTCGCACCACTTGCGCCAGTTGCGCTGGAGCATCGCATTGCAGATAGTGATCGGCGGTTGGCAGTACCCAATACCGATTTCGTCCCGGCTTGTTCTTGAGGAATTCTTGCCACACGAAGTTGGCGACCCGGACGGGCGAGACATTGTCGTGCAGGCCCCAGACCAAGCTGGTGTTCACCGCGTTCGTGGAAAGCGCGGCGAGCCAATTGGTTTCCTCGGCAGCGCGTTCATTCAGGTACTGAATCGTGTCCGGCAGCACGCTAATGCCGTCGTTGTGCGCGAACACCTTTGCCAGGGCCGTGATCTCGGGATCGGCGGGTGTCCGACGCGGCATGAAGGTAGTCGCTCCCATGCCGGCGGCAAGCAGTTCCGGCGTCGTGGCGTCCGCCGTGCGTCGTGCGGTTGCCGGGTCCAGAAGCGCGGTTTGAAACGCCGTGAGGTTGGCCAGCGGCAGATAGATGTTGGCGTTCGTCAAGATGACTTCGGCGGGCGCATTTCGCTGATCTTGGGCGGCGAACATGGAGAGCGCGATCATGCCGACGCTGGTGCCGCGATCATGGGTCAGCATCGTGTAGCGGGCGAGCTGCCATACGTTCGTGATGGCATGGATCAGCAGGCGGGCGTCGTCGTAAAGCGAATACACATAAGGCGCGGGCGGCTTATCGGAAAGTCCATAGCCGGGAAAGTCCAGCAGGAAAATGTCGAACTCGGAGCCCAGTTCGCGGGTTAGGGCGAAGTAGTCAATGCTCGCCGTCGGGAACCCATGCACGCACACCAACGCCGGTGCACCCGGTGTGCCGCAGCGACGGGTGAAGACGGTGAGTTCGGCTCCGTCGTTCGCCGCGGTTGATGACCGCCAACGGATTTGGCTTCCGCCGCTGCGCCAGTCATCGAAGATGTCCATTGGTTACGTGTTCTCGACCGGAAGCACGACCCGGGACGTGCCGAAGTGCACCTCGTGGGTAGAGAGCTTGAGCCGGCTTCCGGTCGCCGTCGCCTCACCGGTCCCGAGATTACGGGCGTAGCGGGGATGGCTGCCGCCGGCGATCAACACACGGATGCGTGACCCGGCGCGGAACCGGTGGGCGATCGCGTCGAGCTCGACGGTGACCGAGTCCATCGCCTCGGCAAGCCGACGGTAGCCGTCGCTCACATTTCGGGAGCGGCCCTTGGCGTCGACCTCGCTGAGACGGACGAACACGTCGACATGAGGATTGTCGGAGGTATGCGTCAATTCGGCGACCGGATTGCCCTGGACGGACAGATCTTGGGTGAGCGCGTCGGTGGTGAAGCTGAGCACGTCGCTGCGGGCGGCCAGCACGGTATCGTCCCGGTAACCGCCGTCCGGCGACAGCAGTCGACCTCCGATCGTTGGCGTCGGATCGTTCGGGTCATAGCGAAAGCTCACCGACGTCCCAGCGCCAGCCGACAGCGGCGTCTCGGCCAAACCGCCGCCGGGCTGCAGGTACAGCACGTGCCCAGTAGTTGCCGGCGGCCAATCGGGCAGCTCGCGCCAACCCTCGCCGCGCACGTAGAACCGGACGCGGCTGGGTCGCGGTTTGGCGGGACGACCGGCAAGGTGGGTGTCCAGCCAGTCCTGTGTTTCCCCGGCGATGGTGCGAAGACCCTGCACGAGCAACTGGGTGTGTGTCCACGGCCCGATAGTCAGCGCCACATCGACACCCCGGTCGCGAAGATGCTGATACTGCTCGAGTGACTGCTGCAGGAACAGGTCTTGCCAGCCTCCGATCAGCAGCACCGGCACCTGCACCCGGTCGAGTGCGGCGCCGAAGCGCATCGACTCCCAAAACGGCTCATTGTCATCGGGATGTTCCAGCCACGACTCCCACCACGGCGCGCCGGCGCCCAGCAGCGCCCGCCCGGCCGCACCCAGCGGCAACTCACCGGCCGCCTGTATGACCTTTTTTTGTGCCCCAAGCTGGCGGATGCTGGAACGGATTCGTCCGGGATCTTCTTGGTGGGCAACCAGATTGCTCCAGCCGAGGAAGTCGTTGACGGTGAACGAGCCAGTGCCCCACGCCGAGGTGCTGAAGTCATGCGGGCCAGCGGTGATGACGGCCGCGGCCAACTCCGGCGGAGGATCCTGCAGCAGCGCCCACTGGGTGAACCCCAGATAGGAAATCCCGATGGTGGCGAAGCGGCCGGTGAACCACGGCTGCTGTCGCAGCCACGCGACGGTGTCGGCGCCGTCGGCTGCTTCGTGGATCATCGGCTGGAAGACGCCGCCCGAGCCGAACGTCCCGCGCACACTTTGCAGCAGTACACGGTAGCCGCGGGCTGCGTGCAGCGCCGCGAACATCAGCGAGAACGGAAACCCGCGGCCATAGGGTCCGCGGACCAGCAAGGTGCCGACCGGTTCGGTGTCCGCGGCGGGCACGTAGTGGTCGGCCACCAGTTCGACTCCGTCGCGCATGGGGATCGCGACCCGACTGACCGTGTAACTGTTGGTCGGCGCGGCCAGGCGCAATGTCCGGCCGAGGGCACGCCCGGCCAATCGCGCGGTCAGCGAGCGCAGCGCCGACCCGGTAGGTGGTGCGGACGTGGCGGATGTAGAAGTCACGAGATCAGGTTATGGCCCACCCAGGCGCGCGGGCCCAGAACTTCTCAGAACTTGTAGTAAGGCGCAAGATCGTTTGCCCGCTGCAGGTTGGTGGACGGGCAGTCGACTTCGGGGTTGGAGTAGACCGTCGAGTAGTACAGCGACTGCTGGATGATCCCATAGCTGGTCTTGAAGATCACCATGCAGGACATGTACCAGTAGCTGTTGTGATAGGTGGGCTTCATGTTCCAGTACTGGGCGACGCGGTGGCCGTTGACCGTCGTCTCGATGGCGTCGGCCGGTAGCGATTGGTCGTAATTACGCCAGATGATCGGTTCGACGGCCAACTGATAGTTGCCCGCGTCGTAGTGGCAGCGCAGCCCTTCTTCGTGGGCCGGCGGAGTGAAGGACAGGCCCAGCCGAGAAATGACGTCGAACGGAATGTCTTGACACGGGTCGAAAGGACTCGGGTCGGTGGTCGCCACGATGGGACTCTTCATGGTCGTCGGCGGATCCATCGGTGCGGCGGTGGAGCGTAGTTGCACCTTCGGGGTTCCGAGGTTGGCCGGCGGCGCACTCTGACACGCCAGCACCACAGCAGTGACCAGGGCACCGAACGCCGCGAGTAGCCGCAGCTTGGTGACCATGACACCCCCTCGAGTTGGTCCGCCTCTGCGGGGAGTGTACAAGTCGCAACTGCGCCGTCACAGCGGAAAATGAGAACCGGTTCTAGTCGGGCGAGGCCCCCTAGCGGCGGGATCGTTAGGCTGGGGAGTCGTGGCTGGACAAGAATCAGGGCGAGAGCCGGCGACCGCGCGGCAGCCGACGCTGTGGGCGATCTCCGACACTCACGTCGGTCACCTCGGCAACAAGCCCGTCACCGAATCGCTCTACCCGTCGTCGCCGGACGATTGGTTGATCGTGGCTGGTGACGTCGGCGAGCGCACCGACGACATTCGCTGGTCGCTGGATCTGCTGAGGCGACGCTTCGCCAAGGTGATCTGGGTGCCCGGCAACCACGAGCTGTGGACCACCCACAAGGACCCGAACCAGATCTTCGGGCGCAGCCGCTACGACTACCTGGTCCACATGTGCGACGAAATGGGAATCGTGACCCCCGAGCATCCCTATCCGGTGTGGACCGAGCGGGGCGGCCCGGCGACCATCGTGCCGATGTTTTTGCTCTACGACTACACGTTCTTGCCGCAGGGCGCGACCAGCAAAGCCGAGGGGCTGGCGATTGCCCGGGAGCGCAATGTGGTGGCCACCGACGAGTTCCTGCTGTCACCGGAGCCGTACGCCACCCGCGAGGCGTGGTGTCGCGATCGCCTGCAGGCCACCCGCAAGCGGCTCGACGACCTTGACTGGATGACGCCGACGGTGCTGGTCAACCATTTCCCGTTGGTGCGTGAACCCTGCGATGCGCTGTTCTTCCCTGAGTTCTCGCTGTGGTGCGGAACCACTGCGACCGCCGACTGGCACACCCGCTACAACGCGACCTGCTCGGTCTACGGCCATCTACACATTCCCCGCACCACCTGGTATGACGGGGTCCGCTTCGAAGAGGTCTCGGTGGGCTATCCGCGGGAGTGGCGCCGCCGCAAGCCGTACAGCTGGCTTCGCCAGGTGCTGCCCGATCCGCAGTACGCGCCGGGCTATCTCAACGACTTCGGCGGTCATTTCGTTATCACCCCGGAGATGCGCACGCAGGCAAAGCAGTTCCGCGACCGACTGCGCCAACGGCAGCCGTGATGACGATCACCACCCTGATGCCGTCGGTGCTGCCCGCCGCGGGGCCGGCAGCGGCCAATCTGGCGTCTGCCGAGCTATACGCCGACCCACCCGGGCTGGCGCCGATGCCCGAAGAAGAGCCGCTGATCGCTCGGTCGGTGGCTAAGCGGCGCAACGAATTCATCACCGTGCGCCACTGCGCGCGTATCGCGCTCGGCGAACTCGGCTTCCCGCCGGTGCCGATTCTGAAGGGAGACAAGGGCGAACCATGTTGGCCGGGCGGTGTAGTGGGCAGCCTTACCCACTGTTCGGGCTACCGCGGCGCGGTGGTCGGCCGCGGTGGCGTCGTGCGCTCGGTGGGCGTCGACGCTGAGCCGCATGACGTGCTACCGGACGGCGTGCTCGACGCGATCAGTCTGCCCGCCGAACGTAGCGAAATGACAACGCTGCCCGCCGGTATGCACTGGGACCGAATCCTGTTCTGCGCCAAGGAAGCAACGTATAAAGCGTGGTTCCCGCTGACCAAGCGCTGGCTTGGTTTCGAAGACGCGCACATCACGTTCGACGTCGACGGCTCGGGCTCCGCCGGCGGTTTCGAAGCCACGATTTTGGTCGACGGCGCCACGCTCTCTGGACCGCCGCTGACGTCACTGGCCGGACAGTGGTCGGTCGAGCGGGAGTTGGTCCTGACGGCGATTGTGCTGTGAGCGCCGGACTGGTCGTCGTCGACAAGCCGGCGGGAATGACCAGCCACGATGTAGTCGGACGCTGCCGACGCATCTTCGCCACCCGGCGGGTGGGCCACGCCGGCACGCTGGATCCGATGGCCACCGGCCTACTGGTGATCGGGGTCGATCGCGCCACCAAGATCCTGGGCCTGCTGACCGATGCCTCAAAGTCCTACGCTGCCACCGTCCGCCTAGGCCAATCCACCACCACCGAAGATGCGGAAGGCACCCTAACGCAGCAGATTTCGGCCAGCCAGGTGACCGACGAGGCGATTGCCACCGCAATGGCCGGGTTGCGCGGCGAGATCATGCAGGTCCCCTCGACAGTCAGCGCGGTCAAAGTCGGCGGCCGGCGCGCCTACCGGTTGGTCCGCGAGGGGCAGACCGTTGAACTGAAGGCTCGGCCGATGCGCATCGACCGGTTCGAGATGCTGGCCGTACGACGCCACGACGAGCTGATCGACCTTGACGTCGAGGTCGACTGTTCCTCCGGGACCTACATCCGCGCCCTGGCCCGCGATCTCGGCGTCACGTTGGCAGTCGGCGGTCACGTGACGGCGCTGCGGCGAACCCGGGTCGGCCGGTTTGGGCTGGACCAAGCACGCGCGCTCGACGACTTAGCCGACCAGCCGCGGCTGAGCCTGACCCTCGACGAGGCCTGCCTGCTGCTGTTTCCCCGCAGGCAGCTGGGTGGCGAGGAGGCCGAGGCCGCCGCTAACGGGCGAGCGCTGACGCCGGCCGGCATCGACGGCATCTACGCCGCCCACACGGCCGACGGCGACGTGATCGCGCTGCTTCGCGACGACGGTCCGCGGACCAAATCAGTGGTCGTCATCCGCCCGGCCACCCTGCCGAAGACGCCGCCCGAAACTTTCCGGTAATGTAACATTCCGTTCAGAATGTAACTTCACGGGAAAGGGAGCGCGGTCGCGATGGTGGGGGACGTCAACGCACGGCGTATTCGGCGGACCCAGGCGGAACGCAGCGCCGCCATGCGGACGCGTCTGCTGGACGCCACCATCGAATGCCTGGTGTCGTATGGCTATGCCGGAACCACCACGCCGCGAGTCGCCCAGTTGGCCGGTGTCACCCGGGGCGCGCAGATCCATCACTTCAAGTCGAAGGAAGATTTGGTGGTCGCGGCCGTCGAGCATCTCGCACAACAACGCGCGCAGGCCGCGATCCGCGAACTCAGCCGCGTTCAGGCGAGTCCCGACCCGATAGCGACGATCCTGGACTTTTTATGGGAGGCCCACCAGGGCCCGACATTCACTGCCGCCTTGGAACTATGGGTGGCGGCACGCACAGATGCGTCCCTGGCCCGGCACGTCGAGCGAGTAGAGCCGGTCGTCAACAGCACGCTGATCTCCGCGATCGCCCAGCTGGTGCCGGACCATCCGGCGCAGAAGAAGATTCGCAACATCGTCTACACGGCGATGGACGCGCTAAGGGGAATCCTGGTGGCGAATTTCGTCGACCGCGACCCCGCGCGTGCGCGCCGACGCTGGGACCGGGCCTGCGAGAACCTGCGAGTGCTCTTCGCCGACGTGTTGCCTGCCGACACGCCTGCCTGAGCTCAGCTCAGCTGCTCAGCGAAGCACCGGTTAGCAGGTCGTCCAACCCCCGCAGGGGCGCACCGAGTTTCAGTTAAGGGAACAGGCTCGCGAGATCGCTAAGGGCCGTGCTGGCCGCATCCGCGACGACAGAGATTTCCAGTAATGCGCCCATCGAGACCAGTCCGGTGTCAGCCGCGATCGGTAAACCGACCGCGTCGAGAACGTTGCCGGCGTCGAGGTTTTCGGTGAAGATGCTGGCGTCATATGCCGGGATTGTCGTGACAAGAGAATTGATCAGGTCCGCCGTCGGCAGCAGAGCGCTGTAGAGCGCCGAAGTCGCACTCGAGAGCGCGTTGACGATGTCGGTGAGCGACGTCGCGGGATCACTGGGGAGGGCGGCTGACGACGGATCGAGCAGCGAGCTGATCGACAGCGTCACCGGGTTCGGTCCGGTACCGGTGAAATCGCCGACGAAGTCCTGGATGCCCTGCTCGGTCCCGCTGAGCAGAAGCCCAGGGAGCTTTTCGATTTCGCTGAGGGGCGGGAACAACCCAAACCCGGTCGCCACATTGGCCGGCCCGGTAGACCAGCCCTGGAGCGGGTCGCCGTAGCCCAGGTTCACCAGGTACGTCAGGTCCGGCTGCAGCAGGTCGGCCAGTGGGTTCCCGATCACCGGGATATCGCGGAGCGGGTCCAGCAGCGGCAGGTCGGTGGTGGGGATCATGTAGTAGGTGGTTTCGGTGGGCCCCGACGTCATCAATTGAATAGCGTCGCCGCCATCCGCTACCGGCGTGACCTGCGTGGGCGTGAGATCCGGGTAGGTGCCGTGCACATAGAGGAAGCCCAATTCGGCGTTGAGATCGGACAACAGGTTGAGCGGGTACTGCGGGAAATCTGCGACGCCGTCGTATTCCCCCGTGTAGATCACCGTGCTGAAATCATCGGCTGGAGTTGCGCCGTACAACGTCGCACCGATGCTCGCGACGTCCAGACCGGCAAAGCGTTCCCAAAAGCCGCCGTCGGGATTCATCGGATCACCGATCAGCACGAAGTCGACGGGATCTGGACTTGGCGTGCCTGACGGGTCGAGCTGCTCCATCTCTAACGACGCGATGATGCCGCTCTGCGAGTAGCCGAAAACCGTGCTGGCATCTCCGGCAGCGATGTTGCTTTCGATCGAGTTGTTCACAATGGTGACACCCTGGCTCACCGACGTGTCCAAAGGCAGGCTGTGGACGCCGGTCAGCGGGTACAGGTCCTCCGGGGTGACCAGCCCGTCGGCTAACGTCCCCGGGTAGATGGTTCCTGGAAAATTAGGTTGGACGTAGAGGCTGTTAACGGCCTCGACGAAGTCGGCACCGGGAATGGGTTCGCCGCTGCCGCCCATGATCAACCCGATGTCCGGGTCCGTCGCCGCGGCCGTGCCCGTGAGGCTATCGGCGTACGCGAACCCCGAGTCGATCATCGGCGTCAACCCCAGTAGGGCGGCGCCGGCAACCGCTAGCGGCACACCCAGCGAACGGGAAGCCAGCCGCGTCATTACCTACCTCCTTGGAGGGGACCCCGCGAGAAGATCTTCCCGTTGTCCAGAGGATTAGTAAAGATACAATCAGCCATGTATGTTACTACGGAAGCGGTTCTCGCTGTCTCAACTCGAATGGAGTGAGTGCGATGTCAAACAAGGTCTACGTCATCGGTGTGGGGATGACGAAGTTCGAGAAGCCGGGCCGCCGCGAAGGCTGGGATTACCCCGACATGGCCCGCGAGTCCGGCACGAAGGCCCTCGAGGACGCCGGTATCGACTACACCGCCGTCGAGCAGGGCTACGTCGGCTACGTCTACGGCGAGTCGACGTCTGGCCAGCGGGCTCTGTACGAGCTGGGCCTGACCGGAATCCCGATCGTCAACGTCAACAACAACTGCGCGACCGGGTCAACCGCGCTCTACCTTGCCGCCCAGGCGATTCGCGGCGGACTCGCCGACTGCACCATCGCCCTCGGCTTCGAAAAGATGAAGCCCGGTTCGCTGGCATCGACGTACGACGACCGCACTCAGCCGATGGACAAGCACATCATGGCGATGGCCGAGATCTCCGAGGTGCTCTTTCCTCCGGCGCCGTGGATGTTCGGGGCCGCCGGTCGCGAGCACATGAAGCAATACGGCAGCACCGCAGAGCATTTCGCCAAGATCGGCTATAAGAACCACAAGCATTCGGTCAACAACCCGTACGCGCAGTTCCAAGAGTCCTATTCGCTCGATGACATCCTGGCGTCGCGAATGATCTACGACCCGCTGACCAAGCTGCAGTGTTCGCCGACGTCCGACGGGTCGGGTGCGGCGATTCTGGCGTCCGAGGCATTTGTCGACAAGCACGGCCTCGCCGCCCAAGCGGTGGAGATCGTCGGGCAGGCCATGACCACCGACTTCGCCAATAGCTTCGACGGAACCTGCAAGGGCCTCATCGGCTACCACATGAATGTGCAAGCCGCGCAACGCGTCTATGACCAATCCGGCTTGGGGCCGGCGGACTTCCAGGTGATCGAGCTGCACGACTGCTTCTCGGCCAACGAGCTGCTGCTCTACGAAGCATTGGGACTGTGCGCCGAAGGCGAGGCGCCCAAGCTGATCGACAACGGTGATACCACCTACGGCGGACAGTGGGTGGTCAACCCGTCCGGCGGCCTGATTTCCAAAGGACATCCGCTCGGGGCCACCGGTTTGGCGCAGTGCGCCGAGCTGACCTGGCAGCTGCGCGGGGCGGCCGACAAGCGGCAAGTCGACAACGTGACCGCGGCACTGCAGCACAACATCGGACTCGGCGGCGCCGCCGTCATCACCGCATACCAGCGGGCCGAACGCTAAACGCTCGACTCAGGAGGGACACATATGGGACACATCGAAGCGACCCGAGAACTGTCGGCCAGCCCGGAAGCACTCTGGGCGACCGTCAGCGACCTCGCCAACTGGGACAAGTGGTTCACGGTCCACGAAAAGTGGCTGGAAGAACCACCCGCGACACTCAGCGAGGGCACGAAGCTGACCGCCAAGATCGTCATGTTGGGCATGGCCAACAAGATCGAGTGGACGCTGGAATCGATCGACGCGCCGCGCAGCCTGATCCTCGGTGGCACCGGCATGGCCGGGGTCACGGCGCAATTCACCTTCACCATCGAACCCGCGGGCAGCGGCTCCAAATTCAGTGTTCTCGGCGATTTCGAGGGCGCGCTGATCAAGGGTGCGCTGGGCAAGGCGGTGGAGAAGGACGGCGTCAAGCAGCTGGACAAGACGCTCGACCAGCTCGACGCGCTAGCCTCGGCGTCAGCCTGAGCGCGGTTCGATGACGCAAGAGATGGAGTTCGACGACAGCGAGTTGGACCGCTGGACCGAGGATGAGCGGTTCGAGGTAACTCGGGAGCGGCTGACGGAATACGCTGCGGCCACCAACGACCCTATCGAGGCGCACCGCAGAGGGGACGTTGCGCCGCCGGTGTTTGCCATCGTCCCCGTCTTCGAGGCGCTGCTCACGCCGGCCGTCGATGTGATGCCCGTCGAAGCAATCCCGCGAATCGTGCACGGCGAACAGGATTTCCACTTCCACCGGCCGATACACCCCGGGGACAAACTGGTATCGCGCGGCAAGATGATCGGTTATCAGGGACTGGAGAAAGGTACTCGGGCCGCGATCGTGCTGGAGTGTCGCACCGAGGACGGCGAACTGGTCAACGAGCAGTACGTCACTACGTTCGTGCGGGGCTTGTCCGTCGGCAAGGCGGTCGGCGAACTGAGCCCGGATCACAAGTTCGACGACAAGCTGCGCGATAAGGCGACGGCGGCCAAGGTCGTCCAACACATCGACAACGACCAAACATTCCGTTACGCCCCGGCGGCTGGCGATCCGATGCCGATCCATCTCGACGAGGAGGTGGCCAAAGACGCTGGGCTGCCGGGCATCATCGCGCATGGGTTATGCACGATGGCGTTCACCTCGTGGGCGGTGCTCACCGAGCTCGCCGATTCGGATGTCAACCGGCTCAAACGGTTCGCGGTTCGGTTTTCCAAGCCGGTGTTGCCTGGCGACGACCTGGAGACTCGGATTTGGACCAAGGCGCAGGCCAACGGCGTCACAAGCTACGCGTTCGAGACCGTGAAGGGTGATGATGCTGGCGAGGAAAGGGTCATCACCGACGGCCTGGCCGAGATCAGCGACAGATAGGAGACCGCTGTGGGCGCATTGGACGGCCGGGTTGCGGTGATCACCGGCGCAGGCCGCGGGATCGGGCGCGAGCACGCTCTGCTGTTCGCCAAAGAAGGGGCCAAGATCGTCGTCAACGATCTCGGCGGTGACAACACCGGCCAGGGATCGGACAGCGGGCCGGCCCGCGACGTGGTCGACGAGATCATCGCGGCCGGCGGCACCGCCGTCGCCAACACGGAGAACATCGCCACCTGGGGTGGTGCGGAAAGCGTTGTGCTACAGGCCATCGACGAGTTCGGCCGCTTCGACGTGCTGGTCAACAACGCCGGCATTCTGCGCGACTCGTTCATCGCCGGTATGGAGGAATCACAGTGGGACGCGGTGATCGCCGTGCACCTGAAGGGTCACTTCGCGATGCTGCGGCACGCCGCCGCTTACTGGAAAGCGCAGTCGAAGGCCGGTAATCAACCCAACGCCGCGGTGATCAACACCGCATCGGGATCCGGGGTGACTCTGCCGAATGCCGGTCAGGCCAATTACGGCTCGGCCAAAGCGGGAATCGCGGCGCTGACCCTGATTGCCGCCGAGGAATTGGAGCGGTACGGCGTGCGGGTCAACGCGATCGCCCCGATCGCCCGTACCCGGCTCACCCTGGCCACCCCCGGCATGGGTTCGCTGATGGCCGAGCCCGAGGAGGGCGAGCTCGATCTGTTCAGTCCGTCGAACATCTCTCCGCTGGTGGCGTACCTCGCCACGGAGAAATGCTCGATCACCGGCAAGGTGTACGCCGTTCAAGGCGGCGCGATTTCGGCGCTCACCGGATGGCACGACGTGGAGACCATCGAGACCGATGGCGTGTGGCAGATCGACGACATCGCCGCCCGGCTACCGCAATAACCAGGAGCAGATGATGTTCGAATGGTCTGACACCGACCTGATCATGCGAGACACGGTGCGGGGGTTCATCGACAAGGAGATCCGGCCGCAGCTGGATTCATTGGAAACCGGTGAGGTTTCGCCATACCCGATCGCCCGCAAGCTGTTCAGTGAATTCGGCCTGGACGTGCTGGCCGCCGAAGCGGTCAAGACGATGCTGGACAAGGAACGTGAGCGCGCTGGCCGAGCTGAGTCCGAGAAGCGATCATCAGCGGGCGGTTTGGGCGACTTTGGCGCGCAGGCGTCGATGGCAGCCGTGCTGGTGTCCGAACTCGCCGGGGTGAGCATCGGATTGCTCAGCACGATCGGTGTCAGCCTTGGTCTTGGTGCGGCCACCATCATGAGTCGTGGCACCCTCGCCCAAAAGGAGCGCTGGCTACCGGAATTGATGACGTTCGACAAGATCGCGGCGTGGGCGATCACCGAGCCCGACTCGGGCTCGGACGCCTTCGGCGGGATGAAGACCACCGTCAAGCGCGACGGTGAGGACTACCTGCTCAACGGGCAGAAGACGTTCATCACCAACGGCCCCTACGCCGACGTCCTTATCGTCTACGCCAAACTCGACGATGGCTCCAGTGGCGCCATCGACCGTCGCCGCCGACCGGTGTTGCCTTTCGTGCTCGATTCCGGCATGCCGGGCCTGACCCAGGGCAAGCCGTTCAAGAAGATGGGCATGATGTCGTCGCCGACCGGCGAATTGTTCTTCGACAACGTGCGGCTGACTCCCGATCGGTTGCTCGGTGAGACCGAGCAACACACCGGCGGGGACGGCCGCGAGAGCGCACGCGCGAACTTTGCCGCCGAACGACTCGGCGTCGCGCTGATGGCACTGGGCATCATCAACGAATGCCACCGGCGCTGCGTCGACTACGCGAAAACCCGCACGCTGTGGGGCCAGAATATCGGCCAGTTCCAGCTCATTCAGCTCAAGCTGGCCAAGATGGAAGTAGCCCGGATCAACGTGCAGAACATGGTCTTTCAGACGTTGGAGAAGATGCAGGCCGGTCGGGTGCCCTCGCTGGCCGAGGCGTCGGCGATCAAGCTGTATTCGTCCGAGGCCGCCACCGATGTCGCGATGGAGGCCGTGCAACTTTTCGGCGGTAACGGCTACATGGCCGAGTACCGGGTCGAGCAACTGGCCCGCGACGCCAAGTCGTTGATGATCTACGCCGGCAGCAATGAGGTCCAGGTAACCCATATCGCCAAGAGTTTGCTCGCCGGATGAACGTCCGGCGGACGGCAAAGGGCTTGCGGCGCGGATCAATCGCCGTGGTTGACCGGCTGAGCTACGTTCCGATGTCGGGGTTGGTCTTCAACGTCATGCTCAACGTGTTGATATCGCAGCGGTGGCTGTTCGCGGCGGTGCGCCCGGCGGCGGACTATCTCATTACCCGCACCACCCCGGTGGTTCCCGGCGTTCAAGTTGAGCCGGTCTCCGCACCGGTGCGAGGGGAGTGGGTGTGGTCCCCGGAAGCCCGCGACGGCGTCGGGGCGATCCTGGTGCTGCATGGCAGCGGCTACCTGATCTGCTCGTCGCGCACACATCGCGGGTTCGCGTCGCATCTGTCCAAGTACTCCAGCATGCCGACATTCGCCGTTGATTACCGGCTGGCACCCGAGCATCCTTTTCCAGCAGCCGAAGACGATGCGTACGCCGCATATCGTTGGCTGCTTGCACAGGGCCACGATCCAGCGAAGCTTGTCGTGGCCGGGGACTCGGCCGGCGGGCATCTAGCGGTCGCGCTTGCCTTGCGGCTGCGCAGCGAAGGGCTGCCCGCTCCGGCAGCGCTGGCCCTTTTCGGCCCGCTGATCGATCCGGCATACCGGGCCTGCATTGCCGACGTCCGTACCCGGCAACAGCCGCTCGATCCGCGGGCCGCTGCGCGCGCCGTCGCCCTTTACGTCGGTGCCCATGATGCCGAGGACCCGCGGCTGTGTCTGCTGAACGCCGATCTGTCCGGTCTGCCGCCGATCCAGATACATTACGGTACAAGGGAAGTCATGCGTGCCGACGCCGAGGCATTCGCCGCGCAGGTGGTCGCTTCGGGTGGTCGCTGTGAAGAACAGGTCTGGCCAGGTCTAATGCACGGCTATTGGCTCTGGCCGCGTGACCAAGGACGGACCAGTCTCGAGGTCGCCGGATCGTTTCTGCGTAACGCGGTTTCCGAAGCCGACAGCGCGTCGTAATCGCCGATCATCCTGACATCGTCGAGACTGCCATGTTCGGTGTCGACCACGCTGACTTTGGAAAGCGACTCGCCGCTTACGTCAGCAGTGGGGGGCCCAGCACCGCTGGTTGGGGCAATAGGTCGAATGTGCGAGGTTCACCATGGATCCGACCTGTCCCAAGTGAACGTCATCCGGGTCCAAGTTGGCGTGGACACTCTGGGCGATGTGGTCTGGCGTCCAACCCCACCCGAGATCGTCGCAGATGAGGTACGCCATCCCGATGATGGCCTCCTCGTGGCCCTGGGGCCAGGTGAAGCCGATGGCGCGCAGTTGATTGAGGTAGCCGTCATCAATGGGACTGGCAGTCGCAATCGCACCGCTAGCAGCCAGGGCAGCGCCGGCCATGACGGGGATGGTAAGTCTGGCCAGCCAGCGAGGTGAGGGCATTTGATCAGAATCCTTTCTTCTTTGCGTCGACGACGCTGTTAGTGTGCGGTTCCAAAGCGGCACGAAATATGAAGAACAGCGAAAGCTGGGGAAAAGCTTTGTTTTGAGCTGCCCAGAGCGTAACTCGTCCCGCTGTTACTGAAACGCCTAAGCACTTTCGCAGGACCAAATCAACCTCGATAAGGGATATCTTCGCGGCAAAAGCGTGATGTGGTGTTTCTTTGCCGGCTCGCGCTGCTCTTCTGGCACCCCGAGTGGCCAGCGCGCTAGGGCCTGACACGGCATCGTTTATTCACCGCTTACAACGACAATTTGCGGTCAAACATTGGCGTTGATAAGCCGTGAAACATGGTGTGCTGCAAGCACAATGTAAACCGTTGTCCGCGGGACACCCGCTCGCTACTGCGCAACCATCCAGATCGCTCGAGCGGCAGGGCTTCCCAGGTCGACCGTCGTCGGCGCGCCGTCAGCCGATTCGACCGCGATGGAGATCATCCCGGCGAATTCGCGGCGGGTCAGCACCCGCAGCCGCGAGTCGAGGCTGATCCCGATGCTGTCGAAATAGCGCAACATCTCCGGGTCGGCATCGGAAATCCGCGCCACCGTGCCGGCGTCACCGTCGGTGCATGACCACAGTTGGCGCGCCGGCGGCGTGGGCACTTGCCCGTCCGAGCCCGGGATCGGGTCACCGTGCGGATCGCGCTGAGGGAACCCCAGCTTGGCATCGATGCGCGCCACCAGCCGGTCGGACACCGCGTGCTCGAGCACCTCGGCCTCGTCGTGCACCTCGTCCCAGCTGTAACCGAGCTCTTTGACCAGGAAAGCTTCCAGTAGTCGGTGTCGGCGCACCATTGCCAGCGCCGCCCGGCGCCCGGACTCGGTCAAGGTCACCGCACCGTACTTTTCGTGGTTGACCAAACCCTGCTCGGCGAGTTTGCGGATGGATTCCGAGGCCGTACTGGCCGACACCCCAATCTTCTCGGCCAGCATCTTGGTGCTGACTTTGTCCCGCGACCACTCCTGGGCGTTCCAGATGACCTTCAGATAGTCCTGGGCAACCGCAGTGAGCCCGTTGGGCTCCTCGCCAGGCAAGTCAGGGCACACAACGGAAGTTTAAGCAATCCTCACCTGATCTGCGGCTCTCGCACGAACAGCCGCAACCTAGCGCCGTAGGCTGACGATTGTGCAGCGCTGGCGGGGGCAGGACGAGATACCCACGGACTGGGGCCGATGCGTGCTCACCATCGGCGTGTTCGATGGTCTGCATCGCGGGCATGCCGAGCTGATCGCGCATGCGGTGAAGTCGGGCCGCGCCCGGCGAGTGCCGACGGTGTTGATGACGTTCGACCCCCACCCGATGGAAGTGGTCCACCCCGGCAGTCACCCCGCTCAGTTGACGACGCTGACCCGGCGTGCCGAACTGGCCGAGGAATTCGGCATCGACGTGTTTCTGGTGATGCCGTTCACCACGGATTTCATGAAGCTCACACCGGAGCGCTACGTGCACGAATTGCTGGTGGAAAACCTGCACGTGGTGGAAGTGGTGGTGGGCGAGAACTTCACCTTTGGCAAAAAAGCCGCCGGCACCGTCGACACGCTGCGCCGCGCCGGCGAGCGGCTGGGGTTCGCGGTGGAATCGATGTCTTTGGTTTCTGAACACCACGACTCCGAGACCGTGACGTTCTCCTCGACCTACATTCGGGCCTGCGTCGACGCCGGAGACGTGGTTGCGGCGGCCGAGGCGCTGGGCCGTCCGCACCGGGTCGAAGGCGTGGTGGTGCGCGGCGACGGGCGCGGCACCGAGATGGGTTTTCCCACCGCCAACGTGGCGCCGCCGATGTACTCGGCGATCCCGGCCGACGGCGTCTACGCCGCTTGGTTTACCGTCCTCGGGCACGGACCGATGACCGGCAGCGTCATGCCGGGCCAGCGTTACCAGGCGGCGGTTTCGGTGGGCACCAACCCGACCTTCTCCGGACGCACCCGCACCGTCGAGGCGTTCGTGCTCGACACCGCCGCCGACTTGTACGGACAACACGTGGCGTTGGACTTCATCGCGCGCATCCGCGGGCAGGAGAAGTTCGGGTCGGTAGATGATCTCGTCGCCGCCATGGGCAAAGACACTGAGCGCGCCCGAGCTCTGCTTTCGGGCAGCTGACCTGTGGGTTCAGGTTCACCACCGCACCGCTGCTAGACTGCTCGACGACACGGCGCGTGCTGCGGTTCGCGGTGGCCGCGCCCGGGTATCGATGATCGCGGACCAATTGATGGAGATATTCGTGGCGCTGACAGCCGAGCAAAAGAAGGAAATCCTGGGCTCTTACGGTCTGCATGAGACCGACACCGGATCCCCTGAGGCGCAGGTCGCGCTGCTGACCCGGCGGATCGCTGACCTGACCGAGCACCTCAAGATGCACAAGCACGACCACCACTCACGGCGTGGGTTGCTGCTGCTGGTCGGACGGCGGCGCCGGCTACTCAAGTACGTGGCCCAGATCGATGTGGAGCGCTATCGCTCGCTCATCGAGCGGCTGGGTCTGCGCCGCTGACTCTGCCCGGCGTGGGCGAGCGCAACGCCAGCGTCACGCTCGGCGACCAGCGTCACTCCAGGGTGACGCTCGCGACGTCCACGCCCGTAGCTGGCGGCAAGAACAGCCAGGTGGCCGTGTAGAGTGAGGGCGTTCTGGGCCCGATCAGGCCCCGGACAATGGTGCGGTTGCGCAATCCGCGCACCGTCCCAGCGCGTCGCAGGCGACCAAACAGGAACGGCCTATTTGTATCGGGGTCTGAATCGGGCGGTCTTCGGTAGTGGCTGCCGGGCTCCTCAGAGATGGGGAAGGTCGGCCGCTTCGATCGATGGCCGTAGCCGCACTCAGGCGCTGAAACTTCCAGGTCATCCTGGCCTATCTGGGTTGTCTGTGACGACGCAAAACAGCTGAATATATGTAGAGAGGCCCACGGACATCCATGTCTGTAGCTGAGATTGACGAAGGCGTGTTCGAGTCGACCGCCACCATTGACAACGGGAGCTTCGGCACCCGCACCATCCGTTTCGAGACCGGCCGGTTAGCCCAGCAGGCTGCCGGCGCCGTCGTCGCCTACCTCGACGACGAGACCATGCTGCTGTCGGCGACCACCGCCAGCAAGAGCCCCAAAGAGCAACTCGACTTCTTTCCGCTGACCGTCGACGTCGAGGAGCGGATGTACGCCGCGGGCCGCATCCCCGGCTCGTTCTTCCGTCGCGAGGGCCGGCCCTCCACCGACGCGATCCTGACCTGCCGGCTCATCGACCGCCCGCTGCGCCCGTCGTTCGTTGACGGTTTGCGCAACGAGATCCAGGTCGTGGTGACGATCCTGAGCCTGGATCCCAACGAGCTCTACGACGTGCTGGCCATCAACGCCGCGTCGGCTTCCACCCAGTTGGCCGGCCTGCCGTTCTCCGGCCCGGTCGGCGGTGTGCGAGTGGTGCTGATCGACGGCACCTGGGTCGCATTCCCGACGGTCGAGCAGACGGAGCGCGCAGTCTTCGACATGGTGGTAGCCGGGCGGGTGGTCTCCGGGAGCTCTGCTTCTGGAACTGACAATGCCGACGTGGCCATCATGATGGTCGAGGCCGAAGCCACCGACAAGGTCATCGAACTGATCGAAGGCGGCGCGCAGGCGCCCACGGAAAGCGTTGTGGCTGAAGGCCTGGAGGCCGCCAAGCCGTTCATCGCCGCGTTGTGCGCCGCGCAGCAGGAACTGGCCGACGCGACTGGAAAATCAGCCAAGCCGACCAACGAGTACCCGGTGTTCCCCGACTACGGCGACGACGTCTACTACTCGGTCTCCTCGGTGGCCACCGACGAGCTATCCGCCGCGTTGACCATCTCCGGCAAGAACGAACGCAATACCCGCACCGACGAGATCAAGGCAGAGGTGCTCGAGCGACTGGCCGACACCTACGCCGGCCGGGAGAAAGAGGTCGGGGCGGCGTATCGGGCGCTGACCAAAAAGCTGGTGCGACAGCGCATCCTGAGTGACCACTTCCGCATCGACGGTCGTGGTATCACCGACATCCGTGCACTGTCAGCAGAAGTCGCGGTGGTGCCGCGAGCCCACGGCAGCGCGCTGTTCGAGCGCGGCGAGACGCAGATCCTGGGTGTGACCACGCTCGACATGGTCAAGATGGCCCAGCAGATCGACTCGCTGGGGCCCGAGACCTCCAAGCGCTACATGCACCACTACAACTTCCCGCCGTTCTCCACCGGCGAGACCGGTCGCGTCGGCTCGCCCAAGCGGCGCGAGATCGGCCACGGCGCACTGGCCGAGCGGGCGCTGATGCCGGTGCTGCCCGGCGTCGAAGAGTTCCCCTACGCGATCCGCCAGGTCTCGGAAGCCTTGAGCTCCAACGGTTCCACGTCGATGGGCTCGGTGTGCGCGTCGACGCTGTCACTGCTCAACGCCGGGGTTCCGCTCAAGGCACCGGTCGCCGGCATCGCCATGGGTCTGGTGTCCGACGACGTTGAGGTGGACGGTGGCGGCACCGAGCGCCGCTTCGTGACGCTCACCGACATCCTGGGTGCCGAAGACGCATTCGGTGACATGGACTTCAAGTGCGCCGGCACCAAGGACTTCGTCACCGCGTTGCAGCTGGACACCAAGCTCGACGGGATTCCGTCACAGGTGCTGGCGGGCGCGTTAGACCAGGCCAAAGATGCACGCCTGACGATTCTCGAGGTAATGGCCGAGGCCATCGACGGTCCCGACGAGATGAGCCCGTACGCGCCGCGGGTCACCACGATCAAGGTCCCGGTGGACAAGATCGGTGAGGTCATCGGGCCCAAAGGCAAGATCATCAACGCCATTACCGAAGAGACCGGCGCGCAGATCTCCATCGAGGACGACGGCACAGTCTTCGTCGGCGCCACCGATGGACCGTCGGCGCAGGCCGCGATCGACCGAATCAACGCCATCGCCAACCCGCAGCTGCCCAAGACCGGCGAGCGATTCCTCGGAACCGTGGTCAAGACCACCGACTTCGGCGCATTCGTCTCGCTGCTGCCCGGACGCGACGGGCTGGTGCACATCTCCAAGCTCGGCAGGGGCAAGCGCATCGCCCGAGTGGAGGACGTCGTCAACGTCGGCGACAAGCTGCGGGTAGAGATCGCGGATATCGACAAGCGCGGCAAGATCTCTCTGGTACTCGTCGACGAAGACGCCGGAGAATCCGGCAACGGCGACGCAGCGACTGTTGGTTCGGACACCGCGCCAGCCGATGCCGCGACCGCCAGCAGCTAGCCAGGGGACGCAACCCCTGCGACGCGGCCGGCACAGCGCCGAGCCGTCTGCTGCGTTACGCCGCACCACCCTGCCCGGGGGATTGCGGGTGGTCACCGAATACCTTCCCGCGGTGCACTCTGCGTCGGTCGGGGTCTGGGTGGGCGTCGGATCGCGCGACGAGGGCGCCACCGTGGCCGGCGCAGCGCACTTCCTGGAGCACTTGCTGTTCAAGTCGACTCCGACGCGCACAGCCGTCGACATTGCGCAGGCAATGGATGCGGTCGGCGGTGAGCTGAACGCGTTCACCGCCAAGGAGCACACCTGCTACTACGCGCATGTACTGGACAGCGATCTGGAGCTGGCCGTCGACCTGGTCGGTGATGTGGTGCTCAACGGGCGTTGTGCCACCGACGATGTCGAGCTGGAACGCGACGTCGTGCTCGAGGAGATCGCGATGCGCGACGACGACCCCGAGGACGCGCTGGGCGACATGTTCCTGGCGGCACTGTTCGGTGACCACCCGGTAGGCCGTCCGGTGATCGGCACCGCGCAATCGGTATCGGCGATGACACGTAACCAGCTGCATTCGTTTCACACCCGGCGCTACACACCCGAGCGGATGGTCGTCGCGGTGGCCGGCAATGTCGACCACGACGATGTGGTGGCGTTGGTACGCGAGCACTTCGGGCCGCGCTTGATCCGAGGTCGGCGGCCGGTGTCGCCGCGCAAGGGGACCGGTCGGGTCACTGGTCGCCCGCAGTTGACGGTGGCCAACCGGGATGCTGAGCAGACCCATGTCTGTCTGGGAGTGCGCACGCCGGGTCGGCATTGGAAGCATCGCTGGGCCCTCACGGTGCTGAACACCGCGCTCGGCGGTGGCTTGAGTTCCCGTTTGTTCCAACAAGTTCGGGAATCCCGCGGGCTGGCCTACTCGGTCTACTCGTCACTGGACATGTTCTCCGACAGCGGTGCGCTGTCGGTGTACGCCGCGTGTCTGCCCGAACGGTTCGCCGAAGTGGCGCGGGTGATCACCGAGGTGCTAGAGACCGTGGCACGCGACGGCATCACCGAGGCGGAATGCCGGATCGCCAAGGGTTCGCTGCGCGGCGGGCTGGTGCTCGGCCTGGAGGATTCCAGTTCGCGGATGAACCGCATCGGTCGCAGCGAGCTCAACTACGCTGAGCACCGAAGTATCGACCGGACGCTGGGGGAGCTCGATGAGGTTACCGTCGACGAGGTTAATGCTGCGGCCCACCGACTGCTGCGCACGCCTTACGGCGTGGCCGTTCTCGGTCCGCATCAGTCCAAAAGATCGCTACCGCAACAGCTTCGGGCGATAGCAAGGTAACGCCATGGTACTGGGCTTCTGGGATCTGGATGTGCCCATCGTCGGTGCGCCGATGTCCGGTGAGCCCGGAACGCCGGAGCTGGCGGCGGCGGTGTCCAACGCCGGCGGTCTCGGCTTCCTGGCCAGTGGCTATATCAGCCCGGAGCGCCTTGCCGACGACATCAGAGCGGTACGCACCGCGACCACCGGCCCGATCGGCGTCAATCTGTTTGTGCCGCAGCCCAGCGTCGCTGACGTCTATGCGTTGGACCACTACGCCGATGCGCTCGATGAGCTCGCCGAGCATTATGGAGTCGAAATCGGTTACCCCCGGTTCGGCGACGACGACGGCTGGCAGCAAAAGCTCGAAGTGGTCGCCGACCTGCGTCCCGAGATGGTGTCGTTCACCTTCGGTGCCCCGCCACCGGATGTATTGCGGTGGTTCGGCGCGCTGGGGATGCTGCTGTTCATCACGGTGACATCGGCCTACGAAGCCGGTGTGGCGCTGGCTGCCGGCGCGGACGGCCTCGTCGTCCAAGGCCCGGATGCCGGTGGGCACCGCGGCACCTTCGCGCCGGACATGGATCCCGGTAAAGAGTCGTTGCACGATTTGCTTGCCCGCATCCGAAGCGCGCACAACGTCCCGTTGATCGCGGCCGGCGGAATCGGCGCTCCCGAGGACGTCGCCGCCGCACTGAACAGGGGAGCGGTGGCCGCACAGGTCGGCACCGCGCTGCTGCTCAGCGACGAGGCCGGCACCAATGCCGCACACCGCGCGGCCTTGCACCACCCGGAATTCGTCAGCACCGTTGTCACGCGGGCCTTTTCGGGCCGGTACGCGCGCGGGCTGGAGAACGACTTCACTCGGCTGCTCGACAACGTGGCGCCGCTGGGGTATCCCGAGGTCAACCAGATGACCACGCCGATCCGCAAGGCCTCGGCCGCCCTGGAGGACCCGCACGGCACCAACCTCTGGGCGGGCACGGCCTACCGGTCAGCCCGCAGTGGGCCTGCGGCCGACATCGTCAAGACGCTCGGCGCGGTGTAACCCAGAGGCATGGCGCCGCTCGCCCCCGCAAGCGGGTGCCCCCTCATCGCTTCTCCCCCGCAAGCGTACCCCCACTGCATCGTCGCCGGCGCGCGTCAGATCTCAGGCGTGCGGTGCGCCCACGGTTTGGCGACTTCCAGTTGGCTGGCCACTCGGAGCAGGACGTCCTCGCGGCCGTAGGCCGCCACTAGCTGGACGCCGACCGGCAGCCCTGCGTCAGTCCACTCGACCGGCACGTTGATCGCGGGCTGGCCGCTCATGTTGTACGGCGGCGTAAAGGGAATGAACCGGAACGCGCGCTCCACGACATCTAAAGAGTGTTCCGGGTCGTTGGCAATGGTGCCGAGCGGCAGCGGAAGCTCAGCCACAGTCGGCGTGAGCAACAGATCCCAGCCGTCGGCCCACCAGGCCTGCAGCGAGCGACGGAAGTGCGCGGTGGCCGACAGCGCAAGCGCATAGTCGACGGCGGTGACGTGGGTGGCCAGGTCGGCCTGCGCGCGGTTCATCGGTTCGAATTCGTCATTGGCGAGCGGCCGTCCGAGCTGTTCCTCGATCCGCCGGAGCCCGACCGCCATGTTCGTGCACCACAGCGCGGCGAAGCGTTCGCGGAGCGTCGCATCCTCGAGCGCTGCGGGCCAGGCTTTCTCGACCGCATGCCCGAGGGATTCCAGCAGCGCGGCGACCGAGCGGGCGGCGGCCGAACACTCGGGTGCGACGGTTCCGCCTTGCGGATTGTGGTCGAGGAGCCCGATGCGTAGCCGGCCCGGTTCGGCGCCAACCTCGTCGATGTACGGGCGCGCTGGAGCGGGCGCGATCACCGTGTCGCCGATGCCGGGTCCTCGAACCGCGTCGAGCAGTGTCGCGGTGTCACGCACCGTACGGCTCACGCACAGCTCGACCGACAACCCGGTTTCCTCGCGGACCGGGCCGATCGTGATCCGGCCCTGGCTGGGCTTGAGGCCGATCAGTCCGCAACACGAAGCGGGAATGCGGATGGAGCCGCCGCCGTCGCTGGCATGTGCGACCGGCACCATGCCGCTGGCGACCGCGGCCGCCGACCCACCGCTTGAGCCGCCGGGCGATCGGCTGGTGTCCCACGGGTTGTGGGTCGCGCCCCAGGCGAGCGGTTCGGTGGTCGGCACGCTGCCCAGCTCCGGACTGTTGGTCCGGCCGGCGGTTACCAAACCGGCGGCCCGGTAGCGGCTGACCAAAGTGGTGTCCGCCGGCGAAATCATTTTCTCGTTCTTGAGGGCCCGGTTGCCGTTGCTGATGGTTTGACCGGCGTAGGTGGCGTAGAGATCTTTGAGCAGGAACGGCACGCCGCGGAACGGCCCGGCGGGCAGATCAGCCCGTGCGGTGTCGCGAGCATGGTCGAACCAGCGCATCACCACCGCGTTGAGCACGGGATCGATGCGCTCGATGCGCTCGATCGCCGCGTCGAGCAGCTCGAGTGGCGTCACCTCGCCGTTCTTGACCAAGGCGGCTTGGTCGACCGCATCCATCCACCGCGTCTCATCGGCTAGTGAACTCACGCGGTCTGTGTAGCACGTGCCCGTCGGTCAGATCAGCAGGTCCGCCGGATCGGTGAATGGCAGTGCCAGGTCGGCGGCCACCCGCTGGGACCGGACGCGGGCCGGCCCGCTGCTCGGTGCGGTTCACACCTCAGGCGTGCGGTGCGCCCACGGTTTGGCGACTTCCAGTTGGCTGGCCACCCGGAGTAGGACGTCCTCGCGCCCGTAGGCCGCCACCAGCTGGACACCGACCGGCAGCCCCGCGTCGGTCCACTCGACCGGCACGTTAATCGCGGGCTGTCCGCTCAAGTTGAACGGCGGGGTGAACGGAATGAACCGGCCCGCGCGCCGCACCGGCGCCATCGGATGATCCGGGTTGTTGCCGAGGGTACCGAGCGGCAGCGGAAGCTCGGCCACCGTCGGTGTGAGCAACAGGTCCCAGCCATCGGCCCACCAGGCTTGCAGCGATCGGCGGAACTGCGCAGCGGTCGCGAGCGCAAGCGCATAGTCGACAGACGTCGCCCGGGCGGCAAATCCGGCCCGCACGCGGTTCATCGGTTCGAATTCGCCGTCGCCGAGCGGCCGTCCGAGCTCTTCCTCGAATCGGCGCAGACCGACGGCAACGTTCGTGACCCAGAGGGCTCCGACGCGGATGCTGACCGTCGTATCTTCCAGCGCTGCAGGCCAGGCTTCTTCCACCGCATGCCCGAGGGATTCCAGCAGCGCGGCGACCGAGCGGGCGGCGGCGGAGCACTCGGGTGCGACGGTGCCGCCTTGCGGATGGTGGTCGAGCACACCGATGCGTAGCCGCCCGGTTCGGCACCAACCTCGTCGACGTACGGGCGCACCGGAGCGGGCGCGATGACCGTGTCGCCGATGCCGGGTCCTCGAACAGCGTCGAGCAGCGTTGCCGTGTCACGCACCGTACGGCTCACGCACAGCTCGACCGACAACTCGGTTTCGTCTCACACTATCTACTCTTCAACAACCACAACACAATCAATATATCCTGCTTGCTACCAATCACATCACTCACCCTCTAACCTTACTCTGTAGCCTTACTTTTCCCACACTTCTTTCCTTACTAGTTTTCCATCAAACACTCAGCCTACATTTGTCTTAATATTTCTTCTCGCGGGTCGGACCGAGCGTGATCCGCCCCTGACTGGGCTTCAAGCCAACCAGCCCACAACACGAAGCCGGAATCCGGATGGAGCCGCCGCGGTCGCTGGCATGTGCGACCGGCACCATGCCACTGGCGACCGCGGCTGCTGAACCACCGCTTGAGCCGCCGGGTGAGCGGGCGGTGTCCCACGGGTTGTGGGTCGCGCCCCAGGCGACCGGTTCGGTGGTTGCCACGCTTCCCCACTCGAGGAGTGTTGGTCCGGCCGGCGATCACCAAACCGGCACTCCGGCAGCGGCTGACCATGGTGGTGTCCGCGTCTGAGATCACCTTCTCGTTCTTGAGCGCTACGTTGCCGTAGCTGATGGGCTGACCGGCGTAGGTGGCGTGCAGATCCTTGATGAGGAACGGCACGCCACGAAACGGCCCAGCGGGGATATCAGCCCGAGCCGTGTCGCGGGCATGGTCGAACCAGCGCATCACCACGGCGTTGAGCGCGGGATCGATGCGCTCGATGCGCTCGATCGCCGCGTCGAGCAGCTCGAGTGGCGTCGACCTCGCCGTTCTTGACCAAGGCGGCTTGGTCGACCGCATCCATCCACCGCGTCTCTTCGGCTAGTGAACTCACGCGGTCTGTGTAACACGTGCCCGTCGGTCAGGTCAGCAGGTCCGCCGGATCGGTGAACGGCAGTGCTAGGTCGGCGGCCACCCGTTGGGACAGCAGTTGGCCGTCATGCGTCGACAGTCCTTTGGCGAGTGCAGGATTCGACCGGCAGGCCGTTTGCCAGCCGTGGTCGGCGAGTTCGATCACATACGGCAGGGTGGCGTTGGTCAACGCGAACGTCGACGTCTTCGGCACCGAAGCCGGCATGTTCGCCACGCAGTAGAACAGCGTGTCGTACACGGCGAACGTCGGGTCGTCGTGGGTAGTCGGGTGTGAGTCCTCGAAGCAGCCCCCCTGGTCTATGGCGATGTCGACCAGTACTGCGCCCGGCTTCATATGCGCGACAAGCGCATTGGACACCAGCGTGGGCGCCTTCGCGCCCGGCAACAGCACAGCGCCGATGACCAGGTCGGCACGCTTGACCGCTTCCTCGAGCTCCAGACTGGTCGAGTAGCGGGTCTGCACCCGGCCGCCGAACATGGTGTCGAGCTCGCGCAGTCGGTTGATGTTGATGTCGAGCACCGTGACCGCCGCGCCCATTCCGTCGGCGACTCTGGCAGCGTTGTAGCCGGCGGTGCCGCCGCCGATCACCACGACATTGGCCGGCTCGACACCGGGCACCCCGCCCATCAGCACGCCGCGGCCGCCATGGGTGCGCATCAGGTGGTAGGCGCCGACCTGGGCTGACAGCCGCCCGGCGACCTCGCTCATCGGTGCCAACAGCGGCAACGCGTTGTCGGCGGTCTGCACGGTCTCATAGGCGATCGAGGTGGAGCCCGAAGCCAGCAGCGCGTCGGTGCAGGCACGAGAAGCGGCTAAGTGCAGGTACGTGAATAGGGTCTGCCCGTGTCGCATACGCGGATACTCGATCGGTGTTGGCTCCTTGACCTTGAGCACCAGGTCGGCATCGGCCCACACGTCGTCTGCGGTGGCGATCAGTTGCGCGCCCGCGGCCTTGAAGTCGCTGTCGGCGATCGCGGAGCCCTCTCCGGCGCCGGCCTGGATCAGGACCTCGTGGCCACGCCGGGTCAGCTCCGCGACGCCGGACGGGGTGATGGCCACCCGGAACTCGTTGTTCTTCGTCTCGGTTGGAATTCCTACCTGCATGATCCCTCCTTGACTCGAGGCCATCATCTCCCTCAATTGTGAAGAAAGTTCGGTGCTATGGCAAAGACGCGGATGACAATTCTGTAAAATCGGTGTATGCCCGTAGAAACAACGGAAGACCTGGTCAGCTCCGGGGTGTCAGCGAAGGATCTTCGGCCCGCCGATCTCGACGACGTGGACCGCAAAATACTGAGCCTGTTGCATGCCGACGCCCGGATCACCAATAGCGCGCTGGCCGCCGAACTCGACATCGCCGCGTCGACCTGTCATGGCCGCGTCCGGCGCCTGGTGGACATGGGTGTCATTCGTGGCTTCTACGCCGACATCGACCCGGTTGCGGTCGGATTGCCGCTGCAGGCGATGATCTCGGTCAACCTACAATCCAACGCCCGCGGCAAGATCCGCGACTTCATCGCGCAGATTCGTCGCAGACCCCAGGTGATGGATGTCTACTTTCTGGCCGGTGCCGACGATTTCATCCTGCACGTCGCTGCCCGCGACACCGAGGACCTGCGCTCATTCGTCGTGGAAAACCTCAACGCCGACACCGACGTTGCGGGTACCCAGACGTCGCTGATCTTCGAGCACCTGCGGGGCGCGGCCCCCATCTAGAATATTTCCCGATACCGGGGGTACCGGGTATGCTTCCGACGATGTTCACCGTCAACGACGAGGCGGTCGGCCCGCACCTGCCAGGCCACGGGGTGTCGGCCGATCACGAACGACTCGTCCTCGAGGCGCGCGACGTCGAGTTCGACTGGGCGACGTTGCCGTTCCATTACGTGCCGGGCGAGCCCTTCACCACCCATGTCTTCAATGTGCTGCACCTGCTGCTGCCTGCCGGCGAAGAGTTTTTCGTCGACGTGTTCAAGCAGACATTGCCGCTGATCAAAGACGACCAACTGCGGCTTGATGTTCAGGGATTCATCGGCCAAGAGGCGATGCACTCCCAAGCGCATTCCGCGGTGCTGGACTACTTTGCGGCCAACGGTATTGACGTGACACCGTTCACCGACCAGATCGCCTGGCTGTTCGGAAAGCTGATGGGCGACCGGCCCCGGTGGGGTCTGCGACGACGGCGCAGCTGGTTGCTCGAACAGGTGTCGATCGTGGCGGCCATCGAGCACTACACCGCGATCCTGGGCGAGTGGATTCTGGACACTCCGCAGCTTGACGCGCTTGGCACGGACTCGGTGATGCTGGACATGCTGCGCTGGCATGGCGCCGAGGAAGTCGAGCATAAGGCCGTCGCCTTCGACGTGATGAAGCATCTACGGGCCGGGTACTGGCGGCAGGTACGCACCCAGCTGATCGTCACCCCGATGATGCTGCTGATGTGGGTGCGCGGGGTTCGATTCATGTACTCGGTGGATCCGCAGCTGAGCCCCGGAGCTAAACCGCGTTGGTGGTACTACTTCATGGCGGCGCGGCGTGGGTTGGTACCCGGGCCGTTGCGGTTCGTACGGGTGATCGGCGCTTACTACCTGCCGAATTTCCATCCGTCGCAGCTGGGCGGGGTCGAGCGGGCGGTCGACTACCTCGCCATCTCGCCTGCCGCCCGCGCCTCCCACTAAGTCACCAGGAACCGATGAATACCGTAACCGCCTCGGATGGCGTCACTTTGGCCGTCCACGCCTACACCGAGATCGACCCGCAGCGGCCGACCATTTTGGCGATTCACGGTTATCCAGATAACCATCGCCTGTGGGACGGGGTGGCCGCGCACTTTGGCGGCCGGTACAACTTCGTGGCGTACGACGTGCGTGGCGCCGGCGAATCGACGCGGCCGGCGGGCCGGTCCGGTTACCGCTTCCCCCAGCTGATCTCCGACGTCGGCGCGGTAATCGATAGCCTGGGCGTCGACCGGGTGCACCTACTGGCCCACGACTGGGGTTCGATTCAGGGCTGGGCCGCGGTCACCGATGAGACGGTGATGAGCAAAGTCGCATCGTTCACGTCGATCTCGGGACCGCACTTGAACTATGCGGGCAAGTTCTTGCGGTCTGCGCGCACTCCGCGCGGCGTCTTTGACGTGGTCAGGCAATTCCTGGCGTCGGGGTACATCTGGTTTTTTCTGTGCCCAGGTCTGCCGGAGTTGATGATTCGGTCCGGATTGGGCGTGAAAGTCATTGACGCCTTTGGGCGTATCGGCAACTCGAGCACCCGGACCCAAGCTCACGTAGCAGTACGGTCGACCGGCGACTATATCAACGGCCTCAATCTGTACCGGGCCAACATGCCCGCGCCGTTTCTCGCCACCGGCGCGCAACTGCCGCCGACCAACGTTCCGGTCCAGGTGTTGGTGCCGCGGATGGACATCTTCGTCACGCCTGCGCTGCAACGGTTCACTGGGTCAATCCCGTTGGTTAGCAGGGTTGTTCCGATCGAGGGCGGCCACTGGGTGGTGACCTCGCGCCCTGACGTCATCGCCAGGCTGACTGGCGAATGGATCGACCGAGTCGTCCACGGTGCGGCGTCGCCCAGCGAATCCGTCGTGCGGGCCGGGCGGCGCGACGTGCGCGGCAAACTCGCTCTGGTCACTGGCGCGGGCGCCGGGATCGGCCAGGCCACCGCCGTCGAGCTGGCCCGCCAAGGTGCCAGCACCGTGGTGATCGTCGACCGCAATCTCGCCGCAGCAGAAAAGACCGCGGCAGCCGTCCGGGACACCGGTGCCACTGCGGCGGTGTACCAGGCCGACGTCAGTGACCAAGCGGCGATGAACGAGCTTGCCGGACAAGTCAACAACGAGCACGGAGTGGTCGACATCCTGGTGAACAACGCCGGCATCGGGATGGCGGGACGGTTCCTGGAGACGACGCCGGAGCACTGGGACACCATCTTGGCGGTGAATCTGCTCGGCGTGCTCAACGGAAGCCGGGCGTTCGGAACGCAGATGGTCGACCGCGGCGAAGGCGGCACCATCATCAATGTGTCCTCGGCGGCGGCGTTCTTACCGTCGAAGTCGATGATCGCCTATGGCACGACAAAGGCTGCGGTGCTGGCGTTCAGCGAATCACTGCGCGCCGACCTGGCCGATGAAGGCATCACCGTCACCGCGGTCTGCCCGGGGTTCGTCAATACGAATATCGCCAAAAGCACCGTGTACGCGGGGATGACGTCCGACGAGCAGGACCGCGCCCGCCGCAAGGCCGACGCAGCTTACCGGCGGCGCAACTACACGCCGGAAGCCACCGCGAAGGCGATCGTCAAGGCCGTCAAGACGGGTCGGCCGGTGCTGCCGATCGCGGCCGAGTCCAGGGTCGGCTACGCGATGCGCCGTATCAGCCCCTCATTGGTCCGGCTGTTGGCGCGTTACGACATCCGGCCGAACTAAGAGCGATATGACGCAGTCGATTTGGGTTAGCAGGCCCGCCGACATCTACGGTCGCCGTAAGCGAGACCGTCTCTACACGGCGCTGTTCGGAGTGGGCGTGGTACTCGGCGGGTTCGCGTCGGCGACCCGATGGAAGCCGTCCCGGGTCGTGCCGGTGCGGCGGACGCATACCGCGCTCGTCACCAAACGGGAAATGCTCACCCCGGACGTGGTCGCGCTGACCCTGGCCGACGCCGACGGCGGATTGCTTCCGGCGTGGACGCCCGGCGGACACATCGACGTCCAGCTGCCCTCGGGCCGTCGTCGCCAGTACTCGCTGTGCGGTACCCCCGGGCGGCGGACCGACTACCGCATCGCGGTGCGCCGGATCGCCGATGGCGGCGGCGGTTCGATCGAGATGCATGAAGCATTCGACGTGGGTGATTCGCTGCTGTTCGAAGGTCCGCGCAATGCGTTCTATCTGGGCTCTCACGAGCATGACCTGCTGTTCGTGATCGGTGGCATCGGCGTGACGCCCATCCTGCCGATGCTGCGCGCGGCCGCAACGCGCGGAACCGACTGGCATGCAGTCTATGCCGGCCGCAGTCGGGAATACATGCCGCTGCTGGATGAGGTGATGTCGGTGGCGCCGGAGCGGGTCACCGTGTGGGCCGACGACGAGCGCGGCCGATTCGCCACCGCCGACGATCTGCTCCTCGGCGCCGGACCGGCGACAGCGGTGTACGTGTGCGGGCCGACGGCGATGCTTGAATCGGTACGCACCGCGCGTGACCGGCATGCGAACGCGCCGCTGCACTACGAACGGTTCAGCCCGCCTCCCGTCGTCGATGGCATTCCATTCGAGCTGGAATTCGCGCGTTCCCAGCGGGTGCTCGACGTTCCTGCCAACCGTTCGGCGCTCGACGTCATGCTCGACGATGACCCGACAACCGCGTACTCCTGCCGGCAAGGATTCTGCGGCACTTGCAAAGTCACGCTGCTAGCGGGACAAATCGAGCGCCACGGCCGCACCGCGGAGGACGACGACGAGATGCTGGTGTGCGTGTCGCGCGGCACCGGCGGTCGCGTGGTGATCGACGCCTGACGAAAATTCTTCCCGCGGATGGGAGCGATGCGGCATAGTTGGGCAATGACGCCACCGCAATACCCCTACTTCCCGCCGCCGCAGTATCAGGCGACACCAGCCTTGGGTCGAGTTCGCGCACCGCACTCAACAATCGACATAGTGATCACGTCCGTTGTGTCCGCGCTCGCTGCGGCGGCAGGGTTATGTTCATTTTATTATTCATTGTTTTTCCCGATGGCGACCGATGCGTGTGAAACGCCAGCACTCGACGCGGCCCTCGACCGGGCCTACTTTTTGGTGTTGGGTGGCATCGCGATCGCGGTGATGATGGCCGCGGGCTTGATCATCGCGGCCGTCCGCGGCCGGGTCATGTGGATATGGCCAACGCTGGCATTAGGGCTGATCGTCATCACCCTCGTGATAGGTGTGCACACGATCAGTTCGGCGTCGTGCACCGGTTAACCCTCGGGCTGGTGCGGCGCTATTCCTCGTGCTCGTCGAGGCGCGTCAAATACCGCTCCGGGTGGTGATAGTCGTTGGTTCTGGCTTGGCCGTGATCTAAGTGCGGCGGCGGAATCCATTCCGTGTCACCGTTGCCGAGTTTGATTGTTCGCCAACCCTTATCGAGGAGCTTGTGTTCCGGGATGCAGGCTAGGGCCATCTTGTCGACGTCGGTGCGGCCGCCGCGCGCCCATTCTTCAGTGTGGTGGACTTCGGTCCAGTATCCCGGCACGTCGCAGCCCGGCGCGGTGCAGCCGCGATCCCTGGCGTAGAGGACCAGTCGCTGATCTGCTGATGCGATGCGCCGGGAGCGGCCTAAATACAATGGGCGGCTTTGGTGCTCGTCGAACACGGCCAGGTAGTGGTATGCGTGGCTGGCCATCCGAATCAGGTCACGCATGGGCAGCAATGTTCCGCCGCCGGTCACCGCGTGCCCGGTGCCCGCGGTGAGTTCCTGCAGCGTCGTTGAGACGATCACCGTTACGGCAATCCGTTGTGCACTCCGAGTTTCGGGTCACCCAACTGACCGTGCACCAACGCATTTAGCGCATCGTGTTGACGCTGGGCATGGCTGCGCAAATCCTTGCTGGCGATGTCCTGATTGGGTTCGCCGGTGACGCATGGGCTTTGGTCGTCAGGGTTGCACATGCCCGGCGCGGCGAACCGGGCCAGCCACGCGTCCAGGTTGGCGCGCAGTTCAGGCGAGGCGACCAGCTTGCCAAGGCTCATTCCGTCGGATCGTTGCGCAGACCAGGTGAAGCCGCGATGACGGGCGCGGTCATCGTCGGAGAACTTCCCGTCGGGATTGATCATTACCGCACACCGGTTCGCCACCTTTTCTAGCTGGTCGGGGCGCAGCGTGGTCGCCTGCTGGGCCAGGAAGCGCTCTGCCTGCTCAACCCTGTCGACCGGCGTATCGGCGGGTAGGTCACGACAAAAAGCCTGAATCACCCGCAAGTGTTGCTCGTCGAGCATGCCTGCACGCCACGCCTCAGCGGTGGCCGGCAACTCCGGCGGCAATGTCTCACCGGTAATCGTGGTCCGAGGCGCAAGCTGCTCGGCGTTGCGCATCCGGCGGCGCGCCTCGGCGCAACTGATCCGCAGCCAGTCGGCGATCACCTTGTGGACGGGGCCGCCGACGTCGGCCGGATCTTCCTTGGCTAGGCCCGCGATCAGGTCGTGGCTCGACACCACCTGCTGACGACGGGCGGTCTCCAGCCGTTCTAAGGCACGCAAGCGAACCGCAGGACCGACGTTGTCGAGATTCAACTCGCCGATCCTGGTCACGGCTGCGTCGAGCGCATCGAAGGCGGCAGCCACTGCAGGTGGCGCGGTGACGTTTATCGAACGCATGTTCGAATGATATCGCCGCCCGCCGACACTGAACGACGCCGAAGCCTTGCCCTATGGACAAAGGCCGAACTGTGGACAACCCCGTCTAGGGTGAGGTTATGCGGGTAGGAGTGCTGGGGTCGAAGGGCAAAGTCGGCGCGACGATGGTGCAGGCCGTGCAGGACGCCGAGGATCTGACCCTGTCCGCCGAAGTTGACGCCGGTGATCCGCTGAGCCTGCTTTCCGACAACAAAACCGAGGTCGTCATCGACTTCACCCATCCCGACGTCGTGATGGATAACCTGAAGTTCCTGATCGACAACGGAATTCACGCCGTCGTCGGGACCACCGGCTTCACCGATGAACGGCTGGAGCAGGTGCGGGCTTGGCTGGCCGCAAAATCGGATGTCGCGGTGCTGATCGCGCCGAACTTCGCTATCGGGGCAGTGCTGTCCATGCATTTCGCCAGGCAGGCGGCGCCGTTCTACGAATCGGTGGAGGTCATCGAACTGCATCACCCGCACAAGGCCGATGCCCCCTCGGGAACCGCCGCCCGCACGGCCGCTCTGATCGCCGAGGCGCGAAAAGACCTGCCGCCCAGCCCAGATGCCACCACTACGAGCCTGCCGGGCGCCCGCGGCGCCGACGTCGACGGTGTCCCGGTGCACTCGGTGCGGTTGGCCGGGCTGGTGGCCCACCAGGAAGTGTTGTTCGGTACCGCGGGGGAGACCCTGACAATCCGGCACGACAGCATGGACCGCACGTCGTTTGTGCCCGGCGTGCTGTTGGCGGTACGTAGGGTCGCCGAACATCCCGGCCTGACGGTGGGAATCGAGTCGCTGCTCAACCTGCAATGACCGAAATGATCAGAGCCTCGCGCGGTGTGCGCATCCAGCTGATGATCGCGTTCATGTGCCTGGCGATGCTGGTGTACCTCGGGCTACTTGGGCGCGCCGCCGTCCTGATGATCAGCTCGGGACGTGCCGCCGCCGTCGTGTTGGGCGCCGCGCTGTTGATCCTGCCCGCGATCGGCCTGTGGGCGATGATCGCCACCGTGCGCGCCGGCTTGGTCCATCAGAAGCTGGCCCGGCTTGTCGCTGAGGACGGGATGGAACTGGACGTCAGCGCCCTGCCCCGACGGCCTTCCGGACGCATTGAGCGCGACGCGGCCGATGCGCTGTTCGACACGGTCCGTGCCGAACTGCACAGCGACCCGGACAACTGGCGGCGCTGGTACCGGTTGGCGCGCGCCTACGACTATGCCGGGGATCGCGCTCGCGCAAGGGAAACCATGAAGAAAGCCGTCGAATTGCAGAGCCGCCAATGAGCAAGACGCTAATTGGTGGTTCACCACACTCCGTCGCCGGCAACCCGCGAAGTTCTCGAAGCCGTGCTCGCTGGAACCAATGACCCCACCTCCTCACGGCCAGGGTGCAGATGGAGATGTCAACAGCAGAATTGCATAAAAAGACACCAAAAAAAAGAGCCGAGATACGGAGAAACGGGTGTGTCCGCGCGCGAGTAAGGCACAACCTATTGAAGCCCTCGTACTCATCGATGCCGGTCGGGTAACGCCCTGTTACCAACCGGGGAGCAGAAACCACCGCCACGGTGGCGGCGGTTTTCTGAAACCGCTGGCACCCCCTCTGCGCTCGCCGTGCGTGCAGAGAATCAAGCGCCTTTGGCCCAGGCCCAGGCCGTGAGACGCCAGTCTGCGCCAACTTTACAAAGCGCACGGCCTCGGTCCGCAGGAATAATTTGGCGGAAGTTCCGCAGGAATTTGGCGGGATATAAGTTGCCGCGCTATCGGTGCAGGTCTTGGGTGCGATTTTACGCTGATCAGTACCAAAAGTATTGGTCCGCAAGGAATCTCGCGTATCTGCAGCCGGCAGGGATACGAAGGGGCGGGATCGGAGGAGTGTCCACCGGCGGAGGGCTGGGCCCGCGCCGAGCAATAGGCCTCTTGCCATCCCACCACGAAATGCCCCGTTTGTGGTTTCATGGCGACGCCGCGTGGTTGGTAGTCGCGGTAGGTAAGACAGGGCAGGGCCGCCGCACAGGAGGCCCAACGTGACGCCAGCAAGCTGCTCGGATTATGTCAATCGCATATCCGGGACGCGCGTGTCCCGAGTTGCTCATCGCAGCCGCGGTCAGCTTCCTTGCGGGCAAGTTCTTCTGCGTCGGGGAATGACGGTGCAAATGGGCAACTCGTCTGAGATTTCTGGGCCGATGTATTGGCTGGCTGGGGTTGGTCGACGGTAGACGGTGAAAGCCCGCCTGCCGCGCAAGCACGATGACAGGATGACACCATGACAATGGCGTCTCAGCCCAGCCTTCGCCTATTGACGACACCCCGTGCGGCCGCGCTGGCCGGTGTGTTGTTCGCCCTGCTGTTTGGTGCCGTGCTGATCTTAATCCGAACTAAAATGCCCGAGGGCGTGCAGGGTTCGACTGAGTGGCTGACAAGTCGCCGCAGTGGGATCGCGACCGCAACGGTGCTGATGCCATTTGCCGGCATCAGCTTTCTTTGGTTCATCGGCGTGGTGCGCGACGGCTTGGGGCGTTACGAAGACCGCTTCTTCTCGACTGTCTTCCTGGGTAGCGGTTTGCTGTTTCTGGCGATGATGTTCGTTTCAATGTCGGTGGCCGCCGGTCTGGTTGCGACAAACACAGGCGTGACGGACCCGGCCGCTCATGCTGAGATGATCGATCTCGGGAAGATGGTTGTGTTGTCGTCGACCAAGACCTATGCGGTCCGGATGGCCGCGGTGTTCATGATGTCGCTCGCGACGATCTGGTTGAGGACGGGCTTGATGCCACGCTGGCTCGTTGGCCTCAGCTATTTTGCTGCGGTCGCCGTGCTTCTCGTAAGCGACCTCAGCATGTGGGTAACGATGACGTTCCCCGGATGGGTGCTGGTGGTGAGCGGCTTGTTGTTGGTCCGCGCTGGGCTGTTCGAGGAACTCAGGGCTGGCGACCATTGAGCGACTGGTGCCGACAGATGAACAGCGACGAAATGATCGTTGGCTAGCCGAATTTGTCGTCGGCGAAAGCGGCATCTGGGCCACGACCGGGGAGTAGTGTTCGCGCACACCGGAGCAAGTGGATGGGGAACGAACATGCCGGCGAGAAATCACGACTGGAGCAAGCCTGCGGCAATGGCCATCCCTAAGGAGGGGTACTTCGAGCTCGAGCGGGGCCGGTACGGCCCGATCTATCCCAGGACTCCTGCTTGCTATGGCTTTTCGATCATCGCGAAGGTCAAAGAGGGGCGCGAAGAGGCCGTCCGGGCGTACGGCAAGCAGATCGAGGAAGCGATTGCCGGGAGTCCCGACGTGCTCGCGCCGCTGCGGCTGCACTACTTGCGGTGGGTGCTGTTCGATGTCGGTTCGGGGCTGCATTTTCAGTACCAGGGCATCTTCGATACCGATTTCGACAAGTACACCGAGGATGCGGTGGCGCTGTTCAGCGCGACCGGGATCACCACGGTGTTCACCAACCTGGAGGGATTTCCAGAGGACTGGAAAGAGAACCCTGACGCCTTCGTGAAGTTCGTTCGTGAGCACCAGTGCTCTAGTTTCCTGGAGTATGGCGAGTACCCCTACGTCACCGCCGACGAGATCAAAAAGGCCCTGCGGCTCAAAGCGGCGTTCTCAGACATGCTTGACCAAATGCAATGATCCGCAGCGAAACCTGCACCGATGCTTGAGTCGGAGGACATTCAGCACATTCTGCTGACCCGCACACCGGCGATGACCGGGCGCTACGAGTTCCTGTCATTCGACGACCCCGCCGGCGGCCGGGCGTGGCTGTCCGAACTGATCCCCGTGGTCGAATCTGCCGCCGCGGCGCAAGCCTCGATGGATAGCACCAAGCGGTGGGTCACGCTGGCATTCACGTGGGACGGTCTGCGGGCGCTCGGGGTTCCCGAGGAATCCCTCGAAACTTTCCCGGAGGCGTTTCGCCAGGGCATGGCGGCTCGGGCAGACATCTTGGGCGATACCGGGGCTAACCACCCTGACAATTGGGTCGGCGGTCTGGCAGGCGGTGACTTGCACGCAATCGCGATCCTGTTTGCCCGCGACGACGCCGAACATGCGCGGGCCACTGGGGTGCATGACGAGTTGGTGGCCCGGTGCGACGGTGTGCGCAGTCTGTCGGTGTTGGATCTGAACGCGACGCCGCCGTTCAATTTTGCACACGATCACTTCGGGTTCCGGGACAGGTTGTCGCAGCCAGTGATCGAGGGATCGGGTGAAGAGCCCACGCCGGGGTCGGGTGCGCCGCTGAAGCCGGGCGAGTTCATCCTCGGCTATCCCGACGAGCACGGGTCGCCCGATCTGCCGCAGCCAGAAGTCCTGTGCCGCAATGGAAGCTACATGGCCTACCGGCGGTTGCAGGAGCACGTTGGACTGTTCCGCGACTATCTGCAGGAGCACGCCGACACGCCGGACGATCAGGAATTGCTCGCCGCGAAGTTCATGGGCCGCTGGCGCAGCGGTGCCCCATTGGTGTTGACACCGGATAAGGACGATCCCGAGCTGGGCGCGGACCCTATGCGCAACAACGACTTCAACTATAAGGAGATGGATCCGCACGGGTATGCTTGCCCGCTGGGATCGCACGCGAGACGCCTCAACCCGCGCGACACTGCGCACAACATGAACCGGCACAGGATAATTCGCCGCGGTGCGACCTACGGCGCTGCATTGCCCGAGGGCGCGCCCGACGACGGTGTGGATCGCGGCATCGCCGCGTTCATCATCTGCGCCAGCCTGGTCCGTCAGTTCGAGTTCGCGCAGAACGTGTGGATCAACGACCGCACCTTCCACGAACTCGGCAACGAGCACGACCCCATCTGTGGAACGCAGGACGGGACACTGGATTTCAAGATTCCCAACCGACCGATCCGCAAAACCCTCAAAGGGTTGCCGGCGTTCACCACCCTGACGGGTGGGGCGTACTTCTTCCTGCCCGGCATCAACGCCATGCGATACCTCGCGGCGCTCGACTGATCACGTTAAGGATTAACCATGGGCGCACTTTCCGCGGCGCGGACCTACAACCAAAGCCACATCCCGCGTCCGCACACCGGCGGACGGCGCATCAGCATCTACTGGACCTGGAGCTACCCATGGGAAGCCCAACGCGACCCGGCCGCGATGTACAACCGCTTCTCCACCATGACCGAAGTCCGCAACGCCTTGTGGCCAAGCTATGAGACACCGGAATACGATGAGGCGCACTTCCTTCAGAGCATCGCCGGCACCCTGGAACTTTTCCACCGCTCGGCGCTGGCTTTCCAGGACCTGGCCGGCGAAGCCACCGGCCACCCGGTCGCCGTCTTCCAGCGCATCGACCAGGCGGGCTACCGGCTCCCGATCGACGAGCGGATCCTCGCCGACACCGACACCCTGATGGTGTTCGGGCTCGACCACATCTTGTCGGAACAAGAAGCTGCACCGGAAGAGATCGGCGCCATCCGGGAATGGCTGCAGCGCGAGGGCACATGCTTGTTATTGGCCCCGCATCACGACGTGGGCTTTACCGACGATTTCGCCCAGCGTCAGGTTGAATACCAGCACCACGGAGACCCGCTGGTGCCCCGCCAACAACGGTTCGGGCAGTACACCCGTTCCCTGATGACGGCCCTCGAGGTCCCGGTGCACAACACCTGGGGGCTGCGTCCCGCTGTTGTCGAGGGCACCAAGCAGATCGCGCCCCTAACCGCGGTCCGCGACCTGGACGCCGCGAGGCTGCTCGACAACGTCACCACGTTCAACTTCCATCCCCACCTGCCGCACTACGAACTCACCGCTCCGGAGAGCGACTCGGTGCGGGTGCTGGGTCGTCAACGGATCGATCCCAACAGGCCCCATCCCTTCACCGAGGCGGGCAACGCCGAATTCAACGCGCTGATCTGGATGCCGCCGTCGGGCTGGCGTGCGGGCGACATCGTCCTGGTCGACTCCACGAACTTCACCACACTTTTCGGCGGCACCGACAGCCTCAAGAATTTTTGGCACAACCTTGCCACCATGAAGTGATGTTCCGGAACGTCACGGTGGGGTCGATACCCAGGATTGCGGAGCGAGGGGAAGGTAGAGGTCACAATGCCCGGTATGGCAGCGATGGCGATGGGCGCAGCTCCCGTCGTCGGCGGTGCGCTGCTCGGCGCTGCGGTGGGCCAACTCAGGGGTCCCGACTTGCGGGAGGGGATCAAACAAGACCTGGAGTTGCTCGAGCAGATGCCTGAAATGGAGGCGGCCCGACGGGAGGCGCTGCGGCGCAGCATTGACGACCGCATCGATGAATTGGTCGTGGCGGAGGACAAGGCACGCCGGCTGCGCGCCGCCGCCAGTTCCTATGAAGGCAACTGGCGCGACATCGTCCTATTTCTCTGCACGGTGCTCTTCTCGATTGTCTGGTGGTCTGTCGACCATGACCGGCACAGCTGGCTGCCCGTGTTCATCACCACGATTGCCGCGTCGGTCGTGGCGGGCGGCTACGCAGTCCGGGGTCTGCGCCGAAGCGCGCGCAGGATGCGTCGTCGCGCCGATCGTGGTCAGCAGTCGTAAGCGGCGTCCGCCCGGTCGGGGCTGGTCGGGGGATTCAGTGTCCTGCGTCGAATTCGATGGGCAGCGAAATCGGACCGCTGATCCCGGCCGGCGGTTTCCACGGGGCAGGGCCGGTGCGCCGGGTTTGTGGCATACGCCGAGTAATGACCCGCAAGGCTTCGGCGAGCTCGAGTCGGGCGAGATGTGCACCGAGGCAGTAGTGGGCACCGCCGCCAAAGGTCAGCATTGGTGCCGGACCCTCCCGGGTGATGTCGAGACGATCGGGGGCGTCGTATACCGCGGGATCGCGGTTGGCGGCCGCGGTGTTGGCGAAGACGCAAACGCCCTCGGGGATGAGAATGCCGCCCAGTTCGATGTCGGTGGTCGCGACACGAAGCGTCGCAAAGATGGTCGGTGAGTGACGCATCAGCTCCTCGACCGCTTTCGGCGCGAGTTCGGGATGTTCGGCCAACAACGCCCACTGGTCCGGATAGTCGGATAACACCTGCACGGCGGCGGCCAACTGGTTTCGTGTGGTGTCGGTGCCCGCGTTGAGCAGGATGGCGACCAGGTTGACCAGCTCGTCGTGGGACAGCCGGTCGCCGTCTTCTTCGACGCGGATGAGCTCGGAGATCAGGTCGTCGCCGGGCGACTGGCGGCGGCGGGCGATCAAGTCCTCCAGGTAGGCGTCGAGTTGCTGCCACGCGTGCAGAATGGCCGACTCTTCGGCTGCGACGTTGCAGCCGAACGCTTTAGTGAGGTCGTCGGCCCAGCGTGTGAAAAGTTCCCAGTCCTCGATCGGCGCGCCTACCAGCGCGCAGATGATCGGCACCGGGTATTGCCTGGCGATGTCGCGAACCATGTCGCAGCGACCCGCCGCGCTATACCGATCGACCAGTTCGGTGATGACCTCGGTGCAGGCGGCGCGCATCCGCTCGGCTGCTCGCGGGGTGAACGCCCGTGATACCAAGCGGCGCAGCCGGTGATGCTCGGCGGCGTCGACGGACAAGATCGTCTGGCAAACCTTGTCCCAGACTGGCCCCGAGGTGATGCCTTGCACCATCAGGCTGATGCCCCGCGGCATGGCGAAGCGCGAATCGCGCAGCAGGGTGCGCACCAGGTTGTAGCCGAGAACCTCGGGGCCGTACGGGCCCAGCGCGATCGGTGCCTGTTGGTGAGCCTGCCTGATGATGTGGTGCGCCTCGGCGGGGTCCTGGGTTTCCTGATAGGCGAAGGTCGGCCAGGTGATGTCAAAGAGGTTGGGAGCGTGCGCTTCGATAGTCATGACATCGACTATCAAGCGGTGCCGACGGCGGACCATCGGCAGAAGTGCCTAATTGGGCGGTGGCCGGATACCTACGTAGGTACAGCCGCCTGAGTACTATCAGCAGTTTTGCTGATGTTCTGCGATGCGCTTAATCGCATGCTGGCTAGCATGAGCGAAACTGACTGGAGCGACGTGGGTGTGAGCGAGTTGCCGACCGGAACGGTGACGTTGCTGCTGGCCGATGTCGAGGGGTCGACGCGGTTGTGGGAGACCCAGCCTGACGAGATGACCGTTGCTGTGGCGCGCCTGGACCAAGTGCTGTCGGATGTCGTCGCGGCCCACGATGGGGTCCGCCCGGTGGAGCAGGGCGAGGGCGACAGCTTCGTGATCGCGTTCGCTAGGGCGGCTGACGCGGTGGCTTGCGCGCTCCAATTGCAGCGGGCGCCGCTGGCCCCGATCCGATTGCGCATCGGGATCAACACCGGCGACGTGCGGCTGCGCGACGAGGGCAACTACATCGGACCGACCATCAACCGCACCGCCCGCTTGCGCGACCTGGCTCATGGCGGGCAGACCGTGTTGTCTGGCGCGACCGAACCGCTGGTTGTCGATCAGCTTCCTCCCGATGTGACGTTGACCGACCTGGGCGCCCACCCGCTGCGTGATCTGCCCAGACCCGAGCGGGTGGTGCAGCTGTGCCACCCCGATCTGCGCAACGACTTCCCGCCGCTGCGCACAACCAGCTTTCATGTCTCCCATAACCTTCCGATCGAGCTCACGAATTTCGTTGGGCGCCAACCTGAAATCAAGAGCCTGCGTGAGGTGCTGGCGGCTAATCGGCTGGTCACCCTGACCGGAGCAGGCGGAGCGGGCAAGACACGCCTGGCTGTGCATGTCGCCGCCGATCTGGCCGGGGAGTTCGGCGACGGGGTCTGCTATGTGGATTTGGCACCGATCACCCATCCCAGCGTCGTGCCCGTCACGGCCGCCCTCGCGTTGGGGCTGCCCGACCAACCGGGTCGCTCGACGATGGACACGCTGTTGCGGCACCTTCGTGACCGGCAGATGCTGCTGGTCCTGGACAACTGCGAGCACCTGATTGAGGCGAGCGCGGGCTTGGTGGTAACCCTTCTCGGTGGTGCGCCTTGCCTGACCGTGCTTGCGACGAGCCGTGAGCCGCTCGGCGTAACAGGCGAAGCGATGTGGCAGGTGCCCTCGCTGTCGCTGGCCCACGACGCCATCGAGCTGTTCGCCGACCGGGCACGGCTGGCCAGGACCGACTTCGCCATCACCGCCGACAACGCCGCCGCTGTGGCTGAGATCTGCCGGCGCCTGGACGGGATGCCGCTGGCGATCGAACTTGCGGCCGCGCGCATTCGCGCCCTGTCGTTGGCCGAGATCGTCGACAGCCTGCATGACCGCTTCCGGCTGCTGACCGGTGGTTCGCGCACGGCGGTGCGCCGCCAGCAGACCTTGCGGGCGTCGGTCGATTGGTCGCATGCGTTGCTGACCGATACCGAACGGATTCTGTTTCGTCGGTTGGCAGTGTTCTTGGGTGGCTTTGACCTTGATGCCGCCCAGGCGGTCGCCGGCGCCGACGGGGTCGAGCGCTACCAAGTCCTAGACCTGTTGAGCCTGCTGGTCGACAAGTCGCTGGTGGTCGCCGAAAACGCCGGCGGCAGAACGCGATACCGGCTGCTCGAAACGGTGCGCCAGTATGCGCTGGAAAAACTCGGCGAATCGGGCGAGGCCGATACCGTCCGGATACGGCATCGCGAGTATTACAGCACGATGGCGGCTCCGCTCGACGCACCGGCGGGGAGCAATTATGAGCAGCGCCTCCAACAGGCCGATCTTGAAATCGACAACCTGCGCAGCGCATTCGGGTGGAGCCTGGACAATTCCGACATCGAGCAGGCGTTGACACTGGCATCATCGCTGCAGCCGCTATGGCTCGCACGGGGACGGATCCGTGAAGGGTCTGCCTGGTTCGACGCCGCCCTCAGCGATCCCGACGGGCATGACCCAGACGCGGTGAGCCCGGCCCGTGCGCGGGCGCTCGCTGACAAAGCGCTACTTTCCGCGTGGATGGGCGTCGCCGACGTCAAGGATCAGGCCGATGAGGCATTGGCGCTGGCCCGCGAACTCGATGATCCGGCTCTGCTGGCCCGCGCACTGAATGCCTATGGCTTTGTTGCCGTGCAAAATGGGGAAGCAGCGGGACCGTACTTCACGGAGGCGGTCGGCCTCGCCAGGGCACTGGGCGACCCGTGGCGGCTCAGCCAGATCCTGGCCTGGCAGGCGTACGCAGCGTTCGCCACTGGTGACCCGGTCGGAACGCGCGTGGCCGCCGAGGAAGGACGCGATCTCGCCGACACAATCGGTGATCGGCTCGACTCGCGCCAGTGTCGGTACTGGCTCGCAATGGCGCAGCTAAACCAGGGTGATCCGACCGGAGCCGCCGCACAATTCCGCGTGATCAACGACGAGGCCGAGGCTGCACACGATCTCATCTATCGAGCATACGGCCTGGCGGGCCAGGGTTTCGCGCTGGCGTGGTACGGCGATGTCGGCGCGGCTCGGTCCGCGGCCGACGCGTCCCTCGTGGTCGCATCGGAGCTGGTCGGGTTCATTGCGGGCCTTGGCCACTCGGCGTTGGGGGTCGCGGCCCTGGCGGCTGGCGATGGCCAGACGGCACAAGAGGCCTGTGACGCGGCCTGGCAGTACCTGAATGAGACGACGGGAAACGCGTTGGTCCAGCGGGCCTATAACGCGCAGGCCGCATTGGCCGTGGGGGACCTGGACGCCGCCCGTCGCTGGGCCGACGACGCCGTCGCGACGACCTCGGGCTGGCACCAGATGGTGGCGTTCACGGCGCGCTCCCGGGTGGCGATGGCGCAGGGGGATGCCGAGCGGGCGGAGCGAGACGCTCATGATGCCCTGGCACGTGCCGTCGAAGTTCAGGCGTACCTGGGTGTTTCGGACACCCTCGAATGCGTCGCCGTTCTGGCCAGCGACACCGACCATCAACAAGCAGCGCGGCTCTTCGGTGCTGCAGACGCCATCCGGCAACGCACGGGCATGGCGCGGTTCAAGGTCTACGACGCCGACTACCAGGTTTCGGTGGCAACGCTGCGAGAGTCTATGGGCGAAAATGAGTTTGACGCCGCCTGGACCGAGGGCGCGGCGTTGTCCACGAGGAGGCGATAGCCTACGCGCAGCGCGGTCGCGGTGGACGCAAACGCCCGAACACCGGTTGGGAGTCGCTGACACCGGCCGAGCGCGAGGTCGTGCGATTGGTGTGCGATGGACTGCCCAACAAGGACATCGCCGCGCGACTCTTCGTTTCACCGCGGACCGTGCACGCCCACCTGGCGCACGTCTACACCAAACTCGGGCTAACCTCTCGCGTGCAGCTCGTCCAAGAAGCAGCCCGCCACACCTAAC
>CAVUOR010000002.1:0-171407 GCA_963743145.1 uncultured Actinomycetota bacterium | reverse complement strand
GAATCGGGCAGAAGACCGGCATCGACGGAGATCCGGTCACCATGCCCGCGTACATCCCTGGGGTCGTCTACCGCGCCTCTACTCTGCTGCGGCTCACTACTGCACTGCGGTGCACTCCACCACGCCATCAATGCACTCTGAGTTACTACGAAGAGCCAGATATCGCCACTGCCGGCGGAATGAACTCTTGGCAGGGGCAGTACTTGCAGCGTGTGGGCCATTCGGCGCGCAGCGCGTCGCAGTCGCGGCATTCGATGGACTCCTAGATGCTGGGCGCGCTGTTGACGCGCCGGAAGTTGGTGGAGCCGCATTGGCAGCGCGAGAAGTTTGCTGGATTGCGTTTCTCAGGGCAAAGAGGGGCTTGTGAATTGCAAAGCGAGGGAGAATGACCGGGACGGCGAATAGGTGTCTAGGCGTTCGGGCTGTGTCGCGGAGTTCATTGGCGGGGCTAGGTGTGCCGCCGGGGCCTTCGAGTTGACGTAGGACTTCAACCGCACGACACGGCCACGGACGGTTCCTTCAGCGCTACGTGCAAGTGCTGGTCGAGTACACGGCGATCGTGGCCAAGGACAATCGGGAGAACCGCGGAAACATGACTATCCACACCATCCTGGACGACGCCGAGCCTGACGACGCGGCAAGGGCCGCCCAGGTCATGGCCAGTGCCGTCGCCGATGACGAATCGCTGGCCGAACGCATCCGGCACAAGGCCAAAATGATCCTGTCGAAGACACACGACGAACTCGTAGCCGACATCACGAAGGCCCGCATCATCAAGGCCGAGGCCTACGAAGAACGACCAAGCTTGAGGGTGCGGAATAGTGCCGAAGATGGCCAGCCCGCCGGTAATCCGCAGCCGCGTCTGTTCGTTGGCCACCGGTAACTGAACCACAGTCAGCTTGGTGGGCGCCGTCAGACTCGCATTCGGGAAAAGACTTTGTGACTCATGAGCGCCGAGGAACAGCCCGAGACCGAGGCGGGCGCGGCCAATGACGCGACGGAATTCATTGGTGACGTGGCCGGCAGGCCGAAACCCAGGAGGCGTGGTCTACGGAGACGACGCCGCTGACGATGCCGAGTCCGAGAGTCAGCCATGGAGCGTCGTAACCGGCCATGCCGCGGCACTTCTATCGGTAGGAGCGGTCGTGGCTGCGATCACGGTGGGATGGGTGATGCTTCATAAGAATCGGCCAGCCCCTCCCCCCGCAGCGGAGAAAACCACCTCATCTCCAGCAGCAATAGCGCCGCCGCCACCGCCGCCGTCGACTGTCACTGTCCAAGCGGCGCCGCCGCCCACCGTGACCCCGACACCTGGCCCATCCGTCTACGACCAAAACTTCATAAGCCTGATGTCACGGGGGAAGGCTGGGGCTGCACGGACAACTCGGATAACGACCAATGTCGGAAAGAGATGGTCAGTTTCGCTCACCAGATTTGGAGCTATCGGTCCAACCTGTCGCGCTGATCTATCAACACTTCGGGCATCCTTCATTCCTTGGCCGAAGGGAGGAACGCAGGGCGATAGCGAATGCGGGAGCAGGCCTACCCGAATTGCACGTTCACGGGGAGCCCATGACACCACCCGCGGGACCGCGGTCGGACCGCAGGATGCGGGATGGCCGTTGGTGAAAGGGAAGGGTCAAAGTGAGCGAGCGGCAGCGGATCACAGCGCAGGATATAGGCGGCGAACTGTTGGGCGCAGCCGGCAGCGATCTGGCGATGGCTGGTTCTCGTGGCCGCCATTGCGGTCGGTACCTGCCTTGGCATCACCCTATTCGTGATGCTTGTAGCGGGCCTGATCGCAAACAAGATGCATGATGTCGACTTCAACCCGTTCACTACCACGACGACGCCGACGCCGAGCTCACCATAAGGTCTTATGGTGGCCGTTCTGGAGGGGCGCGAGCAAGAAATGCATAAAACTTGCTGGCGAATCTCTGCTCAGAGACGGACACTGTCGTTAGCGATTTGTGCGCCGACCAGGTCCGCCCACACATCGCGTCCTTATCCGGGCACCACTCGACAGCGGGAAGTCAGAAAAATGGCTGACAGCAGAAACCAGGTTGACCAGACAACAGTGGATCGGTTGCCGACCGATGACGACTATCCGGCCACCAATGGCCACGAAGTCCGCGCTATCGATAAGGCTCTGCTTGGCGGCGAACCGCAGCGAGTCGGCAGATATCGAATACCGATACGACGACGGCACGTGGACGTGGTCGGGCAACCGTCCGCAAGGATGCACGGCTATGAGCCCGGCGAAATCGACCGACCACCGAACTCGTCCTGAGTCACAAGCATCCCGACGACCTGGCCCGCGTCAAGGGCCTCCTGCAACAGTCGGCGGCTCCCTTCAGTAGCCGGCACAGAATCCGCACCACCACCGGAGAGATACGCAAGGTGGTGGTGGTGGGCGATCCGATCACCGATGCCGACGCGCCGGATCGTCGTACCCGCGGGTTCTCACATCGACATCACCGAGAGCTCTAACGCCGATCTTCAGCAGTCGATCGGCGACGAGCTACAGGTCATCGTGTCTCACCGAGAGGTCATTGAGCAGGCCAAGGGAATGCTGATGGCGATCTACCAGCTCAGCGCGGATGCCGCCTTCGCAGTCCTTAAGTGGCGATCCCAAGAACTCAACGTCAAGCTCTGGACCGTCGCCGAAAAACTGGTCGCCGAGTTGCCCAAGCTACTCAATGCCCCCCCGGCGATGCGTACACCTATCGCGCACTACCTGCTGACCCTCACGCCGCCCCACACAAGTAACAACCGTTAACCGCCCACCAAATCGCTCTCTAGGGGACGGCCAAGGCCGGCGGTAGCGTTCTTTGTATGTCATCGCCTGAGCCGGTAACTCTGGCGCTTCGGGATGAACACGGCAACTCCGAGAACGTGGTCCTACCGGGACCAGGCGACACCATTCGTGTCGTTGTCGGCGAGCCTGGCCGTCAGTCGGGCTCGTGGCGGACATGGGCACCGCAACCAAGTTCGATGTTTACATCGGGGTGCGCGCGATCCTCGGCTATCAGAAGTGGAGCCTGCACGAGTCGGGCGACTGGCGGCACGCATGGCTGACTGACGAGAGGGCCGCGAGTTCGGGAAGACCGACAATCGGACCATCGACCAGTGGCGCCGGCCGGAGGAGATCGGCGAAACGGGATGGATCAAGGGCTTCTCAATCAGGGTGCGCCATCAAGACTTGGTTGATGTTCCTGATCCCGAAAAAGTGCCTGCCGGTGCTGTGTGGATCCGTCGCCACCCCAGGGGCATCTGGTGAGTCTGCACGTGGTGATCGCCCGCCCGGATCGGTGGGAGATCGCACTGACCGGATTGCTACCGGTCTACGGGTTCACTCTGGTGGACGGGCGGGCTGTGCTGCTCGTTGTGTCCGTTGACCGCGTTACGGACGAACAAAATCAGATGATCGAGACGAAGCTCGCCGAAGCGATGAAACTGGCCGCCGAGCAGGGGGTCGACCTGGCGGCGGCAGTTGCCCCACGGGCGGCTCTTTCAGGTCACAACGCCGAGGGTGACAGGCTGGTGTGGGACGTGGCACTGGCGTCCGGTGGCGGATAATCGCGGCCAGCGCCTGTTCGACCGAGTCACCCGATCAGTGACCCTCGCCAAGGCGCTGGCGACGGGGGACATGCTGTGCGACGGGCGCCTAACTGTGGGTATCGGCGTGGGCGGCAGGACTGAGGACTATCAGGCGTTTGGCGCGGATCCGACGACGCAGACGATGCGCGGCATGGCCGAACGAGTGGCGGTCACGAAACGAGTGTGGGCGGGCGAGAAAATCACCGAGTCAGTGTTGCCGGTCGGGCCGGCGCCAGTGCAGGCGGCGGACCGCCGCTGCTGGTCGGAAGCATCGGGCCGAAGACCGTCCGCAGCGCCGCGGCCTGGGCCGACGGCCTGGCCGGAACCACGTTGGACCTCGACGTCGCGCAGCAGAACGAGCTGTTCGACGTGGCGCGCACGGCGTGGGCCGAGGCCGGCAAGCCCAACCCTCACCTAGCGACATCGTTCTGGTTCGCGCTCGGTCCCGTCGACGAAGCCCGACAGCAGGTGCACCGGCATTCGCGGCGTTACATGAACTGGATACCGCCGGAGTACATCGACGCGATGGCACCGACCACCGGATTTGCCGGCAGCGAGGAGGAACTAGTCGCGGTACTGCGCAAGTTCGAGACGGTCGGCACCGACGAAATCCAGCTCATCCCAACCAGTTCCGACCCCGGCCAACTCCGCCGGGTGGTCGAGGTGGTCGGGGCGATCTAGGAAGGGGGAGCGTCGTGCTCGCCGATAACCGCTCGCGTCCGCATCGTCGAGCGAGATACTGGGCCGATGTCTGAGCGCAACGTGTTGGGCGGCCCGCTGGAACCATGCGGCACCGACCCGCTCACCGGCTTCTACCGCGACGGCTGCTGTTCGACCGGACCAGAGGATTTGGGTCTGCACACGATTTGCGCCGTGGTGACCGCCGAGTTCCTGGAGCACCAGCGATCGATAGGAAACGATCTGTCAACACCGATGCCGCAGTTTCGCTTTCCAGGACTGGTGCCGGGAGACCGCTGGTGCGTCACCGCGGGGAACTGGCTGATAGCCCACCGCGATGGTTGCGCGGCACCAGTGGTACTGGCGTCCACCCACGAGCGCACCCTCGACGTCGTCCCCCTGGAGGCGCTGCGGCAGCACGCCGTCGACGTGCCCGACGACCTCGGCAGTTTGTAGGGCGTTAAGTCGCTGGCCAACAACGTTTTAGCGGGGCCACGGGGCGCGCCTTGAAGGTCACCACCTAAAGTGCGGCCACGTGGACATCGTCTTCATCGACGCCGCCGCATGGGCCTACGATCCGGATACGCCGTTCCAGCGGCCGCTCGGCGGCTCAGAGTCGGCGGCCTGTTATCTAACCCCTGAACTGGTGAAGCTCGGCCACCGGGTCACGCTTGCCAGCCGCGCCGCCATGCCCAAGCTGGTGCGCGGCGTCCGCTGCCAACCGGTTCGCGAGATGGACGACGACGTCCTCCGGAACGCCGACTGCGTCGTGCACCTGAGCGGCTTCGCCCATTCCTGGCTGGCTGAGGTCAAGGCGCAGTGCCGACCAGACGCCCGCCAGATCCTGTGGACCGGCCATGCCCACGACCGAGCCGCTGTGGCAACCCTGGCACAGCCGGAGATCCAGTCGCTGATCGACGGTTTCGCCATGGTCAGCGAGTGGCAGGCCGCTCATTTCTGCCAGACGTTCGGGCTAGACCCGGCGCGCATCGGCATCCTGCGCAACGCCGTCGGCCCGGCATTCGTCGACCTGTTCGGCGGTGGTCCGATCCTGCCGGCCCAGGAGGGCCCGCCGACGCTGTGCTACACCAGCACGCCGTTCCGCGGGTTGGATCGCCTGCTGGTGGCCTTTCCCCGCATTCGCGCTGTGGTGCCCGATGCCCGCCTTGAGGTCTACAGCAGCATGGCCATTTACAACGCCTTGCTGGACCCGCACAAACCGCTCTACGAGGCGGCGCGGAGGTCACCCGGCGCCGCGTATCACGGCTCAGTCGCCCAGCCGGCGCTGGCCCAGGCGCTGCGCCGGGCCACTATGTTGGCCTACCCCAACACTTTCACCGAGACCTCCTGTATTGCCGTGATGGAGGCGATGGCGGCGGGTTGCACGGTCGTCACCAGCGATCTTGGCGCGTTGCCGGAGACCGGCGCCGGCTTCATCGATCTGATGCCGCCGCTGGCTGATGCCGATGCCCATGCCGAGGCGTTCGCCGACCGCGTCATTCAACTGCTGGCGGCCCGGCAGGCCGATCCTGCCGGCACCGAGGCGCGTCTGCAGGCCCAAGTCGCCTATGTGGTGGCCGAGAACAACTGGCCACGGCGGGCCGAGCAGTGGAGTGCCTGGCTGTCGGGATGACCTGACGCGCAGCGGGCGGCCGTTAGTGCGCAGTGACTACGACGGCGTCGTGTGCGTAGGCGCGGCGAACCACAACAAATGATGCTAGCGACGGTGCTACGGCTTAAATCCCAGATCGTGTAAGGCGTCCATGCAGCCGTGCAGCCAGTCCTTCTGATTGGGGGGTGGCGCGCCGCCATCCATCTCGAGTTGGCAGACCCGCACGGTGCTATAGCCGTCCTGCTGCATCTCGTTCTTCAGGAAAGTGCGATTCCTTTGGATCGAGTAAAAATCGTGTTCGCTGTTGTAGCCGTTCTGATACGACGGGCTGTTGGTCGGCGCCAGCGCGCAGTGGCCAGCAGGGCAGCGCGGTCCCGCGCTGGCCGGTGATGCCGCGCCGATCGCAGCCGTGGCGATTGCCGCCGCGACGAGAGCTGCACGAAAAACCATGCGCCCAACCCCCTTGTTCGACGCCTACCGGCAGGAAATGGCTTTTAACCAGGCACTATACAGCTATGCCCCCAGCTGGATTCGGACCTGCAGGCCTCTGCCCCGAGGCTGGCGCGACGCGTTTGCTGGCGTCATGCTCGCGCCGTCGCGAGATGAATGTCTTCAGCGCAATCAAGCAGCTAAACCATCCTCGAGATATAACCTTCCGCCATGACGCGTGTCGCGATCGTCGGTGGTGGAGCTGCGGGTGTGCTCGCCGCGATGCATCTGCGCCGGACCAAATCAGACGCGCAGATCACGTTGATCGACGCGTCCGGTTGTCCCGGCACCGGCGCGGCGTACGGCACCAACGACCCGACCCACTTGTTGAACGTTCCCGCGCAACGCATGTCTGCATGGCCAGACGACCCCGATCACTTCTGCCGCTGGCTCGACGAACGAGCTGTCACGCCCGTCGAGAGTTTCGCACCGCGCCTCGCGTACGGCCGCTACCTGCGAGATCAACTCGCCGCCGCCGACGTGCGGATCGAGACTGCCGAGGTTGTGGGGTTGACGCCAGGCGCTCCCGCGCGCATAGCGCTGAACGATGGACGTTCGTTAACGGCGGACTCCGTTGTGCTCGCGTCTGGGCGCCCCCAAGGTGGCATGCCCGACTCATTGGAACGCGCCTTTGCTCCGGTGTCGGCCGCAGGAACCGACGGCAGGGTTGTGCTGGATCCATGGGTGCCCGGCGCGCTCGCGGCTCTCGGTGCGCGTCGGCCCGCCAACGTCTTGGTGATCGGTTCGGGACTCACGGGCGTCGACGTCGCGCTGCATCTCATTGCGCGCGGTGCCTCGGTCACGCTGCTGTCGCGTCACGGCGCACTGCCGCGCCGGTTTCGCGCCACCGGCGCGCCGACGGAATTGCCTAACCTCGACGCGCTCGGGGCCGAGGTCTCGCTTGAGCAATTGCGCACCGCGTTGGCCGCGGACTTCGCGCACGCTCGCGCAGCCGGTTTGGACTGGCGACAAGTGATCGACGCCGTGCGGCCGCGCACAGCCCGGTTGTGGCGGTCGTTGGGATGGGAGGACCAGCGCCGGTTCCTACGCGAGGACCTGCGGCAATGGGAGGTGCTTCGCCACCGCATGCCGCCCACGATTGCCGACGCGGTCTATGCCGCGATCGACAGTGGCGAACTGATCGTCGAGGCGGGCGAGGTCGCCGATGTGTCGCTCCGCGGAAAGGGCGTTGAACTAGTTGTGACAACCAGCGACTTATCAGTGCGTCGGCGCGGTGACGCGGTGGTCGTCGCTACGGGCGCAGCATGGGATCGGCGATCGCTGCAACGCTCCGCGCTCTGGGCGAACCTGTTGGCCGCAGATGTTGCGTCGCTGCACCCCTGCGGCCTAGGCGTGCGACTCAATGCGGACGGCTATCTCATCGACCGGGCAGGGAACACAGTCCCGGACGTCGTGTGTCTCGGCTCGATCCGGCAGGGCGAGGAGTGGGAGACCACTGCGATTCCCGAAATCCGTGCGCAAGCCGCAGCTGTCGCGGAGTTGCTCGCCGACGACACGCGGCACCGTCCGGTGCGGGCGCCCCGGCTCATCACGACCGCGCCGGAATTGAGCGGCGCGGCTGCTGCGTATGCCGAAGGTGTTCGTCGCCTGCTCGCCGTCCAGGACGGCGCATCGGTCGCCTTTGCTGACGCGGTCGTCGAAGATCCGCACCACGCGCGTGCCCACGTCGCGCTGGCGATGATCGCCACGGAACGGCCTGACCGCGCGGGCGGCCCCGACGCAGTCGCCGGTCATCTCGCTCGAGCGCGCGCGGCGCTTGCACATGGGAGCGACGAAGACCGCAGCCACGTCGAGGCCATCGCGACGTGGTGCGAGAAGGGAAACGCGGCGGGCACCGACGCGCTCATCGACCATCTCGACCGTGTCCCGGACGACGCGGTCGCCTTGCTTGTGCTCGCGCCGTCGATTGCTTTCGCGGGGGCCGGCGACGCGTTGCCGAACGCGTGGCAATACGTAGAGCGGTTCACCGGTGTGTACGGCGAGGCGCCGTGGTATCTCGGCTTGCGTGCCTACGGCCGAACCGAGCAGGGCCTCTGGTACGACGCAGCCGACTTGGCCGATGCCGCACTCGAACTCGATCCGGGCAACGGCAACGCCGCGCATGCGCTGACCCACGTGCACTACGAGACCGACGCGCATGGAGCCGGGCTGAAATGGCTAACAGACTGGATCCCGGGCGACGGCAGCACGCAGCGTTATCTCCCGCACTTTCAATGGCACGCAGCACTCCACGAACTCGCGATGGGCAACGCGGCTGCCGCGGCGCGTCGGTATGCCGCGTTTCTCGCGCCGCCGCAGTCGAAGGGCGTGCGCTGTCTGGTTGATGCCGGTTCACTCGCGTGGCGGGCGCGCCTGCATCCGGACTGGGTCACACCGCCTGATCCGATGCGGTTGCTCGCCGAGGTCGGCTCGCTAGCTTTTGCGCCGCAAACGCCGTTTATCGCGTTCCACGCGTTGCTGGTATTGGCCGCAGCAAATGATCCGGCCGCGATCCGTGCAATCAACGTTCCCGACGTCACCGAAGAGCAAGCAACGACCTTGCGTCTCATCGGAGAAGGTCTTATCGCGTTGACGGCGGGTGAGCCGCGCGCGGCGCTTGACTATCTGCTCGAATCGCTTGCCGGGCTTCCGTCCATCGGCGGCAGTAGAGTTCAGCAAGAAGTGGTGCTGGAAACAGCGTTGGCCGCGATGCTCCAACTCGGAGCGCCGGGCCAAGCGGCGCGCCTGCTATCGCGACACCGCGCTACGCCCGGCCCGCAAGTTACCCGCGGCGCCGTGAACTGATCTGACTCACAACGGATCACTGTGTCCCGTCACTATTCGAAGAGCTGCATCAACTGCTCGACGGCGTCCCCCGGTGCGCGTCCGCGCTGAACTAGTTCGATGATGCAGAACACCGCAAGGTCAACGGATCCGTAGATGTGAAAAGCAATCATCGCCAGGTGCGAAAGCTGCTCACTAGTCATCCGTTCCGGGTGCGCGATGTCCCGAACGTAAACCATGTCGGCCTCGAGCAATTGATTGCCAGGGTTGTGCACGTTGTCGTCGAACACAGTCGGCGCGATCGCCCACTGCTTCAATCTCGGCATCGAGTGCGGTACGAATCCCTGCGACCGCAACTCGGCGTCCACGTCACCAAAGGTCGGCTGGCCTAGGTAAAGCGGCACGAACGACACTGCAGTGTGTACCGCGACAGCGTCTCGCAGCCGTTCCAGACCATTTTGGAACACCATCAGTTCGGCGCCCTGGATGTTGATCTTGAGCAGGTCGAACTCGTCAATGTCGAGGTCATCGAGACGATGGGTCTGAACATCGATCTCCTCGACGACCGAACCCCATTCGGGGAACGCATTGAACAGTCGAAGCTGATTCTCGTCAGGCGTGAGCAGACTCGTCATTCCCCTGGCTTTGGTGACCTTCAATCGACGTTGGCGGCCATCGCCCACGACATGCGGGAGGTATCGCTCCAGCGGGCCCTTGCGCTGTTGGAGCACTTCCAGCGCGCTTTGCTGAGGTTCAATTCCGATCACCGTGCACAGCCCGTAATTGAGCATCTCTTTGTAGGGCGGATCACCGTCGATGGGATTGGCGCCGATATCCAGAATGCTGGACGGTCGCGAACAACGCACCAGGTCGCGAACTAGCTGCGCGGAGGTCATGTGCGCATGATCGCACGACCAGGATGGGACGAGGAGGGACGCCGAGACCTTCGACACACCCTGCGCTTTCATCGTGCAAAGCACTCCGAAGTGCTGCCGTAGGCAGCAAGATGCCGACCATGAAGTACGTGATGACCGTGGCGCTGATCGCTACTGCCATGCTGGCCGCGCCGGCGGGCCACGCGGACCCTGATCCCCACAAACCCGACGTGGGTGCCAATTACTGCCCGGGTGGCGGAACGGTAGGGACGCAGTCCCCCGAGATCTATTGCGACGGCGTGCCCTACCCGGACGGCTCGTACTGGCACGCCATACAGCACGGTGCGTCAGGGACGACCTATGTGGTGGTGCAGTGCGTCAAGCCCGCTCCGCCGCCGGGTCCGTTCTCCGGTCTTGTGCCGCAACTGCCCGGGCCGTTACCGGCACCGCCTGGCAGCTGCCAGTAGGCGCTGACGTTCTGTCCGAGTCGCGAGCGGCATGAACAGAGTCGACGCGCGAGCGAGCGTTATGGTCCTGCCAGATCTGCGGACAGGCCGCGTGCACAGCCTTAAACTCTGATCGACCTGGTCATCGGCGATTGGAATGTGCATGTGGGTTTTTCGCCGTCTTCTCGTCGCCCTCGTAGCACTGCTCACCTTGGCGCTGGCGGCGCCGTGGGGCGCCCCGAAAGCTGTTGCCGACGGGGACCGGCTGGGGTGTGCAACGTACTGCCAGAACGAAACTTGCTCTGAACTGCACAAATGATGTGCCCCCGGCAGGATTCGAACCTGCGGCCTTCTGCTCCGGAGGCAGACGCTCTATCCCCTGAGCTACGGGGGCGCACGCGAAAGATGCTGCGCCAACGGGCCACGACAGACTAACGCATCAGAGCGGCCCGCTGAGCACCGGAATGGATTCGGGGGGTGACCACCCCAGCCCATAGGATGGCCTGCGTGAACCCCGCCGACCTGGCCGAGCTGCTCAAGGTCACCGCGACCGCGGTGCTGACCGAGCATGCGCTCGACACCGCCGCACTGCAGGCGACGGTCACCGTCGAGCGGCCGCGTAACCCCGAGCACGGCGACTACGCCAGCAACCTGGCGTTGCAGCTCGGCAAGAAGGTCGGGGTTAGCCCGCGCGAATTGGCCGGATGGCTCGCTGAAGCGCTGGCCCAGGCCGACGGCATCGCCTCGGCGGAGGTGGCCGGCCCTGGCTTCATCAACCTGCGCCTGAACGCCTTGGCGCAGGGTCTCATCATCAATAACGTCATCGACGCCGGCCACACCTACGGCGACTCCGACGCCCAGGCCGGACACAAGATCAACCTGGAGTTCGTCTCGGCCAACCCAACCGGACCGATCCACATCGGCGGCACCCGCTGGGCCGCTGTCGGCGACGCGTTGGGCCGGTTGCTGTCGACGCAGAGCGCCGACGTGGTACGCGAGTACTACTTCAACGACCACGGCGCCCAAATCGACCGGTTCACCAACTCGCTGATCGCCGCAGCCAAAGGCGAGCCCACTCCGGAAGACGGCTACGCGGGCAGCTACATCGGAGATATCGCCGCGCAAGTTCTGAAGGAAGCGCCCGACGCGTTGAGCCAGCCCGACACCGAGCAGCACGAGACTTTCCGCAGGATCGGCGTCGACTTGATGTTCACGCACATTAAGGAATCGCTACACGAGTTCGGCACCGACTTCGATGTCTACACCCATGAAGAGTCGATGCACAGCAGCGGTCGCGTCGAGCAGGCGATCGCGCGGCTTCGCGAAAATGGCAACATCTACGAGAAGGATGGCGCAACCTGGTTGCGCACCAGTGCTTTTGGTGACGATAAGGATCGTGTTGTGATCAAGAGTGACGGCAAACCCGCGTACGTCGCCGGCGATCTGGCCTACTACCTGGACAAGCGGGAACGCGGGTTCGATCTGTGCATCTACATGCTCGGCGCCGACCACCACGGCTACATTTCCCGCCTTAAGGCAGCGGCGGCGGCGTTCGGCGACAACCCGGCCACCGTCGAGGTGCTGATCGGCCAGATGGTCAACCTCGTTCGCGACGGCCAGCCGGTCCGGATGAGTAAGCGCGCCGGCACCGTGATCACGCTGGACGATTTGGTCGAGGCAATCGGCGTGGATGCGGCGCGCTACAGCCTGATTCGGTCGTCGGTAGACACTCCGATCGACATCGACCTGGCGCTGTGGTCATCGGCCTCCAATGAGAATCCGATTTACTACGTGCAATACGCGCATGCCCGGCTATCCGCGCTGGCCCGTAACGCTGCCGAACTCGGCCTGATCCCCGACACCGGCCACCTCGAGCTGCTCACCCATGACAAAGAGGGCACGCTGATCCGTAACCTCGGCGAGTTCCCACGGGTCCTGAAAGCCGCGGCATCGCTGCGCGAACCGCACCGAGTATGCCGCTACCTGGAAGACCTCGCCGGCGATTATCACCGGTTCTACGACTCGTGCCGGGTGTTGCCACAGGGCGACGAAGAGCCCAACGAGCTGCACACCGCGCGTCTAGCGCTGTGTCAGGCTACGCGCCAGGTCATCGCCAACGGGCTGGCGATCCTCGGCGTCCGCGCCCCGGAGCGAATGTGAACGCCCATCCGGCCGGCCCGCGGCACGCCGAGGAATTGCGGCTCGGGGGTGTTCCGCCACGACCGCAGACGGCGCAGGAGCTCCTGGAGCTGGCGCCGAATGTCTGGCCGCACAACGCGGTTCGCGGCGACGACGGGGTGGTCAGCATCGCCGGCATTGCACTCGACTCGCTGGCGCAGCAGTACGGCACGCCGCTGTTCGTCGTCGACGAAGACGACTTTCGGTCCCGGTGCCGCGAGATCGCGACGGCATTCGGCGGTGGCGCCAACGTGCACTATGCCGGTAAAGCCTTCTTGTGCAGTGAAATAGCGCGTTGGATCGACCAAGAAGGTCTATCGCTGGACGTCTGCACCGGCGGCGAACTGGCCGTTGCACTGAACGCGGATTTCCCCCCTGAGCGGATCGCACTGCACGGCAACAACAAATCGGTCACGGAGTTGACTGCCGCGGTCAAGTCCGGAATCGGCCATGTCGTGGTCGACTCGATGACCGAGATCGAACGCCTCGACGTCGTCGCGGGCGAGGCCGGTGTCGTGCAGGACGTGCTGGTCCGCGTCACCGTAGGGGTCGAAGCCCACACCCACGAGTTCATCTCCACCGCCCACGAGGACCAGAAATTCGGGCTGTCGCTGGCCAACGGCGCTGCGATGGCCGCGGTCCGACGTGTATTCGCCGCCGAGCACCTGCGATTGGTGGGTCTACACAGTCACATCGGATCTCAGATTTTCGATGTCGCCGGCTTCGAGCTTGCCGCGCACCGGGTGATTGGCCTGCTACGCGACATCGTTGCCGAGTTCGGGGTTGACAAGACTGCGCAGATCTCCACCGTCGACCTCGGTGGTGGCCTGGGCATCTCGTATCTACCCGGCGACGATCCACCGCCGGTGCGCGAACTCGCAGACAAACTCGGATCCATCGTGCGCAAGGAGTCCGCGGCGGTGGGATTGCCGGTGCCCCGGCTGGTCGTCGAGCCCGGCCGTGCCATCGCCGGGCCGGGAACCATTACCTTGTACGAGGTCGGCACCGTCAAAGACGTCGGGGTGAGCGCCACAGCGCACCGCTGCTACGTCAGCGTCGACGGCGGTATGAGCGACAACATCCGCACTGCGCTCTACGGCGCGACATACGACGTGCGGCTGGTGTCCCGAGCCACCGGTGCGGTGCCGACCCTGGCCCGTGTCGTCGGAAAACACTGCGAGAGCGGCGACGTGGTGGTGCGGGATGCTTGGCTGCCCAGTGACATCGCGGCGGGCGACCTGGTTGCGGTGGCTGCCACGGGTGCCTACTGCTACTCGCTGTCGAGCCGCTACAACTTGATCGGCCGCCCCGCCGTGGTGGCCGTGCGCGACGGGCAGGCTCGTTTGATCCTGCGCAGAGAGACCGTCGACGATCTGCTGAGTCTGGAAGTGAGGTGAGGCCGTGAACCGCGCTGACGACGATGCAGTGGGGGCAACTCCCCAGCTCCGCAGGGACCCCACCCGCTTGCGGGGAGAGGAGTGGCGCACATGAACGGTGACGAAAAGCCGGTCGGTGTAGCGGTATTGGGTCTGGGCAATGTGGGTAGCGAAGTTGTTCGCATTATCCAGGAGAGTGCCGACGACCTCGCCGCCCGGATTGGCGCGCCGCTGGTGCTGCGCGGTATCGGCGTACGCCGGGTCGCCGCTGACCGGGGTGTGCCGATCGATCTGCTCACCGACAACATCGAAGAACTGGTCTCCCGTGACGATGTCGACATCGTCGTGGAGGTGATGGGCCCGGTCGAGCCGTCGCGCAAGGCCATCCTGTCCGCGCTGGAGCATGGCAAGTCGGTCGTCACGGCGAATAAGGCCCTGCTCTCAGTCGCCACCGGTGAGCTGGCGCAGGCAGCCGAACGCGCCCATGTGGACTTGTATTTCGAGGCGGCTGTGGCGGGTGCTATCCCGGTGATCCGGCCTCTGACCCAGTCGCTGGCTGGCGACACGGTGCAGCGGGTGGCCGGCATCGTCAACGGCACCACCAACTACATCCTGTCCGAAATGGACAGCACCGGCGCCGACTACGACAGCGCACTGGCCGACGCGAGCGCGCTCGGCTACGCCGAGGCCGACCCCACCGCCGATGTGGAAGGCTATGACGCCGCGGCCAAAGCAGCGATCCTGGCGTCCATCGCCTTTCACACCCGCGTGACCGCCGACGACGTCTACCGCGAGGGCATCACCGCGATCACCCCGGACGACTTTGCGTCCGCGCGGGCCCTGGGCTGCACGATAAAGCTGCTGTCAATCTGTGAGCGAATCACCACAGACGATGGGCAGCAGCGGGTTTCGGCTCGTGTTTACCCCGCGCTGGTGCCGTTGGTGCATCCGCTCGCCACGGTCAACGGCGCATTCAACGCGGTGGTGGTCGAAGCCGCGGCCGCGGGCCGACTGATGTTCTACGGTCAGGGTGCCGGCGGAGCGCCGACCGCCTCAGCGGTCACCGGCGATCTGGTCATGGCGGCCCGCAACCGTGTGCTGGGCAGCCGCGGGCCGCGTGAGTCCAAGTACGCGCAGCTGTCCGTCGCCCCGATGGGATTGATCTCGACTCGTTACTACGTGAGCATGAATGTCGCCGACAAGGCGGGCGTATTGTCCGCGGTCGCTGCAGAATTCGCTAAACGCGAGGTCAGCATCGCCGAAGTCCGCCAAGAAGGCGTTGCCGACGAGGCCGGTCGACGAGTCGGCGCTCGCATCGTAGTGGTCACCCACAGTGCCACCGACGCTGCATTGTCCGACACGGTCGACGCGTTGGCCGACCTCGACGTGGTAGAGGGTGTGGCCAGCGTGCTGCGACTGGAAGGAACCAGCGAATGACACCGCCAAGCGCTGCCAAGACCACCGTCCATCAGCCGTGGCCGGGTGTCATCGCGGCTTACCGGGACCGGCTGCCGGTCGGCGACGACTGGGCTCCGGTCACCTTGCTCGAGGGCGGCACCCCGCTGATACCGGCAACCCGGCTCTCCGCGCAGATCGGCTGCACGGTTCATCTCAAGGTCGAGGGCCTCAATCCCACCGGCTCGTTCAAGGACCGCGGCATGACGATGGCCGTCACTGATGCGGTGGCTCGCGGTCAGCAGGCCGTGCTGTGCGCGTCGACGGGCAACACATCGGCATCGGCGGCGGCCTACGCCGCCCGCGCGGGCATCACCTGTGCGGTACTGATCCCGCAGGGCAAGATCGCGATGGGCAAGCTGGCGCAGGCCGTTATGCACGGCGCCAAGATCATCCAGATCGACGGCAACTTCGACGACTGTCTGGAGCTCGCCCGCAAGATCGTCGCCGATTTTCCGACGATCTCGTTGGTCAACTCGGTCAACCCGGTGCGCATCCAGGGCCAGAAGACCGCGGCGTTCGAGATCGTCGACGCGCTGGGTACCGCACCCGACGTGCATTCCCTGCCGGTCGGCAACGCCGGCAACATCACGGCGTACTGGAAGGGTTACACCGAATATCACGCCGACGGGGTAATCGACAGGTTGCCGCGCATGCTAGGCACCCAGGCGGCCGGGGCGGCGCCCTTGGTGCTCGGCGAGCCGGTAAGCCACCCGGAGACGATCGCCACCGCGATCCGCATCGGCTCGCCGGCATCGTGGTCGTCGGCCGTCGAGGCGCAGCAGCAGTCCAAAGGACGGTTTCTGGCCGCCACCGACGACGAGATCCTCGCGGCGTATCACCTGGTGGCCGGCTCCGAAGGCGTCTTTGTGGAACCGGCATCGGCGGCAAGCATCGCCGGTTTACTCAAGGCGGTCGAGGACGGCTGGGTGGCACCGGGATCGACCGTGGTATGCACGGTGACCGGCAATGGCCTCAAGGATCCGGACACCGCGCTGAGGGACATGCCGACTGTGTCGCCGGTGCCCGTCGATCCCGTCGCCGTCGTCGCGAAATTGGGACTGGTCTAGTGACCCAGATGCTGCCACCCGGGCTGCTTGCCAGTTCGGTCGTCGCGGCGTCCAGCGCGAACCTGGGCCCGGGCTTCGACAGCATCGGATTGGCGTTGAGTCTATACGACGAAATCATCGTCGAGACAACCGATTCCGGATTGGTGGTTGAGGTTGAGGGCGAGGGCGCCGGGGAATTGGGGCTCGGCTCTGGCCATTTGGTTGTTCGGGCAGTCCGGTGTGGGTTGCAGGCGGCCGGTGTCAGCGCGCCCGGCTTGAAAGTGCGATGTCGTAACGCCATCCCGCATTCCCGGGGCCTCGGCTCGTCGGCGGCAGCGGTCGTCGGCGGCCTTGCTGCGGTCAATGGGCTTGTCGCACAAGCTGGTTCGACACCTTTGAGTCAGGTTGAGCTGGTTCAGTTGTCATCGGAATTCGAAGGACACCCCGACAATGCCGCCGCGTCGGTGCTGGGTGGCGCGGTGGTTTCGTGGACCGACCGCAGCGCTGATCCGCCCGGCTTCTCGGCGGTGCCGCTGCGGTTACATCCCGATATTCACCTATTCCCCGCAATTCCCGAGCAGCGCTCGTCGACGGCGGAGGCGCGGGTGCTGCTCCCCGCGCAGGTCAGCCATGACGATGCCCGTTTCAATGTCAGCCGCGCAGCGCTGCTGGTAGTGGCGCTCACCGAGCGCCCCGACCTGCTGCTGGCTGCCACCGAGGACGTGCTCCATCAGCCACAGCGCGCGTCGGCGATGCCGGCGTCGGCGGAATACCTTCGAGTGTTGCGGCGTTGCAGAGTGGCGGGCGTGCTTTCCGGCGCCGGTCCGGCGGTGATCGCGCTGAGCACAGCATCCGATTTACCCGCCGAGGCTCTGGACTACGGCGCCGCAAACGGGTTTGCGGTTAGCGAAATGACGGCCGGTGACGGCGTGCGCTGGAGTTCCGGGGTGGCCGTTTCCAGCTGACATGGACCGACACAGTGAGGGGGCTTCTTGCTTCCGGCATCGAAGCAGGTTATCCTCGGAGCCGTCCAGCAATTGCAGCCTCTGAGTCTGCGTAGACACTAGGACGAACACCAAATTCTTCTCGGGGACGATGGTTCGCCATTCAAACGGCCAATCCTGGCAATCACCGTTGCAGAGTCGATTGTTGTTAGCACTCGGCGATTTGGCTGAATGCAACGAACCCCTGGCTTGATTCGATCAGCGAGGGAAGAAAGGAAATCCGTGACTGAAACGGACCTCGTTACGGCTGGCGACAGCACTGAAAACCACAAGCTGTCCGCCTCTGTGACCACAGACACATCCGATGGCCCCGACGCATCCGGGTCGTCGCCGGAAACCAACACCAGTGCGGGCGACGGCTCGTTGTCCACTATGGTGCTTCCGGAACTTCGCGCGCTGGCCAATCGAGCCGGCGTCAAAGGCACATCGGGGATGCGTAAGAACGAACTGATCGCCGCGATCCGGGAAAGCCGCCAAGGGCACGCCAACGGCGCACCCGCTGACGGCCCGTCATCCGAAGACGGCGGCGGATCTCACAACCCCGGCAACGACGCTCCGGCCAACCACGCCGAGGCAACCCGCGCGGACTCCAACCAAGGCGATTCTTCCGCCGAGCGAGCCGCCGACCAGAACCACCGGTCGGAGAAGGCCGATCAAACCGGGCAGCGCTCGCGCGACCGCAACCAACAGGACACCAAGTCCGAGGAGCGCGAGTCCGAGCGGGACTCTGACAAAGACTCCGACAAGGGCGGCGATCAGCAGAGCTCCGGTGGGCAACAGAACCGTGGCGGCTCGAACCAGCAAGACGACGACGGTGACGGACGGGGCGGCCGCCGCGGCCGCCGGTTCCGTGAACGCCGTCGCCGTGGTGAACGCTCGGGCGAGGGCGGCGGTGAGGCCGAACTGCGCGAAGACGACGTCGTCCAGCCGGTGGCCGGCATCCTCGACGTTCTGGACAACTACGCTTTCGTCCGCACTTCCGGCTACCTCGCCGGCCCGCACGATGTCTACGTCTCGATGAACATGGTGCGTAAGAACGGCTTACGCCGCGGCGACGCGGTGACCGGCGCCGTGCGAGTGCCCAAGGAGGGTGAACAGCCCAATCAGCGGCAGAAGTTCAACCCGTTGGTGCGCTTGGACACCGTTAATGGTGGGCCGGTCGAAGACGCCAGGAACCGTCCCGACTTCAACAAATTGACACCGCTTTACCCCAACCAGCGGCTACGTCTGGAAACCACCCCCGACCGGCTGACCACCCGCGTCATCGACCTGATCATGCCGATCGGCAAGGGCCAGCGCGCACTGATCGTATCGCCGCCCAAGGCGGGTAAGACGACGATCCTGCAGGACATCGCTAACGCGATCACCCAGAACAACCCGGAATGCCACCTCATGGTTGTGCTTGTCGACGAGCGGCCGGAAGAGGTCACCGACATGCAGCGTTCGGTCAAGGGTGAGGTGATCTCCTCGACGTTCGACCGCCCGCCGTCTGATCACACCCAGGCCGCAGAGCTGGCGATCGAGCGCGCCAAGCGACTCGTCGAACAGGGCAAAGACGTCGTCGTGTTGCTCGACTCGATCACCCGGCTGGGACGCGCCTACAACAACGCGTCGCCGGCGTCGGGCCGCATCCTGTCTGGTGGTGTCGATTCGACGGCGCTCTACCCGCCGAAGCGCTTCCTCGGCGCGGCGCGAAACATCGAACAGGGTGGCTCGCTGACGATCATCGCGACCGCGATGGTGGAGACCGGATCCACCGGTGACACAGTGATCTTCGAGGAGTTCAAGGGCACGGGTAACGCCGAACTCAAGCTAGACCGCAAGATCTCCGAGCGTCGGGTGTTCCCCGCCGTCGACGTGAACCCGTCGGGCACCCGTAAGGACGAATTGCTTTTGTCGCCCGACGAGTTCGGCATTGTGCACAAGCTGCGTCGTGTGTTGTCGGGGCTGGATTCCCACCAAGCCATCGACCTGCTGATGTCGCAGCTGCGAAAGACCAAGACCAACTACGAGTTCCTGGTTCAGGTGTCCAAGACGACACCCGCCATGGACAACGACTGACCGGTTAGCACATCACCGCGATCGACAACATCGCCCTTCCCGTTAGCCAGCTGCTGCCGCGCGCGTAACGTGCCAGCCTGTTGGGACCGACGGGAAAGTGGTGAGTCGTGGCGGACACTCTTCAGCAGCTGCTTCGTGGCCGTGTCGGCGACTCCACTGCGGCGGTGAAGTACAGCGACCGGGTGTGGACCTGGCGTGAGCATCTGGCCGACGCCTCGGCTGCGGCAGCCGCTCTGATCGGCATCGCCGACCCCAAGCGGCCGCTGCACGTCGGCGCGTTGCTGGGCAACACCCCTGAGATGCTTACCGCGATGGCCGGGGCAGCACTCGGCGGATACGTGCTGTGCGGCATCAACGACACGCGGCGCGGCGCGGCGCTGGCCAGTGACATCCTGCGCGCCGACTGCCAGATACTGCTCACCGACCTTGCGCACCGCGCCCTGCTCGACGACCTGGACTTGTCCGGAGTCCGAGTCGTGGACACTTCCACCGCTGAGTGGTCCGGTTTGCTTGCAGCCGCCGGGCCGCTGGTGGCGCATCGCGAAGTCGCGGCCACCGACACCTTCATGATGATCTTCACGTCGGGCACCAGCGGCGAGCCGAAGGCGGTCCAGGTGATGCACCTGACCGTTATTTTCGCCGGTGCCAACCTGATCGAACGGTTCGACGTCGATTCATCCGGCGTCTGCTACCTGTCGATGCCGCTGTTCCACTCCAACGCGTTGCTGGCCGGCTGGAGTGTGGCCGTGGGCTCCGGTGCGGCGATGGTGCCCGCGACGTTCTCGGCATCCGGTTTGCTGTCCGATCTACGCCGCTACGGCGCGACCTACATGAACTACGTCGGTAAGCCGCTGGCTTACGTGCTGGCCACCCCCGAGCAGCCCGACGATGGGGACAACCCGCTGCGGGTCGCGTTCGGCAACGAGGCAAGCGACCGCGACATCGCGGAATTCAGTCGGCGTTTCGATTGCATCGTCTGGGACGGCTTCGGTTCCAGCGAAGGTGCGATCATCATTACCCGCGAAGACGGCTGCCCGTCCGGCTCACTGGGCCGGGGCTTTCCCGGTGTGAGCATCTATAACCCCGATACGCTCGCGGAATGCCCGGTGGCCAGCTTCGATGCTGACGGCGCGCTGACCAACGCCGACGAAGCGATCGGGGAACTGGTCAACACGTCAGGCGCCGGCTTGTTCGCCGGCTACTACAACGACCAGGACGCCACCGACGCGCGATTACGGAACGGCATGTTCTGGTCGGGTGACCTGGCCTACCGCGATACCGACGGCTGGATCTACTTCGCCGGGCGCAGCGGGGATTGGCTGCGGGTCGACGGCGAAAACATGACGACGGCGCCCATCGAGCGCATCCTGCAACGCTTGCCGACTGTCAGCCAGGTCGCGGTGTACGCGGTGCCTGACGAGCAGGTGGGCGACCAGGTGATGGCGGCGTTGGTGCTGGTGGATAACGCCGAGCTCACGCCGGGGGAGCTCAGCGAGTTTTTGACCGGCCAGACCGACCTATCACCCAAGGGCTGGCCCCGTCAGGTGTGGATCACCGACAGCCTGCCGACCACCGCCACCAACAAAATCCTGAAGCGCGAACTGAGCGCGCGGGGCCCAACACCGGAGGGTGGCCTGCTGTGGACTCGGATAGGGCCCGGTAACACCTATGTCGTCGTCGATCGGGCCGCCAAGGCTCAGGCAAATCACCAGCTCAGCCCCAGTTAGTACCTGCGCACGCCGCCTGGTGCATGACACCGGGACGCGGGAATGCCCGCGCCCATCTCGGCGTTTAGGGACATGGTGGCTGACCTGGCATAATCAACAGCCGAACGTTCTGGTTCCGGTTCACGTCCGTTTGCATCGTTCATGCGGGCGACCCGGCGACCAACGACAGAAGAGGACATCATGAAATCTGGCATTCATCCGACATACGGTGAAACCACCGTGCTCTGCGGCTGTGGCAACACCTTTCAGACCCGCAGCACTAAGGAAAGCGGCCACATTGTGGTCGAGGTTTGCTCGCAGTGCCACCCGTTCTACACCGGCAAGCAGAAGATTCTCGACAGCGGCGGTCGGGTGGCGCGTTTCGAGAGGCGCTACGGCAAGCGCAAGGCCGGCACCGAGAAAGAGGCTGGAAAGTCTCAAGACGCCGACTAGTAGCAGCGACGCCCGAACTGTTGCGGAAACCGCGCAGGCCGGGCGTCGTTTTGCGTTCGGATAAGTCGGCTGCGTTTGGAAAAGGAGAAGCATGACGCAGGGCGCGCAGGCGATTGACGCGCTGCTGGCCGAACACGCCGAGCTTGAGCGTCAGCTGGCCGATCCCGAACTGCACAGCAATCCCGCCAACGCGCGCAAAGTCGGGCGGCGGTTCGCTCAATTGGCGCCGATCGTTGCCGCTCACCGCAAGCTGGAGACGGTGCGCGGAGACTTGGACACCGCACGCGAACTGGTCGCCGATGACGATTCATTCGCCGCTGACGTCGACGAATTGGAGGCGCGGGCCGCCGAACTGGACACCCAGCTCACCGACATGCTCGCGCCTCGCGACCCACACGACCCCGATGACATTGTGCTCGAGGTCAAGTCGGGCGAAGGTGGAGAGGAATCGGCCCTGTTCGCGGCCGATTTGGCAAGGATGTACATCCGCTATGCCGAGCGGCATGGTTGGACGGTGACGGTGCTGGACGAAACGACCTCGGATCTGGGCGGCTACAAAGATGCGACGCTGGCCATTGCCAGTAAAGGTGACGCGGCCGACGGGGTGTGGTCGCGAATGAAGTTCGAGGGCGGTGTGCACCGGGTGCAACGGGTTCCGGTGACGGAATCACAAGGCCGCGTGCATACTTCGGCCGCGGGTGTGCTGGTTTATCCGGAGCCCGAGGAAGTGGGCGAGGTTCAGATCGACGAATCGGACCTGCGCATCGATGTCTACCGGTCTTCCGGCAAGGGCGGGCAGGGCGTCAACACCACCGACTCGGCGGTGCGGATCACCCACCTGCCCACCGGGATTGTCGTCACCTGCCAAAATGAACGGTCCCAGCTACAGAACAAAACCCGTGCGATGCAAGTGCTTGCGGCTCGCCTGCAGGCAATGGCTGAAGAGCAGGCGCTGGCCGACGCGTCGGCGGATCGCGCCAGCCAGATCCGCACCGTGGACCGCAGCGAACGCATCCGGACCTACAACTTTCCGGAGAACCGAGTCGCCGACCATCGCATCGGTTTTAAGGCCCACAATCTCGATCAGATTCTCGACGGAGATCTTGACGCACTGTTTGACGCGCTGAGCGCCGCCGAGAAGCAATCTCGGCTCCAGCGAGCATGACCCGCCTGCGGCGCGCAATCGACTCGGCTACGGCGCTGCTGGCAGACGCCGGAATCGACTCCGCGCGCTACGACGCTGAGGAGTTGGCTGCTCACCTGGCAGGCACCGAGCGCGGTCGCTTGCCGGTGCTCGATACGCTCGACGACGAGTTCTTCAGGCGGTATAACGCCGCCATCACTGAGCGATCGCACCGCATCCCACTGCAGCATCTCACCGGCACGGTGGCGTTTGGGCCGGTGACGTTGGTGGTCGGAGACGGCGTGTTCATCCCGCGTCCAGAAACCGAAGCCATGCTGGAATGGGCCACAGCACAGTGCCTTCCAGGGCCTCCTGAGCGACCGGTGATCGTCGATTTGTGCACCGGCTCCGGTGCGCTGGCGGTCGCGCTCGCACACCATTGGCCGGCAGCGCGCGTAATCGGCATCGATGACTCCGAAGCGGCACTTGACTATGCGCGCAGGAACTCGGCGGGGACCGCGATAGAGCTGGTCTGCGCTGACGTGGCCGACCCGGGCTTGCTTACCGAGCTTGACGGGCGGGTCGACCTCGTAGTGGCCAACCCACCCTACGTACCTGATGCTGTTGAGTTGGAACCCGAAGTTTCTCAGTATGATCCGCCCCATGCTGTGTTCGGCGGCCCAGACGGCATGAGCGTGATCGCCGCCATTACTCGCCTCGCCGGGCGCTGGTTGCGTCCCGGCGGCCACTTCGCCGTCGAGCACGACGACACCACGTCTTTGCAGACATCCGAAACGATCGGCCGGACAGCGCTTTTCGGTGACATCATCGCCCGCGCAGATCTGACCGGGCGGCTCCGGTACGTGACGGCCCGCAGGAGCGGCGCTCGTGACTGAAGTTTTCGACTGCGCCGACCCCGAACAACGATCCCGGGGAATCGCATTGGCATCCGGAGCAGTCAAAAACGGCCGACTGGTGGTGCTTCCGACCGACACGGTTTACGGGGTCGGCGCCGACGCTTTCGACAGCGCGGCGGTGGCCGCCTTGCTGTCGGCGAAGGGCCGCGGGCGCGATATGCCGGTGCCGGTGCTCGTGGGTTCCTGGCACACCATCGACGGCCTCGCCCTGACGGTTTCGCAGGCCACCCGGGATCTCATCCGCGCATTCTGGCCGGGCGCGCTGAGCCTGGTAATCCGGCAAGCGCCGTCGCTGCAGTGGGACCTGGGCGATGCCCGCGGCACGGTGATGCTGCGGATGCCGCTGCACCCGGTTGCCATTGAATTGCTGCGCGAAGTCGGGCCGATGGCGGTATCCAGCGCCAACGTCTCCGGGCATCCGCCCGCCGTCGACGCCGACGACGCTCACAGCCAGCTCGGCGACCTCGTCGAGGTGTATCTCGACGCCGGTCCGTCGGCCCAGCAGGCGGCCTCCACGATCTTGGACCTGACCGGGTCCGAGCCCCGTATCCTGCGGTCCGGACCGGTCAGCGCCGAAGGTATCGCCGAGGTACTCGGCTTAGACGCCGCGAGTTTGACCAGCTGATCTGCGCGGGGGCAACTGAATTCAGTCTCAGGTTGGTGCAGTACGGTCTCGGGGTGGTTAGCGGTGCCGACAGCCTCGCCGGCGGTCTGCTCGCCCTGTCCGACCGTGGCGCCGGTGTCCCGTTGCGCGAACTGGCGCTCGTCGGGCTGACAGCCGCGATCATCACCTACTTTGCGACCGGTCCGGTGCGCGTGCTTGCGACCCGGCTCGGCGCGGTGGCTTATCCGCGCGAACGCGATGTGCACGTGGCGCCGACTCCGCGGATGGGTGGTCTGGCGATGTTTCTTGGTGTCGTCGGGGCGGTTTTTCTGGCATCGCAGCTTCCTGCGCTCACACGCGGCTTCGTCTACTCGACGGGTATGCCGGCGGTGCTGGTTGCAGGCGCGGTGATCATGGGCATCGGCCTCATCGATGATCGGTGGGGCTTGGACGCACTGACGAAGTTCGCCGGTCAAATCACCGCGGCCAGTGTTCTCGTCACCATGGGCGTTGCCTGGAGTGTTCTTTATATCCCGCTGGGCGGAGTCGGCACGATCGTGCTGGACCAGGCCTCCTCGATCCTGCTCACGCTGGCGTTGACCGTCTCGATCGTCAACGCGATGAACTTCGTCGACGGTCTCGACGGGCTGGCCGCCGGGCTGGGCCTGATCACCGCATTCGCCATCTGCATGTTCTCGGTCGGCCTGCTTCGCGACCACGGGGGTGACGTGCTCTTCTATCCGCCCGCGGTCATTTCGGTGGTGCTGGCCGGGGCCTGTCTGGGTTTCTTGCCGCACAACTTCCATCCGGCCAAGATCTTCATGGGCGATTCCGGTTCGATGCTGATCGGCCTGATGTTGGCGGCCGCGTCGACAACGGCTGCGGGACCGATTTCGCAGAATGCGTACGGCGCCCGCGATGTATTTGTTCTGCTGTCGCCGTTCCTGTTGGTCGTGGCCGTGATGTGGTTGCCGATGCTCGATCTTTTGCTGGCGATCGTGCGCCGCACCCGGGCGGGTCGTAGCGCATTCAGCCCGGACAAGATGCATTTGCATCATCGGTTGCTGCAGATTGGTCATTCGCACCGCCGCGTGGTGCTGCTGATCTATTTGTGGGGTGGCATCGTCGCTTTCGGCACTGCGAGCACAATCTTTTTCAACCCGCGCGACACTGCAGCGGTGATGCTCGGCGCGATTGCGATCGCGGTTATCGCCACGTTGATCCCGCTGCTACGCCGCCGCGACGAGGTCTACGACGAGGAGTAGTAGCGCCGCTCGCGATGTGGTACGGTGCTGGTAGAACCCGAAAAAACCTCGCGGGTTGCCGGCCACCGGCCATCGGAGTCAGCTCCGATCGCGCCGACGTACGACCGACAAAGGGGAGCTGCTCCTTGGGTGATGCGAGTGCGGTGAATGCCCTCCGATACGCTCAACGGGCCACGCAACGATCAACCCGGCAACTCCCCCTAGCGAGGACTGAGGTGCAGCAGTGACAACACCAGCGCAGAACGCGCCGTTGGTGTTTCCCTCGGTTGCGTTTCGGCCGGTTCGTCTGCTTGCCATCTCCCTCGCTCTGACCGTTTTCGCGATGCTTGTCGCGGGTTCGCTCGGCCATGTGATGGTGGGTGTGTTCTTCGGCGTGGGGCTCCTGTTGGGTTTGCTCAACGCCGTCGGTGTGCAGCGGTCGGTAGCGGCGATCACCGCCGAAGCGCATCCGCTGAAGAAGAAGATGGCGATGAATTCGGCAAGTCGGCTGATGATCATCACCGTGATAGGCCTGGCCGTGGCCTTCGTCTTCCGCCCCCAAGGGCTGGGCGTGTTGTTTGGGCTCGCGCTGTTTCAGGTACTGCTGGTGGTATCGACCGCACTGCCGGTCTGGAAGAAGCTGCGAACCCAGACCGCCGACGGCGTTTGGGACGGCGACAAGGCCAAGGGAAGGGAAGGAAACGGCAACAGCGATGACTGAGATGTTCCTGGCGGAGGGCGCCATCGAAGTCGGCCATCACGAGACCCAGAAATTGTTCGGCCTGACGATCAATGTCGACACCGTGGCGTCCGCAGCGCTTGCCGCCGTCATCGTCATCGCGCTGGCATTCTTCCTGCGCGCCAAGGTCACCTCCAGCGGCGTACCGGGCGGCGTGCAGCTATTCTTCGAGGCGATCACCATTCAGATGCGCAACCAGATCGAATCAGCGATCGGGATGCGAATAGCGCCGTTCGTGTTGCCGCTGGCCGTCACGCTCTTCGTGTACATCCTGATCTCGAACTGGCTGTCGGTGCTGCCCGTGCAGTACACCAGTGGGCCTGGTGGGACTCCCAAAGAGTTGTTCGCCCCGCCGGCGTCGGACATCAACTACGTGCTGGCGTTGGCGCTGTTTGTGTTCCTCTGCTACCACCTGGCCGGCATCTGGCGCAGCGGTCCCATCGGGTATCCCCTCAAGATTGTCAAGGGCCACGTGTGGGGCACCCTGCCGAAAATCGTCGGGGTAATCTTCTCGCCGATCAACCTGGTTGAAGAGCTCGCCAAGCCGATCTCGCTGTCGCTCCGACTTTTCGGCAACATCTTTGCCGGCGGCATCCTGGTCGCGTTGATTGCGCTTTTCCCCCCGTACGTCATGTGGGCGCCAAACGCGATCTGGAAAGCTTTCGACCTATTCGTGGGCGCGATCCAGGCATTCATCTTCGCGCTGCTGACCGTCTTGTACTTCAGTCAATCGATGGAGCTGGAAGGGGAAGAGCATTAGAACGGCCTCAAGATCCCGGCTTCCACACCCACAGATCTGTCAGACCCTTACCAAATATCAAGGAGGATAAGCAATGAACCCCACACTTGCTGCCGGCGCCCTGATCGGCGGTGGACTGATCATGGCCGGAGGCGCGATCGGCGCCGGTGTCGGTGACGGTATCGCCGGTAACGCGCTGATCGCCGGTATCGCCCGGCAGCCCGAGGCGCAGGGCCGGCTGTTCGTCCCGTTCTTTATCACCGTCGGTCTGGTCGAGGCCGCCTACTTCATCAACTTGGCCTTCATGGCGTTGTTCGTCTTCGCCACCCCGGTCAAGTAAAAAGTCGAGATGGGGGACATGAGCGCTGTCGTCCTGGCTGTCGCCAGCCAGGCTGAGGGAAACTTCCTGATTCCCAACGGCACCTTCTTCGTTGTGCTGATCATTTTCTTGATCGTGCTCGGCGTGATTGGCACCTTCGTGGTGCCGCCGATCATGAGGGTGCTGCATGAGCGCGAGGACATGGTCACCAAGACGCAGGCTGACAACAAGGAATCGGCCGAGCAGCTCGCCGCCGCCCGGGAAGACTACGAGAAGCTGATGTCCGAAGCTCGGGTCAAGGCGTCTGCTGCCCGCGACGATTCTCGGACGGAGGGCCGCAAGATTCTCGACGAAATGCGTGCGCGCGCCGAGGAACAGGTTTCCTCGACCCTGCAGGACGCCTCCGACCAACTCAAGCAGCAGGGGGACGCGGTCGCGGCGGATCTGCGCGCTCGCGTGGACAGCATGTCCACCACATTGGCCAGCCGCATCCTCGGCGTCGAGATCACGACCTCGGTCACAGCCAGCGGGTCAGGTCGGTAGCAAAGATGTCGACATTTATCGGACAGCTGGTCGGGTTCGCCGCCATCGTGTTGCTGGTATGGCGCTATGTCGTGCCGCCGGTGCGCAAAATGATGGTTGATCGGCAAAACGTGGTACGCCAACAGTTGGCAGACGCCGCAGCTGCCGCCGATCGGCTCAAGGAAGCCAGCCAAGCCCACGACCAAGCGCGCAAAGATGCCAAGGCCGAGGGCGAGCGGATCATCGAAGAGGCCCGCGCGGACGCCGAACGTATTGCCGAACAACTGCGGGCTCAGGCTGATGTCGAGGTCGAGCGCGTCAAAACACAGGGCGCCAAGCAGGTCGAGCTGCTGCGCGCGCAGCTCGTCCGCCAGCTGCGCCAGGATTTCGGTGCCGAATCCGTGCGGCGGGCAGGCGAATTGGTGCGCGGCTACGTTGCCGACTCGGCGCAGCAGTCGGCCACTGTCGACCGCTTCCTCGACGAGCTTGACGCGATGTCGACCTCCAAGGTCGAGGTCGAGTACCCCGTACTGGCGAAGATGCGTTCTGCCAGCCGACTGGCGCTGGACGCGGTGCTGAAGCGGTTCAACGAGTTAGCGAAAGACCTCGACGACCGAGGCCTGTCCACGCTCGCCGACGAACTGACATCCGTCGCCGCGCTGTTGGATAGCGAGACCGTCGTCCGGCGTTATCTGACCTTGCCGGCCGAGGACGCGTCGCCCAGAGTCCGGCTGATCGAGCGGCTGGTGTCCGACAAAGTCGGGGAGCCCGCGCTGGAGATCCTGAAGTCGGGCGTTTCGCAACGCTGGTCGGCCGACACCGATCTGATCGACGCGGTTGAGCTGGTGTCGCGGCAGGCACTGTTGACGCGCGCCGAACAGGACGGCTCGATTGACGAGGTTGAAGACCAGTTGTTCTGGTTCAGCCGCCTCCTGGATGCGCAGCCGCGCCTGTCCATCATGCTGAGTGACTACGAATCGCCCGCCGACAACCGAATTTCGTTGCTGCGCAACGTGCTGAAAAGCGCAAGCACCAATGTCAACCCCATCGCGGTGGAATTGCTCTCCAAGACAGTCGTACTGTTGCGAGGCCAACCGGCCGAGGACGCGGTGCTGCGGCTCGCCGAAGTAGCGGTTGCTCGCCGCGGTGAAGTTGTCGCACGTGTAAGGGCAGCCGCTGAACTCAGCGACGAGCAGCAGGAGCGCTTGACCCAAGTGCTGAGCCGGGTCTACGGCCATCCGGTAACAGTGCAGATGCAGATCGACCCTGAGCTGCTCGGCGGGCTCGTAATCTCGGTCGGCGACGACGTCATTGACGGTACGCTTTCGTCTCGTCTCGCCACGGCCCAGACCCAGTTGCCAGACTGAAACACCACCTAGCCAACCCAAATCGACAAGCAGGAAGAACGAAAAGCCATGGCAGAGTTGACAATCTCGGCTGAAGACATTCAAGGCGCGATCGAAGAATACGTTAGCTCCTTTACCTCCAACACCGCTCGGGAGGAAGTCGGCACCGTGGTCGACGCCGGTGATGGTATCGCCCATGTCGAGGGCTTGCCGTCGGTGATGACCCAAGAGCTGCTGGAATTCCCTGGCGGAGTCCTGGGGGTGGCGCTCAGCCTCGACGAGCACAGGGTCGGCGCGGTGATCTTGGGCGACTTCGAGAAACTCGAACAGGGCCAGCAGGTCAAGCGCACCGGCGAGGTGCTATCGGTTCCGGTCGGCGATGGGTTTCTCGGCAGGGTCATCAACCCGCTCGGTCACCCGATTGACGGGGGCGGCGACATCGAATCTGAAGAGCGCAGGGCGCTGGAAATTCAGGCTCCCTCGGTGGTGCAGCGTCAGGGCGTCAAAGAGCCACTACAGACTGGCATCAAGGCCATCGACGCAATGACGCCGATCGGTCGTGGCCAGCGCCAGCTGATCATCGGGGACCGCAAGACCGGCAAGACCGCCGTCTGCGTCGACACCATCCTCAACCAGCGGCAGAACTGGGAGAGTGACGATGAGGACAAGCAGGTCCGGTGTGTCTATGTAGCTATCGGGCAGAAGGGCACCACCATCGCCTCCGTGCAGCACACGCTGGAAGAGGGCGGCGCCATGGACTACACGACGATCGTAGCCGCACCCGCATCTGACTCCGCTGGCTTCAAATGGCTTGCGCCATACACCGGTTCGGCAATCGCGCAGCACTGGATGTATCAGGGCAAGCATGTCTTGATCGTGTTCGACGACCTCAGCAAGCAGGCGGAGGCGTACCGGGCGATCTCCCTGCTGTTGCGTCGCCCACCGGGCCGCGAAGCCTACCCCGGCGACGTATTCTACTTGCATTCCCGGCTTTTGGAGCGTTGCGCAAAGCTTTCCGACGATCTTGGTGGTGGGTCGCTCACGGGCCTGCCGATTATCGAGACCAAAGCCAACGACATCTCGGCCTACATCCCGACCAATGTCATCTCGATCACCGATGGGCAGTGCTTCCTGGAGTCCGACCTGTTCAATCAGGGTGTCCGCCCGGCGATCAACGTTGGTGTGTCGGTGTCCCGAGTCGGTGGCGCGGCGCAGATCAAGGCCATGAAGGAAGTAGCCGGATCGCTACGACTGGACCTGTCTCAGTATCGCGAGCTGGAATCCTTTGCGGCGTTTGCTTCTGATCTTGACGCCACGTCCAAATCCCAACTGGCGCGGGGTGAGCGGTTGGTCGAATTACTCAAGCAACAGCAAAACCGACCGCTGCCGGTCGAGGAGCAGGTGGTCTCAATCTTCCTCGGCACCAACGGGCACCTGGACTCGGTCCCAGTCGAAGACGTGCGGCGCTTCGAAAGCGAGTTCCTCGATCATGTTCGCGCGTCTGAAGAGGGCATCCTGTCCGAGATCCGGGAATCCCAGAAGCTCGGCGACGAAGGGGAAGAGAAGTTGACCGAGGCGGTCAACGAGTTCAAGAAGGGATTCTCGGCAACCGGTGGCGGCTCGGTGGTGCCCGACGAGCATGTCGATGCCCTTGACGAAGAGAAATTAGCCAAGGAGGCAGTGCAGGTTCACAAGCCCGCGCCGCCGGAGAAGAAGAAAAAGTAACCGAGTATGGCTGCCACACTTCGCGAGTTGCGGGGTCGGATCCGATCCGCCCAGTCGATCAAAAAGATCACCAAGGCACAGGAAATGATCGCGACCTCGCGCATCGGCAAGGCGCAGGCTCGGCTGGAGGCGGCCAAACCCTACGCCGACGAGATCACCAACATGCTCACCACGCTGGCCGAGGAAGCGGCGTTGGATCATCCGTTGCTGGTCGAGCGTTCCGAACCGAAACGGGCCGGCGTGCTGGTGGTCTCGTCTGACCGTGGCCTATGTGGCGCATACAACTCCAGCGCCTTCCGTCGGGCTGAGGAGCTTTTCTCGCTGCTGCGACAAGAAAGCAAAACGCCGGTACTGTTTACCGTCGGCCGGAAAGCGCAGGGCTACTACTCATTCCGGAATTGGGACATCGCGGAGTCGTGGACGGGCTTCTCGGAGCGGCCCAGCTACGAGGATGCGGTGAAGGTAGCTCAGACGCTGGTGAAAGCCTTCATGGCCGGTGTTGACGACGACGAGTCTGACGAGGACGCTCCTGAAGCGGTTGACGAGTTGCACATCGTTTACACCGAGTTCAAGTCAATGATGTCGCAGTCACCCGAGGCGCACCGCATTGCCCCAATGCTCGTCGAGTACGTCGAGGAAGACAACGAACCGCACACGCTGTACTCGTTCGAGCCCGATGCGACGACGTTGTTCGATGCGCTGTTGCCGCGCTACCTGACCACCCGCGTCTATGCGGCGTTGCTGGATTCCGCTGCATCGGAGCTGGGATCGCGGCAACGGGCAATGAAATCGGCAAGCGACAACGCCGACGATCTCGTCAAGGACCTCACTCTCCAGGCCAATCGTGAGCGGCAATCACAAATAACTCAGGAAATCAGCGAAATCGTGGGCGGCGCCAACGCCCTCGCCGATGCTGATACGTAAGACCCATCAGGAAGCGAAGAAGATTATGGCTGCCACCAGACAGACACAGAAGTCGAAGAACTCCGGGAACTCCAAGGACTCCAATACCAAGGGCCGGGTGGTGCGGATCGCCGGACCGGTCGTCGACGTCGAGTTTCCCCGTGGTTCGGTACCGGAGCTATTCAACGCTCTGCACGCCGAGGTCACGTTCAAGGCACTCGCCAAGACGTTGACGCTGGAGGTAGCGCAATCATCTCGGCGACAACCTGGTGCGCACCATCTCGATGCAGCCCACCGACGGGCTGGTACGCGGCGTCGAGGTGATCAACACCGGTGCCTCGATTTCGGTGCCAGTCGGCGAGGGCGTGAAGGGCCACGTGTTCAACGCGCTGGGCGACTGCCTGGATGAAGAAGGCTACGGAAAAGACTTTGATCACTGGCCCATTCACCGTAAGCCACCGCCGTTCGACGAGCTGGAACCGCGCACCGAGATGCTGGAGACCGGCTTGAAGGTCGTCGACTTGCTGACGCCGTACGTCCGTGGCGGCAAGATCGCGCTGTTCGGTGGTGCGGGCGTGGGCAAGACGGTGCTGATTCAGGAGATGATCAACCGCATCGCCCGAAACTTTGGTGGTACTTCGGTGTTCGGCGGCGTAGGCGAGCGCACTCGCGAGGGCAACGACCTGTGGGTCGAGCTTGGCGAAGCCGACGTGCTCAAGGACACCGCGCTGGTGTTCGGTCAGATGGACGAGCCGCCCGGCACCCGTATGCGGGTCGCGCTGTCGGCATTGACGATGGCCGAGTATTTCCGCGACGAAGCGGGCCAGGACGTGTTGTTGTTCATCGACAACATCTTCCGGTTCACCCAGGCCGGATCCGAGGTCTCTACGCTGCTTGGCCGGATGCCCTCGGCCGTGGGATATCAGCCCACATTGGCTGACGAAATGGGTGAGCTTCAGGAGCGGATCACCTCGACGCGGGGTAAGTCCATCACCTCGATGCAAGCCGTGTACGTGCCCGCCGACGACTACACCGACCCGGCGCCGGCGACGACGTTCGCACACCTGGATGCCACCACCGAGCTGTCCCGAAATGTGTTCTCCAAGGGCATCTTCCCCGCCGTGGACCCGTTGGCGTCCAGTTCCACCATCCTGGACCCCAGCGTCGTCGGTGACGAGCACTACCGGGTGGCGCAGGAAGTCATTCGGATCCTGCAGCGCTACAAGGACCTACAAGACATCATCGCGATTCTGGGTATCGACGAGCTCTCCGAAGAGGACAAGCAACAGGTCAACCGGGCGCGACGCATCGAGCGGTTCCTCTCGCAGAACATGATGGCCGCCGAACAGTTCACCGGTCAGCCGGGTTCCACCGTTCCGTTGAAGGAAACCATCGAGGCGTTCGACAAGCTGACAAAGGGCGATTTCGACCATGTGCCCGAGCAGGCATTCTTCCTGATCGGCGGCCTCGACGACCTGGCGAAGAAGGCTGAAAGCTTCGGCGCCAAGCTGTGATGCGTTCTTGCCAGCGGCGAAAGGTGGCTTGACATGGCCGAGATGAAGGTGGAGATCGTTGCCGTCGACCGGAAGATCTGGTCGGGCGAGGCGACGTTCATCTTCACCCGCACCACCGTTGGGGAGATCGGTATCATGCCAAGGCATATCCCGCTGGTGGCGCAGTTGATCGACGATGCCATGGTGCGCGTCGAACGTGATGGAGAGGAAGACCTGCGCATCGCGGTGGACGGCGGCTTTATGTCGGTGACCGAGGAGGGCGTCAGCATCCTCGCTGAATCCGCGGAATTCGATTCGGAGATCAACGAGACTGCGGCTAAAGAAGATTCGGAGTCAGACGATCCCCGCATCGCTGCCAGGGGCCGCGCCAGACTGCGCGCTATCGGCGCGATCGACTAGCAGGCCCGCGGCCGATGAGCGCGCTCATGATTGCCATGGTCGTGCTCGTCGCCGTGTTGGGAATCGCGGTCGTCGCCTTGAGTTATCGGCTGTGGAAGCTGCGCCAGGGCGGGACTGCGGCGATCATGCGGGATATCCCTGCAGTGGGCGGCCACGGTTGGCGCCATGGCGTGATCCGTTACCGGGGTGGGGATGCCGCGTTCTACCGATTGTCCAGTGTTCGCTTGTGGCCTGATCGACAACTCAACCGGCGAGGTGTGGAGGTCGTTTCCCGGCGTCCACCACGCGGCGACGAGTTCGACATCATGACTGAAGAGATCATTGTGCTGGAACTGCGTGACACCACGCAGGACCGTAGAGGGGGCTACGAAATCGCGCTGGACCGAGGCGCATTGACCGCTTTCCAGTCGTGGTTGGAGTCTCGTCCCTCGCCGCGCGCGCGCCGCCGCAGCGTCTGATCCGCTTTTACTTCTTCGGCCGGTCGGGCTGTCCGCCGCCCGGTAGCCAGAGCACGTCACCATCGGGGTTGGCCACCCGACACAAGATAAACAGCAAGTCGGACAGTCGATTCAGATACTTCGCGGGCAGTTCACTGACGTCGGACGGGTGCAGTTCGATTGCGGCCCAGGCCGAACGTTCAGCGCGGCGTGCCACCGTTCGGGCAATATGGAGCAGCGCCGACAGCGGCGAACCACCCGGAAGCACAAAGGAGTTGAGCGCCGGCAGGCCTTCGTTGAACTCGTCACACCACGCCTCGAGTCGATCGATGTAGGACTGCGTGATGCGCAGCGGCGGATACTTTGGATTCTTCACAACCGGTGTCGAAAGATCCGCACCGGCATCGAACAGATCGTTCTGGATCTGTCTTAGGACGTCGGTGATGCGTTGCTTCGGATTTCCCAGCGCGATCGCCGCGCCGATCGCCGCGTTGGCCTCGTCGCAGTCCGCATACGCCACCAACCGCTCATCGTTCTTGGAGACCCGCGAAAAATCGCTTAACCCGGTGGTTCCGTCGTCGCCGGTCCGGGTATAGATGCGGGTCAGGTGCACTGCCATGACTAAAAACCGTACCGCCCGGACTGAGGTGCTTGACTGACAGGTCGATAACGCTTCACTAAACTAACCCGGGTGGCCGAGCGATTCGTGGTGACCGGTGGCAGTCGGTTGTCCGGCGAAGTCGCCGTCGGCGGCGCGAAGAACAGCGTTCTCAAGTTGATGGCTGCGGCACTGTTGGCCGAGGGCACCAGCACGATCACCAACTGCCCCGACATCCTCGACGTCCCGTTGATGGCAGAAGTGCTGAGGGGCCTGGGTGCCACCGTCGAACTGGCTGGCGCTACCGTGCGCATCACCTCCCCGGACGAGCCGAAGTACGACGCCGACTTCGCCGCGGTCCGTCAGTTCCGAGCCTCGGTCTGCGTACTCGGCCCCCTGGTCGGGCGATGCAAGCGGGCCAAGGTCGCGCTGCCGGGCGGCGACGCCATCGGGTCACGTCCGTTGGATATGCATCAAGCCGGGCTGCGGCAGTTGGGTGCCGTCTGCAATATCGAGCACGGCTGCGTTGTCGCACAGGCAGATACCTTGCGGGGCGCCGAAATTCAGCTGGAGTTTCCGTCGGTAGGAGCCACCGAGAACATCCTGATGGCCGCAGTCTTGGCCGAGGGCGTCACCACGATTCACAATGCGGCGCGCGAGCCCGACGTGGTGGACCTGTGCACGATGCTCAACCAGATGGGTGCGCAGGTCGAAGGTGCCGGCTCGCCGACGATGACGATTACCGGTGTTCCGCGGCTGTACCCGACCGAGCATCGTGTCATCGGCGACCGGATCGTGGCAGCCACCTGGGGCATCGCCGCAGCGATGACCCGCGGCGACATTACGGTGACAGGGGTTGATCCGGCGCATCTTCAGGTTGTACTGCACAAACTGCACGATGTGGGCGCCACCGTCACCCAGACCGACGACAGTTTTCGCGTGACGCAGTACGAGCGTCCGAAGGCCGTCAACGTCGCAACGTTGCCGTTCCCGGGGTTCCCGACGGATCTGCAGCCGATGGCGATCGGGCTGGCGTCGATCGCCGATGGCACATCGATGATCACCGAGAACGTGTTCGAGGCGCGGTTCCGTTTTGTCGAGGAGATGATCCGCCTTGGTGCCGACGCCCGCACCGACGGGCACCATGCCGTCGTGCGGGGTCTGCCGCAACTATCGAGTGCACCCGTGTGGTCGTCGGACATCCGGGCCGGCGCCGGTCTGGTGCTTGCCGGATTGGTCGCCGACGGTGACACCGAGGTGCACGACGTCTTTCATATCGACCGCGGCTATCCGCTGTTCGTGGAGAATCTGGTCAGTCTCGGAGCGGAGATTGAGCGCGTAGACTAGTAGGACGTAACGACGCACGGCGCTTCCTCAAGGGATCGTCAGTGCAGTTGACGGTGTCTGTGCCGCAGAGTATAGTAGCAGGGTTGCCTGTTTAGGGGTGTTGTTTGAGAACTCAATAGTGTGTTTGGTGGTTTTGTTTTTGTTGTTGTTTTTTTGCCATGCCTTGATGCCCCGTGTTGGGGTGTGGTTTTGTTGTTTTGTTTTGTCAGGTTTTCTCTGATTGTGAATTCTGCCTGCACTTTGTGGTGTGGGGGTTTTTGTTTGGAGAGTTTGATCCTGGCTCAGGACGAACGCTGGCGGCGTGCTTAACACATGCAAGTCGAACGGAAAGGCCCCTTCGGGGGTGCTCGAGTGGCGAACGGGTGAGTAACACGTGGGTGATCTGCCCTGCACTTCGGGATAAGCTTGGGAAACTGGGTCTAATACCGGATAGGACTACGGCATGCATGTGCTGTGGTGGAAAGTTTTTAACGGTGTGGGATGGGCCCGCGGCCTATCAGCTTGTTGGTGGGGTGATGGCCTACCAAGGCGACGACGGGTAGCCGGCCTGAGAGGGTGTCCGGCCACACTGGGACTGAGATACGGCCCAGACTCCTACGGGAGGCAGCAGTGGGGAATATTGCACAATGGGCGCAAGCCTGATGCAGCGACGCCGCGTGGGGGATGACGGCCTTCGGGTTGTAAACCTCTTTCACCATCGACGAAGGCCCGCTTTTGGTGGGTTGACGGTAGGTGGAGAAGAAGCACCGGCCAACTACGTGCCAGCAGCCGCGGTAATACGTAGGGTGCGAGCGTTGTCCGGAATTACTGGGCGTAAAGAGCTCGTAGGTGGTTTGTCGCGTTGTTCGTGAAATTCCCTGGCTTAACTGGGGGCGTGCGGGCGATACGGGCAGACTGGAGTACTGCAGGGGAGACTGGAATTCCTGGTGTAGCGGTGGAATGCGCAGATATCAGGAGGAACACCGGTGGCGAAGGCGGGTCTCTGGGCAGTAACTGACGCTGAGGAGCGAAAGCGTGGGGAGCGAACAGGATTAGATACCCTGGTAGTCCACGCCGTAAACGGTGGGTACTAGGTGTGGGTTTCCTTCCTTGGGATCCGTGCCGTAGCTAACGCATTAAGTACCCCGCCTGGGGAGTACGGCCGCAAGGCTAAAACTCAAAGGAATTGACGGGGGCCCGCACAAGCGGCGGAGCATGTGGATTAATTCGATGCAACGCGAAGAACCTTACCTGGGTTTGACATGCACAGGACGCTGGTAGAGATATCAGTTCCCTTGTGGTCTGTGTGCAGGTGGTGCATGGCTGTCGTCAGCTCGTGTCGTGAGATGTTGGGTTAAGTCCCGCAACGAGCGCAACCCTTGTCTCATGTTGCCAGCGGGTAATGCCGGGGACTCGTGAGAGACTGCCGGGGTCAACTCGGAGGAAGGTGGGGATGACGTCAAGTCATCATGCCCCTTATGTCCAGGGCTTCACACATGCTACAATGGCCGGTACAAAGGGCTGCGATGCCGTGAGGTTAAGCGAATCCTTTAAAGCCGGTCTCAGTTCGGATCGGGGTCTGCAACTCGACCCCGTGAAGTCGGAGTCGCTAGTAATCGCAGATCAGCAACGCTGCGGTGAATACGTTCCCGGGCCTTGTACACACCGCCCGTCACGTCATGAAAGTCGGTAACACCCGAAGCCAGTGGCCTAACCCTTGTGGGGGGAGCTGTCGAAGGTGGGATCGGCGATTGGGACGAAGTCGTAACAAGGTAGCCGTACCGGAAGGTGCGGCTGGATCACCTCCTTTCTAAGGAGCACCACGAAAAACACCCCGCAACAGGCTGGGGTGTGAGCCGTGAAGGGGTGGGTCGCTGTAGTGGCGCCCACCGGGTGCACAACAGCAATGTATTGCCAGACACACTATTGGGTCCTGAGGCAACATCCTTGGGTGTTGTCGCTCCATCTTGGTGGTGGGGTGTGGTGTTTGATTTGTGGATAGTGGTTGCGAGCATCAAGGGGATGCGTTGCCCTTTTTGTGGGTGGCGTGTTCTTTTGTGCAATTTTTGAAAAACTTTGGTTTTTGTGTTTGTAAGTGTTTAAGGGCGCATGGTGGATGCCTTGGCATCGAGAGCCGATGAAGGACGTGGGAGGCTGCGATATGCCTCGGGGAGCTGTCAACCGAGCGTGGATCCGAGGATGTCCGAATGGGGTAACCCGGCACGAGTGATGTCGTGTCACCTGGCGGTGAATGTATAGCCGTCGGGAGGGAACGCGGGGAAGTGAAACATCTCAGTACCCGTAGGAGAAGAAAACAAAAGTGATTCCGCTAGTAGTGGCGAGCGAACGCGGAGGATGGCTAAACCGCACGCATGTGATACCGGGTAGGGGTTGTGTGTGCGGGGTTGTGGGATTGGTATGTCTTGGCTCTACTCGGCTAAGGGGCAGTGAGAAAGTGTTGTGGTTAGCGGAAGTGGCCTGGGATGGTCTGCCGTAGACGGTGAGAGCCCGGTACGCGAAAATCCGGCACCTGCCTTGTATCAATTCCCGAGTAGCAGCGGGCCCGTGGAATCTGCTGTGAATCTGCCGGGACCACCCGGTAAGCCTGAATACTTCTCGATGACCGATAGCGGATCAGTACCGTGAGGGAATGGTGAAAAGTACCCCGGGAGGGGAGTGAAAGAGTACCTGAAACCGTGTGCCTACAAGCCGTCAGAGCCTTCGTTGTGGGGTGATGGCGTGCCTTTTGAAGAATGAGCCTGCGAGTCAGGGACATGTCGCGAGGTTAACCCGGGTGGGGTAGCCGCAGCGAAAGCGAGTCTGAATAGGGCGTATCCCCTTTTGGGGGTGTAGTGGTGTGTTCTGGACCCGAAGCGGAGTGATCTACCCATGGCCAGGGTGAAGCGCGGGTAAGACCGCGTGGAGGCCCGAACCCACTTAGGTTGAAGACTGAGGGGATGAGTTGTGGGTAGGGGTGAAAGGCCAATCAAACTCCGTGATAGCTGGTTCTCCCCGAAATGCATTTAGGTGCAGCGTTGCGTGGTTCACCGCGGAGGTAGAGCTACTGGATGGCCGATGGGCCCTACTAGGTTACTGACGTCAGCCAAACTCCGAATGCCGTGGTGGTAGAGCGTGGCAGTGAGACGGCGGGGGATAAGCTCCGTGCGTCGAAAGGGAAACAGCCCAGATCGCCGGCTAAGGCCCCTAAGCGTGTGCTAAGTGGGAAAGGATGTGCAGTCGCATAGACAACCAGGAGGTTGGCTTAGAAGCAGCCACCCTTGAAAGAGTGCGTAATAGCTCACTGGTCAAGTGATTGTGCGCCGATAATGTAGCGGGGCTCAAGCACACCGCCGAAGCCGCGGCAACGAGTAATCGTTGGGTAGGGGAGCGTCCTCTCACCGGTGAAGCCACCTAGTGATGGTGTGGTGGAGGTGTGGGGAGTGAGAATGCAGGCATGAGTAGCGATAAGGCAAGTGAGAACCTTGCCCGCCGAAAGACCAAGGGTTCCTGGGCCAGGCCAGTCCGCCCAGGGTGAGTCGGGACCTAAGGCGAGGCCGACAGGCGTAGTCGATGGACAACGGGTTGATATTCCCGTACCCGTGTGTGCGCGCCCGTGACGAATCAATTCTGCTAACCACCCAAAAGGTGGCCGATCAATCCCCTTTTAGGGGTGCGAGGGCTGCTGGCTGCGTGGGACCCGGGTTGGTAGTAGTCAAGCGATGGGGTGACGCAGGAAGGTAGCCGTACCAGTCAGTGGTAATACTGGGGCAAGCCGGTAGGAAGAACAGTAGGCAAATCCGCTGTTCATATATTCCCAGAGGTGATGCATAGCCGGATGAGGTGAATTCGGTGATCCTATGCTGCCAAGAAAAGCCTCTAGCGAGCACACACACGGCCCGTACCCCAAACCGACACAGGTGGTCAGGTAGAGAATACCGAGGCGTACGAGAGAACTATGGTTAAGGAACTCGGCAAAATGCCCCCGTAACTTCGGGAGAAGGGGGGCCCCCACACCGTCATGGCCTGCGCGGCCGGCAGCGGGAGGGGGTCGCAGAAACCAGTGAGAAGCGACTGTTTACTAAAAACACAGGTCCGTGCGAAGTCGCAAGACGAGGTATACGGACTGACGCCTGCCCGGTGCTGGAAGGTTAAGAGGACCCGTTAACCCCTTTCGGGGTGAAGCGGAGAATTTAAGCCCCAGTAAACGGCGGTGGTAACTATAACCATCCTAAGGTAGCGAAATTCCTTGTCGGGTAAGTTCCGACCTGCACGAATGGCGTAACGACTTCTCAACTGTCTCAACCATAGACTCGGCGAAATTGCACTACGAGTAAAGATGCTCGTTACGCGCGGCAGGACGAAAAGACCCCGGGACCTTCACTACAACTTGGTATTGATGTTCGGTACGGTTTGTGTAGGATAGGTGGGAGACTATGAAACAATTACGCCAGTAATTGCGGAGTCGTTGTTGAAATACCACTCTGATCGTATTGGACCTCTAACCTCGAACCCTGAACCGGGTTCAGGAACAGTGCCTGGCGGGTAGTTTAACTGGGGCGGTTGCCTCCTAAAATGTAACGGAGGCGCCCAAAGGTTCCCTCAACCTGGACGGCAATCAGGTGGCGAGTGCAAGTGCACAAGGGAGCTTGACTGCAAGACCTACACGTCAAGCAGGGACGAAAGTCGGGACTAGTGATCCGGCACCCCCGAGTGGAAGGGGTGTCGCTCAACGGATAAAAGGTACCCCGGGGATAACAGGCTGATCTTCCCCAAGAGTCCATATCGACGGGATGGTTTGGCACCTCGATGTCGGCTCGTCGCATCCTGGGGCTGGAGCAGGTCCCAAGGGTTGGGCTGTTCGCCCATTAAAGCGGCACGCGAGCTGGGTTTAGAACGTCGTGAGACAGTTCGGTCTCTATCCGCCGCGCGCGTCAGAAACCTGAGGAAACCTGTCCCTAGTACGAGAGGACCGGGACGGACGAACCTCTGGTCCACCAGTTGTCCCACCAGGGGCACCGCTGGATAGCCACGTTCGGACAGGATAACCGCTGAAAGCATCTAAGCGGGAAGCCCCCTCCAAGACCAGGTTTCTCACCCATCAAGTGGGATAAGGCCCCCCGCAGACCACGGGATCAATAGACCAGACCTACACCCCTGGCAACAGGCGCAGGGAACTGGCACTAACCGGCCGAAAACTTACACACACACGCAACCACAAAATCCCACACCCACACCGCACCCCACCACCAAAACAAATTACATAAAGTTACGGCGGCCACAGCGACAGGGAAACGCCCGGACCCATCCCGAACCCGGAAGCTAAGCCTGCCAGCGCCGATGATACTACCCAACCCGGGTGGAAAAGTAGGACACCGCCGAACACACACCCAAAAAAGGGCACCGGAAACGGTGCCCTTTTTTGCATTCAAACGAAGCCTTAATCAAAAAGCATTAAATTCCCCGATTTTACGTTTTTCTCCATTTCGAGCAGCGACCGTTTCCGATCGAGGCCGCCGCCGTATCCGGTAAGACTTCCGTTCGCACCGATCACCCGGTGGCACGGGACGATAATGGCGATCGGATTGTGGCCATTTGCCAGCCCGACGGCGCGAGCGGCACCCGATGCGCCGATCTGTTCCGCGATCTCTCCGTACGATCGGGTTTCCCCGTACGGAATCGTTAGCAGCGCCTGCCAAACCCGCCGCTGAAACTCGCTACCCACCAAGCTGAGTTCGAGCTCGAAATCGGTGCGCTGGCCGGCGAAGTACGCCTCGAGCTGGTCGACCGCGTCCGGAAAGACCCGGTCGTCGGGCACCCAGTCAGTGCGGTTCGGCTCATAGGTTTGGTTCAGCATGCGCAGATTCGTCAGCGCGCCGCCGCGCCCCGCCAGCGCCAACGGACCGATCGGGCTGTCAATGGTGCGGTAGTGGATCATGCGATCTCCTTCGACGGCCAGTGGTTCACCGGATGCTCCAGCGTGGTCCAAAGATGTTGTGTGGCGTAGGAGCGCCAGGGGCGCCACGGACGGCTTCGTGCAGTCAGTGCCCGCTGAGCGGTCGGCAAACCCAATTGCTCGGCAGCCAAGCGCAATCCGAGGTCGCTGACTGGAAAGGCGTCCGGGTCACCCAGACCGCGCATGGCGATCACCTCGGCGGTCCACGGCCCGATGCCGGGCAGTGCCAGCAACTGCTGACGGGCCGCGTCCCAGTCGCAGCCGGTGTCAAGGACCACGCTGCCATCGGCCAGCCCGGCGATCAGGGCGGTCAGGGTCCGCCGGCGTGCCGCCGGGACGGCCAGATGGATCGGATCGATGTCGGCGAGCTGCTCGACCGACGGAAAGGTGTGCGTCAGTGCGCCGTCGGCGTCGTGGACCGGCTGGCCATATGCGATAACCAGCCTGCTCGCGTGGGTTCGCGCGGCCTTGGTTGACACCTGCTGACCCAGTACCGCTCGCACCGCGAGTTCGGCCTCATCGACAGTGCGGGGTATGCGTTGCCCCGGCGCCTTGGCCACCACCGGGGCCAGTGCCGGATCAGATTGCAAGATCTCGATCACCGCCTCCGGATCCGCGTCGAGGTCTAGTAGCCGCCTGCAACGGGAGATCGCGGTCGTCAGGTCCCGGAAGTTGTCGAGCACCAGCAGACATCGGACATGATCGGGCGCGGGTGTCAGGCTGACTATGCCGTTTCCGGACGGCAGCCGTAGCGTGCGGCGATATGCGCCATCGCGCACCTCCTCGCATCCGGGCACCACGCCGGCGGCCAGATGACCGAAGACGCCTTCGTAGGCGAACGGGGCCCGTACCGGCAAGCGCAGCGACACCGTCCCCGGTGACCGTACGTCCAATGCGGCACGCCCGAACCGTGCCGCTGCGCGTTTGCGCAACTGCGTCGGAGTGATGTCGCACACCAGGCGCAGCGTGTCGTTGAACTGGCGGATGCTGGAAAAGCCTGCGGCAAAAGCGATATCGCCGAAAGGCAGATCTGTTGTCTCGATCAGTATTCGCGCAGTTTGCGTGCGCTGCGCGCGGGCCAGGGCAAGCGGGCCGGCACCGGTTTCGGCCTGCAGCAGCCGCTCGAGCTGACGTGTGGTGTAACCGAGGCGGGCGGCAAGACCGGTGACACCTTCGCGGTCCACGGTGCCGTCGGCGATCAGCCGCATGGCCCGGGCGACGAGGTCGCCGCGGATGTTCCACTCGGGCGACCCCGGCGACGCGTCCGGGCGGCAGCGTTTGCACGCGCGGAAGCCGGCACGTTGCGCGGCCGCCGCGGTTGGATAAAACCGGACATTGCGGGCGAACGGTGGCCGGACCGGACAGCTGGGGCGGCAATAAATCCCGGTGGTCAGCACCGCGGTGACAAACCAGCCGTCAAACCGAGCGTCCTTGGATTGCACGGCCCGATAGCAGCGGTCGAAGTCTTCATGCACGGTTCGACAATTACACCCGACCACTGACATTACTGGCGGAAATCCGACATCGTCGTGGTTGACCGGGTCAGGGCGAATCAGTGACGGTCGAGCCCTCAGTCATACCGGCTCACGGGTGATGCGAGCCGCGTCGGCTGGTCATGGCCGCGCAGCGTCACCGTCTCGCCCAAAGACCAATGGGCCCGCTCATTTTCAGTTGCGGCGTCAACGGTGTCCGAGGATGCCAAAAGTCGGCCAGGTTCATCCTTAGCCAGTTCGCACAGTCGGGCGGCTTCGTTGACCGGCTCACCGATTACCGTGTATTCGAATCGCTCTTTGGCGCCGACGTTCCCGGCGACGGCTTGCCCGGCCGTGACCCCGATGCCGGCTGGGCACTCGGGTACCTCGCTGCTCAGTCGACCAGCGATGGCACGGGCGGCGGCCAGCGCCTGGTCCTCCGGTCGGTCGAGGTGGTTGGGTGCGCCGAATACCGCCAGCACGGCATCGCCCTCGAATTTGTTGACCAGTCCGCAATAGCGGTCCACCTCTTCGACGATCACCGCGAAAAAGCGGTTGAGTAGCTGCACGACTTCCGCGGCGGGGCGGCTCGTCACCAATTGCGTCGAGCCGACAATATCGACGAAAACCACTGCAACATGGCGTTCTTCGCCTCCGAGTTTTGGTCGTTCCCGCTCGGCGGCGGCGGCGACTTCACGCCCGACGTGACGGCCGAACAAGTCGCGCACTCGTTCGCGCTCACGCAAGCCGTCGACCATCGAGTTGAAACCACGCTGCAGCTCGCCGAGTTCAGTGCCGTCGAAGACCACCAGATCGCCTCGCAGATCGCCCTGCTCGACACGCCTGAGCGCCGCGCGCACCACCCGCACCGGCGTCGCGGTCAGCCAGGACAGGATCCACATCAAGACAAATCCGAAGATCAGCGCTGCCGTCGCAATGATCAGCACCGCCACCTCGAACTGGGTTTCGCTGAGATTTCCCAGCGTCAAGGCGAAGAACGCGGTAATCGCGATGCCGAGAACCGGGACGCCGGAACTGAGCAGCCAGACCGTCAGCGTCCGGCCCATGATGCCAGGAGCCAACCGCCGCGGCACTCGGCCCGCCTCGAGAGCTTGAGCGGCCACCGGGCGCAGCGCGAACTCGGTCAACAGGTAGCAGGCAGTGGCCACCAGAATGCCGCAGATGCCCACCGAGAAACCCACGATGGGGATGAACGTGCTATCGGCCAGACCGTACAGCGTCGTGAACAACGCAGTCGCAAGGCCCCACAAGACGAGTACGCCGAGCGCTAACCTGAACGGGGCCAGAAACGTGTTGCGTTCATCGGCGGGGGTGGGCTTGCGTTCCTCAATCGCCCAACGGAGCGCATTAATTGTCCGCCGGGTTATCCAGTACGCCCCGAGCGCCAGTGCCACGGCGATGTAGGCCGGTCCGACGACGAAGGTGATCCACCATGGAGCGTCGCTGAAGATGCTGGGGGAAGGGAAGGCGATGGTCAGCAGCAGCAGCGCGACGCCGATTCCGATCAGATTCGTCGCGAGGATGCAGACGGTCAGGATGAGCTGAATGCGTACCCGCCGGCGGCTCTGACTTTCCGACGGCCGCCCGAGCAGCCAGGAGCCGTATGCCGGGGTCTCTGGCAACCGACCGCTCTGTCGGGTGACTACCTCCAGCAGCCGGCCCAGTCGTTGCGCGACCGTTCTTGTGGCCATCATCGTGGCGCCAGCCTAATTTGTCTGGGTTGGGCGGGCGGACCTGCCCCTAATGTGAGTCGGGTGCGTCTCGTCATTGCCCAGTGCACGGTGGACTATCTCGGCCGGCTCACCGCTCATCTGCCGTCGGCGCGTCGACTGCTGCTGTTCAAGGCGGACGGCTCGGTGAGCGTGCACGCCGACGACCGCGCCTACAAGCCGCTGAACTGGATGAGTCCGCCGTGTTGGCTCACCGAAGAGCTCGACGGCACGCTGCCGGTATGGGTGGTGCAGAACAAGGCCGGCGAGCAATTGCGCATCACCGTCGAGGACATCGAGCACGACTCCAGCCATGACCTAGGCGTCGACCCCGGGCTGGTCAAGGACGGCGTCGAAGCCCACCTGCAAGCGTTACTCGCCGAGCACGTGGAGCTGCTCGGCGCCGGATACACCTTGGTGCGCCGCGAGTACATGACGGCGATCGGGCCGGTCGACCTGCTGTGCCGCGACGAACAGGGACGCTCGGTCGCGGTCGAGATCAAACGCCGCGGGGAGATCGACGGTGTCGAGCAGCTCACCCGCTACCTCGAGTTGCTCAACCGGGACAGCGTGCTCGCGCCGGTGCGTGGGGTATTCGCCGCCCAGCAGATCAAGCCGCAGGCAAGAACCTTGGCGATCGATCGCGGGATCCGTTGTCTGACACTGGATTACGACGAGATGCGAGGAATGGATTCTGACGAGTACCGACTGTTCTGAGCTGTCTTACTAGACTGGTGCCATGGCTCGGCGCCGCATCCCGCCGCGTAGGCAGCAGTCCCTTCGGCCGCTGCCAGCGCAGCGCCGGGTGGAAACCGGACCCGACGGCCACGACTACGAAGTGCGACCAGTGGCCGCCGCACGAGCCGTCAAGACGTATCGCTGCCCCGGCTGCGACCACGAAATCCGTTCCGGCACGGCTCATGTGGTGGTCTGGTTAGCAGACTCGGGTGATGTTTCGGTCGACGACCGGCGACACTGGCACACGCCGTGCTGGGCTAATCGCGCAACCCGCGGGCCGACCCGACGATGGTCTTAGGCGTACTTACTCGGAGTCTGAGTCGGCGGCCGATTCGACCAGCTCAATCAGGACGCCACCGGCGTCCTTGGGGTGGATGAAGTTGATCCGCGAGTTCGCTGTGCCGCGTCGCGGCGCTTCGTAGAGCAGCCGGACGCCCTGCTCGCGCAGCCGCTCGGTGAGGGTCTCGAGGTCGCTGACGCGGTAGGCCAGCTGCTGGATGCCCGGTCCGCGCTTGTCGAGGAACTTCGCGATCACCGACGACTCGTCGATCGGGGCCATCAGCTGCACCTGTGCGCTGCCGACCGGAGCGCCGCGCACCGACAACATCGCCTCGCGAATGCCCTGGTCGTCGTTGATTTCCTCGTGCAAAACAATCATGCCCAGGTGGTCGTGGTACCACGCGATCGCAGCGTCGAGGTCGGGAACCGCAATGCCGACGTGGTCGACCGCCGTCACCAACGCGGTGGCGAGGACTCGACGGGCGCCAACTTGATCGGTGGTCATAACGTAACGGTAACCTGACGAGAAAGATTCTGCTTCTGAGATCCGCAGGATCGGCAGATAGGCCCCCCTCTGGAGGTAGTCATGACGACATCGGTAATCGTTGCTGGAGCACGAACACCGATTGGCAAGTTGATGGGCTCGCTGAAGGATTTTTCGGGCAGCGATCTGGGCGCCATCGCGATCGCCGGGGCTCTGGAGAAGGCCAATGTGCCCGCCGCGGCGGTCGAGTACGTGATCATGGGTCAGGTGCTGACCGCCGGCGCCGGCCAGCTGCCCGCACGACAGGCAGCAGTCGCCGCCGGTATCGGTTGGGATGTCCCGGCAATGACCATTAATAAGATGTGCCTGTCCGGTCTCGACGCCATTGCACTTGCTGACCAGCTCATTCGGGCTGGCGAGTTCGATGTGGTGGTGGCTGGTGGCCAGGAGTCGATGACCAAGGCGCCGCACCTGCTGATCGACAGCCGGTCAGGCTACAAGTACGGCGACGTGACGGTTCTGGACCACATGGCCTACGACGGCCTGCACGACGTATTCACCGACCAGCCGATGGGCGCGCTGACCGAGCAGCGCAACGACGTCGACAAGTTCACCCGTCTCGAACAGGACGAATTCGCTGCGCGGTCGCACCAGAAGGCCGCCGCGGCATGGAAGGATGGCGTCTTCGCCGACGAGGTGGTGGCGGTGAACATTCCGCAGCGTAAAGGCGATCCCTTGCAGTTCAACGAGGATGAGGGGATACGCGCAAACACCACCGCCGAGTCTCTGGCCGGTCTCAAACCGGCATTTCGTCGCGATGGCACCATCACGGCCGGGTCAGCGTCGCAGATTTCCGACGGCGCGGCCGCGGTCGTCGTGATGAACAAGGACAAGGCCACCGAACTGGGATTGTCGTGGCTGGTCGAAATTGGCGCACATGGCGTGGTGGCCGGCCCGGATTCGACGCTGCAGTCGCAGCCGGCCAACGCGATCAAGAAAGCTCTTCGCCGCGAAGGTATCTCGGTCGACCAACTCGATGTAGTGGAGATCAACGAGGCGTTCTCTGCGGTGGCATTGGCCTCGACACAGGAACTGGGTGTTGACCCCGACCTCGTCAACGTGAATGGCGGTGCTATCGCCATCGGGCATCCCATCGGCATGTCGGGTGCGCGGATCACGCTGCACGTGGCTCTGGAGCTGGCGCGGCGGGGTTCCCGATACGGTGTCGCGGCGCTGTGTGGTGCGGGTGGGCAGGGCGACGCGCTGATCCTGCGGGCGGGCTAGCGCGCCATCCAGTCCGGGTGGCGCCGTATCCGCCTTTGTTGGGCGCACATGTGTTCGATTGCCGTGAGGCCGATGGTTGCTGGCAGTGTGAGCGCGTGCAAAATTGGCAGACGATGTGATTTTGGTCATACAGCCGCCACAGAATGGTTCGGTGAAGGGGTTCGGCCGCGTTTTCGCATCCGGGCCCTGGCCGCCGCAACCGGGTGGGCGGGGTTGGCCAGCGACATGCCAAACTTGACGACGTGACCCGTCCTCGACCCCCGATCGGGCCTGCCATGACCGGCGCGGTCGATCTGTCCGGCCTCAAGCAAAGTGCGCCGTCCAGCGGTGATGCATCCGGGGGAGACACCACCCCCGCCGGCGTCGCGATCACCGAAGCCAACTTCGAAGATGAGGTGCTGCTTCGGTCCAACCAGATGCCGGTTGTCGTGCTGCTGTGGTCGCCGCGCAGCGATGTCTGCCTCCAATTGGCTGACACTTTGTCGGGTCTAGCGGCCGCTGACAACGGGAAGTGGTCACTGGTGAGCGTCAATGTTGACACCGCCCCCCGGGTAGCCCAGATATTCGGCGTGGAAGTGGTCCCGACCGTAGTGGCTTTGGCTGGCGGACAGCCGCTTTCCAGTTTCCAGGGCATACAGCCCGCCGATCAGTTACGCCGCTGGGTGGACTCTCTGCTGTCGGCAACCTCCGGCAAGCTGGATGGCGCAACGGATTCCGAGCAACCCGAGCAGGTGGACCCGGCGCTCGCTCTTGCTCGCCAGCAGCTTGAGGATGGTGACTTGGCCGCGGCCTCAGATTCGTATCAGGCGATTCTGGATTCCGATCCCAACCACGCCGAAGCAAAGGGCGCGGTGCGCCAGCTCGCCTTCTTGATGCGGGCGACTGCGCATGGGCCTGAGGTTGTGGCCGCCGCCGACGCCGCCCCTGATGATATCGAGGCCGCGTTAGCCGCTGCCGACGTCCAGATCCTGAGCCAGGATGTGCGCGGGGCGTTCGAACGTCTGGTTGCGCTGGTACGGCGAACGTCCGGTGACGAACGAACCTCGGTGCGCACCCGGCTGATCGAGTTGTTTGAACTTTTCGATCCCGCCGACCCCGACGTCATCGCGGGGCGGCGCAACCTCGCCAACGCGCTGTACTAATCGCCAGCCCGCTATTCCAGCTCTAGCCACAGCGCCGACGTGGGCGGCAACACCAGCACCGCAGAAGCCGGGCGGCCGTGCCACGGCTCGTCGGTCGCATCGACGCCGCCGAGGTTGCCGATCCCGGTGCCGTTGTAGCCGGTTGCATCGGTGTTAAGCACCTCACGCCACCGTCCGGCGGTGGGCAGCCCGAGCCGGTAACCGCTGTGCTCGGCACCCGCGAAATTGAACACGCAGGCCATCACCGATCCATCGCTGCCGTAGCGCAGGAAACTCAGCACGTTGTTCGCGGAGTCGTTGGCGTCGATCCACGAATAGCCCTCCGGCGTGGTGTCCTGACTCCACAGCGCCGGGTGGCTGCGGTAGATCTGGTTGATGTCGCGCACCAGGCGCGATATGCCGCCCGAGAAGCTGTTCTCGTCGAGTTGGAACCAGTCGAGGCCGCGTTCTTCGGACCATTCGGCGCGCTGCCCGAATTCCTGACCCATGAACAGCAGCTGCTTCCCGGGGTGCGCCCACTGGTAGGCCAGCAGGCTGCGCAGCCCGGCCGCCTTCGCGTGGTCGTTGCCCGGCATCCGCCCCCACAGGGTGCCCTTGCCGTGCACCACCTCGTCGTGGCTGAGCGGTAGCACGAAGTTCTCGCTGAACGCGTAGAGCATCGAGAAGGTGATCGCGTGGTGGTGATAACTGCGGTGCACCGGATCGTGGCTGATGTAGTCGAGGGTGTCGTGCATCCAGCCCATGTTCCACTTCATCGAAAAGCCCAGGCCGCCAACGGATGTTGGCCTCGACACACCTGCCCACGATGTTGACTCCTCGGCGATGGTGACGATTCCCGGCGCCGCCTTGTGCGCCGTGGCGTTCATCTCCTGCAAGAACTGCACCGCTTCCAGGTTTTCCCGGCCGCCGTAGATGTTCGGCGTCCAGCCGCCTGCTGGGCGCGAATAATCGAGGTAGAGCATCGAGGCGACGGCGTCGACTCGCAGCCCGTCAATGTGGAATTCATCGAGCCAGTACAACGCGTTGGCCACCAGGAAATTACGTACCTCGGCGCGGCCGAAGTCGAACACGTAAGTGCCCCAGTCGAGTTGCTCACCGCGTCGGGGGTCGGAGTGCTCGTAGAGGGGTGTGCCGTCAAAACGGCCGAGCGCCCATGAGTCCTTCGGGAAGTGGGCCGGGACCCAGTCGACGATGACGCCGACACCGGCCTGGTGCAGCGCGTCGACAAGCGCCCGGAACTCGTCGGGCGTGCCGAATCGGGACGTCGGCGCATAGTAGGACGTGACCTGATACCCCCAGGATCCACCGAACGGATGCTCGGCCACGGGCAGCAGCTCGATGTGAGTAAACCCTTGTGTCACAACGTATTCTGTCAGCTCATGGGCAAGCTCGCGATAACTGAGGCCCGGTCGCCACGAGCCCAGGTGGACTTCGTAGGTGCTCATCGGCTCGAATACCGGATTCCGCTGAGCCCGCGCGGTCATCCATTCGTCGTCAGCCCAGCGGTAGTTGCTCGAGGTTACCCGCGACGCGGTTTGCGGCGGCACCTCGGTGGCGAATGCGAAGGGATCGGCGCGGTCGGTCACTGAGCCGTCGGCGCCGTGCACCCGGAACTTGTACAAGCCATCGAGTGGAAAGTCCGGCCAGAACAGCTCCCACACACCCGACGAGCCGAGCACCCGCAGCGGGGCATCGTTGCCGTTCCAGCCGTTGAATTCCGCGATCAGGCTGACACCCTTGGCGTTGGGTGCCCAGACGGCGAATGACACACCCTCGACCACGCCGTCGGCGGTGGTAAACGAGCGGGGGTGGGCGCCCAGCACCTCCCACAATCGTTCGTGGCGGCCCTCGCCGAACAGATGCAGATCGACCTCGCCCAGTGTCGGCAGGAACCGGTAGGCGTCGGCGACGGTGTGCGGGTCGGAGCCGTAGCTCACCTCGAGGCGGTAGTCGATGAGGTTGGCGAATGGCAGCGCCACCGCGAACAGACCGGAGTCGATGTGCTGCAGCGGAAACCGCTCGTCACCGACGAGTGCGACCACGTCGGTGGCGTGCGGTCGAAACGCCCGGATCACTGTCTGGTTGCCGTACTCGTGGGCGCCCAGGATGCCGTGCGGATTGTGGTGCTCGCCGGCTAGCAAGCGAGCCAGGTCATTGGGTTCAGGCGCCAGGTTGGTTCGGGCGAGTTGATCGGTGGGTGTCATCGCAGCGTCACCTCCGGCGCAGCAGTGTGCTTCGGGATTCGGACGGTATGAGCGGCATGTTGATGATGTGGGCGACTGCGCGGCCGGGATCGATGCGTATGTAGTTGGCTTGTCCCCATTGGTATTCCTCGCCGGTTATCTCGTCTCGCACCCAAAACCGCTCGTGATGTTCCATACCCAGTGCTGCCATGTCCAACCACAACGTCGCCTCCTCCGGCCCGAAGGCGTCGAGCGTCACCACGACCAGGACACAGTCGCCGGTGATCGGGTCGAATTTGCTGTAAGCCATCAATGCGTCGTTGTCGACGGAATGGAATGTGATGTTCCGCAGCTGCTGGAGAGCGGGATGGAGTCGACGAATGTTGTTCAGCTGTGTGATAAATGGCTCCAGCGACTGTCCAGCCGCCAGTGCGCCTGCGAAATCGCGGGGGCGCAGCTCGTACTTCTCCGAGTCTAGATATTCCTCGCTGCCCTCCAGCACAGCACGGTGCTCGAAGAGTTCGTAGCCTGAGTACATTCCCCAGGCCGGGCTCATCGTTGCCGCCAGCACGGCGCGTACCGCGAACATGCCCGGGCCGTTGTGCTGCAGGACGGCATGCAAGATGTCGGGGGTGTTGACGAACAAGTTGGGGCGGCGGAAGTCGGCGAACGCGGGGATCTCCTCGCCGAATTGGGTGAGCTCCCACTTGGCCGTGCGCCAGGTGAAGTAGCTGTAGGACTGGGTGAAACCCAGCTTGGCGAGCCCGTACTGACGGGCCGGCGGTGTGAACGCCTCGGACAAAAACAGCACATCGGGGTCGATCGCCTTCACCTGACCGATCAGCCACGCCCAGAAGTTGGGCGGCTTGGTGTGCGGATTGTCGACCCGAAAGACCTTCACCCCGTGGTCCATCCAGTGCCGGACCACGCGCAACACCTCGTCGTAGAGTCCGGCGGGGTCATTGTCGAAGTTGACCGGGTAGATGTCCTGGTATTTCTTCGGCGGGTTTTCGGCGTAGGCGATGGTGCCGTCCGGTAATTCGGTGAACCACTCCCGGTGCTCGCTGGCCCACGGGTGATCCGGCGCGCACTGCAACGCCAAATCCAGGGCCACCTCCATGCCCAAGTCGTGCACGGCTGCCACAAATTTGTCGAAGTCGGCGATCGTGCCCAGCTGCGGATGCACCGCGTCGTGGCCACCCTCATCGCTCCCGATCGCCCACGGCGATCCGACGTCACCGGGAACGGCGGTCGCGGTGTTGTTGCGGCCCTTGCGGTGGACTTTGCCGATCGGGTGGATCGGTGGCAGGTAAACCACGTCGAAGCCCATCTGCGCGATCCGCGGCAGCGCCGCCGCCGCGGTGGAGAAGTTACCGTGCACCGGGTTTCCGTCGGCGTCCCAGCCGCCGGTCGACCTCGGGAACATCTCGTACCAGGAGCCGAAGCGGGCAAGCGGCCGATCGACCCACACGCCGTACTGCTCGCCGCGGGTCACCAGCTCACGCAGTGGGTAGTGCTTCAGTAGTTCATCGACCTCCGGGGTCAGCGCCAAAGCGGCCCGGCTAACCGGATCGCCAGGGGCTCGCAGGGCGTTCGCGGCTGCTCGCAACGGATCGCGCTGACCACGCGGAACTCCGGTCGCGGCCCTTTCGAATAGCTGCGCGCCCAGTATTAGGTCGTTGGACAGTTCTGTCTCGCCCTGCCCGGCGTCCAGCTTGGCCTCTACGGCATGTCGCCAGGTATGAATCGGGTCTCCCCAGCCGTCCACCCGGAACGTCCACAACCCGATGCTGTCCGGCGCGAACTGACCATGGAAGATATAGGGCTCCTCGCCCATAGTCATCGGGAGCAGTAACGGCTTGACCCGGGCGAGCGGCTCGACGGCGGCTGCGGTCCGCTCAGCGACCTGCACCGCCCTGAGTCGTCGGGTTTCGCCCACTTGCGGGTAGCGCGGCCCGAGGTAGCGCACCACCAGTGTCGCCGCGACTTCGTCATGACCTTCGCGCCATACTGCCGCGCGAACCGGAATTACCTCACCGACCACAGCTTTTGCCGGATACGCGCCGCACGATACGACGGGCGCGACGTCATCGATCTCGACACGACCGGGCACCGCTACTCCGTCCTCAAAATCGTCGTTGTCGTCGTGGGCGCGGCCACACCGCGGCGTCCTGGTTTTCGAAAAGTCTTCGAAAACGTCTTAGCGCCCAATACCCACCGTAGTGTCGGGCCACACATCGGGCTCGGATCCAATGGCTATGGCAAGCGAATTGTGGGCTGGCGTCCTAAGGTAAGGATGCGTGAAAGCCCTCCGCCGATTCACCGTTCGTGCCCACCTTCCGCAACGCCTGGAGGCGCTCGAACAGCTGTCGATCAACCTGCGATGGTCGTGGGACAGGCCGACGCAGGATCTCTTCGAAGCGATCGAACCGACACTGTGGACGCAATGCGGTCAGGATCCGGTTGCGCTGCTGGGAGCGGTGAGCGCGGCACGGCTCGACGAGCTAGCGCTCGACGACGGGTTTGTGCAGCGGCTCGACCAGCTGGCGGCCGATCTGAACGATTATCTGAGCCGGCCGCTGTGGTACCAGCAGCGGCAAAGCGACGGCGCTGCCCAGACAGTTTTGCCCAACGGCATCGCCTACTTCTCGATGGAATTCGGTGTCGCCGAGGTCTTGCCGAACTACTCGGGCGGCTTGGGGATTCTGGCTGGGGATCATCTGAAGTCGGCATCGGATCTGGGATTACCGCTGATTGCGGTGGGCCTGTACTACCGTTCCGGCTACTTTCGACAGTCGCTAACGGCTGACGGCTGGCAGCACGAAAACTATCCGCCGCTAGACCCGCAGGGGCTGCCATTGCGGTTGCTTACCGACAGCGCCGGCGACCCGGCGCTGGTTGAGCTCGCGCTGCCGGACGCCGGCCGGCTGCGGGCGCGGATCTGGGTGGCGCAGGTCGGCCGAGTTCCCTTGCTGCTGCTGGATTCCGACATCCCGGAGAACGAGCACGAGGTGCGCGGGGTCACCGACCGCCTCTACGGCGGCGACCAAGAACATCGCATGCAGCAGGAGATCCTGGCCGGGATCGGCGGCATACGAGCGATCCGCGCCTTCACCGCCATCGAAGGGCTGCCGGCGCCCGAGGTTTACCACATGAACGAGGGCCACGCCGGGTTCCTCGGCGTCGAGCGCATCCGCGAACTGGTCGACGCCGGGTTGGATTTCGACACCGCGCTGACCGTGGTGCGCTCCAGCACGGTGTTCACCACCCACACTCCGGTACCCGCCGGTATCGACCGGTTTCCGGTGGAGATGGTGCGGCGGTATTTCGCCGAGACTGCCGAGGACGCCGTCCGACCCGACGGCAGGGGTGGGTGGGCGCTGCTGCCGGGTGTCCCGATCGCCCGGATCCTGGCGCTGGGCGCCGAGGACGATCCGGAGAAATTCAACATGGCCCACATGGGCCTGCGGCTGGCGCAGCGCGCCAACGGTGTTTCGTTGCTGCACGGTCAGGTGAGCCGAGTCATGTTCAACGAACTATGGCCGGGATTCGACCCCGACGAGGTGCCGATCGGGTCGATCACCAACGGCGTTCATGCGCGCACCTGGGCGGCGCCACAGTGGTTGCAGCTCGGCCGCGAACTGGCGGGGTCGGACTCGTTCAGTGACCCGGGCGTCTGGCTGCGTCTCAACGATGTCGACCCGGGTCATCTGTGGTGGATCCGGTCGCAACTGCGGGCGTTGCTGGTCGAGGATGTGCGGGCTCGGTTGCGCCGCTCCTGGCTGGAACGTGGCGCCTCGGACGCCGAATTGAGCTGGATTTCGACGGCATTTGATCCAGACGTGTTGACCGTCGGGTTCGCGCGGCGTGTGCCGACCTACAAGCGGCTGACGCTGATGCTGCGCGACCCGGATCGGCTGGAGGAGCTGCTGCTCGACGAAGATAGGCCGGTCCAGCTGATCGTTGCCGGTAAGTCGCACCCGGCCGACGACGGCGGAAAGGCATTGATCCAGCAGGTGGTCCGGTTCGCCGACCGGCCCGAGGTGCGCCACCGGATCGCGTTTCTGCCCGACTACGACATGTCGATGGCCCGGCTGTTGTATTGGGGCTGCGACGTCTGGTTGAACAATCCGCTGCGCCCGCTGGAGGCGTGCGGCACGTCGGGGATGAAGAGCGCGCTCAACGGTGGCCTGAACCTGTCCATCCGCGACGGGTGGTGGGACGAGTGGTACGACGGCGAGAACGGCTGGGCAATACCGTCGGCCTCCGGGGTGTCCGACGAGGGCCGTCGCGACGACCTGGAGGCGGCCGGCCTCTACAACCTGCTGCAGCGATCCGTGGCGCCGAAGTTCTACGAGCGCGACGAGCACGGGGTACCGGGCCGGTGGATTCAAATGGTGCGCCACACCATCCAGACGCTCGGCCCGAAAGTGCTGGCCTCGCGAATGGTGCGGGACTATGTCGAGCGGTACTACCTGCCTGCGGCGCAGTCGCTGCGCAGGACCGTCACGGTCGACGGCGACGGCCAGGCGGCGTTCGACCCAGCCCGCGAGCTGGCCACCTACCGTCGGCGGGCATTCGACGCGTGGCCGCAGATCCACATCACCGACGTCGATAGCACTGGGCTACCTGACACTCCTGTGCTCGGATCGAAGCTGACCCTGACCGCGACCGTGCAGCTGGCCGGGCTGCGGCCCGACGAGGTCGAGGTGCAGGCGGTGATCGGCAGGGTCGACGGCGCCGACGCGCTGGTCGACCCGGTCACTGTCGAGATGACACATGCCGGCACCGCGGGTGGCGGCGGCGAGATCTTCTCCTCCACGACACCGCTGCCGGTTGCCGGGGCAGTCGGCTACACCGTGCGGGTGCTGCCGCATCATCCGATGCTGGCCTCCGACGCCGAGCTCGGTCTGGTCACGCTGGCTTCCTCTCGCTGACGATGCGGGTCGCACGGGTCACACCTGACCAATCGTCGGACTCAGCGGGGCCGTTCAGCGACAATTGCGACAGCAAAAGGCTGAACGGAGATGCGCGTCATGGGCAACAGAGGCGCCGTCGATCCCGACACGGTTTTGGCGGACAGACGACTCATGTGGGCAGCCCGCCGCCCGACGTTACTCACTAAACGCCGCCAGCCTTCGCCGACGGCGGTGCTGCTGGTGGCGGCTTTTGGCGCCTTCCTCGCGTTTCTCGACTCCACGATCGTCAACATCGCGTTCCCAGCCATCCAGCGGTACTTCCACCAGAGCGACATCAGCAGCCTGTCGTGGGTGCTTAACGCCTACAACATCGCCTTTGCCGCCTTCTTGGTGGCTGGGGGCAGGATTGTCGATCTGCTAGGGCGCAAGCGGATGTTCATCTACGGCGTGGTGTTGTTCACCGTCGCCTCCGGTCTGTGCGCGGCAGCCGGCACCGTCGCGGACCTGGTTGCCTTCCGGGTGCTGCAGGGCATCGGCGCGGCGATCCTGGTACCGGCATCACTGGCGCTTGTTGTCGAGAGTTTCGACGCGGCGCGGCGTGCACACGGAGTCAGCCTCTGGGGCGCCGCAGCAGCCATCGCATCGGGCCTCGGTCCGCCCATCGGCGGGGCTATCGTGGACGCGTCGAGTTGGCGCTGGGTGTTCTTGGTAAATCTGCCGCTGGGCGTTGCGGCCGTAGTGGTGGCTCGACGAGGGCTGGTCGAGAGCCGTGCCTCCGGACGGCGACACGTGCCGGATTTACGGGGTGCGGCGCTGCTGGCACTCGCAATCGGGTGTCTCACGCTCGGATTGGTCAAGGGCCCGGACTGGGGCTGGGTCAGCCCAGCAACTATCGGGTCGTTCCTAGCCGCCGTCTTCGCGATGCTTGGATTTGTGCTGAGCTCGCGGAACAGTCCGACGCCGCTGATTGAGCCCGCGCTTCTACGAGTCCGGTCGTTTGCGGCAGGCAACGTACTCACATTGGTGGCCAGCGCCGGGTTCTACGCCTACCTATTGACTCATGTGTTGTTCCTGAACTACGTCTGGCGTTACGACTTGCTGCACGCCGGTCTGGCGGTCGCGCCCGCGGCGTTCGTCGCGGCGGCGGTCGCTGCGATACTCGGCCGCGTCGCCGACCGGCATGGTTACCGGCTCATTGTGATCGTCGGCGCGACGATCTGGGCCGGCAGTCTGCTGTGGTACATCGAACGTGTTGGCTCCAAACCCCATTTCCTCGTGGAGTGGCTGCCCGGACAAATCCTTCAGGGCATTGGTGTCGGCGCGACGCTGCCGATACTCGGCAGCGCCGCCGTCGCTGGGCTGGCCGCGGGCGGCAGTTTTGCCACCGCTTCGGCGGTGGTCAGTAGCACCCGCCAGCTCGGCGCCGTGATCGGCATCGCGCTGCTGGTCGTTGTGATCGGCACGACGGCGGGCGGCGCCAGCGAAGATGCGTTGCGGCGAGGTTGGGTGCTCGCCGCGGTCTGTTTTCTCGCGGTCGCGGTCAGCGGTGTGCTGCTTGGTCCGACCCGCCACGCCACCACAGGCACACAAGAAGTCGAGCTTCCGCTGCACGTGCACCCGCCGGCATCGCAGTCCGCGCCCAGGCTCGTGTCTCTACCCGCAGAAACCCGGCCGGCCGCCGACGGCGAGGACCATCCGCTCGCGACGCTGCCGCTATTCGCCGGATTGGACGCGGCCACCATGGCCGAGCTGCGAGACCACGCTGAGCAGGTTGACTTGGAGGCGGGCTCGTACCTCTTTCACGCGGGTGAGCCTTCCGACTCCCTCTATGTGGTGGAAAGCGGCCGCCTGCAGGTGATCCAAAACGAGGTCATTGTTACGGAATTGGGCCGCGGCGAAGTGATCGGTGAGCTTGGATTGCTGATTGCTGCGCCCCGTTCTGCATCAATTCGCGCCGTGCGCGATTCGACGCTGGTACGGCTAACGAAGGCCCAATTCGACACAATCGCCCACTCAGGGGTCCTCGAGGCACTGGTTCAGGAGCTGGCAACCCGGCTACACGATGCTCCGCCGCCCGCGGTCTCGCGTCCCGCGGCGCCGGCGGCGGTGATTGCCGTGGTCGGCGTCGACGCCGACGCACGCGTGTCGATGGTGGCCACCGAACTGGTCGCCGCGCTATCCCGCCAGCTACGGGTGGCCGACCCGGGCCGCGTCGACCGCGACGGGTTGGAACGGGCCGAGCGAGCTGCCGACAAGGTGGTACTGCACGCGGCAGTCAGCGACGCGGCCTGGCATGATTTCTGCTTGCGGTCGGCCGATCGCGTCGTGCTGGTTGCGGCGATCCGGCGCCTCCGTCGCAACCGCTGCCGGCCCAAGCGGCGGGCGCCGAGTCGTCCTGGCAGGACAGCCCGCCACTCGAGAACATCGTCGCGCAGGAATTGATAACCCCTCGATCGGTGCATGTTGTCCGCCCCGCACATACGACTGATGACTTGCGCCCGCTGGCCGCGCGCATCGCCGGCCGCTCGATCGGTCTGGTTCTCAGCGGTGGGGCCGCGCGGGCGCTCGCCCATCTCGGTGTTCTAGAGGAGCTGGAGGCCGCCGGGGTGGTGGTCGACCGTTATGCCGGCACCAGCATGGGAGCTGTCATCGCGGCATTCGCAGCCACCGGCACGGATGCGGCTGCGGTCGACGCACACATCTATGAGTACTTCATCCGCAACAACCCGACGAGCGACTACACCCTGCCGAGCAAGAGGCTAATCGCCGGCCGTCGCACCCTGGCGGCTCTGCACAGGGCCAGTGCCGGGCGCTTGGTGGAGGAGCTGCCGAAGGAATTTCGCTGTGTCAGCGTTGATCTGCTGGCAAGACAGATTGTCGTACATCGCCGAGGCCCGGTGGCCGACGCCGTCGGTTGTTCCCTACGCGTGCCCGGACTTTTCCCGCCGATCATCTACGACGGCACTCTGCACGTCGACGGTGCCGTGCTGGAAAACCTGCCCGTAGCCGCGCTGGCGCGCGAGGAGGGGCCGTTGATTGCGGTGAGCATCGGCACCGATAATGAATCACACCCCGCTTCAGCGCCGAACGAGCAGCGCTCGCCACGGGTTCCGGGCATCGTCGACACCCTCATGCGCACCATGACGATCGGCAGCGCGATGGCATCTTCTAAGGTATTGGCACAAGCCGATCTTGCTATCCATCCCAACATCGGCGGCGTCGGCTTTCTCGAATGGCACCAGATCGATGTCGCCGTGAGGCGGGCCGGATCGCAACTCGTGAAGCGTTGCCACAGATCATGGAGCTAGTAGAGGGCTAGCGCGGGAGAGCGTTTCGCGGAGTCGTCAGTTCTACCTGGGGGCGACGCCCCGGAGGTCTTACGCGCGATAACCGGGAATATGGTCTCTATCCCGTGTCGACCTTCGGTCTCAACGGATTCTGCCTGTGCCCCATGCGAACTGCGCTGCAACGGCGCTGTGCACGGCGCTGGTCGCCAGCACCGCCGCCCGGCCCTCGCGGCCGGCCAGCCCAGACAACCGAAATGCCACGTTGGTCGCATCGCCAATCACGCGTCGACATGCGGCACCACATTTGCTGCCGGCTTCGTCGTTGCGATTACTGACCATACGAGTAAGCAAATCCTTTACGCCGAATCCGGCGGGCACTACCCACGGTTGCGGGCGTGGTTGGTGAATCGTCGGGCGGGGCAGGGGGTTGTTCGCTAGCATTTGCCAGCGTGGGTGCCGTAACTGGAGGCCGCGGTGGATGAAGTGGTGTTTGGCCGGTACCGGCTGATCGCGTTGATCGGCGAGGGCGGTATGGGCAAGGTATATAAGGCCCATGACAGCGTCATCGGTCGCGACGTGGCGGTCAAGGTGTTGCCTACCGAGTTGAGCGGCCAGCCGGGTTATCGGGAACGGTTTCGTCGTGAGGCCCATACCGCTGCGCGACTGACTGAGCCGCACATCATTCCGATTTATGACACGGGGGAGGTCGATGGTCAGCTGTATTTGGTAATGCCGATCATCGACGGGATCGATGTGCATGGTTTGTTGGCCCGTGATGGGCCGATGAGCCCAGAGCGGGCAGTGAGTGTGATCACGCAGTTGGCTGCTGCGTTGCAGGCCGCGCACGCGGTGGGGTTGGTACATCGAGATATCAAGCCGTCCAATGCGTTGGTGACTGGCGATGACTTTGTGTATCTGATCGATTTCGGTATTGCGCATGACGCGGCGGCTACCAAGCTGACCAGTACCGGGATGATGGTGGGCACGTGGGCGTATATGGCTCCCGAGCGTTTCACCACCGGCACTGCTGATGCCCGCGCCGATGTATATGCGTTGGCGTGTGTGCTTTATGAGTGTTTGACCGGGGCGCTGCCATTCCCTGGCGACAGCATGGAACAACAGATCCGCGGGCACCTGACGCTGGATCCGCCCAAACCCAGCCAAGTCAATCCCGCCGTTCCGGCCGGGTTGGATGCGGTGATTGCCGCGGGCATGGCTAAAGATCCTGATCAGCGCTATCAGAGTGCGCGTGAGTTGGCTACTGACGCCCAGCAGGCCCTGACCGCCACCGCGTCCCCGCAGTCTGTTCCCACCTTGCTGGCCGCTGTTGGCGGTGGTGATGATCAGTCGTTAACGCCCACGGCTGCAGCCGCGGCAGCCGCGGCAGCCCAGCGTCTAACCGTCGAGTCGGCCTCGTCTTCTCCGCAGCCTGGATCGTCTGCGAAGACTCGGTCGGTGATCGCGCGTGACCGGTTGGGTGTGTTGACCAAGATCGGGCAGGGTGGTCAGGGGGTCGTTTATCGGGCGCCGAACGTGAAGACCAAGTTCGCGGCGTCGATGGTCTACAAGGAATACAAGCCCCAGACGCGGGCCGACATTGATTTTAGCGCGCTGGCTGCGATGCCCGCGCTGGTTGAGGACTCGTTGTCCTACGCCGAGGGCGAGCGGCTGATTTCGATGGCGACGTGGCCGTGTGCCCTGGTCGAAGACGCCAGTGCCATAACAGGTTTCGTAATGCCGGCCATTCCCCAAGAGTTCTTCATCCCGCTGACCACGGTCAAAGGTGTCTCCACCGTCAGCGCGGAGTTCCAGCACCTGCTCAACCATCCTACTGTGCTGCAGGCTCGCGGCATCAATATTGATGACGTGCAACGCTATACGCTGCTGCGCGAGGTCGCTTCTGGACTGGCGTTCTTGCACAAGCACGGTGTGTGCGTGGGGGATATCTCCCCGAAGAATCTACTGTTTTCGCTCACCCCGCAGGAGGCCGTCTACTTCATTGACTGTGATGCCGTGCGCATCAACGGTGTCTCGGCGCTGCAGCAAATGGAAACCCCGGGATGGGAAGCACCCGCCGGTGAGGAGCTGGCCACCATCTATTCCGACGCCTACAAACTGGGCCTGCTGGCCTTGCGGCTGTTGGCTGGTGACCAAGACACCGCAAACCTGCAACACCTTCCGTCGACGACGCCGGCCTCGGCGCGCCAGATCATCACCGACACGCTCACCAACGCGCCTCAACGGCGCCCGCTGCCCGAAGCCTGGACTTACGTGCTCGGCGGTGCCATTGAACAAGCCCAATACCGCCAGAAAACCTCCGCCGCAGCACCAATCAGCGTCGCGCCGGATCCTCCACCCATACCCGTTGTCCACTCCCGGCCATCGAGCCGTCCGTCAGCGCCACCGCCGCCATCGCCGCCGCCGATCCTGCGTTCCCGCCCGCCGGTCGCCGCTTCGGCGCCAGCACCGAGCCAACCGGCCTCTACGTCCAAAATCTGGGCCGGCGTCGCCCTGGCCGCCGTCGTTATCGCCGCGGTAGTTGTGATCACCGTGGTCCTGGCCATGCACAACAACCCCCCACCGTCGAGCACACCAGCGGCCGCACCCACCACCGATGCGGCCAGTGCCCCCTCGCCTTCGTCTCCTACAGCTACGGACACCCCCGCACCCGATCCCATTCAGCAGCTGCAGGCATTTAAAAATCAGGATGCTCCGGCCATCGCCCAAGTCGTCGGCCAGTGGATCCCGCAACTGAGTTCCAAGCACGGCGCGGAACCGTGGACTTACGACCCAGAAGACAATGTGACGTACGAGCCCGCACAGATCTTGCAGGAACATGAGCAGCTCCGCCAGCAGTACGGCGCCAAGCTGCTGTGGTCGGGCGACTGGACGACATACGATCACCCCGACTATTGGGTCACCGTTGTGCCGACCACGTACCCCGACTCCGACAGTGTGCTGAACTGGTGCCGCAGCGTGAATAGGGACCCAGATCATTGCAGCGCCCAAATTGTCAGCACGACTCTTGGCCCAGATGGAACTCACGCTGATGGGTGATCGGGGATGACACGTAATCGTCCGCAACGACCCAACCGCTCCTCGCGCCACCCCAGATCGAGGAATCCCAACGACCCACACGCGCAACGACGCAACGATGCGTCAGCCGCTGGGCTGACTCGAGCCGACCGCGACGAGGCGGCGCCGCCAAGGCAGCGTCGCCGGTCACCAGCCGAGCCTCGCCCACGTCAACCGCGACCGCGCGTGGTAACGCTCGCCGGCGTCGTTCTCGCCTTAGCCTTGATCGGCGGCGTCGTATTCGCTGGCATCCATCTGGTTCGCATGCGCCACTCCGCCCCCTCACCGACAGCAGCCAAGCCGACCGGATTGCCAACTCACGCAACGACTCCGACTGCCACGCCTCCACCGCTAGCTTGCGGTGTCCCGGCCTCGTTGCTGACGACGATGCCGAAACGCGACAAACTCGCGCAGCTGCTGATGGTCGGGGTGACTGATGCAGCCGACGCGCGTCGCGTCGTAACCACCGACCACGTCGGGGGCATCTTCATCGCCAGCTGGACCGACCTGTCGATGCTGCGCAATGGCGAGCTGACCGCCATCGCGCACTCAGCAAGCCCGCTAGGGCTCGCTGTCAGTGTCGACGAAGAGGGCGGCAGGGTAGAACGGTTGTCATCGCTTATCGGGTCGGCACCGTCGGCGCGTGTTCTGGCGCAGAACGAGACTCCCGAGCAGGTCTACGAACTGGCTCGCGACCATGGCCAAAAGATGCGCAATCTCGGCATCACCATCGATTTCGCGCCGGTCGTCGATGTCACCAACGCGCCCGACGACACCGTGATCGGTGACCGGTCGTTCAGCGCGGACCCGGCCAAGGTGACCGAGTACGCCGGCGCGTATGCGAAGGGACTGCGCGACGCCGGCGTGCTGCCGGTGCTCAAGCATTTCCCTGGTCACGGTCGCGCGTCCGGGGATTCGCACACGAGTGGTGTCGTCGACCCGCCGCTGGGCGAGCTGAAAACCCTCGACCTCGTGCCCTACCGAACGCTGGCGACAACACAGCCGCCGGTCGGTGTGATGATCGGCCATATGGTGGTGCCTGGTCTGACGGACGGTAGCCCCGCCAGCCTGAGCCCCGCCGCGGTGAACCTGCTGCGCACCGGAACCGGTTATGACGGGCCGCGCTTTGATGGCCCGGTGTTCACCGACGACCTGTCGACCATGAAGGCGATCACCAACATTTACAACGTGCCCGAGGCAGTGTTGAAGGCTTTGCAGGCCGGTGCCGACACCGCGCTGTGGGTGACCAACACCGAGGTTCCAGCGGTGCTCGACCGGTTGGTGGCGGCGGTGGATCATCATGAGTTGAGCATGGCCAACGTCGACGCCTCGGTGCGGCGGATGGCAACGGTCAAGGCCATGAATCGCTGCGGCCATTGACCGCTGCCTCCCCAAGTCACCCACGAATACGCCAAGAATCTTCCAAGCCGTCGGCGGGAACCTTTGTGTGACCGGCCCGGGTAGCGTTGAAGATGCCTCGGAGAAGGAAATCGGCGTGAAGAAGATCGCATCGACAGTGATTGCAACCATTTGTGCGGCAGTTGCTTTCGCGTCTCTGTCAAGCGCTGATCCCACCCTGGGGCACTTCGTGAACGTGAGGACCCCGTCACCATCGATGCGTTGTGAAGTCGGCTCTGATGATAGCGACGGAATTGGTCCGAATGTCGTTTGCCAGACAGCCGGTTTTCCCCAGGCTCCAATAGATCCCGCGCCTTCTCCGGGGTGGCAGGGAGATCCATCGGTATTGCATCAGGATCAAGCCATCATCACCGCATCCGGCCAATTCAGTTGGCGCACAGCAAATCTAGGTCTAGCGCCGCCCGGACAGCCCGACGTCATTCTGGTGAAGGGAACGACATACCACTTCGAGGGCTGGACGATATTGCCGGTCGGCGGCGGCATCACTTTCACCAACGACGTGACAGGTCACGGCATGTCGATCGATACCGACTACAACGTCAAGCCATTCTGATTCATCGTTGCCGGTGGCGAAGATCGTACAGCCGGGACTGAGTATCGTCGTAGTAGCGCACGTTGGGTTCACGCTCAAGATGCGAATTTCCGCTGGGCCCAGCCTGTCGTTGTGGTTTGCTGAGTGAGCGGGATAATCTTTCGGCGCGGTCGTCGAACGCCCTTTCTTGCTATTTCCTTTCGAAAAGTACGGTTTAGCGAACCAGGAGGCTTCACCCATGACAACGTCCACTCCGCCCGGCTGGTACGACGACCCGCAGGACGCTAACGGGCAGCGTTATTGGGACGGTCAAGCCTGGACGCCGCACCGTCAACGAAAGCCGTTTTCGCCGCAGTCTTCGGCGCCGAATTTGCCGCCGCCAGCGCCTACGCACGCGTCCAGCGTCGCGTACCCGCCACCGCAGAATCAACCGGGTCCGTGGGTGCCTGAGCGTCAGCAGCCCGCCGGGCTGCCACCGCAACATTCGAACAATCCGGTCGTGGTCATCGGGGTCATCGCGGCACTCGTTGTGTTGGCCGTTGGCGGCTTTTTGGGGTACAAGCACTTCGGCAAGAGCGCTCCTGCCTCACCTGAGGACCAGATCAAGGCGCTCGTCCAACACGAGGCTACCGCCTACAACAACTCCAACTTCTCGTTCGATCCGGAAACGGACTGCAAAGCAAGAGCTTCCAAAGCACAAGAGGCCCAAAAGCTTCGTACGCTCCGGGCCGAACTTGGAACCATGTCGGCTTCAGTGGCCAACATCCACGTGACCGGCGACCAGGCAACCGCCGATGTCACCGCTAAGTTTGAGAAGGTGCCAGATCAACCCGTCACTGAAAACGAGAAATTCGTCAGAGAGGATGGCCGCTGGAAGGACTGCACCCCGGATTCGTCGGATGACGATGACGACGGAGAATAAGCTCAGGGCCGAGCGGGCGGGCCCCAGCACGAATCCCGTTGACGTGCTGGTGTCTTCGAAGCGAGCGCACGGCCACGCCGCAACCTGGATCGACTGTTCGGCCTGAGCGTGAGACAGCGAATCGTTAATCAGGGCAGTTTTTGCGTTGCATGAAATGCCGTGTCAACGCAGACCATCCACAGTGCTGGGCTGCCGCGGTTGCGCCGGCCTGCGCAGGGAGGTCTCCTTTCGTGGCCACACCGCAACCAAAGTCCGGTCATCATCAAAGGTTTCGCGGCTGAAGTCCACTGCGTGGGAAAATTCGATCAGCGATGGAATCGACGGTTTGGTCAATACCTCGCGGAACAGGTCGCCCACCCCGCCCTGTCCAGTACCCAACGGATCTCCGATCCCGTCGGTGCCGATCAACAGCACATCGCTGCCTGCGATGTCGACTACCGCACGCGTAACTTCGGTTGGCACACGCGGCAAACCAACCACCGCCGATGACGAAATCCCGGAGTCTGGTACCGTCTTGCCACCCAAGATCTCAACGAACTGTCCCGCTGAAAGCAGCCAGGCAGCCGAATCACCCGCGCTCATCAGAGAGGCGCGCAGGGTCTGAGGACCGGTTGGCTCGATCACCGCACACACCAAAGTCGTCGCGAGTTCCTCTTCAGCGCGCACCGGGTCGGGCCCGTCAAGTCCCAAAAGCGTTTGGGCTCGTTCAGTGAGCGCCCACGCAGCGCTTTTCAGCAGAGCTGACCAGTCGGTGTTGGCGATGTCATCGCCAAGATTGGAGTGCAGCCATTCTGCGGCTTGCCTGATAGCCGTGCTGGCGCCGATATGGGATTGCGGTGCCCCCGAAACGCCATCGGCGACAAGGACAATCACCCGTCCATCGGGTAAGTGGTGCAATGCGAAATCATCTTGACGCGGCGCGCCGTTATAGCGGTGCAGATGTCCGCGCTGCGACACCCCACGTACCGTGATGGCGTCGGTGGACCATCCATCAAGCACTACATCGGGACGAAAAGGCAACGAGCAGTAACCCGTAGCGATCACTGAAGGTTCCACCGCTGGCGAGGGTGATCCCACCGTAATCTGCGGTACAACGGTGGCACCGATGACATCGGAGACCCCCGACGTGGCGGGGTCCCGGACTGCCGGCCGGTTCAGCGGCTCAGTGGGGTCATCGTTGTGAGGTCTCCCGTGTTTTCGGCTCCGCCAGGCCATCATGAAAGTTGGCCTAGACGACGTCGACGGCCAAGGTAAACCCTTCTGGCTTCTCAAATTGCAATTCAGCCGAGCCGGACGCGATGGCCTGTCCGGAGCTGATCACCGACTGCGTCAGCGAGGTAATAAACTCTGAGATTGCCGCACCCGTGTCCACCCCGCGCGCGGCCACAAAGGCGAAGTGCGGCTTGGTCGCTAGCTCGGTGACGATCGCCGCGTCGGCATCGCCGATTCCAAAGGAAAGGATGTTCGGCGCCGCAGGTTCGGCGAGCAGATTCGCTCGAACTGAGCGCCAATCCTCGTGTTCGTTCGGCAGGCCATCAGTCAAGAAAAACACCGCCGGTCGATGCACCGTGTATCCCTGAGCCTTCAAACTGGGAATGTCAACCCTGATTCGGTAGGAGAGCTGGTCGAAGGCCGCGGCGTAGGAGGTCAGGCTCTGGGCGGTCAGCACCGGCATCCCCTGAAGGCCACGCAAGTCAGCGGGTTCAAGGTAGGTGAACGCGGTGTCGGAGAACCCAATCACCGACAACCGTACCTTGGCCGCGGCGAACGACTCTCGTTGCAATTCGTCGAGCAGCGAGGCTAGGCCACCGTTGAGTTCGCCGATATTGGGTCCCATCGAGCCGGATTCATCGGCAACGAAGTAGACCAGAAGAATCGATCCCTTGGGCTCGACCACAAGACCCCCACTCTTCCCGACTGATTGGGTTCGACTGACATAACCTCGTAACCCGGCCGTCAGAGTGTAACTGCAGCACTCACGCGCCAGCACCTTTTTCGCCGCATCCGCTCAGGGCATATCTGCTGTTCACGACCGCAGGCCCAACCCGCCGAGACCCATAGCAGCGGCTAGTACTTCGCAGGCCCGCGACCTGGACCCGCGCGGCCGGATAGTTAGACTGCCCTTCGTCGGACCCATTGTCGGGTCGCCTAATTCGGCGAAGGAATCGAGGCGGTGACTGCCTGATCGTCGCCAACGCTAAAGCCGACGCGGAGAGCGAAATCAGCTGACCGGGTCTTGGTTGCAACCGATTCAGTCTTCGGCATGGGGTGCCTACGGAAGGCGGTCAAACGAATGGTGGCCGGTAAACGGCGCTGATGGTCAACGCCCGCGCTATTCTTCCTTTCACGGGTGTAGTTCAGCCAACCGGGAGGATTGCCCATGACGATGCCCAACCAGCCCGGCTGGTACGACGACCCAGACGACTCGAATGCACAGCGTTACTGGGACGGTCAGGACTGGACACCCCACCGTCAACGGAAGTCCACCTTGCCTTCCGCAAGGTCCTCCACTCCGCCTCCGCCGCCGTCAAATCTGCCGCCCCCGCCGCTGGAGGCTCCGCCGCCGTCGAATCTGCCGCCGCCGCCGCTGCAGGCTCCGCCGCCGTCGAATCTGCCGCCGCCGCCGCAGCAGGCTCCGCCGCCGTCGAATCTGCCGCCTCCGCCGCCCAACCTGCCGCCCCCGCCGGCCAATTACGACGAAGGAGCAGGGCAGGGCGCTGGTGTGCCCACGCAACCACCGCCACCAGCTTGGTTCCCACCTCCACCCGAGACCGGCGCCGGCGTCGGTCAGATGCCGTCGGCGAGCTTTGCGACGGTGCAGGGTGCGGTCAAACAACTCGGGGCCACAGCCTGGCTCCTCATCGGCGGCTTGGTGGCAGCCACGATCAGCATATTTCTCACGTGGGAGACGGTCACACAGAGCGTCACCGTGTTTGGGACGACTGTCGGCTCCCAGGGGACAGTCGGGACCAGCTCAGGAGGCAGGTTCGCGCTGCTGGTGCCGATCGTCGCCGCCGCGTGGCTGGCGTGGCCCGTTTTCGCCGGGAGCACGATGTCGCCCAGGCGGCTCCTGGGATTATCTGCGGTGGTCGGTCTGATGGTATTGAGCGTCCCGCTGTGGTTTGCCGTCTTCCGCGACAATGATGCCTCGGCCGGGATTAAGTCTTCGTATGGGTTCGGGTTACTGTTGTTCTCGGCGGCGGTGATCGTCATCGCCGGGGGTGTCGTCCGGCTTTGGATGCTTCGGTCGCAGGGGCAGAGATGGCCCTCCTGAGTCTGCGTCCTGCTCCCATGCGGGGGTGAGTGCGGTCTTCGGATATCCGAGGCGGTTCAGACCCCTTCGGCGACAGACTCATTGTGTCCACACCTTGAAGTCGTCGCCCCAAACATCGGCGTTCGCGCGGATCATGTCGAGCACTGCTTGGATCGGTTGAGCCTGACTGCCGGCGTCGCCGCCATCCTGTTCTTCATCTCCGCTCGAAGCCATTCCAACCAACGCGTCCCCGTTGGTGTACCAGGGACAACCGGAGTCGCCAGGCAGTTGGACAAGGTTCGACGACAGCAACGCCAAGTCGGGCCTGCTGCGGTCGAATTCAACGTCCTCGATAACGCCGTTGGTCTTGCCCGTGCGTTGACCGAACTTGGTGACATAGTCGCCGTCGCCGACCGACGAGCGGACGCCGGTAAAGAACGGTTCCAATGAAAACCGTGAATATAGCGAAATTACCGTGTATCCACGGGCGCCGATCAGCTTGCCCGACGTGCTTTCCGCGTCCTGCTTCCAGGCGACAACCTCCCCGATCTGCACGCCGTTGTCGGCGTAGACGGGCTCGTTCGGCTCGTAGTCCGAACAATGACCGGCGGTTACCGCGAGTCGATCCTGGCGGGCGTCGAACCCGAAGAATCCAAGCGAGCAGCCATGGTTACCGATAGTGATCGGCATTCCGACAGCCAGATCGACATTTGCGTAAGCGGGCGGTGCAACAACCATCGCCATGGTGCTGAGGAAACCCGCTCCCGTCGCCGCGGCACGCGCTGAACCTATTTTAAGGACAGCGGAGACCGCTCGAAACAGCGTCACAACCGGTGTGCTCATCCGCGTGAGGACCCGACGGCTCTTGTGGTGTCTCGTGGCCCGCTGGTTGTAACGGGGTTGGTGCATTGTCGGGTTCCTATCTCCTGACAATCCTGGTGCTTTCAGGTGCGCCGATGGCGTTTGGTGGTCCAGGCCTTGTGTGGCGGCCGTACGGCCGGTCCTATCAGGATGGAACTGACGCCTTGGAGGATTCTCAAAGGATTCGTCCGTGCCCGATTCGCCACGGTATGCACCGCGCAGCTAAGCCGACCGGGCGTCTACCCCGATGAACGCATTGGCCGGCGAAAGGCTTGCTGTCGATCACCGTCGGTGTGCGCGACGCCGTCGCCGCCCAATCTCGGGCTGAGCGCCGATCGACAGCGCCCAAGCGTCGCACCGATCCGCCAAGAATCCTCCAAGGCGGCCGTTCACCGGCCTGAACAACCCCGCCGATGTGGCGGTGGACAGCGTCGGCAATATCTACCTCACTGACACTGGCGGAAACCAGGTGGTGAACTCGCGGTAGGTTAGCTGTCGCTGAAATACCGTGCACCGCATAAGCTTTAGAGCACCACAGACACCAGGCGACTGAGTTGTGCATAACGAGAGATTTCTGGGCACCCCGTCCGGCCCTGACGTTGGCATCGAGATGGTCCATGGTGGACCGGATGGGTGCGCGGTCAGTCGGCTGTCCGATTGATGTGAGAGAGATGTCTGTTGGGATACTGCTTATGCAGATTTGGGCACACGGGACACGACATGGCCGCGACTGCGCTGAAAACTTCACCGGTGATTTGACTCGCGACCTGAGCTGCGATTTATCCGAGTGCGACGAGCAGGCCTGTCGGCGTCAAGAATCCATTCCAGCAAGGGATTTAGGACGTTTTGCACTCGTCGCGGTGGTGCGTCGGTGTCAAGAGAGCAATGACTCGGAAACGTCGCGAATGCGTGGCGTTTACGCTAATGTCCGTTCCACGTGGGGGGCTCAACCACCCGGGGAGGAGCCTATGACGACACCCCGCCAGCCCGGCTGGTACGACGATCCCCGAAGACGCAAACGCACAGCGTTATTGGGACGGTCAGGACTGGACACCGCACCGTCAGCGAAAGCCAGCGGCGCGACAGGCGCAGGTGCCCGTCGAGTCCACGCCGCCGCCGCCAGCGCCCCCACCGCCCGCGGCTAAAGTGCCTCCACAACCCCCACCGCCCGCGGCTAAGCCACCGCCACCGCCGCCACCGCCACTACCGCCTCCGCAGGCGCCCGCTAGGTCCCGGGCCAAGTCTCGCGTCAGCAAAGTGGGGCTCGTGCTCGCGGGCCTAGCGCTGGTACTGGCCATTGCGGCCCTGGTGGCTAGCCGCGTGGCACTCGGAACGTTCCTGCCAGGCATCCTGCTCGTCGCCGCGATCGCGATCATCGGCGCAGCCGTCACGCTGCGGTCGCACCAGTCAGGCCTACGCAAGGCCATGGTCGTCACCGCGATCGTGCTCGTCGTCGGCGCGGCGGTACCGGCGAGTTTGAAAGTGGTCTACCCCGCCTACAACCACTTCTTCCCGCAACAGTCCGCGCGGGCTTCTCGAGCGGGGACTGCCGGCTCTGGCTCAGCGGGGCAGGCGCCCGCAAACAGCTCGTCGGCACCGGTACCGACGTCGGGCATTTTGGTGGCCTCGGGTGATAGTTGGGACACAGCCAATTTTGGCTACATTGATCCCACCACCGGCAAATATGCGCACGTCTCATCGTTCAAGGTCGGAATGCCCCAAGACTCCGACTTCTTGGAACTGTCACCAGATCTGACCAAATTCGCCGTCGTAAAAACAGACACCTCCAACCCAACGAGAGCCCTACCGCGGGCCGGGTGGATCGACACCAACGGAAATTTCACCGCAGTCAGCCCGGCCCCAGCGGCCAGTGGGGATTTCCCTCAAAGCTTGCCACCGACCTACAGCGCACCCGTCTTCGACGGAGCGGGGAACTTCTACTACTGGGCAGCTCAAGGTAATAACAACAGTCACCTATACAAGGTGTCGGCAGGATCAACATCGAACCCACAAGAGGTCACGCCGACCCCCCAAGTTCAGACCAACCCGCTACTCAACATCGACGGCACCCTGAATTTCGGATGCCAGAACATGCCCGGAAAGTGGCTGGGACCCGATTACCGGGTGACCGTCACCACTAATATCGGTCTCGCCACCAGCCCCACCAGTCCCTCGTCGCCAGGGTTCGTGATCGCCAAATACCCCGTCGGACACAACGGCGAGGGCTGCCCGGTGATCAACCAAACCAACCAGAATGCAGTGGAAGTATTCGACTTGGGCATCGAGAATGTTTCGCAACCCGTAAGCAGCCCCGATGCCACCAAACTCGCGTTCTTTAACAGTAACTCGCCGGGCGGAATGTACGTCGTCGGCGTCGAACCCAATAGCAAAGCCACGCGTATTGCCTCCCAAAACGACCTCAGTCTGCCCAATCTAAAGCTGATCAGATGGTCCTAGTGAACATTGCTCAGCTACTACCACGACCTGCTAGGCAGTTGTCCGGAAACACAGACGAGTTCCCGGCGTCCTGAGGATTTCGGAGAAACGCCTCGGATCTCACAATTCCACCGCTTAGCCTCCACGCGGTAGGTGCTCAAGTCACCCCAATCGGCGATCGTGGGAGCTGATCGGTCCGGTGCCGTCACAATAAGAAGTCGAAGTCGCTGGTGACCTGGAGGGCTGGAAGCGCGATGGGCGGTAGTCGCCTCGGGTTCGGTCTTTTGGGCCCGCTATTGATGACTGTGGCCGGCACACCGATGGCATTGGGTACGCCCAAACAGCGAGCGGTGTTGGCCGTGCTGCTGATCAACCGTAATCGGCCGGTGGCCACGGATTCGTTGGTCCACGCCGCTTGGGATCAGTCTCCGGCGCCGGCGGTACGCGCGAGTATTCACTCCTACGTCTCCAACCTCCGCCGAATCCTGGGCAGCGCTGACGTGGACCCTCACACGGTGTTGGCGAGCGCACCGCCGGGATATCAACTCAGCGTCGCTGACGGCGATTGCGATCTGGACCGTTTCATCGCCGAAAAGGCCGCGGGGATTCACGCCACCGCAATGGGACATTTCGAAGAGGCCAGCAGCCACCTGTCGGCCGCGCTGGCCGAATGGCGGGGACCCGTACTTGATGACTTGCGCGACTTCGCTTTCGTCGAGGCGTTCGCCACTGCGCTGACAGAAGAGAATGTGTGGGCCCACACTGCCCGCGCTGAAGCCGAAATCGCTTGCGGGCGTGCTTATGCCGTTATCAGTGAACTCGAAGAACTTGCTGCCGAGCATCCCTATCATGAACCGTTGTGGTCGCAGCTGATCACTGCCTATTACGTTGCTGAACGTCAGTCCGACGCGCTGGAGACCTATCGGCGTCTAAAGACGGCGCTAGCAGAGGATCTAGGCATCGACCCCGGGCCCACGGTCGAGGGCTTGCATCTGCGAATCCTGCGCCAGGAGCGTCTGGACGCCAAGCAGGCCGCCAGGACCACCGCGGCCCGCACCCTCAGCACCGCCTGCAACGCTCTCATCCGCCCGTCTACTGTCGCGGGGTTGCGCGATGCCTCAGGACGGCGCTACCCGCTGCACGCGCCGGCTATGCGGATAGGGCGCCTGGCCGACAACGACATCGTTCTCAACGATGCCGAGGTCAGTCGCCATCACGCTGTAATCATCGATACCGGAAGCAGTTTTATGATCACCGATCTGAGATCAGCCAACGGAGTGCTGGTGCAGGGTCGGCGTTTGCATCCCAGTGCCACCCTCGTCGACGGTGACCACATCCGGATCTGTGGCCACGAATTCACCTTCGAGATCCGACAATAACGAGATCACCCGCTTAACCAGACCTGCCTAGTGGCCCTCCAGTGCGGTGCGCAGCCGCTCAAGAGCCGCGCGCACAGCAGCGCCATCCGTGGTCGGCCAGAACGGCGGTAGCGAGGCGCGCAGGTAGCCGCCGTAGCGAGCGGTGGCCATTCGAGAGTCCAGTACCGCCACCACCCCGCGGTCGTCAACGCCACGTAGCAGCCGCCCGGCCCCCTGCGCCAGCAGCAGCGCGGCGTGGCTGGCGGCCACGGCCATGAATCCGTTGCCGCCGCGGGCAGCCACCGCACGCTGCCGGGCGCCGAGCAACGGATCGTCGGGCCGCGGAAACGGAATGCGGTCGATGATGACCAACGACAACGACGGGCCGGGCACGTCAACGCCCTGCCACAGCGACAGCGTGCCGAACAGGGACGTCGCCGCATCGGCGGCGAACTGCTCGACGAGCGTGGCGGTGCTGTCGTCGCCCTGACACAACACCGGTGTCGACAGTCGTTCGGACATCGCCTCGGCGGCCGCGCGTGCCGCGCGCATCGACGAGAACAGCCCGAGCGTTCGCCCGCCTGCTGCGGTGACAAGGTCGGCGATCTCATTGAGCTGCTCCGCGGAGCCGGTGCCGTCGCGGCCGGGCGGAGGCAGATGGGCTGCGACATAGAGGATCCCGGCTTTGGCGTGCTGAAACGGCGATCCGACATCGAGCCCGCGCCAGCGGGGCTCGTCATCGCGCTGGGCGCCGACCAGGCCCCACGCGGCGGCCATCGCGTCGAAGGCTCCGCCGACGGTCAGCGTGGCCGACGTCAAAACCGCGGTCGAGTGGGCGAATAACCGGTTGCGCAGCAATCCCGCGACCGCCAGTGGCGCCACACGTAGCACAGCACGGGTCGAACCGCGGTTGTCCTCGTGGTCCAGCCACACCACGTCGGTGCGGTCGGGGACCGCCGGGCCGAACGACGCCAGAACCCGCGACGCCGTGTCGCCGATCTCGGCCAACGCCGCGACCGCCTCGGCGCGCGCCGACGCCGCCTTGGGGTCGGACGGCGACATCTCGATCGCCGAACGCGCCGTGCCCGCCGCATCGCGCAGCGCAGCCAGGTGAGTCGCCAACTCGTCGTCGAGGTGATCGATGCGCCCTGCTGTTGCGTCGTGAATGGCCGCGCCGAAGCCGGCTGACGCCGTTTCCCACCGCTGCAACAGTTCTGGTTCGACCAACCGGCTGATCCGCCGCGAGGCGACGCCGAGCGCAGCCGGGGTTAGCTCACCGGTGGCCACCGCGGTGACGCGGTCCACCAGCTCGTGCGCCTCGTCGACTATCAGCAGCTGGTGTTCGGGCAGCACGGCGGAGTCGGCGACGGCGTCGATGGCCAGCAGCGCGTGGTTGGTGACGACGACATCGGCGGCGCCGGCCAGGCGCGCGCCCGTTCGGCGAAGCATTCGGTACCGAACGGGCAGCGTGCCATGCCGAGGCATTCCCGTGCGGAGACGCTGACGTGGGTCCACGACCGGTCCGCCACGCCCGGCTTGAGGTCGTCTCGGTCACCGGTATCGGTGGTCGACGCCCACGCCGTGAGCCGTTGTACGTCGCGGCCCACCGCGGTTACGGCCTGCGGCTCGAAAAGCTCGTCCTGTGATTCCTCAGCGGAACTCGCCGCTGCACCGTTGTGAATCTTGTTGAGGCACAAATAATTTTGACGTCCCTTGAGCAGCGCGAATCGTGGCGGGCGGGGTAGCGCATCGGTGAGCGCGTCGACCAGCTGCGGCAGATCACGATTGACGAGTTGGCGCTGTAGCGCGATCGTCGCGGTGGACACCACGACCGGCGTGTCGTCGGACACCGCGCGGACAATCGCCGGAACCAGGTACGCCAACGACTTTCCGGTGCCGGTCCCTGCCTGCACGGCTAGGTGCTCACCGGTCTCGAAGGCGTGGGCCACCGCGGTGGCCATCTGCAGTTGCCCGCTGCGTTCGCTCCCGCCCAGCGCTGCCACCGCGGTGGCCAGCAGCTCGGGCACGGACACCGGCAAGTCTTCGGGCGTGGCTACTCCTGTTGGTCGATTGGCCGGCGTCCGGCCGGGATCTGCATGGTGGGAATCGCCGGGTCGCCGTGCGACAACATCAGACCCTCCCACGGCAAGCTTCGCAAGCCCGATGCCACCAGCTTGCGTGCCACGCCCAAATCCGAGCCGACTACCGCCTCGCCGTGGCGCACCAGCGGGATCGTCAACGCTCGGGATGGCTCAGTGGTCGGGGGCGGATGCCCGGCAGGATGCACGATCTCCTCGGTGATCGTGCCGGTCGGACGAGACAGCCGTAGCGCCTCTTTGCGGCCGCCGTGGGACTCCTTGTGGGTGCTGCGCTTCTCGACGGGCGTGCCGTCCACCTCGACCAGCTTGTAGATCATGTTCGCGGTCGGTGCTCCCGAGCCGGTGACCAGCGACGTACCGACCCCGTAGCTGTCCACAGGTTCGGCCCGCAGTGCGGCAATGGCGAATTCGTCGAGGTCACCCGAGACGACGATTCGGGTCTGCGTCGCGCCCAGCCGGTCGAGCTGCTCGCGGACCTGACGGGCCAGCACGCCCAAGTCGCCGGAGTCGATACGCACCGCGCCAAGCCCGGTACCTGCGGCGGCCACCGCGTTGGCCACACCGGTCGTCACGTCGTAGGTGTCCACCAGCAGCGTCGTGCCCGGACCGAGTGCGTCGACCTGGGCGGCGAACGCGGCCAGCTCGTCGGGCTTGTCGGGCCGGGTGTGCAACAGGGTGAACGCGTGCGCACTGGTGCCTTCGGTCGGCACACCGTAGCGACGGTGGGCCTCCAGATTGGACGACGCAGCGAAGCCGGCGATGTAGGCAGCACGGGCCGCGGCGACTGCGGCGCGCTCATGGGTGCGTCGGGAGCCCATTTCGATCAGCGGGCGCCCCGCGGCCGCGCTGACCATCCGCGCGGCTGCCGAAGCTACGGCGCTGTCGTGGTTGAAGATCGACAGGGCCAGAGTCTCGAGCACCACGCACTCAGCGAAGCTGCCGTGCACCGAAAGCACCGGGGACCCAGGGAAGTACAGCTCTCCCTCGGCGTAGCCGTCGACATCACCGCCAAAGCGAAAGTCGCGCAGGTACGCCAACGTGTCGCGGTCGAGGAACTCAGCCAGCGACTCGCACGCGGTGTCGTCGAACCTGAACTCCGGCAAGGCTTCCAAAAACCGACCCGTCCCGGCCACTACGCCGTACCGACGCCCGTCGGGTAGCCGCCGGGCGAACAGCTCGAAGGTGGTCCGACGACCCGCGGTGCCGTCCCGCAGCGCCGCCGCCAGCATCGTCAACTCGTACCTGTCGGTCAGCAGCCCGGCCCAAACCGACTCGTTCACACCCCAACGGTATCGGGTGAGCTGCGAAGGCTCGGTATCCTAGAACCCATGGTTGCGTCAGCCCCGACAAAGCCGGGAACCACCGGGCAACGGGAAGCCGACTCGGTCGAGACCACGGCCGCTCCCTGGGTGACCATCGTGTGGGACGATCCGGTCAACCTGATGAACTACGTGACCTACGTTTTCCAGAAGCTGTTCGGCTACAGCGAGCCGCAGGCCACCAAGTTGATGCTGCAAGTCCACAACGAAGGTAAGGCGGTGGTGTCGTCGGGCAGCCGGGAAGCCATGGAGACCGACGTGTCCAAGCTGCACGCGGCCGGATTGTGGGCCACCATGCAGCAGGACCGCTGAGACCGAGGGTATCCGGGTCCCCAGGTGCGCAAATGGAAGCGGGTCGAGACCGCCGACGGTCCCCGTTTTCGTTCGACTCTGGACCCGCATGAGGCGGCCTTGCTCAAGAATCTGGTCGGCTCGATGATCGGACTGCTCGACGAACGGGAATCATCCTCGCCGCCAGACGAACTCGAGCAGATCACCGGTATGAAGACCGGTAATACCGAACCCCCTGACAATGTCACGCTGCGGCGGCTGCTGCCGGACTTCTCAAAGCTGGACGACACCGACGATGCAGCCACGGACAGTCTGAATGCTGCTCTGCGCAGCCTGCACGAGCCGAACATTATTGATGCCAAACGCGTTGCGGCGCAACAACTACTGGACACAATTCCGGATGAGGGCGGCCGTTTCGAGCTGACCGAGGAGGTCGCAAACGCCTGGATCGCAGCTGTCAACGACGTTCGCCTGGCACTGGGCACCATGCTCGATATCCGTCCCGACGGCCCTGATCAACTGCCAGACGACCATCCGATGGCCCCTCATCTCGATGTCTATCAGTGGTTGACCGTCCTGCAGGAATACCTGGTCTTGGCGCTGATGGGGTCGCGATGAACTCGATCAGCGACGTCGCCGGCATCCTGGTCGGCCAGTACCACCGGCTGGACCCCGAGGCGACCATGGGTTCCGGTTGGGCTCGCGGCGTCAGCGTCGTCCTGACGCCGCCCGGCACCGTGGGTGCCGTCGATTGCCGCGGCGGTGCGCCGGGCAGCCGAGAGACAGATCTGCTGGACCCGGCCAACAGCGTGCGCTACGTCGATGCGGTGCTGATTGCCGGTGGCAGCGCCTACGGATTGGCGGCCGCCGACGGGGTCATGCGCTGGCTGGAGGAGAACGGCCGCGGTGTGGCGATGACCCGCGGGGTAGTGCCGATCGTGCCGGGTGCGGTGATCTTCGACCTGGACGTCGGCGCCTGGAGCCACCGGCCGACGGCGGAGTTCGGCTACAACGCTTGTCAGGCGGCGTTCGCCGCCGTTGCCGAGGGCACGTCTGTCACGGTGGGCACCGTCGGGGCCGGGGTCGGGGCGTGCGCCGGTGTGCTGAAGGGCGGCGTGGGCACCGCGTCGACGACGCTGTCGTCCGGGGTGACGGTCGGCGCGCTGGTCGCGGTGAATTCCGCGGGCAACGTCATCGACCAGGCCACCGGCCTGCCGTGGCTGACCTATTTGGTCGACGAGTTGGGTCTGACGCCGCCGCCCGACGACCAGATCGCCGCGCTGGCGAACCTCGAGTCGCCGCTGAGTTCGTTGAATACGGCCGTCGCGGTGGTCGCGACCGATGCTGCGCTGAGCAAGGCCGCCTGCCAGCAGGTCGCGCGGGCCGCTCACGACGGACTCGCGCGCAGCATCCGGCCGGCGCATACGCCGGTGGACGGCGATATGGTGTTCGCGCTGGCCACCGGCGCCGTCGAGGTGACGCCGCCGGCCGACACGCCGGCCGCGTTTTCGCCGGAGACCGCCCTGGTCACCGCGGTGGGCACTGCGGCGGCCGACTGCTTGGCCCGCGCGGTGCTAGTCGGGGTGATCGCCGCCGAGTCGGTGGCCGGAATACCCACCTACCGGGACCTGTTGCCCGGAGCATTCCAGCGACCGAAAAGAGGACCGCTGACGTGCTGGTGATTCGTGCCGACCTAGTCAACGCGATGCTCGCGCACGCTCGCGCCGACCACCCCGACGAGGCTTGCGGCCTGACCACCCGCTACTCGGTCGGCGCCGCCGACGCGGTGCGCCGCACCCGTGAGCTGATCGAAGCCGAGGGCATCTTCGCCGGCATCTCCACCGGCGCGGTGCTGCACGCCGCCCTGGCCGTGGCAGCGAAGTCCGTCAACGCTGCCGAGCGTGCCGACATCGCTTTCGTAGTGGCAGACGCCGGTTGGAAGTATCTGTCGACCGGCGCCTACGCAGGTAGTTTGGACGAAGCTGAAGATGTTTTGGAAGGGCAGCTATGGACTTGACTGCCGGCGCGCCACACACACCGGCGCGGCAACCGAAGAAACGCTCGGGGTGGGTGCTCGGCGGAGCCACGATCGTCAGTTTCGTGGCGCTGCTATATGTCGCCGAGATGGTCGACCAACTCGGCGAGCATCAACTGGATCGCAACGGCATTCGGCCGTTGGAGGCCGACGGCCTATGGGGCATCCTCTTCGCTCCGCTGTTGCACGCCAGCTGGCAGCATCTGATGGCCAACACCGTGCCAGCTTTGGTGCTCGGCTTCCTGGTCACGTTGGCCGGGCTGTCCCGCTTCCTGTGGGCGACCGTGATCATCTGGATCCTCGGCGGCTTCGGAACCTGGCTGATCGGCAACATGGGATCGCCCTGCGGGGAAACCGATCACATCGGCGCCTCCGGGCTGATCTTCGGCTGGCTGACCTTTTTGCTGGTGTTCGGATTCTTCATCCGCTCGGGCTGGCAGATCGCGATCGGAATCGTGGTGCTGATCGTCTACGGCGGGGTGCTGTGGGGAGCTGTACCGGTGCTCGACGTCTGCGGAGGCGTGTCCTGGCAGGGGCATCTCTGCGGCGGAATCGCCGGTGTGTTGGCCGCTTACTGGCTATCCAGCCCAGAACGCAAAGCCCGCGAGCTTCGGCGCCGCGGCTCCGAACGGTTCGCGAAACCGTGAGCCGAGATGAGTGACGAGTTGGCACCGATCGGGGTGTTCGATTCTGGTGTCGGCGGCCTGACGGTCGCGCGCGCCATCATCGACCAACTGCCCGACGAGGACATCATCTACGTCGGCGATACCGGCAACGGTCCCTACGGTCCGCTGACGATCCCTGAGATCCGCGCGCACGCATTGGCTATCGGCGACAACCTCGTCGAGCGCGGCGTCAAGGCATTGGTGATCGCCTGCAATTCGGCGTCCTCAGCCTGCCTGCACGACGCGCGGGAGCGATACGGCGTGCCCGTCGTTGAGGTGATCCTGCCCGCGGTGCGTCGCGCGGTCGCCACCACCCGCAACGGCCGCATCGGCGTGATCGGCACGCAGGCGACCGTCGCATCGGGCGCCTACCAGGACGCGTTCGCCGCCGCCCGTGACACGCAGATCACCGCGGTGGCCTGTCCACGGTTCGTCGATTTCGTTGAGCGCGGCATCACCAGTGGCCGGCAGGTCCTGGGGCTGGCCGAGGGCTACCTCGAGCCGCTGCAACGCGCTGACGTTGACACGCTGGTGCTGGGCTGTACCCACTATCCGCTGCTCTCCGGGTTGATCCAGCTGGCAATGGGCGACGCCGTCACGCTGGTCTCCAGCGCCGAGGAGACGGCGAAGGAGCTGTTGCGGGTGCTCACCGAGGCTGAACTGCTGCATCCACATCCCGATCGTCCCGATACCTCCCCGCCGCTGCGGGTGTTCGAAGCCACCGGTGACCCAGAGGCGTTTCTGGGCCTCGCGGCGCGGTTTCTGGGACCCGCGATCACCGGCGTCCACCCCATCCATCGTCACATCGCAGCGTCCAGGTGATTGCCTTCGCATAGCAAAGCGGAGATGTTTTCACCAACACGGTCTTGGGCATGGCACAGTAGTGACCGTGCGAATAACCGTGCTGGGCTGCTCCGGGAGCGTTGTCGGCCCGGACTCGCCCGCATCGGGTTATCTGCTGAGAGCACCAGACACTGAGCCAATGGTTATCGACTTCGGTGGAGGCGTGTTGGGCGCGCTGCAGCGACACGCCGACCCGGGTTCGGTCCACGTGTTGTTGTCGCATCTGCACGCCGATCACTGCCTCGACCTACCCGGGTTATTCGTCTGGCGCCGCTATCACCCGTCGCAGCCCACCGGCAAGGCGCTGATGTACGGCCCGAGCGACACCTGGTCGCGGCTTGGCGCGGCGTCGTCGCCGTACGGCGGCGAGATCGACGATTTCTCCGACATCTTCGACATCCGGCATTGGGTCGACGGTGAGGCCGTCAAAGTGGGGGCCCTGACAGTTTTGCCGCGGCTGGTGTGTCATCCGACCGAGTCGTTTGGCCTACGCGTCACCGATCCCGAAGGCGCGACGTTCGTGTACAGCGGTGACACTGGCTTCTGCGAAAATGTCATCGAGCTGGCCCGCGGCGCCGACGTCTTTTTGTGCGAGGCGTCGTGGACTCACTCGCCCGACCATCCGCGGGACCTGCACCTGTCGGGTACCGAGGCGGGCAGGATCGCGACCGCAGCCGGGGTGGGGGAGCTGTTGCTCACCCACATTCCGCCGTGGACTTCGCGCGAGGACGTGATCAGCGAGGCCAAAGCCGAATTCGGCGGCCCGGTGCACGCCGTGGTGTGCGGCGAGACGTTCAACGTCGGCCGCTCCTGAACCTGGTACACGCGCGCTAGGGTTGGCGGCGTGTCAAAACGAGAAGACGGCCGCCTCGACGACGAGCTTCGACCGGTCGTCATCACCCGCGGATTCACATCGCACCCGGCGGGCTCGGTGCTGATCGAGTTCGGCCACACCAAAGTCATGTGCACGGCAAGCGTCACCGAGGGCGTGCCTCGTTGGCGCAAAGGCTCAGGGTTGGGCTGGGTCACCGCCGAATACGCGATGCTGCCCTCAGCCACTCACACTCGCGGAGACCGGGAATCGGTGAAGGGCCGTCTGTCTGGCCGTACGCAGGAGATCAGCCGGCTGATCGGCAGGTCGTTGCGGGCCTGCATCGACCTTGCGGCGTTGGGGGAGAACACCATTGCAATCGACTGCGATGTTCTGCAGGCCGATGGCGGCACCCGCACCGCGGCGATCACCGGTGCCTACGTCGCGTTGGCCGACGCGGTGACGTACCTATCGGCGGCCGGCAAGCTGTCCGATCCGCGGCCGCTGTCGTGTGCGATCGCGGCAGTCAGCGTCGGCGTGGTCGACGGCCGAGTGCGGGTCGATCTGCCCTACGAGGAAGACGCCCGCGCCGAGGTCGACATGAACGTCGTCGCCACCGACACCGGGACACTGGTCGAAGTCCAAGGGACCGCCGAAGGCGCGACGTTCCCGCGATCGACGCTGGACAAAATGCTCGATGCCGCGCAGGGCGCCTGCGAGAAGCTCTTCGCGACGCAGCAAGAGGCGTTGGCGTCGCCGTATCCTGGTGTGTTGCCCGAAGGGCCGACGCCGCAGAAGGCGTTCGGAAGCTGACCCGCCTGTTGGTCGCCAGCCGGATCGGCTACCCGTCTGCCTACTTGCCGACGTCCGCAACGGCGTAGGCCCAATCACCTAGGGCCCGGGCGCCCTGCCCGCTACTTAGAGCCCTCCGCACTGCGGTCCCGGCCCGATGAAGGGAAGAATGAAGGGGCACGGTGCTGGCGGAGGTGGTGGCGGCGGGGGTGGCGGTGGCGGTTCTGGAGGAGGCGGATCATCCGGATCATCCATCTGCCAAACAAGCTGCGTGATGCCGGGGGCAGCCTGGGCGATGCCTTCACCCAGACCAGTCAGCCCTAAGCCGCCGGTCACCAGCATGGCAACGGCCCACCCTGCGGTTAGTTGCTTCATAAACCTCGGATTGTCCGCGCCGGCAGCTTGGTGCGAATCGGGAATTCTACTGATATTCGACTTACGGTATGGACTGCCCGGTTGTGCTTGCGCGCCACCCGGAACCGTGAAGATCGGACAGAATGGCCGTACACGGACAGCTACAAGATCGGCATGTGATGTTTCGGGGTAACTGTTGACCCGCCTGCTGGTCGCCAGCCGCAACCGCAAGAAGCTGGCCGAGCTGCGCCGGGTGTTGGACGCGGCCGCCGTGTCGGGGCTGATCTTGGTGTCGCTCGACGACGTGCTGGCGTTCGACGAAGCGCCGGAAACCGGTGCGACCTTTGAGGACAACGCTGTGGCCAAGGCCCGCGACGGGTTCGCCGCGACCGGGTTTCCGACCGTCGCCGACGACTCCGGGTTGGAGGTGGCCGCGCTCAACGGCATGCCCGGCGTGTTGTCGGCGCGATGGTCGGGTGTGCACGGCGACGACGCCGCCAACACCGCTCTGTTGTTGGCCCAGTTGCGTGACGTACCCGATGAGCGACGTGGCGCGGCATTCGTGTCGGCGTGCGCGCTGGTGTCAGAGTTGGGTGAGGTAGTCGTTCGTGGCGAGTGGCGGGGCTCCATCGCGCGAGAGCCGCGTGGCGACGCGGGCTTCGGCTACGACCCGGTGTTCGTACCGGACGGCTCGAATCGCACCGCCGCGCAGCTGACGTGGGCGGAAAAAGACGCAGCATCGCATCGCGGTCGCGCGCTTGCGTTGTTGCTGCCTGCCCTGCGAGCGTTCGCGGATTGACGCAATCGGACCGCCGAGTGTGAAACCAGCTTCACATTCGTCCACGAGCGTGCGTCTGGCTTCACCTCGGGCTTACAAGTTAAAGCGCGTCTTCACATTTCGGGTCTGGAAATGCTCGACGATGATGCCCAGCAGCGGGATGGTTCCGGCCAGCAGCACGCCGATTGTCTTGAGGATTGGCCAGCGGACTCTGACAGCAAGATTGAAGGCCGCCAGCACGTACGTGAAGTACACCCACCCGTGCACGACTCCAATCCAGGTCGGCGGATTGTTCACCTTGACCACGTAGTGGACCACGATCTCGTAGCACAGCGCGATGAGCCAAATACCTGTCGCCCAGGCCATCACGCGGTAGCCCAACAGCGCGGTGCGGACCTTATCGACGGGGGCGGCGGACTGCGCTTCCGGCGTCTCGGGTCTGGTCATGCGTTGGTCCTGTCCTGTCTTTCGGCATCGGCCTTGGCCAGTTCGGCTAGGTAGGCGTTGTACTCGCGCAGCGCTGGATCGTCGGGTTTCTGCTGTGCGGGCTTGGGTCGCTCGGGTAGCAGGCCGTCCGGCAGCTCGGTCATGCCATGGTCCTTGCGCGGCTCAGGCGGTGCCTCCTCGTAGCGGACGAACTTGCGGTAGGCGTACACACAGAATCCGGCGAACAGCGGCCACTGCAACGCATAGCCGAGATTCTGAAAAGCTGCCGGATGTCGACTGAAAGCGTGTCCACTGCCACCAGCCCAAGGCCAGGCAACCGGCAGCCGCGAGGATCACCAACGCAATGAGCGCTGGTCTCCGACGACGCGTAGTGGACACCCTTAGAAGGTACTCCGCGGTAGTCAGCGGGCGGCTCATCACGCTTTCGGTCCGACGAATTCGTCGAGTCGCGCCACCGCGGCCTTGCGATAGACGGCGACGTGATATCTGCTCGGACGCGTCCACGGAATTCCCAGATCGTCGAGCGCCGCGCAGAACAGCCAACGGATATCGTCTGAGCGGTTGGAGAAGTGATAGCGGACGCTTCGGAGGCCACGATCGTTCGCGACCACGCGGCAGCCATCGCTATCGATCAGGCCGCGAACGAATTCTTCGGTGGCTGCTTTTACAAGCACTTCCTGCCATGGCTCCAGTCGAATCGGCCTCAAATGCTTCTTGCCTGGACCATGCTGCGGAAACAGACACGGCCAGTGTTTCGACGCCAGCCAGACCTCGATACAACCGTCGGAGCGGCGTACCGTCCCCGCGCGCTGCCCGGGCATCAGGGCGTCGATTGCTTTGCGGCAGCGGTCAATGATGCCTGGGTATTTGGCGTCGAGCACGATCCTTAGTAGCCACGCGCGGGGCTGCCGTGAGACGCAACCATCGCCGAGATAGAGGCCGAGCAGATAAGAGTAGGGAGGCGCGGGTAGGCCCGAGAAGTCATGATCTATTCCGCAGCCGGATGATGTACTCGGATTCCTCGCTCGAATTGGTGGTGCAGCGCCAGTCCCAAACTGTCCTTCGCGGTATGCCCGTTTGGCACGCGATCGAGCAATCCTTCATGCCGGTTGTGATGAGCAGCTGCACGACTTCGAACTCCTCCACAGACCGCACCTGTGCGCTCCTTTCGCGGCCGTGACGAACCCAGAATATGGGTGACAACCGACAGAATTAGTTGGCGGACGTAGCGGTACGCTCGTGAGGCTTGCGGGCGTGGCGAAATGGAATACGCGCCGGCTTTAGGTGCCGGTGCTCGAAAGAGCGTGAGGGTTCGAGTCCCTCCGCCCGCACTCCTCAGAAGTCGACAGATCTCGCGTATTCGCACTGGTGGTGCCGCTTTCGCTGGACTGCGACGGGTCGTCGCTGGCGGCACGTGCCCACACTTTGCCCACACTTGAGCGCGAGTAACGGGTATGCAGTGTGACCGCGACGGCGTCAAGATCGTCGTCGAATAGGTCGGCGTAGACCCGCAGTGTCACGCTGGGGTCTTTGTGTCCAAGCATTCGCGCCAGCGCGAGCACATTCACCCCGGCACTGACCGCGAGACTCGCACAGGTGTGCCGCAGATCGTGCGGCGTGATGGCCTGTACCTTCGCCGCTTTGACGGCGCGGGTGAACCAACCGTTTGATGACTTCGGTCGTGGGAGATATCCACCGTGGCGACCACCGAACACCCCAGAAGCAAAATGTTAGGTGTGGACAAGATCCGCGAAATCTCATTGCCAGGTGGCGGGCGTATCGAGCTTTGCGTCGGGGATATCGCTGCGATGACCCCGCGTGACGGATGCGACTTGCTCGTTGTATCGGCCTATCAATCAGACTATGTAGGCCGACTGACCATGTTCGCGCCGTCTGTCATTGGCGCGTTGGCGTATCGCGGTCTGTCCGTGGCGGCACTCGCCGCAGACCCTGAGATCGATCTGCGGGCCACCTCATCTTGCTGGCTTTCACGCGAGATGCCACCAGGACGAAGGTTCGGATTTGATCGCCTGCTTTGCTTCGAGCCTGCGACGCCTCAGACGGCGGCATCGACCGTCGGGGACATCTTCCGAACGTTGGTGCCGTTCGTCGGTCCGGATACCGGGATCCGCGATGTCGTAATGCCAATTGTCGCTTCCGGCAATCAGCGTGTGCCACGCGAGGAAATGCTGACGGCCATCTTGGCGGCTGCGGGACGATGGATGGAGTTCGGTCTACCGTTGGATCGGCTGCGAATCGTCGTGTACTACAGCGACGCATACGATCCCGCGATCACCGCCTTTGATGACTTTGCCCGCACCGTTCAAAGAACCGGTTCTGCTGCCGATTATGCCGCGACGACGGATGTCACACCAGCGAGATTGGGCAACAAGCCCGACCCGTCGGTGTTCATCAGCTACGCACATGCTGACGGTCGCCCATCCGTGGACGAAATCTGTTCGCACATTTCCGCCGTTGCACCAAAGGTGCGGACGCTGGTGGACATCGTGGACATTGACGTTGGCACGTACTGGCAGCCGCGCATCGCCGAACTAATTCAGAGCAGCAACAAGGTCGTGCTCGTCGTGACCGAGGGCTTCTGGGAGTCGAAGGTTTGCCTTGACGAATACAACATGGCCCGGGTGCTCGACTGTGATCGTGGTGGCGGAGTGCTTTTTCCGATCTACGCACTCTCCTGTGATCTGCCTCTGCATTTCCGGATACTTAACTATGAGGACTGCCGGGAGGCCGATCCGAAACGGCTTCGAGAGGCATGTGATCGATTGGTCGAGACATTAGGGGTCGCGTAAGAACAGCGCACCGTCGCCCTAGACCCTGGGCAACAACGGGGGGCTCGAAAAGGCTTGATTCGCAAAGACGGTCCCCAGTGGCTTGCTGTGCTTATGGATCGACCGTCGGGCTTAAGAACCCGGACTTCAGCATGCTGTCATCGGGTTCTTCATCGCAGCACCCCGCCATTCTCGGTTTCGCGTTCAGTCGCCTCACCGCAGCGACTATCCCAAAAGTCAATACCGCGATCGCCCACCTACGCGATGTGTTCGGCGACCCCGCCTATGGATCGCTCGCTCGCAGGGGTGAGGCAATGACCACCTCCGCGATGGTGACCTAGGCAGGCCAACCTGCAGCAGCCATCACTGCCCGCAGCCCTCGGGGTTATGAGGCCAGATGCTCTCGGGCGGGGGTACCGCCGACCCTGGGAGGCGCGCAGAATCGAAACAGGGGTGGCGGAAGGAGTCGGTCATGAAAGGCAACGTCGGCGACTGGTTGGTGATCAAGGGCACGACAACCGAGCGCTCGGACCAGCGGGGGCTTATTACGGAGGTGCACTCCGCTGACGGCTCGCCTCCCTACGTGGTGCGGTGGCTCACCACCGGCCATGTGGCGACGGTGGTTCCCGGCCCTGATGCCATTGTGGTGACACCAGAGGAGCAGGAAGCAGCGGACGAGCGGGCACAGGAACGGGCCGCACACCGCGGCACCAACGACTAGGTGCTGCAGCTCGCCGTTATCGCCCCGCAGGCTCGCTGGCGGCCTGGTTAGGCCATCACGTGATGGGCTCTCGCACATGCGGGCGGACGGGACTGAGTTGGATGCCGGTCGGTCTAACCTGACATCGCCATGTCCCAGAAGCCTCGCTCGTAGTGGGTCACCCAGACGAAGGCGTCTTCAGCTTCTCGGGCCTCGAGCTGGCGATCGACGGAACTCTGGAGGTCATTCGGGACACAACATCGGCCCCCGGCCCATACTGAGCAGGCAAATATCAATGCCGGGGTGACTTTGCGAGAACACGTCCTCGATGATGGTTTGAGCAGTGAGCGAAGGGGGTGGACCCGTGGCCCACGACGTCTTTGTCAGCTACTCACACCACGACAAGCCCCAAGCCGATGCCGTTTGCGCCACCCTGGAAGCGAAGGGAATCCGGTGCGGGGTTGCGCCGCGAGACGTCATCCCTGGCCAGGAGTGGGGCGCTGCCATCGTCGACGCGATCCAGTCGTCGCGTGTCATGGTCCTTGTCTTCAGCAGCCACGCCAACACCTCTCCCCAGATCAGACGAGAGGTCCAGCTCGCCGTAGACGCGGAAGCCGTACTGATCCCGTTCCGCATCGAGGACGTCGCTCCCACACAATCGCTGAAGTACTACTTGGGGACGCCGCACTGGCTGGATGCGTTGACATCACCGCTGGAGGCCCATGTTGAGCGTCTAGCTGTGGCAGTCACGAGCTTCCTCGTCGCAAGCGGAACAGTTGGCTCAAGCGCTGGCTCGGTGACGACACCGCAGAGCGGCCTGGGTACCGACACGGACCCGACGGCACCGCCAGGCGCACGCGGCGGCGAGCACCGGATTGAGCAGGGTATACCTGCACCAGAAAGCGCTGCCGCCAACGAGCAGACGACGCGGGAGGACTCTTCGACCACCGACGAGGAGTCTCGCGCAGACAGGCTTGCCGCCGCCAACATAGCCTCGACGCCGGGACAATCTGATGCACCAAAGTCAGGCCCCACCACGACAGGGGATCGTCTGGCTGCTGCGGCGTCACCGACGGATACGTCCACTGAAAAGGCGCGCCTCTTTGAGCGGTTGAGTCGCCGCACGAAGATCGCGCTCGCCACAGGCATCGTGGTCTCCGTCGTGGCCATCGTGGTCGGCGTCGTCCTCGGATCCACTGGGCCGTCCAGTCAATCCACTTCTTCCACACCCACAATCACGGACACGCCCGATTCCACACCTACAGCTACGGACACGCCCGCACCCGATCCCGTTCAGCAGCTGCAGGCATTCAAGGAACGGGATGCTCCAGCTATCGCCCAAGTCGTCGGCCAGTGGATCCCGCAACTGAGTTCCAAGCACGGCACGGAACCGTGGACTTACGACCCAGAAGACAATGTGACGTACGAGCCCGCACAGATCTTGCAGGAACATCAGCAGCTCCGCCAGCAATACGGCGCCAAACTGCTGTGGTCAGGCGACTGGACAACATACGATCAACCCGACTATTGGGTCACCGTTGTGCCGACGACGTACTCCGACTCCGACGGTGTGCTGAACTGGTGCCGCAGCGTGAATAGGGACCCAGATCATTGCAGCGCCCAAATTGTCAGCAAGACTCTTGGCCCAGCTGGAGCCCACGCTGATGGGTGATCGGGAGCGAAATCGAGGCGACGATGAGTGACGTATCGCCGGGACCCGGATGGTGGCAAGCGTCGGATCTCAAGTGGTATCCACCGGAGGAGCACGCCGACTACGTGGCACCGCTGCCGCCCCCGGCTGAGTTGCCGCCCCCGCCCACGCCCGTCACGCCCACCCAGCCACCCGTCACGACGAAGGGTCCGTCTGGCCTAGTCTGGTTCGTTCTAGCTGGGCTGGCCCTGCTAGCCATTGCCGCCTTCTTACTGGTCGGGAACCCGACACAGCGAGGAGTCCTGATCGCTGCTGTCGCGATCGTGATCGTTGGCGTGTGGATCGCGGACCGGTCGGGTCAGTTTGCCGCACGCACAGTCATGTTCGTTATGGCCGGGCTTGTAGCGATAGCGGTATTGGTAGTTGCTAATTACCCGTACCTGTATAAGGCCTACTGCACCAATACGCCGACGTGCAGGTATTACGGGCCGTTGTCCTCTCCGTCCTCCTCGTCGCCAGACTCCCAGTCCCAGTCCCCGTCCTCCGCGCCCTCCACGTCCTCGCCGTCCTACCAGCAGGGCCTTAAGAGTGGCACTGATGGCTATGCCGAAGTCCAGGCGTTTGGGCCGTACATGGGGGTGGCGTTGCCGTATGACCAAGCGTGCCAATTATCCTTCAACATCGACCAGGGCGCGGACCCCGACCTTGTCCAGCAGGACTACATACAAGGCTGCCTCTACGGCCTTAATCACCAGTCGGCGCAGTGGACCCAGACGCGAAAAACCTCGTAACTCGCCGTAGCGGCACGGCCGGTTGCGCACCAGCAACTGGTAGGCCTCGCGGCACCAGAATCCACGATGCCACCCGCTGCAGCGCTTCGGCGGGATCGCCGACTGGAAGCCCGGCTGGTATCTCCTGGCGGTCCCCACCGAGTCCTTCATGGGAAGTGCGGGCAGCGTATTCAGCTTGGCAGCGCCGGACAATCGGCGAGATTGCCGCGTCACCCGCACGACCAACCCCGAGCACCTGGCTCCCAGGGGGCCGTCTTCGACGAATGTGTCGCCCCTGCGGATCGCGCCCGGTATGCCGTAGGGAGGCCCAGGGCTCCGCGCGGCTGTGACGCGCGACTTTCATGGTGAAGCTACTTTCGTGGTGAAGCTAGAGGAGCAAGACGTGGAGGACTACTACACGTGATGCGCAGCGCCCATGCCGGGTGACACAAGCGAACACTATGCGCGACTGGCGAAAACCTATGACCAGTACTGGGCCTACAGCTCAGGTTTCATCGACTGGGTGAACCGGCTGATCGTCGACTACCTGCAGCCGGTGGCGTCCTCGCGGGTGGTCGATCTGGGCTGCGGAACCGGCCTGTACTGCCGGGGACTCGGCGAGGTCGCCGGATGGGTTATCTGTGTCGACCCGTCCGCAGACATGCTCGCGCAGCTGCCCAAGAAGGACACCTACCTGCCGGTGCGGGCAAGAGGGGAAGACCTGGCGGCGGGAAGCGCGAGGCTGCCGGTTCAGAAGGTGGACCGGTTGCTGATCAAGGAGGCGGTGCACCACTTCCACGACACCGCACAAACGCTGGCGGGATTAGCGGGTCTGCTGGCTGAAGACGGGCGGCTGCTTATCGTCATGCTGCCGACCCACATCGACTATCCGCTGTTTAGCGCCGCTGTCGAGCTTTTCGAGTCGCTACAGCCTGATCCGGAAGCAATCGCGGGGTATCTGCGCGACGCCGGGTTGGAGACGTCGGTGAGCTACGAGTCGTTCCCGCTGCGCTTCCCGAAGCACGTCTACCTGGACATGGTGCGAAACAGATACATGTCGCTGCTGTCGGAATTCGATGACGATGCGCTGAATGTCGGCGTCGACGAGATTCGAACGACCCACCGGTCAGAGGTTCTGTGCTTTAACGATTGTTTCGCGTTCGTACTGGCGCGACAGCGTCAGGTGCAGGAGATCTGGGCCGAGCAAGAGGCCAAGGACGCCGAGCTGCACGAGATCGACTACAGCCGCATCCCACCGCTTCGGGTGGCTGATCGCTACGAGCGTGGCCGCAGAAAGCGAAAGTGAATGACCGCCGGCCACTGGTTCCGCTGGCCAGCCGCGACCAATCCATTAACCGCTGAAAATGGCGACTTGCCGTCGGCATCCCAAAAGACTTGCATCCCAACGGATACGCGGCCGCAAGACTGCCGAATCGTGACTATCTTTGAGGCGGGGCGGTGGTCGGTGAACCGCTGTGGGACTTTGCGGCTCGTCGCCGGCCGCGTTCGACGGAGCTCAGCAGGTTGTCGATGTCGGCGGGGAGGTCGTCACCGGTGATGGCGACTGCGTGTAGGGCGGCCAAAGCCTTAATGGATTCGGGCAGTTCGGCGTCGGTGGGGGCGTGCGCTCCGTCCAGAAGTACCGGAAACGATGACGGCTTCTCGACGCTGTAGGCCGGCTTCGATCTCGTGGCGCACCCAGTCGTTCGGGTCGTCGATCCGCCGAGTGCCGGCGATGGGTTCGAGCCATTGTGGTCCGATCAGCACGAGCATCAGGCTGCACCCTCTGATGGCGGTGGCGATCTGTTCGGGAAAAATCTCCGTATTCGATCGAGGAGGTGTCCATGAAGACGCTGGTGTCTCCGTATCGCCGCGCGAGTTCGCGCCGGATGTCGCGGGCCTGCCAGGTGTTCTGATCGCGCCGGTAGCTGATGAAGAAGGCAGGAGGCGACTGCGGCGGCAGCAGGTCGCCCAGTGCGCGTTCGAGCGCCGCGCGTTGCCGCCGCTCTATGTATGCGTCCACGCCGACCATGCCGGCCGCGGTGATGGCCAGACCAACGACCGGGTAAGTGACCGCCGCGATCCAGCCTGCATTGAAGGCCAGTTGCACACCGGCGAGGAAGATGACGAGCAACCCAATCGATCCGGCCAGCGTGACCAGGCCCGATTTGCGGGCCCCGATGGTCGCGGGAATCGCGATGAGGGCGAGGATGAGCGCGATATCTATCGGTGTGCCTGCTGATTTGAGAGGGAAGCCGGCAAGGACGGTCCACAGTGCGTTGGCCTGGACCTCGACCCCGGGCATGGGATTCGATGAGATTGACGTCACGAACAAATCCTCGTCTTGGGCTGCGGCTGCGGGATCGGTAATACCGATGAGCACCGTCTTGCCGGTAAACGCGGTCGCCGTGATCTTGCGCGCCATGACGTCGGCGAATGAGTTAGTGCGGGAATGTGCCTGGGGGCCCGCGGAAGTCGATCCAGGCGTAGTTGCCGGGGAAGCCGGCGGGGTTGACCGGTTGGTTGCGGATCATTTCGGCGGCGCGGACGGCGAATGTCTCCTGGCGCATTGGCGCATACATCATCTTGCGCAGCACACCATCGGGGTCGGTGTCGATGGCCGCGCTCGCCACGACCGCTCCCGGCGCGTCAGGTACGTCGGCGGGCACCGGGATCGGCCCCTGGGGCCCGTCGTGGGTGACCAGCAACACCGGTCCATCACGGGCGATGGCGGCCAGCAGCGCATTGTCGTCGGCGGGATCGGAGCGCCCGATAAACTGCGCGTCCACACCGATCACCCGTGGTGACCCCGCGCGCACACGGTCAAGCACTTGGGCGTAGTAAGAACGGGGCAGCGGCGGCCGAATAGCCAGTGTCCGCAGCGTTGTCTGGTCGATCGCGACAATCACGATCTGGCTGCCAGGCGATTGAGTTCCCCGCCACGAGAACCGCTCGTCGACGCTTTGCCGCTCAAGGTTGTTCAACAACCCGAGTGTGTAAAAGACCAGCACCAAAACCGTGATAACGGCCGCAACTGTCGCGGCAAGCATGCCGCGGCGGGTCAGCCGGGACCTCGCCAGCTTCACGTCATCCCGCAGCTACCACGAGCGGGTTGGCGACGCTCTGGAGACTGAACCCGTCGTAGGGACCGTACTCGTCGGGGCCCGGGCAGCGAAGCCCGGGAAGCGGAACCCCATCGTGGCGGGTGCATTCGAAGTCCAACCCTAGCGACGGGCCGATGTCAGCGGTCACTTCAACACCGGTCGGTTGATGGGCTCGGAGGTAGGCGACTAACTGGGCCGGCAACCCGACACCGATCGTCGCCGTCGCGCCCGCGTCCACCACAAGGTCCGATTTGGCCATGTTATTTGGTTGGACGTCGGTGTTGACGGCGCTCAGGTAACCCCGGCACTGCACCGGCAGATTGCAGGTCACGGTCACGGGTAGATAGCCATCCGCGTCGAGGGTGATAGTTCCGTCGGAAACAATCCTGATCCCCGCCTGACCTGGGCCCACGGTGCCGCTGATGGCGCCTGCGCTCTGGCAATACGTTCCACACCCGAGCCGGACCTCGCCGCTTGCGCCGGCCGGCTGCGACGGAGGGGTGTGCTCGACGGGGGCGCCGGTGATCGTGTGGCCTCCACACGACGCCAAGAATCCGACGGTGAGCACTCCAACCGCCACCGTGGTGATCGATGGCCGGGCTGGCCGGGGCGCTGCCGCGACGAGCATATCGCGGCGGGTGGGCCGGGACCTCGGCAGCTTCATCTCATCCCGGAGCTGCCACCGTCAGCGTGGCCCCGGCGAGCTGGTAGGGGCCGCCGGGCGTAGCGTTGGTGTCTGCAGTCACGTCGAGGGCGGTCGGGCCCTGGGATCGCAAAAAGGCGATCGCCCCCGCCGCCAGCGGCACACCGATGGTCCGCGTCGCGCCCGCGTTCACGACAAGATCCGATCTGCCGCTGACCCAAGACATTCCTTGCGGGTTGGACCATCCGTGCAAATCGAGCATGAGAGCGCCGACGCACTGCGTTGTCGCGTTGCATTTCAAGGTCACCGGGACATAGCCATCCGCGTCGGCGGTGACGGTTCCGCTGGAGAGGATCGTGACGGGCGACGGCGGCGGTTGTCCGACGGCGCCGTACTGGCCCGCGCTCTGGCAATACGTATTGCACCCCAGCCGGTCCCCGTCGGCGACGGCTTTCGGGGCGCCCCAAGGCGCCAACAGTGCCAAGGTGATTACTCCGACAAGGGCGACGAGAACACGGCGAAAATTCCACATAGCCACTCCAAGCGCCGATGACCAGGCTGATTGGAGCGTAAGGGTTGCGGAAGCGGACTGTCGGGAATCTGACAAACGTTCCGACGAAACGGAATTAGGTCATTCGTCGCCTGAGCCGCTCGGGTTCCAGGTCCCGGTGCCCGGGTCGTACCGGAACCCGCACGCGAGCATGTTTCGGGCGCACCAGGGCGGATAAGTTTGGGTGCCTGGGAACGTCGGGCCGTCCGGGCCGGGGATTTGATACCCGGGTCCAGATGGTGGTGCCGGATCGGCGCCAGCTGTCCCGGCCGGCGAGATCATCACGGCCGCCACAGACGCGGCGGCTAGAACGATGTTTCTCATGGTGGTGTCCTTCCTTGCTGGGGAAGTTCACCCTGGCACCGCACACCGACATCGCCAGCTATGTGGTGCATATGTGGTGCAAGCCCAATATCTTGAGCTAGAAACAGCTATCTAGCAGCACAAACACTGGTGCGCGGTACTGGGATTGAATCAGTTAATCCATAGGACGGCGGGTTGGTACACATCAAGACTGACGACCTATCCGTGGTCCGGTGGAATCACCGACCCTCGCTGTTGAGTGTTGCGCCGCAGCGCTTCGGCGGGAGGGTGAACCGGAAACCCGTACCTTCTGCCGGCCGAAGTACGTCGGAGCTAAATGGCCCAGGGCTGGATGTCGGCGGTGGAAGGGGATCGCCTCAGTCGGCTTTGAGGACCATCGGGAAAGGACTGCGGTCGTTGGGGAGGTCGCCGGAGAAGCAGGGGGAATCCCCTTTAAGTGTCGGCGGATCAGTCACAGGGTCTTTCGCCATGATTTGCAGGATGTAGCCGTCCGGGGCGTACCCGAAGCGGTTGGGTTTGCGGAAACCGTCGCGTTCGATGACGTACCAGCCCCAGCTTTTCCAGGTATCGCCTAGTTGGGTAACGATGCCGACTTGGTCGACACCGGCTGGAAGGTTGAGTTCACCAATCGTCGCAAATGAGACAGGTGCCTTGCCGGTGTCCACGTCTTTGCAGGGCGGCGTGTTGGTGCCGCCGCTGTAGCGGGTGGCATCCAGAGTGGTGCCCGCTGGCAGCACCTGCAGGGTCTTTTTGAGGTAGCCGATGATGGTGTCCTGGGCCTGCTGCTGGCTGGCCGGTATCACGGGCCGCTGTGTCCAGCCTGGCGGCGGTGGTGATGCGGATGTCACGTCAGGTCCTCCGAGAATCGTTGCGCCGGTGGGTGTGTGGGGGGCCGAGCGGACTCTGGTGACCACATCCGGCGACGAGCACCAGGATCAGCAGGGCGGTGGCGATACCGGATCGCATCACGACGGCGCGTGTCATCGTTGTCCGACCACGAATGGTGGTGGCGGTGCTGCTCGCTAGGCCCAAGTGGCCGACAGCAAATGGTAGCCTCAGGCACGGGTCACCTCGGTGATGTCGACGAGAAGTGTGTAGGAACCCGAATCGTCACCCACCAAGGCCCCACCTCAGCTCAGCCACACGAATCCACCATGCGGATATCCGCCAGCCACCGGTGCACTCTCATTTACGAAGAGCCAACAAAGTCAACACGATCCAGTGATTTCACGCATTTAGGGGCAGCCTCTTTGGCAAGCTGACACCTGCTGATACCGCGGTTCAGTGGATCGGGAGAATCATGGAAAGACCGCGCGGGCTGTGCGGGACGGGTCGCGGTTTGATGGTGCGATGTCGACGATGCTGACCGCGTACGACCCTCCCGCCTATATGACGGATTTCGACAAGATTCCTGGGCAGCTGGCGCGCTGGAGCCACGCAGTGTCGGGTTGGTTCGATGAATCCATCGCGGCGCAGGCCGGCGCGCTTCGCGGCCAGCCATGCCAGTACTACAACCAGTTGACGACACCGCCGGTGGGGCCGACCGTCGAGCAGGAGATCGTATGGAACGCCTTTTCGGGGACGTTGCGCAAACGCTGGGGTCGCGCCAGGGCCCTGGCGATCGCTGAGCAGCTGACCCCGCTCACCCAGCGGATCGACGGTCCGGGCTCTTACCAGGTCGGCGGGCAGTGGAACGACCTCTATTACCGGCCTCAAGACGAGTACTGCGAGTGGCGGGTCACCCGAGATCCCGATGGCGGCATCCGGCGGGTGACTTTTACCGCCGAGCCGCCCGAATACTGGCAGGCGATGCACGGTGACACGTTGCCGAGCATCGACGGCGTGCCCACCTATCCCACGGTCGGAGATCCCGATCTGCTGGTTGAGTTGTACCAGGAGTATGTGAGTCCCCAGGTGCGTTGCGAAGACCTCGTCTGTGCCGTCGACCTTGTGGACTACTCCGATCCCGACGCCCCGACCGTGGTGTATGCGAAGGGAACGTACAACCCGTATAACCGGTGGAACACCGTCGACGGAATCATGCACCTCAACCAACCGGCCAACACGCTCGGCGCGGAAATCAGGCTCGGGGCCGATGCCACCATCTTGCGTTCGCCGAAGGGCCCCGGCGGGCCTCGGACTTCGGATCCGGACGCGCTGATCTGCTGCGCAAAATACGGCGGGGCCAACCGGTGCAGTGATCCCACGATCGGGGCCAGCGTCAACGAGCTCGCGTCGATGGGTTTCGCGATTACCTTGCGCAACCCTGTCGGACTTTATATCGACAACCTCAACATCGCCGGCTGGGCAACTCCGGACGGCAAACCCGTCGATCCGGGCTGGTTTCAGATCCTGCGCGGCTCCCCGGGGCTGATTGAGCGGGCCGTTTTCGAAGTGCCTGACCGACTTGGCTTTCGGGTCAGTGACCTCACCATCGGAGGTGAGTCGATCACCGTGGGCGGCCACTTGGCTGAGCACATCACGATGAAACTTGTGGGCCTAGCCTCTGAGCGCGATAAGTATTCCAACACACCGGCCCCGTGCGATTCTGGTTGCTGCGCCGATGCCGCCAACCCGTTGTTTGTTTACTTTCAGCCCCTGGGCATGCCCTGCCCGCCCGGCAGAGTGCCCGCCTTCGACCGTCCGGTACCGCACAATTCCCCAGTTGCCGCCTCTTCGGCGACCGTCCAGCCGACTTCGACTGCGCCGGATCGGCCGGCACGGCGTGCCCCACACCGGAGTCGGTGATGGTCGAGCAGCGCCGTGGTGCACCGGCAGAACCGATCCTGGATACAGACGAGATTCAGGGCAACATCATCCCCGGGTTTTTCAAGCCGCACCAAGGAGTGCTGGCCTTGACGCTCGGTGATGTCCGCAGCGCCAAGGAATGGATCCGTGCTCTGCTGCCCAAGATCACGACCTTGGGCCAGTGCATGGATTCGCGAGTCAAGGTCCGCGCGCATCGAGGCCTGGGCACAAACCGGCTTGCCGCCTTGGCCACGCCGCCACCGGGTGTTGACGATGTTTGGCTCAATGTGGCTTTCAGTCGTGCGGGGTTGACCAAACTGCTTGCCGGTGAGGCCTATTCGGCTGATGTGGCGGCGTTCACCGACGCGAGTTTTCAGGCCGGGCTGGCGACACGGTCGGCGCTGTTGGGCGACCCGACTGATCCGTCGGCGGAGGGCAATCCTGCCCGTTGGCTGTTCGGTGGGCTGGGTCGGGAGGCAGATGTGCTGCTGATTTGCGGCGCAGACCGCGACGAGAGCGGCAGAGCCCTGCTCGACGATGTGCGTGACCGGGCGGTTGAATCCGGGGCGAGCGTGCTCTACGAGGAGATGGGCCATAAGCGGGACGCGATTGGCAAAGAGCACTTCGGGTTTCAGGACGGAATATCTCAGCCGGGGGTGCGTGGCCGGTTGTCGGCCGATCCGGACAGCTTTGTCACCCAACGGGTGATCGACCCGTCGCATACCCCGGAGGCCTGGATGTATGGCCTGCCGGGCCAATATTTGGTTTGGCCGGGGGAGTTCATATTCGGCTATCCCGGGGCGGCAGCGGATCCGCTGATCCCGGGTGCGATTAAGACGCCCGGCCCCGATTGGAGCCGCAATGGTTCCTACCTCGCCTTCCGCCGGCTGCGTCAGGACGTGGCCGCGTTTTGGGGCTTTGCCACAACCTTCGCCGAGGAACTGTCGAGGAGCCCCGGGTTCACAGGGGTCACCGCTGAATGGTTGGCGTCGCGGATGGTGGGCCGGTGGCCAAGTGGGGCCCCCCTGGCACGACTGCCTGACCACGACGACGAGGCGCTCGGGGTTGATCGGTTAGCCAACAACGACTTCGGGTTTGCCGCCGACGCCAAATCGGTGCCGCTTACGGGTGCGTTGAGGCGGGGGGATTGGCCGGAGGCAAAAGCCGACCCGGTGGGGTTCACCTGCCCGTTGGCGGCCCATATCCGCAAGGTCAACTCCCGTGAGGCCGCCAACGACATGGGCGGGCGGCACGCGTCGTTTGACCGGCGAATCTTGCGTCGCGCCCTCCCATTTGGCCCCGCCCTTGAGGATCCGGTGGGCGAGGACCCGGTCAATGGCAATCGGGGTCTGCAGTTCGCCTGCTATCAAACCTCGATAAAGGACCAGTTCGAGTTTTTGTGCTCGGCTTGGGCCAACGACGGCAAGCGGCCGCGCAGTCCCAGCGGGTTCGACATGATTATTGGCCAAAACGGCCGCCCCGGCGCGGGCCGGGCCCGCTCCTGCACGCTGCTGGGCCACGACGCCAGCGCCGCCACCGTCGTCACCATGACCGACTTCGTGGTCGCCACCGGAGGCGGCTACTTTTTCTCGCCCTCGATGAGCGCACTTGAGATGGTTCTTGGGGCATGAACGCTCAACCGATCATCGACGCCGCATCGCCGGAAGTTCAACATCTTGGTCGCCGACGCGAAGACGGCCTACACCTTCGCGAAGACGCCGTCGTTCACGAAGATGATCCGGGAGTCCGCGCAGTGGGTCGACATGCACGTCCCGGCTCACGACACCGGGGAGATCGCCAACCATGGCTTAGAGAACCCGGCCCGGTCCCTGTACTCGTACGGCTCCAGCTTCATCCACGGCTACAAGTGGATGACGGGTTACGGCCGGAATGGGGCAGTGTTCACGATGATCGCCGACGCCCTCGCGGTCACACTGAACATGGTCGAGTGTGCAGTGTGCCTATTCGAGGCGGCTTCACGCGCTCTGGGCGGTCTGCGCCCGGCCGGGTCCTACGTCCCCGAGCGCTTTGAGCCCACGATTGCCGAATGGTCCGTGGAACTCTTCCGCGCCTAGACATACTGACTGTCGCCTCGGTCGCAGCGAGGTTCAGGGAAATTGCCGCGCTGCTACTGCTTTCGTCTCACCACGCCCGGTGCTGTCGGCTCTTGACGCCGTCAAGACCCGAGACGAAACCGCAGGTAACGAGCGGGACTGAACCGGACCGGGATGGAACGAAACGGCAGCTCAGCGAACATTTCGCCAGGTAGCGCGTCGGGCTCGATTCCCGGTAGCTCCACCCCGCACCCGCGACGCATGCGCATGCGACCATCACCACGGCGATACCTAATCCTGGGCCTGCACCGAGAGGGCTGGTCCTGGCATTGAGGACCTGGACTCAAAGACGGTTTGCTGACGGCCGATTCATTGGTTGATCGGAGTGGCCGCCGGACGGAGAAGGGTATTCGGTTGTCTGTGATCGACTCCGTGGCCACATCCTGGCCACAATTTGGTCGCAGTTACAGTTAACTCTTGTGAACTGCCGTGATGTGTTTACGCAGCTAGAGGCTATTCGTCCCGTCTGAACATGTAGCTGAATAGGGTTCGAGTCCCTCCGCCCGCACCCCTTGATGAGTGGTTACATCACACCGGAGCGTCAACCTGTCACCATGGAGATGTGACCGCCGCGATTGTTGTCGTGCTGATATTGCTGGGCATCGGCATCGTGGTCGCTCCCCTCCTGCGGCTCAGGGAGTGGCTTCGAAAGGCACCTCCCGGCCCGCGAAGTCCAGGAACCGCCCGACGACGACACGTGAGCCCCGCCCGACCGTCAACCGCCAGCGTTGGTCAGCAGCCCACTTCGATCTTGAACGGTGTCGTCACCGAAACGCGTGGATCGTTGAGCTGAGACCCTTCGGCTTCGCCCCTGATCGTGTATGTGCCGTGGGCGAAACCCACCGTCGCGTTGCCAGCTTGGGAGTCGGCAACCCCGGTGAAGCCCGCGAAATTCTCGATATTGACCGATTCGAGCTTGGGCTTCTCTGAATCGAGTTTGAGCAACACGTGGACACTGGCTGGCGCGGCGGTGATGTCAGCGGTCAACAACCATTGAATTTGGCTGCAAACGACGGCGTGCGAGGTGCGAGTGTGGTTGTCCACCGTGATCCGGGCGGTTTTCTGCGCGACATGCTGGTCACCGCCAGAGCATCCCGCGCAGGATGCCACCACCACTGACGTGGTGACCACCGCGATGACGAATCGGCCTCCCACCGGTCACCTCCATTCCGAGAGCCGCTCGGACGCATGGACCCTCGTCGCAGCTGTTTCTACCAGCCCTTGCGATGGTTTTCGGGAGGAAACGTGCGCAGTGGAATCAGCTAAGTGAGATCCGGCCCATGAGCAAGTCGATGATGGGCTTACCGGCTGCGAACGTACCGGTATTCGACGAATTGACATGCCCGTAGTCGACAAGGAGGGTGACCCCGTTGACCCCGGCGGCGGCGTCGCTATTGAGAAACGCCATCACGTTGCCCATCTGCTCCGGCGTGTGGACCTCGGCGCCGGTGGCCTCCCGGTAGTCCTGTGCGAAAGTCAGCCACAGATCAGCGTTGGCCCGGGCCAGCGGAGTATCGGTCGGACCGGGGCAGATCGCGTTGATCCGGATGCCTTTCGCCAGGAAGGGAAACGCATGCGTCGCGACGTAGGCGTTGATCGCCTGCTTGCTCGTGCCGTAATGGCCGAAGTTGTCTGCCTCGTGGGCTTTGACCCAGGCGTCTGCCGACTCGAAGTCAGGCGTGGCCAGGAACTCCTGAAGTCGCGGTAGATCGGTCTCCCATCCGATGCCGGCCACTGAGGAGATGAAGCAGATGGCCGAACCGCGGCCCAGTTGGCCGTTGCTCAGCAACCGGTCGATCACGTGCCGATGGCCGATGAAGTTGATCTTCATCAGGTCCGGACCGTCAGCAATGCCGGCGGCAGAGAACAGAGCATCGACGGGGCCGCCGACCTGCTCAAGAGCGTTGTCGATCGACGCCGGGTCCCGAAGATCGACCTGGATTCCGCGGCCGAGCTCGGGGCCGACCGGCGCGTAGTCCAGGTTGATGACTTCAGCCCCGAGGGCACCGACGATCTTGGCCGCCGCGGCGCCCATGCCGGTGGCACCTCCGACTACCAGCGCCCGCTTGCCGTCGTAGCGGAACTGCTCGATACCAGTCATTTCAATCCTCTCTAGGGACACCAGCATTAAGGCTCGGGAGTACTTTACGGGGAACAGATATTTGGTACCTAACTGGGTGCCCTACGGTATGGACTTCCGGGCCAGCATGCCGCAAGTATGCGTGGACGGTGCAGCCACCGACGGGTGTTTAACGAAGTGGTGCTTGCCGCCGCTACTTGCGTCGGCCGCGGTCGGCGGCGCCGCGCAGCACGGTGTCACGGGCGTTGACCAGCGCCGCCTGCTTCCCTTGAGTCCGCACGATGTTCTCCGGTACCCAGATGATGTCCATCACATAGCGGGCCAGCATCGACAGGGAGGGGGGATCCTCAATCCGAATGTCCCCGGATTGGATCCCTTCCGACAACAACGCTCTGAGCTGGCGTAATCGCATGGTGAACGCCAGCCCGGGGTTGGGTGTGTCGGGCGGACATTGGCGCATCCACGCGAGTTGGATCTTCCACTCGTCGGGGAACTGGTCCAGCGCATTGATGTTGACCCAACTCAACGCGTCCAGCTTTTCCACCGGTGTGGCATCCGATCGCAGCACGCTGGCGAATCCACCGCCCGCCTTAATGCCGAACGACTCCATGATCGAGGCGAGCAGCTCGTCTTTTGACCCGATCAAGCGATAGACGGTTCCGGTACCCAGGCCCGCCGCGGCGGCGATGTCCCGGATCGTGGTGACCTCGTAACCTTTCCTGCCGAATTCGGCTCGTGCCACCGCGCGGACATGTGCGGCTTTGTCTTTTCCGTCGGACTCGCTCTCGTCGCCCCAGGTCTTGATTGCCGCCTCGGCGGCTGCGAAGGCAGCGGAGCCGTCTAATTCCTTGTCACTGGGCGGTCGACTGGCCAGCCCGTGCAACATGATGCGGCACAAGACGGCCGCCGTCTGGTCGGGCGCGGCGGTGTGCCGGATGATGTCAAGTCCAACGTGCATCATGTTCTGGCAGATACGGTCGGCGAGCGTCGGCAGATCGATGTCGGATCTGATGTAGCCACTCCATCTGCCGGCACGCAGCGTTTGCAGCATCGCCTGCTGAACTGCCGTGGGTGGTTTTTGCAGCAGCTCGACAAGCTCCGGATTTGCACTGGGCGCCTCATAGAACGACATCTGCAACGCGGCCCGGTGCTGAACCGCGCACCGCGCGATCGCAGACCCCAACTCGAAGATCTTGTCTGCGACCGGTCGCGAGTCGGGCTTGTCCAACCTGTCGTGGGCGATCTCGCCGATGCGCTCCAAGTCGGCGTAATACCGACGTACTAACTCGACGAGGATCGCTTCTTTTGATTCAAAGTGGTGGTAAAGACTTCCCGGCAAGATGCCCGCCGCGTCCGCGATCTCCTGCAGAGATGTCCGCAAACCCGACGAAGCGATCAACGATGCCGCGGTGTGCAGGATTTCGGTCCGCCGAGTGCCGTCGTCGTAGGCACCTCCGCGCTCGTCTGCGAAGTCGGGGATGCGTTTGGCGGCATGCTGTCCCCTCGGCGTCATGCGAGAACGTCCGGGTCGGCCTGGCCGCACCAACGAATCAGCATCGGGCAAGTCTAGGCGTGCCGAGCCCCGTGCGGCTGCAGCCTCGGATGGTTGCTGAAGCCCCACGACACCTCCACGGGTCCCGCCCTGACCGCGGCCGCATAATCAGCGACCGAATATTTGGTCCCACGCTACCAGGTTGCTGTCGGCAGGCGCCTAGCTTGAACGGGGCATGCCGTGGCAGCGCATATCGGTATCAGATCGGCTGCCCGTCCCAGCCGTCGACAGCGACGACCTCGTCTAGCGGGCGCCTGGGCGCTGGCCGAAAGGTATGACCCTTACGGAGACGACCGACCGGAAGCAGACAGCCTTGCGCGTAGCTTTCCGGGATCTGCAGCAGCTCGCGGACGGCGTCCTCGCGATGCAAGTGCAGCGTGGTGATGCACGTGCCGTAGCCGCGGTCATGCAGCGCCAACTGGAAGTTCCATACCGCCGGGAAGATCGAGCCGTACAGGGTGGCCTGATAGAAAGATTCGTCGCCGTCGATACGCGGCAGATAGGGCTCATAGCAAGGGATTACCAACACCGGCACCTTCGCCATGTTCTCGACCAGCCACTCGGTGGACGACATGAGCCTGCCCTCTGGGCTGCCGGCCGGCATCAGGTCGGCGAGCATCTGCCCGCCGACGCGCAACAGGTAGGCCTCGCGGTACAGGCTCGCCAGCTGTTCCCGCAGCCTAGGATCGGTGACGACCAGCCACCGCCAGGTCTGGGAATTTGACCCGTTGGCCGCCTGCAACCCGATGCGAAGGCATTCGCGGATGTCATCGATGTCGACTTCCGCACCCAAGTCGAGCGTCTTACGCGCCGACCTCGTCGCGGTCAGAAGTTGCTCAATGTCCATGACAGCTCGATATCACCGGGCCGGCCTCACTGCGAAAACACGTTGATGCCGAGCTTTTCGCAGACAGCGAACACTTCTTCAAAGATTGACCCGGGAACGGTGAACGGCTCGGTAGCGGAGACCTCGGCAATATGTGCAGCGACGTCGTCGGCCGTCGGGTTACTGCCCGGCTCGGCGAGCCACCCTTCGCCGAGGCCAACGAAGACCCGCGAGAAGCGTCCGGCGCAGGCCGAGTAGTTCTGATGGCTGAACTCGCAAGCTCGACTGGCCAGGAATGCCACGATCGGCACTACCAGCTCGGGTTGGATCACTTTCAAAAACCCGGTCTCCTCAAGTGCTTTGGGATCTCCAACGGTTTCGGTGACCATGCGCGAGAAGCCGAAGGGCAGCACAGTGTTGGCGAGAATCCCGTGCTCGGCGCCTTCGATCGCGATGACGTTGGTCAGCCCCACCAAGCCGGCCTTGGCCGCCGCATAGTGGGCTTCCAGCGGCTGTCCGAACATGCCTCCGGAGGACGAGATGAAGACGAAGCGCCCGTAGCCGGCCGCCTTCATCATTCGATACGCCGGCTGGCTCAGATAGAACCCGCCATCTAGATGCACGCTCAGCATCCGACGCCAGTCGGCCGGCGATAGGTCCTCGAAAGGCGCGCTGTTGAAAATGCCCGCGTTGCTTACCACCGCGTCGAGACGACCGAACCGATCGATAGCGGTGCCGACAATCGCTTCGCCGCCCTCCGGGCTATCCACCGAATCATGTGACGCGACGGCGACGCCGCCGGCACGCTCGATCTCTTCGGCGACGGCGTCGGCGACGCTGGTGTCCGCGCCGTCGCCGTGCATCGTGCCACCCAGATCGTTGACGATCACCGAGGCGCCGCGCCGAGCCAGCTCCAGCGCATACAACCGGCCGAGTCCTCGGCCGGCGCCCGTCACGATCGCAACCTGATCGGTGAAATCGATCATCTCGGACCTCTTTTCGCTAGGTGCGCGCCGAGTTCAGTGAGATAGCGGTCGGATCCGCCGAGAAATGCGCTCCAGCTGAGCAGACGTTTCAGGTAGAGGTGCGCGTCGTGCTCCCAGGTATAGCCGATGCCTCCGAATACCTGGATCGCCGTGTCGCCTACCGTGGCCAACTGCCCCGCAAATGCCTTTGCCCGCACGGCGGACAGGTGTCGCTCGCCCGCGTCGGCGTTGTCGGCGGCCCACAGCGCATGGATCACTCCGCTGCGGGCCAGCTCGACCGTCTCATACATATCGGCACACAAATGCTGGACGGCCTGAAACGAACCGATGGCCTGGCCGAATTGCTTTCGCACCTTGGCGTATTCGATGGCCAGATGCATGACGGCCCGCGCAGCACCCAGCGCGTCGGCAGCAGTGGCGATGAGCACGTCATCGACGACTGCTTCGAGGGCTTCTGACGGCGGGGTGGCCAGCCGGTGTGCGGGGGAGTCGTCGAGCGCGACCCGAAACCGCTTGCGGGTCTGGTCGATGCCACGCTCGGGTGTTACCGAGATCCCCGATGAGTCGGTCTTTAGCGCGTAAAGGGCTGTGCCGTTTGATTCCTCGGCGAGCACCAGCAGGGTGTCGGCGGCCGCGGCGTCGGGCACGCCGGCGATCTCGCCGCGCAGCACGGCGTCTGCACCGTCTCGGCCCTGCCCGACCGCGGCGACGGAGGTGTTCCGGAAGTCCAGGAAGCCGACGGCCGCGACGGTGCTGCCGTCCGCGATCCCGGTCAAGAGCTTGGCGGCAGCGCCATTGGCGTCGTCGAGTCGGATCAGCATGCGCGTGGCGGCAACAGCGCTCGACAGCCACGGCCCCGGATGCAGAGCGGCGCCGAGTTCTTCGGCCACGACACCAGCTTCGACCATCGTCATGCCGGCTCCGCCGTAGCTCTCCGGGACCAAGAGCCCCGTCGTCCCAAGCTCGGCAAGTCCGCGCCAGACATCCTCGGTGGTACCGGTCGGATCGTCGAGAAGTGGGCGCACATGGCCCGAAATCGATGCCTTTTCGGCCTAGAAAGCGTCGCGTGGTGTCGCGCAGCGCCACTTGCTCGTCGGTAAGTTCCAGATTCATGAGCGCGGCAACCCGAGTACTCGCTGCGCGGTGATGTTCTTGTTGATCTGGGTGGTGCCGCCCGCGATCGTCAGCGAGCGCGAGGTCAAACGATAATTTGCCCACGGGGCGTTGCTGCCGTGGGTGCCCAGCACATCAAAGGCCAAGGCAGCAAGCTCTTGGCCAATCTCCCCCCACAACCCCTTGGCGAGGCTCGCCGATCCAAACACGTCACCGCCGTGCAGGGCCGCCGAGATCGATCGCTGGCAGAGCACCTCGAGATACTTGATGCGAAGGGAGATTTCGCCGAGGCGCCGCAGTATCACAGGGTCGTCGAGGGCGCCGTGCGGGTCGGTGCCCTGCTCGGCAGCCATGTCGGCCACCAGTTCTTCCAGCCGTACCTGCATCTCGGCGTAGAGCCGCGCGGCCCCGGCGCGCTCATGGCTGAGCGTGGTGGTGGCCACCTGCCAACCCCCATTTAGCGGTCCAAGCAAGGCATCCGCCGGTACCCGCACGTCGTGAAAGAAGATTTCGGCGAAGTCGGTGTCGCCGTTGAGCGTGACGAGTGGGCGGACCTCGATGCCGGGCAGCCTCATGTCGACAATTAGGCAGGAGATCCCCTTGTGTTTGGGGGCCTCCGGGTCAGTGCGCACATACAGCTGGCACCACTGTGCCCGATGCCCGAGCGAGGTCCAGATCTTCTGGCCGTTGACGACGAAGTCGTCATCGTCTCGCACTGCCCTGGTGCGCAGCGAGGCGAGATCGGACCCGGCTTCGGGTTCTGACATTCCCTGGCACCAGATATCGTCGGCACGCATCATGCGGGGGAGCAGTGTCGTCTTCTGAGATTCAGTGCCGTATTGCATGATGGCCGGCGCAATGTTATTCATGCCGATGACGTTAAGCGGCAACGGCGCCCGCGCCCGCGTGGTCTCTTCGGTGTAGACCAGCTGCTCGAGCACCGTGGCTCCCCGGCCGCCATATTCGCGGGGCCAGGAGACGGCCGCCCAGCCGGCATCGGCCATCGTGCGATTCCATGCGCGCAGCTTCTCGAATATCCCGTCGTCGTAGCCGGAGGGGCGTCGATTGGCGATCAGCTCGTCGGTGAGATTCGCGGACAGCCAGGCGCGCAGTTCGGAGCGGAACTGTTCCACCTCCGCCGGGTATGAGAAATCCACTGTTCTAGGCGGTCCCTTATCGACCCTGCATGATTGACTGCGGCCAAGCCGGACTTTACGTTGGAACAGATATTTGGTCAACAAAGTCCCCGGCTCGGAGGTCAAGCGTGGCTCAAGGCGTTCTGGGCAGCGGTTCGGAGGGCCTGGCAATGATCGCCTCTGCACTTGCGGGCCAAGCCGTGGCGGTTGCCGAACTGCAGCCAGGTGAACCCCCGTGGACGGACGGTCAGACGGTTTACCTCGACGCCGCCGCATCGTTTCGCGCGAAACTCGAGATGGTTGCGGTACAGGCGTCGATGATCGCGGCCGGCAGCTTCGATCCCGACGTCGTGCGTCGTCTGGTCCGCCATCCCCGGCTGGCCAGGCGCTATCTGGCGATCGAGGGTCATCGCGCGCTGGTCGGCAATGCCGACCTGCTGCCGAGAGCCTTGGCGTCGATTGGCGACCGCGAGATCGCCAGTCGCAGCGATTCACCCGCCGCGTCGCTGAGCATTGCGGCCGGACGGGCGACGGTCGAGGACCCTGCCACCGGGTTCGGTGTGATCCGGGCGGCGAAGGTGCTGGCCGCGTGCTCACGAGCGACCGCGCAGGAGGACCACGCCAGCCCGCAGCATGTCCCACGAGACCGCAACGTGCAGGGGCAAGAAGAGCTCGACGACGACGCGATCGACGATTCCGACGATCCAGACCTGTTCACCAGCCCGGTGGGCGGGGGCGGCTTCATCGGCAAGTGGTTGAAAAAGATGCTGTCTTCAAAAAGGAAGAAGTCCCGTAGTAGCGGCGGCGGACCGCCCGGCGCGGATAACCCGACTCATCGCACGAACTCCGCGAAGCGCGGTCTGTACGCCGTGTCGTCGCTGGGCTCAACGTCGAGCGAGGACGGCAAGGACCCCAAAGCTCAATCCGCCGTGGACGGCGTGAAGTATCCGGAATGGGACGTCGCGCGCCGGAGCTATCGGCCCGCGTGGTGCACCGTGCGGGAGGTCGAAGCGAAGATCAAAGCGTCGGCGACCCAGGAGATCGACGACGCCATCGGCGTGCGGCGCCCGCTGTCGCGACTTGGCATGGGTCTGCACCGCCGCCACCGCCAGGCGCAGGGTGACGACATCGACATTGACGCGGCAGTCGAAGCACGCGTCGAGCTGCGCGCTGGGTCGGCGCCCGACGAGGCGGTTTACCTCGACAGCCTGCGGCGCCGGCGCGACCTGTCGGTCTTGCTGCTACTCGACGTGTCCGGCTCGGCGGCCGAGCCCGGAACGGTGGGGCAGACAGTGCACGAACAACAGCGCGCGGCGGCCGCCAACTTGACCGTTGCACTGCACGACCTCGGTGACCGGGTTGCGCTCTATGCCTACTACTCGCAGGGCCGGGGGGCGGTGAGCATGGTGCCCGTGAAGCGGTTTGACGACCACCTCGACGTCCAGGTGATCAGGCGGCTGAACAGCCTGGAACCCGGCGCGTACTCCCGCCTCGGTGCGGCCATCCGCCACGGCTCGGCCGTCCTGGAGGCACGCGGAGGCACGTCCCGCCGCCTGTTGGTGGTGCTGTCCGACGGACTCGCATACGACCACGGATACGAGCGGGCCTACGGCGCCGCTGACGCGCGCCGCGCTCTGACCGAGGCACGCCACCGGGGCACCGGTTGTGTCTGCCTGACCATCGGCGCGGGAACCGACGTGCGATCGCTGCGCAGAGTGTTCGGCAGCACCGCGCATGCGACGATCGCGCGGCCAGACCAACTTGTAGGTGTGATCGGACCGCTGTTCCGGTCCGCATTGCGCTCGGCGGAGGTCCGCCGGATGGTGTCATGACGAAGGCGCGATCCCGCCAGCTCCGCGCTGATCTTTTGTCCCAGAATGCAGTTGGCGCGACGATGCCGGGTCCCCACCAGCTATTCGGCGCACTTGAAACAAACATCTGTTCCGGTTAGGCTGCAATGACCGCGGCGCTGCGGATGGCGGAAGGGACGTTATGGCCAACGAGTCCGGGATCGTTAGCCGGAACGGCGTGACTCCCGACGCGGGGGCGATACGGCCCTACTACAAGGCGCTCGGCAACGAAGAGGCCATCTTCAAGGCCGCCTACCACCAAGGTCTGGCGCTCGTCCTCAAGGGCCCGACAGGTTGCGGCAAGACCCGATTCGTCGAGGCGATGGCCCACGATCTCGGCCGGCCGCTGATCACGGTTGCCTGCCACGACGACCTCACCACGGCGGACCTTGTCGGGCGCTATCTGCTGCGGGGTGACGAGACGGTTTGGGTGGACGGTCCGCTCACCCGGGCGGTGCGCGAGGGCGCTATCTGTTACCTGGACGAAGTGGTGGAGGCCCGACAGGACACGACCGTGGTGCTGCATCCGCTGGCCGATCACCGGCGGCAGCTGCCTATCGAGCGTCTCGGTGTCACGCTGGACGCAGCGCCTGGGTTCGGTCTCGTGGTGTCCTACAACCCCGGCTATCAAAGCGTGCTCAAGGACCTGAAGGACTCGACGCGACAGCGGATGGTCGCCGTCGAATTCGGCTTTCCCACAGCGGATGTCGAAGAGGGCATCGTTGCCCATGAGGCGGGCGTGGATGCCGCCACCGCCGCCGAGCTGGTGCGTTTGGCGCAGGCGATCCGCCGCCTGGAAACCGGCGGGCTGCGTGAGGTCGCATCGACCCGCGTGCTCATCGCGGCAGGCATGCTCGTCGTAGAGGGTCTTGCCATCCGAGAGGCAGCACGAGCGGCAATTGCCGGACCGCTCACTGACGACGTGGCGGTGGGCAGGGCCCTCAACGAGATGATCGGGGTCTATCTGTGCTGGGTCCGATGGGTCTGATGATTGACGCTGCATACCGCCGCCACTAGGGTCTGAACAAATATTAGGTCAGTCGCGAGTTCGTCAGAGTGAGGTCCCCGCCCGGGAGGTCAGATGTCCTACGAAAGCACCGCAGAGCCGTTCAAGGTCGGCTACCTCATGGACTTCACGCTCCCACCGGGTTTCCCCGAGGAGATGAAGGCGGACTTCACCCGCTGCTTCGACCTCGTCTTCGAGGAGGCCGTTGAGCACGGCTTAGTGGACCGGCCCGTCCAGATGATTTACCGCGAGGTCGAGGGGCTGCCCAAAGGATCGGTCAAAGCGGTGATCGATGCTTACGGCGAACTCGTCGACGAAGGTTGTCTGGTCGTTTTCGGGCCGCACATCACCGACAACTGCGTGCCCACCCGCGAAGCGATCGAAGAGCGGTTCAAGGTGCCGGGCATCAGCGTCACCGGCACCGACGACTGGTTGGGCGAATGGACATTTTCCTTCCCGCAAGGATCGATGACCGACGAGCCGATCTTCATCGCGGACCTCGTGGCCAAACGCGGCTTTACCGAAATCGGGGTTCTCGTCGAGCAGAACCTCATCGGCGAGAGCTATCTCAAGAATTTACGAAGCGCCTGCCGACGCAAAGGTATTCGCATTGTCGCGGAAGCGGCTATTGCGCAGACCGCGCAAGACATTAATGAAGCGGTGCGCACTCTTCACGATGCCAAAGCAGAAGCGATCGTGCATCTGGGCTTCGGCTTCGGGATCGTGTTCATCAACCCCGCGCTGGAGGCTGTCAATTGGGACCCGCCGCGGTTCACCACCACGGCTTTCCAGAACGCATGGGTAAACCCGATCATGTGGAACGCGTTCATGGGATGGATCGGCGTCGACCAGTACGACGAGGCGAATCAAATCGGTCAGGACTTCCTCGACCGCTACGCGAAAAAGTACGACGGACGGCGTCCCGAATACTGCGTGCCGCCGGTCAACCGCGACGTCGCCGCGACATTGGTGCGGGCTTTCAGCGACGCGCACCCGCTCAGCCCGCGCGGCGTGAAAGAGGCGCTGGAACGGGTCAAGATGATGCCCGCCGCTTCAGGCGCGCCCGGCACCCGGGTGTCGTTCGGTAAATGGACCCGCCGGGCCTGGATGGGCGCTGGCTATCTGGTGGCACGGACCCTCGATGCCGACGGCATCAACTCGCATCTGGTCGATCGCTTCGGAGAGGAAGGCTGACTCTTGAGCACGGAGGGATCTACAGAACAATCCGCACCACTCAAAGCAGACGAGTCCGCCGCGTCGCGCGGTGGCGGAGGGCGCAAGGGGTGGGGTGGATGGGTCGCCGGCGCAGCCCTGGCGGCGTTCGCGCTCTTCTTCATCGCCAACTGCCGCGATCGCCCTTGACCCGCGGGTCGCCAACCCGAATGTTCATGGCCGGCCGCGCCCCGTCAAGTTCCTCTTCGGGCTGGACTACATCACCTTCCTGCACGTTGCGACCGTGATCATGTTGCTCGTGCTGCTGGTGGTCTTCATCAGGGGATGGCGGCGCAATCCGGGTAGTCCGGTGATGCTGATGTTCCTGTGCACGACGCTGATCGTGTGGCAGGACCCGATCATGAACTGGTCGCCGTTCGCGGTCTACAACCCCGATCTGATCCACTGGCCGGAGTCGTGGCCACTGGTGTCGTTGTCGCCGACCGTCGAACCGTTCGTGGTGTTCGGCTACGTGATGTTCTACTTCGGCCCGTACTTTCCCGGCGGTGTGGATCCTGCGCAAGCTGCAGGCCAAGTACGGACCCGAGAGTTACGTGTCGCGGCACCCGTTGGTCAGCCTGGGTCTGCTGACCTGTGTGATCGGCTTCGTCTTCGACGCGTGGCTGGAGATCCAACTCGTGCACGCCGGCATGTACATCTACTCCCAGGTGATTCCGTGGGGCTCGGTATTCACCGGCACGACATTCCAATTCCCGCTGATCTGGGAGTCGTTCTCGGTGACCTTCGTGATGATCCCCGCGGCGATACTCTGCTACCGCGACGACACCGGAAAGTCGGTGGCCGAGAAGCTGACCGCGAAAGCGAAGATCCTGCCCAGCCGTCCGGTGCTCGGCACCTTTCTGGTGATGTTCGCCATCATGAACGTGTCGTACTTCGCCTACGGGGGATGGTTCGCCGTCATCAAGATGAGTCATGCGGCGACCTCCGTCGCCTGCCCGTGGCCCTATCCGGAAGCCAAAGTTTATGACCCGCAAGGATTTTACGAGAAGGCGGGAGCCCAAGGTCCGTACTCGGTTGGCATCTGGTCGACCTGGGCAAGCGGTGAGCCGAACGGGCGGCCGCATGTCGACCCACCGCCGCCGGGTGTAGGCGCCCTGTGCGAGCAAGAATGGTTGAGCCGCGCGCAGTTGTCATCACCGGTGCGTCCCGCGGGCTGGGGTTCGCATCGGCGGTGCGCCTGTATCGCGAGGGGTGGCGCGTGGTCGCGGCCATGCGCACACCCGACCGCGGGCTTCCGCTGCTTCGAGAGGCGACAGGGGCCGCTGCAGACGACGACCGGCTGATCGGTGTGTCAGCTCGACCTGTTGGACGCCGCGTCGATCGCCGCGGCTGCCAAGACGATCGAAGAAGCCGTCGGCGCACCCTACGCACTGGTGCACAACGCCGGGATCTCCGCTGCCGGCATGGTGGAGGAGACCGATATGGCGCTGTGGCAGAAGATGTTCGCCACCAGCGTCCTGGGCCCCGTCGCGCTAACCCAGGCTCTGCTGCCGTCGATGCGGGCGGCGGGCGAAGGGCGAATCGTGCTGGTATCCAGCGCGGCCGGGGTACGCGGTCAACCGGGCACCGCGCCGTACTCGGCGGCCAAAGGAGCCCTAGAGCGGTGGGGCGAGTCGATGGCAGTGCGAGATCGCCCCCTTCGGTCTCGGTGTCACCATCCTGGTGGCCGGCACGTACGACACCGACATCATCACCGACGCGGGCACCATTGACGATCGTAATTTCAACGGTCCCTACGCTCGGCTGCACAACACCATGAACACCCGCGGGCGGTTCGCGATGCGTCTCGCCCGGCCACCTGAGCGGTTCACCGATGGCGCTGCTCAAGGCGCTGGCTGACCAGACGTCGTTCCGCCGCCGCGGTGTAGGCCCGGATGCCGCAATGCTCTTGGCGTCCAGCAGGATCCTCCCGGCTTCGGGAATGCACCACATGTCCCGGATCGTCCTGGGCATCCCCAGACAAGGCTCGATGCGCGGCGGGGCGTATCCGTTGACGACGGCCCAAAAGGCGATGGTGTTTGCGGCGAAAGTGATTCCGGCGCCGGTATTGCAACGCTTGGCTACGTTGGCGATGCGCATTTCGCCGGCGAAGAACACGCCCGAGAAAGAGGACTGAAGGAGTACTTATGGAACAGCTTTTCGACGACCTGGAGGACTTCGGTTCCTTCGACGATGCGATATCCGGTGACGTGCGTGACCCCTACACCGAACTGGCTCGGTTGCGGCGCGAGGAACCGGTGCAGCGACTGGAGACCTCGGGAGCGCTTCCGCACGAGGAGTCGCTACCGATGTTCATTGTGTATCGCCACGAAGACGTCCAGCAGATGCTGCGCGACAACGAGACGTTTTCCTCGTCGGCCGTCATCGCCGCATTCGGACCCGTGCTGGGCGAAGGGGTCATGCTCGGCATGGACGAGCCAATCCACGGTCGACTGCGTTCGTTGGTCTCGAAGGCGTTCGGGCAGAAGTCATTGGCGCGCTGGGAAGACGAGTTGGTCGGCCGCGTCGCCAACGGCCTGATCGACAAGTTCGCACCCAACGGCAAGGCAGACCTCGTCAAGGAATTCACCTTCGACTATCCCAGCCAGATCATCGCGGGTCTGCTGGGCTTGCCGGAAAAGGACTACCCGCAGTTCCAGCGGTGGTCGATCTCGCTGCTGAGCTGGCTGATGAACCCGGAACGCGGGCTTGCGGCCTCAGCTGCGCTGTGCGACTACTTCGCACCGATCCTGCAGGCTCGTCGCGCCGAGCCGAAGGACGACCTGATCAGCGCGCTCGGTGCGGCCGAAATCGACGGAGAAAAGCTGGCCGACGAGGAGATCTTCTCGTTCCTTCGACTGCTGCTGCCCGCCGGAGTAGAGACCACGTATCGGGCGCTGGGAAGCCTGCTTCTAGCTTTGCTATCCGATCCCGCGCAACTAGACGCCATCCGTGCGGACCGGTCGCTGCTGCCGCAGGCCATCGAAGAGGGCGTGCGCTGGGAACCGCCGCTGTTGACCATCACCCGGGTGGCGACCCGCGACACCGAACTCGGCGGGGTCGCGATCCCGGCCGGCGCGACGGTGATGCCGATGCTCGGCTCTGCCAACCGGCAAGAAGATCGCTATGACGACCCCGACACGTTCAACATTCACCGGCAAGCAAAGGCGAACCTGGGCTGGGGCCACGGCGTACACGTCTGCCTCGGCATGCACCTAGCGCGGCTCGAAATGCGCACCGCCATCAACCTTTTGCTGGACCGGCTGCCAAATCTCCGGCTGGACCCCGACGGAAACGACCCGCACGTCCGCGGGCAGGTTTTCCGGTCACCGACTTCGGTCCCGGTGCTGTTCGATGCCCAGTAACAGCGCCGCGCTCGCCGCCAATCGGCTACCTTCCGGTAAGGCTCACCATAGGGTGCTCTAGTCTTGCCATGGGCATCCCGCGTCCCCGGTGCTTTGTGCAGCGCCCCGTCTACAGAGAGCGACAAACATGACTGAGGCTGTAAAGGTCCGCTTCGAGTCGAAGATGATGATCGACGGCAAGCTCGTCGACGGCCAGGCCGGCACCTTCACCAATATCAACCCGGCAACCGAGGAGCCGATCGGTGAAGTAGCCGACGCGTCGAAGGACGACATGCACCGGGCAATCGACGCCGCCCGCCGGGCCTTCGACGAGACCGACTGGTCGACCAACCACAAGTTGCGTCAGCGCTGTCTCCTGCAGTTGCACGACGCGATCGAATCGGAGAAAGAGGAGCTGCGCGAGGAGCTCATCCTCGAAGTCGGCTCACCCCGGGCCATCACGTTCGGACCGCAGTTGGACGCCCCGCTGGAAGACGGGCTGAAGTACCCCGCCAGGCTGATCGACGAGTACCCGTGGGAGACCGACCTGGGCGACAAGGTGATCAGCCTCACCGGCACGCTGACCACCCGCAAGGTCTGGCGGGAACCGGTCGGCGTGGTCGGTGCGATCGTGCCGTGGAACTTCCCGTTCGAGGTGACGATCAACAAGCTGGGCCAGGCGTTGGGCACCGGAAACACCGTGGTGCTCAAGCCGGCGCCGAACACCCCGTTCAACGCGACCAGGCTGGGCCGACTGATCGCCGAAAAGACCGACATCCCAGCCGGAGTCGTCAACGTCGTCACGGCATCGGATCACTTCGTGGGTGAGGAGCTGACGCTGTCACCCAAGGTCGACCTGATCTCTTTCACCGGCTCGACGGTGGTCGGCAAGCGGATCATGGAAAAAGGCGCCGCGACCATGAAACGGCTATTCCTGGAGCTCGGTGGCAAATCGGCCACCATCGTCCTCGAGGACGCCGACTTCGGGCTGGCCTGCGCGATCGGCATCGCGCCGTGCATGCACGCCGGGCAGGGCTGCGCCAACCCGACCCGAATGCTGCTGCCGCGGTCCCGTTACGACGAAGGCGTGGCGATCCTCAAGAGCATCTACGAGAACGTCATGCCGGGTGACCCGCAGGATCCCGGAACGTTGTGCGGCCCGCTGATTTCAGAAAGGCAGTTCGAGCGGGTGACTGGTTACATCCGCAAGGGTGTCGAAGAGGGCGCCACCGCGCTGGTCGGTGGACCCGATGCGCCCACCGGTTTCGATAAGGGATATTTCGTCAGGCCAACACTTTTCACCGATGTCGACAACTCCATGACGATCGCGCAGGAGGAGATCTTCGGCCCGGTGCTAGCCGTGATCCCGTTCGACGACGAGGAAGACGCGATCCGGATTGCCAACGACAGCCCCTACGGGTTGGCCGGTAACGTGATGTCGGGTTCCCTTGAGCATTCGCTGGCGGTGGCCCGTCGGATCAAGGCCGGCTTCATGGGCGTCAACGGCGGCGCTCCATACGGTGCCGACACGCCGTTCGGCGGATACAAGGACAGCGGTGTGGGCCGGCAAAACGGTGTGGCCGGGTTCGACCAGTACACCGAGATCAAGTCCGTGGGTTATCCCGCCGGCTAGGGCAGCGGCTCGCTACAGCTACCTGCGCCGCTCCTCGGCTACCTTGTTTCCGTGACCAAGGCCCGCAGGTTATCGATTCAGTATGCGGCCGGGCTCGCATGCGCTCACCTGCTCGCTGTCGGCGACGCGGCCGCCATTGTGATTCCGCTGCATGACCGGACAGTCACCCATGCGTACGGGTACTTCGCCGCTAAGAACATGGTCATCGCGGTGATCCTCGTTATTGTCGGAGCTGTCGGGGTGGCAGTAAGCGGCGGGTTGAGCCTCGCTCCATCGCTGCGGTGGTTTGTGCGCGGTCACCAGCCGGATCAAGGTCAACGGCGTAGTGCCCTAAGACTCGTCAGGCGACAGTCGCTGATCCTGGCAGCGACATGGGCCGTAAGCGGCGTCATCTTCCTCGGACTGAACCTTGATGGCGGTATCTTGCTCGCGATAGGCACGCTGTTGGCAGTGGTGTGCGGGGGAATCGCGGCGGCAATCCTCAGTCTTCTGCTCACTCAGCGACCGCTTCGCCCGATTCTGATCGCTGCCAGCCAAGGCGCTGAGGGTGGAGTGATAGCCCCAAGCGTGCTGACCCGACTGGTGGGCATGTGGTTAATGGCCAGCGGGCTGCCATGTGCGGCTATCGCGGCTGTAGTTTTGATGCGGGCGAACGGTTGGATCATTCAGAAGGGCGCGTCGGTCGAGATGCCCATCTTGGTCGTAACAATTGCCGCTGTTTTACTGGGGCTTCCGACGATGATCCTGACCTCGCGATCGATTTCTGACCCGATAGGGGAGGTGGTCGACGCGATGGCTCAAGTCGAAAAGGGCCGGATCGACACCTCTGTCGGAGTCTACGAACGCTCTCAAATCGGGCGCTTGCAAGGCGGTTTCAATCGAATGGTTAACGGGATCGGCGAGCGCGACCGGTTACGGGACCTGTTCGGTCGTCACGTCGGGGTAGATGTGGCCCGCCGCGCCGTCGAAGAGGGCACGTCGCTGTCCGGAGACGTGCGGGAGGCGGCGATACTTTTCATCGATTTGGTGGACTCGACGAAACTGACGGCGAGTCGCCCGCCACGCGAGGTCGCCGAGGTGCTCAATGATTTCTTCCGAATTGTTGTCAGCGCCGTTGATGAGAGGCATGGCTTTATCAACAAATTCCAGGGCGACGCCGCGCTGGCTGTTTTCGGGGTGCCGCTACCGTCAGGCGAAGCGGCGTCACAAGCGTTGGCGACGGCGCGCAGTCTGCGAAGCCAGTTGGGCCAGCTACCCCTGGTCGACTTCGGGATCGGTGTTTCGGCAGGTCCGGTCTTTGCCGGAAACATCGGTGCCGAAAACCGCTACGAATACACGGTGATTGGTGATGCCGTCAATGAGGCGGCGAGGCTGGCCGACCTCGCCAAAACGTCAGACCGCCGGATCGTATGTTCGGCCGCGGTGATAGATCGCGCTGACACCGCCGAGCGCCGGCACTGGCTGTCAAGCGGCGAGACCGTCCTGCGCGGCCGGTCGGAACCCACCCACATCTGGACGCCGACGGATGGCCAGTAGGCCAGATCGGTTGCCGGTAAGTCTCTTCTCGATCGGGTCGGTCCGCTCATTGACGGTCGAAGTTCTTCTCGCTAGTCTGGGGAACAAATATTCGGTTCGTTAGATTCAGGATTCGTGGTCGCGGGGAAGGGAACGACCTGTGGCCGTCGATCGCACCCTGGTATTTAGTGCTGTGGCTAGCCAGCGGCGTCAGATCGCCGATCTGATTGACGATCTGGATGAGGAACAGTTGGCCACACCCAGCCTCTGCGCCGGCTGGGATGTCAAAACGGTGGCAGCCCACGTGCTCAGCGTATTCGCCGACAGCTTTTGGGTTTTCATGGGACGCGCGACGCGCCGTAAGAGTATGGCTCGCGCGATTGACGAACTTGCGCGTCGCCGCGCCCAATTGCCGACCAGCGAGATTACTGCCACGCTACGTAGGGACGCCGACTACCCGCTGAGTCCGCCGCTGTTCGGACCGCTTGACCCTCTCGCCGACATCCTGGTGCATAGCGGTGACATCAGGATTCCTCTCGGGTTGCCCTTTCCAGCCCGATCCGGAGTTGAGCGCATTGGCGCTGAAATTTCTCACCGGACCGTGGCCATTTGGTTTCGTGCCGCTGGGTCGGCTGCGGGGCATTTCTCTGCACGGCACAGATATTGATCGGTCCTGGGGCAGTGGAGCTGCGATCCATGGGCCGGTCGCCGCTTTGATGATGAGCGTCGTCGGCCGTACAGCCCTGCTTCAGATGCTCGACGGGCCCGGCGTACCCCTGTTGCGTCGTCGGCTAGCCGGCTGACACTCCACCTTGACCAAATCTTTGTTCAGCTCTAGATTAAGATCGTTGACGACATGGAAGATATGACGGCAGACGACATGGGCAGCGACGATTCCGCCGGCTGGGACCCTGAACTCACCAAAAGACTGATCAACACGGCAGCCCCGTTGACCAAGCGCTGGTTTCGTCCCGAAGTACGGGGCGTGAAATCATTGCCGCCCAACGGAGGGGCGCTGGTGGTTTCCAACCACTCCGGTGGCATGCTCACCCCCGATGTGCTGATCTTCGCTTCGGCCTTCTACGACGCTTTTGGCTACCAGCGCCCGCTATACACTCTCGGTCACGACGGTCTTTTCGTCGGACCGTTGGCGGATTGGATGACCCGCATCGGTCTCATCCACGCCGGCCAGAAGAACGCCGTCGCCTCGCTACGCTCAGGCGGCATTGTTCTCACGTTTCCCGGGGGCGTCTACGACGCGTATAGGCCGACCCTGGCCCAGAATGTCATCGACTTCAACGGTCGCGTCGGCTATGTCAGGACCGCGATCGACGCCAGAGTGCCGATCGTGCCGACGGTGTCGATCGGCGGTCAAGAGAGCCAGCTGTTTCTGAATCGGGGAACGTGGCTGGCAAAACGACTGGGGCTCAAGCGGCTGCGCTCCGATATTTTGCCGCTGACGATAGGGTTTCCGTTCGGGCTAAGCATGCTCGTCCCGATCAACTTCCCTTTGCCGACGAAAATCGTCACCGAGGTATTGAAACCGATCGACCCCGTCGCGCTGTTTGGCGAGAACCCCGACGTCGACCAAGTTGATGCTCACGTGCGGTCGGTGATGCAGACTGCCCTCGACGGTTTGGCGCGGCAGCGAAGGCTTCCAGTGCTTGGCTGAACAACGCTAAACAGCGCTGGCCCGGGGCATCGCCGTGCGCACCTCGGTCAACTCGCCGGAAAGCCCTGACGCAGTGCGTATTTCGGAGAACGAGTGGAACATCGCGTCGGTGACTTCGTGGGTGTCGTCGAGTGTGCGATCATCGGCGATCACCGAGATATTGAGCTGGTCGACGTAGCTCCACACCGTGATGTTGATGCCGCAGCCGGGCGGCAGTGGACCAGCCGAATAGATCTCACTGACCGGGGCGCCGCCCAAGTGGCCACGCTCACGTGGGCCCGCCACGTTCGAGATCGGGAGGTTGAAGAGCCTGTTGCGGCCGCTCCTCTTCGACAACCATCTAAACGCCGAGGGGGCCGCAATGGGGGGCAGATAGTCAATTAGCCTGCCGTACGTATCAGGTCCGAGCAGTTCGTAGTCTTCTTTGGCTCTTTCGCTTGCGAGCGAGGTCAGCCGGACGCGCTCCACCGGATCGTCGATGTGCACCGGGATCGAGACGGCCATTCCGCTCAGCTCATTGCCGGTGATCCGGTCCGGTGACTTGTTGGTACTGGCCAGGATTGACGCGATGAGCGGACGATCGGCCCTACCGTCGTAACGGAGCAAAAGCTCGCGTAATGCTCCCGCCGCGATCGCCAGCACGACGACATTGAGGGTGATCTGCAGGTGCTTGGCGGTCTCTTTTGCCTGTGCGAGCGAGAGTGTCGCGGTCGCTATTCTCCTCGCGGGCGGCACCACATGGTTGATGAATGTCGGCGGCGCCCGCAAGGGCCGAGCCAGGTCGGGTTGCTCGACCCGTTGCCGTGAGTGCCGCTGCATCCGCCAAAAGCCGGAAGCTGCGTCTTTGATCACGGCCGGCAGTGCTGCGACCTGCTGTGCATGGTCTCGCCCGGCTGCCCGTAGCAGTTCGGCTCTCCTCGGCGGTAGACAATTGCCGACGCTCGGTGGGGTAATCCGCACGGGTTCTTTCGGATCCATGGCGTTGGCAAGGAGATTCGCCGATGCCACCCCGTCGGCCAATGCATGGTGGACCTTGCCGATGAGAGCGAACTTTTCATCTGCCATGCCTTCGGCGAAGTAAAACTCCCATAACGGGCGGCGCCGGTCCAGCGGGGTGCTGGCGACCTGACCGACGACCTCGTCGAGCTCCCGCCGTCCGCCGGGAGCCGGTACCCGCACTCGCCGCAGGTGGTAATCGAGGTCAACGTCGCAATTCTCCAGCCACATCGGGTGATGCAGCCGCCACGGAATATCGACAAGCTGGTAGCGGAACGGATCGAGCAGAGGCAGCCGTTCGCAGAATGTTCGACGGACGAGCTCGAAATTGAACTCACCCGAGTAATCCGCGGTGTCGACGACGGCAACCTTCAACGTATGGGTGTGCAGGTTCGGTGTCTCGCTATACAGCAACAGCGCATCCATGCCGTTGAGCCGCTTCACAGCACATTCCGCCCGTCGGATTGAGTCAATGCTGTCTGCCGGCAGCGACCTACCATTATCGCAACGCTGCGCCCGCATGGAACGGGTTCCTGATTTATTGCGGTTGCCTGCGGCTGCGTAATCGATGGGATGGCGGCGACTCATGCCGTCTGGCTTACAGTTGTCGGGTCGGTCGGGCCTGAACGCCCGAGTACTAGTGTTCCGGAGGCACGTGTTGGCGATGGGGCCTGAAGGCAAGATATGGGCGAGTACCGCGATGTCCATTCCCCGATACCCGGGCGACATCACCGCCGAGTGGCTATCAGCTGCACTGGGCAGGGACGACACCACCGTGCGGGTAACCGCGGTGGACGTGACCGCAATCGGTACGGGACAGACCGGTGCGACCTATCGGGTGTCGGCGAAGTACGCGGGTGATGCGGAAGGCTTGCCTGAAACCTTCGTGATCAAATTGCCCGCTCAGGACGACACGGTGCGCGACCGGGTGATCATCGGCTACCGCAGTGAATGCGCCTTCTACGCCGCCGTCGCCGACCGGGTACAGGTACCGACGCCGGATTGCTTCTACTGCGAGATCAGCGACGACGCGATGAACTATGCCCTGCTGCTCGCCGATCAGGCGCCCGCGGCGCAGGGCGACCAGATCGCGGGCTGCGGTGAGCAGGAGGCGAGGCTGGCCGTCACGGCGTTGGCCGGTCTGCACGGGCCCAGCTGGTGTGATCCGGTCTGGCTGGATTTCGCCGGGATTGCTTTCACCCGACCCGACGAAGCGTCAGCCAAAGGTCTGGGCGAGGTCGCAAGAATGAGTCTCGACATCACCTTGGACAAGCTCGGCGACCGCATGAGTGCGGCCGACCGAGAAACCTTCACCGCCGCAATGGGTTTGGTGGCTCCTTGGCTGCTCGCCGAACAGGATCGGTTCGCCCTGCTGCACGGCGACTACCGTCTGGACAACATGTTGTTCTATCCGGACGCCAGCAGGGTCACGGTGGTGGATTGGCAGACGCTCGGGGTGGGGCTGCCCGCAAGGGATTTGGCTTATTTCACCGCAACCAGCCTCAAGCCGGAACTGCGCGCAGCGATCGAGAAAGACCTTGTCGACGAATACCACCGGGCTCTTTCCGGCTATGGTGTGACCGGCTATGACCGCGAAACCTGCTGGCGTGATTACCGGCTCGGCATGCCACAGGCGCTGCTGATCTCAGCGTTGGGATTCGCCTTCGCCGCCGCTACCGACCGCGGTGACGACATGGTGCTCACCATGTTGTCTCGCGGCTGCCAGGCGATCCGTGACCTTCGCACACTGGAGCTCATCGGATAGTGAACTTTCTACGGCGAGCGTGCATAGAATGCCGCGTTTGTCGGCGTGTCGGTGTGCAAACACGCGCGCTCGGCGGAGGTCGAATCAGTACTGCGTGGAACCTTGATCGACCGAGATCGCCGCGGCGGTGACGTTTCGTGATTCGTCGCTGGCCAACCAGCACACCGCGTCGGCGATGTCTTCGGGCTGGGCGACCCAGTTCGGCAGGAACGGCGTGAGCACGTTCGCCAACTGCGGATAGGTGTCGGTCGCCTTGGCCACCGCCTGAACCATGTCGCCGCTTCCCATGGCGGTGTTGACCGGGCCGGGGTGCACGCTGTTGACCCGGATCGAATGCCTGCCCAATTCGGCGGCGAAGGCGCGAGCCATCCCCGTTACGGCGTGCTTGCTGGCGGTGTAGTGAACCATGAAGGGCTGCATTTTGATGCCGGCTGCAGAGCTGATCAGGATGATGGACCCGCCGCGACCGCCGTCGATGACTTTCTGCGCCCCGGCCATCACCGTGTTCCATGTTCCCGTCACGTTCACGTCCATGACGTCGCGAAAGGATTCGGGAGTGATCTCGTTCCACACCTGCGGTGCCGAGATGCCCGCGTTGGCGACAATGATGTCCAATCGCCCCAGCGCGGCCACGCCGTCGGCCACCGTCTCACGCAGGCCGTCGAAATCGCGGATATCGACTGCTGAAGCGACAATTCGACGGTCAGTCGCTTCGACGAGCCGAACGGTTTCGGCCAGGTCTTCCGGAGTCGCCGAGTCATAGGCCACACATGACGGAAGCTTTCCCGCGATATCGATGGCGATGATGTCGGCACCCTCGCGAGCCATCCGGACGGCGTGGGCGCGGCCCTGGCCTCGTGCCGCCCCGGTGATAAACGCCACCTTGTCCGTTAGCCGGCCAGTCATGTGCGCTCCATATCGTAAAGGCCACTGTAACGCGAACGATAATAACGTCCTGCAGCTGTGGCGTCGTCGGCCACCGGGTCGTCACTGCCGGCGCTGGGCCGCCTTGACCAGATTCGACCCAATGATCAGCCGTTGAATCTCGCTGGTTCCCTCGTACAGTCGCAGCAGGCGCACGTCGCGATAGATGCGCTCCACCGGCACCTCGCGCATGTATCCGCTCCCGCCGTGAATTTGGACGGCGAGATCAGCTACCTTGCCGGCCATTTCGGTGCAGAACACCTTCGCCGCCGACGGCGCGATCCGCCGGTCCTGTTCGGTGATCCACAGCCGAGCGGCATCTCGGACGAGGGCGCGACCGGCCATCACCCCGGTCTGCTGGTCGGCGATCATCGCCTGGACAAGCTGGAAGTTCCCGATCGGGGTGCCGCCCTGGGTGGCGGTCGCCGCGTACGTCACGGATTCGTCCAGCGCGCGCTGGGCGGTTCCGACGGCCAGCGCGGCGATGTGGATCCGCCCGCGGGCCAGGGACGTCATCGCCGCCCGATAGCCGATGTCCTCGCTGCCGCCCACCAGCGCGCTCGCCGGGACGCGCACATCGGTGAAGCGGACGTCAGCGGTCCAGGCGCCTTCCTGCCCCATCTTGGCGTCCTTGGTGCCGACCTCCACACCCGCTGTGTCCGCCGGAACCAAGAAAACAGCGATGCCCGGGCCCGCGTCGTCGGCGGGACGGGTCCGGGCGAAGACCACGAACAGATCCGCGACCGGCGCGTTGGTGATGAACCGCTTCTCACCGGAGATCACCCAATCCCCGTTGTTCTGAACGGCTTTTGTACGCAATCCCGCCGGATTCGATCCCGCGCCCGACTCGGTCAGGGCGAACGAGGCGACCTTTCCGGACGCCAGTGCTTCCAGCCAGCGGGCCTTCTGCTCGTCGGTGCCAAACCCGACCAGGACTTGACCGGCGATGCCGTTGTTGGTGCCGAACATCGAGCGAAGTGCCAGCGAGGTGTAGCCCAGCTCCATCGCCAGCTCGACATCCTGGGTGATATCGAGCCCGAGGCCACCCCACTCCTGCGGAATGGCGTACCCGAACAACCCCATGGCCTTGGCCTGGTCCCGGAGATCATCCGGCACCTGGTCGGTCGACAGAATTTCCTGCTCCCGCGGGACGACGACGGTTCGGACGAACTGCCTGGTCTGCTTGAGGATCTGCTGGAAATCTTCGTCGTTAACGACGGCAGCGGCCATGGATCGACTCTCCTTCCCGGGCCCTGCAGGGTGTCATCGCAGGGAGCACGCGCGATCATATATGAAATATGATGTGCGATGATGTCCCGGGTTCGGGTGTATGTGGGAGGACAGGTGATCAGGTGTCGTTGCTGAAAGGCCAGACCGCGGTAATCACCGGCGGTGCCCAAGGACTGGGTTTTGCCATAGCGCAGCTGTTCGTTGCCGAGGGGGCACGAGTCGTGCTCGGCGACGTGAATCTCGAAGCAACCGAGTCTGCCGCGGCGCAACTCGGCGGTGACTTGAAAACTGGAGGGGCCGCCCTGGCGGTGCGCTGCGATGTGACCTCCTCCGTCGACGTCGACACACTGGTCGCGACTGCCGTTGACCGGTTCGGCGGGCTGGACATCATGGTCAACAACGCCGGCATCACCCGCGACGCGACGATGCGCAAGATGACCGACGAGGAATTCGATCAGGTCATCGCCGTGCATCTGAAGGGGACCTGGAACGGGCTGCGGAAAGCAGCGGCGATCATGCGGGAGAACAAGCGCGGCGCGATCGTGAACATGTCGTCGCTGTCCGGAAAGGTCGGGATGGTCGGCCAGACCAACTACTCGGCGGCCAAGGCGGGGATCGTGGGCATGACCAAGGCCGCCGCCAAGGAACTAGCCCATCTCGGCGTGCGGGTAAATGCAATCGCGCCCGGCTTGATCCGGTCCGCGATGACCGAAGCTATGCCACAACGCATTTGGGACGCCAAAGTCGCGGAGGTACCGATGGGTCGGGCCGGTGAGCCAAGCGAGGTCGCCAACGTCGCGTTGTTCTTAGCCTCCGACCTGTCCTCCTACATGACCGGGACGGTGCTGGACGTGACCGGGGGACGATTCATGTGAGCACGCGCGAAGCCGTGATCTGCGAGCCGGTTCGAACGCCAATCGGCCGCTACGGCGGAATGTTCAAGTCGCAGACCGCCGTCGACCTCGGTGTCGCTGCACTTACCGGGCTGCTCGACCGAACCGGCATTGCTCCCGAATCGGTGCAAGACGTCATTCTCGGGCACTGCTATCCCAGCAGTGAAGCGCCGGCGATCGGGCGCGTCGTCGCACTGGATTCCGGCTTGCCTGTGACGGTTCCGGGTATGCAGGTCGACCGGCGCTGTGGGTCGGGTCTGCAGGCGGTGATCCAGGCGTGTCTGCAGGTGAGCGCAGGCGACAGTGATGTCGTCGTCGCAGGCGGCGCGGAGAGCATGAGCAACGTCGCCTTCTACTCCACCGACATGCGTTGGGGCGGTGCCCGCGGCGGTGTGCGGGTGCACGACGGGCTCGCGCGAGGACGCGCCACCGCCGGTGGCCGTCATTACCCGGTGCCCGGCGGGATGTTGGAGACGGCGGAAAATCTTCGGCGGCAGTACAGCATCTCGCGACAAGAGCAGGACGAACTCGCGGTGGCATCGCACCAGCGGGCGGTGGCCGCGCAGAAGGATGGCATTCTGGCCGAGGAGATCATTCCGGTTACGGTGCGCTCCCGCCGAGGCGAGGAGCTGATCGACACCGACGAGCATCCCCGCGGCGACACCACGTTGGAATCGTTGAGCAAGCTCAAACCAGTTCTACTGGAACATGACCCAGACGCGACCGTGACCGCGGGCAATGCCAGCGGACAAAACGATGCGGCGTCGATGTGTCTGGTGATGACGCCGGAGAAGGCCGACGAACTGGGCTTGGCACCACTGGTGCGGCTGGTGTCGTGGGGCGTCGCAGCCGTGGCGCCCGACGTGATGGGCATCGGCCCGGTACCGGCCACCGAGGTCGCGCTGGCCAAAGCGGGACTGCAATTGAGTGACGTCGATCTGATTGAACTCAACGAGGCGTTCGCGGCGCAGGCTCTTGCCGTGATGCGGCAGTGGGGCTTCGGCGACGCGGACCGGGAGCGGACGAACGTGCACGGCTCGGGAATATCGCTGGGTCATCCGGTCGGCGCGACCGGCGGCAGAATGCTGGCCACGCTGGCCCGCGAACTCAATCGGCGCGAGGCGCGCTACGGGCTGGAAACCATGTGCATCGGCGGCGGACAGGGACTTGCGGCGATCTTCGAGCGGGTTGAGTCCAGGTGAACATGCCGCTGGCCGACCTGACCGTCATCGAGGTCTCCAGCTTCGTGGCAGCGCCGTTGTGCGGCATGACGTTGAGCCAATTAGGTGCCGAGGTGATACGCGTCGATCCCATCGGCGGCGCGTCCGATGTGCACCGTTGGCCGCTGGCCGAAAGCGGGACGTCGATTTACTGGACCGGGCTGAACAAGGGAAAGCGCTCGGCCACCATCGATTTGCGCTCATCTGAGGGCCAGGAGTTGGTCCAGCGACTGATCGTCGAGGGCGACGGTGTCGTGGTAACCAACGCTGCGGGCCTGTCCTGGTTATCGTACGAGCAGCTGGCCGCGACACGCGCCGACGTCATCCACGTACAGTTGCTCGGCCGGCGTGATGGCTCCACCGGCGTGGACTACACGGTCAACGCGGCAACCGGATTTCCGTTAGTCACCGGACCGGCGAACCACGCCGGTCCGATCAATCACGTGCTGCCGGCCTGGGATGTGAGCTGCGGTCTGTACGCGGCACTCGCCGTTATCGCCGCGGTGCGTCGCCGCGACCATTCCGGAGTCGGCGCCCATATCAGCATTGCCTTAGAGGATGTCGCGTTGGCCATTGCAGGCAACCTGGGGTGGCTGACGGAGCCTCAGGTGAACGGCACTGAGCGCCAACGCCTGGGCAACGCGATCTATGGCCAGTACGGTCAGGACTTCACCAGTCGGGACGGTGTCGCGTTCATGGTCGTCACATTGACCAAGCGTCACTTTCGCGACCTTGTCGAGGTGTCGGGTACCAGTGCAGCGGTGTCGGCGCTCGCCGAGTCGCTCGGTGTGGACTTCAGCGACGAGGGCGAGCGCTATCGGTACCGCGAGGTACTCAGCGGGCTCTTCGCGACCTGGTTCGCCGAACACACCGCCGAGGAGATCACCAAGACCCTGTCGGCCACCAGCGTGTTGTTCGAGCGCTACCGGACTTTCGCCCAGGTCGCCGAAGACGAACGGGTGACCGCGAATCCGCTGTTTTCCCGGCTGCACCAAGACGGCCTCGGCGACTATCTCGCGCCGGGGATACCGACCATCTTCGACGGTCGCCATGTCGCAAGCGAGCCTGCACCCCGACTCGGTGGCGATACCGCCGACCTGCTCACCGCGCGTTTGGGATTGAGCGCAGCCGACGTCGAGCGGCTGACCAGCGCGAAAACGATCGCCTTCTGACCGAAGGAGAAAGGCGCCGCATGACCAAACTCGCCCAGACGGTCGGCCTGACCGAATTCCAAACCGAGATCATGGCCACGGTAAGGCAATTCGTCGAGAAGGAAGTCATTCCCAACGCGCCGGAGCTCGAGCGCACCGACACCTATCCGCAGGCCATCGTGGATCAGATGCGGGAGATGGGCCTCTTCGGCCTGATGATCCCGGAGGAGTACGGCGGGCTGGGTGAGTCGCTGCTGACCTACGCGCTGTGCGTCGAAGAGTTGGCACGCGGCTGGATGAGCATCTCGGGGGTGCTCAATACCCACTTCATCGTCGCCTACATGCTGCGTCAGCACGGCACCGACGCGCAGAAGCAGCGGCTGTTGCCGCGCATGGCAGTCGGTGAGGTTCGCGGCGCGTTCTCGATGTCCGAGCCGGAGTTGGGCTCCGACGTCGCCGCGATCCGTACCCGCGCCACGCTCAACGCCGACGGCAGCTACACCATCAATGGCCAGAAGATGTGGCTGACCAATGGCGGCAGCTCTACCTTGGTGGCGGCGTTGGTTCGTACCGACGAGGGAGCAGAAACACCGCACCGCAATCTGACCGCATTCCTCATCGAGAAGCCAACCGGCTTCGGCGAGGTGGCACCCGGTCTGGTGATACCCGGCAAGATCGACAAATTGGGCTACAAGGGTATTGACACCACCGAGCTCATCTTCGACGGTTACGTGGCCAGCGCCGACGACATCCTGGGTGGTACCCCGGGTCAGGGTTTCTACCAGATGATGGACGGCATCGAAGTCGGCCGAGTCAACGTGTCGGCCAGAGCCTGCGGGGTGGCCGTGCGCGCCTTCGAGCTCGCCGTGCGCTACGCCCAGCAGCGCCATACCTTCGGCAAGCCGATCGCCGAACATCAGGCCATCGCCTTCCAAATCGCTGAAATGGCAACCAAAGTCGAGGCAGCGCATCTGATGATGGTCAACGCGGCCCGACTCAAAGATTCCGGTGAGCGCAACGACGTCGCCGCAGGCATGGCGAAATATCTCGCCAGCGAATTCTGTTCGGAGGTCACCCAGCAGAGTTTCCGCATCCACGGCGGCTACGGGTACTCCAAGGAGTATGAAATCGAGCGGTTGATGCGTGACGCGCCGTTTCTGCTCATTGGCGAGGGAACCAGCGAGATACAGAAGTCCATCATCAGCAAGCGGCTGCTCGCCGAGTATCGGATTTGACCGTGAGCATCCCGGATTTCGCCGCACGACCTCAGCTCTCCGAAGATGTTGCGCGCTTTGTACGTAAGCGGATCTTCGACGGCACATATTCTGCTGGCGAGTACGTCCGGCTGGATCAGCTGGCCGCGGAATTAGGAATCAGCGTCACACCAGTGCGTGAGGCTCTGTTCGAATTGCGCGCCGAGGGCCTACTTGCTCAGCAGCCGCGCCGTGGCTTTGTGGTGTTGCCGGTGACCGGACGGGATCTCGCCGATGTCGCTAACGTGCAGGCGCACGTCGGCGGCGAACTCGCCGCGCGGGCCGCCGTCAACATCGACGACGACCAGCTGCGCGAGCTCAAAGAGATTCAGGCACAGCTCGAGGAAGCCTATGCCGGCCAGGACGACGAGCGAACGGTTCGTCTCAATCACGAGTTTCATCGCGCCATCAACGTTGCCGCGGACTCGCCCAAGCTGGCTCAATTGATGTCGCAGATCACCCGCTACGCACCGGAGTCAGTGTTTCCCACTATCGCGGGCTGGCCGCATCAGTCGATAAGGGACCATCGTCGGGTGTTGACGGCGTTGGCCAAACATGATGGCGAGCTTGCTCGCAAAGCCATGTCGGAGCACCTTGCCGCGGGCGCTGCGCCGTTGATCGGGCACCTGATCGAACACGGCGTGGTCGATGATTGATACGCTTATAGCTCATGGTGAGTCACCCAACTGATTGAGCAACTCCCGCAGCTGCGCGATATCGACCTTGCCGGTCGGGCCACGCGGAATCTTGTCATCGGAATCGAGCAGCAACCAGATCGTCGGCACCTTGAACGAGCTCAGCAGCTTGCGGGCTGAACGGCGGAGCTGCTCGGTGGTCTTGGCCGAGGAAGTACACACGACCGCCGCGCCGACTTGATCTCCTTGCACGCCAGTCACATTAGTGACGACGGCCGTGCCGACACCGTCAATTTCCCGCAGCGCCTGCTCGACCTCGGTGGGATAGACGGTGGCGCCGCTGATCTTGAACATGTCGTCAGATCGGCCGTGGTAGAACAGGAAGCCGTCGTCGTCGAGCCGGCCGAGATCACCGGTGGGGTAGAAGCCGTCGGCGGCGAACAGCTCCTCGCGGCTGCGTCGGCATATTCCGCGGAGGGTGTGCGGTCCCCGAATCTGGATCACCCCAATGGTTCCCGCCGAGACGGGATGTCCGGTGTCGGCGTCGGTGATCCGGACTTCCATTCCGGGAAATGGCTTGCCGCAGCTGCCCCAGGCCGAGCGCGGCATATCGGTGTCGGCGGGGTAGCCGCAGTAAGGTCCGAAAGATTCGGTCATGCCGAACAGTGTTGCCCGGGCCCCGGGCTGGGCGCGCTGTTCGCCCGGCAGCAGTGCTTCTAGACTGCCGGGGCGCAGCGCGGACAAATCCGCTTGGGCCCGGCGCGGGTGACGGGCCAGGGCCTCGGCCTGATCAGGCCAGCCACGAAACAGCGTCACCCGCTCACGCTCCAACAGCTCCAACGTAGCCTCCGGTTGCGGGATCTCTTCGGTGACCAGCGTGGCACCGGCCACCAGCGCCGAGAGCACACCACTGCCGAAACCGCCCACCCAGAAAAACGGCATCGGCAGATACAGGCGGGTGTCGGCATCGATGCAACGGCTTGCCAAACCGGATCGCACGGCCCCCAACGCATTACCGTGGGAGTGCACGACGCCCTTGGGCGGACCGCTGCTGCCGGACGTGAACATGATGACCATCGGGTCGCTGGGTGTCACCGCCGCGGTCAGCGCGTCGACGAGACGGCGGGCTAGCTCGTCGGCGGTCCTCCCTGCTAGCCGGTCGGCAGCCCAAACGTGTCGCAGCGCGGGAAGTTCGGGGTGCTGCAGGGTCTCGGCCAACTCGGGCACGCCCAGCGCCGACCGGAGGCCGTCCAGATACCGATGCCCGCGGAATTCCTCGACACTGATCAGGAACTGCACCGAAGCAGTTCGCAATTGCGCCAGCAATTCCCTGGTCGGCAACAGCGTGCTCAACGGGACCAGCACCGCGCCGATCCGGGTCAGCGCGATCGCGATCTGCACCCAGCGGACACTGTTGGGCATCACCAGCCCAACCCTGGTGCCTTTGCCGATCCCGGCTTCGAGCAGCCTCCCCGCCAAATCATGTGTGGTGGCGTCGAGTTCGCGGTAACTGAGTCGGCAAGCGGGGTCGATGAGCATCGGCTTGGCCGCGTCGTGGGATGCGCGGAACCTCACCAGCTGATCGATGGTGCGCCCGGCCGGCACATCATCCGGCATCAAATACCCTCTTCAATTGCTGCAGGTCGACCTTGCCGCTGGCCAACAGGGGAACCTCGGCTGCCGGAATGGCCGCGAACCGCTTGGGGATCTTGTACGCCGAGAGTTCGGCGGTGAGTTCGCGTCGAATGGTGGCTTCGTCGAATTGCGCGCCGTTCTCCAGCGCAACGACGGCCGCGACCAGTTGCCCGCGCTCGGGGTCGGGGATCCCGAACACGTGCGCCACAGCGCCGTCGGTGACCTCGGCGATCGCCTTCTCCACCTCTGCGGGAGAAACGTTGGCGCCGGCGGTTTTGATCATCGAACCCCGGCGGCGGATGAAATAGACGAACCCGTCGCGGTCGAGGGCGACCAAATCGCCGGTGTGGAACCAGCCGTCGGCGTCGAAGCATTCTTCGCGGCTGCGTTTGTAGTACCGCTGCATCAGGCAGGGTCCACGGATGCACAGCTCTCCGAGCGCTCCGTCCTCGATCCGCACGCCAGTGTCGGGTGCGACGATCTTGGTCTCGAGGTCTGGTACCGGCTTGCCGAAGGAACCTCGACGATACTCCGGTTGGTCGCTCTCGTCGCCGCTGATCAGCACGACACTGCCGGCTTCGGTCAGCCCGAGCATGTTGTGCCGCAACTGCGGATCGGCCGGACGCGCCTCGGGCGCCATGATTGGATACAGGTTGCCGCGCCGCATCGACGAGAGGTCGCGCCGCTCGAAACTTGGGTGCAGCGCCAGGTGCGCGATCGTGGCGGCGAATCCGTTGGTGATGGTCGGTCTCTCGGCCTCGAGCAGATCAAGCGTCTGGCCGTCGTCGCTGGCGTTGGAGCACACCAGCGTCGAGCCGGCAACCAGCGTGGCCAGCAACGCAAATCCGAAACCCCCGATCCAGAAGAATGGCGAGTTGCAGAACAGCTTGTCGGCGGCGGTCAGGCCGCGGATCGCGTTGAGATTTCTCTGGTGGTTGAGCAGTGCGGCGTGGGTGTGCACGACTCCCTTGGGGGCGCTCGTTGTGCCCGAGGTGTAGACGATCGCCAGTGGATCGGTGCCGTCGACATCGTCTTCCATCGCCGTCAAAAGCGGTTTATCGACCGTTTCGGCCAATTGATGGACGCGCTCGACGTCGAAGACCACGTGACGCAATTGCGGTGCAGCGGTGTCGAATAGCCGATCGTGGGAGTCGAGGTTGGAGCCGGTCAGTATCTCGGCCAGCCGTTGCACGTAGTCGTGGGAGCGGTAGGAGGCCGCGGCAAGCAGAATCTCGGTATCGCTGTCGACGAGTTGGTCGCGGAGCTCCCGCGCGGTGGCGAAGGTGGAAAACGGGACGACGACAGCGCCGATCCGCGCCAGCTGCCAGCATGCCGACGACGAATCGCAACGCCGTTGGGGTAGAGCAGTCCGACATGACTGCCCTTTCCGGCGCCGAGAGCGACCAGCCCACGCGCCAGCCGCGCGGAGCGACGTTCAGCTTCCGCGTAGCCGATGCGTTCGGCATCGCAGACCAGTAGCGGGTGATCGCCTCTGCTGCGGGCTTGATCACGTAGGATTTCGCCGACGGTCGGCGAGTCACTCGGCATGGTGGACCTGCCCCGCGGAGATAGCATCGGCGAAGAAGCGTCGGATGGCGCCCAGATCGGGCTTGCCGGACGGTGTTCTCGGCAGTTCGGCGACGATAGCGATTTCGGTCGGAATCTCGTAGCGCGCCAGCCGGGTCCGCAGGTAGTCGGTGAGTACACCGGCGTCCGCCGACCCGGACTGTCGCAGTTCCACCATGGCCACCGGTGTCTCGCCGAGTCGCTCGTCGCGCCGGCCCACCACCGCGGCGCCTGCCACGGCGGGATGGTTCTCCAGTGCGATGCGCACGTCGTCGGGCATCACCTTGAAGCCGCCGCGGATGATGGCCTGATCTGCGCGGCCGACGATCCACAGAAAGCCGTCGGCATCAAGGCGAGCCACATCCGTGGTGCGCATCCAGTCCGCGGAGGGGCCCAGCTGCCCCGGTTTGACCTCGAGCAGCCCGATCTGGTCGGCCCCGAGCGCTGTGCCGTCCTCGTCGACCACCCGTAATTGAGCCCCGAAGTTGGCGCGCCCGACGCTGCCGTGTTTGACCCGCCAATACTTCTGATGGTCGGCGAGTGTCCAGCCGGCCACTCCTCCGCCGAATTCGGTTGCGGCGTAGGAGGTCAGCACGGGAATTCCATATTTTTCGGTGAACGCGTCGGCATCTTCGGCCGATAGTGGTGCGGTACCGGACGTCACGGCACGGATGCTTGCCAGGTCTTCGCGGCGCAAGTCGGAATGCAGCACCATCCGCAATGCCGCAGGCACCAGCGATACCGCGCGTGGCCGATGCTCGCGTACCGCTTCGGCCCAACGATGCAGCTCGAATCGCTCCAACAGCACAAAAGGCCTTGCCTCAGCGACACATTGCAGTATCCGGAAGACGCCGCCGATATGCACCAATGGCGAGTTGACGATCGCGACACCGTGACGTAGTTCCCTCGGCGCCGGTCGCCTGTCATGCTCGGGACCCATCACGCTGTGCGCCAGCATGTCGTAGGTGAGGTCTACGCGTTTGGGCGGTCCGGTCGTCCCGCTGGTCAACATTCGCACCGCGACCCCAGGTCGCACATCGTGGTTAGCGTGCCCCTCGCCGTTCGCCACGACTTTCGGCTCAGACCCAGGATGCGCGATCGACACCGTCATCGTGCCCGCCGGCGTGCTCAGCGCCGCCAGGTCGTCGGGCTCGCCGATGACCAGTGGAAGTGCCAGCTGGTCGACATCAGCTCTGGTGCGTTCATCGCCGCGAGCCGGGTTGATGACAACCACTGTCGCTCCGCATTGCAGCACGCCGAGCAGCGCGGCCACCTGCGACGGGCGATTACGCAGCAGAATCCCGATCTGCGGTTGTGCGCTGCCTCCGCCGATGAGCGAGCGTATCCGGTCGGCCATGTGGCCCAGCTCGCCCCACGAGATCCATTGCCGCTCATATTCCAGGGCAGGCGCGTCGGGCCGCAAACAAAGAACGTCGCTAATGCGCCGGCTGAGCGGGTGTGTCATTACCGGATCCTCGGAGTCGGCAGAGGACCACTCGGACCGCTGGGATCTGAGCCGCGTGCCGCCAGCTCGGCGGCCCCGATCGGATTACCGAGCCGGGTATAGATCAGCCCTTGATCCAGTGCTGCCCGGTAGGGCTTGTCGAGCGATTCCCAGATCGCCTTGACGGTGCCCTGAGTCGCCGACGGGGGTTTGGCCGCAATCGTCGCGGCGATCTCGTGCGCGCGGTCCCAAAGCTGCTCGGGGGAGACCACTTCGGATACCAACCCGATGCGAAGCGCGGTCTTGGCGCTGACCCGTTCGTCATTACCCATCAGGGCTATCCGCAATGTTTCGCCCAGGCCGATCCGGCGCATCAGCCCAATCGGCTCCAGCGCGCAAATCAGGCCCGCCGACACGTGCGAGTCGAAAAAGGTGGCGTCCGTTGAGCAGATGACCACATCGGACTCATTGACGAAGTAGAAGGCGCCGGCGGTGCAGATACCTTGCACAGCGCAGACCACAGGCTTCCACATCTTCTGCCACTTCGGGCTGAGCGCTTCGCCGGGATCCTCATGATTCCAGATATTTTCGGGTTGACCGTAGGGTGTTTTGATGTCTAGGCCCGCGCTGAATGCCCGGGTACCGGCAGCGCGCAGTACCACGGCGTTGACCGTGTCGTCTGACTTGACGATCCGCCAGGCTCGGGCCATTTCCTCACACATCGTCCGGTTGAACGCGTTGAGCTGGTCGGGCCGGTTCAACGTAATGGTGGCGACCCGGTCACCGCTGTCCACGTCGAGCTGTATGGTCTCGAAGCTCATCGGCACTGCCACTCCGGTGGACGCTTTTCGACGAACGCCTTGGGCCCCTCGAGGGAATCCTCGGTGTGCAGGTTGCGCTCGCGGAACGCTTCGGCCAGCATCTCGGCTTCGTGCAGCGGTAGATCCAGGCCCTTGAGAATGGCCAGTCGGGTACCCCGGACGGCAAGCGGCGCATTGGAGTTGACGATGTCGCCAATCTCGTGGGCGCGTTCTAGCAACCGATCATGTTCGACGATCTCGCTAATCATGCCGAGCTCGTATGCCCGCTGTGCACTCATCCGCTCATGCTTGCCCATCAAAGCCATCCGCAGCGCAATCGATCGCGGTAGTACCCGAGCCACTCGGACAAGTTCCCGGGCAGCCACCAGTCCGATGCTGACGTGCGGGTCGAAGAACGTCGCTTTCTCGGACGCGATCACGATGTCTCCAGTGGTGACCCAGTCAAGTCCGGCGCCACAGCACAACCCGTTGACCGCGGCCAGCACCGGTTTGGCCATCGTGCGAAATGGGGGCGTGCCTTCTTGTGGTGCCTCCCACTGTTCATAGGTGGACAGATACGCTCGTTCGTTGATCACTTTGCCGTCGCCGGGGATCGCCTTGACGTCGGCGCCGGTGCAGAATGCCCGCCCGGTGCCGGTGACAATGAGAAGCCATACCGTGTCGTCGTTTTCGGCCTCGCTGTAAGCGCTGCGCAGCTCGGTGATCATGTGCGGGCTGAGCGCGTTGAGAGCATCGGGCCGGTTGAGCGTGATCGTAGCCTTGTGCCCGTCGACTTCGTACTTAATGGTGTCGTATGACCGTGCTCTTGCAGACATCAACGTTCCTCGTTGTCGAGTGGATCAGTACCGGTGCTTGGTTCAGTGGCCGTGGAACTGCGGCGGGCGTCGTTCCCGGAATGCCGCCAGACCCTCTTTGAAATCTTTTGTTCGGCAGGAGAGTTCGACGTCGAAGAGCTCTTGCATCATCGCCTGGGTCAGCGTGGCGTGCTGAGCGTAATGAATGGCGTGCTTCGCGAGGCCGAGCGCCACCGTGGGGCCGGCGGCCAGTCGTGCCAGCAGTTCCTCGGATCTGTCGTCGAGGTCCTGCAGGCCCAACGGCCTGGTGGATCAATCCCCAGGCCGCGGCGTCGGTTCCGCTGACTTTGTCACCGAGCAACAGCATCTGCTTTGCGCGTGTGAGGCCTACGAGTCGAGGGAGTAGCCAGGTAGCACCCGAATCCGGGCTGAATCCTCGTGCCGCAAATGGCTCCCAGAACACCGCGTCGTTTGCTGCCACGGTGAAATCGGCGGCGAGTGCCAGATTGCACCCGAGGCCGGCGGCGAATCCTCGCACACTGCATACGACGGGCAGGTGGATGCTGTGCACCAATTCGATCACGCGATGAGCGGTGTGGGGTATGCGGCGGACGAGGTCGCCGCTGCGCGGGCGGTAGTCGGCCTCGCTGTTGGTCGCAACCCAATCAACGCCCGCACAAAAGTCGTCGCCCGCACCTCGAATGTGGATGGCACGCAGCGTGTCATCGGTAGCGGCGTCGGTCAGCGCGGCGACGAACGTCTCGATCATCGAAGGACTCAACGAGTTGCGTCGGGACGGCCGATCAAGCGTGAGCCGCAGCACCGCGCCGTCGCGGCTCGTGGTGAGCGAGCCGTCGGCCGCCGTCGAGTCCGCGTCTTGACTCACCGTCGGTCCCACCCTTTCGCCGCCGATATGGTCACCCCTACAGTAGGCTATACGATTGCTACACTGTATAACTTAGCAAGGAAAGCGCGTCGGCGGAACATCTGCGTCGGGAAGAGGGCCTATGGGCGAACAGGCGAGAGCCGTCCCCGCGCGGCCCGGACCGCGATTCGGCGAGGCGCCACTCGCGCAGACCGTGGCCGCTGCCGGCGCCATCCGCCGACTCAGTTCGTTGCTGCTGTCGTTGGAACATCACCACCCGACCGTGGAGACGATCCTCGCGCAGATCAGCGATTGGGAACGCGAGCTGACTGCGGCGGTTCCGCCGGACAGCGCACCGCGGATCGGGGCCGACGACGGTGGCAGTCGACGTGTCTACCTCGATCATGCGACAGACATCGGCGCATTCAACCCGTGCTTTCCGGAGTACGGCTTCGATCACCTCGACGCCGAGGCCGCATCCGGTCGTGTCAGCTTTCCGTTGGTGTACGAAGGCCCGCCGGGATTGGTCCACGGCGGCTTTCTGGCGGTGTTCTTCGATTGCGTCATCCAGCACCAGAACTGTCTTGCCGGCCTTTCCGGCAAGACCCGTTCACTGTCAGTGACTTTCCGACGGCCGACGCCCGTGCTGACCGAGCTGCGCTTTGATATCGCGAGATCCGAGGTAGAGCGGGGCATCACGTCGACGGCCAGGTTGCTGCTCGACGACGAGGTGCTCTGCATCGGTGAAGTCAGCACATTGGCACTGTCCCCGGACAAATTGACCGGGCACCGATTCGGCAAACGACGAGCCGAGCGGACCTGACATGACCGTGCAGCGCTTTCGGCAACCACGCATCGCGGAAATCGTCGCCTCGAAATTGCGGGACGATATCTTGTCCGGCCGCCTGAAAGAAGGCGACGTGCTGCCGTCTCAGGAGAGCCTGTTCGGTGAATTCGGCGTAAGCCCACCGGCGTTGCGCGAGGCGATCCACCTCTTGGAGACTGACGGGCTGATCTCGGTGCGTCGTGGCAATGTCGGCGGGGCGGTCGTCCACTTGCCGACTGCCGAGCGGACCGCGCACATGATCAGCATGGTTTTGCAGGCAAGGGCCGCGACACCGGTGGACGTCAGCGAGGCGCTGATGCATCTCGAGCCGATCTGCGCGGGGATGTGCGCTGCACGGGACGACCGGATGACCGAAGTCGTGCCATACCTGCAGAACGAAATCGATATTCAGATCGAGCAATTCGAGGATGTGTCGCGGTATGTGCCGAATGCCCGTCGATTTCATGAAACGCTGGTCTCCCGATGCGGCAACGAGCCGATGATCCTGCTGATCGGGTCGTTGGAGCTGATCTGGTCTGCGCACGAGTCTTCGGTCTGGACCGACGACGGCGAACCGGCGCCGATGGTGGACAAGACCAGGCGAGCAGCGCTGCGCGACCATCAGCGTCTGCTCGACGCTATTCGCGATGGCAATCCGGCCAGGGCGGTCCGGCTGGCGCAGGATCACCTGGCCGTGGCTCGGCGCAAGACGCTTGCTTTCGGCACCGACAAACCCATTGAGGCGAAACGGATGTCGGATCTAGGTCCGCGACTGGACGTTGGCTCCGCATATAACGGCCGACCAAAGAACAGGAAGGAGTCCGGCGCATGACAGTCTCGGACACCGCAGATGACCGGGTGCTGTTCGAAGCCGATTCCGAAAAACGAATCGCCACCATCACGTTGAACAACCCCAAACAACGCAACTCCTACGACGCAACCATGCGTGACGCCATCGCCAAGTATCTGGACCGGGTCGCCGACGACGACGATCTCACCGTGGTGCTACTGCGCGGCGCTGATGGAGTGTTCAGCACCGGGGCGGATATGAACAACGCCTACGGCTGGTACGGCGAGCAAGGTGCGAAAGAAGCAAAACGCCGTCCCAGTCAGCGTCGCCGGCTCACGGTGGACCGCAAGTCGTTCGGCTTCTACCACAACCTCATGGGCTTCCCCAAGGTCACCGTCGGAGAGATCAGCGGCTACGCGCTCGGCGGCGGGTTGGAGATCGCCTTGATGACCGACATCTCGGTGATCGCCCGGAACGCGAAGATCGGCATGCCCGCCACCCGCTTCCTCGGGCCCGCGCTGGGCAGCCTGCACATGTTCTTTCATCGGTTGGGGCCCGTGCTGGCGCGGCGCCTTTTGTTGACTGGCGACATCATCGAGGCCGGCGCAATCGAGCATCTGGGCATCTTCACCGATACGTGCGATCCCGGCCTGGTTGCGGCCCGGGCCCGGTACTGGGCGGAGAAGGCCGCGAAAATGCCTGCCGATGGCGTCGTGATCGCCAAAGAAGCGTTCCGCCTAGTCGAGCAGAGTCAGGCTTACCAGGGTGAGGAGGTGGCCAGCTATCTATTCCACGCGTTCGGAACCAACTTGCAATTCGCGCCGGGGGAGTTCAACTTCGTCAAGACTCGAGCCCAGCACGGCGCCAAGGAGGCCTTCCGGTTGCGCGACGAGCATTTCAACGTGCCTGAACCCGAGTCGCCGTAACTGCTTTTCGCCTGTTAGCGCGATGCCTTGGCTCGTCCACGAGATGCGGTCGACTTGGTCGACTTGCGTTGCCGGGCAGTCGACTTCGCCCCCTGCTCAATCAGCCGACTGGCGTGGTCGAGGATGCAGTCCAAGCCGTATTCGAAGTTGTTGTCGTCGGGCGCACCGATATGGTGGCCCTTCGCAGTCATTTGGGCCAGCAGCGGCGTGGTTTCGGGATCGATGACCATCGCGTCCTCGATTGTGCGTGCCCCGTTCTCGGTCGCCTGGTTCTTCTCCTGAAGCCGATGCAACACCACCGAACCTCGCACGTGAACCGACACTGCGGAGTAAGTGTCGAAGGCTTCTTCCGGCGATAGTCCCGCCTCAACGAGACCGGCGATCGCCTTCTCGATCTCCTGAACTCCGAGTCGAGCCGCTCTGGGGCTAAGTGCCGACCTGATCAAAATCAGATCGCACAATATCGGATTGCCCATGAAGGTTTTCCGCATCGAGCGAGCGTGATTGCGCAGCGTGTCGCGCCAGTCGCTGGCTTCGACGTACGGGGTCGCGAACACATACTTGCGCAAGGCGCGGTCGGTCATCGCGTTGAGCAGGTCGTCCTTCTTCCGGAAGTACCAGTAAATGCTGGTGACCCCCACGCCGAGATGCTTGCCGAGTAGCGGCATGCTTAGGTTGTCGATCGACACTTGCTCTGCGAGCTCGAACGCGCCGCTGATGATGTCGTCGGGATTGATGGACCCGCGTTCCCGTCGCTGCCGCTTCTCGGCGGTTGCTTGCTTGGCCACTGCGGGCACCTCCATCAAGATCAATGCTGCGCATGCCGTTCCGGCTTCGCGGCCCGTATCGAATCTACCGGGAGTTGCCCGGTGATCTGCGGTAACGCAGCCGTGTCGCCATCCCCGTCTGCTACTGTAATACCTATCGTAGGCTTTTTGGTACGCACGGTGGCAAGCGAAGGGTAACCAGGCATTTGCCATGGAATTAGGGCTGACAAACGCCACCACAGTCGCCGTCGGCGGTGACCGCGGCGTGGCTCTAGCCGCCGCGCGCTGCCTGGCAGACGACCACGCCCGCGTCGCGCGGCGACACGTCTTCACATCGTGTGGCGGGCAAAGAATTTTGGCTGTTTGCGCGGCACCGCCTAGCGGGTGATGACAGTTGCGGAATGCAGTACCGATAGGTATACAGTATGGATACAAACTTCGCTGGATAAGTGCGGCGAGTGGCCAGTTAGAGGACACCATTACCGTATGCGTTTCATAACTGGCCACTGGGCGACAGGAGAATGACGTGAGCACCGCCGACGCCATCGCCGAACCTGCCCCCGACGAGGCCGTGATCTATCAGGTCACCGACAGCGGTGTCGCAGTCCTGACGTTGAACCGGCCGGATCGGCTCAACACCTGGGGCGGTGACATCGCCACCGCGTTTTACACAGGATTGGACCGGGCCGACGAAGACCCGGCCGTTCGGGTGATCCTGCTGACCGGTCGCGGTAAGGCGTTCTGCGCTGGCGCTCAGTTGGGTGCAATGGGCAGCGTCACTCAGTCGGTTGAGAAGACGGACGAGGGCAAGCTGGCAAGCCTAGTCGGAGACCGGAAACCGTATTATCTGACGACGCTGTGCAAGCCGGTCGTTGCGGCCATCAACGGATCCTGCGTCGGTATCGGCCTGACTCAGGCGCTGATGTGCGACGTGCGGTTCGCCGCCGCCGGAGCCAAGTTTGCGGCGTCGTTCGCGCGTCGTGGTCTGATCGCCGAATACGGCGTCTCGTGGATACTTCCGCGGTTGACCGGTTGGGGCGTCGCACTCGATTTGATGTTGAGTGGCCGGACGTTCCTTGCCGATGAGGCGGCGGACCTGGGGCTGGTCAAGGAAGTGGTCCCACCCGAACGGCTGATGGAGCGCGCCATGGCGTATGCCGAAGACATCGCCCAAAACTGCTCGCCGGCATCGATGGCTGTTATCAAACGTCAGACCTACGGTGACGCGATGCGTGAGGTGGTGCAAGCGAATTCGCGGGCCGAAGCCCTACTGCACGAGTCGCTGCAGCGTCCGGACGTCATCGAAGGGATCACTAGCTTCCTCGAGAAGCGAGCGCCGAGCTTTCCCGGCCTGATTGCTTCGACAATGGCCACGAATGACACTTGTGGTACCGGAAGGGATGATCATGGGGAACTTGGGCTATAAGGCGATCGACGTCGACAACCATTACTACGAGCCGGTGGATGCCTTCACCCGGCACCTGGACAAGAAGTTCCGCAGACGTGGCGTTCAGATGTTCAGCGACGGCAGGCACACCCAGGCGGTCATCGGCGACCGGGTCAACCGCTTCGTCCCTAACCCGACATTCGACCCGATCATCGAGCCCGGGTGCCTGGATCTGTTGTTCCGCGGCCAGATTCCGGAAGGCGTCGACCCGGCGTCGCTGATGAAGGTCGAGCGGCTCGCGCAGCATCCGGAGTACCAGAATCGCGACGTGCGGATCACGGTGATGGACACCCAGGGCATCGAAACGGTGTTCATGTTGCCGACTTTCGCGTGCGGCGTCGAGGAAGCGCTCAAGCATGACGTCGACGCGACGATGGCGTCGCTTCATGCGTTCAACCTGTGGCTCGATGAGGATTGGGGCTTCGACCGGCCTGACCACCGGATCATCGCCGCGCCGATCATTTCGCTGGCCGACCCCGCCAAGGCCCTCGAAGAGGTGGAGTTCGTGCTGGGGCGCGGTGCGAAGCTGATACTGGTGCGGCCTGCGCCGGTGCCGGGTGTGGTCAAGCCGCGGTCCTTGGGCGACCCCTTGCACGATCCGGTGTGGGCCGCGCTGGCCGAGGCGGGGGTTCCGGTGGGCTTCCACTTGAGTGACAGCGGCTACCTACAGATAGCCGGAATGTGGGGCGGCAGGTCGACGTTCGAGGGGTTCGGCGGGTCGGAGCCGTTGGAGCAGATACTCACTGACGACCGGGCTATCCACGACACGATGGCCTCGATGATCGTGCACGGCGTGTTCACCCGCCATCCGAAACTCAAGGCGGTCAGCATCGAAAACGGTTCATACTTCGTCCACCGGCTGATCAAGCGCATGAAGAAAGCCGCCAACAGTCACCCACGGCTGTTCCCCGAGGATCCAGTGGAGCAGTTGCGCAACAATGTGTGGGTCGCGCCGTACTACGAGGACGATCTGGCCATGCTGGCCGATGCCATCGGCGTCGACAAGATTCTGTTCGGGTCGGACTGGCCGCATGGCGAAGGCCTGGAGGATCCGGTGTCGTTCACCGAGGAGTTGGTCGGCTTCAGCGACGCGGATATTCGAAAGGTGATGCGCGACAACGCGCTGGACTTACTCGACGTCAAAGTAGGGTCGGCGGCCTAGCCGTCGGGATCATCACCGATGGGCGAGTGGACCATAGGGGCGGTCCTGGATGCGATCGCTGACGTCATCCCCGACCGGGCGATGACGGTCTGCGGTGATCGTCGCAGGACATTCGCAGACGCTTCGGAGCGTACCCGTCGGTTGGCGAATTTCCTTGCCGACAAGGGCTTAGGCGCCCATCGGGAACGAGCCGATCTGCAGAACTGGGAGTGCGGGCAGGACCGCGTTGCCCTTGTCATGCACAACGACCTCTATGTCGACATGGTCGTGGGCTGCCTGAAAGCACGGACCGTGCCGGTAAATGTCAACTACAACTACACACCGCGTGAGGTCCAAGAACTGCTCGACTACGTGCGGCCGCGCGCTGTTATCTACCACAAGTCCCTCGGGGCCAAGTTCGCCGATGTGTTTCCGCCCGATAGTACCGAGTTGTTGATATCAGTCGAAGACGGCAGTGCGGTAACGGATTTACCCGACGCGATATCCTTGGACGACACGCTGGCGCAAGGCAACAGCGACCGCGACGTGACCGCATCGCCGGATGATCTGCTGATGATCTGCACCGGTGGCACCACCGGCCGACCCAAGGGCGTGCTTTGGCGCCAGTCCGACATCTACGTGTCGTCGATGGTGGGAGCCGATCATGGCTCCGCGCAGGAGATCCATGACAAGGTGCGCCGAGTCGCCGCACCGCCGTGGTTCGCTGTTTCACCGCTGATGCACGCTGCCGGTATGTGGACTGCGTTTTCCGCGATCATGGCTGGCACGAGCGTGGTGCTGTACGACACTCGGCGCAAACTCGATCCGCGGGCGGTATGGGAGACGGCCGAGCGCGAGAGGGTGGGCATGATGACGATGGTCGGGGACGCCTACGCCGCGCCCTTGGTTGAGGAGTTGCGGCGGGGTCGATACGACCTGTTATCGCTCAACGCGATCGGAACCGGCGGCGCTGCGACTAATCCGAAATACCAACGGGCGCTGCTGGAATTGCTGCCGCACATCACGCTGATCAACGGGTACGGCTCGTCGGAAACCGGCAACATGGGGTTTGGGCACAGTCGGGGTGACGTCCGGACCGACACCTTCACGCTGCGCGAGGGGGGACTGGTGCTGTCCGAGGACTACAGCCACTTTCTTCGTCCCGGCGAGCACGAAATCGGCTGGGCCGCCCGGGAAGGGCGAATCCCGCTCGGGTACTTGGATGATCCCGACGCTACCCGTAAGACCTTTCCCGAGGTAGACGGTAAGCGGGTGGTGATATCCGGCGACCGCGCCAGTCTCGAGGAGGACGGCACATTGCGGCTGTATGGCCGCGATTCGCTGGTCGTCAACACCGGCGGTGAAAAGGTGTTCGTCGAGGAGGTCGAGGAAGTACTGCGCGCCCATCCCTCGGTCGCCGACGCATTAGTGGTGGGCCGCCCGAGTGATCGCTGGGGTGAAGAACTCGTCGCTTTGGTCGAACTGCGCGATGGGGCCGATGCTGCAAGCGAGTTGCTGCACGCGCATTGCACTTCACAGCTGGCACGGTTCAAGGCACCCAAGGAGTTCATCTTCGTCGAGCAGGTCCATCGCCTGGGCAATGGCAAGGCCGATTACCGGTGGGCGAAAACTCAAGCAACAGAAAAGGCGCCGATGTCGACATGAACGCAAATCCCGTCATCGATTGCCTGGTCAATGTGCACTTCGGTGAGACCGAGAAGCAACCCACGTGGATGCTGAAGGTGCGCGATGACTACTTCAAGGGGCCGGAGTCGATGTTCGCACCGGTCGACCTTGCGGAGTTGCTGGACGAAATGGACGAGCACGGCGTGCGCAAGGCCGTGCTGATGGACAACCTCACCAAGCCGTCGGTAACCGCGCGCAAATTCGTCGAAGCCAAGCCGGATCGGTTCGCGCTCGCGATGGGCGGTGTCAACCTGCTGCGGCCGATGCCGTCGCTGCGCGAACTCAGTGCAGTCGTCAACGACCTTCCTGTGGTGTACACCGTTGTGGGACCGAGCTTCTGGGGAGACGGCCAGTATCCGCCCAGTGATGCCGTCTACTATCCGCTCTACACCAAATGCGCCGAACTCGAGCTACCGCTGTGCATCAACACGGGTATTCCCGGGCCTCCCATCCCCGGGGAGGTGCAGAACCCCATTCACCTCGACCGGGTCTGCGTGCGATTCCCCGAACTCAAGTTGTGCATGATTCACGGTGCGGATCCCTGGTGGGACATCGCGATCCGATTGCTGATCAAATACACCAACCTGCGCCTGATGACGTCAGCTTGGTCACCCAAGCGGCTGCCGGAAAGTCTGCTGCACTACATGCGGACCCGGGGAAAGAACAAGGTGATCTTCGCCTCCGACTGGCCGGTGCTGAAAATGCGCCGGGTCGTCCCCGAGGCTCAAGCTCTGGACCTGCCTGCAGACGTCCTCGAGAACTACCTCTACAACAACGCGCACACATTCTTCTTTGAGGGCCGAGAGGAACACTGACCATGGACCGTTACGAACTGCGCAGACTTGACTACAGCCTCACCGAGGATCACCAGGCGCTGCAGGCGGCGTACCGGGATTTCTTCAAGACCCATTGTTCGATCGAGACCGTCCGTGCCGCAGAGGAATCTGGGTTCGACAAGAGCCTGTGGGAGCGGCTGTGCGGGATGGGCGCGACGACGATGGCGTTGCCCGACGCCGTCGGGGGCGACGGTGCGACACTGGTCGACTTGACGTTGGTGGCCGAGGAGATCGGGCGCGCGCTGGCACCGGTACCGTGGATCGACCACGTATGCGCGGCCCGGTTGTTGGCCAGGCTCGGCGCGGCGGAATCCGACGTCGTGAACGGCAAGCAGCTTGCCGCGTTCGACCCGCAACACGACAGCGTCAGCGGGGTTCGGCTGATCTCGACCGGATCAATCGCCGACCAGATCATCGTCCGCGACGGTGAAGACGTAGTGCGCCTAGCGTTCGATACCCGCCCGACCAAGGTGGACAACATCGGTCGGCTGCCGATGGCCTGGGTCGATCCGGCAGCCGCGGACACCCGCGTCGTGCTGGCAAGCGGTTCCGACGCCTTGGCGCACTACCAACGGGCACTGGATGAATGGCGGGTACTAACCGCCGCGGCGTTGACGGGCCTGGTTGAAGAGACCATGACCATCGCGGCGGAGTTCGCCAAGACCCGCTATACGTTGGGTGTGCCGATCTCGACGCTGCAGGGCATCTCCCATCCACTTGCCAACATCGCAATCACCGTCCAGGGCGGCCGCAATCTGGCGCGGCGCGCTGCCTGGTTCTTGGACAACGAGCCCGATGAGCGCCCAGAGTTGGCGCCGTCGGCGTTCGTGTTCATGGCCGAGGAAGCGGCGAAGGCCGCGACCATGGCAGTGCATGTGCAAGGTGGTCTCGGCGTCTCGGCCGAGGCGGCCGCGAGCGCCTATCTGGTCCGTGCCCGTGGGTGGGCGCTGGCTGGAGGGGACCCCGGCGCCAGTGCCAAATACATCGCCGAGATCGTCGCCGAACGCGAAAGCCGTTCAGGGAAGGACGCATAAGTGGATTTCTCACCAGTCGCGCTTTCCGGCGACGATCAGGCCTTTCTCGACGAGGCGCGCAAGTTCTTGACAACTCATGTGACCGATGACGTCAAACGTCGGGACCGAGAGACCGGCGACAACTTTGACGAAGGTGTGCATCTGGCGCTCGGCGGCGCGGGCTATCTCGAAGGTGAGTGGAAGCCGCAGGCCGAGGGCGGCTTTTCTCGGCTGCACCGCCGCATCTGGGAACTGGAGAAGCGACGCGCGCATGTGCCCTGGGTGACCTGGGGGACCACCGCCATGGTGGCGCGTTCGGTGGCGAAGTTCGGATCGCCAGAACTGCGGGATGAGGTGCTGCCGAAGGTGTTCAGCGGGCACGTCCGGCTGTGCTTGGGCTACACCGAACCCGAAGGCGGCTCCGACATTGCCACCTGCAAGACGCGCGCGGTGCGCGATGGAGACGGATGGATCGTCAACGGCTCGAAGATGTTTACTACCGGCGCGCACAAGTCCCAGTACGTCTTTCTCATCACCAACACCGATCCGGAGGCGCCAAAACACAAGAGCCTAACCATGTTTCTGGTGCCGCTCGATTCCCCTGGCATCGATATCCAGGGCATGCGCACCATCGACGGCGATCGCACAAATATCGTTTACTACAGCGACGTACGTGTCGATGACAAGTACCGGCTCGGCGAGGTCAACGCGGGCTGGACAGTGCTGCGAGAGCCGCTCAACACCGAGCACGGTGCCGTTGCCGCCGCACCCGACGGCCTGCAGGACGTGTCGATCATGATGCACCAGGCTGGCTTCATGGCCGATGCCCTGGATAAGGCGGCCGGCAAGGTCGGGGAGCGGGATCCAAACGGGCGTAGGCTGATTGACGACGAGGCCGTGGCATACCGGTTGGGTCGCAGCGCCGCACGGATAGAGGCGGCGTTGAGCGCGCCGAGCATCTTCGGTCGGGTAGCGCTGGCGCAGACGATGCGCGACATCTCACCGGACCTGATGGACATCCTGGGCACGGCGTCGACGCTGCCGAACGGCACCGACGGTGCGGCCGACGACGGCGCGTCCGAGTACGTGTACCGCTTCGCACCGCTGGTCGGGATCTACGGTGGCACCCTCGAAGTGTTCCGCAACATGATCGCGCAGTACGTACTCGGGTTGGGCAAGCCGAATTACTCAGCACCTAAAAAGGTCTCGTAGCCCGTAGGCGGTTAGGTCGTCAGGACGGTTGCCGCCGCCGTGCCGGGCGCGCCATATACCTGCGCGAATCCGACCCGCGGCGTTCCGGGGACTTGGCGGTCGCCGGCCTCGCCGCGGAGTTGGCGCACCAACTCGTGCATCTGCCGCAGTCCTGATGCCCCGATCGGTTCGCCGTTGGCGATCAACCCGCCGTCGGTGTTGACCGGCATCGGGCCGGTGATCTCGGTGGCGCCGTCGGCCAGCAGCTTCTCTTGCTCGCCGTCGGCGCAGAACCCGGCCTCGGCCATGTGGATCACTTCCGCGCCGGCGTCGGTGTCCTGCAATTGGATTACGTCGACGTCCTGAGGCGCCACACCTGCTTTCTCGAACGCGGCTTTCGCGGCGTAGACGGTCGGCGACACGTCCTCCTGGACGGGTGCATATGTGGTGTTCACCTCGTAGGCGCCGTAGCGGCGGGTGCGGATTTCGACCGCGCGGACATACACAGGTTTGGTGGTGAACCGGTGCGCGATGTCGGCGCGGCACATCACGACTGCGGCGGCACCTTCGTCGGGAGCGCAGAACATGTACTGGGTCAGTGGATAATTCAGCACCGGTGACGCCAGAATGGCCTCTTCAGAGATCGGTTTGCGACGAAAGGCGTTGGGGTTCAGCGCACCATTGCGGAAGTTTTTGGCGGCCACCTTGGCCAGCGTGTCGGTGGAGATGTCGTGGTCGTGGAGGTAGCGGTTGGCCTTCATCCCGAAGAACTGGGTGGTGAGGTATTGGCCGTTCTCGGCATACCAACTCGGCATCCCGACCAACGCGGGATCTTCGGTGAAGGCACCGCGCGGGTGTTTATCCATGCCGACCGCGATGCCGATGTCATAGTCACCCAACCGGATACTGTCGGCGCACAATTTCGTGGCGCTAGCCGCTGTCGCACAGGCATTGAACACATCGGTGAATGGAATGCCGGTGAGACCTATCATGCCGACAATCGCGTCCGGGTTGGCCACCGTCCAGCTGCCACCGACGGCGAATTGGATGTCCTTCCACTCCACGCCCGCATCGTTGAGCGCGAGCTGGATGGCGTCGGTGGCCATCTCCATCGCGGATTTGCCTTCGAAGCGACCGAACGGGTGCAGACCAGCACCGATGATGGCAACACCATTTGTGCTGGCGGTCACGCGATAGCTCCCGATTCCTTCAACTCGGCGATCCGATCCCAGTCCATGCCAATCTCCATCAAAACGATTTCGGTGTGCTCGGATGCCTGCGGGGCCCGGGTCGTCTCGAGTGGCTCGTGGTTGAACTGGACGGGTCCGCGCACGACTTTGAACGGCGCTCCGCCTGCAGCAGATTCGACTTCGACGATCATGTCGTTGGCGATCGCCTGCTCGTCGGTCCCCAGGTCGATGAGGCTCTGGAACGGCGCCCACTGGCCTTTCATCGTCTTCAAGTGCTGTCGCCAGTATTCAAACGGCTTGTCGGCGATCGCTATGGCGATCAGCTCGGCGGCCGCGTCGGCGTTTTGGATCAGCGGCAATACGTCAGCGAAGCGGGGATCGTCAGCCGCCTCGGAAAGGCCGAGATGCTCAAAAGTGTCGCGGATGTAGCCCGTCGGGCTGACGATGCACAAATTGATCGTGCCGCCGTCAGACGTTAAGTAGTTGCCCAGGAAGGGGTTCACTGACAGCAACCCGGGTCCGGGCATCGGCGTCCGCATGACCTCGCCTGTTTCCATGCCCTGCGTCACGCTCGCCCCCGCCGCCCACCAGGCCGTGCTCAGCAGCGACACGTCAACCTCGAGGGCTTCGCCGGTGCGTTCGCGATGTAGCAGCGCGGCCGAAATGCCGCCGGCGATGTTCATGCCGCCGATGGAGTCGCCGAAAGCGGGAATCCCCTGTGACAGTGCGCCGCCTAGTTCTTCCGGTGTCAACGCGTAGCCAACTCCGCTGCGAGTCCAGAATGCCGTCCCGTCGTAGCCACCGACTTCACGCTCGGGGCCTTTGTCGCCGTAAGCGCTGCCGCGGGCGTACACAATGTTCGGATTCGCCTTCCGGATGTGCTCGACGTCGAATTTGTTTTTCTGCCGCTGGTCGGGCTTGTAGTTGGTGAGGAACACATCGGATGTCTTGGCCAGTTCATAGAGCACTTCCTGACCGCCCGGCGTCGAAACATCGATGCCGACGCTGCGCTTGCCCCGGTTGGGATGCTCGATCAGCGGATGCCGCTCGGCGTCGAGTTGGATGCCTCCCATGTTGAGGAAGCCGCGTTGAGTGTCACCGCGTACCGGATGCTCGACCTTGATGACGTCTGCGCCCCAGTCGGCGAGGATGGCCCCGGCTGCGGGCACGAATGTGAACTGCGCAACCTCCAGGACCCGAAAGCCCTCCATCACCTTGACCACGTCAGCCTACTTTCCACCAGACGTTTGAGAACCTTTCAACGCGGGACGTTACTTGGCCTCGAACGTCACCGGGAGCGCGGTCGGCGAACGGAACGGCTGGCCGAAAATGTGCGGGTCATCGTCGGTCACCAGCTTGACATTGGTGACTCGACTCAGGAGACATTCCACCGCTACCCGAGTCTCCATGCGTGCGAGGTGAAGACCCAAACATGTGTGTTCGCCGGCCGCGAACGAGATGTGCGGCATGTGCTTTCGGAAGATGTCGAATTCGTCGGAGCGCTCCCAGCGTTGCTCGTCACGATTGGCCGAGCCGATGCACAAATCGACCGCCGACCGGGCGGGAATCTTGACCCCTTCCAGCTCGGTGTCCTCGGTGGTGAACCGTTGCACCGTGGTCAGGGGCGTCTCAAAGCGCAGCCCCTCTTCGATCGCCGGAGTGATCAACTCGTGATCGGCTTGGACCGCGTCGAACTGGCCAGGGTGTGTGAGCAACAGGAAGAGCAGATTGCCCGATGACCGGTAGGTCGTCTCCAGCCCGGCAGGTAGCAGGAGCCGCAGGAAAGAATAAATGGCTTCGTCACTGAGCTTTTCGCCATCGATCTCCGCGCTCACCAGATCACCGATGATGTCCTCGGTCGGCTCGGCTTTACGCTGCTGGATCTGCTCGAGGAAGTAGTCCTTCAATGCCGCCGAGGCCTCGAAGGCCCGCTGGTATTTGACGGTGTAGTTGATCAGTTGCACCGCGCGCCGCCGAAACGTCGGCAGATCGTCGGGCGGCAGGCCCAGAAGCTCGGCAATGACGCGGGTGGGGAACTCGAACGTGAAATTGCGGACCAGATCGGCTTCACCGGCGTCAATGAACTCATCGATCAGCGCATCGCAGATCGGCCTGACGATCGCGGGTTCCCAGCGCGCGAGCGCCTTGGACTTGAATGCCGCAGAGACCAGGTTGCGATGATCGCGGTGCTTCTTGCCCTCCATCGCCAAGATGGTCGGACCCATGAACAGGCTGATCGTTTTGTCGTAGTACGTCGAGCTAAACGCTTGGCCGTCGCGGAATGCCGTGTTCACCGCGTCGAACGACATGGCGGCAAAGGAGTTCTTGGGCCGCAGCGATTCTGGGGTTTTGGAGTAGTCCACAACGGTTCCGTGGAACACGCCGGCCTCGTTGCGTTTCTGCGCGAAGTACGGGTACGGGTCACGGATAAAGTCAACAGGCTTGTCGTCGTTTACGGCGGGGTCCTGAGTTTGACTTTCCACAGCTGCTCTCCAGCCTCGGCTACGCGATCGTACTGTAAATGTTACAGTAGCCTACATCGGCACGGCCGGCCGTCGAAACCTACGAGGCTGTGGGACCGGCGGCTCACGCCCCGCGGCGCGGATTGCGCCTGGCCAATCGCACGCCCAGCTCATCTGGCGGCACCGGATGGTCGGCGGCGCAGCGGATCTCCACGGTTGCTTCGGCGCCACAATTCAGATGAGTGAGGCGCAGGAGGTTGCCGCCCGGCAGGTGGCGTCGACCCCACTCGAACATCGCCCAGACCACCGGCATGAAATCGATGCCTGCCGCGGTCAGCACGTATTCGTCGCGGGTGCGCTGTCCCGGCTCCCGATACGGCCGCCGGCTCAATAGTCCTAGGTCGACCAATTCGGAGAGCCGCGCTGACGTAGCGGCCTTTGTGATACCGACCCGATGGGCGAAATCGTCGAAGCGGGTGGTGCCGTAGTACGCCTCGCGCATGATTAGCATGGCGGATTTCGTGCCGACCGCTGTCACGGTCTTCTCGATTGCGCATTCCCCGACCGCCGACCACGCGTCACGGTTGGCCAGCGCGCCCTGCAACAGTGTCACGCACATCACCTCCAGCCTGGGTTGCTTTCAGTATACCTAGGTGTTTATCTGGGTACATCGAGGAATACCTAGCCTCGGACTCAAGGAGGAGTTATGACCGGTTACCAGGGCCGCGACGCCGTCATTGTCGGCGCGGTACGCACCCCGATCGGCAAGGGCAAGGCCAGCGGCGCGCTGCACGACGTGTTGCCGGCTGACTTGCTGGCGCACAGCCTGCGCGAGCTGGTAGAGCGCACCGGCGTGGATCCGGCGCAGATCGACGACGTGATTGCCGGCGCGGTGACCCAGGTGGGCGACCAGGCTGCCAACATCGCCCGCAACGCGTTGTTAGGCGCCGGCTTCCCGGAGTCGGTCCCCGGCGTCTCGATCGACCGGCAGTGCGGCAGCAGCCAGCAGGCCATCAGCTTCGCCGCGCAGGGTGTACTCGCCGGCGCCTACGACCTCGTCATCGCCAGTGGCGTGGAATCGATGAGCCGCGTCCCGATGGGAAGTCAGCTGCTCCCAGGCAGCAACCCGATGGGCGAGGACATGACGCGCCGTTATCCCGACGGCCTGGTGCCACAGGGCATCAGTGCCGAACTGATCGCCGCGAAGTGGGGCTTCTCGCGCACCCGGCTCGACGAGTTCTCCGCGGGCAGCCATGAGAAGGCCGCTCGCGCCGCCAAGGACGGGCTGTTCGACAACGAGCTGATCCCGATTGCTGGTTTGGAGACCGACGAGATCATTCGTCCGGCGACCACGGTGGAGACGCTGGCCGCTTTGCAGCCGGCGTTCTACAGCGAGGCGATGAAAGAGCGCTTTCCGCAGATCAATTGGTCGATTACACCGGGCAACTCGTCGCCGCTCTCCGACGGCAGCGCTGCGGTCTTGATCACCACCAGCGACGTCGCCAAGAAGCTGGGTCTGCGTCCGCTGGCCCGCATTCACACCACAACGGTGGTGGGCTCCGACCCGCTCTACATGCTGACCGGCGTCATCCCGGCCACCGAGAAGGTGCTACGACGTGCTGGCCTGACACTGGCCGACATCGACCTGTTCGAGGTCAACGAGGCGTTCGCGCCGGTCGTGTTGGCCTGGGCGCATGACACCGGTGCCGATCTGGCCAAGACCAATGTCAACGGCGGCGCCATCGCGATCGGCCACCCGCTGGGAGCCAGCGGTGCCCGGATCATGACCACGCTGGTGAACGCTCTGGAGCAGCGCGGAAAGCGGTATGGTTTGCAGACGATGTGCGAGGGCGGTGGGATGGCCAACGCCACCATCATCGAGCGATTGGGTTAGGCGACTTCGCTGTCCGACCCCAGTAAGCGCAGATTGAGCCCCGGACTCGAGGGGGCCTCCCCGACGAAGCACCGCCACCGAGAGGCAGTTGCCGAATCGGCGCCCTTCAATCGCCGGCTGACAACCGCCGACTGTGCGTTCACCGCCTGACCCACAGTCGGGCCAAGCTCAACGACCAACGGTTTCTGTCGACGCAGAGTTCAAACACGCTTGCCTGGGGCACCCTCGACGAATGGCCCGCGCAGCGCCAAACGCGTTCACCGATCGTTACCGGACACGGGCGTACGCTGCCGCATTGATCAATGCTTTTGGCGCGCTGCTTGAGTCAACCGGCTGGTACCTCGTCGGCCCATACCCTGAAGCTCGTCAAGGTGGTGGGGCCGAACGTGTTGCTGAGCGCGACGTCGGCGGCGTCGCGGCCACGCGCGATCAACACCCTGCCGATGCGCGGGGTGTTGTGGCGCGCGTCGAAGGTATGCCATTGCCCGCCGAGGAACACCTCGAACCAGGCGGAGAAATCCATCGGATCGTCCACTGGCGGCACACCGATGTCGCCGAGGTACCCGGTGCAGTAGCGCGCGGGGATGTTCATGCAGCGACAGAAGGCAACGGCAAGATGCGTGAAATCACGGCAGACGCCGGTCCGGTCGTGAAAAGCTTCCAGCGCCGTCCGTGTCATGCGCGCGTGCTCGTAGCCGAACGTGAGATGTCGATGAACGTAGTCGCAGATTGCCTGAACGCGGCCCCATCCCGTTGGCGCCTGCCCAAAGAGATTCCACGCCGTCTCGGACAGCCGATCGGTTTCGCAATACCGGCTCCCGAGCAGGAAGATAAGCGTCTCCGTCGGGCAGGTCCGGCACGGGAATCTGTTGCGCCTGGGGAACAATGACGTCGGGTAGTCCGGTGTCGTTGACGAGTGCATCGGCCGAGATCCGCGTGCGACCTTCCGGCGCGACAATGCGTGTGCACCAGTTGCCGAAGTCGTCACGATAGGCTGCCATCGGGACCGGCGGGTCGACCACCAGGTCGTCACGGCCGACGAGATCGGACACGCGGGTGAAGTGGACGTTGAGGTTGAATATAATCGGGGTGGGCTGCGGGCAGTCGTAGATCATTTCGAAGCCGACGTGAATCTGCATTATTTTTCTCCGGTATCCGCCAGGTGAGGTCGCGCATGGCCGACGACGTAGGTGGGTGGAAAAGGTTCTCACTTGCGCTCCTTGGCGCAGGGCGTGAATCATGGAGCGATCAGGCCGCACATGCCGTGCGTAACGAATCGATCAGCATGCGCCGCAACGCCGTCCAGCGTCGTCCCGCGGCGAAAACGATGCCCTGGTTGACTTCCAGTTCGATTCCGACGTAGTCGCACTGCGCGAAGCGCACACGCAAGTGCGAGGTCAACCCGTCGCCTTTGCCGGCGTAGGGGTAATTGCGGCGTACGCGAAGTTCCGGAGCCAATGCGGTCAAGCGTTTCCTTCCAGCGGGCGCACGCCTCGGCCTCCCCGCGCCGACCGGGGTGGTAGAGCAAACCCACATCGGCGCTGCGCACCTTGCCGTCCAGTTCCGCGGTAAAGCTGTGCGACGAAATGTGGATCACGCGATGCCCGCGCGCTACCGCTTGCCCGACGAGACACTCGACCTGCATGCGATAGGGCCGGTAATGTTGTTCGACGATCTGCGCCCGGGTCTGGGCCGGCGCGGCGCGGGTCATCGCCGAAAAAAGTTGTGGGTGGCCGATCGAGCGATTGAGATCGATAAGCAGACGGCTGACAGTCGAAGCCACCAGCGGCGCCGCGAAGGCACTGGCGAGTGCCTTCGCCATGACCAGCGACCCGGGATCGTAGCCGCGGTGGGAATCCAGCAGCGCCCGTTGCCCCCGAAACAGAGGCCGATAGGGCGCGGGTATCCGGTTACCGCCGTGTTCACAGGTGATGATGAAGGTATCCACCGTGACAACCCGTCACCACTGCAGCTCGGGCAAATGGCGAAACACCTGCCGCACGCCTTCGCCCCATTCGTCGCTGAGGGCGGTGAAATAGGGGTCCCCCTCATCGAATCGCCGCCGCCACTGCACTTCGAGGCTGTCCCGTTCGTAGCAAATCAGGTCGATCGGCATGCCCACTGACAAGTTGCTGCGCATGGTCGAATCGAAGGACACCAAGACACACTTCGTGGCGTCTGCCAGGGGCGTCTGCTGCGTAAGCACTCGGTCGAGGATCGGCTTTCCGTACTTGGTTTCACCGGTCTGAAAGAAGGGCGTGTCGGTCCCCGCCTCGATGAAATTGCCTTCGGCATAGGTCCGGAACAGCCGTATCGGCTCGCCGACGATCTGCCCACCGACGATGAACGAGGCATTGAAGCGGATGTTGTTCTCTTCCAGGTGCCCGGCGTCGCGTTTCTCGATATCGCGCGTCGCGTCGGAGACCAGCGTCACGACGTCGAACATCGTCCGGGCACCCAAGAGATTGGTGGCCGCGTCGCCGTCAGCACAACGCTGCGTCAATACGCTGATGACGGCCTGGGTTCCGGCCAGGTTTCCCGAACTCAGCAAAACGACAACGCGGTTGCCGCGACGCTCGAAGACCGTCATCTTGCAGAACTTGGCGAAGTTATCTACGCCGGCATTGGTGCGAGAGTCCGAGGCGAAAATCATTCCTTTGTCAAGTATTACGCCGATACAGTACGTCACGCGAGGCACCTTCTGGGCAATCGATGCCCGTTCAAACTGCCGATCTACAAGAGACTGTGGCAGACGCTCCGGTGACCTATTCCCACCCGGATCTAATCCGGCTCGATGCCTTCGCGAACTCTCAGCCTACGCCGCTCGGCGAGCGGCAGCAGCCAATGAGTCACCACGCGGTTTGCCTGATTCACCGTGCCTGAGCACGTCCTGCGCCACCGTTAGTCACCCGCACCTCTGACCCGACACCGGCCTGGGCCAAAGACACCGGGGCGGACCTGGCCAAGACGAACGTCAACGGTGGCGCCATCGCGATCGGTCACCCCTTGGGCGCTAGCGGTGCCCGGATCATGACCGCACTGGTCAACGCCCTGGAGCAGCGCGGAAAGCGGTATGGTTTGCAGACAATGTGCGAGGGCGGCGGGATGGCCAACGCGACCATCATCGAGCGGCTGAGCTAAAAACCCGACGCAGCGAAGGGTCGCGGGAATGAAAGTATTGCGCGCAGCCGCGGTGCAGCTCAGCCTTTCCGATTTCGAAGAGGCCGAGCATGTCCGCGTCTGAACCGCAGGAAATCGCATTCGAGGGTGTTCGGGTGCGCTACAACAGCGAAAAGAGCTACGACGATCTAGTCACTGCGTTGCTCGCCGACATCGGCGAGCAACCGGTTTCGCTCGATGACACCGTGAAAGCGTCAAACAGCTGGGAGTCCTATCAGGACCATGTCGAACCCTACGTCGGGCCAAGCGGATTCATGTTGTTCACGCTGTTCGACCACGGCGCCTGGATCACGAAGGCCGGCATCGACCGCAAGGTGTTGCGTGTCATCCTCGGTAACCCGCTGATCGCCATCACGATGTTGCGTCACGACCTGAGAGCGGGTTTGTTCGCCCCCGTCGAGGTGCTGCTCGTCGACGAGGACGACGGCAGCAGCCTGACCTATGTCAAACCGTCATCGCTGATGGTCGTCGAGAACAACCCGGCGCTGCTGGGCGCCGCTAAGGAACTCGACGCCAAACTGGCCGCGCTGGCCGCGAAGGTGACAGCATAGCGCCGCGGCAAATTGGCGAACCTGCGTTTGAGTACCACGTCGGCCAAAGCCTTGGGCCCCTGACGGTGTGCCCTCCCAGTGCTTAGCCGCGGGCGTGCCGGCGAACTTCTCAAGCATCAAGCGGGAGAAGGACAGCAGCGCGCTGCGAGGCCGGTGGTTCACTACGACTCGCTGGGTCTGCCCGGCTGCGTTGAAGGTAACCAGGACGATAACGGCGGTGTACTCGCCGCGAACGCGACTTGTGTAGTCCGCCAGGAAGCCGTAGTCGCCAACCGGGCCTGCGAACTTAAACTCCTGGTGCTCATACTGCTCGCGCGCGGTGACCAAGATTGAACGGACGGTCTCCGCGCCCCGCGCGACGCCGTCCATCGCGGCGGCCTCCAAGGTGACGTCGTCGGCCAAATTGTCCAGCTACGCAGGGTAGTAGGGCTTGCCCATGTATGTCATGCCTTGCCTCCCTCGGAATCCGGCAGCGCGATCGGATGCCATGCATCATCCTCCAAGAGCCGCCCATGGGGCAGCCGCTTCGTGGCCAAGGCACTCGATGAGTCGACGGCGGCGCTTTCGCGCGACGGTGATGGCGGCCTGAATTAGTCCTCTTTGGCGTCTAGCGCCCCTATGCTGGTGAACCGTACCGGGGGGCCGGCGGAGGGTGGATGATCGCAGCGACCGCGTGCCGCACGTGTGGCACCGAACCACGCGAAGGTGCGCGATTCTGTGACGGCTGCGGGGCACCCGTCACGGAGCGCGGCACCCACGCGGAGTACAAGCAGGTAACCGTCCTGTTCGCCGACGTTGTGCACTCGATGGACATTGCCGCGAGCGTCGGAACTGAGCGGTTGCGCGAGATCATGGCAGAACTGGTCAACCGCTGCGCCGCCGTCGTGCACTGGTACGGAGGCACGGTGGACAAGTTCACCGGCGACGGCATTATGGCGGTGTTTGGTGCGCCGGTGGCGTTGGAGGACCACGCCGTTCGTGCCTGTCTGGCCGCCTTGGGCCTCCAGGACGAGGCGAAGCAGATTGCCGTCGCCGTGCAAGACCGCGACGGTGTGGACCTGCGGTTGCGCGTGGGACTTAACTCTGGTCAGGTGATCGCCGGTGAAATCGGCTCAGGCCCTTTCGGTTACACCGCCATCGGCGAACAAGTGGGCATGGCTCAGCGGATGGAATCGGCGGCACCGCCGGGTGGAGTGATGCTCGGTGCGCCGACCGCACGACTGGTTGAGGGTGCCGCGAATCTCGGCGAATCTGAGCTGATTCCCATCAAGGGTGCCGACAAGCCGGTGCCTGCCCGTCGCCTGCTGAGCATGGGGGAACGAACTGCTGTCGGACGTGCGGAGTCGAATCTGGTCGGTCGACGGTGGGAACTGTCCGCCATCGAGAGCTTGTTAGACCGCGCTGCCGATGGCCACGGTGCTGTGATCGGTCTGGCCGGACCACCCGGTATCGGCAAGAGCCGCCTCGTGCGTGAAGTTTCTGCGACGGCGGGTTCCCGTGGCGTGGAGGTGTTCACCGCATTCTGCGAGTCGCATACCAGTCAGGTCCCCTTTCATGCCGTCGCGCGCCTGCTCCGCGCGGCCACCGGAATCGAGGGTCTTGACGGGCAGGCCGCCCGCGATCGAGTGCGGGACCGGGTCCCCGACGCGGACCCTGAGGATTTGCTGCTCCTTGATGACCTGCTGGGCATCGCCGACCCGAACACTCCGTTACCGGCAATTGATCCTGATGCGCGTCGGCGAAGATTGACCGCGCTGGTCAATGCCGCGTCGTTGACCCGTGAAGCCCCGGCAGTCTATGTGGTTGAGGACGCCCATTGGATCGATGATGTCAGCGACTCGATGTTGGCCGATTTCATCACGGTGATCCCCCAGACCCCATCGCTGATGCTGATGACCTATCGCCCGGAATATCGGGGAGCGCTAACCCACGTTGCGGACGCCCACACCCTCGCTCTCACGCCACTTAGCGATATCGAGACTGCCGCGTTGATAACGGAACTGCTCGGGCGCGACCCCTCCGTTGGAGCACTGGGGCAGACGGTCGCCGACAGGGCAGCCGGTAACCCTTTTTTCGTCGAGGAGATCGTGCGCGAACTCGCCGAACGTGGTGTGTTGCTTGGACGGGCCGGCGCATACGCGTCTACGGCAGCCGCCGACGTGAGCGTGCCCGCTACCCTGCAGGCGACAATCGCCGCGCGCATCGATCGGCTTCCAACAAAAGCGAAACGCACGCTAAGCGCCGCGGCGGTCATCGGTTCGCGTTTCGACCTCGATCTGTTGACTGTCCTTGGCGTCGAACCAGCCACTGCCGACCTGACGGCGGCAAAGCTCGTCGACCAGGTGAGGTTCACCGGGGAACCTGAGTTTGTGTTTCACCATCCGCTGATTCGCGCGGTGGCCTACGAAGCGCAGCTCAAGTCGCACCGGGCCGAGTTGCACCTCCGCCTGGCGGCCGCAATTGAAGCTCGCGCCGGAGCGTTGGTCGACGAACATGCAGCGTTGATCGCCGAACACCTGGATGCCGCCGGCGACCTCCGTAACGCCTATGACTGGCACATGCGCGCCGCGACATGGTCGACCAATCGCGACATCAGAGCGGCACGGCTGGGCTGGGAGCGAGCGCGGCGTGTGGCTGATGCGCTGCCCGACGATGAGCCGAATCGCACAGTGATCCGTGCCGCTCCCCGAACGCTGCTCTGCGGCAGCACCTGGCGGATTTTCGGCACCACGCCGGAGGCCGACTTTCATGAGCTCCGTGAGCTGTGCCTCGCGGTCGACGACAGGCGATCGCTAGCGATCGCGATGGCCGGATTGGCGGCCGAGCTGACTATTGCGGCCCGCCTGCGGGAAGCGTCCGAGCTGGCGTCTGAACTGATGATTCTGCTTGAGGCGATAGGTGATTCGACGCTGACCGTCGCGTTGTGTTTCGCGCCGATAGTCGCCAAGCACGAGACCGGCGAGCTATCGGACGTGTTGCGTTGGTCGCACGACGTCGTCGAGATGGCTGAGGGCGACCCCACCAAAGGCAATCTCATTATCGACTCGCCTCTTTCGGTGGCGTTGGCGTGGCGGGGCATTGCCAGGGCCAGCTTTGGGCGTCCAGGCTGGCGGCGTGATTTCGACCTTGCCTTTGAAATGGCGCGTGGCAGTGAAGCGCTCTCTACCGTCCTCGCCATCAATTTCAAATACAACCTCGGTATACCCAATGGGATCTTTATTGCTGACGACGCCACCCTACGGGAAATTCACGAAGCCCTGGCGATTGCCAGGCGGTCTGGTGACGACGTTGCGCTTGCCTTGTCGCTGCACGTGCTGGCCACCGCGCTGGCCTATCGCGATGATCCGGACCGTCAGCCGGCGCTGGAGGTCATGGATGAGGTTCGCCAGCTGAGTGTTCGCGACCGCTTCGCCCGCACGGCGATACCGATCATCGACGCATGGAAGGCTCGGGAGCAGGCGCGGCAAGGAGATCGCGACGGTGCCCTGGGGCAATTGCGATCCGTAGTGGCTGAATTACGAAGCGCTCCACAGTTTGCGCGATACATCGCGGTTACCCCAATCCTGGTGGAGACGCTGCTATCTGGCGCCGACGAGGCGGACTTGCGTGAGGCTGAGGCGGTGATCGACCAATTAGCAAGCGCCGCAGGCGATGATCTAGTGCTACGGGACATCATGCTGCTGCGGCTGCGCACGATGTTGGCGCGCGCTCGCGATGATCAGCAGCAATACCGTGAGTATCGTGACCGCTACCGCGGGATGGCGAAATCGCTTGGCTTTGCGGGGCACATGAAGTGGGCCGAGGCGATGCCATGACGGTCGATGTTCTCGACCCCTTTTGATACCTGGCCTCGGCGCGCGGCGCAGTCGCGACTCGGCCAGAAGGCTGGCACCCACCCCCAGGCCGACGCTACCCTGGGCGAAGACACCAGGGCAGTTCTGGCCAAGACCAACGTTAACGGCGGTGCCATCGCGATTGGCCACCCGTCGGGCGTCATCGCCGCCGCATCATGACCACGCTGGTCAACGCGCTCGAAGAGCACGGTGGACGCTAACGGCTGCAGACGACGTGCGAGGGCGGCAACATGGCCAATGCCACCATCATCGAGCGGTTGAGCTGATTACAAGCGATCACTACGCAACAATGCGTGTTGGGAACGTCTCAGTCCTCGACTAGTCGAAGGAGAGCACGATGAACAACGACCAGATCACCGCTCTGGTCAGCGGCGCCAACCGGGGACTAGGTAAGCGGTTCGCAACCCAACTCGTCGAGCGGGGGGCGAAGGTCTACGCCGCCGCCCGCCGACCCGAAACGATCGACGTCTCCGGCGTCGAACCCATCCAACTGGACATCACCGACCCGGCCTCCGTGCGCCGCGCCGCAGAAGTGGCTAGCGACGTCAACGTGCTCGTCAACAATGCGGGTACCTCGACGCGCGCGACCCTGTTGTCCGGACCGTTCGAGGACGTGCGGCTGGAGATGGAGACGCACTACTTCGGCACGCTGGATGTCATCCGCACCTTCGCGCCGGTCATCGAACGCAACGGCGGGGGAGCGATCCTCAACATGCTGTCGGTGTTGTCCTGGCTGCATGCTCCGGCCTCCGGCGCCTATTCGGCAGCCAAGGCAGCCGCGTGGGCGATGACCGATGCAATCAGGCAGGAACTGGCGCCTCGTGGTATCCACGTCACCGCCGTGCACGTCGGCTACATGGATACCGACATGGCCGCGTTCGCGCCTGCAGATCAAAAGACCGATCCTGCGGTCGTCGCCCGACTTGCGCTGGACGGCTTGTTGGCCGGCGAGCCCGAGGTCCTCGCCGACGACCTCACACGTGCAACGAAGGCGCAGCTATCCGCCGGCTGACCAGGGAGTTACTAGGAACTTCTCGCCGGTCGCTCGCATGACATAGGCATGGAACGCGTCGGGCCTGAGCATGCCGGCGAGTGAAACTTCCCGGGTGTAGGTGCTTGCGAACGTCGTTCTGAGTTCCGCGGCGACCCGGGCCCGGAGCGTACCGAAAGCTTCGGCCCCGATGCTTTGAAGGAACGGGGTCAGTAGCCAACCTCCAACACCCCACGCCATGCCGAAGTCTCTCGTGAGCGTGGTCGGACGGGTGTCCAGTCCGCCGTAGATGTACACCTGCTTGTGCACGGTCGACCCGTAGCGTGAGTACTCCTTTGCGGTCGCGTTGGCCGCTTGCTCCATGCCACTGAGGATTTGACTCGCGAGCGTGCCCCCGCCCGTGGCATCGAACGCAATTGTTGCGGACGTCGCTTTGAGAGCCTCGACGAGATCGCTCGAGAACGTCGGCGAGACCGAGTTGCAGACATGGACGGCGCCGAGCGACCTCAGTAGCTCCTCTTGGTCGGGCTTGCGAACGATGTTGACAAGCGGCACACCGTCTTTGATGCAGAGCTTGACAAGCATCTGACCGAGATTCGACGCCGCCGCCGTATGCACAACGGCTGAATGACCTTCGCGGCGCATGGTTTCCAGCATTCCGAGGGCCGTCAGAGGATTGACGAAGGACGACGCCCCATCCTTCGGCGTTGTCCCCTCGGGCAGCACAAGACACGCGGAAGCATCAACCGCTCGGTACTGCGCGTACATTCCGCCGCCAGCGATACCCACTGACTTGCCGACAAGAGACTGGGCCGCTGAGGACGACCCGGCAGCCACAACGGTGCCTGCGCCCTCATTACCCACCGGAAGCGGCTTATCGACTCGCGCCGAAAGCCCCTCCAGTGCCGCTTCTCCCAACGTTGCGGTGACGACGGGGCGCTCCTGCGTGCCCGCTATCGTCGCAGTAGACATGTCGGCGCCGGCGATGAGGACGCCCAAGTCTGACGGGTTGATCGGCGAGGCTTCCACGCGGACCAGCACCTCATTACCGGCGGGCGATTGAACCGGGACCTCCTGCAGCGAGATTTCGAGCATGCCATGCGACGTCACCAGCGAGCGCAGTTCCAGTGCCTGGTCAGGCAAATCTGCGGTCATCGGGGGTGCCTCTCTTTACTGTCGGGATATGAACTGACCATATGAACGCGCCACGTACTCGCAGATCTTCCCAGCGGTTCTTGTTGGCAAAGCTTGCCAAGCCCGAGAATCGCCTCGACTTCTACCACCGGGCCGACCGATTTCTCGCCAAACACCTCGGAGGCCGGGTGGAGTGATTCAAGGCAGTAGCTCTCAGTCCATTCGTTCGACCCATTGAGCCCGAGATGGCCCCGGGTCGAACGGATCGCTGAAGTACTGCGTCTCATGGACTACCTCTGCACCGTCGAACTCCATGATGCTGACGACGTAGTAGGGCTGCTCGTCATACGTCATGACGAGTTCGCTGACCCAGAGATCGCCGGCGCCAAGCATGCGTCGTACAGTGAACCGTTTCGTGTTCGGCTGAGCGGTGCGCGACGCCTCGATGTTGGCTCGACCGCGGATGCGCTCGCCCGATTGCGGATAGTCGAGAACTGCATCAGTTCGGTAGATCTGGTGCTCGGCCGCAAAGTCGTTGGCGTCGGAGGCCGTCCAGTGGCGCCGCAGGGCGGCCCGCACGTCGTCATCACCCATGGATATGTCTCCTCCCAGCGGATGCATCAACGCTGCGCCCGTGGGCGGGGCCCCGACGCACACGTCGTCCCAGCACAATAACCTTCTCAAGATCGATTTATCGGCGTACTCGTGGACGACGAACGATACGATCGTTACTCGCTGATCGCCTGCTCGCGTGCCCAGCGGTAATCGGCCTTTCCCGACGGGCTGCGCACGATGGCAGCACGGAACACGACCGCCTTTGGAAGTTTATAGCGTGCAAGGGTTTCCGCGGCATGTTCGGTCAGCTCGCCGGCATCGGCGCGGGTGCCCTCGGCGAGCGCGACGACGGCGACAACCTCTTGGCCCCATCGCTCACTCGGTCGTCCGGTGACCACCACGTCGGCCACCGCGGGATGCGACGCAATGGCGGTTTCGACTTCTTCGACGAAAATCTTTTCGCCGCCGGAGTTGATGGTGACCGAGTCGCGGCCGAGCAACTCGACAATCCCCTCGGCGCGGTGGCGCGCCCGGTCACCCGGAACCGCGTAGCGCACGCCGTCAATGACGGGGAAGGTGGCCGCCGTCTTCGCGGCGTCGCCCTTGTAGCCCAGCGGCACGTAGCCTCGCTGCGCGAGCCAGCCCATGCCGTCGTGACCCGGTTGCAGGATCGAGCCGAGGTCTTCAGAGGCGACGAAGGTGTCCGGTCCGGCCCGGAAGGTGCCCGTCGATACCGCTCCTGACATCGACAGGTGGTGCATCTGCGCACCGGTCTCCGACGATCCGACGCCGTCGACGATGACGGCGTTGGGCAGAACCTCGATCAAACGTTGCTTGACGAACGGAGTCAGCAGCGCCCCGCCGTTGGCGACTACCGCCAACGACGACACATCCGCGCTGCCCTTCTCGATAGCGGCGACCAGCGGCCTTGCCATCGCATCGCCGACCACCGTCACGCTCATCACCTTCTCCCGCTCGATCGTGCGGACAACGTCTTCAGCATCCAAATGGTCGACGACCGAAGGGAAGACGACGGTCTGACCGGTCGTGATTGCCGTCATGACACTCCACTGGGCTGCACCGTGGATTAGTGGCGGCAGAATCATTAGCTTGTTGGGGGGAGCCCCGGCCGCCGCGGCCACCGCTGCAACGATCTCGTCGACGGAGCCAAAGGGCTGGCCGGTCATGATGTTTCGCCCGCCGAACGACGTCATGAAGATGTCATGCTGACGCCACAGCACACCTTTCGGCATTCCGGTTGTGCCACCGGTGTAGAGGACGTACAAATCGTCGGGCGAGTGCTCTACCGAGGGTGGCGGTGGGGCGGATTCGATGGCGCTGTCGTAGTCCACGGCGCCGTCGAGTAAGGCGTTGCCTGAGTCGTCAGCAATCTGAATAAGTACTCGTAGCTGCGGAAGGCCCGCCAAGATTTCGGCTACCCGCGGCGCGAAAGCGGCATGGTAAATCAGCGCGGTCGCACCCGAATCCGCAAGCAGATACTGCAACTCGCTCTTGACATAGCGGAAGTTGACGTTGAAGGGTGCGACGCGCGCCGCGAATGAACCGAGCAACGCCTCGACGAATTCGTTTCCGTTGTAGGCATACAGGCCGACCAAGTCCTGCCCGACCTCGTGGCCGGCAAGTGCCGACCGCTCGGTGTGGCAGCCCAGCCCCCGCGACTGTAGGTATGCAGCGAGGCGATTCGACCGCTCGAGGATTTCCGCGTAGGTGTAGCGTCGTTCGCCCTGGATGATCAGCTCACGGTCGCCGATCGTGGCCGCGACGGCTCCAGCGACGGCGGGCACGGTGAATTGCGTTGCGCTAGCAGACATCAGGCCTCTCAGGGCTGGTGCGGAAGTAAACGAACCATCAGGCCGTTGGCTTCGCTGAGCAGCCTGCCATCGGCCGCTGTCATGGTAGCGGTGACGAATACCTTTCTGCCGTCGATCTCGGTGATACGGCCCTGGGCGGTCAGCGGCTTGTCGATCGGCGTGATGCTGCGGTAGTCGACGTGCAGATAGGCCGTGCGGCTAGGGGAGAGGCCCGCAGTCGAGACGATCATTCCGAAGTGCCAGTCATACAGCAGCGGGATCATGCCGCCGTGCACGGCGTTGTTACCGCCCACGTGGGAACGGGTGAAATGTCCTTCCATGGTCACGCCGTCGGGTCCGGATGCGGAGACAGTCCACGGTGGTATTAGGGGATGGCCGAGCCCGGGCAATTCGATGTCTCGGCCGGCCGGCGCTCGGCCTTCTGGCACCTGATGGCCTTGCAGCAACGCGCAGACGTTTTCCACCTGCTCGGCCGCGGTAGTCCAGGTAGCGTTCTCCGGGTTGGTCGAAACCGTGAGATCTTGCAGGCGACGCATCGCGGCGATGAATCGGCCTAGCTCAGGGGGCGCGTTGACCGGTGTGAGCAATGGAAATCCGCCGCGGACTTCGGGTGCTGTGTCGGTCATTGCTGAGTCCATACCCGGAGCAGCTCCTCGGTTGTGGTGATGGTCGCGAGAAGCGACAGTGTGTTGTCGATGACGGCGGTGCCGTACTCGGCGGGTACGCCGGCGACGGCATCGCGCGGCACGATCACGCGATAGGCCGCGTTAACGGCGTCCATGACCAGGTTGGGGATCGCGATGTTCAGCGAAACACCGACCACGACGATGGTGGAAACATCAAGGTTCCGCAGCACCGCGTCGAGGTCGGTGCCGCCCATCGGCCCGACGCCGTGCCAACGGCTCAAGACCAGATCCGTTGGCTCAGGACCTAACTCGGGCAACACCGCGGCTCCAGGCGTGCCGGGAGTAACGTCGACTCCGCCGCGCCCGATGGCGAAAATCTTGGCATTGTGGTTGGAGCCGAGCCCATCGGGTCGTCGTTGCACCACGCAATGCACGATGCGCACGCCAGCAGCTCGAGCCGTCGGCAACAACCGCATGATGTTGGGTAACGCAACGCGGCGTGCTTCTTTGGCGAGCACCGCCAATCCCGCATTCGGGCCGATGACCGCGCCCTGGCATTCCTGGGCGACGATCGCGGTGTGTTCGGGGGCCGCCAGTTCCGCCAGCTCAGCCATGAGCGCCGCTCCTCCTCATCGCTTCGTCCCCCGCAAGCGGGTGGTACCCCCACTGCATCGTCGCCGTCGCGGTCATGCGGGTACTTCGTAGAACTGGGTGGCCCATTTCCGCAGTGCCATATAGCCTTTCGCGTCGACCTTGGACAGTGGTGGTTGTTCCACGTACTTCTGGTAACGCCAGATTTGCAGGTCGTCGAACACCGTGGACAGGAACTGCTTTTCGATGAGCTCACGCAGCTTGCCTTCCGGCACGTCGGAGGTGTCGCCGGGGAGTCGTGGCCACCAGATCGAGTAGAACAGGTCAGAACACTCGTCATCAACCGGCGTGCAGGTGAAGATCAGCCGATGGTTCTGGGCACCCTCGAAGACGCTGATCGCCCCACCCAGACCGAACAAATGGCTGTGAAAACGCAACGCGAGATCATCGGGGTTGGCGCTGCTCGCATCCGGCCAGCCCGCGAGTGAATTGCCATTCGTGCTCGACGATCTTCCAGTCCAGCACCCGCGGCGTCACCGTGGCGTGGTGCACATATTCGAAATGGGCACTGTCGGGGGCGTTCTCCGCCACGATCTGCGGATGTACCGGTTCGCGCTCCGCGCGGCGGGAAAACTCCGGAAAAGCGCGGTAGTAGGCCGCCGGATCAGTCTCGAATTGCGGGAATTTACGGAAGATGTCGGGCATCTCCCACTGCGGCTCCTTGCCGTCGGGCTGGTGCCAGATGAACACGCAGTCGTACTGCTCGCGGACCGGAAACACCCGCAGCCGTAGCGCCCGGTTGGGACGGTCCGGCTGATAGGGGATGTATCGATTGGTGCCATCCGGACCCCAGCGCCACCCGTGAAACGGGCACTGCACACAGTCGCCGACCACCGTGCCGCCGTGGCCGATGTGGGCGCCGAGGTGCTTGCAGTGCGCCTCGAGTACATGCAGCTCACCGGACGCGTCGCGGTAGGCGACCAGATCCTCGCCGAAATAGTGCAGTGGGCGGACCTCGCCGACGGGAAACTCCGGCGACCAGCCGACCATAAACCACCCGGTGACTTTCCAGGTGAACGGGACCTTCACCGCGGCGCCTCCTGCAATCCACTGATACTAAATTCGTTACAGTATAGATTTCAGGTTGAGGAGGCGTAACAGGGTGGCTGACGATCTCGAAGCGATCCGGCAGCTGAAGGCGCGTTACTGCCGCTTTCTCGACGCCAAAGACGCCGAGGGTTGGCGCGGCGTGTTCACCACCGATGTGGTCGTCAAGCTGGACATGGCAATATCCACCGGCGGGGCCGACCCGATGACGGCCCCACCGGTGGAGGGTGTCGACAACTTCGTGCCCATGGTGCTGGCCGGCCTCGAGAACGCCGCCACCATGCATCAATGCCACACCCCGGAGATCACCCTCACGTCGCCCGCGACCGCGACCGGCATCTGGGCGATGGAAGACTGGATCATCTTCGGCGGCGGGCAGGAATTACACGGCGCCGGCCACTACCACGAGACCTACGAGAAACAAGACGGCACGTGGCGGATCAAGAGCCTGCACCTGACCCGAACGATGCTGAAAATAACCGGTAACGATGGCGACTGAAGCCGAGGTCTGCTACGACGCGCTGGTGGTCGGCGCGGGGTTCTCCGGCCTGTATACGCTGCATCGGCTGCGCCAACTCGGCCTGCGGACCCGGGTGCTGGAAATGGCCGAAAACGTCGGCGGCACCTGGCTGTACAACCGCTACCCGGGCGCCCGTTGTGACATCGAGAGCATTGAATACTCCTACAGCTTCTCCGATGAGATCCAGCAGGAATGGGTGTGGACGGAGACGATGCCGGCCCAGCCTGAGGTGGAGGCCTACCTGAACTTCGTTGCTAACCGGCTTGATCTTCGCCGTGACATCCAGTTCGACACCAAGGTCGTCGCGATGGACTTCGACGAAGGGGCCGCGGTCTGGGTGGTGTTAACCGAAGCTGGCCAGACCTTCCGAGCGCCGTTCGTGATCGCCGCCACCGGCATCTTGTCGGCACCGCTGGAACCCGACATCCCCGGGATAGCCACCTTCGCCGGAACGTCAGTGTTCACCAGTCGCTGGCCGAAGGACGGCGTCGACCTTGTCGGAAAGCGAGTCGGCGTCATCGGGACCGGCTCGACCGGGATTCAGCTCATTCCGGAGGTGGCCCGGGAAGCCGCACAGCTCTACGTGTTTCAGCGTTCGCCGGCGTACACCCTCCCGTGGCGGGTGCGTCCGTTCGAGCCGGGCGAGCTAGACGAGCTGAAATCGCGGTACGACGAGATCCGAGCGGCCCAACGAGCCCACCCGGTCGGCGCGGCGCGGTTGAGCGCCTTCTCAGTACTGCTCGGGATGCTTGGCAAGCCGCCGTTGAAGTCGGCGTCACGCGACGACCAATTGCAGGCCATCGACGAGAACGGCGTCATGGGCGCTCTGAATTGGGGCGACATCTTCTTTGATATCGAGGCCAACCGGATGGCGGCCAAGTTGTACGGCGAGGCGGTAGCACGGATCGTCAAAGACCCTGAAACCGCGGCCTCCTTGGTGCCAGACCATCCGTTCGCATGTAAGCGACCGATCATCGACCAGGGCTACTACGAGACCTTCAACCGCGACAACGTGACGCTGGTCGACCTGCGCAAGGGACCGATCCGCGAAGTGACGCCGACCGGCATCCGCACCGACCAAGGTTCTTACGATCTTGACGTGATCGTCTACGCCACCGGGTTCGACGCCATGACCGGTGCGCTGAGCCGCATCGACATCCGTGGGCGCGACGGACTGTCGCTGGGCGAATTCTGGGCCACCGAGGGACCGCTGTCCTATCTGGGTCTTTCGGTCGCCGGCTTCCCGAACCTGTTCACGATCCAGGGCCCGGGCAGCCCAAGTGCGGCCACCAATTTCGTCGCCGCGCTCGAGCAGCATGTGGACTGGATCAGCGACTGCATCGTATACCTGCGCGCCAACGGAATTCGCACCATCGAAGCCATGACCACCGCGCAGCAGGAGTGGATCGACCACGCCACCTCGCTGGTCGCGGCGACGGTGCTGGTGCACCCGTCATGCAACTCTTGGTACAACGGAGGCAATGTGCCCGGCAAGAAACGGATGTACATGGGCTATACCGGCGGAATCCCCGAATACCGGCGGCGCTGCGATGAAATCGCGGCCGGCGGATACACCGGCTTCGAGCTGGCGTAGGTGAGCGGCATGTCATTGGCGACACGGAGCCTGGGCCTCACCCGCGACGTGGCACGCGAGCTGGGCATGGTTGTGCCTCGCACCGTGGCTGGGCTCAACGAATCGACCGGCTGGGTTCCGGCGACGCCGCGGGGTGTGCGTCAATTCGGCGAAGTCATGCTGGACGAACTTGTGCTGTCCGGCTTTTCACTGCTGGGCGGAACCCCGGCGGCGGTGCGGGCGCCAAGTGCGTGCGACGCCGCAGCCGAGGAATTGGCGGCGCTGGGCGTCGACGGCGCACACGCTGACCCAGAACCGTTGCGGTTGCAGACGATACGGCCGCGGCGCATCGGCCGGCTGGAATACGAGCGGATGATGTTCGAACATGATCCGGCGCTACCGAAGACATTGGAAGCCGAAGGCCTTGGCGGCCCTGCGCGGGCAGTCGTGCACCTGTGCCGGCACCGCGACGGACCAAGGCCATGGCTGATATGGGTGCACGGTGCCGGTCAGGGCGGCACAGAAGACCTGTTGCTGTCACGCATCGGGCGCATACATCACACGCTGGGATTCAACGTCGCGATGCCGGTGCAGCCTGGCCACGGTTGTCGACGCCGTGAATGGCCGGCTTACCCGGACATGGATCCGCTGGGCAATGTGGCGGGCATGATGCGCGCGGTGTCGGAGGTGCGCGCCGTCGTCAAATGGGCACGGTCGCAGGCCAGCACCGTTGTGATTTCGGGGATTTCGATGGGTACGCCGGTGGCCGCATTAGTTTCGCACCTGGAAAGGCAAGTTGACGCAGTGGCGCTGTACACCCCGATCCTCGGGCTGAACGCGATGATCGCGCGACACCTGAGCCGCTGGGGCTCGTCGCGCGACGGGTACCGGGAGTTGCTGGCCTCTCCGGTGGTCGCCAAGCTGACCTCGGTGATCGATCCGCTGGCTGTCGACCCGGCACCGCCGCCGCAGCGTCGGCTCATCGTCGGAGCGTGGCACGACCGGATGGCGATGCGCGAGCCGGCGGTCGCGCTCCAGGCACGCTGGGGCGGCCAGCTGTACTGGTACGACGGCAGCCACGTCGGCCATATTTTCTCTCGGCGCGTCCAGCGGGTCACCGAGCGATTCCTGCAAGGAGTTGTCAATTGAGCGATCGCACGCTTGACGAATTGGGCTACTACCTGCTGGCCGGGGCCGGCGGTGAGGGTCCGGCAACCTTGATGGATGAGGCTCGCCGCGGCGAGGAGTTGGGCTTTGGCACCGCGTTCATCTCCGAGCGGTGGAACGTCAAGGAGGCGTCGTCTCTGGTCGGTGCCGCGTGCGCGGTGACCAGCCGGATGCAGATCGCCACCGCCGCAACCAATCACAACACCCGTCACCCACTGATCACCGGATCCTGGGCGACCACCATGCATCGGCTTTCCCGCGGGCGGTTCACCCTGGGCGTCGGCCGTGGCATCGCCGCGATCTATGGCGCATTCGGCATACCGGCGGTCACGACTGCGCAGATGGAGGATTGGGCCCAGGTCATGCGCCGGCTGTGGCACGGGGAGGTGATCTTCAACCACGACGGGCCGATGGGCAAGTACCCCATACTGTTCCTCGACCCGGAGTTCAACGAAGACATCCGACTGGCGCTGGTGGCTTTCGGACCCAATACGCTCGCACTGGGCGGCCGCGTTTTCGACGACGTGATCCTGCACACCTACTTCACTCCAGAGACGTTGCAGCGCTGCGTCGAAGCCGTGAAAGTCGCCGCTGAAAAAGCGGGCCGCGACCCCGACAGCGTGCGGGTGTGGTCGTGCTTCGCGACGGTTGGCGATCACCTGCCCGAGCAGTTACGACTGAAGAAAACCGTTGCGCGGCTGGCCACCTATCTACAGGGGTACGGCGATCTGCTGGTGCAGACCAATAACTGGGACTCGACTGTGCTGCAAAGGTTCCGGGAAGACTCTGTGGTGACGTCGATTGCCGGCGGAATCGATCACAAGGCCAGCCCCGAGCAGATCGAACACATCGCCACCTTGATTCCCGACGAGTGGCTGGAACCGTCAGCGACCGGCTCAGCCGAGCAGTGCGTGGCGCGCATTGGTAAAGAATTCGACTATGGCGCCGACGCGGTAATCATGCATGGCGCTACGCCCGACGAACTGGAGCCTGTGGTCGCGGCATTTCGGCGAGGCGGGTAGTCCCAAGTCACACCCGCCTCATGGGCCTCTCGGAGAGGTGATA
>CAVUOR010000001.1:0-51867 GCA_963743145.1 uncultured Actinomycetota bacterium | reverse complement strand
TGGCTGATTCGCTCGGCTTCAAAGGACACATGGCACTGGCCGCCGCGATGTCGTGAGACGACGCACGAGTGTCATTACCACGCTTGTGCATTCGCGGGGTTTCGTACCAACACGATCACAGATGCATACCGATATCGGCGGTGATCTGGCGTAGCCCGATGCGCGCGCAAATCATGGCACAGTGCTCCCCAGTGGATCACGCGCGCGAAATATCCATATTGGCGCCCATATTTGCCCTTTGGTGGACGACGGATATTCGCATGCTCAACAGGAAGGTAAGCACAGCATGACGGCGGACGTGCATGGTGGTCGCATCCTCGACACCGCGAAGGGAATTCTCATCGGCCTTCGTCGGTGTAGGTCAGAGGCAGCTTTTCACGAGTTGCTCAACGCGGCACAGCGTCACAGGATGCCGGTGTTCGCGATGGCCTGGGCACTAGTGCATCTCGCGAATGGTGGCGAAAACTGGGCCCACACCTCTGCCGACGCGGAGTCGGCGGCCCGTAACGAATGGGGTGAGCATTTCCCTGAGCCGGCTTTGTCGATCGGTTGAGACCGAGCCGGTCGCGGTTCGATTCAGTGCCGCGCGGACCCGGTGAGCGGTTGACCGTTAGTCGCATGGAGCAGGCAGATAACGGTACTCGGAGCCGGGTTATCGGAGGTTCGATCCTGGTTGGAGTCGATGAGGTACGTGACAGCCAATGAGCTGCCGTCGATGGATCGGCCGGTGTAGTGGAAAAATCCGGCAGCGCACTGCTGATCAGCAACGTCGGCGACGGCGGCATTGACCGCCATCGGCCCGCGAAGATAAACCTCTGCCGCATGAGCAGTCGCACAGTCGACAACCGTGACGGTGACCACACTGGGGTCGGTCGCCGGAAGCTGCGCCAGACAGTCACCGACCTGCAGGTCAATCCACTTTTCGGTCCGGGCACTTCGCGTCGGAGGTGGGGCAGCGACGGCCGTTGTCGTGCTAGCCGGTGTCCTGGCCGCGATCGTCGATGTTGGGTTTGTCGACGTCCGATCCGATTTGGGATCGTTCGTCGCACAGCCCGACAGCAGCGCAAACAACGCCAGCGGAGTGGCCAAGCCGCTTCGCCACCGCAGGCGAATCTTGTCTTCGGATCGCACCCGAGGCCGGGTCGGTAAGCCGCTAGAGATGACTGGCGGCGTAGCTCGCCGCCTGATCGACCATCCCGTCGTCGGCGTACGAACCATGCGCGGCCCAGTCGCCGCCGTCGGAACAGACCGGGTCATCGGTGGCGCACAACTCAAGCGTCTTGGGCTGATACAGCGGGCCGATCACAACCTGCGGCTCGCCGACGGTATCCATGAACCGGTTTGACGGCGCTCCAAACAGGGTGACCGCAGCGACATGGTTCGCCACATCGGCTGGCATCGGTTTCGGAACGTCAGCAGCGTCGACGCCATCCGGTATTGCAGCCGAGGTGACGAAACCCATCACCGCCGCACCCTGGGAATACCCGCCGAGCACCATCTTCGTTTTCGGACAGTTGGCCGCCATGGACTCGACATGATTGCCCGCGTCTTTAATGCCGTCGAGTCCGGTGTGGAAGTCGGTGCTGGCCGGGTAATCGACCGGGTAGACCCCGAACGACTTCGAGCCGACTTTCGAATGCAGAGAATCGACGAAGGCCTGTCCGATTGCTCCGACACCAGGTGCCTCAGTGGTACCCCGGGCGAACACCGCCTCCACGTCGGGGCAAGGTTCTGCGGACGCCGATGGAACGAAGACGCCAAGAACCGCCCACGTCATAGCAAGGGCAACGGCAAGAAATCTAGCGACCAAACGTGCACACACGTCTCAATATTGCCATACGGCAATGGGACCGGGGCGCAACCCTCAACCCGGCGTGGGTTTAGAAACGCACCAGCGAGAAGGGGTATGTGGCGGTGCCGCCCGGTGCGCCTCCGCAGCCGGCGTCGAACGTGGAGTCCACCGAACCGTCCAGCGTCACCGCATCCCACGAATAGGTGTCATGGGAAGGCAGAAAATACACCGTGCAGCGCACGCCGTCGGGCTGGTCGACGACCATCGTGTAGCGACCATTGGCCAGGCGTGCGTCTGCATTGAAGGGCACCGCTTGCCCGTTGGGTCGCGGTGTGGCCTGTACGTGGAGGCAGTCCGGAGCAACGGGCACGCATGGCCTGGCCATCCACAGCCACGAATGGCCGGGGTCCCTGGGAGTATGCACCTCGTAATGGCCGGGAATCATCGCTCCGGCAGTCGGCGCGAGAGCTGTGGTGGCTGCCGCCAGGGCGACAACCAGTGCCGATAGTCTCAGGGCCTTCACGATCCTCACGGCTTCCCTCCGTTCATTGCCGCTGACTATAAGGTTCCGCCAGCGCAGAGTTCTGTGGTATGAGCCGCAATCACCCTGGCGGCGTCCAGGCGATGGGCAGTGTCTTGATGCCGTGGATGAACGCCGACAGCAGCCGTGCGGGCTCTTCGGTGGCGACGACATCGGGTATCTCGCGCTGGAGTTCCTCGAACATGACCCGGATCTCGCGACGGGCCAAGTTGGCGCCCAAGCAGAAGTGGGCACCGCCGCCGCCGAAACCGACATGCGGATTCGGGTCGCGGGTGACGTCGAACATCCACGGGTCGGCGAACTTCGACTCGTCGCGGTTGGCTGAGCAGTACCACAGCGTGGCCTTATCCCCGGCTGCCATCTTCGTCCCGCTCAGCTCGAAGTCGCGGGTGAGGGTGCGTCGCATGTAGATCACCGGCGACGCCCACCGGACAATCTCCTCGACCGCCGAGTGCGATACGCCGTCGAAGTCGGCCCACCAAATCTGGCGCTGCTCGGGATAACGCGTCAGCGCGAGCAGGCCGTGGCTGATCGCATTGCGGGTCGTCTCGTTGCCGGCGACTGCCAGCAAAATAAAAAACGACGCGACCTCGGCCGAGGTTAACCGCTCGCCGTCGACCTCGGCTTCCACCAGGCTCGTCGTCAGATCGTCGTGGTGATTGACGCGACGATCCTCCGCCAACGCGTTGGCGTAGGCGCCGATATCCATCGAAACCCGAACGAAGTCATCGAATTCGGTCGTCAGATCGGGGTCGCCGAAGCCGAGGATCACGTTGGTCCATCCGAAGATCTGCTGATGGTCCTCCTCGGGAATCCCCATCATGTCGCAGATGACCTGCAACGGCAGCGGGCCGGCCAGCTCGCTGACCGCCTCGCCGGTGCCGTCGGGGTGAGCGGCGATCATCCCCGCGACCAGGCGGTGGGCCCGCTCGCGCACCGATGCCTCGATCCGGGCCACCACTTTTGGGGTGAAAGCCCTGCTGACGATCGATCGCAGCCGCTGATGCCGCGGATCATCGAGCACAATCATCGAGCCGAAGTATTCGGACACCTCCGGCGTTTGGTCGTTGATGGTGATGTTCGGGCTGGAACTGAAGATCTCGGGGTGGCGGCTGGCATAGAAGACGTCATCGAGTCCGGTCAACGCCCAATGCCCGGCGCCTTCCTGAAACCCTTCTTGGACGGGCTCAGGCCAGAACGAGATCGGCGCTTCACGGCGCAACGTGGCAAACGCCCCGTCACGCAGATCGTCGTCGAGTGCCCAGAAGTCCCACGTGCCCATGTCGATATCGGCAAGCGGAACCTCGGGCGGCGGCGTGCCGTTCACTCGAGTCTCAATGCCCATGTCGACCGTCCTCGTCGTTGAGCGGGCTACCAGCGCGAGCCTAAACTGCCCGTGGCCTACCGTGAAGGCGAGTCAAGGAACTGCTGAACGACGTCGGTCAGGATGCGGCCGCCCTTGGTGTTGAGGTGAATGCCGTCAATGTGAAATCCCCAGCCGTTTTGCTGCGAGATCTGATCGAAACTACGCCGCAGAATTAGCTCGCGGAATAGGTAGTCGCGGTAGAACGCAGCGTAGGAGAACCGGGTAAACGGTTTGGTGATCGCGCAGCGCTCGAGTTGCTCCTGGAAGTGTTCGTAAAACGGAATGTAGTAAGCGCCGGTGCTATGCGAGACCTCAGCGATGATGCCGTTGTAGGCGGCGACCAGCTCGTTGAGCCGCGACTGAACGGGATCGTTTGATTGCAGGGCCTCTCCGACCGGCGCGAGCGAACTCAGCGCGATCGTGGCGCGGGATTTGTGCTGCAGCCGCTGGGTGATGAGTTCGAGGTTGTCCTTGAAGTGTGCCGGCGAGGGTTCTTCAGATGACCTCTTCCAGACCCGGCTGAATCGTCGGGAGTTGGGAAAGACACTCGCCAAGATGTCGTTGGTGCCGATCAGCACGATGACCCGGTCCGGCGCAACGCGCAGCACTGGATCCAGCCGGTTGGCCAGGTTGAAGGACAGATCGCCGCCAACGCCGAAGTTGACGAATCGGAACCGGCTATTTTGCGGCCGCGCGGCCAGTTCATCGATCCACTTGTAGGTTCCCTTGGCCGCAGTGGTGCTGGAGCCCAGGCAGGCGACGGTTTCCGTGCTCTGGCCATGCTGCACATCGTCATACTACGCTTGGCGTAGTACGTTAAACGTACTAGAGTCGACGGCATGGCACGGGATTCCGGAGCGGCCCGCAGGATGGGCAGAAGAAATGATCCGGGTGTGCTGATCATGACCAGCTTGGCGTCTGGCGCGAAGCACGGCTACGCGCTGGCGCGCGATATCGAGAGATTCGCCGGGGTGACATTGGGGCCGGGGACGCTATACGGGGCTATCACCGCGCTCGAGGAGCAGGGGCTGATTGAACCCGCGGGCCACGACGAGCGGCGGCGGCCGTACCGGCTGACCGCAGCCGGCCGTGCCGAACTGGCCAATGCGGTACGCAGCCTCGGGGCGATTGTCGCCGAGGGGGCTCGCCGGCTCGGAATCTCATTGCATGTTCCCAGCCCCGGGTGGGCGAAATGAATCCGCGCGACGTCCGCGGCGTGCTGCGGTGGTATCCCGCGGCCTGGCGCCGCCGATACGGTGAGGAGTTGATCGCCATGCTGGACGACACCCACGGCAACGACAAGCTTCCGCGGCGTGTCCGGATGTCACTGTTTCGGTCTGGCCTGACTCAGCGAATTCGCTTGTTGCGCAAGTATTCTCGTACATATCTCGGCTACAGTATCGCCTGTGCCGTTGTCTGGGCCGTGATCCTGACGACGGTGTGGACTCGCGCCGGTGGTGCCACCCGGCACACTTTTGCGGTGTTCTTCGGCGGGTGGGCGATCGGCTGGTTGTCGGCGAGCATCGCGCGCGTCGTCTACCCACCACCGAAACCACGCAGACCGGTTGACGCCGGTTCTTAGATAGCGCGCCCGTCGAAGCCTCAGTTCGAGCAGACGGTGCGGGCGGGTGCCCCGTTTGCGGTCGCCTGGCTGACCACTGTGCCGTCGACCACGATTGTGCAGGTGATCGAGCCAGGGCTCTGCGCACTGATCACGAAGACTTCACCCCCAAAGCCGGTGAACTGCGTCTGCCACGGCAACGGCACGTGTGGCTGCAGGACCTGGCCGGTGTCGCTTTGATACGAGATGTAGTCCGCCACAGGGGCGCTCCCGCTCAACTGATAGCTCACCTGGGGCACGTGGCCGATGGCGTTTGCCACGCCGCAGATCCCTCCGGTGGCCGAGAATGCGGTCAGCACCGCACACAGGATCGACGGCACCGCGCGGTGCTTGACTCGGCGTGGGGTGGCGAATGGTTGGCGCGTCCCGGTCATGGTGGTATTCATCTCCGCGACATGGTGGTGGTCATCTCCGCGACATGGTGTCACTCCGGTGAACCGTGTGGGTCCGTTTTGGCGTCATTTCCCACACCGAACTGCCGGGTCGGGATGCGGTTGAACCGATGCCATGCAACCGTCGTAGAGGCTAATGGAATGCTGCTGGAATGCCCGTGTCGGTGACCACCGAGGGAGCTGATCGATGACCCAACCAGCTCACCGATCCGGACGCTGGGGGAGCACGCCTCCCAGTCGGCGCGACGTACTCCGTGGCGTCGGCATCGCCGGAGCCTTCCTGCTGGCGGACCTGGGCGCGTTGTTGTACGCGAACGCCTGGATCGGTCCCGCCCGGCTGACGCCGCAGGTTTTCCTGGACGGTTTCGCCAAGGTCTTCGGCCGGCAACCGGGGTTCCGCAAAAATCATGCCAAGGGAGTTTCGGTTGCTGGGTGGTTCGACAGCAACGGCAACGGCCGCGGGTTGTCTAAGGCGACGGTTTTTCGGCCGGGGCGCACGCCGGTGGTCGGCCGCTTTTCGCTGGCCGGCGGGAATCCGCTCGCGGCTGACATGCCGGCGGCGGCGCGCGGGCTGGGCCTGGCATTCGGATTCCCGGGTGAGCAGCAGTGGCGGATGGCCACACTGAATCTTCCTGTTTTCCTTGATAACTCGCCGCAGGGATTCTACGACCGGCTGATCGCTTCGGCTGTTGTCCCGGGCACCGGTAAGCCCGATCCGACCGCGATGGCGCGGTTCCTCACCGCCCACCCGGAAACGGCACGCGCTATGGGCATCGTCAAGCAGCATCCGCCGACACCCGGTTTCGCCGACAGCACCTATCGCGGGCTGAATGCGTTCTACTTCGTCAACGAGTCGGACGTGCGAGTGCCGGTGCGCTGGTCGCTGGCACCGCTGCAGCAGGCGCTACCGCCGTCGCCCGGAGCGAACGGGCTGTTCGACGCGCTGGTCCGGCAGTTGCGGGCCGGCCCGCTGCGCTGGCGCCTGATGCTCACCGTCGGCGCGGCAGCGGATCCGACGCGCGACGCGACGCTGCCGTGGCCTGCTGATCGCCGCAGCGTCGACGCCGGGCTGCTGACCCTCGACTCGGTGCAAACCGAACGCCGCGGCAATGCACGCGATATCAACTTCGATCCGCTGGTCCTGCCGGATGGCATCGATCCCTCCGAGGACCCGCTGCTCAGCGCGCGGTCGGCCGTCTACGCGGCGTCCTACCGTCGCCGCACCGGCGAGACGGCGAGCCCGCCCGCTGTGCAGGTCGACAAGGTTGCGCTGTGAACGACGAGTCCGAACCCGGCCGGTACACCCGGCTGACCAGGGTCTTGCATTGGGTCACGGCTGTCCTGGTGTTCTGCGCCCTGTTCATCGGCTTCGTCATGGTCAACTCGGTAAGCCGATACGCCGGGCTGGTCATCATCCACCGGACGCTGGGCGTGACCATTTTGGCGGTGATGCTGGTGCGAGTGGTCAACCGACTGACCCACCGCGGCCCCCCGTTGCCGCCCACCGTCGGAACGCTAGAACGCAAGCTCGTCGTAATGTCCGAAGTGTCGCTTTATGCGTTTCTGTTGATTCAGCCGCTGGTGGGTTGGGCCATGGTCTCGGCCGGCGGGGGACCGGTCGTCCTGCTCGGATCCATCCGGCTTCCTCGTATCGCACCCTTCGACGCGGAATTGTTTTGGGTTCTGCGCCAAGCGCATTCGGTCGTCGCGTATGCGCTGATGGCTGCGATCGCCGCGCACATCTCTGCGATTGTGCTGCACACGGTGACGTTGCACGATCGAATGATCGACAGGATGACGTTCGGTGTTAGCAGCAAGACCCGCGCCCGGTCTGGCCCGAACGATGGCCGGCCCGCTTAGGGTGAACCGGGGCTCGTCGATGAAGAAGGTGGCGCATGGCTAAGCGGATCGTGATCTGGGGTACCGGCTTCGTCGGCAGGATGGTGATCGCCGAGATCGTCAAACATCCGCAATTCGAATTGGTAGGCGTGGGCGTCAACAACCCGCAGAAGGCCGGCCGCGACGTCGGCGAGATCTGCGGTCTGGCCGAACCGATCGGTCTCGCTGCCACTGACGATGTGGACGCGCTGATCGCGCTCAAGCCCGATGCGCTGGTGCATTACGGCCCGACTGCGGCGCACGCCGACGACAACATCGCGCTAATGACGCGATTCCTACGGGCCGGAATCGACGTGTGCTCGACCGCGATGACGCCGTGGGTCTGGCCGACGATGCATCTGAACCCGCCGAACTGGATCCAGCCGATCACCGAGGCCTGCGAGTTGGGCGAATCGTCGTGCTTTACCACCGGCATCGACCCCGGCTTCGCCAACGACCTGTTCCCGATGACGTTGATGGGCCTGTGCTCGGAGGTGCGTACGGTGCGGGCCTCCGAGCTGCTGGATTACACCAACTACGAAGGCGACTACGAAGTCGAAATGGGCATCGGCCGGGAGCCCGAGTTCCGCCCGATGCTGGAAAACCGTGACGTGCTGATCTTCGCCTGGGGCGGCACCGTCCCGATGATCGCGCACGCCGCAGGCATCATGCTCGACGAGATCACCACGACGTGGGACAAGTGGGTGACCCCCAACGAGCGCAAGTCGGCCAAGGGCGTCATCCCGCCGGGACACGTCGCCGCCGTTCGATTCACCATCAACGGCGTCTACCACGGCCAGACCCGCATCCAGCTCGAGCACGTCAACCGCATCGGGCTGGACGCCGCCCCGGACTGGCCGGCCGGCACCAAGGACGACGTGTACCGAGTGGATATCGAGGGGACCCCAAGCATCTCCCAGGAAACGGCGTTCCGGTTCACCGACGGCTCCGGGCGGGACGCGGCCGCCGCCGGATGTTTGGCCACCGGGATGCGGGCGCTCAACGCGGTCCCGGCCGTCAACGAACTCTCCCCGGGCTGGGTGACCCCGCTTGATCTGCCGCTGATCGCAGGGGTCGGCACGATCCGCTGAACCGGTACCTGCGCGGCGGAACCGAAGCGACCGATAAATTGTGGGAACCGATGCGCGGCAGCGGGCGCAGGTAGGCCCGGGGGCAGATTGGACGATATGGCTGACGGAGAACGGTCGGCGTTAGGTCTCTCGTTGGGGGCCACCAACTTGGCGGCGGTGACCGCCGACCGCGCGGTGACCCGCAGGGCGGTTTTGACGCTGTACCGGCAGCGCCCGGCCGAAGTCGGCGTGCCATCGGAGAACCCGATGCTCAACGAGCCTGGGCTGGTGGTCACCGACTTCGTCGACGAGATTGGCAACCCGGCCGGCATCGTGGCGGCCGACGGTACGTCGCACCGCAGCGAGACATTGGTCGCCGACGCGCTGCGAGCCTTGGCTTACACCGCGACGGATGGGCGAGCACTGCCGGACGCGATCGCAGTCACCCATCCCGCACACTGGGCCGCGACGGCGGTCGAGTCAGTGCGGGTGGCACTGACCCGGGTCTCCGAATGGACTGGCGGGCGATTGGTGCTGTTAGCGGACTACGCGGCAACGTTGATCGCCCTACAGTCCAACCCGGGGATCCCTAGCCACGGAATCATCGCCGTCTGCGATTTTGGGGGCACCGGAACCAGCCTCACCCTGGTCGACGCCGCTAACGGATACCAACCGGTTGCCGCTACCGTGCGGCACGCGGCATTCTCCGGCGACTTGATCGACCAGGCCCTGCTGACGCACGTCCTCGACGATCTGTCGTCGGCAGGCTCGCTTCGACACATCGACAACCCCGGCGATCGGTTCACTGGCTGGGCTGCGGGCCGCCTGCCGCCACGCCAAAGAAGAACTGTCATCGGTCACCGCAACCACGCTGAGCGCCGATATGCTCGGATATCGCGGCGACATCCGCCTCACCCGGGACGAACTCGACGACGCGATCCGTCAGTCGTTGGATGGCTTCATGACGGTCGTTGAAGAAACAATGCAGGGCAATGGAATTCGCGCCGCAGACTTGGTGGCGGTTGCGTCCGCCGGTGGGGTGGCCAGCATCCCAACGGTCACCACGACCCTATCGGAACGTCTGCGCGTACCGGTCATCACAACCCCGCGCCCACATCTGACGGCCGCCATTGGTGCGGCGTTACGGGCCGCTCGCGGCCCGGCCGACGACGGCGCGACGGCCGTGGCCCCGACCGCGGCAGGATCGGTCACCGCTGCCACCACGATCTCGGATATGGCTCTGCCATCCGAGCGCACGCCGGCGTTGGCTTGGTCGGAGGCCGGTGACGACTCCGGCATCATGCCGATCCGTCCCGGTGAATACCCGGAGCAGGGCGCCGACGCCCCGGCGGTGCGGCGGCCGGCCGTTTCGGATCGAGACACCCGATCGGGCGTGACCGGCGCGGGTGCCGACGTCTGGTATCGCCGGCCGATCGTGGTCATGGTCGGCACCGCGTTGGCTGTGCTGGCCGTCGGCGCCGCAGTCATGATCATCCTGGGTCACACGACCGGCAGCTCACCCAGCACCCCGACGCCCAGCGTGAGCACAGCACCTGCGCCGTCGGGTGCCACGGACACTCAAGCGCCTGCGAACAGCCCGACATCATCGACCGAGTCGGACACCGGGACACCCCCGTCAACCACCACGACAACAACGACGCAGGCGCCCACGACAACTACAACGACGCAGGCGCCACCACACTACAACGACGCAGGCGCCCACGACCACGCAGGCGCCGGAACCACGATTCCCTAGGGGCCCGGGCGGCCCACGGGGCTTCCGCCGACCAGAACCGGGCTTCGGTTAGCCGAGGTCAGGCGTGTGCCGACTCGTCTTGTGACTTGTCTGACGTGTCCGACTTGTCCGACTTGTCTGAGGCCTCGTCTTGCGCCTTGTCCGTGCCCTCGGCCTCTTCGTCGGAGCCTTGGGACTTGTCCTTGTTCTCGGCCTCGTCCTTGCCGAATTTCGGATTGCCATCGTCGTCAAGCCACTCGTTGATGGCGGTGCCGGTGATGGTGCCATCAGTGCCGGGCATCACCGCCGTCGGCCGGTCGTCGTAGGCTGCCCGCATTCGTTTGACCTCCTCCTTGCCCTCCTCGCTCAGCTCGGGCACTTCGGATGTGCTGCCGTCGTCGCGGCTCTCATCGCTGGTGGTCTGCTCCTCGCCGCTGTTTTCGCTGGCGGTCTGCTCGTCATCGCTGTTTTCGCTGGTGGTCTGGTCGTCGTCGTGGCCGCTCACAGATTTTCCCTCCCGTAGTGACGGGCCGGATGTCGGTCCCCCGACCGACTACCCGTTGTGACGGCGGTCTCAAACCGGTCTATCCATGGCGCGGTACAGCAACAAGAGTCAATTCGAGTTCGGATAGCTGACCCCGGTCAACTGCTCGGAGAGCTCCCACAGCCGCCGGTTGTCGGCATCGTCACGAGCACGCGCGGGCACCTTGGCAACTGCTACGCCGCCGCCGGCGGCCTCATAGATGCCGCGGGGCCCGTAGAACGCACCGCCCTGCGCCTCCGGCGAAGTTGCGGCATAGAGCGCGGGAAGGATCCCGTCGTCGATCTCCTGCCACAAAAACGGTGCCAGGCGCCACGACAGTGTGTAGAGCCGCTGCATCGTCGACGGTTTCGCCCGGCCATGCGACGGTCCGCTGATCTGCAAGTTGGTCTTGGTCAGGCCGGGGTGGGCGGCGGTGGACACAATGCCCCAGCCGGCCGCTGTGCTGCGGCGCTCCAACTCGCGAGCGAACATCAGGACCGCCAGCTTCGACTGCGCGTAGGCCCGCATCGGTGTGTACGACTTCTCGAATTGCGGATCGTCGAAATGGATGCTGCCCTGGCGGGCAGCCAGGCTGCTCAGCGAAACAACCCGCGGACGGTTCGCGGCACGAAGTAGCGGCAGCAGGTGCGCCGTGAGCGCGAAATGCCCGAGATGATTGCTGCCGAACTGCAATTCGAATCCGTCGGGGGTGCTGTCGCGCTCCGGCGGTGTCATCACACCGGCATTGTTGATCAGGATGTCAACCGGGCGGCCGTCGGCGTTGAGCTGCTCACCCAGGGTGGCCACGCTGGCCAGCGACGACAGATCGAGGGGCTGGATGGTCAGCTTGGCATCGGGAACCGTCGCGCGAATCTTGTCGATCGCGGCTTCGCCCTTGGCGCGGTTACGAATCGCCATGGTGACGTCGGCGCCCGCTGCGGACAGCCGGCGGGCCAAACCGAATCCCAGGCCGCTGTTGGATCCGGTGACAACGGCCAGCTTTCCGGACAGATCGGGCACGTTGGCGACGAGATCGGTAGCCATGCGTATCACTCCTTATTGTGCTGTGGGCCCGGTCCCAGTGTCCTCTTTACCCCGCCGTCGGCGAAGTTTCGTCGCTAGCGCCGCTTCACCCACAGTGACACACTCCGTGAATGAGTAGCAGACGGCTCCCGAAGATTTCGCTGGCGCTCGCTATCGTGGCGATGGTTGTGGGGGCCATCGGCTTCATTGTCTTGCCGATGCTCAACGCGTTCGTGCTGGACAAGTTCGACGCTTACGGTGACGTGCCCATCCCCGGGTCGGCCAGCCTGCACTTACCGGCCGGCAAGCTCAGCGTCAGCTTTCACACCGAGGTCATCGCTGGTCCTCGTGGCGGGGGGCTGCCGGTGCCGGCACTTGACATAGATATCTACCCGCCCCCGGGTGTTCCGAATCCAACGTTGACCGAAAACTTCGGTGGAACAACGACAATCAACAACGACGCGCATATCCGGGTGGGGTTCGTTCAAGTGCCGGCCGACGGCACGTACACGATCAAGACCGCCGGTCAGGTCAATGGATACATCAGCCCGAGCTTGGCTTTTGGTCGCGAGAGCGCCTTCAGCTGGTCGGTATGGCCCTTCGTTGGGCTGTTCGCCGTCGGTCTGCTGGGACTGATCGGCTCGACGTTGTGGTTGGCTCGAGCCCGGCGGGTCATTCGACCGTTCGCGAGTGCCGAGCAGGCCATCCCGTTGTACGCCCCCACCGACGCGGAAGTGTCGGTTGCCGCGCCGGAGCAATCGCTTGCATCACATGCTCCGACCGATGAGGCCGTCAAATTGCAGCAACTGAAAACACTTGCATCGCTGCGCGAATCCGGTGCATTGACCGAAGCGGAGTTCGAGACCGAAAAACGCAAAATCCTCGACGGCCGTTGATGGCTCGTCAATGACTCTTCAGTTACTCTTCAATTACTCTTCAGTTTCCGCGGGCCACCCAATCGTCGTAATGGACGATCTCGTCACCGACGGTGGTGGTGTCGCCGTGGCCGGTATAGACCACGGTGTCGCCCGGCAGGGTGCCGAGTCGGGCCGAGATCGACTGCAGGATGGTCGGAAAGTCGGAAAACGAACGGCCGGTTGCACCGGGTCCACCGGAGAACAGGGTATCTCCGCTGAACACGGCGCCCAGGTCGGGGGCGTACCAGCACACCGACCCGGGGGAGTGACCGGGAGTGTGCAGCGCCCGCAGCTCGATGCCGGCAACGCTCAGCGAATCGCCATCGGACACCGCCCGAAAGTCCTTGTCCGGATGGGTCATCCGCCACAGCACGTCATCACCGGGATGAAGCAGCACCGGTGCGTCAAGCGTCTTGCCGAGTTCGGGAGCCACAGTCACGTGGTCGTTGTGGCCGTGGGTGCACACCACCGCCACCACATTGCGACCGCCGACCGCTGCCACGATCGGCTCCGCGGTATGCGCGGCATCGAACACCACGACGTCAGAATCGTCGCCGACAATCCAGATGTTGTTGTCGACTTCCCAACTGCCGCCGTCGAGTTCGAAGGTGCCATGCGTCACGATACGGTCGATGGCAGACATCACAGCATCACCACCGAGCGCAGCACCTTGCCGGTGTGCATGTTGTGGAACGCTTCCTCGATGTCGCCGAGGCCGATCCGTTCGGACACGAACTTCTCCAGCGGCAAGCGGCCCTGCAGGTAGAGGTCGATCAGGGTGGGGAAGTCGCGTTCGGGCAGGCAGTCGCCGTACCAGGACGACTTCAGCGCGCCGCCATGGGAAAAAAAGTCCACCAGCGGCATATCGATGCGCATATCCGGCGTCGGAACACCGACCAGCACAACGGTTCCCGCAAGATCGCGGGCATAAAAGGCCTGCTCCCAGGTTTCCGGTCGTCCGACGGCGTCGATCACCACATTCGCGCCGAAACCGTCGGTGAGATCCTGGATGGTCTTGACGACGTCGAATTCGCCGGCGTTGACGGTGTGGGTGGCGCCGAACTTGCGGGCCCACTCGAGTTTGGTGTTGTCGGTGTCGACGGCGATGATCCGCTTGGCGCCGACCAGCGCCGCTCCGGCGATCGCGGCGTCGCCCACGCCGCCGCAACCGATCACCGCGACCGTGTCGTCGCGGCTGATGGCACCGGTGTTGATCGCCGCACCCAGACCGGCCATCACCCCGCAGCCCAGCAGGCCAGCCACGGCCGGGTCGGCCTCGGCATCGACCTTGGTGCACTGCCCGGCAGCCACCAGCGTCTTGTCGGCAAATGCCCCGATGCCCAGCGCCGGCGTCAGCGCGGTCCCGTCGGTAAGCGTCATCTTTTGCTCAGCATTGAAGGTGTCGAAGCAATACTGCGGTCGGCCACGTTTGCAAGCTCGGCACTGGCCGCAGACCGCGCGCCAATTCAGAATCACGAAGTCGCCGGGTCCCACCGCGGTCACTCCCGGTCCCACTGACTCGACGGTGCCCGCCGCTTCATGGCCGAGCAGGAACGGGTAGTCATCGTTGATGCCGCCCTCCCGGTAGGTCAGGTCGGTATGGCAGACCCCGCAGGCCGTCACGTCCACCACCACCTCACCGGGCCCAGGATCGGGGACGACGACGTCGACCAGCTCGACCGGCTCGCCCTTCTTTCGAGACACCACACCGCGCACTAGCTGACTCATGACCACCAACCTAGTGCTTGGTCGGTAGGCTCCTGCGCGATGCCCGCACTCGACGCGCTCGACGACTGGCCGGTCGCCGCGGCGGCCGCCGCGGTGGTCGGACCCTCGGGCGTGCTGGCCAGCCACGGGAACACCGAGCAGCGGTTCGAACTGGCATCAGTGACCAAGCTGCTGGTGGCGCGGGCCGCGCAGGTCGCCATCGAAGAAGGCGCCGTCGACCTGGACACCGCCGCCGGGCCGCCCGGATCGACGGTGCGGCATCTGCTGGCCCATGCGTCGGGGTTGGCGATGCAGTCCAATGACACGCTGGCTTGGCCGGGCACCCGCCGGGTGTATTCCAACTACGGCTTTACCGTGCTGGCCGAGACGATGCAGCAGGCGTCCGGGATCGAGTTCGGTGGATACCTGACCGAGGCGGTGCTCGAACCGTTAGGAATGACCGCCACCCGGCTGGACGGCGGCGCGCAGGCCGCCGGCTTCGGGGTGACCTCGACGGTCGCGGACCTGACGGCCTTCGCCGTTGACCTGTTGAGTCCTGCGACGGTGTCGGCGCAGATGCACGCCGAAGCGATCACGGTGCAATTTCCCGGCCTGGACGGCGTATTGCCTGGATACGGGGTGCAGCGGCCCAACGACTGGGGGCTGGGTTTCGAGCTCAGGGATGCCAAATCACCGCACTGGACCGGCGCGAACAACTCGACGCGCAGCTACGGCCATTTCGGTCAATCGGGCACGTTCATCTGGGCTGATCCGGAGGCCAAGCTGGCGCTGGTGGTGCTCTCCGGCCGCGATTTCGGTGAGTGGGCGCTGCCGCTCTGGCCGGCGTTGTCCGACCAGGTGCTATCCGAATACAACTCGGACTAGCGCAACATGGGTCTCACGAGGCACAATAGACACGCAAGGCACAAAATTAACTGCAGTATCGGCATTCATGCTCGTCGGGTTCACCGGGCCGTTGGGGAAGACGTCCCTCGTGGAGCCGAAGGAGCAACAGATGCGTGCGTCCAACCAGTTCGCCGACGTGACAACCGGCGTGGTGTACATCCATGCCTCGCCCGCCGCGGTATGTCCGCACGTCGAATGGGCGTTGGCCGCTACTTTTGGGGCGACGGCAGCCAAGCCCAATCTGAAGTGGACCCCGCAACCGGCAATGCCCGGACAGCTGCGCGCGGTGACCAATTGGGTCGGTCCGGTGGGCACCGGCGCCCGGTTGGCCAACGCCTTGCGCTCGTGGTCGGTGTTGCGGTTTGAAGTCACCGAGGACCCCAGCGCCGGTGTCGACGGGCAGCGGTTCAGCCACACGCCGCAGCTGGGACTGTGGAGCGGAGCGATGAGCGCCAACGGCGACGTGATGATCGGTGAGATGCGGCTGCGAATGATGATGGCCGCCGGCGCCGACGCGTTGGCCGCCGAATTGGATTCGGCCTTGGGTACGGCCTGGGACGAGGCACTCGAGGCGTACCGCGACGGCGGTGACGGCGCCGAGGTGTCTTGGCTCAGCCGGGGAGTCGGTTAGACCCGCCGCAGGATCTGCAGAGCGCCGGGTACCGCGGAGATCTCGGCGGGCAGCGCGCAGGCGTAGTCGCCGTCGGCGTAGACATTGATAACTGCGCTGCCGGGTGATTCCACCTCCACCGATGTCGCCCGAGCCGTTGTCACCTCGTCGAGATCGACATGGGTGCCCCGGTAAACGGTGGGGAAGAGGCGGATCAGTCGGCTCCGCGATGCCGAGTGCACCATGGTGATGTCGAGTTGGCCGTCAGCGTGATCTGCGTTGGGGCAGATCAGCATTCCGCCGCCGTAACTGCGGGAGTTGCCGAAGGCGGCCAGGGTGAGGTCAGTGACGATCTCCTCGCGTCCGTCCAGCACCAGCCGGAAGGGCAGCAGCCTCAGCGCCGACAGCTCGGCGAGCATCGCCAGGTTGTAGCGCATCCGACCGCGCGGCCAGCGCATCCGGTTGGCCCGATCGGTTACCAGCGAATCGAATCCTGCGGCAGCAACGGTTCCGAACCACTTGGTCATTCCATTGCGGTCCCGAATCCTGCCCAGGTCGACAATTTCAGTCCAGCCGTCGGCGACAATATCGGCGGCGGCAACGGGATCCTTTGTGGGCAAACCGAATTCGCGGGCATGATCGTTGCCGGTGCCAGCCGGAATGATGCCCAGCGGAATATCGGTGCCCGCCAGGCATTGCAGCGCATCGGAAATCACTCCGTCACCGCCGGTGACCACCAGTGCGTCGGTGCCCTTTTCGACCGCAGCCTGCAGCAGGCGACGTGCATGCTCGGCGTCGCTGCCGACGATGGCCACCACGTCGATGCCACGCTGCTGCAGCCGCTCGATCGCCTTTTCCGCGGCGTGTGGCGCGTTTCCGTGTCCCGAGGCCGGATTGGTCAGCACGGTCACCCGGCCGATTTCGCGGCGGGTCACGGGATGAGCTTGCCGGGATTGAGAATTCCCGCGGGATCCAGTGTCGATTTGACCGCCCGCAACACCTGTACGCCTAAATCGCCCACCTCGTCGCGCATCCAGGGCCGGTGATCGGCGCCGACCGCGTGGTGATGGGTAATCGTCCCGCCGGTGGCCACGATCGCATCGCAGGCAGCGGACTTCGCGGCGCGCCATTGCTCAATCGGGTTGCCGCGTTGCCCGGCGACGACGGTGAAGTACAGCGAGGCGCCGGTGGGATACACATGCGAAATGTGGCACAGCACAAGCGCTGGCGTGCCGGATTCGGCCAGCGCGGCCGTCAGCGCATCGGTGACGGCGGTCTTGAGTGCGGGGATGTTCGACCAGTCGGTGGCCGTCTCGAGGGTCTCGCAGAGCGCGCCGGCGGCCAGCAGTGAGTCGCGCAGGTAGGGCGCGCTGAACCGACCACGCTCCCAGGCCCGCGCCGGGGCTTCGCCCAGCGACGTGCCGCCTGCAGCTGCCATCAGTTCCCGGGTTTCGGCGTGCCTGCTTTCGGTATGCGCGGCCGTACCTTCGAACACGGTGATCGCCAGGCAGCCACCGGTGATCTGGGTCTGGCCGATGGCCTCGGTGGTGGCCAGATTGACGCCGGTCTCGGCTTCGTCGGACAGCCGGATCACGGTCGGCCCGGTGCCGGTCTGGGTGACGGCCCGCAATGCGGCTGCGCCGGTGGCGAAGTCGGGAAACGACCACGCCTCGTAGCGGGTGGCCTGCGGCAGCGGGTGGACCCGCACCCGCACCCGGGTGATGATGCCGAAGACCCCCTCTGACCCGATCAGCAGCTGTCGCAGATCTGGACCGGCCGCCGACTGCGGGGCGCGGCCCAGGTCCAGCACGCCGGCAGGTGTAACGGCACGAAGCCCGCGGATCATGTCGTCGAACCGGCCGTATCCCGCCGAGTCTTGGCCTGAGGATCGGGTCGCCGCAAAGCCGCCGAGGCTGGCGAACTCAAAGCTCTGCGGAAAATGTCCGAGCGAAAACCCGTGTTCGCCGAGTAGTCGCTCCGCCTGCGGCCCGGTAACGCCGGCGCCGAACTCGGCCTCGCCGGATACCTCGTCGAAGGCAAGCAGTTGGTCGAAGCGCCGCAGATCCAGCGACACCACGGCGCCGAATTCGCCGCGGATGGGATCGAGACCACCGACCACGCTGGTGCCACCGCCGAACGGGACCACGGCGATCCCGTGCTGCGAGCAGTACTGCAGGATCGAGGCGACCTCGTCGTCAGCGCCGGGCAGCAACACCGCGTCGGGCGCCTCTTGCTCACCGGAGTCCTTGCGCCGCAGCAGATCCAGGGTGGACTTGCCGCCGGCATGCAGCAGTCGGTCACGATCGCCGCCGCGGCAATATTCGGACCCCACAATGGCGGCCAGCGCCTCGCGGTGTTCGCGCGCCAATTCCGAGGGACGCAGCCGCACCTGATCTGCGTCGACTTCGGCCGCGGGCGAACGCGCTCACCCCCAGGGCCTGCTTCAACAGCGAGCTGATGCCCTCCGAAAGAGGCTTGGCCTCGCGGGGGTCGCCCCAGGCATTCCACTTCATCGGCGGTAGCAACTCGTCAGACATGCGTTACAGTATTACATATGCTGTCAATCAGTAACGCACCGGTCGAGATCGGCGACCGGATACTGGCGGCCGCCGCGAGCTGTGTGATCGATTTCGGGGTCGACCGCGTGACGCTGGCCGAGATCGCGCGGCGGGCTGGCGTGAGCCGTCCGACCGTCTATCGGCGCTGGCCGGACACCCGATCGGTGTTGGCGGCCCTGCTGACCACCCACATCACCGCCGCACTGGCTGAAGTACCGGCGCGCGGCGGCGGCCGGGAGGCGTTGGTCGAGCGGGTGGTGGCGGTGGCCGAACGGCTGCGCCGCGATGAGCTGGTGATGGCGGTGCTGCGGTCGGAGCTGGCGCTGGTGTACATCGCCCAGCGGCTCGGCAGTAGCCAGCAGATGCTGATCGATGCCCTCGCCGACAACCTACGGGCGGCCCAACGCGACGGCAGCGTGCGGTCCGGCGACCCCCGCCGACTTGCCGCGATGGTGTTGCTGATCACCCAATCGACGATTCAGTCCGCGCAAATCGTCCGTCCGATCCTGGACGCCGATGCGCTGGCCGCCGAACTCGCCTACTCGCTGAACGGATACCTGTCATGATGTCGACTGCACTCAACGCCGCGCGCCGCACCGCCGACCTGACCGCGCTGGCCGATGGCACGCCGACCGACGTCGTGGTGATCGGCGGCGGCATCACCGGCGCCGGCATCGCGCTGGACGCCGCCTCCCGAGGCCTGCGAGTGGTGCTGGTGGAAAAGCACGATCTCGCGTTCGGCACCAGCCGGTGGAGCTCCAAGCTGGTGCACGGCGGTTTGCGCTACCTCGCGACCGGCAATGTCGGTATCGCCCGGCGCAGCGCCGTCGAGCGCGGAATCCTGATGACGCGCAACGCCCCTCATCTGGTTCGGGCTATGCCGCAGCTGGTTCCGTTACTGCCCTCGATGGGCCGGATGGAGCGGGCATTGGTGCGGGCCGGGTTTCTCGCCGGCGACGTGTTGCGTAAGACCGCGGGCACACCGGCGTCGATTCTGCCCGGCTCACGCCGGATTCCGGCGCAACGCGTCATCGACATGGCTCCGGCCGTTCAGCGCAACGGTCTCGACGGTGGCCTGCTCGCCTACGACGGGCAACTGATCGACGACGCCAGACTGGTCGCCGCCGTTGCGCGTACCGCGGCGCAGCACGGCGCCCGCATCCTGACCTATACGGCCGCCTCCGAGGTCACCGGGACGTCGCTGCGGCTGACCGACCAGCGCACCGGCGAATCGTTCGAAATATCCGCCCGCACCGTGATCAACGCCAGCGGAGTGTGGGCAGGTGAGATCGACCCGTCGCTGAAGCTGCGTCCCAGCCGCGGCACCCACCTCGTCTTCGATGCCAACGCCCTCGGCAATCCCACAGCGGCGCTGACGATTCCGATACCCGGCGAGCTCAACCGCTTCGTGTTCGCCATGCCCGAACAGCTCGGGCGCGTCTACCTTGGACTGACCGACGAGGAAGCCCCCGGACCGATTCCCGATGTGCCACAACCGACTCCGGGCGAGGTGAGCTTCCTGCTCGACGTCGTCAACACCGCGCTGGGTATCACGCTGGAAAGCACCGATGTGATCGGTGCCTATGCCGGGCTGCGGCCGCTGATCGACACCGGAGCGGGCCGCACCGCGGACGTTTCACGCAACCACGCCGTGGTCGAATCGCCCTCCGGGGTGATCAGCGTTGTGGGCGGCAAGCTGACCGAGTACCGGCATATGGCCGAGGACGTCCTCGACCGGGCCATCGAATTGCGGGAACTCACCGCCGGAGACTGCCGCACCCGGAACCTGCCGTTGGTCGGCGCGCCGGCAAATCCGGACTCGAGCGTGGCGCCGATGGCGGGCTTGCCGGAGTCGCTGGTGCTGCGTTACGGGGCCGAGGCGGCCAACGTCATCGCTGCGGCGACCTGCGAGCGGCCGGTCGACTCGGTGGCCGACGGGATCGACGTGACCCGGGCGGAGTTCGAATACGCCATCACCCACGAGGGTGCGTTGACCGTCGACGACATCGTGGATCGGCGCACCCGGATCGGCTTGGTGGCCGCCGACCGGCGACGCGTCGTCGGCGTGGCCCAGGAGATGCTAGAGCTGCCTAAGCAAAAGTGATAGTAACTATTATATAGTAGTAACTGTTATTTTTGCCCACCCGCGGGAAGGCGGTGGATCCAGCATGAACCTGACTAGCTCGGCACACCTTCCGGTTCTGATCGTCGGGGCAGGCGCCGGTGGACTTGCCACATCGGCTCTGCTAGCCAAGCACGGAGTTGATTCGCTGTTGGTCGAAAAGCGGCGCGAGATCTTCATCTATCCAAAGGCTCGCAATCTGAGCTTTCGCAGCTTGGAGATTCTCCGCGGTCTGGGTCTGGACGACGAGGTCCATGCCGTGGCCGATCGTGTCTCAGACATGGTTGTCAAGCCAACGCTGAACAGCCCGGACGAAAAGCTGGCCATTGACATCGACGCTTTCTTCGCCGGCCTGGATCAGCTGAGCCCCGAGCCGTCCGTCCAGTACTGCCCGCAGAGCAGCCTCGAGCCGATGCTGCTCGCCGAGACCCGACGGCATGGCAGCGAAGTGCGCTACGGGACGGAATTGTGCTCTCTCGATCAGGACGACACCGGCGTCATTGCCGTGCTGCGTGACCTGCATTCCGGCGAGTCGGAAACGGTCCGCGCCGACTATCTGGTCGCCGCCGACGGGGTGCACAGCCCGGTTCGTAACCGGCTTGGCCTCAGCACCTCGGGACACGGGGCGTTGCCGATCTACGTCGTCTTCATCTATTTCCGCGGGCCCTGGCGGAAATTCGTTTCGCACCTGAGCGACGGCGACGGCATCCAGGTCAAAAACCCCGACGTGGACGGCATATTCCTGGTAGCCAAGGACGACCTCGGCATGTTCATCACCACGTACTTCCCCGGCAAGGGAGAGACCGCGGCGCAATTCACCCCGCAATATTGCCGCGAGGTGTTGACCAAGGGCATTGGTGAGCAGATCGACCTCGAGATCATCGAAGTCGCGGCGTGGCAACCCTACGAGCAGGTGGCCGACCAATTCCAGTGCGGCCGAGTCTTTCTCGTCGGAGACTGCGCACACACCATGCCGCCGTTCAAGGCCGGGGGAGCCAACACCGCCATCCAAAGCGCGCACAACCTGGCCTGGAAGCTGGCCGCAGTCCTCAACGGGACGGCCGGTCCGGCGTTGCTGACTACCTTCCACGCCGAGCGGCATCCCGTCGGTCGGTTTGCTGCGCACCAGTCGCTGACGGGGCCGACAGTCGCCTTGATCAATCTGGACGACCAGGGCCCCGGGCTGCCACCGGAGGAGGAGGCGTCAATGTTCTCCTTGCTGGTCGGCTACCAGTACCGGTCAGCCGCGGTGGTGACCGACCAGGCCGCTCCAGCGGATCCGGATGCCGTGTCTCTGGTGGACGAATTGCGTGGCCAACCCGGTACTCGCGTCCCGCATGCCTGGGTGCAACACGGCGGCCGGCGGCTGTCCACGCTCGACCTGCTCGGCGCCGGTTTCACGCTGCTCACCGCCGAGGACGGCGCCCCGTGGGCCGAGGCCGCCGCGGCGGCGTCGGCGGCCTTGGGCGTTCCGGTTGCTGTCCACCAGGTCGGGCGCGGCGGCGATGCGCTCGATTCCGACGGCGCCTGGGCGCAGGCCACCGGACTCGCACCTGGCGGGGCGCTGCTGGTGCGGCCAGACGATTTCGTCGGATGGCGCGAAGACGAGCTTCCGGCTGACCCCGAAAGGCAACTTCGTCAAGCGCTTTCGGCCATCCTCGCCCGAGGCTGACCGGGGCGCCGCAATGTCTGTCCGATGACTGTTGACCAAAATAGTATTTTGGTCATAGAGTGACCCCGTGTGGCACCGAAGGGGTCAGTCATGACGGAACGTTCTGGTGTCGCTCGGCGCGAAAGGGCCGATCGGATCCTGGATACCGCCCGGGAGTTGTTGCTGGCGTGGGGCTACCGGCGGGTCACGATCGATGAACTGGCCCGGCGCGCCGGTGTCGGTAAGGGCACCATCTACCTGCACTGGCGGTCCCGCGAGGAGGTGTTCCACGCGGTCAGCGCGCGCGAGGCGGCGGCAATGGCAGACGCGATTGTTGACGCAGTCCGCACCGATCCGGCCGAGGTTGCGCTACATCGCTACCTGCGGCGGTTGTTCGTCGAGGCGATGAACCGACCGGTGCTGCGTGCGCTCTACACCCGCGACGCGGACACCCTCGGCGCTTTTCTCGCCGCAGAGCATCATCACCGGCTAGAGGAAAGCAAGCTTGGGGTCAACCGGGAGTATCTGGGTGTGCTGGCCGCGGAGTCCATGCTGCGGCCGGACCTGCGCCTGCAGGATCTCGATTACACCTTGCCCACCATCGTGTTTGGATTCTTTGCGGCGGAACCGTTTCACCCGCCGGCTATCAGATTGACTTTGGAACAGAAGGCCGACCAGCTCGCCCAGACTGTCCGCCGGGCTTTCGAGCCAACCGATGCGCCAAGCAGCGACACGGTGAAACGTGCTGCGGCGAAAGCCCTTCCGATTCTTGAACGACTGGCCAGCGACCACCGGGCAGCAACGTACGGAGGCGATCACGATGACTGAACTGGCAACTGATCTCGCCCGCCCGCGGGGGCGGTATGGGGTAGACGGGAGTTACGGGTTGATTCCGGCGCCGGTCGTTCTCGCCGGCTACCTGTTGTTATGCCTTACCGCAGCGGTTTTGGCCGGCCTGTGGCTGGTGACCGGCCGAACGCTGTCCGGACTCGGAGCCGTCGCGGTCGCTGTACTGTTGATCGCTGGCGGCGTCAGCGTCCGGCGGTTCAGTCGGCGAGGAAAGTTCGAAGTGTGGGCACGCCTGCTGACCGGGATAGGCCTGCGCGGCGACGAAAGGGTACTCGACCTTGGCTGTGGCCGCGGCGCGGTGCTGTTGACTGCAGCCAAGCTGGTGCCGCGTGGAAATGCTGTGGGCGTGGACATCTGGCGGGCCGACCAGACCGGCAACTCCATGCAGGCGACATTGGCGAACGCCGACGCCGAGGGCGTCGCCGCCCGGGTCGAACTGCACACCCAGGACATGACAGATCTGCAGTTTCCTTCTGAGTCATTCGACCTCGTCGTGAGTAACCTGGCGATTCATAATCTGCCGGACGACGACGCACGGCGGTCGGCGATTGACGAAGCCGTGCGTGTGCTGCGTTCCGGCGGTCACGTCGTGATCGCCGATCTTGCCTTCACTCGCCTGTATGCCAATAGGTTTCGGCATTGCGGCATGGCCGACGTCAGGCGCCGAGATCTTGGCTGGCGTGCCTGGTGGGGATTGCCGTTCTTCCGCACTCACGCCGTCACCGCGACCAAGCCCTGGCCAGCGCGGTGAGCACGAAGTCGGTATCCCGTGTGGTGGCTTTGGAAGAGGCGTTTCTTCACCCACGAGTATGGGAGTTGTTTCCCGAGTCGCTGCAACGGAAGTACCAGCCCGTCCGGGCCCGGCTCAGCGACGTGGGAGCCGAGCGCATCCGTCTCATGGACGCTGCAGGCATCGACGTGCAGGTGCTCTCACACGTCCAGCCCGGTGTCCAAGTGCTCCGCGATGATCAGGCCGAGTTGGCGGTCGCGGTCAGCAGCGAGGTCAACGACTGGTTGGCGGCGGCGATCGCCGAGCACTCAGACCGGTTCGCAGGTTTTGCCATGCTGCCGACCCAGTCACCGGCTCACGCGGCTGCGGAGCTGGAGCGCGCCGTTGGCAAGCTTGGCTTCAAAGGTGCGCTGATCAACGGACATACCAACGGGCGTTACCTTGACGATCCGTCGTTCGACGTTCTGCTGAGCCGGGCCGAATCATTGGCCGTTCCGATCTATATCCATCCCACCGACCCGCCGCAGCCGGTGACGGACGTCTATTACGCGCCTTTCGATTCGGCGCTGGTACCGACCTGGGGCTGGCCGGTGGAAACCGGGACGCATCTGCTCCGACTGATCTGCTCTGGGGTGTTCGACCGCCACCCGAATTTGAAGATCATCGTCGGGCACATGGGAGAACTGCTGCCGTTCTGTTTCACCCGGCTCAACGTCGGACTGACGATGGCCGGGTGGTTGCTTGCATCCGACTCGGACAATCCGCCGATGCGTAACAATGTCGGCTATTACTTGCGAGAAAATGTTTTCATCACCAGCAGCGGGGTTTTCGACGTCCCGGTGTTCGCCTGTGTCCGAGCGATGTTGGGCCTCGATAACCTGATGTTCTCCGTCGACTACCCGTTCCAGGACAACTTCGCCGCGATGGAATTCCTTGAACAGTGCGGTCTTTCCGGCGAGGACAAGGAGCGCTTCGCCCACCGCACCGCGGCGGAACTGCTGAAGCTTGATGATCGTCCTCGCGACATGGGCGTCGCGCGCACTACCGTCGGCGATGCTTGGTACCGATTGCGCAGCCGCGCCACGTCGAGAATTGGCCGGGCGCTGATCTCAGCCCTGGTCAAGTAGCGGTGCCGGCTGGCTACAGCGGGATGTTCTTGTGCCGTCCGCGGCGGGCCGGCGCCTCAGCCAGCGCCGCGGTGAGCTTGCTGCGAGTGTGCGCAGGGTCGATCTTCTCGTCGACCACACCGATCTCGATGGCGTTGTCCACGCCGCCGGCGAGTCGCTCGTGCTCGGCGGCCAGCTCGTCGTGCAGCGCCTCGCGCTCGTCTTCCGGTGCTGCTGCCAGCTTCTTTTTGTGCAGAATTCCGACGGCCGCCTTGGCGCCCATCACTGCGACCTCGGCATCCGGCCAGGCGAACACCTTGGTGGCGTTCAGCGCGCGGGAGTTCATCGCAATGTAGGCGCCGCCGTAGATCTTTCGGGTGACCAGGGTGACTCGCGGAACGGTGGCCTCGCCGAATGCGTGCAGCAGTTTCGCCCCGCGGCGCACCACGCCGCCCCACTCCTGGTCCACACCCGGCAGGTAGCCCGGAACGTCGACGATCACCACCAGCGGGATGCCGAACGCGTCGCAGAGCCGCACGAAACGCGCTGCCTTCTCGGCGCTTTCCGAGTTCAGGCAACCACCGAGTCGCAGCGGGTTGTTGGCCAGCACGCCGACCGTGCGTCCCGACAACCGGCCCAGACCGACCACCATTGACGGCGCCCACTTGGCCTGGAACTCCTCGAACGGCACGTCCTCATCCAGCAGCGCGGTGACTAGCGGGTGCACGTCGTAGGCACGTCGCGGCGAATCCGGCAACAACGCGTGCAGGTCGGTGTCATGCGCCTCGGCCTTACTGCGGTCGAAATGCCCCTGCTGGCAGAACAATCCGACCAACCGACGACCGCGCTCGTATGCGTCACGCTCGTCGTCGGCGACAATGTGGCACACCCCGGACTTCTTGTGGTGGGTGTCCGGGCCGCCCAGCGAGACCATGTCCACGTCCTCGCCGGTGACGCTGCGTACGACGTCGGGCCCGGTGACGAAAACCCTGCCCTCCGGCGCCATCACAACGACGTCAGTCAGTGCCGGCCCATAGGCCGCGCCGCCGGCAGCGAAGCCGACCACCACCGAGATCTGCGGGATGTATCCGGAGGCCCGGATCATCGCCTCGAACACTAGCCCAACCGCGTGCAGCGCCCGCACGCCTTCGGCCAACCGCGCCCCGCCGGAATGCCAGATGCCCACGATCGGGCTCTGCTCTTCGATGGCGGTGTCGTATGCGTTGACGATGTGGGTGCAGCCCTCCAGACCCATGGCACCACCCATCACGGTGCCATCGGTGCAGAACGCGACGGTGCGCAGGCCGTTGACGGTTCCGGCGGCGGCCAGCACCCCGGAACGGTCACGCTCGTGCAGCAGCTCTACGCTGCCGTCGTCGAAAAATCGGCTCAGTCGCAGCAGTGGATCGCGCGGATCGAGCGACTCGTCAACCGCCACGGGGGCTAGGGTCGTCATCGCATTTCTCCTGTGTCAGTGCGTGCTTCGATTAGTAACGGCCAAAGGCGATCGCGACGTTGTGCCCGCCGAATCCGAACGAGTTGTTGATGGCGTACTGGTAGTCGCCCGCCCGCGGCTTGCCTGCCACCACGTCCAGGTCGATCTCGGGGTCCAGGTTCACCAGGTTCAGGGTGGGCGGAACGACCTGGTCGCGCAGTGCCAGCACGGTCAAGATCGACTCCACCGCGCCGACCGCGCCGACCGAGTGACCGAGCGCGGACTTGGGTGCGTACACCGCCGCGTTTCCGCCGTGCGGGCCCAAGGCGTTGTTGATGGCCTTGCCCTCGGCCAAGTCACCGACCGAGGTGCCGGTGGCGTGCGCGTTGACGTGGCTTATGTCGGCCGGGGTGAGCCCGGCAAGCTGGATCGCGCGCGTCATGGCATGCCCGGCGCGCTCGCCGTTGGGGTCGGGCGCCACCATATGGAAGCCGTCCGAGGTGACACTGGCCCCCATGATCCTGGCGAGGATGTTGGCGCCCCGGGCTCTGGCGTGCTCCTCGGTCTCGATCACCATCAGCGCGCCGGCCTCGCCGAATACAAACCCGCTGCGGTCTTTGTCGAACGGGCGGCACGCGCCGGCTGGGTCATCGTTCTTGGTGGACAACACTATGCGCATCTGGGCGAACCCGGCGATGGGCACTGCTTCGATCCTGGTCTCGACGCCACCGCAGATTGCGATGTCGGCTTCGCCGAGCGCGATCTGTTGCCAGGCGCGGGCGATGCCCTCCGAACCGGACGCGCACGCCGACACCGCGGTCATCACCCCGGCTTTTGCATGCCGTTCCAGTCCGATCGCGGCGGCCGCGCCGTTGGGCATGTACATCTGAATGACCAGCGGAGAGATCGCCTTCAAACCACGTGCGCGCATGCCGTCGTAGGCGAAGATCAGCTCCTCACTGGAGCCCATGCCGGTGCCGACGGACACCAGCAGACGGTTGGTATCCACTTCGGGCGAACCCGCGTTTTCCCACACTCGCCGGCCCAGCACGGTGGCCATCTTTTGCAGGTAGCCCATCCGGCGGTTCTCGACACGATCCAGCTGGCTGTCGAATTCCTCGAGCAGATGCCCACCGATGCGGACCGGCAGGTTGTACTCCTCTACGAACGGGTCGTCGAGCGTACGGATCCCACTTTGCCCGTCCAGCAGCAGCTTCCAGGTGGTCTCCGCGTCAGTTGCGACGGCGGTCGTCAGGGCAATGCCGGTGACGACGATGTTGGGGAAACCGTTCCCCGTAGCCAACGATGACGATGTTGACATGGGTCTTAGGAACGTTCCTTTCTTGTTCAGTACCGGCCGAAGACCAGCGCGACGTTGTGTCCGCCAAAGCCGAACGAGTTGTTGATGGCGTATTGGTAGTCGCCATAACGTGGCTCGCCCGCGACGACGTCGAGGTCGATCTCGGGATCAGGCGTGTGATAGTTAAGCGTCGGTGGTATGACGCCATCTCGCAGCGTGAGTACCGTCAGCACCGATTCCAGCGAACCCACCGCGCCGATGGAGTGGCCCAGCGCCGACTTTGGCGCATAGACCGGCGCGTGCTCACAACCGGCCACCCGCAGCGCATTAGCTTCTGCAGTGTCACCGATCGGCGTAGCGGTCGCGTGTGCGTTGACGTGATCGATGTCCTTCGGTGACAAGCCCGCCAGCTCCAGCGAGCGCGTCATTGCCCGTCCGGCGCGCACGCCGTCCGGCGCCGGCGCCACCATGTGGAAGGCGTCCGACGTGATGCCGGCACCCATCAACCGGGCCAGCGGCTTGGCTCCGCGGGCCTTGGCGTGCTCCTCGGTCTCGATGACCATCAGCGCACCGGCCTCGCCGAACACGAAGCCGTCGCGGTCTTTGTCGAACGGACGCGATGCCCCTTCGGGGTCGTCGTTGCGGGTCGACATGGCCCGCATCATCGAGAACGCCGCGATGGGCAGGGCCTCAATGGGACCCTCGACACCGCCGCACACGGCGACGTCGGCATCGCCCATGACGATTTGCCGCCACGCGTGGGCGATGGCCTCCGAGCCCGACGAACAAGCCGACACCGGGGTCATCACCCCGGCGCGGGCTCCAAGCTGCAGCCCCACGACTGCCGCGGCGCCGTTGGGCATGATCTGCTGCACAGCCAGGGGCGACACCTTGCGGGGGCCGCCCTCGTTCATCAGGTCATAGCTTTCGACGATCCGCTCGGCGCCGCCAAGACCCGTGCCGACAACAACTGCGAACCGGTCGGGGTCGAGTTCGGGGCTACCTGCGTTCTCCCAGAGCTGACCGCTGAGCCACTTGGCCAGCCGCTGGACGTAGGACATGCGGCGCAACTCCAGTCGACTCATGTGGTCGTCGACGGATTCCTTGAGGTGCCCACCGATCTTGACGGGCAGGTCCCACTTGGTCACGAACTCGTCTTCGAGCACGCGGATGCCGCTTTCCCCGGCCAGCAAACCCTTCCACGTGCTCTCGATGTCCGGCGCGATCGAGGTCGTCGCCGCAACGGCGGTTACCACAACGTTGGGGAAACCGCCGTTAGCAGTGGAAGGTTTGGTCACTGGTGCTCGGCTTCCATCCTGGACTTGACGCTGGCGACAGTTTCGGGGTTGTCGGACTCGAACTTCGCGCGCAGCGCCTGGGCGGCCTCGGGGTTCTCTTCCTCGAGCTTCTGGATGTAGTTGACGACGTCACCGACGGTGCGCAGCCCGGCGAGGTCCTCGTCGGGGATCTTGACGCCGTACTTGTCCTCGGTCTGCACCGCGATCTCCACCATCGACAGCGAGTCGATGTCGAGGTCGTCGACGAACGACTTCTCCGGGGTGATCTCCGAGGGCTCGATGCCGGTGACTTCTTCGATGATCTCGGCAATACCGGCGATGATTTCTTCCTGACTGACAGACACGTTCAGTTCCCTTCGTAATGTGTTGTGTAACTACTGATTTGACATGCGGTATGCGGTTGTAGGAGCGGACGGGTTCGGCTTTGCCTTTTGGGTGGCACCGGGTTGGGTGGCCAACGGGGTTTACAGCTCTGTCAAACCGTCGAGGTCTGCGGGGGTCTTGACGGCGCGCGTTGGTACCCCGCGAAGTTCACGCTTGGCGATGCCAGTGAGAGTGCCCGCAGGCGGGAACTCGACAAGCGCCGCGACATTCTGCCGACGCAAGGTCTCGGTGCACAAATCCCAACGCACCGGCCGAGTCAGCTGCGCGACAAGCTTGTTTATCGCATCGCTGGCCGACGATACCGGCTCGCCGTCGCGGTTGGACAACAGAACAGCGGTCGGCTCCGCGGTCGCCACGTTCTGCACCGCTGCCGCATAGCCATCGAGCGCGGACGCCATGAATTCGGTGTGGAAGGCTCCGGCGACGCCTAAAGCACGCACCCGGGCCTTGGCCGGTGGGTCTTCGGCGAGCTTGTCCAACGCGCTCAGCCGGCCGGCGGCGACGATCTGACCGGCGGCGTTGCGGTTGGCAGCGACCAGGTCGAGTTCCTCCAGGCGGGTGAGCACCTCAGCCTCGTCACCACCGAGAACGGCGGACATACCGGTCGGCTCGTCGGCGCAGGCCTTCGCCATCTCCGCACCGCGGGTTGCGGCCAACGCGACGGCGTCATCGGCGGAAATCACACCGGCAATGGCATAGGCGGCAATTTCACCGACGGAGTGGCCGGCCGCGACCAGCTCTGTGCCGGCGTCGGCGAAAACACCGCGCCGAGCCAGCTCCTGGTGGGCGAGCAAGGTGGCCGCGACGACCAGTGGCTGGGTGACAGCGGTATCGGTGATCTCCTCAGCCGAGGCAGTGGTGCCCAGTTGGGTGAGGTCGAGGCCGCTGGCGTTCGACCACGACGCAAGCTGGTCCGCGGCGCCGGGCAGCTCCAGCCACGGCGTCAGCATGCCTGGGGTCTGCGATCCCTGTCCGGGGGCAAGCAACGCAATCACGTCTTTAAGAGAACACTGTGAACAGGGATTTGCACGGTGTAACAGATTATGAACCTTGTCTTATGTTTTTGTAGAAACTCCACAAAAAGGCACGCGATGCGACGTGATCGATATCGTGCCGCAATCTGACGCGATCGGTCAGCCGGCACGCATTGTGCCCGATGGTGCGACCAGGTCCTTTTCCACCGGCGGCGTGACGGGCGTCACGATGTCGCTGGCGCCGCTGGACTGCTGCGCCTGGTAGGCAAGGTGGCCCACGGTGGCGGCTACCCGAAGCACATAGGCGTCGCGCGGCTGGGTGGGATCGCGGCCGGTGAAGTCAGCGATACGGCGGAGTCGGTAGCGCACGGTGTTTGGATGAACGAACAACTTGCGGGCGCAGGCTTCGATCGCGCCGCCGCAGTCGAGGTAGGCGTCCAGCGTCTCGGTGAGGGTCGGTCCGGCGTCGGCCAGCGGCCGCATCACGTCGGTGTGCAACGCCGCGATGGCCGATGCATCGCCCAGCAGAGCCCGCTCGGGCAGCAGCTCGCGGGCCAGCACGGGCCGCGGCGCCCCCCGCCAGCCGGCCACGGCGTTCATTCCAGAGATGGCCTCACTGGCGCTGTGGTAGGCCGCGGTCAGCATCGGCGCCGTCGGGCCGATCACCACCGGCCCGTCGGAGAACGCGTCGAGCAGATCACCCGAAGACCTTCTCTGTGGGTGTCAACTGGCCGGACACTATCGCCACCAAATAGGTGCCGTGCACGTCGGTGAGCGCGGCGCGGCCATGGCGGGCCGCGATATCCCGAACATCTTGGCTGGCTTTTTGACTATCCACTTGACTATCAACGCTTTCCCGGCCGGGCGCCGGAGTTCCCACCACCACCGTCGCCGGCGCGGTGGTGTCCCAGTTCAGCGTGGCCGCGCGGGACAACAGCTCGGGGCCGGTGTCGCCACGCACCACCGCGTCCACCACGCTGGCCTCCATTCGGCTGTCCCAGGTGCCGCGCGCCTCGGCCGCATCGGCGTAGGCCGTGGCGGCACTGAAGGCGAGGTCGCGGCTGTACTTGAGAATCCCCACCGTCAGCGCGGTCAACTGTTCGTCGGAGCGGGTCAGCAGGGGAGCGACCTCTTCGAAGAACTCCATGGTGACCCGCACCATGTCCACCGAGTGGCGCAACGCGATCCGCCGGGTCAGATCCTGCGGCATCAGTTCGAACGCGCGGGCGGTGTAGTTGACGTTGCTGTGCGGGTCGGTCATCCACTCCACGAAGTTCGCGACGGCGGTCTGCACCACCAGCGCCACGCTGGCCCGTTGGGAGGCTTCCAGCTCGGCGAAGAACGGCAACCTTTCCTGCATCGCCGACACCGCCTGGGTGGAAAACCGACCCGAATACTGCTTCAACCGCCGCAGCAGCGACTCCGGAACGCCGTCCAGCAGCTCAAGCGTCGACCGCGGCGGCGCAGATTGCTTGTCAACCACTCCTAAAATCTACGCGATTTTTCTGGATGATTCCGCCAAGACGCGGCGCGGGCCAGCCGCGAGCGTGCGGCTGGCTTCACGCTCGCCGAACAGCAAGGACCCCGCTTCAGGCGCCGGGGCCGGGGTCGGAGGTCTGCTCCGGCGCGGCCTGCACATCGTCGATCCGATATTGACGCGCGGCCGCCACCGGTACCGACGGGTCGATCTGGCCGTCGCGGGCCAGCGCCTCCAAAACCGCGACGACCTGGGATTCGGCGTCGGTGTTGAAGTAGCGGCGCGCGGCCGGGCGGGTGTCGGAGAAGCCGAAGCCGTCGGTTCCCAGCGTGACGTAGGTACCCGGGACCCAGGGCCGGATCTGTTCGGGGACGGCCCGCATCCAGTCCGACACCGCGATGATCGGCCCCGAAGACTCGGCGAGGACCTGCGTGACGTATGCCTCACCCGCCGGACGGTCGGGGTGCCGCAGCTTGCTCTTTTCGATCGCGACGCCGTCGCGGTTCAGCTCACTCCAACTGGTCACCGACCAGACATCGGCGGCGACGTCCCATTCGGCGGCCAGCATCTCGGCGGCTTGCAGCGCTGAGGGCATCGCCACCCCGGAAGCCAGGATGTGGGCGGTGTTGGTGCGGCTTTCCGAGCCTTCTGGGGCCGCCCGATACCGGTAGATGCCCCGCAGCACACCTTCGGGGTCGAAGTTCTCCGGCTCCGGCGGTTGCACATACGGCTCGTTGTACACAGTGATGTAGAAGAAGACGTTCTCCGGGTTTTCCCCGAACATGCGGGCCAGCCCGCTTTCGATGATGTAGGCGATCTCGTAAGCGAAGGCGGGGTCATAGGCCACCACTGCCGGATTCGTATTGGCCAGCGCCGGCGAGTGGCCGTCGGCGTGCTGCAGGCCCTCGCCGGTGAGCGTGGTCCGCCCGGCGGTGGCGCCCAGCAGGAACCCGCGGGCCATCTGGTCAGCGGCAGCCCACAGCCCGTCACCGGTGCGTTGAAACCCGAACATCGAATAGAAGATGTAGATCGGGATCATCGGCTCGTTGTGCGTCGCATATGACGTGCCGGCCGCGATGAATGAGCCCACCGACCCGGCTTCGTTGATGCCCTCGTGCAGGATCTGCCCGATTTCGCTTTCCTTGTAGGCCAGCATCAGCTCGGCGTCGACGGCGGTGTAGAGCTGGCCGTTGCGGTTGTAGATCTTCAGCGACGGGAACCAGGAGTCCATGCCGAAGGTTCGGGCCTCGTCGGGAATGATCGGCACGATCCGTGGGCCAACCTCTTTGTCCCGCAACACTTCTTTGAATGTCCGCACCGTCGCCATGGTGGTGGCGACTTCTTGGCTTCCCGACCCCTTCTTCAGCGACTTGTAGGTGTCGCGACCGGGCAGCGTCAGCGCCTTGGTCTTGGTGCGGCGCTCGGGGACGAAGCCGCCGAGGGTGCGGCGCCGGTCGAGCAGGTAGCGGATCTCGGGAGCGTCCGAGCCGGGGTGGTAGTACGGCGGCAGGTAGGGATCGGCCTCCAGCTGGGCGTCGCTGATCGGAATCCGCATCGAGTCCCGGAAATACTTGAGGTCTTCCAGCGCAAGCTTTTTCATCTGGTGGGTGGCGTTGCGACCCTGGAAGTGCGCGCCCAGCGAGTAGCCCTTGATGGTCTTGGCCAGGATCAGCGTCGGCTGTCCTTTGTGGTCGACGGCGGCACGGTAGGCGGCATATACCTTGCGGTAGTCGTGGCCGCCTCGCTTGAGGTTCCAGATCTCTTGGTCGCTCATGTTCTCCACGAGTGCCTTGGTGCGTGGGTCACGCCCGAAGAAGTGATCCCGCACGTAGCCGCCGTCGTTGGCCTTATACGTCTGGTAGTCACCGTCGGGAGTGGTGTTCATCAGGTTCACCAACGCGCCGTCGCGGTCGGCGTGCAGCAGCGCGTCCCACTCGCGCCCCCACACCACCTTGATGACGTTCCAGCCGGCTCCTCGGAAGAACGACTCGAGCTCCTGGATGATCTTTGCCGTTGCCGCGCACCGGACCGTCGAGGCGCTGCAGATTGCAGTTGACCACGAAGGTCAGGTTGTCCAGGCCTTCCAGCGCGCCGACGTGTGCCAGCCCGCGGCTTTCGGGCTCGTCCATTTCACCGTCACCCAAAAAGCACCACACGTGCTGGTCGGAGGTGTCCTTGATACCGCGGTCATGCAAATAGTGGTTGAACCGGGCCTGGTAGATGGCGTTCAGTGGGCCAAGACCCATCGACACGGTGGGGAATTCCCAGAAGTCGGGCATCAGCCGGGGGTGCGGATAGGACGGCAACCCGCCGCCAGGGTGGCTGTGCTCCTGACGGAAGCCGTCGAGTTGCTCTTCGTTGAGTCGTCCTTCCAAGAAGGCGCGCGCGTAGATACCGGGCGAGGCGTGACCCTGGATGAACACCTGATCCCCGCCGCCGGGGTGCGACTTGCCGCGGAAGAAGTGATTGAAGCCGACCTCGTAGAGCGCAGCCGACGACGCGTAGGTCGAGATGTGACCGCCGACACCCACGCCCGGCCGTTGGGCGCGGTGCACCATGATGGCGGCGTTCCACCTGATCCATGCCCGGTAGCGACGTTCGACGTCCTCATCGCCCGGGAACCACGGTTCCATCTCGGTTGGGATGGTGTTGACATAGTCGGTCGACGTCAGTGCCGGAATCGACACGCGCTGTTCGCCCGCGCGTTCCAGCAGTCGCAGCATCAGGTAGCGGGCCCGGGCCGGCCCAGACCGCTCCAGCAGCTCGTCGAATGACTCCAGCCACTCCGAGGTCTCCTCGGGGTCGATGTCGGGCAGGTAGGACGCCACACCTTCGCGGATCACCCGAACGCGGTCGGGTTCGCTTGCGCTGCTTGGGTTTTTCGCCAGATCGTGGCGGACGAATTCGGTAGTCAACTCACTGCTCCTTGTTTGACTCCTTGGTTGACGGCTCATCCGCTTGTGGCTGATCCCGCCGTCGCCGATTGAGGTCCTCGGTCCTGCGTCGGTGCTCTTTCGGTTTTGTGGCCCGGTCGGGCCATTCCTATCGTGCCGCACTGTCGTTCTCGCCGCGTAGTCCCCGTCGAAGCTGGCACGAGATAGCGATCAACGACCCGGTAACGTCACGGACTGTGCTGATCGGATGGCGTGCCGGCATGCAGCCCGGATCTGCGGTAAGGCTGCCTGACGCGTCGGCCCGGCGGCGTCGTATCGGGGCGCGGGCGATCGGCTGCGCCGCGACCATCCTGATGGCCATCGTCGGGTGTACCACTGTCACGGACGGGCACGCCGACCGTCGACACCGCAATAGCCCCCGCCTACCGGGCCTCGGTGTCGTTGTCGATCTCAGAGTCGGCGGCGACGTCGAGTATCCGCGAGACGCAGCGTCAGCGGTCACTGACGACGCGGGCCATCGTCAGCGCGTGTGAGTCGTTTGCCACCAGCAGTAAGGACGCCGTCGACAAGGTGAATGACTTTGTCGCGGCGTACAACGCGGGCCGCGACACCACGTCCGCCGAAGGCCCTGCCATCGACGCGCTCAACCACAGCGCCGACGTAGTCGCCGGCAGCATCAGTGGTCCACTATCGCAAGAACTGCGCGACCAGCTCAATGCCTACAGCGATGCGGCCCGCGACGTGGCGGACGCCATTCGCACGCACGCGGCGACCGGAGATTTCAACCAGCGGGTCAATCAGCTCAACGACACCAAGACCAAAGTCGTCAAACTGTGCCTGGCGTCCTGATGAGTCGGCAGATGTGTAACGCTGCGTGCTGTGCGACGATATGTGCCATCGCACGGCATGTTGACGCTCGAGAGCCTGGCAACTGACCCGGCTTGGATCCGATAAGGAGGTCCCACCGTGGTGGCGGCGGATGACGCCCCGAGCTACGCCCGCAAACTGGGCATCCAACCAGGGCAGGTTGTCCAGGAGTGGGGTTGGGACGAGGACACCGACGACGATATCCGCGCCGACGTGGAGGATGCGTGCGGTGGCGAGTTGCTCGACGAAGACAGCGACGAGGTTATCGACGTCGTGTTGCTCTGGTGGCGCGACGGCGACGGCGACCTGGTGGACACCTTGATGGACGCGATCGCGCCGCTGGCCGACGACGGCGTGATCTGGGTGCTGACGCCCAAGACAGGCCGGCCCGGCCACGTGCTGCCTGCTGAGATCGCGGAGTCAGCGCCCACCGCTGGACTGATGCCGACCTCGTCGGTGAATCTTGGCGACTGGAGCGCCAGCCGGTTGGTGCAGCCGAAGTCGCGGGCCGGGCGCCGCTGATGCTGGCGGTCGGTTCTGCCGCACCGGACTTCACACTCCACGACCAGAACCGGCAGCCGGTCACCCTGTCCGATTACCGCGGTACCAAAAACGTGCTGCTGGTGTTCTTCCCGCTGGCCTTCACCGGAATCTGCCAAGGCGAGCTCGATCAGCTGCGTGATCATCTGCCCGACTTCGAGAACGATGACCACGCAACGCTGGCGATTTCGGTGGGGCCGCCGCCGACCCACAAGGTGTGGGCCGTCGAAAGCGGATTCCTGTTCCCCGTCCTCTCGGACTTTTGGCCGCACGGCGCCGTCAGCCAAGCGTACGGCGTGTTCAATGACGACACCGGTTTCGCTAACCGTGGCACTTTTGTGGTCGATCGGTCCGGGATGATCCGGTTCGCCGAGATGAAACAGCCCGGTGAAATCCGCGATCAGCGGCTGTGGACCGATGCGCTCGCGCAGCTGAATGGCTGAACGGTCCGCTGCGTTTTGGGCGCCGGGCGGTGTGGGCGGTATCTTGGCGCGGCACGGGCGCGTAGCTCAGTGGTAGAGCTCTGGTTTTACACACCAGCGGTCGGCGGTTCGATACCGTCCGCGCCCACCAGTGTTATTGCAGGTCAACGGCGTTGTGCTGGGGCGAGGTTGCATCTTCTACAACCCCCGGTGGGCCAAGAAAGGGCCAACAGCGTTGGCACACCTGTGTGTGCGGTCCCGGTTCATGCTTGACATTTCGGTTCCGGTTGGTGCTTTACGGTGCTGGGACGCGGTTCCGGTGGGTCTGCGACACCAGTTCCGGTAGCCGCTTTACACCTGCGGGTGGTGATGGGTTCTTTCGTAGTCGTTGGTGGACTGCGAAAGGGGCCGGCATGTTGCGGGAGCTGCGGGTGTGCGAGCTGCGTTATCGGGCGGTGCTTGAGGTGTTGGATGGCGCGGTGATCAGCACGGTGGCCCGCCGCTATGGGGTGTCACGGCAGACGGTGCATGCCTGGTTGCGTCGGTACGCGCGCGATGGGGCGGTGCTGAATCTGGAGGACCGGTCGTCGCGTCCGCATGGATGTCCTCATCAGATGGCGGCGGAGCTGGAGGCGCGGGTGCTGGTGTTGCGCGATGCCAACCCGCGCTGGGGTCCGACCCGCATCGTCTATGAGCTGGCCCGCGAGGGCGTGGTTGGGGTGCCGGGTCGCTCCAGTGTGTATCGAGCGTTGGTGCGTAATGGGCGTATTGATCCGGCCAAGCGCCGTCGGCGGCGCGCCGATTACCGGCGGTGGGAGCGGGGTCGGCCGATGGAGTTATGGCAGATGGATGTGGTGGGCGGGGTGCATCTGGGTGACGGCGTTGAGGTGAAAGTGATCACCGGTATTGATGACAACTCCCGGTTTGTCGTTTCGGCGAAAGTGGTCGCGCGGGCCACCGCGCGCCCGGTTTGTGAGGCGCTGCTGGAGGCGTTGAGCCGGCACGGTGTGCCCGAGCAGATCTTGACTGACAACGGCAAGGTGTTCACCGGGCGGTTCGGGCCGGGTGGTTCGTCGTCGGAAGTGTTGTTCGATCGGGTCTGCGTGGAAAACGGGATCCGGCATTTATTGACCGCGCCGCGCTCGCCCACTACGACGGGAAAGGTTGAGCGCCTTCATAAGACGATGCGGGCGGAGTTCTTCGGCGATGCCGATCGCGTGTTCGCCACCATCGGTGAACTGCAGGCATCGCTAGACCGGTGGGTGAGCCAGTACAACACCGAGCGCCCGCATCAGTCGCTGGGGATGCGTCCCCCGGTGGAACGGTTTGCGTTGGCCACCGGTCCTGTTCTTGACGTTGTGCAGCCCGTTGCAGCGGTCGCCGCCAATGGGCAAGGTCGCGGCGCGTCTGAGCGTGCGGATCTGCGCAGCGCCGGCGTGCAGCGGTGGGTAGATCAGCGCGGGTTGATCCGATTGGCGGGGTTCGGGTATCGGGTGCCGATCGTGTTGGCCGGTGAGCCGGTGGAGGCGGTCGTGGCGGACAACTTGGTGCAGATCTACCACCGCGACGTGCTGGTCGCCTCCCATCTGCAGCGCCGGTCTGCTGGCGGCATGCCGCGCCCGCCGCGTCAGGGCCGACGTAATGCGCGGGCGGCTACCAGCGGGATCGTGGTGATCAGGGTCGTCGACAACAACGGGGATGTGTCTTTCGCTGGGACGATGTATCGGGCCGGAAGGCCTTGGCGAGGAAAGCAGGTCGAGGTATCGATCGTGGCGGGATCGGTGCAGATCGCCTCCGCCGGAACGATCGTGCGCACCCATGCCATCCGCCACGATCGGGCTAAGGAGCACGGCGCATACGCCACACCGCACGGTCGTCCCCGCAAGCTGCGCCAGGATACGCAAACGGGTCAGCCAATCGCACAAGCACGGGGATCTTCGCCTGAGGTCGCTCACCATAAATCGGTTTGCGTTTACCTCTACGGGTGGGTCGATTCTTGAATGACGACTGGGCGCTGCTCTGGTGAAGGCGGGTGTGGGCTCGCCTGAAACGTGGCAACGGTGCGGGCGAAATGTAGTTGTCTTCGCGCAACACAGCATCATATGCAACGGTTGAGATGTCCGACAGGCGGATTTGGGGTGGAAGTATCTTGTCCTCGAGCGGGAGTCTCACGTTGCGCTTTTGGCCGCACGGCGATCTTTCACGAGTGCGATCAAGCCCGCGTTTAAAATCGTAAGGCCAGCCAGAAGATACAAGCCCGCGTGTTGTGAGCCAAAATGCTCATCGGCCCAGACCTTCAGATTGGGTGCAAGAAATCCCCCCAGATTGCCCATTCCTATCACGGCGATACCGCCGGCCGCTGCGCGATCGGCCAGGTATCTCGTTGGAAACATCCAGAAAAGCGGTTGCACGGCAATAAAACCAGCTGCCGCCAGCGAAAGCATGGCAAGTCCTATGCGCGGCCCGGCGGTGGGAAATGTCAAAACTCGCGCAGCCCGAAATCATTAGGGTCAGCGACGCGAGTTGACGATGCTTATGCAACTTATCGGCGACGCGCGGTAGGAAATAGACAGCAATCAGCGTGCAGATCCATGGAATGGCCGACACCAGGCCGACTTCAATCCCAACGGGCCTATGCATTAGGGCCGATATCTCGGCAGGGAGATAGAAAACCGCTCCATAGGTACTGATCTGAATGAGGGCATAGATCAGCAGGAAGTGCATGACTCGAAGATCGCGGAACATGGGGAGAAGCTTCGCGGGCCCGGTGGAGCGCCGCTTCTCCTCCTCAAGCGCCAATGCATTCGCCAGAGCTTGTTTCTCCTCGGCCGGCAGCCATGAAGCATTCGCCGGCCCATTATCCAGGTACCAAAACGCGAACAGCCCGAGAACGACTGCCATGAAGCCTTCCACAAGAAACATCCACTGCCAACTCTGAAGCCCGAACAACGGGCGTATCTCAAGCAGCAGACCCGAGAGCGGGCCGCCCAGGATGAGCGCAAGCGGGATACCCAGGTAGAACAGTCCAAGAACCCGGCCGCGAACGCTGTTGGGAAACCAGTAGGTCAGGTAGAGAATCGCACCTGGGAAAAAACCCGCTTCCAACACGCCGAGCAGCAGCCGTAACAGATAAAACGAAGTGGCGCCGCTCACAAACATGTTGGCCATCGACACCACTCCCCATCCCACCATAAGTAAAGCCAGCCACTTTTTCGCGCCCACCTTATGAAGGATCAGGTTGCTGGGGAATCCGCATAACGAATAGCTGATGAAAAACAGACCCGCGCCCAAAGCGTAGATACTTTCGGAAATGCCTACCGATCTCTCCAGCGCCTGTTTTGCAAAACCGATATTCGAGCGGTCGAGAAAGGAAACGACGTAGATGAGCATCAGGAACGGTGTTAACCGTCTGACAGCTCGTGAGATCGCACGGTCTAAGGTCGGATCAGATGTACTGAGGACTGCGGGCGGTAAATTCAATGCCGGCCTCATCCCTTCTTGTGACTGATTATTTAGAAATCATAACGAAGCAATCTGCGAATCGGCTTCTACCAGTTTCCTCTTGATCACGCTCTAACCGGAGTTACCCTCGAATGGTGATAACAGGGCGATGCACTCATCCAGATCTCCAGGTAGTAGAGGACCATGGATTCGGTGCGGGCGATCTTGGTCTCGGCTCTCTTGGCGCGGGCTGCATAGCGCGGCAGACATGAGGCCTCCTTCAAACGAACAGGACCGGGCGCGGTGATGGCTCCTGGTGATTTGCGGCCGAAGACTGCCTCGTCGGAAATGGAAATGCCCGCCAAAGGCGGCCAGTCGTCGTGGGTGGATCGGGTTGGGCGTCTTTGAATGCCCTGACGGAGGTCAGAGATATTCTGGGACCACGGGCCGAGTTTTCTTTTGTGCGATGATCGCTCGAAAATGAGCCGCGTGTGCCAATTCCGTCCAGATACGCTCTGCGCAGACACGCAAGAGACTCTCCTAGAGCTCTTGGGGGTACACGAGGCCGATCGCGACTCGGGCATGATCGAGGATGCTCATCATCTGGCGCGACATGTCGTGCGTGATGATTGGGCTCTCTGTGCGGCTGCTGCGTACTAGATCGCAGAAGTGACCAACTTCATAGTTGAACCCAGTGGATTCAAAGGGCTCGTCAAGTTCCACGGTGCGTCCATCGACGTACCGGATGGTGGCATGGACAGGGTTCCACCACTTGCTTGGGATGGCGACATTTCCTAATGGCCCGACGAGCAAAGCGTCGCCCTCGCCGTGGAGCCCAACACCGCAATAAAGCTGGGCCATCCCGTTGAGGTGCTTGGTTTGCAGGGTGGCAAACGTGTCGATGCCCGTTGGGCCTATTTGGCCGAAGGTCTGGACTCGTTCTACTGGGCCAAGCCAGTCGAGTGCGAGGAAGGCTTCATAGGGGCCAATGCCGAGGAGGCTGCCACCACCCACATCCAAGTTGTAGATCGGATGGTTCAGCGGGATATCGGCGATGGAGGACCCTGCACGGACGAAGGCAACTTGTCCGATGGGATCCTGTTCAAGATGTTCCCGGAGCCTGCGGTAAAGAGGAAAGAATGGAGGCTTCATTGCCTCCATGAAGAGCAGGCCCCGTATGCTCGCGGCGACTAACACCTCCTCCAACTGTTGTCCATTCAACATGGACGGCTTCTCGCAGAGCACATGCTTCTCGGCTGCGAGAGCCGCTAAGGCGTAGGCATGATGACTGTCGGGGTGAGTGGAAATGTAGACGGCGTCGACACGACCGCTGAACATCTGCTCGAGTGTGCAGGCGGCCGCTCCGCCGAAGTGCGCCGCAAAAGCCTCGGCCACCTCCCGCTTACGTGTCCAAACAGAAGTGAGTTTTGCTCCAGTCACATACCTGAGTCCGGCCGCAAAGCGCCTTGCGGAATCGCCTCCGCCGATCACACCCCACGTCACAACTCCTGGCATCCGGGCCCCTATTCGCTGACTATTTTCCGGCACATCTGTATTTTGTAGCATGCGGTCCGAACCAGCTTGCCTGCGCCTCGCCGGCCATTCCTATCCCAAATTGTCGTTTCACTGCGATTGCGCTTTTTCGAAACCCGAACAAACCCCGTGCATGTGTCGGCATAGCGGAAGCGATCCGCAGTTCCGGCTATCAATTGTTGCCGGATTCCAGGCAAACCGGAATGTATCCGCCACAATTGGGGAGGCCATCTTCCGTAGCGCCGACCAACTGGGCGTCGCGAAGAAGTAATCTACTCCCTATGAACCCTCTAGTCGCAACCTCCTGGCTTGCCGACCGTCTGCGCGATCCAGGCGTTTGTAATCCTTGATGCCAAGCTCCCTCCGGTCGGTGTCACGCCGCCGGTTGATACGCGTGCACGCTAGGTCGCGAAGCACATTCCTGGCGCGGTCTTCTTCGATATCGACGAGCTCTCCGACTGCTCCAGCCCACTGTCGACGATCACATGGCCATAGTGGTCTACGAGCAGGAAGGCGTCTTTTCCGCTCCTTGAGCATGGTGGATGCTCCGCACTTTCGGAGCCCAAGATGTCTATATTCTCAACGGCGGCCTCCGCGCCTGGATCGAAGCCGGATCGTCTCGCTGGGCTGGTCGGACCTCCTGTGGAGCGGCGAGCAAATCCGCATATGCAAGCGATGGGCAAAGGGCGCGGACGGCGAAACCAAGACGGCTGCCTCGAACGGCTATGTGCCGATGCATCCGGCGCTGGCGCAATATTTGAAGGAATGGCGCGAGCAGAGTCCACATTCGAAAGTCGATGATTTCGTCTTTCCGTCGCTGCTCAAGGACGGCAAAGTGCCCATCAGGGCGTCGACGTTCGTACAGGATCATCTGCGACCGGCGGCAGTGAGCGCTGGCGTCGTACTTGCGAAGGGATAGCGCTTCGGTCTTCGCAACCTGCGGCACAGCTCAAGCGCCTGACTCGTGAACAAAGGGAAGGTCGATCCGAAGACGGTTCAGGGAATGTTGCGGCATAGCGACATCCGCACGACCATGAACCTCTACACGCAAGCCGACTGCGACGAAATACAGGCAGCGCAAAGGCGCTTTCCTAAGCGCAGTAGGCCTTGGAAGTCGTCTAGTGCAGTGAATTGTGGATCGGATTGTGGATTGTCACTGTGGGTTGCCATAGCTTCTAAGTCATTTAGAATCTATGGCGGGGACGACGGGGCTCGAACCCGCGACCTCTGCCGTGACAGGGCAGCATTCTAACCAACTGAACTACGTCCCCGAATTGTTCCCTCGACTTGTCGTAAGTCTCAGAATCTGCTGGCTTTCCCGTGCGGTCTGCTTCGTGTCCCGCTTCCACCCATTCCTCGGAATCTAACCGAATTCCGTGAAGAATGGACACATATCAACAGCATTAAATCCTGCCGCCGATGCGACCGCGGGCAATTCCCTTCCAGAACATCTGTCCATGTCCCGTAGCCGAATTGTAGCAAAGAACTGCAACCGAAAAAATGCTCAGCCCGCGCGGATTCGAGGGCTTTCGGCAAAACCGGCCCCGGGACGACCTGATTGCGGCCGGTGATGCGATTCTTGCTTTGGCACACCGGAAGACGTATATCCCGTCCAATGAACCGCGCCACTTTGGCTGGCATGTGCTTACGATGGTTCGGTGTTCTCAGTAAATCGGCCACCGTCTTCCCAAGGCGGGGGCAGGTCTTGGTCAGATTTTTGCTGCCATTTTCCTTCGCGTTCGCCTCCGAATTGAGCACAACCTGGCGGTCATCATTGGACCGGTCTAGGGACCGGCTTCGTATCGTCGATCTGAGCGAGGTCACATCGATCGACCGGAACGGTGAGGAAATCTGCGGCACATGATTCGTCAGGGTGCGCGGTGCCTTGCCACCGGCATCTACACGAGACATCTTCTCGAAGAGTTACAGACTCGCACCAAGACAGAAAACGAAGACCGTTAGGCTACTGGTAAGCGCTGACGTCCGTTTTGCTCTCAAAGGGGCCGGAGGTGTGTCCGCACAACTTCGGGGGTGCTCCGGTAGCGCAAGGGATGCAACGAGTCGAGTTCAGCTGACTACCGAAAGCCTGGGTCCTTGTCCGCCAGTACATCCGCCTTAACATTCCCAAGGTCGTCTCAGGTTTGTGCTTGATGAACGCTCCTCGTGCTGCCTCATTTTCGTCGCGATCATCTATGTTCTCAACTCGAGACGTCACGGTTGAATTCAGCCGAATATCCTCAATTGAGAACGGCTCGGGTCCTAGGACGCGTTCGTCCTGCCTATCTTTTTCGGCGCCATTTCCATTGCCTTCGACAGCAGGAATGTCCGGAAGATACCTAGCAGACCTACTGGTTCTGGACCCGTGGGATATGCCATTGAGAATCGCCTCGACAGCTTCAACCCCTGTACTCTAGCGATCTTTAGCGTTCCAAGAGAGAGCTGATTGCGGACTGCCCACCTCGAGACGAAGGTGATTCCCAGGCCGGCCTCCACCGCACTCAGCAGACCTTCGGTTGAGTCAAGTTCCATGCTGATCTTCAAATCCTTCGTCTTCACTCCAGCCTTCGAAAGCGCTCGCTCCACCACTCTTCTCGAGCCGGAGCCAAATTCGCGCATGAGCAGAGGTTCGCTCTTCAGATCTTCTACGTTGATATCTTGATTGACCCATCCATGGGTTGCAGGGACGACAAGTACCATGTGATCCTCCATGAACGGTTCTATATGGAGGTCTTTCCGCTTTTCGGGGCCTTCAATGAGCGCCAGCTGAATCTCTCGTGCGAGAAGTGCCTCGAGCATCTCATCGGTATTTCCGCTGCGAGCCCTGACCTTGACCTTTGGGTTTGTCCGCTGAAATCCAGCGACGAACGTTGGCAGCAGGTATTGGCCGATGGTCTGAGAGGCTCCCAGGGCCAGTTCGCCTGCATGTTGTCCAAATGCCTCCGCCACCGCCGCAAAGGCTTCGTCGGAGAGTTCTTTCATTCTCTCTGCAAAGGGGAGCAGCGCCTTTCCGCCCGCTGTCAGTGCGATATGCCCACCCCCGCGATCGAATAGAGGCAGGCCGAACTCATCTTCAAGCGCCTTGATTTGCTGGGTGATTGCGGGCTGCGTGAGCAACAGTTCCTCTGCGGCCCGGCTGAAATTCAGATGCTGTGCGACCGCCCTGAATACTCGTATGCGGAAATTCTCTATCATGACGCTATCCGTCCCCTGTTTCCCTTCAAATTCCAGCCATGTCTGCATTAGCTGGATGGCTACAGCGTTCTATGTCGAAGCCTGTCTCTCATTGTGTTGGTTCGGGACTGGCAATGGCATACAGGGACTCACGCGAGATTGTACGGGCAATAAACGAGGCGAGCAGACTGCACGGCAGAATGATCGCCAGAAGATGCCATTGCCCGGTAAGTTCTACCGCCATCAGAGCCGCCATCAAAGGAGCGTGCGTCACAGCGGCCATCAGCAGTCCCATGCCGCAGATGGCCAGTATTGTCGGCTCCGGAATGTGCAGTAAGTGACCCGCCGCGAGACCGAGCGCAGCGCCTATGAAAAGTGTAGGAGTGAAGACTCCTCCGACGGTACCGGTTCCCACGCAGAAGGTTGTAGCGGCCAGGCGACAGGCAAGCACACTGACAATACCGAGGAGCATCGTTTTATCCTGCAGAATTCCCGTGAGCGCGGCGTCGCCATTTCCCCAGACCCTAGGCTCGATCAAAGCGAGAACTCCCACCGCCAAGCCACTCCACAGCAGTGCGAAGGCAGACGCTTCGCCACTCGGGAGAAATGAAGAAGTCTTTGATAGGCCAGACCACCTGCGCCCAGGACAATAGCCAGAGGGAGAACCCAAAGCACATCCTGCGTCATCGGCAACGATCCCCTCACCGGGAAGAGAGGGCCAGCGCCCAGCAAAAGGCGGCTAACGAGCCAACCAGCGGTCGAGGCCAGGAGCAGCTGAGGAGATGTCGTTCCAGGCCCACTCACCCAGGACAATCTCCATGGCGAAGAACACTCCGGCGATCGGTGCCTGATAGGCTGCCGCGACCGCGGCTGCAGCGCCATAGGCTACCTGCCGCGACAACGATAGATTCCGTAGGGGAGATCGCTCTCCCACCCATGAGGAGATTGCAGCCGCGAATTGGATCATCGACCCTTCCCGTCCAATCGCGGCGCCGCTGGCTACAGAAAAGGCAGAGGAAGCAGTCCTCCAAACTGTCGAAAGAAGAGGAATCCGGCCATTTCTAAGGCGAACGGCTTCCACATATTCTTCAAAGTGCAGCTCCGGTGCCGACCTCCGCATGATCCAGACCACAAGGGTTGCAAAGACCGCTCCGATGATCGGGGTCAGGACGCGCCGCGTAGGCGACAACGTTGCCGCCGCAAGAGGCAACATTCCCGTCTGCTGAACAAAGACCCACTGAAGAAGACGAAAGAAGAGCCGTACTGCGACACAGGCCGAACCGCTGGCTGCTCCGAGAACAACGGCCCAGCCTGTGGACGCCAGGCACGATGTCACCGCCCGCTCAGTGCCTCTGACGCTGGTGACCGTTGCGGTGGTCATACCGCCACCTGCTCCTCGATTACTTCCCGTGGTGCAATTCCTGTCGTCCATTCGGGGAATATGTACCGCCGCCTCATGCGGTCAGCGAGTGTTGAGGCAAGCTCAACGGCCTGCTGACGGATTTCAGGAATCGCGATGGACTCAAGAAGGTCGCCGAGCCGGCCCGGACCAAGATTGAAGATGATCTCTGAAGCGCGACCACGTGCATCGATGACCGCTCCAGCCGCCGAGCAATGAAAACCGGCACCTAACGGACCGGTTGTGACGAGTCCTCGCTTGAACAAGTTTTGGAGAAGCGTTGAAGGGACGCGGCGGTAGTTCATGCTCGGTCCAGTGCAGTTGATGACTCGATCCGCGCGGAAGCTCTCACTGTCACAAAGACTTATGTGTGCGCCTGCAGGAGAGGATTCGACACTCTGCAGCTGGCCTTTGCGGATCTCCAGAGTACCGTTCCGAAGCTCAGCCTCGATCACGTCGGCGATTAGCGGCGCCATGCGATGGCGTACTACGTCCCATCTGTGCTGCAGGTGGCGCCGAAAGCGCTTCTTTTCCTGGATCGGCAGACGGAGCCACAGTTCGTTCGTCGTCTCACGCAGGCTATCGACGGCGGCTCTCCACTCCGCACCTGCGCGAATTACGGCTCGAAGAGCGCGAAGATATGCAACACAGGTAGCCGGTGTATCCAATGGGATTGCACTTGAACTCAGTGGTGCGTAATCGTCATGCCGATTGGGAAAGATGCCGTGGCGCGACACAGCAATGATCCTTCCACGGTGTCCGAGTTCACGAAGTCTCAGCACGACATCGACGCCGGTGAGACCTGTTCCGATGAGCGCAACAGACGCGTCGGGATTCAATCCCTCATAGGTCTCCGCCGTCCATGCATTGTGGCGATACAGACCAGAATCGGTGGCGGCTTTCGTTATTCCCGGAAGAGGAGCTGGATCGAAGTTTCCGGTTGCGAGAACGACAAGGTCGGCCCGTAACTCGCACCCGTTATGCAACCTGAGCACAGCGCCGGAATCATGTAGGCGGACATCAACGACCGTGGCGATCTCCTGTTTAAGCGGGCTCGTCGATCTCAGGAGAAATTGGATGTACCGCCCAAATATCGCTCGTGGAGCAAATGTCTTCTCCGTCGCAGCCGGGTCATGATTCTTGCGAAGCCAATTGACGAAGTGGCCTGGTTGATCGGGCAGCGCGCTGATCTTCCCTGCAGGAACATTTAACAGATGGCGAAGGCTCGGAGTTGAATATGCCAGGCCAAGCCCGAAATCAGGTCGCTGGTCGATGAGGATGACACGCGCCGGGCTTCCTGCCGAACCAGGTGAAACGCGGTAAGGGCCCCACTCACCCCTCCACCGATGATTGCGATTGTTGTGGTGGGTATTTTTCGTATAGTCATGCTTCGACATTAGGACGAAGCCTGCAATAACGGAATTCGTAAATTCTTATGCCCTATAAGCAGAACACTGATATCGAATTCGATGCCCTCCGGCTTATACGGCATCATTTTTACTACTTGGACGTGTCTGCCTCTGTGGATCAAGACTGGATATCGAAAAGGAGAAGAGTCATGAACACTATCAGCAAATCCACACTCGCACTTGGCCTAGTCGTCGCGGCATCGATTCTAACCACACCAGCAGCAGAAGCGGAGATCCATTCGCGATCCAAACAGTTGCTAGTCATGGAAGCTTCTGATCTTCCGGAACAGGCGCAGACACCGGGTAATTCCCTATTTCTTCACTTCGACAGTGCAGGAAGCACGTATCTCTATATCGAGCAGCAGCAAGGTGCTCGTCTATCAGTCTTTGAAGTTACGGATCCGGCTCGTATCAAGCTGGTAGTGAGCACGCCGTTAGCAACAAAGGGCGCCTTCGATTTCGTTCGTCCTCTTGGTGACCATGCTGAACTCGTCCGCTTTCGGGACAGTCAGAAGGAAGCAGTGCTTGACCTACGCAAGACTAAGAAGCCTGTGCTTCGGATGATCTCGGCTGTGGCGGATCTTGGGTCGGCCGAGCCCTTGGGTGAGAGTGCCCTTCTCGTCACGAGTCAATCCCACCACTACAGCCCTGCAGTTGCGCGTGACTACCGGGTAATCGATATCACCACTTCTGCTCCGACTCAACTCGCTACCGTCAAGGATGTGAAACATCGCGTGACGAACGATGAAACAGGCACCACGTTTCTACTTGGCAGTGATGGGCTTACGGTTGTACGACGCCTCCGTGTCGAGGAGGAGTACAAGGTGAATCAGATGCAGATGGACAGGAATTGACCCCGCCACGCATGAAGCAATACTTCAGTCAAAAGCACAGAGGCCGTACTGCCGATCAGGCGTGCGACCTCCGTCACTTAGCGCTCAACACGCTATCCCGCCTCACAAGGTTGTCTGGTTCAGACCGTTCCATAAAGCTCTTCGGATGCAACTTCGCTTTGCATGCGATCAACCAGCGATGCGATCGTGCGCAGCATGCGCAACAGCGCCTCCTCTCGTTCTGAGAAGGTGGTATGCGCGCCAGCCTGCGAGTCAAGCAGCGCCGCGAGGCTGCGGGGAACGCCGCCGTCGTACGGTCTTTTGTTGAGCTGGTTTTCAAGGCTTTCCGCCATGCGTTCGAAGGATCGTGAGCATTGCTCGCGGAACGCGTTATACATCTCGGTGAAAGATCTCGACTTCAGACTGACATCACCAAATACACGGAACTGGATCAGGGGTGCCTCCAAAAGATAAAAAGTGCGCAACGAGGCCTGCCAGCGGCGGATCCGATCACGCGCAGCCATGTCCGCTGCGCGGGCGGGCCCGGTTTCGAAAGGCACGGCATCGGCCTGCGCGTTTACTTGGTTGAAGTAGCTGTAGACCTGATCCCTTTGCCTGCGAACCTTGACGATCGCTGCGGTATCCGTGTCCGCGGGTGAGGCATTGATCAGTTCCGCCATAAGACGCAGATTGCGAATGAAAATGCGCACCATCTCGTCGCCCGCGGGTCGGGAGTACAACCGCTCGAATACCAGCCACATCATGAAAGTGCCCAGAAGCACACCGATGGCGCGGTCGCGTGCAATAGTAAGTGACGTCTGAATGCGGAACTCGCTCAGGGTAATCAGGTAAAAAGCCAAGGCGATCTGCAGACCCGACATAGGAAAGGCGCGAACTCGACGTGCTGACCCAGGCAGCGATCGCGGTCACAACGGCAAACAGCACAATGAAGCCGGCTGATGGAATCGATATTCGGCAAGATAAACATCTGCGAACCCATACCGAAGACGAAGCCGCCCAGGACCGCACCCACGATGCGCAACACCTGTTTTTGACGCGATGTGCCAACGTTCGAGAGAGCAGTAAAGACGCAGGTAGTCACCGAGGTTGAAATCCCGGGCCAATCCAACGACACATAGAGCACATAGCAAATCATGGCGGCCAATGTTCCGCCGAGAACAAACCGCAGATGCTCAGGATTGGAAAACGCGTCCGGAACAAAGATGCGATTTGAGGAGGGCGCGCTCTCCAGAATCTCCAGTCGCGGATCGATTCGAGCTTTCACTGACGAACGCGGACGGCATGAGTGAGACCATAGCTTCCAGCTCCGTGAGCAGCGGTGTCCCTGCGGTGCCAGGCTGGGGTCTCCGGCGCGACGGCGCTTCATTTGTCCGGAGGCAGCGACGTATCTCGGCAATGCGCGGCGCGAGTTGTGCTGCTCGTTGCTGCTCTTGAGGAGTCGGGGCCAGAAGCGTGCTGGATAGTGCCGCTGCGAAATCGATGGCACGGCCGGTAAGTGAAACCAGCGCGCTGGTGCGCATACGGTGAATTGGCTCTTCGATTCCTGCGCGCGAGTTCACGGCGCAACGATCCCATGCCCACCACGGCATATTGGGCGAGCAGTGCGAGCAGTCTCAGGAGACAAAGGTCGATTGGCAGCATAGTCTTCCATCAGAGCTTCGATATGTTGAAGCCGGGCGTCCATTCCATCCACGATCTCATCGACATGATGGATGGCATGGAAGACTATCTCCACTGCAAGTGTCACCAAAGCGCCAACCAACGCCGCCAACACCTGCCACAATGAGAGCTCGACATTTTGCTCCCCCGGACCGGGAAGATACCAGATAGCGAACATAGCGGTCGCTATTGCGCCGAGATTGATGGCAGCCAAATAGCTCGTAAGAGTTCTGAGCAGAAAGAAAATGATGAACAGGCTGATTCCCTCCCACAGAAAGTGAGTGATGGGAACCGAAGCAAAGAACCGTGACCCAATCGGAACGAAGAGACCGCCGAGGAGGAAGGCGCCCCCTAAGGTAAGAGCCGATTGCGCCGTGGACTGGATGCTTTCACGCGACAGCAGAAACGCGCTGAGAACTCCAATGGCTCCGCCGGGAATGCGGAATGTGTCGATCAGGATGGCGGTGATGCTCGCAGCAATTACCATCCGCGCGACAATCACGCCCCGCCCTGGAAACGGAGCAAGCTCTTTGCGCAGGAAGTCCGGAAACCAGCTAAAACCAGTTACATGCGGAAGCCGAACCGACGTCGTCGCCATAGCTATCTGCGAGGCAGGAGGGAAGTATCTCCGCGGATGATTACAACTGCTGATTCGCCGAGACGAAAGATGTCGGACGGTTGCGATTCGATGCGTACCCGCACCGGGAAACGCGAGGCGAGATGTACCCAGTTAAGAGTGCGCTGCACGTCGGGCAGGCCAGGCTGCGAGAGAGTGCCAATCAGATCGGCGTCGGGAGTTACGCCGAAGCCTACGCTGTCCACTACACCCTTGAAGCGAATATTCGGCCTGGAGAGGACGTAGACATCTGCCTCCGTACCGGGCTGGATATGTTTGAGCTGCGTTTCACGGAAATTTGCGACGGCCCACCACACACGCGTGTCAATCAGAGTAAAGATGTGCTGTCCAGCCGTCGCATAGGCACCTTTTGAAATGGTGAGGTTGGTCACGCGAGCACTGAATGGAGCGGTGATCCGGCAGTTGTCGAAGTTGTATTGCGCGGTATCGATCGCTGCTTGTTTCCCCGGCAGTTCTCCTAACAGCGGTTCCAGCGTGGTGACATTATGGGTCGCCTGCTGCACCTGCTGATGGCTCTCAATCACGGTAGCCTGCCCCTCTCTGTATTGCGCTTCCGCCGCAGCCAGTCCCGCCTCCGCCAGGGCAAGCTGGGAGCGGGCCTGGTGCGAAGCCTGAGAACGTGAGACTTCCAGCGTGCGCGCCTGATCTACCTGATCCACCGTGACAAACTGCTTGGCCAGTAACGGTTCAATGCGGTGAAGATTGTTGCTCGCGTAGGCCTGCTCGGCATCGGCGCGCTCCACCGCTGCTTTGGCATTGGCGACATCAGCCTTCGCCTGGTTTACGGATGCCGCAGCTCGTTCCAGGCTGGCTTCAGAACTCAGCGCGCCGGCCCTTGCCACATCCACGCCGCTTACCTTCCCTGCAATGATGCGCCGCTGATCGCTGATCTCGCCCTTAAGTGCCTGTTGATCTGACTTGGCATGAGCAAGTGCATAGGCATAGGGGCGGTCGTCGATGTCGAAGAGCGGATCACCCTGTTTGACGAGCTCATTGTCGGCGACATAAAGATGAGTGATTGGGCCGTTCACCAATGGCGCCATGCCAATGAAGTTGGCAAAGACCTCGGCGTCATC